>NZ_JBPJZD010000002.1:0-1126857 GCF_051207375.1 Haloarchaeobius pelagicus | reverse complement strand
TTGTCTCAGATTCCGTCTCCGGGCTCTTGCTCTCACAACCCGTACCGATTATTGGCACGGTGGGCCGTTACCCCACCGTCTACCTAATCGGCCGCAGCCACATCCTATAGCGCCGGAGCATTTGTACCTCAATCCATTCCAGGAATAGAGGAGTATCCAGCATTAGCCTCAGTTTCCCGAGGTTATTCTGGTCTATAGGGTAGTTTGGCCACGTGTTACTGAGCTATCTGCTACGAATATGAATTCGTGCAACTAGCATGGCTAAATCGGACTCCAATAGCAATGACCTCCGGCAGGATCAACCGGAATGCTCCCGAGCTGATGCTCGGGGGGCTTGGCGGGTACACCATGTGAATGGTGTATCCATTGCATTGCGTGGTCCATGTTCGGTGAACCGACCGGCGTGGCCGATCAGGCGTCACCGAACTACCAAGGCTAACATCAGATTCCATCGTATACGGCGGACCGCAGGGGTGGAATCCTCATTTCCTTTCGGACCTGAACGTACTCCGAGACAGGTATTAAACCCATCGAAGTTCGCGTGCTTCCGCCGGGGCGACCCCGGCAGACATGGTCCGAGATTGGGACACGAGTTCAACGCGTCCCGAATCGCGTATGTGCTTTCTGCGTTCTTATCCCAGCGCGCTCGTACGTATAAGGGCATCGAATCGAGTCCGACGCCGAGGGTTCCTCGACGGGACCAGCGTGTCGATGCCGACGGCGCTGGAAACGTGCCTGCCTCCGTGCCGGGTCACGGCCGGAGGGGGTGGCGCTGAGCGCCACGTCGTTCACATCCTGAGAGAGTAGGGTGAGACATTTAACCTCGTCGAACTGCGCGCGGTGTGAGAACCTGTTGACGTGAGACAGCGGTCACACAGAGGCAACCACGGTCACGACAGTGCAGCCGCTCCGAGGTCGTTGGTCAGAACGATGTGACGCGGGTGGAGGCCGACCGGTCATCCCTCGCTGGTCGCGTCAGGTCTGGTCGGGTGTGAACCGCGTACGACTGAGTGCGGTGTCCTCCTAAAAACGGTTGTTGATTCGCGTGTACTCGCGCGAGTCGCGCTCGAGTACCGAACCTCACTCTTCGAGGTGTTCGATACCCTTCTTGGAGACGTTCGCCTCGGTGATCTCGCTCGGCATCCAGTCCGGTTTGTCGTCCGGCGCGGTCTCGCGCCAGGCCCATCCCTCGTAGATGTGGACCTTGTCGGTGCCTTTCTCGCGGAGTCGGAGCTCGATGCGGTCAGCATCGCCCTCACTCGGTGCCGGTTCGAGTCGCCGCGCAGCCTTCAGCGCTGCCTGTCGTGGCGTGTTGCCCGAGAAGACACTTGATTCGCCGTTCTGTTCACGCAGCGCGAAGTTTCGCTTACCATCTTCACGTACCATGATTTTTCCCTCCATGTCAACGCAACACACGACCCGTGATAAAGATATCCCCCGAAAACGGGTGACGGCGACGATGTGTTTATATACGGGCCCCAAAACCGGGGTCGGTCCCGTCTCCTGATTCCCGGTTTTGGGCCGAATTCCACGCGTGGAATATTCTGTGCGCGTGACGTGTCGCCGCGTGTTCAGCCGTAGAAAACACTTATGTATGTCCTGTGGCGAACACACGAGATAGACTACCGCGATGGTACGGAAAAAGAAGTTGAGCCCGAGTGGTGCCAAAGACGAGAACGGGGAATACCACAACGTGCACATCAACCTCCACGAAGACGAGCTTGCGGTCGCCGGCATGGAGATCGGAGACGAGGTCTTCGTACGCGTGCGGGAGGACAAGATCATCATCCAGAAAGCAGACAAGGACGAGGTCGAACACGAGTTCTAAGCAACGTACCATCGGTCGCCGGGGCTTCGGGACGCTTTTACGGGTCGGTATCCCCCTGATGCGTAGATGACTCTCTACGACGTCGCCAGGCCGTTGTTCTTCGCGCTGCCCGCAGAGACAGCGCACAACACGGTCCACGGACTGTTGTCGGCGGTACAGGACACACCAGTAGAGACAGCACTCGCGAGCCGATATCGGGTCGACGACGACCGGCTCCACGTCGACGTGTTCGACCAGACGTTCCCCGCACCGGTCGGCGTCGCCGCCGGCTTCGACAAGAACGCCGAGGTCCCGCGGGCGGTCGCCGCGCTCGGATTCGGCCACATCGAGGTGGGTGGCGTTACCGCCGAAGCACAGCCGGGCAACCCGCGCCCGCGCATGTTCCGGCTCCGCGAGGACCGCGCCATCGTCAACCGCATGGGGCTGAACAACCAGGGTGCCGACCGCGTCGGCCGCCGCCTCCGAAAGCTGAACCGCCCGGACATCCCCGTGGGCGTCAACATCGCCCTCTCGGAGTCCACACCCGCCGAGGAGGCCCCCGAAGACTACCGCTACACCTACGAACAGGTCGCCGAGGGCGGCGACTTCTTCGTCGTCAACGTCTCCTGCCCGAACTCCGAGGGGATGCGGGACCTCCAGAACCGCGACGAGATGGAGGCCATCCTCGCTGCAGTCAAGGACGCGGGTGCCTCCCCCCTGCTCGTCAAGCTCTCGCCCGACCTCCCCGAGCCGGCCATCGAGGACGCCCTCGACATCGTGACCGACCTCGACCTCGACGGTGTCGTCGCGACCAACACGACCACGGAACGCCCGGATTCCCTTCAGAGTCCCAATGCAGCCCAGACCGGCGGGCTCTCGGGTGCGCCCATCGAGGACCGCGCCACCGAGATGATCCGCTTCGTCGCCGAGCGCGTCGACGTCCCGGTCATCGGCGTCGGTGGCGTCTCGGACGCTCAGGGTGCCTACGACAAGATTCGCGCCGGGGCCTCGCTCGTCCAGCTCTACACCGGCCTCGTGTACGAGGGTCCCTCCCTCGCGCGCGACATCAACCGCGGCCTGCTCGACCTGCTCGAACGTGACGGGTTCGACTCCGTCGAGGCCGCGGTCGGGGCGGACCTGTAGACGGCTACGTAGAGCGCCAGCGTCCCGGAGCATTCGATTTCTCGTTCGTCTTCCAGGGACCGGCCGAATTCCAGCGGAGAGACACAACAAGTTACAAATATGTTGGGTGAAAAATTTTCGAGAATGCGCCCTGCTCGCTGGCTGTCACGGTCTGGCTGCCCAGCGGTGGGACGTCCCCGACGATGACACTGAGCCCTCTCCGCGCGAGTCAGCTACTCGCACTGGTACTTGCCGTATCGCTCGTCGCGACCGCCGCCATCCCCGCCGTCACCGCGACCACCAGCCCGCCCATCGAGGACGGTGGTCGCTACTGGGCCGGGCAGGTCCTCGAGACCGACGCCTTCGACGCCAACGCGTCGGTCGAACTGGAGCGGAAGGGTAGTTCTGGCTGGCAGTTCGTCTCGGAGGCGTACCCCAACGAGACCGGACACGTGACCGTCCAGACGGCCGACCTCGAGACCGACGACTACCGCCTGACCGACGGGAACGGGACGGTCCTCGAGTTCGCCGTCTCACAACAGACCTTCTCCATCGGCTCGAACGTGACGACCGTCGAGACCAGCGGAAACAACACCAGTGCCGGGCTGGCCCTCGATAGCAACCGTGTCGGCTACGACGTACAGGTCACGGCCGACAACCTGACACCGGCCGAGCTCGCGGGCGTCCTCGACGCCGGGACACTGGAAGACGACCCCACGGACGACGACACCGAGCCCGACTACGTCGTGCTCCGGAATGCGAGCACATCGACGAGGGTCACGGCGAACTTCAGCGGCGTCGCGACCGGTCCCTACACGTTCTCGTTCGTGGTCGCTGATACGGGCGAATCCGACGACCTCGACCTCTCTGTCACCGACTCCAGCGGGGACGACGGCGACGAAAACACCACCGTCGACGCCGGCCGCCTCTGGCGCGGCCAGTCCCTCGAGACCGACGCCTTCGCTGCCAACACGACCGTCGACCTCCAGCGATGGAACGGCACGGACTGGGTGACCGAAGCCCAGGTCACCGCCGACGGCACCGGGAACCTGACCATCGATACCCTCGACCGCACGACGGGCGAGCACCGGCTGGTCGACGGCAACGGGACCGAGGTCGGCTTCACCGTCACCGAGCAGACGCTGAGCGTCCAGGCAGAGCACACCGTCGTCGAGACGACCGGAAACGAGACAACGACCACCCTGCACGTGGAGAGCAACCGCGCCGGCTTCGCCCTCCACATCACGGCCGATACCCTCTCTCCCACCGACCTCGCGGGCGTCCTCGACGCCGGGAGCCTCGAAGACGACCCCGCCGACGCGGACACCGACCCCGACTACGTCGCCGTCGCGAACGCGAGCACGGACACCGACATCGTGGCCAACTTCACCGGCGTCAGCCCGGGGAACTACACGCTCTCGGTCACCAGCGCGGACACGCCGGCGACCGACTCGCTCGAACTCACCGCCACCGATGGGAACGTGACGAACGTCTCGGATGGCCCCCACGAGGTCGGCGATACGCTCGTGACAGACGCCTTCGCCGCTAACACCACCGTCGAACTCCAGCAACAGGACGGCGACACCTGGGCCTTCGTGGCCGAACTCGCCGTCGGCGACGACGGTTCCCTCACGGTCGAGACGGTCGACCTCGAACCGGGTACCTTCCGCCTCGTGGCTGACGACAACACCGAACTGACGTTCGACCTCCTCGCCGGTGAGGGCGACGACGGCGGCTCCGGCGATGACGGTAGCTCCGGCGATGACGGCGGCTCCGGCGATGACGGTAGCTCCGGCGATGACGGCGGCTCCGGCGACGACGGCGGCTCTGGCGATGACGGCTCCGGCGATGACGGTAGCTCCGGAGACGATGGTGGCTCTGGTGACGACGGCGGCACCGGCGACGACGGTAGCTCCGGCGACGACGGCAGCTCGGACCAGAACGATGGCTCGACCAGTGAGACCGTCTCCCTCTCCGATGGTCCCCACGAGGTCGGCCAGACCCTCGAGACCGACGCCTACGCCGCGACCGAGACCGTCGAACTCCAGCAACAGGACGGCGACACCTGGGCCTTCGTCGCCCAGCTCACCGCCGACAGCGCCGGCACCCTCCTCGTCGAGACGGGCAGCCTCGCGCCCGGAACCTTCCGCGTCGTGGACGGTGACGGGGTCCAGCGACAGTTCGAACTCGTCGACGGCGAGGCGGACACGGACGACCCCTCGACGACCGACGCCGGCCGAGTCTGGCGTGGGCAGGTCCTCGAGACCGACGCCTTCGACGCCAACGCGACTGCCGAACTCCAGCAACAGGACGGCGACACCTGGGCCTTCGTCGCCCAGCTCGCAACCGGCGACGACGGGTCCCTCACGGTCGAGACGGTCGACCTCGACCCGGGTGCCTACCGGCTCGTCAGCGAGCAGAACACCACGGTCACGTTCACCGTCACCGAGCAGGCACTCGCCGCCACCGCAGACCAGACCACCGTCGAGAACGCCGGCGACGACGGAACCACGACGGCCACGCTCGACGTGTCGAGCAACCGGGACGGCTACACCCTCCACGTCACGTCCGCGTCCCTCTCGCCGACCGACCTCGTCGCCGTCCTCGGCGCTGGGGAACCCGTCGATTCGCCGGGTGACGACGATTCCGACCCGGACTACGCCCGCATCACGGTCGACGGGACCGATACCACGGTGACCGCCGACGCCGCCGGGGTCCCGCCCGGAACGTACACCCTGTGGTTCGAGAGCGCCGACACCACCGCGACCGCATCCGTCGACCTGACCGTCGAGCGCGGGTCGGACCAGTCGGACTCCGAGCAACAGGAACAGACGACCACCGCGCAGGGAGCCGCCGCCGAAGGGACTGAGGAAAGCCCCGACGAGAAGACAGCCGGAACGGCCACTGCCCAACCGACGGACTCGACGACCACTGCCGAAGAAACGGAGACCATGGTGGTGACCAACGGCACCTCGGGAACAGAGATTTCGACCGACGGCTCGCCCGGGTTCGGTGCACTGCTGGCACTGCTCGCGCTTGCAGGAACCGCCCTGCTCGGTCACCGCCGCACCTGAGAATCACGGCGACTCCACGGTTCGACGCCACTATTCGACGCCACTATTTTGCCGGGCGTCGCACTCGTCTCCCGCGACCGCTGCGCTGAAAAGAGAACCGAAGCGCTACTGCAGCGCGTCCAGATCGAACTCGAACGCGGTCACCGGAACCTCCAGGTCGTGCTACCACCACCTTTTGTCTCCTTCCTCGTTCTGCTCGCGGCGTCGCCGCTCGCAGGCGCGGCGCGATGCGCCGCGCACCACTCGTCACTCACAAAAGCTGGACCAAAAAGTGAATAGACGGGTTACTGCAGCGCGTCCAGATCGAACTCGAACGCTGTCACCGGAACCTCCAGGTCGTGCTCCACGAGCACGGCCGGGTGGACCTCACCGACCACACCGGCGACCTCACCGTCGATGCGGACCTCGGCGGTTCGGCCGTCGATGAACGACGGGTGGGTCGTCGGCGGCGTCGTCACCTCGACCTCGAAGTTGCGCGCGAGCGCCTGCAGGCGGGCCTTCGCGTCCTCGTAGGAGGCGTCGTGGCGGGCGAGCGCACCGGCGACCGTTCGGCGCTCTGCGACGTAGGTGTCCTCGGACTCGTCGTAGTGGGCGGCGAAGCCGACCTCCGCGATGTCCTGCGGGTACGACCGGTGGGTGTTGTTCTCCAGCACCATCATGAGCGACGGGAGCGCCCACGAGCGGACCATGGTGTAGTCCTCGCTGTAGGGCTCCGTGATGGTCACGGGCTGGCCAGCGCCCAGGCAGTCGTCCTCGTCGGGGTCGAGTCGCATGCGCTCGTAGTTCTCGCCCTCGTTGATCATGTGGAAGTTGAGCATGTCCTCGAAGCCGAGCCCGACGAGCTGGTCGCGGACCGCGTCCTCGAGGCCCGTTCGCTCGTGGCGGCCGCCGACGGTCCCGACCTCGGGGTACGTCGGTTCGAGCTCGTTGAAGCCGTAGGCACGGCCCACGTCGTCCACGATGTCGAGCGGGTGGAGCACGTCCACGCGGTACGGCGGCACGTCCACCTCGTAGACGAGTTCGCCCTGATCGTCCTCCTGGATGGCGTCGAGTCCCGCGCGTTCGAGCAGGTCCACGACCTCCGCCGGGTCGAGGTTGATGCCGAGCAGCGACTCGATGCGGCTGTGGCGGACCGTCTTGTCGCTCGTCTCGAAGTTCGGGCGGACGAGGTCGACGTCGGGTGCGACCAGTTCCACCTTCTCCCCGGCGTAGACGTCCTTGTCGGGGTAGTCGACGGTGACCGCCTCGATGGTCGCACCGCGGGCGTCGAGCGCGTAGCAGATGATGTTGCACATCTTGTCGATGGTCCACTGGTCGGTGCCCGTCAGCTCGACGAACAGGTCCCGCGAGTCGGTGCTGACCTCGGTCCGGCGGCCGTTGATGACCGGCGGGAACGAGAACAGCCCGATGTCGTCGTAGATGGCCGGGTAGCGCTCGTAGTCGGCGATGACGTCGGCGTACTTCTCGCCGGTCGGGTGGTCGGTCAGGACCTCCGCGGGCGTCATCTCCACGTCGGCGTCGAGCGGGACGAACACGTCCTCGTCGGGTTCGACGCCGACGTACTGGATGCTGTTGCCGCCGTCGTCACCGGTGGAAGCTCCTTTCAGCATCGTCAGGTCGTGGATGCCGATGGCACCCTTGACGCGCTTTCGGCCCATCGTCGCGTGCAGCTTCTCCTGCAGCTGGATGAGCGAATCCAGTGCCGACTCGCTGAGGTTCACGCCGCGAATCACGGCCCCAGTGACGTACGGGCGGTCGTCGGGCACGGACTCGTCGACCTCGATGGTCCAGTCCGGGTCGTTCGTCTTCGGGACGTACACGCCGCGGTCGTCGCCGTACTGGTAGCGAAGCGAGCGCGCGACGCCCTCGACGGAGAGACGGTCGAGGCGGTCCGGGGCGAACTCCAGCTGGAACTCGCCGTCTTCGGTCTCGCCCTCGAACTCGAGGCCGAGGCCGAACATGTCCTCCTTCAGCTCTTCGTCCGATTTCTCGTCGTGGCCGGTCAGGCTCCTGAGTTCGTCGGGGTCGACGTCTACGACTGGCATTAGCGAATCACCTCCGCGTTCCGCAGGAAGTCCAGGTCACACAGCGTCCCGTGGACGTCCCGGATGTCTTCGAAGCCGTGCGTCAGCATCAGCAGGCGTTCGAGGGCGAGCCCCCACGCCATCACGTCGCACTCCACGCCGAGCGGGCGGAGCACCTCCTCGCGGAAGATGCCCGAATTCCCGATCTCGACGAGTTCCCCGGTCCGGGGATGCTCGCCGAACAGCTCGAAGCTCGGCTCCGTGTACGGGTTGTAGTGCGGCTTGAACTGCAGGTCGGTGATGCCGAACTGCTCGTAGAACTCGGTGAAGGTGCCCATGAGGTCACGCACCGAGAGGTCCTCGGCCATCACCCAGCCCTCGATCTGGAAGAACTCCAGCAGGTGGGTCGCGTCGAGCGTGTCGTTCCGGTACACCTTCTCGACCGAGAAGTACCGCTGGGGCGGTTCGAGGTCGCCGACCGCCTCGCCGGAGAGGTAGCGCATCGACAGCGAGGTGGTGTGTCCGCGGAGGTCGACCCCGCGTGCCACGTCCTCGGTCCACGGCGAGTGGTAGCCGTCGCCGTCGGGCCCGACGCCGTTCTTGTGGGCGTCCTCGACCCGGTCGACGAGGTCCTCGGGGAGGTCCTGCATCGGCGGGACGTCCAGCGCGAACTGATCCCAGTGCGTTCTGGCAGGGTGGTCCTGGGGCATGAACAGGCAGTCGTTGATCCAGAACTCCGCGTCGGCGTGCGGGCCCTCCATCTCCTGGAAGCCCATCCCGACGAGCACGTCCTTGACCCTATCCGCGGTCTGGCGGAGGATGTGCTTCTTCCCGCCGTAGAGCGTCTCGGCGTCGGCCTGGACGTTGTATTCGGCGAACTCGACGTCCTGCCACTCGCCGCTGGTGAGCAGTTCGGGGGTGAGCTGGCCGACGGACTCGGCCACCTCGACGCCCTCCATCATGGCGGTGACGCCCTCGTCGGTGAGCGTGACGAGTCGGTCGGTCTGCTCGACGCGCTCGACGAGACCGCGGCGTTCGAGCTGGTCGAGGACTCCCGAATCGGTCACGGACTCGCCGGCCTGCAGGGCCGCCAGCGCCCGGGCCTCCTCGTCGGCCTCGGGGTCGGCGTCCGCGTTCGCGGAGAGTTCGCCGCTGTCTATCTCGCCGTAGCCCTTCCGGGCGTAGTTGGCGAGCGCGATGTCGACGAGGTCGCCGAGGCCGGACGCCCCGATGACCTGCCCCATCGAGACGGGCTCGTCGGTCGCGCCGACCTCGACGGCCGCCTCGTACAGGCGGACCTCGGGCAGGCCCTCGTCGATGTAGCGCTCGCCCTCGTCGGTGAGTTCGACGTGTTCTGTGGTTCGCTCCTCGATGGTGAGGAGGCCCTGTGCTTCCAGGTCGAAGGCCGCGCCCGCGACCGACTCGGGCTTCTCGCCCAGCTCGTCGGCCAGCGCCACGACCGACTTCGGGTCGGTCGCGCTCGCGGTTTCGAGGACCGCGGCCTGTGTCGCTGCTAGTTGCATCTCTTGTGTCTGCTTCCTCGGGTCAGTCAGTTAGCTATTCCGAAGCGCACGATTTCGTCCGCCGGCCGCCCCGGCCGAGTCCGCCGTGCCTACACCGCGAAGAAAAAGCCGAACCCTGGGCTGTCGCAGTGCTGGCGTGCGATACCACGATGGCTGGATTCGGCTGCCATACCCCAGATGTTCGCGTGACCGAAGAAAAGCCTTCGGGAGCCGTGAGCAGACGTGTCGTCAGTCCCAGTCGAAGCCGGTCTCGTCGATGGCACCCTCGCCGCTGTCGTCCTCGGCGCTGTCGCCACCGCCGGTCTCGCCCCCGAACGTCTCGTCCTCGTCGCCGGCCAGCATCGCCTCGGCGAGGGAGTCCTCCTCGGCCGGCATGTCGATGTCGAGCGAGGCCGCGACAGTCCCGTCCCCGAGCGCCAGGTCGTCGAGGTCGAGGTCGTCGAGGTCGACCGTCTCCGACTCGGCGGCGAGCGATTTGAACTCCTCGTGGGCGCTCGTCGCGGGGGTCGCAGTGGGTGCGGCCTGCTCGTCCGTGAAGTCGAACCCGTCGTACGCGAGCCAGCGGCCGAGACGGTCGGGTGCCTCGTCGCGGTCGAGTTCGGTCTCGACGGCGGCGAACGCCCCGTCGAGGTCGGTGACCGGCGGTTCGTGGTCGAGCTGGCGCTCCTCGGCCGTGGTCGACCCGTCGGCATCGAGAAGCGAATCGAAGACGGCGTCGGGGTCGTCGACCTCGCTGTCGCCGGTGTCGTTGTCCTCGATGACCTCCTCGACCGTCTCGACGTCGAACGCGTCGACGACGTCCGACAGTTCGCCCGTCGACCCGGTGTTCGGCTCGGACTCCCGGGTTGGCATGGCTACGGTTTCAGCCTACTGGTAGTTAATTCCTCGCACGACTCCTTTCAATTTCGAGATGTTTTCGTGGGGGCGACCGCGAGAGGAACGTGCCCAGAAGGAGACCCGGGCGAATCGCGTGTCCTAGTCGTCTGACTCGGGGAGGCCCTCGGCGAGCGGTGGCACGGGCATCGGTTCGCCGAGGGTCAACTCGGAGAGGTCGAGCTCGTCGACGTCCACGTCGTCGGTGTCCATCTCTTCGGCGAGCGCCTTGAACTCGTCGTGGGCGGTGTCGTAGTCCTCGTCGCCGGATCGACCCGCGACCAGTGCCGAGCCGAACGCCTCGTTGGGGACCCGGACCAGCGTCGCGCTGACTCGCTCTCCCATCCCGGTCGTCCCGGCCGTCTCCATTGTCCCGGCTGTCTCCATCGTCCCCATCATCTCCGTCGTCTCGACCCCAGGCTCGGTGTCGGCCTCGAAGTCGGCGAACGCGCCGTCGAGCCCGGCGAGTTCGTCGGCACCTGTGCCCGCGGCGTCGTGGTCCAGCTCCTCGTCCTCCCCGGTCGAGACCGGTTCGTCCAGGTCTCCGAGTATCGTCTCGACCACGGCGACCGCGTCGTCGCTCGACCCCGTGTCGTTCGCCTCGACGACCTCGTCCGCCGTGTCGACGTCGAACGCGTCGAGCACGTCGGACAGCCCCTCGGCCTCCGCCTCGTTCGTGTCAGACTCCCCAACAACCATTATTGCTAACTGTTTCTAAATACATTTAATTCTTTCTGTGGTCGTTATATTTTCCGAGGCGGATAGCCAACAGTGTCGAAAGACCCGGAGTTGGACCCGACTGCCAGGCTATCGCGCCCTGCTCTGACCGCAACGCTATTGCGCCCCGCTCTGTCATGGCTACCCATGCCCTTCGACTGGGAAGCGGACTTCTACGCCGCCACGGACTGGGACCGCGGGGCCTACGTCGGCGGCGAGGACATGCCGGGACATCTCGAGACGTTCATCGAGCGCGTCGACGTCCCCGACACGGTCGCCGACGTGGGCTGTGGCCCGGCCCTCGTCGACTTCGAGCTCGCCCCACGCTACCCCCAGACCGAGTTCTACGGCTACGACCTGGCCCCGTCGGTGGTCGAGGCGAACCGCGAGCACGCCGCCGAGGCGGGCCTGTCGAACGTCCACTTCGCCGTCGACTCGCTCCCCGACCTCGCCATCGACCGCGAGTTCGACCTGGTCTACTGCATGGCGACCCTCTACTTCGTCGACGACGTCGAACGCGCCCTCGCCGAACTCTACGACCGCGTGGCCCCGGGCGGCCACCTCGTCTTCAACTACCCGAATCGCCACACCCGGACGTGGGTCCGCGAGGAGGCACCCGCGCACAAGCGCGAGGCGTTCGAGCGCGTCGCCCGCGGCGAGAACCTGCTCAGCTACGACGCCATCGAGGCCGTCATCGGTCGCCGCCCACGGAGCTACTGGACGGCCGTCGGTGCTCGCGACGAGACCTACGCGACCCGGCGCAGCCCCGCGGTATTCGTCCGGAAACCGGCACCCGCGTAATCTCCTTCCCTGGCGTGACTCCCGCACTCCCGGTGTCCCGTTATCACTGATCGTCGCATTCAGAGTAGTATGTCCGAGAACGCCATCACCGACGCGACGTGGGCCGACCCGGGAGCAGCCACACACTGGGAAGACTTCTACTCGACCGGCGACTACGACCGCGTCGCCTACATCGGGCGCGAGGCGATGCCCGGCCTGCTGGCCCGCTTCATCGACCGTCACTGGCCGCCGAGCCCGGAGCGCTCCATCGGTGGCCCGGCCTCGGTCGCCTCGGTCGGCTGTGGGGCCGCCGTCGACCTGTTCGAACTCGCGGTCCGGTACCCCGACACCGAGTTCTACGGCTACGACGTCTCCGAGTCCGTCATCGAGGACAACCGCCGCATCGCCGACGAACTCGACTTCCACAACATCCACTTCGCCGTCGACGCCCTCCCCGAGCTCGGGACCGGCCGGACCTTCGACCTGGTGTACTGCATGGCCACGCTCTACTTCGTCGACGACGCCGAGACGGCCGTCCGGGCCATGTACGACCACGTGCGGCCGGGCGGACAGCTCGTCTTCAACTACCCCAACCGCTACACCCACACCCGGTTCGACCGCGAGTTCACGGGCGCACGCCGGGAGCTGTTCCGGCACGTGGTCGAGGGCGACAACCTGCTGTCGTACCGGCACATCGAGGACCTGCTCGGGACGCGCCCCCGCGACTACTGGGCGCTCGTCGGCGCGAGACACCACTCCTTCGTCGGCCGGGACACGCCCTGTGTCGCCGTCCCGAAGTGAGCGCCCACGAGTCAGTCGTCGTCCGGTGAGAGCCCGTCCGCGTTCACCCAGACGAACCCCTCGTCGGTCTCTATCTCGGCGGCAGGCGGCGCGTCGAGGTCGCACCCGTCGTCGTAGGTGATGCGAACCTCGTCCTGGTCGGCCGCGGGGAACGTCGGAACGAAGGTGTCGTCGTCGAGCAATCCCCGGACCGAGAGGTTACCACCCGCGTCGATGGCCGCCCCGTAGGCCGCGAGCCGGTCGTCTTCGGTCGGTCTCTCGACGCCCACGCCGAACGACTCGTTCTCGACCCGGTCCTTGCGCGCCCCGCGCTTGAAGTCCGCGAGGTCGTCGGCGTCGAACCCGTCGTACTCGGGGTCGGTCCGGCCCGCCGACCCGGTCGCCGCGCTCTCCTCGACCGAGTCGAACAGGTCGTCGAGCGGGTCGTCCGACGGGGAAGAGGACTGACGCGACACCGACGGGCCGCCCCCGAGGAGTTCCAGCCCGCCGTCGTCGGCCGACCCGTCACCAGATTCCGGGTCGACTTCGCTTTCGTCCGCTAGCTCGTCGGCTGTCTCATCGTCTCTCTCGTCGGCTAGCTCGTCCTCTCTCTCCACCGACGCCTCGCTCGTGACCGGCTCCAGCACCCAGTCGCCCGTGTCCTCCCAGAAGGAGTCGCGGCCGCCCCCGGCGTCCATGGCCACGTCTGGCGCTCCCGGTTCATCCTCGGGTGCCGGCTCCGGCTCGGCACCTCCCTCCGGCTCGGGGGCGGACTCGTCCGCTGGTTCCTGTGCGGTGTCCGACTCCACGAACTCGATGAACGGAGCGGCCGATTCCTGGCCCGACTCGTCGGCTGCCTCGGACGCCCCGCTCTCCTCGAGGACCGCGTCCACGTCGGCCTCCACCGACGAGACCACGTCGGCGGTGTCGGCCCGGTCGCGACCGAGCCGTGGCCCCTCGTCACCTGCCGTCACCCAGTCCGGCAGGGGCACGTCACCGCCCTTCTCGGGCAGGTACGCCGGGGGCTGGGGAGCCGAGAGGAGCGGCCGGTCGAACACGGTCACCCGGAGGCCGAACTGGTCGCGCAGCCGGGCGAGTTCGTCCGTCTCGACCAGCGCGAACCGCCAGCGGTCGGTCCCCTCCGAAAGCTGGACGAACTCGACGCCGAGCCCGTACAGCAGCCGGGTGTTCACCGCGTGGATGAGCGCCGGGTAGTTGTCGTCACCCAGCGGGGTGTCCGGGTACTCGAAGGCTGCCTCACGGGTGATGCCGTTCGCGTCCGTGAGCGAGATCGTCCACGGGAGGTCCGCGAACCCTTCCTCGTCGAGCCGGCGACCGTTGGCGTCCCGGAGCTCCGCCGCCCAGTCGAGGGCCTCGAACACCGCCGAGAGCTGGACCTGTGGCGCGTGCCGCCAGTGGCGTGCCGGCGCGTCGATACCGCGGTCCGACCGGACGATGGTCCGGCGGACGAACTCGGCGGGATGTTCGGAACCGTCGAGCGAGTCCGCGATGATGTCCTCCAGCGCCCGACCCGGGACGTCCTCCTGCTGGCGAACCGCGTCGGTCGAGACACCGAACCCACCCAGCACGTCCGCACAGACGACCACGTCACGGACGTCGTCGGAATCGCGACTCGACCGGAAATCCATCTACCTGCAGATGTATCACGAGCGGGTTAAATCTACCTCTGGAAGATGTGAAAGGAGCATCATGTGTCCAGTTCTGGACGTTCTGTTGGCACTTTCGAGCGCGGGTGAAAACAGATAGAAATCGAACAGGTCGTGTCTCAGGCGTGCTTGCGGTCCGAGTCCAGGTCGATGTCGAGGTCGTCCAGGTGCTCGGCGACCTCCTCGCGCTTCTCCTGGTGCTCCTCGAGGAACTCCTCCATGAGTTCGGCCGCCTGTTCCTTGCAGCCACCACAGAGGCGTTCGCCGCCGACACACTCCTCGTACACCTCGGTCGCGAACTCGTCGTCGTCGCCCGCGAGCAGGTAGGCGTACAGCTCGTACACCGGGCACTTGTCGGCCTCGCCGCCCTTCTCGCGCTGTTCTTCGGCCGTCTCGCGACCGCCAGTCGTCGCCGATTTGACCTTGTCGTAGCCGTCCTCGGGGTCGTCGAGCAGCGAGATGTGGCTCGCCGGGACCGACGAGGACATCTTCCCGCCAGTGAGACCGGTCATGAACCGGTGGTAGATCGAGGACGGAGCCATGAAGCCGTAGCCGCCGTGGTCGACCTCGACCTGTCTCGCCAGCTCCTCGGCCTCACCGCGTTCGAGGTCGAACGCGTCGATGTGGCCCTCGTAGACGCGCTTCTCGCCCTCGACCGCGTCGATGAGCGCCTCGAACGCCTCGTCGGTCGCCTGCCGGTCGAAGAAGCGAGTCCGCGGGCGAAGCGGCTCCTTCCCGGCCGAATCGAGCTTCTTGACCGCCGCATCGCGGGCGTCCGCCGGCTCGGGCGTGTGCTCGCGCAGCCACGCCGCGCCGTCCTCACACCGGACCGGCTCGCCCTCGGGTGCCTCGTCGGCGAGGGCCGCGTAGGCCGCCGCGATGAGTTCGCGCTCGTCGTCGTCCGCCTCGAAGCTCGCGTACGCCTTCGAGACCTTGAAGAAGCGCATCCGGGTCGCGAGGTCACGGGCCAGGCGCATGTGCGGGTCCTGGTCCGGCCCGACCGGAATCACGGTCGGCTTGGGCTCGTCGAGTTGCGGGTAGAGGATGTCCGCCATCTGGGTCACGACGGACTGCATGTGGCTCACGTCGGTCTCGCCGTCGAAGCCGTAGATGGCCTGCAGCTCGGAGTAGTTCGCCTCGATGCCCAGCTCGAACGCCAGGTCCTGCAGCGGGCGGTTGTCGGACTGCCGGTACAGTTCGCCCTCCTCCGGGTCGAACCCGAGCGCGAGCAGGCTCAGGATGTAGTCCCGCGAGTGCTCGTCGATCTCGTCCCACGTCAGCCCGCGGGCGCTGTGGGCCTCGAGGTCGGCGATGAGGCCGTATGCCTCGCCGCCCTGCTGCTGGTGCCAGATTATCTCGTCGAAGACGAGTTTATGACCGATGTGCGGGTCCCCCGTCGGCATGAATCCCGACAGGACGGCCCACGGCTCGCCCTCGCGCATCGCTTCCGCCACGGGGCGGTAGTCGCGGTGGCCGAAGATGACCCCGCGGCGCATCAGGTAGTGCGGGTTCGGGACTTCGGGCAGGACCTCGTCGAACTCCTCGATACCGAACTCCTCGAACAGCTTGCGGTAGTCGGAGACGGTCGAGGAGCCCCACGGGTCGAGTGCGACCTCGTCGGCTCCCTCGGCTGCCGTCTCGCCACCGTCCGGAACCAGCTCGTCGTCGGGTGTCGACGACTCGGAATCGCGCGTCATTTGACTACCCGAGAGTGGCGTCGGGCCGCGCAAAAAGCTTCGCTTCCCGTGTTCTGTGGTCTGGTCGGTTGTGGAGGTTGTGGTGGTCGTGGTGGTTGTGGTGGTTGTGGCTGGGACTGCTGTCGAGAGGACATGAGGCTGTGCTTCTGGCGTTCGTGTCGACGAGCAGGTCACTCGCGCCGATGGCAGTGGGGACCGCACCGCCCTGCACCGCCCCGCCCCGAACCACAGCCTCCCCAGCCGATTCCTTCCACGTCGCTCCACTGCGTTTCGCTCCGTTCCAGTCATCCCTCGCGCGCCACTGACTCGCGGCCTCGCTCACGGCTTCTTCTCGCGGGCTCTCGGCCCGCTCGAATGGTTCGCGGAACTTCGTTCCGCGCTATCGCCGTTCACATCGAGGCACTTCGTGCCTCGCACGCCACGCTCGCCAGCACGCGCCACAGTGACTGGTCACACTCCCTCAGAACAGAACCGGTTCCAGACGGTCAGGGCGTCAGTCTACCGACCCGCAGCCACGTCACGCCATTCCCGGGCCGGTCGACCAGCCCGAACACCATCTCCTTGCGCACCCCGTTCGCCAGTCGGACGTCCAGCGCCAGGTCCCGGGGTGCGAAGACGTGGCTGATGGGCAGCACGCGGACCAGCATCTCCGAGTGCCCGAAGTCGTCGACGGACTCGAACTCGGCGTAGGTCCGGAAGTCCGCGCCGAACTTGAAGCCGGTCTTGGGCACCACGTCGGCCTCGCGCAGGGCCGCATACACCCGCAGCCGGCGGTCGAAGCGCTCGCCCTCGACCTCCCGGCCGCGGGCACAGACCGTCTCAGGGTCCACGTCGACCGCCCCGCGGGTCGCGAGGTAAGCCGTTTCTACCAGCGAGAGCTGGAGGGCGTCGAGGTCGGAGTCCCGGCCGTCGAGTGGCGTGCCGTAGAAGCCCTGCTCGTACAGCTTCTCGGGTGGGTTCCAGCAGGTCGCGCGGTCCGCGAGCAGGTCGCAGTCGATGCCGGCGGGGAGCGCGATACCGGCCGAACCCTCGATGTCGGGGTGGTCGGTGTCGAGGTAGGTTATCTCGGACTCCTCGTCGACGACCGCGAGGACGCCATCGCCCAGCGCCACCGCGTCGACCATCTCGCGCTCGCCGACGACCCGGACGCGATACTCGACCTCGCCGTCGGTCGGGCCCTTCCCGCGGGGGTAGACCACGAAGTCCGCCGTCCCAGAATCGACCCCGTGGAGCCAGTCCGCCTTCGCCGGCGAGAGGTAGAAGCCGCGCTCGCGGAGGTCGGCGTAGACGAGGAACCGCGGCATGAAGCCGGGGTCGGTCGCGTCGCGGATGAACTCGCGAAAGGCCATCCCGTCGACCGAATCGAGGTCGCCCCGGTAGAGCAGGTGGGCCGCCTCGACCGGCGCGAGCGCCACGTCGTTCCCGCCGAGGGGGTAGCCATAGCCCCGCGAGTCGTAGTACCGCTGGCGAGCGTCCTGCCCCACGTGCACGACGCCGCCGTCGAGGTGTCCGTCCATGGCCGCGGATGCGCCCCGGGCGGGCAAAGGGATGACGGTCGCCGGTCGTCCGCACGGCCACCGGGGCCGGACCGGGCCACGACGCTCCCGCGTCCAGACTTATCTTGGCACGGAACGTACAGCAGCCGTGAGCAAGCACCATCCCCGATGACGGAGGACGAGACGGACTCCACGGCGGAGACGCGCCAGGCAGCCAGCGACCGGAGCGACCGCTACCGTGTCCTCCTGGTTGACGACGAGCCGGACCTCGTCGCCGTCGCGGCAGAGTACCTCGAACGGCTCGACGACCGCCTCACCGTCGAGTCGACGACCGACGCCCGGTCGGCGCTCGCACGCCTCGAGTCAGCGCAGTTCGACTGCGTCGTCTCCGACTACGAGATGCCCGTGATGGACGGTGTCGAGTTCCTCGAGGCCGTTCGCGAGACCGACGCGACCCTCCCGTTCATCCTCTTCACCGGGAAGGACTCCGAGACCGTCGCGAACAGGGCGCTCTCGGCCAACGTCACCGACTACCTCCGGAAACAACACAGCCCCGACCAGTTCGCGTTCCTGGCGAGGAAGATCGTCGGCTACGTCGAGCAGGACCGGGCCAGGGGAGACCGCCAGCGCTACATCGACGCCCTCGTCGAGTTCTACGAGATAACGAACGACACCGACCGGTCGTTCGAGGACCGGGTCAGGGCGGTGCTCGAACTCGGGACCGAATACCTCGGCGTCTCCTACGGGTTTCTCACCCGCATCGAGCGCCCGGACCCAGCCGACCCGACCAGGGGAACCCAGACCATCGTCCTCTCGGTCGGTGACCACGAGTTGCTCCAGGCGGGCGAGTCGAACCGTCTCAGCAACTCCTACTGCCGGCTGACCATCCAGCACGAGGACCTCTTCGGCATCCAGAACGCCATCGACGCCGGGATGCGCGACGACCCGGGGTACCAGACGTTCGAACTCGGCTGTTACATCGGCGGGACCACCAACGTCGAGGAGACCCTGTACGGGACCCTCTGTTTCGCGAGCCGTGACCCCCGGAACCTGGACTTCAGCGTCGAAGAACGGTCGTTCGTCTGGATCGCCAAGCAGTGGGTGAGCTACGAACTCGACCGCATGAACGACGAGCAGAACACCGCAGGGGCGACCGGCGTGGCCGCCGACGACGGCGAGGCCGCGGGCACCGACGCTGGCGACAGCGACGAGTGACCGCCGAACCCTACGGCCCCGTCTCGGCCTCGACCCCGCCCGCATCGACCCAGTCGCCCTCGCACGTGCTGTCCAGACACCGCCGACCACTGGCAGTCTCGAACACCGGCAGCCCGCACTCGCAGGACGCGACGACGGTCCCGGCCGGGAACGAGAACCCGGTGTCGCAGTCGGGGTAGGCGTCACACCCGGCGAGCAGGCCACCCCGCCGGAGCACCCGCAGGTCGTCGCCACACTCCGGACAGTCCCACGCCCGGTCGAACCGCTCGACCACCGCACTGTCCAGCGACTCGCAGTCCCGGTCGATGCAGAGGTCCAGCGGTGCCCCGCGCTCGACCCGCATCCGGGGCAACCCACACTCGCACCGCCCGCCGTGGACCACCGCATCAGTTGGAATCCCGTGGTGGCGCTCGCAGTCGAGGCAGGTCACGGCCCGCCGGATCCTGACGAGTGCCCCCGAACAGTCGGGGCACCGACCCGCCGGTGTCCCGGCCGTACTGGTCGGATACGAGCCAGTGAGGTGGAGCTGGTGTGACTTCACGAGCAGGGTCTGGTCGCCGTCTCTGGCCCGCAGGTCCAGCTTGCCATCGTTGGTCACCCACACCTCGCTCGCCCGGGTGAGCCACGCGACCGGCTGGTAGCCCTTCGCGTCGTGGACCAGCACGGTGTCGTCCGGCTTGACGACGACCACGACGTGACCGCGATGCTCGACTCTGTCTGCGCCGTCGAAGACGACGCTGCAATCCCCCGCGAAGACGCGGACTGCTGCTCCGGCTGTCATGCCGGGGTTGGTCCCGTACTGGTATTTGAAGGGTGGTATCGCGACTGTCGCTGGATTTCCGGGTGGCGTGCGGGGACTCGCGTGCCGGA
This sequence comes from Haloarchaeobius pelagicus, assembly GCF_051207375.1. Taxonomy (NCBI): domain Archaea; kingdom Methanobacteriati; phylum Methanobacteriota; class Halobacteria; order Halobacteriales; family Halorubellaceae; genus Haloarchaeobius; species Haloarchaeobius pelagicus. The sequence continues at coordinate 1,107,212 of NZ_JBPJZD010000002.1, read as the reverse complement.
GGCCGCGAGTCGGAAGCGCGCGAGGGATGAGAAGCGCAGCCGGAGGCGAGCATCGGAATCGGCTGGGGAGGGTGTGGTGCGGGACGGTGCTGTGCGGGGCGGTGGCGGTCTCCATCGCCATCGGCGCGAGTGAACTGCTCGTCGCCACGAACAACAGCGACACCAACTCCCGAAACACCAGTCGAAACACCAGCCACAGCAGAAGCAGATGCCAACGCACAGACCCACCCAAACGAAGTACCCCGACCCCATCCACGCAACCAACACATGAGTCACGATGCAGTCCTCTTCGACATGGACGGCGTACTGGTCGACTCCGAGGACTACTGGGTCGAGCGCGAGCGCGAGGAACTGCTCCCCTGGGCGGTCCCCGACGAAGAGGTAGAAGTCCGCGAAATCACGGGCATGAACTACCGCGAGATACACGACTACCTCGCCGAGCACTACGACGTGGCCGTCACCAAGCAGGAGTGGGTCGACCGCTTCGACGACACGGCCGAGGCCATCTACACCGAGAAGGTCGAACTCCTGCCCGGGTTCGCGGACTGGCTGGTCGCCCGCCGCGAGCAGGGCATTCCCATGGCCATCGTCTCCTCCTCGCCCCACGACTGGATCGACCTCGTCTGTGCCCGGTTCGACCTCGACTTCGACGCGGTCGTCAGCGCCGAGGACATCGACGTTCCGGGCAAGCCCGAACCGCACATCTTCGAACACGCCGCGGGCGAACTCGGCTTCGCACCCGAAGACTGCATCGCGGTCGAGGACTCCGAACACGGCATCGACTCGGCGGTCGCCGCGGGCACGACCTGTATCGGGTATCACTCGGGCGCGGACGCGTCGGTCGACCTCTCCAACGCCGAGTTCGTCGTGGACTCGCCTGAGGACCTGCTGGCGACGGTGGACGAGCTGCTAGGCATCGAGGGCTGAACCGGGGCGTTCTCGACAGTCGCGGCCACGGCGTCGACCTCGTCGTCGAGAACCGGGTCGAAGCAGTCCCTGGCGGTTGCCACAGACACGTTCTCCGCGACGAGTTCCGGTGTCGACTCTCGCGGGTCGTCAGGGGCGTGCCACCACCGGAGCGCCGCGACGACAGCCAACCAGAGGAAGCCAGTCCAATTCGGCAGTCCGACCGAGGTCGCGAGTTCAGCGAATAGCGAAATCGGTGCCAGTCCCATCATTCCCCACCAGAACGTGCTCTGGGTGGTGAACCACTGGCGCTTCGCCGCGTTCTCACGCTCCTGGACGATGCCCGCCCCGTCACCCGCCGGCACGGCCCGGTGTTTCGCTTCACCCTCGTCCGCACCGGGATACCGCACCACGTCGACCCGGTCGCCGACGGCCGCTGGCGGAATCCGGAATCCGTCGGCTGCTGGATTGCCGTCACCACCTGCGGGGGACATACCCGGCGGTACCGACCACGAGTATTTAATTTCCGGCCATTCATCCGAACCGAAAAGCAGCTGCCGCCTCGCGAGAATCAGTCCTGCACCCGCACCGTCCGCGTTTCAGTAACCGGCACCAGCGGGATGTTCGCGAACGCGACCGACACCTCGTACGTGAGCTCGTCGTCGGTCGCGCCGAAGACGCCGACCGGGACCGTGGTCTCCCCGTCGAGGTACGTCTCGGCCGCGGACATCTCGACGCCGTTGACAGTCACGCGGACCCCGGCAGAGCCGCTGCCGCCGTCGTTGCGGACCGTCACGTCGCACATCTCGTTCTCACCGCGGGCGATGGTACTCGGGAAGTCGCCCCACTCCACCGAGATATCGGGCAGCTTCTTCGCACCCTCGTACACCTGCTCGGCGACGCCCTCGGAGAGGCCAGCCGTGACGAGTCCCTCGACACCGGCGTCGACCGCGTCGGCGGGCGTCTGCAGGCCCTCCTTGGCGAGCTTGCTGGCGCGGCCGGGGCCGACCCCGTCGATGGCGGTCAGTCCCACCGCATCGGGCGCGACCCCGTTCTCGACGCGGGCCTCGACCCGGCGGGCGACGTTTGTCGCGTGGGGGTTCGCGAAGCGGTCGAGGAACGCCTGCAGGGCGGCGAGCAGGCGTAGGCCGTTCTGCTTGATGACCCAGGCGTCAGAGCGCAGGTCGCCCGGGGTCGTCCCGTTCATCGACCCGACGAGGATGGCGAGTACCTTCCGGCCACCCGCGTCCATCTCGCCGGTGTCCTGGCCGACGAGCATCGCGTCGACCGCCTCCTTCTCGGACTGGCGGGCGCTCACGCTGTCGAACTCGGCGGCGGTCGCGACCGCCCCAAGCACACCCTTCTCGGTGATGCCCTCCGAGTCGGCGAGCGTCTTGAACCGTTCCGCGGTCTCCAGTCTGAGATAGTACTTCGAGGCGAGGACACCCAGGCCGGTCGCGGAGATGGCGAGGTCGTCACCGAGGTTGACGAAGCCGTGGTCGACCAGCGACTTGAGCACTTCGCGCACTCGCTCGCGGAGGTTCGCGAAGTCGTACTGCTCGGGTTCGGACTGGGCGCGCTGGTAGTAGAACGTCGTCTCCAGCCAGTCCATCACGTCGTCGAGGTCCCGCACCGTGCCCATCGCGATCTCCGCGTTGAGGTGCGCGTCGAGGTTCTCCGCGAGTCGGCTCTCTATCTCCTTGCCCTCGCGGAGCAGGCGTCGGTACTTGCCCGCGTCGGCGGCGTCACACACCACGTAGCCGTAGCCAACGTCGTCGTACCCCGGTCGCCCGGCGCGCCCGAGCATCTGGAGCACGTCCAGCGGGCTCATGTCGACCTCGCCCTCCAGGGGGTCGTGGAGCTTCGTGTCCCGGATGACGACACACCGGGCAGGGAGGTTCACGCCCCACGCCAGCGTCGACGTCGAGAAGAGCAACTGGAGTTTCCCCTGCTTGAACCACTCCTCGACGCGGTCCTTGTCGTTCTTCGAGAGGCCGGCGTGGTGGAACGCCACCCCGTCGATACAGGAGTTTCTGAGGGTATCGTTGTCGAGTTCCTGCGTCTCGGTGTGGAAGTCGTAGTCGCCGCGCGCACCCATCGCCACGTCGCGCTCTGCGACCTCGTCGCGGGCCTTCTTCGCGGCCTGGACGGTGTCCTGGCGCGAGGAGACGAACACGAGCGCCTGACCGTCGTCGTTCAGGTGCGGTTCTGCGAGGTCGATGGCGCGGTAGAGCCGCCGGTACTTGTCCGCGAAGGAGTTCTCGCCGTGACTGTACGTCTTCACGTCGGCGTGGAGGTCGACTGGGCGATACTCGTCGTCGAATTCGAAGGTGTTCTCGGGCGGCGCGTCGAGCCACGCGGCCACGTCGTCGATGTTGGGCATGGTCGCCGAGAGCGCCACCACGCGGGGCGCACAGAGCCGGCGTAGCCGGGAGACCGTGACCTCCAGAACCGCGCCGCGGCGGTCGGAATCCAGCAGGTGGACCTCGTCGATGACGCAGACGTCCACGTCCGTGATGAAGTCGTACCGCGTGGTGTCGTGCTTGCGGGTCGCCGAGTCGAGCTTCTCGGGTGTCATCACGAGGATGTCCGCGTGGCGCGCGCGGCGCGGGTTCAGATCGCGCTCGCCGGTGACGACGTACACCGAGTAGCCCAGTTCCTCGAAGCGGTCCCAGTCCGCCTCCTTCTCGTTCGTCAGCGCCCGTAACGGCGCGATGAACAGCGCAGTGCCCCCCATATCGAGCGCCCGACAGATGGCGAGTTCGGCCAGCGCGGTCTTCCCGCTGGCGGTCGGCGCGCTCGCGACGACGTTCTCCGACGAGTCGAGCAACGCCGGCAGCGCCTCCCGCTGCATGCGATTGAACTCCTCGAAGGCGAAGGCGTCGGCAAAATCTGGAACGACCTCGGCGACCTCCATTCTCGTTCCATAGCCAGTTCCCTGGTGTCAAGAACGTTTCCGTACCGGGGCGAAAGTGGTGTGCGGGGTCGAACCCGCTAGCTGGCCGACTCGGCGGCCCGGTCAGCCGCTCGCTCCATCATGCCGTCGCTGGTCTCGTACCAGTAGTAGAGGCCGAGGCCGATGGCGACCAGCACGTTCGAAATCGTCACACCCCAGAACACCGCGACCACGCCGTAGTCGAGCAGGTAGACGCCGACGAGTGCGACCGGCAGGCGGACGCCCCAGTACTGCGCCAGCGAGGCCACCATGCTGGTCCGGGTGCGCCGGGCCGCGTTGAATCCCGCCCGCAGGAGGTACGACGCGCCGATTGCCCAGTAGCCGACCGCGAGTATCTGGAGGTACGCGACCGTGAACGCGAGCCCGTCACCGGAGATGTCGGGGACGAACAGTCGGGCGATGGTCTCCGGGAACAGCAACTGGAGCCCGCCGAGGACCGCCATCGCGACCGTGATGATGCCGACGCCGGTCCAGGTGGTCTGGCGGGCGCGCCCCGTGTTGCCAGCGCCGAGGTTCTGGCCGACGATGCTCTGGGCCGCCTGCTGGAACCCGCCGGACGGGATCCACGCGATGGCCGAGATGCGCGACCCGAGCGTGTAGGCCGTGAGTCCCGCGGCTCCGCCTGCGACGAGGACGACGCTTATCATGACCAGTCGGACCGCGTCCTGGGCGACGCGCTGGCCGACGTTCGGGAGCGACACGTCGAGCATCTCCCGCCAGTCGCCGAAGTCCACGGTCGCCGACGCCCACGTGAACCGGAGCGTGTCGCGCAGGCCGAGCGCGTACGCGAATATCAGGACCATGCCGGCGACCCCCCCGATTGCGGTCGCGAGGCCAGCGCCTTCGACACCCATCGGCTCGATGGGGCCCCAGCCGAAGATGAGGATGGGGTCGAGCACCAGGTTGACCGCGACGGTCGTGACGTTGACCCACAGCGCGGCCCGGGCGTCGCCCCAGCCGACGAACCCACCCTCGACGGCGTCCGAGGCCGCCATCGCGGGGAATCCGAGGGCGTAGGCGACGAAGTAGGCGGTCGCTGGCGAGGCGACGTCGGTCCCCGGGTTGAGGGTCTCGACACTCCACCGAATGAACGGGCCCGCGCCGAGAATCGCGAGCGCCGTGATCGGGACCATGAGCACGATACCGAAGAGCACCAGTCCGTTGAAGGTGACGCGGCGGGCACCGGCCTCGTCGTCGGCCCCGATGCGCTGGGAGACGATTATCTGTGTCCCGATCATCGCGGTGGTGGCGACCGCCAGACAGATGGAGGCGAGCGGGAAGACCAGCCCGACCGCCGCGACCGCCTCTTCGCCGAGCTGCCCGACCCAGAAGGCGTCGACGACGAGTTGCGCGAACCGGACGAGGTTCTGCGCGATGAGGGGGGCGGCAAGGAGGAGCAGGGCCTGTGTGAGCGACCCTGACGTGATGTCATCACGTGACACGTCGAACATTTCGTGTTTGTAAACTGGTACACCTATCACATAAAACCCTGTCGACCATCACCGATGGAAACGGGCACTCGGTGGCGAGTTCACTGCCGGTCGGCACAATCCCCACGCTTTTTGTCCACCCGAACCGCAGGTTTTGCCATGAGTCGCTCGCGCAAGCCCGACTGGCTGAAGATGCGGCCGCCATCGGGCCGCCAGTTCACGGACATCAAGCAGACGCTCCGCGAGCACGACCTGAACACGGTGTGCGAGGAGGCCAACTGTCCGAACCTCGGCGAGTGCTGGAGCGGCCGTAACGGGTCGGGCGACGGCGGGACGGCCACGTTCATGCTGATGGGCCACCGCTGCTCGCGTGGCTGTAACTTCTGTGACGTCGAGACCGGCGGGATGGAGCCGCTGGACCCGGACGAACCCGCGAACGTCGCCTCCGCCATCGCCGAGATCGGACTGGACTACGTCGTCCTCACGTCGGTCGACCGGGACGACCTCCCCGACCAGGGCGCGGGCCACTTCGCGGAGACCATCCGCGAGATAAAGAAGCGACATCCCGGCATCCTCGTGGAGGTTCTCATCCCGGACTTCCAGGGCGAACCCGACCTCGTCCGGAAGATCATCGACGCCGAACCGGACGTCATCGCGCACAACATCGAGACCGTCGAGCGCCTCCAGTGGCCGGTCCGGGACCGCCGCGCCGGCTACGAGCAGTCGCTCTCGGTGCTCGAACAGGTCTCGCGAGAGTCCGACATCTACACCAAGACGAGCCTGATGCTCGGCGTCGGCGAGTACCACCACGAGATATACCAGACGCTCTCGGACCTCCACGAGCGAGACGTGGACGTGGTGACGCTGGGGCAGTACCTCCAGCCCTCACTGACCCACCTGGACGTCGAGCGCTACGTCCACCCCGACGAGTTCGATACGTGGCGCGAGGTCGCCGAGGACGAGCTGGGGTTCCTGTACTGCGCGTCCGGGCCGATGGTCCGGTCGTCGTACAAGGCCGGCGAGCTGTTCGTCGACGCGATTTTGCGGGATGGGAAGAGCGTGGAGGAGGCAAGGGATGCCGCCCGAAGGGTGGCTTCCGATTAGCCGAACGGCGAGTTTATGAGCCGTGAGGCACGCGAGGCGGCCCGTAGGGTCGCCTCGGACTAGCGAGCGGCGAATGGGAGACGCGACCGACGGGAGCGTCTCCAGTATCTGAACGGCGAGCGAAGCGAGGCGTGAAGCGGACTCACGAATCAGTATTTAAACCCGTGAGCGACACGCCACGGAAGCCGATGCTCGCCCCGGCGAAACTGCCAACCGTTTGAGATTCATGCAGGGGTGAGATGTCGACGCAGAACGTGGGTTCCGGTAACACGCGACAGCCCGAAATCGACCGCCGTATGGTACCGTGACCCACTGATAGAACCCGCCCAATCGTCCAGAATCCCGCGGGGAAAACCGTGACAGACCAACAAACACGGTGTATTCGCCCCGTGAATTTTAAACTTGTTCGGATTATCCGCAGATTCCCGTGAATCTTTGCGACAGTGTGGCAAGAATGAGTCCGAAAGCAACGTTTTTACGAAAACAATATAACGCGAGCGGGAGACGTGTCATACATGTCAAGGTGGGTTCTCCCGTGAGCACGCTACAGCACAACCCCCGAGACCGTGTGCAGGTACTCGACGACGCGGGTCGAGTCCTCGACGGTGCGGAGGTGCCGGACATCGACGACGACAAGCTCGTCGAGATGTACAAACAGATGCGGCTGGCCCGCCACTTCGACAAGCGAGCCGTCAGCCTGCAACGGCAGGGCCGCATGGGCACCTATCCGCCTCTCTCGGGGCAGGAAGGCGCACAGGTCGGCAGTGCCCACGCACTGGACGACGAGGACTGGCTGTTCCCGTCGTACCGCGAGCACGCCGCCGCGATGGTCCGTGGGCTCTCGCTGAAACGAACGCTGCTCTACTGGATGGGCCACGAACAGGGCAACGCCATCCCGGAGCGGTGCAACATCTTCACCGTCGCCGTCCCCATCGCGACACAGGTCGTCCACGGCACCGGGGCCGCCTGGGCCTCGAAGCTCAAGGGCGAGAACAAGGCGTTCATCACCTACTTCGGTGACGGCGCGACCTCGGAAGGGGACTTCCACGAGGGGCTCAACTTCGCCGGCGTCTTCGACACGCCGAACATATTCTTCTGTAACAACAACCAGTGGGCCATCTCGGTGCCGCGCGAGAAACAGACCGCCAGCGAGACCATCGCCCAGAAGGCGACCGCGTACGGCTTCGAGGGCGTCCAGGTCGACGGGATGGACCCCCTCGCGGTATACAAGGTCACCCGCGATGCCGTAGAGAAGGCGAAGAACCCCGACGACGACGAGTTGCGCCCGACCCTCATCGAGGCGGTCCAGTACCGCTTCGGCGCACACACCACCGCCGACGACCCGAGCGTCTACCGCGACGACGCCGAAGTCGAGAAGTGGAAAAAGAAGGACCCCATACCACGGATGGAGACGTTCCTCCGTAACCGGGGACTGCTCGACGACGAGCGCATCGAGACCATCACCGCCGAGGTGGAAGACGAGGTCGCCGACGCCATCAGTGCGGCCGAGGCCCTCGAACGTCCCGAGCCGGAAGAGATATTCAAACACGTCTACGCCGACACCCCCCGCAAGCTCCAGAGACAGCTGGAGTGGTTCAACGAGGTCCGTGAAGAGTTCGGCGACGACGCCCTGCTGGAGTGATACACATGTCTACGCAAGATACCCAAACCGAGACCGAGAACCTGACTCTCGTACAGGCCGTTCGTGACGGTCTGTACACGGAGATGAGCAACGACGACGACGTCATCGTCATGGGCGAGGACGTCGGCAAGAACGGCGGCGTGTTCCGCGCGACCGAAGGCCTCTACGACGAGTTCGGCGAGGACCGCGTCATCGACACGCCCCTCGCGGAGTCCGGCATCATCGGCACCGCCATCGGCATGGCTGCCTACGGCCTGAAGCCCGTCCCCGAGATCCAGTTCATGGGCTTCATCTACCCCGCCTTCGACCAGATCGTGAGCCACGCCGCACGCCTGCGCACCCGCAGCCGCGGCCGGTTCACGTGTCCGATGGTCGTCCGCGCCCCCTACGGTGGCGGCATCCGCGCCCCGGAGCACCACTCCGAGTCCACCGAAGCGATGTTCGCCCACCAGCCCGGCCTGAAGGTCCAGATTCCGAGCACGCCCTACGACGCGAAGGGGATGCTCATCTCGGCCATCCGCGACCCCGACCCGGTCGTCTTCCTCGAGCCGAAGCTCATCTACCGCGCGTTCCGCGACGAGGTCCCGACCGGCGACTACGAGGTCCCGCTCGGTGAGGCCGCGGTCCGCCGCGAGGGCGCGGACATCTCCGTGTTCACGTGGGGTGCGATGACCCGGCCGACGATGGAAGCCGCCGAGGAGCTCGCGGAGGAGGACGGTATCGACGCCGAGGTCGTCGACATCCGCTCCATCTCCCCGCTCGACGAGGACACCATCGTCGAGTCGTTCAAGAAGACCGGTCGCGCCGCCGTCGTCCACGAGGCACCCAAGTCGGGCGGCCTCGGCGGCGAGATCGCGACCATCATCCAGGAGGAGGCGCTCCTCTACCAGGAGGCACCGGTCAAGCGCATCACCGGCTTCGACACGCCGTTCCCGCTCTACGCGCTCGAGGACTACTACCTCCCCGAGCCGGCGCGCATCAAGAAGGGCATCCGCGAGGCGATGGACTTCTAAGATGGCCCGAGAATTCAAACTCCCCGACGTCGGCGAAGGCGTCGCAGAAGGCGAACTCGTGTCGTGGCTCGTCGAAGAGGGCGACACGGTCACCGAGGACCAGCCGGTCGCCGAGGTCGAGACGGACAAGGCCCTGGTCGAAGTGCCGTCCCCGTACAACGGGACGGTCAAAGAACTCCGCGCCGAGGCAGGCGAGATGGTTCCCGTCGGGAACGTCATCATGGTCTACAACGTCGAAGGCGAGGACGACCTCGACGCCGTCGGCGCAGACGAACCGGCAGAGGCCGAGGCGGAAGGCGCGGCAGAAGCCGACGCCGGTGCAGAGGCCGAAGCCGAGACGCCCTCGGGCCGCGTGTTCGCACCCCCGAGCGCCCGCCGGCTCGCCCGCGAACTCGACGTCGACATCAACGCGGTCTCGGGTACCGGCCCGTCGGGCCGCATCACCGAGCAGGACGTCCGCGCCCACGCGGAGTCCGGCGGCGAGCCCGAACCCGCAGAGCCCGCGTCGGCAGAGGCAGGCGCAGCCGAGAGCGCCTCGGAGCCCGCAACCGCCGACTCCGGCAGTTCGGGCGGCCAGGCAGCCCAGACCATCCAGCGCGAGGCCGCCGACCGCGACAAGACGCTCGCGGCACCCGCGACGCGGCAACTCGCCAAGGAGAAGGGCGTCGACCTCAACGCCGTTCCCGCCACCGAGGAGCGCGAGGGGCAGGCGTTCGTCACGCCCGAGGCCGTCACGGAGTACGCCGAGGCCCAGCAGCAGGCCCAGCAGGCCGACGTGGCCACACTCGCAGCCGGCGAGGACCGCCCGCGCGAGGAGCGCATCCCGTACAAGGGCGTCCGCAAGGCCATCGGCGACCAGATGCAGAAGTCGAAGTACACCGCCCCGCACGTCACCCACCACGACGAGGTCGACGTGACCGGGCTGGTCGAAGCCCGCAAGGAGCTCAAACCCCACGCGGAGGAGAAGGACATCAAGCTGACGTACATGCCCTTCGCGATGAAGGCGGTCACCGCCGCCCTCAAGGAGTACCCGCGGCTCAACTCGTCGCTCGACGAGGAGAACGGCGAGATCGTCCAGAAGAACTACTACAACGTCGGCGTCGCCGCGGCGACCGACGCGGGCCTGATGGTCCCCGTCGTCAAGGACGCGGACAGGAAGGGCATGCTCCAGCTCTCCTCGGAGATGAACGAGCTGGTCGCGAAGGCCCGGGACCGCTCCATCGCCCTCGACGAGATGCAGGGCGGGACGTTCACCATCACGAACGTCGGCGTCATCGGCGGCGAGTACGCCACCCCCATCATCAACCACCCCGAGGTCGGCATCCTCGCGCTGGGTGCCATCAAGAAGAAACCGCGCGTCGTCACCGACGAGAACGGCGAGGACAGCATCGAGATCCGCCACGTCATGACGCTCTCGCTCTCGTTCGACCACCGGATCGTCGACGGGGCGTACGCGGCACAGTTCACCAACAAGGTCAAGGAGTACCTCTCGAACCCCAAGCTCCTGCTACTCGAATAATATGGTCGTTGGAGACGTCACGACAGGAACGGACGTACTGGTAATCGGTGCCGGACCGGGCGGCTACGTCGCCGCCATCCGCGCCGGACAACTCGGGCTCGACGTCACGCTCGTCGAGAAGGACGCCTTCGGTGGTGCCTGCCTGAACCGCGGGTGCATCCCGTCGAAGGCGATGATCACCGCCTCCTCGCTCGCCCACGACGCGGGCAGCGCCGAGGAGATGGGTATCCACGCCAACCCGGCCGTGGACCTCTCGCAGATGGTGAACTGGAAGGACGGTATCGTCGACCAGCTCACCGGCGGCGTCGAGAAGCTCTGCAAGGCCAACGGCGTCAACCTCGTCGAGGGCACCGCGGAGTTCGCCGGCAACGACAAGGTCCGCATCGTCCACAGCGGCGAGGGCCAGGGCTCGGAATCCATCGAGTTCGAGCACTGCATCGTCGCGACCGGCTCGCGGCCCATCCAGATCCCGGGCTTCGAGTTCGACGAGGAGCACGTGCTCTCCTCGAAGGGTGCGCTGGAACTGGAGGAGATTCCGAGCGAACTCGTCGTCGTCGGCGCGGGCTACATCGGCATGGAGCTCGCGACCGTCTACGCGAAGCTCGGCACCGACGTCACGGTCGTCGAGATGCTCGACGACGTGCTCCCGCCGTACGAGGACGACATCAGCCGTATCGTGCGCAAGCACGCCGAGGACCTCGGTATCGACTTCCACTTCGGCTACTCCGCCTCCGGCTGGGAGGAGCGTGCCGACGGCCGCGGCATCACCGTCACCGCGAGCCCGGCAGCAACCGACGGCGGCCAGGCCGCCGAAGCCGAGGCCGAGGAACTCCAGCTCGACTGTGACAAGGTGCTCGTCGCGGTCGGCCGCCAGCCCGTCACCGACACGGTGAACCTCGAAGCGGCAGGCGTCGAGACCGACGAGAAGGGCTTCATCCCGACGGACGACCGCGCCCGCTCGAACGTCGAGAACATCTTCGCCATCGGCGACGTCGCCGGCGAGCCGATGCTCGCCCACAAGGCGTCGAAGGAGGGGCAGGTCGCCGCCGAGTTCATCGCCGGCGAACCCGCCGCGCTCGACTACATGGCGATGCCCGCCGCGGTGTTCACCGACCCCGAAATCGGGACGGTGGGACTCACGAAGCAGCAGGCCGAGGAGGAGGGCTTCACCCCCGTCACGGGCAAGTTCCCCTTCCAGGCCAGCGGTCGTGCCCTCTCGACGGGCGAGACCGATGGCTTCGTCCGCGTCGTCGCCGACGAGGACTCGGGCTTCCTGCTCGGCGCACAGATCGTCGGCCCCGAGGCCAGCGAACTCATCGCCGAACTCTCGCTCGCCGTCGAGATGGGTGCCACGCTCGAAGACGTGGCGGCGACGGTCCACACCCATCCGACGCTCGCCGAGGCCGTGATGGAGGCCGCCGAGAACGCGCTCGGCCACGCCATCCACACGCTGAACCGGTAACCCGACCCGTTTTCTCGTTCGCGTTCGCCGCCACCGACCAAAGCCTGTTAGGCTACCTCTCAAAGGTCCCCGACCGCCAAGTCCGCCATATGGCTCGCGGCTTCCGGCGCACCGACGAGGGTAAGCACGTCTTCACAGCGGACGGCGAACTTGTCGGCCGAATCGAGCGCGTCGATGACGGGCAGGCAGTGGTCGATCTCGGCAGGGGCCTCCCCGCCAGTCGGGTCCGCCACGCCGTCGACCAGAACACGCGCGGACAGTTCGTCCTCGAACCGAGTCACGTCGCCTCCTTCGATGGGCCCGACCGGCTGACGCTCCGGGCGATGCGGGCATCCGGGTCGCGCCAGACGTTATGACTGGGCTGACTGTGGCCCCGACGTGTTTTTCCGCGGGGCGGGTGTATCGCCAGCCATGACAGTCGTCACGCTGGGGCCCGAGGGCACGTACTCGCATCGTGCCGCCCGCGCGGTCGCCGAGGACGTGTCGTTCCGCGAATCGGTGACGAGCATCGTCGAGGCCGTCGCCGAGGGCGAGGCCGACCGCGGTGTCGTCCCCATCGAGAACAGTATCGAGGGCAGCGTCACGGAGACGCTCGACGCCCTCGCGAGCTACGAGGTCGCAGTCCTCCAGGAGGTCGTCACGCCGATACGGCACGCGCTGCTCGCCCAGTCAGACGAGTTCGACACGGTGTCCAGTCACCCGCAGGCGCTCGCGCAGTGCCGGGAGTACCTCGATGAGAACTACCCCGACGTGGCGCGCGAACCCGCTGCGAGCACGGCCCAGGGCGTCGAGCACGCTCGCGAGGACGAGACCGTCGCGGCCATCGCCCACCCGGGCACCGCCGACGAGACCGTCAAAGTGCTCGCCTCGGACATCCAGGACCGCACCTCGAACGCGACCCGCTTCTTCGTCGTCGCCCCGCCCAGCGCGGGGTCGGAAGCCGGCGGCAAGTCCTCGTTCGTGGTGTACCCGAACACGAACTACCCGGGGCTGTTGCTCGAACTCCTGCAGCCGTTCGCGGACCGCGACATCAACCTGAGCCGCATCGAGTCCCGACCCTCTGGCGAGCGCCTCGGCGACTACGTGTTCCACATCGACGTCGACGCCGGCCTGTACGAACAGCGCACGAAGGACGCCCTCTCGGTCATCGAGGACATCGCCGGCAACGGCTGGGTGCGGGTGCTCGGGTCGTACGACGTCCGGACCGTCCTGGAGTAACTCGGGCTGGAGTCGCTCGGGAGCTCAGTCCTCCATGAGCGTCCACCTGGCTGCGTCCCTGAGTTCCGCGAGTCGTTCTCGAGCCATCTCGGGGATACTCGACTGTGCTGCCGCCAGCCCGGGCTGGCCCTCGAAATCAGGGTACCCGACCACGACGGTCCCGACCATGCCCAGGCTGTGGTGTGGAATGCAGTAGTAGTCGTACACCCCCTCCTGCGCGAACGTCTGCTCGAACGTGTCGCCGGTTTCGGTGCGCGTTCCGCTATCCCACGACGCGGCACCGACCGGTATCCGGTTAGGCTGGCCGTTCGCCGTGGTGTAGGCGGTCGTCGAGTGGACGCCACTGGCCAGTTCGAAAGAGACCGTCGAGCCGGCCGTCACCCAGACCAGCGGCGGGTCGAACCGGTTCCCGACGGTGTCGGTCACCATCCGGACGGTCGCGCCGTCGCTCGGCGTGGACGGGGTCGCGATGGCTCCGCGGTCGGTGCCGTCGCCGTGGTGGTGTCCGTGATGCGAGCCGTATTCGCCCTCGCCGTGATGTGGGCCGTACCCCTCACCGTGATGTGGGCCGTATTCGCCCTCGCCGTGATGTGGGCCGTACCCCTCACCGTGATGTGGGCCGTATTCGCCCTCGCCGTGATGTGGGCCGTACCCCTCACCGTGATGTGGGCCGTAGTGCGGCCCGTGCTCCTCGCCGGGTGAGCCAGTCGTCGGCGTCGCCCCGGGACGTGCCTCGGTGAGACAGCCGGCGAGCCCCAGCAGGACGCCCCCGCCGGTGGCCCGCAGGACTGCCCGTCTCGTGTGCTCGCGCATGGTTCTCCAGCAGTAGATACGGCTGTCGAGGAGAAGGGGATACTGCTGGGTCTCACCGGGTGAGAACGACGAAATCGAGAGCCGCGGCGTCCGTCAGCTGTGGTCGTGACCGCCACCCAGCACGTCCATACACATCTCGTTCAGCTCGGTGATCTTCGACCGGGCGTCCGCCGGGAGTTCGGACTGTGGTTCCGCCAGGCCGGGCTGGCCGTCGGTTCCGGGCTCACCGACGATGACGCTCCCGATCATCCCCATCCCGTGGTGCGGGATGCAGTAGTAGTCGTACACGCCCGGCGTCTCGAACGTCTGCTCGAACGTCGCGCCGGACTCGGTGAGCGTTCCACTGTCCCAGCCCTCGGCAGCGTCGGGGATGCGCCGCGGCTGGTCGTTGTCGGGGGCGTACGCCGTCGCGGTGTGTGCACCGCTGGTGAGTTCGAACGTGACGGTGCCACCCTGCTCGACCCAGACGACGTGGGGTTCGAAGTGCTGGCCCGAGTCGGTCGTCTTCATCGTGACCGTCGCGCTGTGAGAGGGCGATTCAGGGAGCGAACTCCCGTGGCCGTGTCCGTCGTCGTGGCCAGTCTCCGTCTCGTCGTGGTGGCCGGTCTCCGTCTCGTCGTGGTGACCCTCCTCGTCGTGCTCGCTGTCCTCGTCGTGGTGGCCGGTCTCCGTCCCGTCGTGGTGGCCCGCCTCGTCTGCCGTCGTGTCCGTGGCAGTCCCAGCGCCACTGCCACCGACACAGCCAGCCAGCGCGAGTATCGACGCACTGCCGGCTGCTTTCAGCACGGTTCGTCGCGTCCGGGAATCGCTTTCGTCTACCATATTCGGGGCACCTCTACCTGAGTGTACGAGACGGGGGAAAAAGCAAACGTCGCCGTTTTGCTCGTGGTGCGAAACGCCCGTTCTTTTAAGTGCTGTTCGCCGAATTCTCCGACGTGGCCGACGAGCAGGACGCCGACGCGGTCCTCTCGCTACTCGGTGACGAGTACGTCCGCGAGATACTGGCCGCGGCGAGTCGTGAACCGCACTCCGCCAGCGACCTCAGCGAGGTGTGTGACGCCTCGCTGTCGACCGTCTACCGGCGTGTCGACGACCTGCTGGAACACGACCTGCTCGTCGAATCGACGCGGATCGACGCCGATGGGACCCACGTCAGCGTCTACGAGACAGCCGTCGAGGGCTTCCACGTCGGGCTGGCTGACGGCGAGTTACGACTCGACCTCGACCTGCTCGACGACCCGGCACAGCGGTTCGCACAGATCTGGGAGGGAATCAAGAACTCGTAACCATGCACATCGAACTCGTCATCGCGAAACTCATCACTCTGGTGCTCGGCCTGCTCATCGCCTACCAGGCGTTCCGGGGATACCAGACACACCGGAGTGCCCCGATGCTGTACGTGGCTATCGGGTTCGCCATCATCAGTATCGGCGCTGTTATCGAGGGCGTCCTCTTCGACGTGGTGGGCTGGTCCATCTTCCTCGCGGGGCTGGTCCAGACGCTCGTCGTCGCCATCGGGATGCTGTTCGTACTCTACTCGCTGTACGGGAACACCTCGTTCTGAGCGTTCTGAAAAGCGCGGCGCGACACGTCGGTGGATGGACGTGCGGCCGGAATGAGCAGCGAGGGCGGCTGGCCAACTCCCCCTTCCTGTCGGCTGTCGCCGCCTACCCATGCGTACGGAGTGCGGAGATATGTACGTATCGGGGTAGTGCAGCCTGCTGAACACGCATTTCCCTGAATACTTCAAACCCACACGACAGGGGCCCGGAGGGAGTCGATTTTAAGGTATCAGCGACCGTATCAGTCGCCTGTGATGCGACGAAATCCGTTCGACGAGATCGAGGAGATGTTCGACCGCATGGGTCGCCAGTTCGAACAGACCGGGATGACACCGCTGGAGACGGTCCCCATCGACATGCAGGACCACGGCGACGAGTACGAGGTCATCGCCGACCTGCCCGGGTTCGACAGCGACGACATCGACCTGACGTTCTCGGAGGGCACGCTCCACCTCGACGCCTCGCGCGAGGAGGAGACCGAGGAGGAAGGCGAGGGTCACTACATCCACCGGGAGCGCCGCGAATCCGTGAGTCGCAGCGTCCGGATTCCGGAGGCGGTCGACGAGGACGCCATCACCGCATCGTACAACAACGGCGCGCTGACGATTCGGCTGCCGAAGGAAGAGGCAGCGGAAGACGAGGGGCACACCATCGACATCAGCTGATATCGGCCGTCTTCGGTATTTCTCGTTCGGGCCAGTTCTATCATCCAGCGACAACGCTCGGGAGTGGTGCTGGTGGTGACAAGCATGTGACTCGCGCCGATGGTAATGGAGACCGCCCCGCACAGCACCACGACCGCACCACACCCTCCCCAGCCGATTGCGGTCCTCGCTTCACTCCACTACGTTCCGTTCCGCTCCGGTCCTCATCCCTCGCGCGGCTTCGAGTCGGCCGTCTCGCTGTCGCTCGCGACCGACTCAGCGCGCGCCAGATAGAAAATCCGGCAGAAAACAGAAACCAGCTACTCGCGGCTCAGTCCTCGTGGACCTGAATCGCGGGACGCCCGGGGCGGGCCTTCTTCGCCACGCCCTCGTCGGCTTCCTCGGCCGCGAGCACCTGCACGGGCACGTCGAACTCGTCCTCGACGAGCCAGGTCGCGCGTTCCAGGGCCTCGCGCTCGCGCTCGGGCGGGAGCGCCTCGGAGAGCCCGGGGTGTTCGGCGGCGAGGTCCTTCGCGAAGTCCGCAGCAGCAGAGCCCTGCTGGCGGAGTTCCTCGTCGCGCATCACGGAGCCGACCACGTCGTCGTCGGCGTCGATGGCGAGTTCGAGGGCGCGGTGCTTCCACTGCGGCGCGACGACCACGTCGATACCGGTGGGGTCCTCGATGCCGGCCACGTCGATGATCTGGCGGACGTCCTCGCGGGTGTTCTCGACCAGGGTGCGCTCGCGCTCGTGGTCGGTCACGTCGCTGGCCTGCGCGGGCCAGTCGGCGGTGGCGACGAAGCCCGACTCCTCGCCGGCGAGTTCGGTCCAGGCCTCCTCGCAGACGTGGGGCGCGATGGGTGCGAGCATCGTGACGGCGGCCTCGACGCCGCGGGCGACCACGCCGGGGTCGGCGTCGTCGCGGCCGCGGTAGCGGACGAGCAGGGTGACGAGTTCGTCTATCTCGCGGGCGGCGAGGTTGAACTGCATCTCGTCGAAGTGGGTCGCGGCGGCCGCGATGGTCGCGTCGGTCTCACGGGAGACGTACGCCGCGGCGGGCGAGTCGGTGTCCGGGGTGGCGTCGAGGTCGACGTCCTCGGCCAGCCGGTAGAGGCGCTGGAGGAACTCGTGGCTGGAGCGGACGCCCTCCTCGCTCCACGGGAAGTCCTTGTCCGGGCGGGCCGCGCGCAGGACGAACAGGCGGGCGGTGTCCGCGCCGTACTCCTCGACGATGCGCTCGGGCGAGACGCCGTTACCCTTCGACTTGGACATCTTCGCGCCGTCCTCGCCCAGGACCATCCCCTGCGTGACGAGGGTGTCGAACGGCTCGCGGTGGTCCAGCAGGTCGAGGTCGGCGAGCGCCTTCGTGACGAACCGGGAGTAGAGCAGGTGCATCACGGCGTGCTCGATGCCGCCGACGTACTCGTCGACCGGCATCCAGTCGTTGGCGCGCTCGACGTCGAACGGGGCGTCCACCATGTCGGGCGCGATGAAGCGCAGGAAGTACCACGAGGAGTCGACGAACGTGTCCATCGTGTCCGTCTCTCGCACCGCGTCGCCACCACACTCGGGACAGTCGGTGTGCTTCCACTCCTCGGCGGCGTCGAGCGGGTTTCCGGTCGTGTGGACGAACTCGGGGAGTTCGACCGGCAGGTCCTCGTCGGGGACCGAGACCGGCCCACACTCGTTACAGTGGACGATGGGAATCGGAGTGCCCCAGTAGCGCTGCCGGGAGACGCCCCAGTCACGCAGCTGGTACTGGACCGCGGACTCGGCACCGGGCAGGTCCTCGGTCAGGGCATCGCGGGCCTCGGCGCTCGACAGGCCGTCGTACTCGCCGGAGTTGACGAGGACGCCGTCCTCGGTGTAGGCCGCGTCGTCGACGTCGACCTCGACATCGTCGTCCTCGGGAGCCACGACCTGCGTGATGTCGATGTCGTGGGACTGCGCGAAGGCGTGGTCGCGCTCGTCGTGGGCCGGGACGGCCATCAGCGCGCCCGTCCCCACGTCGCTCAGGACGAAGTCGGCAACATAGACAGGAAGGTCCTCGCCGGTCGCCGGGTTCGTCGCGGTGAGGTCGGTCTTCACACCCTGAGGCTCGTCGCCCTCGGGGTCCGCCACTTCGTCGACGAAGTGGGCCACGTCGTCGTCGCGCTCGGCGGCGGCCTCGGCCAGCGGGTGGTCCGGGGCGAGCGCGAAGTAGGTCGCGCCGTGGATGGTGTCCAGCCGGGTGGTGAAGGCGGTCACGTCCTCCTCGCCGTCCGGGGTCTGGATGGTGAACGGGATCTCCGCGCCCTCGGTGCGGCCGATCCAGTTGCGCTGCATGTCCCGGACGTTCGTCGGCCAGCCGTCGAGGTCGTCGATGGCGTCGAGCAGCTCGTCGGCGTACTCCGTGATGCGGAAGAACCACTGGTCGAGTTCGCGCTCGCCGACCGGGGTGTCACACCGCCAGCAGCGTTCGTCGTCGCCCTCGACCTGTTCGTCCGCCAGCACGGTCTCGCAGGAGGGACACCAGTTCACCTCGCTGGCCTTCTGCTCGACCAGCCCGGCCTCCTTGAACCGGGAGAACATCCACTGGTTCCAGCGGTAGTAGTCCGGGTCGCAGGTCTTGACCTCGCGCTCCCAGTCGTAGCCGAAGCCCAGCGACTCGAACTGGTCGCGCATCTGCTCGATGCAGCGTTCGGTCCACTCGCGGGGGTTGGTGTCGCGCTCGTTCGCCGCGTTCTCCGCGGGGAGGCCGAAGGAGTCCCAGCCCATCGGGTGGAGCACGTCCTCGCCCTGGAGGCGCTGGTAGCGGGCGTACGCGTCCGTGATGGCGTAGTTCCGCACGTGGCCCATGTGGAGCTGGCCGGACGTGTACGGGAACATCGCCAGGACGTACTGCGGGTCGGTCGCGTCGTCCTCGACGCGGAACACGTCCGCGTCGTCCCATGCATCCTGCCATCGTGGCTCGATTCGTGTGTGGTCGAACCCCTGCTGTCGCTGCATAGATATCTCGTTGCCTGAGCCGACGATACGCAGCGTGAAAGGCTTTTCAATCCGACAGCGCGGGACCGGTCGGCTCCCGGCGATTCTGCCCGGGTGCCGAGCCGGCCCCCACCCCCCTGCGGCTGGCTTTTTATCGTCTCCACGCGAATCGAAGGGTATGGAGTACGTCCCCCAGACACTCGAACAGCGGTGGCGGGAGCGGTGGACCGAGGCGGGCCGGTACGAGGCCACGCCCGACCCCGATTCGGACGCCGAGCCGACCTTCGTGACGGTGCCGTACCCGTACCCCAGCGGCGGGATGCACATCGGGCACGCCCGGACCTACACCGTCCCGGACGTCTATGCCAGATATCGCCGCCAGCAGGGCGACAACGTGCTGTTCCCCATCGCGTGGCACGTCACGGGGACGCCCATCATCGGGGCGGTCGAGCGCCTGAAGAAGGGCGAGGAGAAGCAGCTCGACGTCCTCACGAACACGTACAACGTCTCCGAGGACACCCTCGAAGAACTGGAGACACCGATGGGCTTCGCCCACCACTTCATCGAGGAGCACTACAAGAAGGGGATGCAGCAACTGGGGCTCTCCATCGACTGGCGGCGGGAGTTCACGACGAACGACGAGCGCTACTCGAAGTTCATCACGTGGCAGTACGAGACGCTGCGCGACCGGGGACTGCTGGAGAAGGGGCTGCACCCGGTCAAGTACTGCACCGAGGAGCGCCAGCCGGTGACGACCCACGACCTCCTCGAAGGGGAGGAGGCCGAGTTCCAGGAGTACACGCTGGTCAAGTTCGGCGCAGAACTGGACGGCGCGGACGTGACCGTCCCGATGGCGACCCTGCGCCCGGAGACGGTCCGCGGGGTGACCAACGCCTTCGTCGACCCCGACGCCGACTACGTGGTCGCCGAAGTGGACGACGAGTTCTGGTTCGTCTCGAAGCAAGCGGCCGAGAAGCTCGACCTGCAGGGCCACGAGGTCGAAGTCCGCTACGAGTACTCGGGGACCGACCTCGTCGGCAAGCACGTCGAGAACCCGGTGACGGGCGACGACGTGCTGGTCCTCCCCGCGAGCTTCGTGGATGCCGACAACGCCACCGGGGTCGTGATGTCGGTGCCGGCGCACTCGCCGGACGACTACCTCGCACTGCAGGAGGCGAAGGAGGCGGCCGGAGCCGGGGAGATGGCCGAGTACGGCATCGACGCCGACGAAGTGGCAGCCATCGAACCCGTGCCGATCCTCGAAATCGAGGGCTACGGCGAGATTCCCGCGAAGTCCGCGGTCGAGGACGCTGGGATCACCGACAGCCAGGACCCCGACCTGAAGGCGGTCACCCAGGACCTCTACAACGCCGAGTTCCACTCGGGGGAACTGCTGGCGGAGTACGGGAAATTCGCCGGGAGAGTGGTCGAGGACGTGCGCGACCGCTTTAAACAGGAGTACCTCGGCGATGCGTTCGCCACCATGCAGGAGTTCTCCGAGGAGGTGGTCTGTCGCTGCGGCGGCGACGTGGAGGTCGCCAAACAGGAGACGTGGTTCCTGCGCTACAACGACGAGGACTGGAAGCGCAAGGCCCACGAGGCCGTCGCCGGGCTGGACGCCATCCCCGAGAACACCCGCGAGCGGTACGACCGCACCATCGACTGGCTGAACGAGTGGCCCTGCATCCGCAACTACGGGCTCGGGACCAGACTGCCGTGGGACCCCGAGTTCGTCATCGAGCCGCTGTCGGACTCGACCATCTACATGGCGTACTACACCATCGCCCACCGGCTGGACGACGTCCCGCCAGACGAGATGGACCACGAGTTCTTCGACACCCTGTTCTACGGGCCACAGAACGTCGATGAACCGCACCCGGCCGCCCTCGACCTCCGCGAGGAGTGGGAGTACTGGTACCCGGTCGATTATCGGTGTTCGGGCAACGACCTCGTCACCAACCACCTGACGTTCTACCTGTTCCACCACGCCGAGCTGTTCGAGTCCTCGAAGTGGCCACAGGGCATCACCGTCATGGGAATGGGCCTGCTGGAAGGCGAGAAGATGTCCTCCTCGAAGGGCCACGTCGTCTTGCCGGGCGAAGCCATCGAGAAGTACGGCGCGGACACGGTCCGGTTCTTCCTGATGAACTCGGCCGAGCCGTGGCAGGACTACGACTGGCGCGCCGAGCAGGTTTCCAGTACCAGGGACCAGCTCGACCGCTTCTGGCGGCGGGCCCAGAAGGTCATCCAGAGCACGGAAGGCGAGCGCGACCTCGACCAGATCGACCGCTGGCTCCTCTCCCGGCTACAGGACACCGTCGCGACCGTCACCGGGGCGATGGACCGCTTCGAGACGCGGACCGCCTCGCAGGCCGCCTTCTACAACTTCGAGGAGGACCTGCGCTGGTACCGCCGGCGGACCGATACGGCCAGAGCGGGCGCGAAGTGGACCCTGCGCACCGTCCTCGAGACCCGCCTGCGCCTGCTCGCCCCGTTCGTCCCGTTCCTGGCGAACGAACTCCACGAGCAGTTGACCGGGACGGCCGCCGAGGATGCCCCCTGGCCCGAGGTGGACGAGTCGCTGCGCAGTCCCCGTGACGTGGCCGCCGAGAGCCTGGTCGAGCGCCTCACCGAGGACATCAAGGGCATCCAGAAATCGCTCCAGAACGCCACCGAGGAGGTGCCCGAAGCCGACCCCGACGTGGTCCGGGTGACGGTCGCCGCCGACTGGAAGCACGACGTGTTCGGGACCGTCCACGAGGTCGGCCCGGACCAGGGGGCGGTGATGAGCGAGGTGATGAGCGACCCCGCCCTGCGCGAGAAGGGGAACGCGGTGAACGACCTGGTACAGGACCTCGTCGACCTCGTGCGCGAGACCGACGACGACCGCCTCGTGGAGCTGGCCGACCTCGCCGAAGCCGAGGTGTACGAGGACGCCGCCGACTTCCTCGGCCGCGAGTTCGACGCCGAGGTGGTCGTCGAAACCGAGGCCGACGACGCCGACACCGGCGCGGTCCCGTTCCGGCCGAGCATCGACCTCGAGGCGAACTGACCGGGCTGGTTCCGACCAGCACACCCTAACGGGTGCTTGCTTATTCGTCGGTAGCACCTATGGGGTGTATGGCTACAGCAGAACCGGAGGAACAGCAGCCGTCGACAGCCAAGAAGGCGCTCAGGACGGTGACGAAACTGCCGGGTGGCCACCCCAACGAGGAGATGTCGGCCGTCGGCCTCGTCATGTTCGGGCTGCTTCTGGTCATCATGCTCCCCATCCTCCCGGTCATCGCGCTCGTCTGGCTCGTCGGGAAGGCGCTGGAGTCGGTGCGACCGAAGTAGAAGGGACAGGCAGCCAGTCAGTTCCCGAGGCCGAGCAGGTCGAACGGCGTGCCGTTGTCGTTCTCGTCAGCGTGTTCGTAGACGACGTGGGCCGTCGCCACGTCCTGGATGGCGAGGCCGGTCGAGTCGAAGACCGTCACGCCGTCGTCGGCGGTGCGCCCCTCGATTTTACCGGTGACTATCTGGCCGATCTCGCCGTCGATGTCGTCGTCACCGAGGACGCCCGCGTGGAACGGGACGTTGATCTCACCGGAGTGGGTCGTCTGGTCGTAATCGTCGATTACCAGCTTTGCATTCAGGAGCACCTCGTCGGCGAGTTCGTGCTTCCCCTCGGCGTCGGCACCCATCGCGTTCACGTGGGTGTGCTCGCCGAGGTCCTCGGCGGAGACGATGGGGTCCTCGACCGGCGTCACGGTCGAGAGCACGTCGCAGTGACCGGCCTCCGAGATGGAACCCGCGCGCACGTCGAACTCGTCCTCGTACCGGTCGATGAACTTCTGCACCGCTTCCTCGTTCACGTCGGCGACGACGACCTCCTCGATGTCTCTGACCTGGCTGATGGCGTCGAGCTGTGTGTAGGACTGGACACCTGCCCCGACGATACCCAGCGAGGACGCGTCCTCGACGGCGAGGTGGTCGGTCGCGACCGCGGCGGCTGCCCCGGTCCGTTTCATCGTGAGTTCGGTCCCGTCCATGATGGCCAGCGGGAAGGCGGTCTCGGGGTCGGAGTAGATCATCGTCCCCATGACCGTGGGCAGGTCGTGCTCCTTGGGGTTGTTCGGGTGGACGTTGACCCACTTGATGCCCGCGGCCGCCCAGTCCGCTGCTTGCATGTAGGCGGGCATCGACCGGAAGTCACCGTCGTACTGCGGGAGGTCGATGTAGGATTTGGCCGGCATCTGGGCGTCGCCGCGCTCGTAGGCGGCGAACGCCTCCTCGACGGCACGGATGACGTCGGGCATCTGTGCGTTCTCGTCGACGTCCTCGCTGCTCAGGAGGAGTGTCTGCATTATGCCGCAAATATCGCCGGTGGCCACTTATGTGAATCGGTAACGCGTTCACGCGGTCGCCCGACTCAGCGCTCGTCGAGGGAGACAGTCGCCCCCTCCTGAACTCCGACCGCCTGGAACGACAGGTCGAGCTCGTTGGCGTCCTCGTCGGTGGCGGTCGCCGTGACCTCGGTCTGCCACTCCGTGGTGTCCCCGGCCTGAAGCTCGCGGTCGACGAACGTCGTCTCGGTACCGTTCAGTGCCCCGCGGAAGGTCCCGGCGGCGTCGGACGTGTTCGAGACGGTCGCCGAGACGGTGATCGCGTCTCCCGGCGACGCGGATTCGGGAGCCGAGAACTCGGAGACCTCGTACGTCGGGACCGGGGCCGATAGCTGCCCACGAACCGATTCGGGGAGCTGCGTTCGCGCGGTCTCCTCGCCGACGGAGAGGGCGATTCGGTGGTACGTCTGCAGCGGCGCGGGGACGGTGAAACCGACCCAGCCGGTGCCACGCTCCGGGTCGTACGGTTCCGCTCCTGTCGGGGGACGTGCCGGTGTGACACCCTCGTAGTCGGTCCACGCGGAGCCAGCGGTCTCGGCCGATTCCATCCCGAGGTCCTCGAGCGACGGTGCCGTCGTCCCGGTCGACTCGACCGTGACGAAGACGAAGCGCGTGCCCTCGACGGCCATCACGCCACCCGCGTCCGCCGCGAGTCGGGTGAAGTAGGAGTCCTGGACGACCGGGTTCGACAGGCTGACCGTCACGTCGCCGGCCTGGAGCGCCTGGTCGAAGGGCTGTGCGTCCGGGGCGTCGATCTCCGTCGTTCCGGTCTCGCCCCCCTGCGTGACGGTGCCCGGCGCTGTCCCCGTCGGGTCCGCGTCGCCCCGGGGCTTCGAGTTCCCCGAACAGCCTGCGGTTGCGGTCGCGAGCGCGCTACCAACTGCGGTGAGATATGAACGGCGGCTGAACACGTCTTCCACAACCAAGACCGCCGTTAAATGCTTTGTACTTCTCGAATCTACGGGTTTCGATAGTTTCTCGGTTCCGTGATAGTCTCCCGTCCCGGGCGGTCGGTCAGCCGTCCGAGGGACGCCAGTCGGGCCGCCTGGCCCGGACGCGTCGCGCCGCCTTCACCGCCTCGGAGTGGTGCATCGCGACGTCCGTCGGCGTGACCACCCCGACGACCCGCATCTGGTGGGTGACCACGAGGTGCTTGACCCGCTTTCGCCGCATCGTCTCCAGGGCGTCCTCGACGCTTGTGTCGGGCGGCACCGTGACGACCGGACTGCTCATCTCGGCTGCGACTCGCAGCGACGACAGCGGCGCGTCGGTGCGATAGCTGGCCTGCAACACGTCGGTGTCGGTGACGATACCGCACTTGTACGACCGTGTCTCGCCGGTTCGCATGACGACGGCGCTCCCCACGTCGTGGCGGAGGAACTGGTCGACCGCCTCGCGGAGGGTGGCGTCCTCCGCGACCGTCACCACGTCCTCGGCCATCACCTCGCGGACCTGCATGCCCCCAGTACTCGCGGGGAGGAGCAAGAGTGTCGTGGCCGCCCAGGGAGAGTGCTGCAGCTATCGAATCGGCGTCGAAAGAAATGCGTTGGTCAACTGGCGGTGCAGGGGTCGGGTGGGGGAAGGGGGGAACGTCTGGGGGCGTGTCTCGCGGGCTTCGCCCGCTCGACTTCCCGAGGCGGCTGTAAGCCGCCTCGCTTACATCGGCGTCGTCGGACTACCGTCCGACGGCTTATGGAAATCTGTCTCCGACAGATTTCACATAGCGCCGCCCATACCGCCCATACCGCCCATGCCGCCCATACCGCCGCCCATGCCGCCGGCCGGCGGGCCGCCTGCGTCGCCACCGTCGTCGGGGTCGATCTGGCCACCGGAGAGGTCGCCTGCGGCGATGACGTCGTCGATGCGCAGGAGCATGACGGCTGCCTCGGTCGCGGACTCGATAGCCTGGCTCTTCACGCGGAGCGGCTCGACGACGCCTTCCGCTTCCATGTCGATGACGTCGCCGGTGTAGGCGTCGAGACCGGCAGCGTACTCGCCAGCGTCGTGGCGCGAGCGGAGTTCGACGAGGCTGTCGATGGAGTCGAGACCCGCGTTCTCGGCGAGGGTGCGCGGGATGACTTCCAGTGCGTCGGCGAAGGCTTCGACGGCGAGCTGCTCGCGGCCGCCGACGGAGTCGGCGAAGTCACGGAGTGCGAGCGCGAGCTCGACCTCGGGTGCGCCGCCGCCGGGGAGGACGGTGCCGTCCTCGATGGTCGTGCGGACCACGCCGAGCGAGTCGTCGATTGCGCGCTCGACCTCGTCGACGACGTGCTCGGTGCCGCCGCGGAGGAGGAGCGTGACGGACTTGGCGTCCTCGACGTCCTCGATGAGGATCTGCTCGGAGCCGCCGACGTCCTGCTGGCTGATGTTGCCGGCGAAGCCGAGGTCGTCGGCCTCGATGTCGTCGACGCTGGAGACGACGCGAGCGCCCGTGGCACGGGCGATGCGCTTCGCGTCGGAGTCCTTGACACGGCGGACGGCCAGGATGCCTTCCTTGGCGAGGTAGTGCTGGGCCATGTCGTCGATACCGTCGCCCACGAAGACGGCGTCAGCGCCGGCCTCGACGAGCTTGTCGACCATCTCCTTCAGCTGCTTCTCTTCCTGGTCGAGGAACTGCTGGAGCTGGTCGGGGTCGGTGACGTTGACCTCGGCGTCGATCTCGGTCTCGCGCACTTCGAGGGCGTCGTCGAGGACGGCGACGTTGGCGTCCTCGACGAAGAAGGGCATGTTGTCGTGGGCGCGCGTCTTGTCGAGGAGGACGCCGTCGACGAGTTCGGAGTTCTCGATGGAGCCGCCGACGATCTTCTCGATCTTGATGTTCTCGGCGTCGATGCCGTCCTCGTCCTGCACGGCGAGGACCGCGTCGACGACGAGCTCTGCGAGGGTGTCCTTCGCGGACTCCGCGCCCTTGCCGGTCATCGCAGTCGCGGCGATCTTCTCGAGGTACTCGCGGTCGTCCGCGTCGACGTGGATCGCGGCGTCGTTGAGGACCTCCTTGGCCTTCTCTGCGGCCTGGCGGTACCCGTTCGCGATGGTCGTCGCGTGGACGTCCTGCTCGATGAGGTTCTCGGCCTTCTTCAGGAGTTCACCGGAGATGACGACGGCGGAGGTAGTGCCGTCACCGACCTCGTCCTCCTGCGTCTGGGCGACCTCGACGATCATGTTGGCCGCCGGGTGCTCGATGTCCATCTCTTTGAGGATGGTGACACCGTCGTTCGTGACGACGACCTCGCCCGTCGAGTCGACGAGCATCTTGTCCATCCCTTTCGGACCGAGTGTGGTCCGTACGGCCTCGGCGACGGCCTTGCCGGCCGTGATGTTCATCGACTGCGCGTCACGTCCGGACGTTCGCTGGCTGTCCTCCGAGAGAACGATAAGGGGCTGACCGCCCATCTGTTGTGCCATAGTCACTCGATTGATTGAATGGCATTCTACATAAAGCTTTCTGTGGTGGTTCCCATAGCCGCGTCAGGACCCCGATAGGAGCCGTGTGGGACAGAGACACACACCACGTTTATATACTACCGGTGGACAGTGCCGAACC
This sequence comes from Haloarchaeobius pelagicus, assembly GCF_051207375.1. NCBI lineage: Archaea > Methanobacteriati > Methanobacteriota > Halobacteria > Halobacteriales > Halorubellaceae > Haloarchaeobius > Haloarchaeobius pelagicus. The sequence goes on along the minus strand of NZ_JBPJZD010000002.1, from coordinate 1,080,046 downwards.
CGCCCGAAATCAGGCGATGCGTCTCGGCAGGTGACGAACAGGACCGGGAAAATGGCGTGCAGTCGTGCGGTTTTGCCGGTTCTCGGGCTCAGGTTCCACCGGGGTAGCGGTGGAAGTTCATGCCCTTGCGCTTCAGTTCGTTGTGCTTGCGTTCGAGGAACGAGTACACCGAACCGTGTGGGGCCCCGTCGAGGATGCGTTCGGCGGCTTCCCGGACGATCTGGACCTGTTCAGGTCCACCGATGACCCCCATCGTCGAGCCGTAGATGACGACGCTGGAGCCGGTGAGTTCCTCCATCAATTCTCGGGTCCGGCCGTTCTCGCCGATGAGCCGGCCCTTCTTTCGCTTCAGGTCTCGCTTGTTCCGCGCTGCGGCGTCGATGTCGATGAGGTCGAACATGCGCATCTCGTCGTCGAGCAACGAGAGCGCATCCTCGGGCGGGAAGCCACGGCCGATGGCCTGGACGATGTCCGGGCCTTTCAGCGCGTCGATAGGGTCACCCACCTGCTCGATTGCGACGGAGCCGTTATCGGAGTCGATGTCGAGTCTGACACCGGCACGGTTCTCGATCCGTCGCATCGTCTCGCCGCCTTCACCGATGAGCACGCCGATGCGGTCCTGCGGAATCTTCACGTGCTGCATGGGCGACGGTATGTCTCCCGACCGTTTAAGACTTCGGCAGTCGCGGTACCGTGTCTCTGGCCCGCACGACGGCACTGGCCGCCGACTCGCCCGCTGCCGGTCACTCGACCGCCAGCGTCTCCACCTCCCCGACCGCGGGGAGCCGCCGCAGCGACGGAATGTGTCATACCAGTCGGGACGGCGAACGACGGAATAAATATACGCAGAATTACACTTCTGTTCGCTGCCGGGCAGAAACGAGGTTCTGTCTTGTCGCAGATAGGCTCCGGGTCAGGCTCGTGCCTGCTCGACGGGCAGTCGTTCCTCCTCGACGAGGGTCAGCCGGTCGTCCACCGTCAGGCGCACCGTCTCGTCGTCGAGCGTGATGTCGAACGAGACGACGAGCGGGTCCTCGGAGACGACGGTGACCTCATCGAGCAGCCAGCCGAGCGCCCACGACGGTTCGTCGCGGAGGTCGAGTCCGTGGTCGTAGTAGAACGAGATGACAGCCGGGTGGCGAGTCATCGCCTCGGTGACGGTCACGAAGACCGCTGCACCACAGCGCTCACACTCGTACCGGACCAGTACCTCGTTCTCGTCGGCCGCGTCGAGCGCGGTCCCACCGCCGATGGACACCTCGAACCCGGTCGGACCCTGACAGAGCATGCAGAAACCCGCCGCGACCTGGTCGACCTGCGACCGGATCCACCGGTCGAACACGGCGGGTGTCTCCGCGAGGTCGACCTCGGAGAACACGCCCGCCGGGACGTTCGACTGGGTGGTGAAGTTGTCGCACTCGGTGCACGAGAGGTTCGCACGCTCGTGCTCGTAGGCCAGCTCGAGCGCGCCACCACACCGGATACACTCGCCATCGACCGGAACCGGGTCGTCGAAACCGGCCTGCTGGTACGCCCCCGAGAGGATGGCCCCGACGACCGAGACACCAGCGAACCGGAGTGTGTACCCACCCTCGCTGTCGTCGTCCTCGTCGGGTTCGACCTTCCGGACGAAGGTGTCGGTGAGCTTCATCAGGTGGTAGTTGAACTGTCCGGAGTCACGCATCCCGACGCGTTCACGGAGCTCCGAGAACGGGACCGGCCCCTCGGTCGCGCTCGTCCAGAGCTCGCGCAGGATGGCCACCCGTGTCTCGTTTCCCAGGAGCGCGAACGCCGCCCCGTGGGAGACGTCCGCATCGGATTCCCTCGCTTCCATGACATCTATCAGGCGACCGGGTGATATCTAGATTTCGTGTCAGTCCGGCTCAGAGTCCCCCGATTCCGACCGCCTCCAGTGCGGTCCGTTTCGCCCCCGCGTCCAGCCGATACGCCGGCAGTTCCTCCTCGAGGGGGCCCAGTGCGGCCTTCCGGTCCTGGTGTGCCGTGAGGAACTCGCTGATGCGCTCGGCGGCCCGTTCTTTCAGCTCGCCGCTGAGGAGTTCGCCAGCCCGGTATTCTTGGGCGAGTCGTTCGACCTCGGCGTCGTCCGGCTCGAAGAAGAACCGGAGCAGCTGGAACGGTACGTCGACCGCCGGGTCGCCGCCGTGTTCGCGGTGTTCGGCCAGACTCGACCGGCCACCCGAGAAGGCGTGGGTCAACACGGTGTCGCGGACCGTCTCGGGGTCGTCGTCGAGGGTGATGCTCGGCACGTCGGCGCTGCTCGACATCTTGCCCGGCCCCGAGAGGTCCGGCAGGAATTTACCCAGGAGCGCGCCCGGTTTCCGTACTGGAAAGCGCTGTTTGGCGGCCACGTCCCGGCACACCCGGATGTGCGGGTCCTGGTCGACCGCGACCGGCACCAGCGTCGGGTGTGCGCCGTGGACGAGCTGGGGAAGCAGTAGATGGGCGGTCTGGACCGCCGGGTAGAACGAGAGGCCGACGTTCTCCGGGTCGCCGTAGGTCGCATCGACCGTCGCCTGCGTGAGGTGCTTCGCGAACGCGCTCGCGAGGGGATACACCACGTCGGCGTCGGCCGTGTCGACGACGATCGTCGTCAGGTCGGGGTCGAACCCGACCGCGAGGAGGTCCCGCAGGTTCTGTCGCGTGTACTCGCCGATTTCTGGATACGTGAGATCCTTCGAGTAGTACTTCTCGTCGTCCGACAGCGGGATGTAGACGTGTGCGCCCGTGGCCTCCTGGAGTCGCTTCGCGAGGTAGAACACGAGCACGTGCCCGATGTGCATCGGCCCCGACGGGCCGATACCGGTGACGATGCTGTGGGGCTCGTCGTTCTCGGCGGCGTCGAGGTACGGGTCGACGTCCCGGCCGGCGTAGTAGATGCCCCGCCGGAGCATCGGGTGGTCGGGGAACCGCGCCACCTGCTCGGGGGTGAGGCGGTCCGCACCGAACTGCTCGAGCAGGCGGTCGTAGTCGACCGTCCCGGAGACGGCGTATGGCGTGACGGTGAAGTCGTCGTGTTGGCTGTCGGTCGTGGCGGGCGGTGCGTCTGTCGTGTCGTCGTGATGTGTCATCGTGATATGCGTGAGACTGGCGGCTGGCGAGCAGTGCGTAGAGAGAACGAAGGGAGCACCGCGCCGCCGCCGACCCGGTTACGCCACGCCGACGCCGCACGCGATACTGTCCGCTCCCGAGAACGTGTGCCACCGCCAGCAGGGAGCGGACTGCATGGGAGAAGGTATCCACTTCTGTCGTTTAGCCGTTTCGCTCTCGTGGGAACCCGGGCTACTCCTCGTCGTCGTCGGCCCAGTCGCCCTGCTCGACCACGAAGTCGTACAGGTCGTCGCCGGTCACGTCGACACCCTGGCGCGCGAAGAAGTTCGCGACGTTCCGGCAGTCGCGTTCGAGGAAGTCCCGGGCGTTCGGGTGGTGGACCGTCACGGCCTGCCCGAGGTCGATGACGACCAGTTCGCCCTCGTGGATGACCATGTTGTACTCCGAGAGGTCGCCGTGGACCAGCCCGGACCGGTGCAGCCGCCGCATGTACTCGCGGACGACCTCGTACGCCGTGTGGGGGTTCTCGACGTTGACCTCGGCGAGCCGTTTCGCCCGCCCGTCCTCCTCACCGATGTACTCCATCACGAGCAGGTTTCGCTCGACCGCCAGCGGCTGTGGCACCCTGACGCCCGCCTTCTGGGCGCGTTCGAGGTTCGCATACTCCTTGCGCACCCACGCGAGCACGACCTGTGACTTCTTCGAGCCGATGCCCTCGAAGCGCGGGTCCCCGGTCAGGTAGTCCCGCATGTCCCGGAAGTCGGAGGCGTTGATGCGGTACGCCTTGATGGCCACCTCCGGGTTCTCCTCGACCAGCGCCTCGGCAGAGCGGTCCCCACCGAGTGCGGTATACACGTTCGCCTCCTTCCCCGTCGAGATGGGTCCCCCGATCGCGTCGACCCAGCCGTCCTGGACCAGCTTGTACAGGGCGGCATAGGTCGCGTCGTCGAACACCGACGCTTCGACCTTGAACTGGTCGGCGTCCTTGATGCGTTTCCGGAACTGACTGAACTTTCGGTCTCGTTTCCGTGCGATACGGTCGGCTTCCGTGTCGGAGACGTCGATCTCCTCCCACTCGTCGCCGGGCGTCTCGACGGCCTCGGGCTCCACCAGTCCGTACTCCTCTGTCATCTAGTCCAATCCATGTGGTGTAGCGGTATCAGCCTTGGTATCGCCGGGTGGGAGAGATGAGGGCGTGAAGCGGTGCGTTCCTCTTTCATCCGGAAGAGGACAGTGGTCGGTTCTGGACCAGGGCGGGCCCAGGGTTCTGGAGTTCCGAGCGCTGGGACTGTGGATTGGCGATTCACTCGGGCCGATGGCGAGAGAAACCGCCCGAACACCACACCAGCCGCTAGCGAACCGAGCACACAGAAACGAAGACGACTGCGGCGTTACTGAATGTGGCCTTCCTGGCGGAGCTGGTCGGCGTCCTGTTTCTCGTAGCGCCAGGTGATGTCTGCCTTCTCGTCCTGCCAGTCCCACGGGCTCACGAGGACCACGTCGTCCTCGCGAATCCATACGCGCTTTTGCATCTTGCCCGGAATCCGGGCTGTGCGCTCGACGCCGTCGGCACAGCGGACTCTGACACGGTTCGCGCCGAGCATGTTCGTCACCGTCGCGAACACCTCGTCGTCGTCTGGCATACGAAGGTTACGTCGACCGCCGCCCTCGTTGTCACTCATACGTGGTGCTTGGTGGCCGACGTTTTTAACTTTTTCAAGCCCGCTCGCCGGGGTTCGAGCGCAGTGGCACGGGCCCGCGACCGCGCGACTGGTCACGCCAGCCAGCACACACGAACCATGCCGTTTAATCCCGTGGCCCCGCGACGGGAGACCATGGCAGCAGATTCGTCCCAGTCCAGCGCGTTCGGCGGCAAGTTCGGAAAGATGCTCGGCCTCTACGGTGGCCTCGGCGGTATCCTGATGCTCGTGGGCATCGGCGTGGTCGCGCTCGGGAACCCCATCGTCGCGGCCGGGCTCGCCGTCTTCGTCCTCGGGATGGCGCTCTTCGTCAAGGCGCTCGTGAGCAGCATGCTCTCGATGGTCGGCATGGGCGGCATGTTCTGAGCACGCCAGACCGCCCGAGCTATATATCGGACCACAGCCTCGAATCGACATGGACTTCCTCGCCGCGTCCTGGCTCTGGTACGCGTTCACCCTCGGCGCAGGAGCCTTCTTCGCGCCGTGTGCGTTCCCCCTGTTACCAGGATACGTCTCCTACTACGTCGGAACCAGCGCGAGCGAGAGCGAGACCCTCGACGGGTCCGTCTCGGCGGCGACCGTCGGCCGGGCGGTCGGCGTCGCCCTGCTCGTCAGTGTGGGCTTCTTCGCGGTGTACGGCGTCCTCGGCGGGGTTGTGGTCGCCCTCGGCACGCGGTACCTCCAGCACATCGCGATTCTGGAACTCGTCGTCGGGGTGCTGCTGATACTGCTCGGCGTGGCGATGGCGCTGGGGCTGAAACTCAGCCTCCGCCAGGTCGTCCTCCCGGAACGGAACCGGTCCGCGAGGGGCTACGTCGCCTTCGGCGTGGTGTACGCCGCGGCCGCCGCGGGCTGTACCGCACCCCTCTTCTTCAGCGTCGTCCTCGGCGCGCTGACGACGAATCCCGGTGCCGGGGTCGCCCGGCTGGTGGCCTACGCGGCCGGGATGAGCGTCCTGATGATACTCCTGACCGTCGCAACCGCGCTCGGGAGGGACGTGTTCGTCCGCAAACTCACCCGGAACACCGGACGCATCACCCGCGCTGCCGGGGTCTTGCTCGTGGGCGCTGGCGTCTACCAGATTTACCTCTTCTTCGTGGAGTTCGAGGGTGCGACACTGCTCGGGCTGGCGTGAGAACATACCACACACCAGGGGAACGACTACCCCCACCACGGCCGACGCCCCGGTATGGACTGTATCTTCTGTGATATCGTCGCGGGCGACGCCGACGCCCTCGTCCTCGACGAGACCGACGAGACGCTCGCGTTCGCGCCCCTCGACCCCGTCTCCGAGGGACACCTGCTGGTCGTTCCGAAAGCGCACCACGAGAACCTGTTCGACATCTCCGAGGAGGCACTCCGGGCGGTCACCGACCACGCGAGGGACATCGCGACCCGCCTCGAAAAGCACGGCTTCGATGGCGTGAACCTGCTGCACGACACTGGCGTACAGCAGTCGGTGTCGCACTTCCACCTGCACGTCGCACCCCGTCGCGCGGACGACGGGCTGGACTGCTGGCCCGATAGCGGCTACGAGTCACAGGGGACGGAAGGGGACTACGCGGCGGTTCGTGAGGCGCTCGGTGGTGACAGGTAACGTTGAATGGTCTTGTTGAAACCCTCAACCGGTGATATATTTCAGCAATTCTGCTGAATACAGGGCGCGAATTTCGCACACTGATAATTCGCACCGAGCTACTTCCATCGCTCTGTATCGTTCCGAGCCGGGCAAACGCAGAAACCACCGAGTATGAACCGTCATTCGTGAGAATACGATGGTAAGTGTACCCTTCTTTATATACTCACGAAGCATTCATGTGACAGACATGAACAGCCAACCAAACACCAAGAACGATCAGACCGAGCGACGTGTTTCCGAGGGAGTAACGACGAGACGGGCGGTGCTCGCCGCCGGTGGAGCGGTCGCACTCGGGTCGCTCGCGGGGTGTACCGCGCTCGAAGGACTTATCGACCGCGGTGCGGAGGAACTGGTCGGGACGACGGCGTCCTCGCCGGCGGCGTTCTACCCCGGACGGGCACCGTCGGACATTTCCCCTCAGCTCATCGGAGCAATCGGATTCAACGAAGCGTCGAACGTTTTCTACTCCATCGCCTCCATGCAAGCAGTTGATGAGCCCCAATTCTTCCGCTCTGGCCCCACGACCGCCAAGCGAGTGCCGTTGACCATTCAGACCAACGGCCAGGAGTTTGCCCTCGAAGGCTGGTCGATACAGTCGACCACGGAGGCCCAAGACTACAACTCCGTGCGGTCGAATAAACCAGGCAGCGAGTGGTGGGGCGGCCCGGACGACGATAGCGATGATGACGGCATCGGCGACACGTTCGTCGCGATTCAGGACATCGAACTGGAGCTGCTGGGTCACCTCGTGACCGCGATGGCAGCCGTGGAGGCACGTGATGAGTCAGGGGCCAACCCCACGCTCGAGGCGTTCACCAACGCCAGCACGAAGGCCCTGAAGAAGGGCGACCGACTCAGCAGGTGTGAATCCACCGTCTGTGGCACAATCCGTGAGAACATGGCGGCCGCCGAGGAGCGCGCCCAGAGCGCACGGGACGCCGTAGGCGACGGTGACTGGACGGTGGCAGCGAGCGAACTTGCCGCCGCCGAAGTGCTCGTCCTCGGCGACATCGAACGCCTCGATGACGAACTCGGAGAGAGTCGCCCGTCGCGCCCACGATTCAGCGACCTCATCGCGTACATGCGAGACGAACCGACCATCGGCGAGCGGTTCACCGTGTGTCTCCCCGACTCCACACTCCCCGGCGACCGTGGCTCACTAGCTGAGGAGCTGACGCTGGATCGGATACTGGCGTACTTCGCCCCGTCACGCGAATCGGACGGTGTACACGCACCATTCAACGACCAGTACGGTGGCCAGGGAATCTCCTACGACGACGAGGGCTGCGTTCAGCTCAACGGCCCCATCTCGCTCCACGAGGACATCGCCTGTCAGAACATCCTCTCTGCGGAACTGGACACCTACACCACCGCCAACCGGCGCATCGTCGGCTTCAGCACCGAGGGCGGCGCTGTCGCCAGTGCCAGTACCGTGCCAGTAGCGATGGACAAGGGGCTTCGCTTTTCCGTTGCCTCCGTCGCGCCTGGCAACGACGGCATAGGGGAAATCATCCTGGGCGAAGACAGAGACATGCAGATGACGGAGAGCGCTGACGGCACCATCTCCGTAACACCGACGCTGGTCTGCCCTGTCACTGTGACGCCCGCGGACAGCCCATGCCCGCTGCCAGGGCTGTTCTACGTCCGGCGAATCCACCACGACGACCAACTCATCTACGCCGGCGGATGGGTACTCGACGAAGGCGCCCTATACGAGGACTCGGTGACGCTCCTGTTCGACGAAGGCCCGAATGAAATTGCGAGCGTAACCCCAGAAGACATCAAGACTAACGACTACGACAACCGCATCCGCGAGCAGTTCGCCCGCGACCGGAGCGAGTACGGCTCGGGGATAATCGCTCACGACATGGACGACGATGGCGATGAGATTCCAACGGCGCTACAGACCGATGAGGGACGGAAAGGACTCAATGCCGTGAATGTCAAAGTCCTCGGCGAACAGGGCGACGGGGATACGGACGACGACGGGCTTTCCGACGGAGAACAGTTCCGTGGGAGTGTCACCGCACTGGACGCACCGCTCGTCCACCTCGATGGACGAATCGAGACAGGAACAGGCAACAGTGGCGAGGAGGTCGACATACTCGGTATGGGTGAGGAAAAACTATAAGTTGAGCAGTCGCCGTTCCGGGCAGTGTGACCCGTCGCAACCGCGTTCCAACATCTTTTGTCTCCAGTCTGATCCGACGCCGGCACGTGTTGAACGCACCCTCTCTATTCAGCAGGCCACTCCCGTCATCATCAGCGTATTTCGACAGAGCCAGCGGAATATAAGCAGAGTAGCTCAGAACCGCCCGGTGCCGCGCTCGGCCCGGTGTTCGCTGATAATCTGGTCGACCATCTCGTTCTTCTGGGACTTCTTGCGCTCCTCGGCGCGGTCTTTCCAGTCCGCGATGACGGCCTTCACGTCGTCCTCGCGGGCGACCGCGAGTTCGTCGACCTCCTGCATCGCCACGTCGTCGGCCGGGCCGACCGGGATGCGGTGCTCGAACAGGATCTGGTCGGCCGCCTCCGACAGACCGCCGTCCTTGATGACGACGCGAGGCTCGTGGGCGACCAGCTTCTCGGCTGTCGACGGGCCGGCCCCGGAGGCGTCGCGCAGGTACACCACGTCGCCCTTCGCCAGCCCGTAGCTCTCGTGGGCGGCGTCGATGGCGTCCTTGGTGAACTTGTCGACGGGTTTGACCGGGACGAGGCCCTTCTTCTTCTCCGAAACGTCCGCGAAGTTCGAGTGGTCGAGCTTCCACAGCTCCTTGAGCCGCTTCAGCTTGCCCTCGAGGGCCTCGATCTCCTCGTCCTTCTCGTCCAGTTCGCGTTCGAGCGCCCGGTTCCGGCGCTCCAGTCGCGTGACGGTCCGGCGTTCGCGGGCCTCCCGACGCTCCTCGCGCCGGGCCTCGGAGAGCTCTTGCTCGAGGTCCTCGATACGCTCGTCCTTCTCCTCGATGGTCGATTCGAGCGAATCGACGTGCTCGTCGAGGCGTTCGACCTGCCGTTCGAGGTTACGGATGCGCTTTTCCTCCGGGGTGAGTTCGCGCGGGTCGTGCTCGTGTTCCTCCTCGCCCTCGTCCTCGGACTCCGTGAGGTCGTCGATGACGGCCTCGACGTTGCCCTCGCCGGCGAGCACCTTGGCCGTGACCGTCCCGAAGTCGAGCTGGGGCGGCGTCTTCCGGGCGATGCGGTCGAACTGGTCCTCGTGGTCGTCGTAGGCGAACAGGGCCGCCGCGAGCGCGTCGCGCTCGTGGTCGTTGTCGTACCCCGTCTCGCGGGTCCGGTGTTGCTTCTCGTCGACGGGTAAGTCACTCGTCGGCTCCCAGCCGACGGCGTCGAAGCTCGTGCGGACACGTTGAACCGTGTTCGGCATCGGCGTCACGTCGGCGGCCACGATGACGGGCCGGCCGCGTTCGACCACCCACTCGATGACGGCAGCCATGTCGGCGGTCCGGGTCGAGAGCACGTCCAGCACCTGCCCGTCGAGGCCGACGATGGCGACCGCGGTCGTCGTGCCGGGGTCGACCCCGACGATGACGTGGTCGCGGCGCTTCGCGAGGGGTTCGAACTCGATGCCGTCGCGGCGCTCGCGTTCTATCTCGATGCGGGTATCGCCCGACCGGTTCCGCGAGAGCGGGATGTCGGCAGGGTGGGCGTCCACCGAGAACACCGCGCTAGAGTAGCCGCCGTACTTCTCGGTCACGTCCATCTCGTAGTCGAGGGCGGCCTCGGTGAGGGTCGACTCGACCTCGCGGGCACGCTTCTTGACGTTCCCGTGGATGCGCCGCGTGTAGCGGTCCTGGCTCCAGCCGCCCTTGCCTGTCGAGCGACCACGCGAGACCTTCACCTGTGTCGTGTCGGTGAAGGCGCTGACCTCGTAGCCGACGTTGCCGGCCGCGAGGCGGGCCGCGGCCTCGGCCTCCTGCATCGGGTCCTTCCCGTAGGGGACCCCGTAGCGCGAGGCGACGCGGGAGAGGGGTTCTGGCTGTTCGTCACCCGTCACCTGGACGAGGCGTGTCTCGTCCGGGAGGCTCCCGAGGAAGCGGACCAGGTCGTCCTTGTCCTCGGCGAGTTCGTACATGTTGTCGGTGGCCACGATGGCCGGCGTCTCGGCGTCGATGCGGCGGCGGAGCTTGCGGTAGGTGACCACGTCGCGTTCGACGGATTCCCCGTCGAAGACGACGAGCGCGTAAGAAGGTGCGTCACCCCGGACGTCCCCGCTCTGGATGTCGACGCCGAAGATGACGGCGTCGAGGGCCGTGGTACGGGCGCTCACACGCCGGGGTAGGCAATCAGTGGCCATAAATCCCGTGGCGCACCCCTGCCCGCCCGACACCGCCACCTCCGATTCTCACCCGCCCAGAAACGGGGAGTGAGCTATCTGTCTGGGAAACGTTCACACTAGACACAGGTATGTCCAGCGAACAGGGGGGACGCCGCCAGCAGGTGTCACTGAAGAAGGGGTATCGAAAGCTGGTCAGGGAAGCGAAAGCGGCCGTCAGGGCGTACCAGCCCGCAGACGCACTGGCACGGTTCGGCGACAGCGACGTGCTGTTCGTCGACGTACGCGACGGGATCGAACTCCGGAGAACTGGCAAGATACCCGACGCGATACACGCCTCGCGTGGGATGCTCGAGTTCTATCTCGACCCGAAGAGCCCGTACGCTATCGACGAAATCGACCCGGGGAAGGAGCTCATCTTCTACTCTGCGGGCGGGAGCCGAGCCGCACTCGCGGCCCAGCGCGCCGCCGAGATGGGTTTCCCGTACGTCATCCGGGTCGAAGACGGGTTCGACGGCTGGCGACGGGCCGGTGGGCCGGTCGAACCCGTAACCGTCGCAACCTGAAGAGGGCGCAACCGAGGCCGACCGCCGGGCCGACCATCCGTTTTCGCGATGCGGACGACTACCCGACTGCCGTCACTCGCTCTCCGGGTACGGAATCTCGACGGTGTCGCCGTCCTCCGGGACGAACACCTCACCGTCGAACACCGCTTCCGCCTCTTCCTCGTGTGCCGTTACGTCGTTCGCGTAGCGAGAGGAGATGTGGGTGAGCGCGAGGCGCTTGACCCCGGCCCGACGGGCGAGTTCGGCGGCCTGTTTCGCCGTGGAGTGGCCCGTCTTGCCCGCGCGCTCGCGGCCGTCCTCCGCGAACGTGGCGTCGTGGACCAGCAGGTCCGCGTTCTCGGCTATCTCGGCCGTCGCACCCACCGGTTCCGTGTCGCCGGTGTAGACGAAGCGTCGGCCGGGACGGGGGTCCCCGACGACCTCTTCCGGGTGGACCACGGTACCGTCGTCGAGTTCGACCGGGGTTCCCTCGTGGAGTTTCGAGAACTTCGGCCCGACCGGCACGCCCAGTTCCTCCGCGTGCTCCCGGTCGAACCGACCCTTCCGGTCGGCCTCGACCAGCGCATACCCCACTGCATTCGTGCGGTGCTCCACGTCGAAGACGCGAATCTCGTACTCGTCACGGTCGAGGGCGACATCGCCAGGGCTCACCTCGTGGACCCGGACCGGGAACGACGGCCGGTTGCCGGTCGCCTGGACGAGTCCCTCGACGAGACGGCGCTCACCGGCCGGGCAGTGGATGGCGAGCGCCTCGTCGCGCTCGTTGAAGTCCATCGTCTGGAGCAGGCCGGGAATCCCGAGGACGTGGTCCCCGTGCGTGTGCGTGACGAAGATGTGGTCGATACCGAAGCCGGTGCCGAAGCGCATCATCTGGCGCTGGGTCCCCTCCGCACAGTCGAACAGGAACCCCTCACCCTCGCGCTGGCAGTAGATGGCCGACGGGTTGCGCTGGGTCGTCGGTACGGCCCCACTGGTCCCGAGGAACGTCACGCGAAGCGACATACGAACCCGTCCGCCCGGAAGCGTGAAACCGGTGTCGAATCGTGAAACAGGCCCCGTGACAGGATTCACATAAGAACTAGAACCGTTCAATATCGTTCAATACTGCTGATATCCGCCGAATAAACCGAACGGTCTGGAACGGAGTCACCGGTTTATCAGGTCGGAAGACGGAGAGGGCAGTGTAATGACGCGATCAAACGTCCTGGCGGCACTCGCGATGGCCGCCCTGCTCGTGACCGCCGGCTGCATGGGTGCCACAGTCGACGGCACACAGACAGCTTCCCCGAACAGTGACGGTACAGCAACCGATGGTTCCGCTGGCGACGCCACGATGTCCTTCTACGTGAGCGACCGCCCGGGTGCGATCGATGACTTCGAACACCTCAACGTGACCATCACGAAGGTCGGCATGCACCGGACCGGTGACGTCTCTGGCGACGACACGGAGTCGGACGCGAACGAGACCGAGACCGAGACGAACACGTCGACGACTACCACCACGACGGACACGTCGACCACCACGGATACGTCGACCACGACGACCGTCGAGGAGCCGAACGAGACGACGCACACGATGACGGACACCATGACGAACCAGTCCGTCGACGCGAAGCAAGAGGACACGGAGACCGACAACGAGACGGAAACCGAGACGGAAACCGAGGCTGACAACGAGACCGAAACCGAGTCTGACGACGCAGCAGCCGACGACGCCGAGTCCGAAGACGGCTGGACGACCCACCAGGTCGACAGCAAGACCGTCGACCTGACCGAGCTGCGCGGCGCGAACGCCTCGAAACTCGCCGACTTCCAGGTCCAGTCTGGGAACTACGACAAGGTGTTCGTCTACGTCAGCAACGTCGAAGGCACGCTGAAGAACGGCGACACGGTGAACGTCAAGCTCCCCAGCGGGAAGCTCCAGATCAAGAAGGACTTCAGCGTCCAGGCAGGCGAGAACACCCAGTTCGTCTTCGACATCATGATCCACAAGGCCGGCAACTCGGGCAAGTACGTCCTCCGCCCGGTCATCAGCGAGTCCGGTACCGCTGACCAGGTCGAGATCGACGACGTCGACGACGAAAGCGCCGCGGGTGACGACAGCGACGACGAAAGCGCCGAGCTGACCGCCGAACTGCAGGGGCAGGTCAAGGCTGGCGAGACGGTCACCCTGACGGTCACGAACGCGAGCGGCCCCGTCGAGGGCGCGAACGTGACGGTCAACGGTGAAGCAGCCGGTCAGACCGACGCAGACGGCACGCTCAGCATCGACGTGCCGGACGCCGAAGACCTCGAGATAGAGGTCGAGAACGGTGACGCCGAGACCGAGCTCGAACGCAAGATAACGGGTAACAACGGCAACGGTGGCGGCAACGGCAACAACGCCATCGTCGCCGCAGTCACAGCCCTCTTCTAACGGCGACCCGCCCTCCGCGGTCGGGAATCCGACCGATTCTTACCCGACCCGCTCATAGCGGTGCGTGATGGACGCGCCGCTGTGGACCGACGTACACGCCCCGGACCTCGCGGACCTCCCGCAAGACGAGGCTCGTGAGTACCTCGAGAAGGCCGTCTCGGAACCGATGAACCTCATCCTTCACGGCCCACCCGGGAGTGGCAAGACCGCGGCGGTGCGCGCACTCGCCCGTGAGTCCCACGACGACCCCGAGAACGACCTCGTGGAGATCAACGTCGCGGACTTCTTCGGGCGGACGAAGACCGAGATCAAGAACGACCCGCGCTTCGAGTCGTTCCTCGTCGGCAAGTCCGACCTCTCCAAGCGCGACATGATCAACCACGTCCTCAAGGAGTCCGCGAGCTACGCGCCGGTCTCGGGCACGTACAAGACCGTCGTGCTGGACAACGCCGAGGACATCCGCGTCGACTTCCAGCAGGCGCTGCGCCGGGTGATGGAGCGCTACCACCGGACGACGCAGTTCGTCATCTGTACGCGCCAGCCGACGAAGCTCATCCCGCCGATCCGGTCGCGCTGTTTCCCGGTGTCGCTCCGGGCCGTGACGAACGCCGAGACGGTCGACGTCCTCCAGACCATCGTGGAAGCCGAGGGGGTCGACTACGAGGACGACGGCCTGCAGTACGTCGCTGGCTACGCCGACGGCGACCTTCGTGAGGCCATCCTGGCGACGCAGACGGTCTACACGAACGAGGGCGAGGTGACGATGCAGACCGCCTACGAGACCATCGGTGAGGTCGGCGACGAGGACGTCATCCAGTCGATGCTGGACGACGCCGAAGCTGGCGAGTTCACGGACGCCCGGAGCACGCTTGACGACCTGCTCGTCGACGAAGGCTACAGCGGCCAGGAGGTGCTGGACTCGGTCCTGCGGGTGGCTCGCAAGCGCTACGACGGCGACCGGCTGGCGCGACTCCACGAGCTCGCCGGCGAGATCGACGTGGACATGAGCGGGGGCACCTCGGACCGAGTGCATCTCTCGCACCTGCTGGCGGAGCTCGGGCGCGGGACGGCCTGAGTCGGAGAATCGTGTGAGTCGGAGAATCGTGTTTTCGGGCACCAGAGCAGTGGCTCGGTAGCGTGGCGAACAGGTGGCCGCTCTCGAATCCGTCGCGGGCTGGCCACACACCTGCCTCGACCGCGCGACGGCGACGCTCAGGTCACGTCGGTCTTCGGCTCGTGCTGGTATTTGAACCCTTGCGAGGACTCTTGCCGTCGTCACGCGAACAGGGAGGTATGCCGACGCTCTCCGAGACGTACATCATGAATCGCCAGCGCGTCCAGCCGAACCACGCGAACAACTACGAGGCCGTCCACGGCGGGAACCTGATGAAGTGGATGGACGAGGTGGGTGCGATGTCGGCCATGCGCTTTGCGGGCAAGACCTGCGTCACCGCCGCAGTCGACGAGTTCTCCTTCGAACGACCGATTCCCGTCGGTGAGACGGCGCTCATCGAGTCCTACGTCTTCGAGGCGGGGCGGAGCAGCGTGCGGGTGTTCCTCCGGGCCTTCCGGGAGAACCCCCGGTCGGGCGAGCGCGAGCAGACGACTAGCGCCTGCTTCACGTTCGTGGCGCTGGGCGAGGACGGAAAACCGACTGGTGTGCCGGAGCTGACGGTCGAGGGGCAGGAGGACGAGCAGCGGCGGGAGCGGGCGCTGGCGAGCTGGACGCCGCCGGAGTAACAGGCTAGGACAGCACGACCACGTACCGGGTCAGCGACCGGTGCACGCGGCGCTCGAACGTGTCTTCGACCGTCCAGCCCGCGTCGCGGGCCTGGGTGACCCACGAGCGGTCCGCGACGACGACACACCGGTCGGCCACCCGGCGGGCCTCGGTGAGTGCGCCGGCGACGAGGTCGTCCAGCGCGTGGGTCTCTATCTTCGACTGCCGGCCGTACGGGGCGTCGAAGATGACCGCGTCGACCGCGTCGTCACGCAGGGGAAGGCGGGTCGCGTCGCCTCGGCAGACGTCCCAGTCGCCGGGGTCGTCCACGGCGTGTTCTGGCGAATCGAGGAAGTGTGAGAGGTTCTCCGTCGCGCCCTTGACCATCTTCTCCTGGGCGTCGGTCCCGACCACGTCCGCGCCGACGAGGCCTGCCTCGACGAGGACGCCGCCGGTACCACACATCGGGTCGAGCAGGCGCTGGCCCGGGGCCGCCCCGGCAATGTTGACGACGGCACGCGCCAGAAGGGGGTCCATGCTGCCGGGCTGGAAGAACGGCTTGTCGGTGGGCATGCGGTCGCCGAAGTCCCGGGTCGATTCGACCGCGAGCCAGCCCAGTGCGCAGACCCCGGCCTCCCCGGCACCGGTCTCGACCACCTCGGTCTCGTCCTCGTCCAGCGGCGCGAAGATCGCTCGCAGTTCGTGGTCCGGGTCGTCGAGGTCCACCTCGAAGCCGCGGTCGACGAGGACCTGCCCCAGCGCGCGCTCGGCGTCGCTCGTCGAGATACCGGTCTCGCCCCGCACGTCCCTGGCACGCACCGCGACCGTCCCCTCGCGGTCGATACCGGCCGCGGTGAGCAGGGCGACCGCACTGTCGATGTCGGCGTCGGTCCGGCCGACGAGGTCACTCGCCCGGTGCGTGTACGCGAGGCCACGCACCCGTTCGGGCGCGACGCTTCCGGCCGTCGCGAGCCCGACAGCGATGCGCTCGATGCCCGTCGCCGCGTTCGCGGCCTCGCGGGCGGCGAAGGCGTCGTCCTCGCCGCCGAGTTCCAGCAGATACACGCTCCTCCCTACTCGGCTGTGACTGAATACGATTGTGATGCGACCCGGGTCGCTCGCGGAGCGCGCGCGAGAGCCGGCCGCCCCGGAAACCCGACTTCATGTGCGCGCGACCTGTCAGACCCCCCGCTGAAAGCCTTCAAGTCACGCTTATACCGGCAATATTCAGTGCTTTTTCGCCTGAAAAGCGCTCTCACGTCCCTCGATTCTGGACTCTGTACGCACATGGCACCAACCTTTATAAACCTTAAATACGACTTTTAAGTCGAGATATGACCGACCCCAAGGAGACCATCAATATCGAAAACGTGGTCGCGTCGACCGGCATCGGCCAGGAGCTCGACCTCCAGAGCGTCGCCATGGACCTCGAAGGTGCGGACTACGACCCCGAGCAGTTCCCCGGACTCGTCTACCGCACGCAGGACCCGAAATCCGCCGCGCTCATCTTCCGCTCCGGGAAGATCGTCTGCACAGGTGCCAAGAGCACCGACGACGTCCACGAGAGCCTCCGCATCGTCTTCGACAAGCTCCGCGACCTGAACATCCAGGTGAACGACGACCCCGAGATCGTCGTCCAGAACATCGTCACGAGCGCGGACCTCGGACGGAACCTCAACCTGAACGCCATCGCCATCGGTCTCGGCCTCGAGAACATCGAGTACGAGCCCGAGCAGTTCCCCGGCCTCGTCTACCGTCTCGACGAGCCGAAGGTCGTCGCACTCCTGTTCGGCTCCGGGAAGCTCGTCATCACCGGCGGCAAGAAGCCCGTCGACGCCGAGCACGCGGTCGACAAGATCGTCTCGCGCCTCGAAGACCTCGGTCTGCTGGAATAGTAGGGCACAAACCGACGGCCCCCTAACCACCCGTATGCTCACTCCCGCACAGCTCGACCCAGCCACCGGCTCGCCAGTGGCGTTCCTCGGCACGTTCCTCCTCGCAGCCCTCTTCTACTCGGTGACGCTGCACATCGCCGCCCGGAACGTCCTCGGCAGCGTGCCGGTCAAACTCGCGTTCGTCGTGGGGCCGCTGCTCGCCGGCGTCTCGCTGTTGCTCCAGCGCCGCGGCCCCGCGGTCGTGATTCCGGTGTTGCTGTTGCTCGACGCGTTCGCCATCCACTGGGTGTACGACCTCGACCGCCGCGAGACGGCGTTCGTCGCCGTCATCCACTACACGGTCGCGGTCATCCTCGGGTTCACGCTGTTCAACCTGGTGTCGCTGCTGTCGACCGCCCCGACGTAGCTGGGTCGGTGGGGCGGCCCGACATAGCGGGGTTTTTGCCAGAGACGCCCCCAGACCGGGTATGGAACAGTCCCAGCGCACCGGTATCGCTCGCGGCGGGCTCTCGTTCATGCTGGCGGCGGTCGTCATCTTCGCGGTCGGCGCGACGCGAACCTACCCCAGTGACGGCATCATCGCCGCGCTGGTCGTCCTCGGCGTCGCCGTCGCCATCGCGTCACAGGTTCTGGACAACCCGGTTCTGGCGGCAGTGTGGTTCGCCCCGGTGGTCGCCGCCATCGTCCTCTTCCTCCAGCAGGACACTCCGAGCGAGAACCTGGTCACCCAGTCGGTCGTCGTCGGTGCTATCGGCGTGGCGCAGGTGCTGTTCTCGCAGGTCGGCCGGTAAGGAACAGAGAGAGATTACTCGACCAGGCGCTCTATCTCGGTGACGAGCACGTCGCTCGCACCCTCCTGTTTGACCCTGTTGATGGTCTCGAAGATGTCGCGCTCGTCGACGACGGCGTGGACCGCCACCTTGTCGGTGCCCGCGATGTCCATGACCGTGGGACCGCCCATCCCCGGGATGACCTCCCGGATGCGGTCGAGTTTGTCCTCGGGCGCGTTCATCATCAGGTAGCGCTTCCCGTCGGCCGTGAGCACGGAGTTCAGGGCCATCCGAATCTGGTCGACCTTCTCCTCATCCACCACGTCCGGGCGGGCGAACAGTCGGACCGACGATTTGAGAACCTCGTCGATGATGCCCAGCCGGTTCATCCGCAGGGTCGTGCCCGTGCTCGTGATGTCGACGATGGCGTCGGCCATGTCGACGTGGGGCGTGAGTTCGGTCGCGCCCGTCACTTCAGCGATGTCGACCGGGATGTCGCGCTCTGCGAAGTAGTTCTCCGTGATTCGGGGGAACTCCGTCGCGACGGTCTTGCCTTCGAGGTCGTAGGGCGTCTCGATGGTGTCGTCCTCCTCCGGGGCGGCCAGGACGAGGCGGCACTGTCCGAAGCCGAGGTCCAGCAGGTCTTCAATCTCGACGCCGGCCTCGGAGACCTGGTCCAGCCCCGTGATTCCCAGATCGGCCGCCCCGTCGGCGACATATTCAGGAATGTCGGCGGCGCGGGCGAACAGGAGCGACACGTCCGGGTCGACGGTGTCGGCGTACAACTTCCGGTCCGCCCCGTCGACGACGTGGAGGCCCGCACGTTCCAGCAGGTCGATGGTCGGGTCGTGCAGCCGGCCCTTGTTAGGCACCGCGATTCGCATTTGCCGGGGGTTCGCGGTCAGGGGGGAACTGCCTTTCCCTCTGTTCGTGACTTGCCGGTTCACACCGGCGAGGTCCCGAACACCTGCTCCAGCACCCACGTCGTCACGTGCATCTCGATGACGGCGGCGACCCCCAGCGCGACCCACGCGACCAGCACGAGCAGCAGGGTTCGTTCCACCTCGGCGCGGGTCCAGAGGGTCTCGCGCCGGTCGAGGACGTAGCTTACGACGACGCCGATGACCCGGAACCCGACCGCGCTGGCGACGAACAGGGCCGGGAGTTCGAGCACCCCGTGGGGGGCGAGCGCGAGCAGGACGAAGCCGATGCCGGCCTGGGCCGCCGCGAGCGAGGCGACGTACCCCACGAGGAGCCCGTTGAACAGCAGGCCGACGAGGGTGAGCAGGCCACCGGTGAGCGCCCCGAAGATGAAGATGAAGAACACCCGCGTGTTGTTCAGGAAGACGAACGTCGCGGTCGGGTCCTCGGGGAGGAGGTCCGCGAACGACTCCAGCCCCATCGCGGCGAACAGGTCGATGCCGGCGCTGTAGATGCCGATGCCGACGACGATACCGACGAGAAACAGCGCGACCGAGAAGCCGACGTAGGGCCGGTGCTCGCGCCACGCGAGCCGAAGCGCAGCCGTAGTCCACGACGGTGGGTCGTCACGGGCGGGCGGCGAGTCGGCGGGAGGGTCGACCACCTCACTCTCGCTGGCGGCGGCGGTATCGGCGGGGTCGCTGGCGGCGGACATGCCCGATGCTTGGGCGGCCGACCGGAAAAACCGTCCCGATGGAGTCATGCCGCCGGGGGGAAAACCGCGAGGCATGGAACGCGTCATCAGCGGCGGGCGAGTGCTCCTGCCCGACCTGACGATTCGAGAGACGGACGTGCTGGTCGACACAGAGCGCGGCGAGATAGTCGAGCTGGGCGACGAGCTGACCGGTGACGACGAACTCGACGCCTCCGGCGGCCTCGTCATGCCCGGACTGGTGAACGCCCACACTCACGTCGCGATGACCCTGCTCCGGGGGTACGCCGACGACAAGAAACTCGACGCCTGGCTCCAGGAGGATATCTGGCCGGCCGAGGCCGCGCTGACCCCCGAGGACGTACGCGTCGGCACCGAACTCGGCATGCTGGAGATGATAAAGACCGGCACCACGGCGTTCGCGGACATGTACTTCCAGGTCCCCGAGATCGTCGACGCCATCGACGAGGCCGGCCTGCGCGCTCGCGTCGGCCACGGCGTCGTCACCATCGCGAAGGAAGCCGACACGGCCCACGACGATGCGGCCGAGAGCATCCGGGTCGCCCGCGAGTACGACGGCGCGGCCGACGGCCGAGTCCGGACCGCGTTCATGCCGCACTCGCTGACGACGGTCGCGACCGAGTTCCTCGACGAGTACGTCCCGCAGGCCCGGGAAGCCGGTGTCCCGGTCCACATCCACGCCAACGAGACCGCCGACGAGGTCTCGCCCATCGTCGAGGAGCACGGGATGCGTCCCCTCGAGTACGCCCGCGAACACGGCCTGCTCGCACCCGAGGACTTCCTCGCCCACGGCGTCCACACCGACGCGACCGAGCACGAACTGCTCGCCGAGACCGGTGCCGCGGTCGTCCACTGCCCGGCCTCGAACATGAAGCTCGCCTCCGGGATGGCCCCCGTCCAGGACATGCTCGACGCGGGCGTCACCGTCGGCCTGGGTACCGACGGCGCGGCCTCGAACAACGACCTCTCGATGTTCGACGAGATGCGCGACGCGGCCATGCTCGGCAAGCTCGCGGCCGACGACGCCAGCGCGGTCCCCGCCGAGGCTGTCGTCCGGATGGCGACCGAGGGCAGCGCCGCCGCGGCCGACCTCCCCGGCGGGCGCATCGAACCCGGCGCGGCCGCCGACCTGATCGTACTCGACCTCGACGCGGCGCACCTGACCCCCGCTCACGACCTCGTGAGCCACCTCGTCTACGCCGCCGCGGGCTCGGACGTCCGCCACACGATGTGCGACGGCGAGGTCCTCATGCGCGACCGTGAGGTGCTGACGCTGGACGAAGCCCGCGTGAAAGCCGACGCGCAGGAGCACGCGACCGCGCTGGTCGACCGCGCCTGAACCGGCCGGCAACCCTTTTCCGTCGGAAATCACCGGTTCGGTGGCGTCATGGGTGTTCGGCACGCTGGGTTCAGTAATACCCTGACAGTTTAGAAACAAACTCCCAGAGCCGTTTTTGAACGGTTTAAACGACCAGAGAACGGCGCTGGAAAGCCACTGAACCAAGTGAACGTCGGTACGGGTTTATGGTGTCTGTGGTCTCAGCCTGGGTCGTGATGCGCTCCAAGACGACACTCGCGGTGTTCGGCGTGCTGATGCTGCTCGTGGCGATGGTCGCCCCCGCAGCGGCGACCGCGTCGCCGGAGACGACGGTGCAGACGAGCACCCCGTCGCTCAGCGACCTCGTCGGTGACAACAACACGACCGACGACAACACCACGAATACGACGAACACGACCAACACGACGAATACGACCAACACGACCAACACCACGAATACCACGAACTCCACCAACTCCACCAATTCGACGGAGAGCTCCGAGGACGCGCTGAACGAGTTCTCGGCACAGCTCACCTCGTACGTCCAGGAGGTCACGGGTGATGACAACGTCTCGACGCCGGGTCGCCTCATCGCATCGTGGGTGCTTGCACACAACCCGGGTAACGCGCCGGACCACGCCGGACCGCCGACCGAGGCACCCGGCCAGACCGGCGACCAGGGACCACCGGAGGACAAGGCTAACAACGCTGGTGGCACCAACAGCTCGGGCGGTTCGTCGAACGACGCGCCCGGTCAGGAGGATGACGACGACGAGAAGGGCAACAACGGTAACGGACCGGACAAGCAACTCGTCTCGGAGTTCAGCATCATCGCGTTCGACTAAGTTTCGGACGCGCAATCAGAGGCCCCCTTCCCCTTCCCTTTCGACCAGTATCCCCCCAGAGCGGCTGCACTCCCGATTCTCCCGTGTCGCGCCGAGACGTTCCGAGAACCGAGCGCCCAGCCGGGTCAGTCCACCCGCGGCATGTAGACGGTGAACACCGCTCCGCCGTCGGGGGCGTTCTCCGCCTCGACTCGGCCGCCGTAGGAGTCGATTATCTCACGCACGAGGTACAGGCCGAAGCCGGTTCCCGGGCTGTCGAACCCTTTGCGGCCCTTCTCGAAGACGGCGTCCCTGAGCTCCTCGTCGATACCGGGGCCGTTGTCGCGGACCTCGACTGCGACCGTCTCCGCGGTCACCTCGGTCCGGACCTCGACGACGGGCGTCTCCTTATCGTTGTGCTGGACCGCGTTCGTCAGCAGGTTCTCGAACACCTCCGGGAGGAGGTCGTCGGCCAGCACCTCGACCGAGGGGAACGATTCCCATTCGAACCGGGAGTGGTCGTACGCGTCGGCCGCCTTCTCCATCTCGGCGTCGAGGACCGTATCCAGTGCCATCGGCTCGGGGTCGTGCTCCTTCCCTTCGACGATGGCCCGCATGAACGCCCGCATCGTCTCGATGAGGTCGATCATGTCCGCGATACGGGCCTGGATCGTACCGAGGTGGGTCGCCATCTCCTCATCGACGTGCCCTTCGAGTAGTCTCGCCCGCGCATCGACCACGTTCATCCCGTTGAGCAGGTTGTGGCGGATGATGCGGTTCATGAACTCCAGGCGCTCGCGCTCGTGTTCGATCTGCTGTTCGCGCTCGCGGCGCTCGGTGATGTCCCGGGTGACCTTCAGGAACCCGCGAAGCTCGCCGTCGTCGTCCTGGAGGGCCGTGATGACGACGTTCGCCCAGAAGCGCGAGCCGTCCTTGCGAACACGCCACCCCTCGTCGATGGCACGGCCCTTCTCGGCCGCCCGCCGGAGGAGGGTCCCCGGACGGTCAGCCTCGCGGTCTTCCTCGGTGTGGAACGAGCTGACGTGTTCGCCGATGATCTCCGCTTCGCTGTACCCCTTGATGTCCTCTGCCCCGCGGTTCCAGCTCTCGACGTGCCCATCAGGGCTGAGCCGGAAGATGGCGTAATCCTCGACGTCCTCGACCAGCGACTCGAACTGCTCGCGGGTCTCCTGGAGTTCCTGCTCACGCCGACGTTCGTTGCGGCGATGTTCCAGTTCGTGCGCCAGCGAGTTCGCCATGATATCCAGGAGCGCGAGTTCCCACTCGGCCGTCTCTTCGCGGGGCTCGGAGTCCCCGAACGCGAGGACACCGTCCAGATCGTCTTCGACCCTGACCGGGACGCCGACGTAGTACTCCAGCCCGTACTCCTGGTAGGACCGCGACTCGGTGAACTCGGGCCACTCCTTGGAGACGTGGGTCGCGTACCGGAGTTCGTTGCTCTCGACCACGCGTTTCGCGTAGGTCCCGTCGATGGAGATGGCGTACCCCTCCTGGACGTCGACGGGTATCTCGGTTCGCACCGACTTGACGAACACCTCGTCGTCGGAGACCTGTGCGAACACCGCGTGCTCCACGTCGAGCATCTCAAGCCCGAGGTCGAGGAGTTCGTCAGTGCGGTCCTCGAGGGGAGTCGACCGGTCGAGCAGCACATCGTGCAGCCGGCGAAGCGTCTGTTCGCGGGCTTCGAGCCGGTCGTTCGTCCGCTTGCGCTCGGTGATATCGGTGTAGTGTTCGATGCGACCACCCCGGTACAGGCCGGACTCGATGGGATGACTGGAGTGTTCCAGCCATCGTCCCTCGTCGCCGTCGCCGACGACGTGGCACTCGAACTGCTCCTCGCCGGTGTTGTCGTCGTACGCGGCGGTGACCTGCTCGGCGAAGCGCTCGGGCTGGTCGAACTGGTGCTTGAGGTGCTCGTCGACGAGCGTCCGGGCATCGCGCCCGATGACCGACTCCCGTTCCAGGTCGAAGTACCGCTCGGTCGCCTCGTTGACCCAGACTACGTTGAGGTCGGAGTCGAGGATGAACAGCCCCACGTCGGAACTGTCGAGGACGTCCTCGGTCAACGACCGGTACCGCTGCTCGCTCTGGGTCAGTTCGCGCTGGCCCTCGCGCTGTCTCGCGCTGTACACCCCGACGCCACCGCCGGCCACCAGGCCGAGCAGGACGGTGTTCGTGACGGTGACGTACGAGGCGGTCTGGTCCTGCAGGAACACGTGGACCCCGAGAACCCACGATTCGAGCGCGACCGCGACCACGACGGCGACGAACGTCCAGCGGGCGATGTGGAGGACCCGATTAGCCGGCCAGTCCGCGAACAGGGACCAGATGGCGGCCCCGGCGACGGCGAGCGTCAACAGGGCCGGGAACGCGACCTCCAGCGATGCCGAGAGCAGTGGCTCACCGGCCCAGGAGTCCGTCAGGACGCTTCGAATCTGGATCGCCAGGATTGCCACACAGATGCTCAGGATGCTACCGACCCCGAGCAGTCGTCGCTGCTCGTCCGAGAACTGCATTGGCGGCAGGTCGCCGGGCCGGGATAAAAAACGGAGCACCTACACACATCGGGACGGACCGACGGTTCACCGGAACCCGCGGACGGGGGCAGTGCTCCGACTTCGGTATCGTTTTCCTCCCGCTTCCCATGGTCGCAGGCATGAGCACGTATCCGACCATCACGGAACAACTCGACGACCCCGAGCCGGCCCAGACAGAGGGCCGCCGCAAGATGGACTGGGCTCGCCAGCACATGCCCATCCTCGAAGCCCTCCGCGAGGACTACGAGACAGACCAGCCCTTCGCCGGCCAGCGCATCGGTATGGCGATGCACGTCGAGGCGAAGACGGCGAACCTCGTCGAACTCCTCGCCGACGGTGGTGCCGAGGTCGCCATCACCGGCTGCAACCCGCTCTCGACACACGACGACGTGAGCGCGGCGCTCGACACCCACGAGAACATCACGAGCTACGCCAAGCGCGGCGTCGACGACGAGGAGTACTACGAGGCCATCAAGGCGGTCATCGACATCGACCCGACCATCACGGTCGACGACGGGATGGACATGATCGCGGCCATCCACGAGGACTACCCCGAACTCATCGAGACCATCGTCGGCGGCTGCGAGGAGACCACGACCGGTGTCCACCGCCTGCGCGCGATGGACGCCGACGGCGAGCTGAAGTACCCCGTCTTCGCGGTCAACGACACGCCGATGAAGACGCTGTTCGACAACGTCCACGGCACCGGCGAGTCCTCGCTGGCCAGCATCGCCATGACCACGAACCTCTCGTGGGCCGGCAAGAACGTCGTCGTCGGTGGCTACGGCTACTGTGGCAAGGGCGTCGCGAAGAAGGCCGCGGGCCAGAACGCGAACGTCATCGTCACCGAGGTCGAGCCCCGCCGGGCCCTCGAAGCCCACATGGAAGGCTACGACGTGATGCCGATGGCCGAGGCTGCCGAGGTCGGTGACGTGTTCATCACGACGACCGGCAACCGCGACATCATCACCGGCGAGCACTTCGAGTCGATGAAAGACGGCGTCCTGCTGAGCAACGCCGGCCACTTCGACATCGAGATCGCGCTCGACGAACTCGACGACATGGCCGTCGACAGCTACGAGGCCCGCGACGGCGTGCAGGCGTACGAGATGCCCGACGGGCGCCGTCTGAACGTCCTCGCCGAGGGTCGCCTCGTCAACCTCGCGACGCCCATCGCGCTCGGCCACCCGGTCGAGGTCATGGACCAGTCCTTCGGTATCCAGGCTGTCTGTGTCGAGGAACTCGTCGAGAACGGCGACGAGTACGACGCCGGCGTCCACGAGGTCCCAGACGACCTCGACAAGGAGGTCGCCGAGATCAAGCTCGCGGCCGAGGGCGTCGAGTTCGACTCGCTCACCGAGGCACAGCGCGAGTACATGGGCTCCTGGGAGCACGGAACGTAGGCAGAATCGTCACTCCCAGCGACTGAGAAGAACCGCGCTTTCTGGCGATTTTTCCCCGCTCTGGTTGGGTTTCCCACACCTCAATCCCCAATAACCTTAATTTTACAACAATTTCCGATACCATGAAATGCATTCGGATTGAGCATCAGACAGCGTGACGGAGGATAGCGAACTTACGACTGACGAGGAGGCGGTGGACTGGCCCCCGACGGACGGTGACGCAGTGAACGTCGCCGAACGCGGCGTCCGCGTTCGAAAGTGGGTGACGGAGCGTGGCGCCGCCGTGCCCGTCGTGAACTACGACATCGCGTCGATGCGTGACGAGCCAGTCACGCTCGAACTCCGTGACGAGACTCCCGACGACCTCTCCGGAGACGACGTGGGCTTTCACGAGGATTTCGAGGCCGAGAACTGGCGACGCATCGACGAGAACGAGATCGCGTACAGACGACAGCTCGCCCCCGGCGAGTCCGTAACGACGGTGTACGGCGTCCGCCGGCCGTCGCTCGACGACCCCGAGGCGTTCCTCGGCCGACCGACACTGTCGGTCTCCACCGAGGACGAGGACGGGCCGGCACCACTCGACGACACTTCGGAGGCGGTCCCGACGCTCGACGTTCACAACGAGGGTGACCTCGCGGCGAACGACGACGACGCCGCGGACGACGATACTGCGGAGACCGTCGAGCAGGCCGCAGCGGAGGCACTCGAGCTCGACGAGCTGACCGAGGCCGACAGCGACGAACCCATCGCACTGGACGAAGTCGCCGCGCCCGACGAGAGCGCGGTCGACGAGACCGACGACAGTGGCGACGGGGACGACGGGTTCGGTGCCGGCCTCGACCTCTCGGGCGTCGACGACCTGGGTATCGACGACAACGAACCGAGCCTCGACGACGTCTCGATAGACGACGAGCCATCGCCGGACGACAGCGGGGCGACGGACCCGACGGGCACGGGCACCGTCGCGGCGGACCTCGCTCGCGAGTTCCGCGCCGACAGCGTCGACGACGAGGACCGCGACGCCATCGCACAGGAGCTCAACCTGGAGCTCTCCGAGTCGACGGCCGCGTTCCTCGACCGGCTCCGCGACCGTGCAGGCCAGCAGCGCGAACGGCTCGAACGCGACATCGAGGACCTCGAATCGAGCATCACCGAGGTGTACGGCCTCAAAGCCGACGCGGCTGACCTGCAACAGACACGCACAGACCTCGCCGCACTCGCCGACCAGAAGGCCGACGAGACGGACCTCGCGGTGATCCGTGAGGCCGTTCAGGCGCTCAAGGACGCGAAGGCAGAGGCAGACCGCCTCGACAGCGTGGCCGACCAGCTCGACCAGCTGGCCGAGGACGCTGCGACCGACGCGCGCGTCGACGGCGTCGAAGACCGGCTGGCCGAGCTAAACGAGGCCGCCGCTCGCGCCGACGACCTCGAGGCCCTCACGGAGGAGGTCGACGCGCTCGACCATCGCTCGGCGACGGTTCGGGGACTGGCCGAGGCCGAACGCGATCTCGCGCGACTCGACGACCTCGCCGCGCGGGCCGCGGCGCTCCGCGACCTCGAAGACCGCGTCGACACCCTCGACGACGGTCTCGAGACGCTCCGCGAGGAGCGCGAGGAAGCGACCGAAGAACTCAGAGCGGCCCTCGAAGCGACCGTCGAGGACGCCCGCGAGGACTTCGAGAACGACCTCGAGGCGGTTCGGCGCGAACGCGAGGCCGCAGCCGGCGACCTCCGTGACGACATGGAGGCGAACCTGGTGGAGATGCAGTCGACCCTCGAATCGGACGTGTCTGACCTCCGGGAGTCGACCGACGACGACGTCACAGCGCTCCACGACCTGCTCGAAGACGAGTACGTCACCGAGCGGACCGTCGACGACGTCATCGTCCAGCGGGTCGACAACAGCATCCGAGCGCTCCTGTTGCTGGGGCTCGGCTCCGGCGGCGTCCTGCTCTCGTTCGTCCTCGCGGCGACCGGGTCGGCATCGCTGGCGCTCAGCTCGTTCGTCCTCGGCGCGGTCATCCTGGGCGGCTGGTGGTATCTCCAGCCGGGCGGGCTGGCCAGCGGCATCGCCGACGGCGATGAGAACGCGACCTCGGCGGCACCGCAGACCGAGACCACCGAGGACCAGAGCGATTCGGCGTCCGGCGAGGGCGAGGGCGAGGCCGACGCGAACGAGGTGGCGGCGGCCGAGAGTGCTGACGACGCCGAGCCGGACGAGGACAGGGCGGTCGAAGCCACGGCCGAAACCGACGGTGGCGAGGACGCGGCCGACGAGGCCGACACCGACGAGGAATCGGCCGACTGACTCCTGTTCCTGAACGCGATTCTCGGGTCGCCCGACTTATCATCCCCCGTCTCCGAGAGGGGAACATGAGTTCGAACCGGAAGGGTGACCGCATGGAACGCGAGCTCGTCAACAAACTCGACGAGGCCGGGTTCGCGGTCATGCGTGCGCCGGCGAGTGGCAGCGCGACCGAGCGCGAGCTCCCCGACGTCCTCGCCGGCAACGGCGACGTGTTCTACGCGATCGAGGCGAAGTCGTCATCGGGGAGGCCCATCTACCTCGATGGAGAGGAGATCGAAGCGCTGCTCTTTTTCGCACAGAACTTCGGCGCGAAGGCGCGCGTCGGCGTGCGCTTCGACCGTGAGGACTGGTACTTCTTCCATCCGGCCGACCTGTACGTCACCGACGGGGGCAACTACCGGGTGAAGAAGGAGACGGCACTCGCTGACGGGACCGACTTCGAGGAGTTCGTCGGCGGCCCGCGAAAGCGCAGTCTGACCGACTACGACGAATAGCGTCGACTGATTGTAGGGTGGCGGACAGGCGGTGACCGCGGGCCGTCCGTGTGTTCACCGCGCAACCGCTGGGACACGGACGGTGGCTCGTGGGGGCACACCGGGGGTGGCCGCGTTCTCTGGTAAAAAGGATGGGACGACAGCGGCAGGTGGGAGGACAGTGGCAGCGTCAGCGGTCGGGGGGCGGTGTCGTGCTTACTCCTCGACGACGACCGTACCCGCCATCCCGGCCGCGGCGTGCGGGATGCAGTAGTACTCGTGAGTCCCGGTCGTCTCGAACGTGTGGACGTAGGACTGGCCGGACTGGACGGCACCCTTGCCCTCCTCCCAGCCGGTCTCGGCCGCGTCCTGGGACTCGAAGCCGCCGGAGGCCCAGAAGGACGCACCCTCGGGGATGGCGTCGCCCTTCGCGGTGACGGAGTGCGCCTCACCGGCGACGTGCTTCCAGGCGACCGTGTCGCCCTTCTTCACGGTGAGTTCGGCGGGCTCGAAGGAGACGGCCTTCATGTCGACGACGTGGTCGGCGTCCTCGGGGACGCCGTCCTGGACGTTGGGACCACCAGTGAGTTCGGGGTCGGTCTCGCCGCCTTCCTCGCTCCCGCCGTTTCCGGTGCCGACGGGTGCCTTGTCGACGGCACCGACGACCGCGAACTGGGCGCGCAGGGTCGCGGCAGCGAACGCGGAGAGGTGCGAGGAGACGGCTTCACCGTTCTCCAGCGCCTCGACAAGCGCCTCAAGTTCGTGCTCGAAGGTCTCGTAGGCGGCGTGGTCAGCCTCCTCCAGCAGTTCGTGGACCTCGGCGTTCTCGAAGTCCTCGTAGACCCCGCTGGCGATGCCCGCCGCGGCGGCGGTGAAGTCACCGCTTCCGGCGCTCTCGACGAGAGTGTACATCGCGTCGAGCGCCTGCTGGCTGAACGCCTTCGTCTTCGCGTACACGTCCCCGCCGGAGCCGACGGCCTCGATGCCGCCCTCCAGTTCGTGCTCGAAGGACTCGTAGAGGTCGTGGTCGGCGTGTTCCAGTGCCTCGTGGAAGCCGCCAGCGCCGGACTCGAAGTGTTCGTAGGCGCTCTGCAGGGTCGCCTTCGCGCGGTCGGTCGCGCCGACCGTGGCGAGGGTCGCGGCGTCGAAGCCGAGCGCCGTCATGTAGCTCGCCTCGGCGACCGAGACCAGCGTGGTGGAGCCGACCATCGTCTCGAACTCGAACAGGACCGAGAGCGTCGCCTCGCCCTCGGTCTCGACGGCTGCGTCGTCACCGTTCGAGAAGGCCTCGCCGAGCGATTCGAGGTGACCCTCGAAGGACTCGTACGCCTCGTGGTCGGCGTGCTCGAACGCCTCGTGGAAGCCCAGTTCGTCTTTCTCGAAACGCTCGTAGAGGGCGCTCGTGCTGTCGGCCGCAGCGCTGGCCTCGCCGGATTCGTACTGCAGGATGGCGTCCTCCACGCGGGCGCGGAAGAACGCGGCCTCGAGGACAGCCGCCTCGGTCCCGGTCGCGAGCTTCCCGATGCCGGTCACGAGGCTCTCGTCGACGGTGGCCAGGGCGCTCTCGATGCCGGCCGAGTCACCGTTCTCGATGGCCTCTTTGAGAGATTCCAGGCCGCCCTCGAACGCCTCGTAGGCCTCGTGGTCGGCGTGTTCGAGTCCTTCGTGCGCGCGAGCCCCCTCGAAGTGCGCGTAGATGTCGCCGGCTATCGTGGCTGCGACCTCGGTCTCGCCGGCGGCGGCGAGTCGCGCCGCGTCGACGGCGCGGGCGCGGTAGGTGGTCAGGGTGCCAGCGTGGGCGAAGTTCGTGCCTGGGCCGCCCAGCCCGGCGAGGGTGGCGGCATCGAAGCCGCGGGCCTGCATGGTGGCGAGGTGGCCCGCCCCGGCCGTGGTCTCGGCCTCGGCCAGCGCGTAGGAACCCTGGACCGCGCCGTCGACCGCCGCGTCGATCTTCGATTCGACGGTCGCCGCGTCCTCGGACTCCGCCGCGGTGGTGGCCTGCTTCAGGCCGTTCTCGAACAGACTGTACGCCTCCTCGTCGGCCGATTCGAGCGCGTCGTGGACCGCGGCGTCCTCGAAGTCGTCGAGAACCTCGCCCGCGACGGCTGCAGCCGCCTGGAAGTGCCCAGCGCCAGCCAGCATCCGGACGTTGCCCGCGTTCGCGCCCATGAGCTGCATGTCGAGCGCCTGCGTGGCTGTCTCGCCGACCAGTTCGACCTGGGCCGCCCGGAGCGCCTGGCTTCCGTCACGGGCGTCGAGCTTCGCGGTCGCGAGTGACTCGGACTCGAGGCTCTCCTTCAGGGCCTCGAGTGCGCCCTCGAAGCCCTCGTAACTGGACTCACTGGTGTGTTCGAGCTGCTCGTGGGCACCCCACTCGCCCGACGCGCCCTCGAAGCTCGCGAACACGTCCTCGGCGATGGACGCGCCACCGGAGAAGTCGCCCGCGATGCCGAGGGCGACCGCGTCGGCCAGCCGGGCGCGGTAGACGTTCCACTGGGCTGCGACGGCGACGTTCGCGCCGACTGCGGCGCTCCCGCCGTCGCTCTCGTTCTCGTCGTCGGAGTCGGTCGTGTCCTCGCCGGACTGGCCGGTCTCCGGTGACGTCTCGTCGGTCTGGTTCCCGTCGGTCGCGCCACAGCCGGCCAGTGCGGCTGCGCCGGCTGTCGCGCCGAGCGTCCGCAGGAGTTCACGTCGGTCGAACTTCATACTCGATTTAGGCCGACCTAAAGGTAAAAGGTGTTACGATTTTTCGGCTGGCCTAAACCTAGGCGAATCCGCTGTTTCAGGCCGTGTTTTCGTGTGAATTGGAAACAGACCGCAGTCAGGATTCGGGGCGCACGAGACGCGAAACGGGGAACGAGTACACGCGGAGTGACTCAGGGGCCGGCCCGCCACTCGTGACCCGGACCGCCGGGTACACCGCGCTCACGACCGGGTCGCTCGCCGGGTACGCCCGATTGGTGGCGTACTCGGCGACCGTGCAGTCCTGGCTGGGAATCCGGACCTCGTCCGCGCGACGGTTCGAGACCGCCACGACGAGGACCAGCCCCCCGGTCTCGCGGTCACGCGCCACGTCCCCGCGCTGGAACCGGTGGCGCGGACAGAGGTGCGGGTCGGCAGAGGCGGTGCGGACGAACACCTCCTCGGCACAGACCGCGCAGGGGACCGCGACGTAGCCCGGCGGGGGGACTCTCCCTTCGGTTATCTCGATGGCGACCCGGCGGAGGTGCTTACAGCGCGCGTCGCGGAACAGGTGGTCCGGACAGGTGCAGCGCCCTGCAACGACGTTCGCGAGGTAGCGATGGCCTGGTTCGGTCTCGACCTCGTACACGTCGCCGCCGAACGCGGTGACGAGCATCGGCTCTTCGCGTGCGCGGCGCGACCGCTCGTCGAGATGGGCGTCGCTGGGCACGGGCAGGTTCGTCTTCTGTGACGCGGGTGTGCTTCTGGTGTGCGTCATGCGTATTCACCGCCGGAGCGTGGGCTATGCCGGTGTCCGGCTTCGAGTTGAAGTACGGGTTCGGCGAGCGTAAGTCTTTCACCCGTATTCCCGCCCATTGCGCCCTCAGACCCCACGCTTCGACACTTTTCCTCCCGCAAAGGCCATCGGTTGTGTGCAGCCCACACAATCGAACAGTTCAGGTGACTGGACCCGCTAGCGCAGCACGATGGAACCCCTGCCGGGGCTCGCACCGCTGCACGCCAGTACGACGGTCGGCCCGCTGCTGCTGGGCGTCCTCACCCTCGCCGGGCTCGGGTCCGCGCTGTTGCTCGGGCTCGGGCTGGCAGCGTACGTCCGGCGGCGCTCGCGGCCGTATCTGCTGGTCGCGCTGGCGCTCGCCACCATCGCGGGCCGGTCGCTGGTCGCCTGGTTCGCCATGATGGGGCCGCTCACCGACGCCGACCACCACCTCGCCGAACACGGCCTGGACGTGGTGATGACCGCGCTCGTGGTCGGTGCGGTGTGGTACGCCCGCGAGATCCGGCAGGGACGCGATACCGACGACACATGACCGACGCACGCACCCGCATCGAGCACGAGATCGCAGCACAGCCCGGCGTCCACTTCAACGAACTCGTCCGGTCGCTCCCCTTCGCGGCCGGCCACGTCCAGTACCACGTCCGCTCGCTGGTCACCGACGACTCGGTTCTCCGCGACGAGCTGTTCGGCCGGACCCACTACTTCCCGCCGGGCTACGACGCGTTCGAGCGCGCCGCCATCGCGCTGGTCCGCCGCGAGACCACCCGCGACATCCTCGCTGTCCTCATCGAGGCGGGGCCCTCGCGTCCCGCAGCGGTGGCCGAGGACGTGGGTGTGGCGCGCTCGACGCTCGAACACCACCTCGGCAACCTCTGTGACGCAGGCCTCGTCGAGAAGGAACGCGACTCGCGCAACCGCGTGACGCTGGTGCTCGCCGACCCCGAACGGACCGGCGACCTGCTCGCGGACGTGACGCCGACGCTGCCGGCTCGGCTGGTGGACCGGTTCACCCGGCTGGTCGACGACCTGCTGGCGGAGTGATTTTATACGAGGACGGGGCCAGCCCCGCCATGTCCTGACGAGTAACCGTGTGGCGGGCAGCGGGTGCGCGACCAGCCGCCACACGACTTCGGGTGCCGACGCCAGACCAGCCTCGACGCCCACGTGTCGCCTGTTCGCCCTTTCGACGCATGCACCACGCCGTTTTTTGCGGGGCAGTTCCTAGCGAACGCCGATGACAGCACGCGACAGCCGCGGAATCCCCCGCCGCGAGTTCGTCAAATCGGCCGTCGCCATCGGCGGGACGGCCGCCCTCGCCGCCTGCCTGGACCGGGAGCGAAGCGGCGACGACGCCGCCGCGATTCCCACGGGCACCGACGACCCGACGAGCCTCCCGCGCGGCCAGCACACCTGGAACGAGTTCCTCGCGACCGACGACCACGGCAACGACGTCGCCCCGCGCCACCACCTCCTGCTCTCCCTCGACTACGCGGGCGACGGGACGCCGAGTAGCGACGAGCGCGAGACGGTCGAGGCCGCCCTCCAGAGCCTCGAACGCGCCTTCGAGTGGTCGAACGAGGGACTGCTGTTCACGGTCGGCTACTCCCCGGCGTACTTCGCCCGGTTCGACGACGAGCTGCCCGACTCGGCAGGCATGGCCGAGCCGAAGGCGCTCTCGCCGTTCGAGGAGCCCGAGTTCGACACGAACGACGCGGTCGTCCACCTCGCCAGCGACCACGGCTCGGTCGTCCTCGAAGCCGAGGAGACCCTGAAGGGCAGTCGCGAGGAAGCAAACGGTGTCGAGATGGACGCCCACCTCGGCGACGTGTTCGACTTCCCGGACGACTTCCCCGGCCGCCGGACCGGGTTCGTCGGCGCTGGCCTGCCCGCCGAGCACCAGGACGTGGCCGGCATCCCCGACGACGTGGACATCGACGAGGAGTCGCCGCTGTTCATGGGCTTCAAGTCGGGCTTCAAGAAGAACCAGGCCAGCGAGGACTTCGTGACGATTCCGGCTGGCCCGTTCGCCGGCGGGACGACCCAGCACGTCTCGCGCATCCGCCTGCGTCTCGACGACTGGTACACCGAGAACGACAGGGAGGAGAACGTCGCGAAGATGTTCTGTCCCGCCCACGCCAAGGAGGGCAAGGTCGAGGGTGCAGGGGACAACCTCGGCACCTCCTCCGGCGTGGAGGAAGCCGGCTGTGTCGAGTCCATCGACGACGATGCGAGGAACTACGGGAAGATCGGCCACACCCAGAAGACGGCTGCCGCCCGCGAGGACGGGAGCCCACTCATCATCCGCCGGGACTTCGACTCGACCGACAGGGACGAGGCCGGCCTGCACTTCCTCGCGGTCCAGCGTTCCATCGCGGACTTCGAGAAGACCCGCGAGGCGATGAACGGCACCGACCAGACGAAGCACCCGACCATCCGCCAGCGCGTCAACAACGGCATCCTCGAGTACACGTTCGTCAAGCGCCGTGGTAACTTCCTGCTCCCGCCGCGGGCCCACCGCGCGCTCCCCGAACCGAACCCGCAGTAGAACGATTCGACGCGTGAACCAGCCGATTTCGACCGAAGAACCAGAAGCCGCTTTTCCCCGAAGTTCCGAGAGACGACCATGAGACGACGCACGTTCCTCGCGGCCGGGGCCAGCGCCACCGCGGCAGGACTCGCGGGCTGTGCTGGTCTGCTAGAGACACAGACCGCTGGCGTCCCGCCCGTCCTCTCGGACCGCCCCGCCGCGGTCTACTACCCGACCCACGTCGAGGGGATGCAGATGGAGGATATGACGATGAGCGGCGACTACGCGGTCGGGCTGATGTACAGCTACCCGCACCGCTTCTGGACGGTGTCTGCGACCGAGACCGAGCTGGTCGACATCGAGTCGGACGACGCAGTCCACCTGATGGTCGCGGTCTGGGACCCCGAGACCAAGGTTGTCCTCCCGGACGCCGGCGTGAGCATCGAGGTCACCAAAGACGGCGAACTCGTCACCGAGGAGACCATCTACGCGATGCTCTCCCAGCCGATGGGCTTTCACTACGGTGCGAACTTCCCGCTGGAGGGAACCGCGAGTTACGATGTCGAGGTGTCCATCGGCGGGCTCTCCGGCGTCGAGACCACCGGCGCGTTCGAGGGGAAGTTCGGGGAGTCAACGTCGGTCACGCTCGACCTGAGCTACAGCGAAGGCGAGAAAGAACAGATCATGTACAAGAACACCGAGGACCGCGCCGGCGCGCTCGAGGCCGTCCCACCGATGGAGATGCAGATGCCCCTCGGCGTCGCGCCCGCCCAGGCGGACCTCCCGGGTCGCGCGCTCGATGCCCCGAAATCGGGTGACGCAGTGCTGGCGACGCAGGCCATCGACGCCGACCGCTTCGGCGACGGAACCTACCTCGCGGTGTCCGCGCGGTCCCCGTACAACCGGATGGTGCTCCCCTCGATGGGACTGGCCGCGACGGTCACCCGCGACGGCGAGACGGTGTTCGACGGCGACCTGACTCCGACGTTCGACCCCGAGTTGCACCACCACTACGGCGCATCGGTCGGGACCATCGAATCCGGTGACGAGGTGACGCTTCGACCGACCATCCCGCCGCAGGCCGCCCGTCACGAGGGCTACGAGACAGCCTTCATCGACATGTCGGAGACGACGTTCACCGTAGCGTAACTACGACACGCTTTTGTCCGGGCCGCGGGAAGCGCGACGCAACGACATGGATTCGGAGACACTCAAAGAGGTCGTGGTCTCCTCCGGGGCCGTTGTGACCATCATCGGCATCATGGTCTACATCGGAATGACCTACGGCGGCGACAATGGCGTCCTCACCTCGGAAGGCGGTCAGATTCTCGCGTACGCGATCGCCTTCTTCGTCGTCCTGATGGCCGTCATCGGGTACACCCGCAAGTACTGGCTCGACCTCGACGAGGAGTAACACCCGGGCGGCCGCCGCCCGAATCAATCGCCTGCAGTCTCTCCCTTCTGCGCGTAGTACGCCAGGGGATGCGATATCTCCGCACAGACCTCGTCCTGGTTCACGCAGTCGCCGTAGGCCTGGACGGTCGTACACGAGACCGGCGGGTACTCGA
Organism: Haloarchaeobius pelagicus; assembly: GCF_051207375.1. NCBI lineage: Archaea > Methanobacteriati > Methanobacteriota > Halobacteria > Halobacteriales > Halorubellaceae > Haloarchaeobius > Haloarchaeobius pelagicus. Next base: position 1,043,863 of record NZ_JBPJZD010000002.1, on the reverse strand, counting down.
TAGCGCCGTCCTCGCGCGCGAGCTTGTCCATCTGGTAGCGGATGCGCTCGGCCGTCTCATCGACGGCGCGGGTCACCGCCACGACCTCCTCGGGGTCCATCCCGACGGTCGCACAGAACGCACAGAGCGTGAACCACGACGGCGGCGCGAGTTCGTCCTCGTCGTCCTGCGCCCGTTCGAGCAGGTGCTCGATACACGGCGGGAACGAGCTGGCGTCGACGGTGTCGAACGAGGTCGGGAGAGCGGGGTCCGAGAGCACGTCCTCGATACTCGCCACCTCGTCGACGAGGTGGTCCGCGATGACATCGGGTACCTGGAACGGGAGTCCGAGCATGACTCGCTCCTCGATAGCGCCGCGGAGCAGCGTGAGGAGTTCGTCGCGGCCCACGGGAACGGTCCCGTCGGCGAGACTGCGTCGGGGGAGCCGCCAGGCGTCGTCGTCGAGGTCACCCGTCAGCCGCAGGTATGCGCCGACAGAGACGCGGTAGCCGGTGTCTGCCTCCTGGACCGCGCCCGCGAGGTCGAACTCGCGGAGCAGTCGCTCGACGGTGAGGTCGCTCCCGCTCGCGGACTTGAGCTGGGTCGTCGTATCGAGGTCGGAGAGGACGCGCTCGTGGGCCGTGGCGGCCTCCGCCTTCGCGTAGGTCTGCGTGACGACCGGGTCGTCGACCAGCGAGACGAGCACTCGCGCCACCGGGTACGAGAGGAGTTCGGTCCGATTATCGCGTCGCATCTCGCCGGTCGTGTGTTCCGTCAGGGCCGTCGTGACCCGCTCGATGGCACGGTCGACCGCGGGGTCGTCCTCGCGAGCAACCAACTCGCCGAGGTCGACCGCCGCCTCGTCGACCGCCTCGCGGGCCGCCGCGAAGAACGGATACCGGGCGTGAAGACGCTCCATCGAGGGTCAGTTCCGGGTGCGCGCGGATAAACGCGACGGTCGCCGGTGCGACCGTCAGCAGAAAGCAGCTGTTCGTTTCGGTCGTGTGGGTCAGTCCGCGCCTGCTTCGGCCTCGGAGCCGACGCCCGCTTCGTGGGTTTCGTGGGGGACGGACATGACGACCGCTTCGCCCGCGAGCACCGTCGTCTCAGCCACGTCGACCGTCGTGGTCACGCGGAGCCTGTCGTCGCCGACCTGCTCGACGACCTTGGCCGTGGCTTCGACCGTGTCACCTGGTTGAACTGGTGCCTGGAACTGGAGGTCCTGTGAGAGATAGATAACGTCGCCCGGGAGGTCGGCGAGGGCGGCGCTGACGACGCCGGCCGAGAGCATCCCGTGTGCAATGCGTCCGTCGAACATCGTCTCCTCGGCGTACGATTCCTCCATGTGAATGGGGTTCTCGTCGCCGACGAGAGCCGCGTAGGCTTCGATATCTTCGGTCTCTACTGTCATCGTCGCAGTCGCCAGATCACCCACCGTAGCTACTGCCATATCCGGAGCCTTACCCTGAAAGGGTATAAGTTATGCGTTAACATATCAACCTCGCCGGGAATATTGCCGTGGTTCGTGAGCCGGAGGCGACATCGACCTTCGAAATCACGCCCGGAAGCGGTCGAGATGGCGAGCGAGTGCGATCGGCCCCCATCGTGGGAGGTTAACATGTGAAGAGAGGTCTTTTCTATCGTCTCGGCCGTTGCCACCCGCATGGAACGCGTCAAAAACGACGAGGACGAGACTCATATCGCCTACGAGGTCGACGGACCGACGGACGCTCCCGTCATCGCCTTCTGCGAGGGGCTCGGGTACGGGCGCTGGATGTGGCGCTTCCAGCGACGGCGGCTCGACGAGTACCGGACCATCGTCTTCGACAACCGCGGAACGGGCGACTCGGACGTGCCCGAACCGAGTGCCGAGGGGGACGACCCACGGTACAGCATCGAGCTGTTCGCCAGCGACCTGGAGACCGTGCTGGACGCCGAAGAGGTGGATTCGGCGCACGTCGTCGGTGCGAGCATGGGCGGAATGACGGCCCAGCGGTACGCCCACGACTACGATCGCGCCGAGAGCCTCACCCTGCTGTGTACCTCCCACGGCGGTGAGGAGGCGGTCCCGACGCCCCCGGAGACCCAGGAACGGATGTTCAACGTCCCGCCGGAGTACGACGAGCGCGAGGCGCTGCGCTACAAGATGCAGCCCGCGATGTCCGACGACTTCTGGGAGGACAACGACGACCTCGTCGAGGAGATCATCGACTGGCGGCTGACCTCCGACGCGCCACCCGAAGCCCGGCTGGCACAGGCCGGCGCGGTCGCCGCCTTCGACAGCACGCCATGGCTGGACGAACTCGACATACCGACCATGGTCCTGCACGGGACCGCCGACCGCGTCCTCCCGGTCGAGAACGGGAGACAGCTGCACGAGCGTCTGCCAGGGAGCGACCTCGACCTGTACGACCACGGCTCGCACCTGTTCTTCATCGAGTCGGCCGACGCCGTGACGGCGGCCATCCGCGAGCACCTCGAGGCCGATGCACCGTAGCGCGACCGCCGCCGAGTGGGTCGGCGCGTGGTCCGAGCGCCGCGCCAGCCTGTCGCCCGACGCAGTGGGGCTGCGCGACGCGACGACGGGCGAGGCGTACACCTACGCCGAGCTGGACCGGCGCGCGAACCGGACCGCCCGACTGCTCCGCGAGTACGGCGTCGAAAGCCGGCCGGAGACCGGCTCGGGTGACGCAGGTGGGCGCGTCGTCGTCCTCTCACGCAACCGCCCCGAACTCGTCGACCTGTTCTTCGCGACGGGGAAGACCGGCGGCGTGCTCGCCCCCCTCTCACACCGCCTCGCGAAGCGGGAGCTGGCCGCGTTGCTGGCGAACGTCGCGCCCGACCTCGTCGTCGTGGACGGTCCCTTCGACGACCTGCTGACCGAGGCTCTCGCCCACGACGCGTGCGACTACGACGGGCCGGTACTGGGGCTGGGCGACTCGGAGTTCCCGGGACTGGTCGACGCCCGTCCCGACGACGACTCACCGGTCGAGACCGCCGACCTGTCGATGGACGACCCGCACCTGTTCCTGCACACCGGCGGGTCGACCGGCACGCCCAAGGAGACCGTCATCACGCACGGGAGCATCGTCTGGAACTCGTTCAACACCATCACGGCGTGGGGACTGCGCCCCGAGGACGTGACCCCGATGGTGTTCCCGATGTTCCACACCGGCGGCTGGAACGTCCTCACCGTCCCCCTCTTCCACCTCGGTGCAGAGGTCGTCATCGCCCGCGAGTTCGACCCCGAAGAGGTACTCAGAATCGTCGACGAGCGCGACGCGACCGTCCTCGTGGCGGTCCCCGCGGTCCTGCGGATGATGACCCAGGCCGACGGCTGGGAGACCGCCGACCTCTCGACGCTCCGGTTCGCGAAGTCGGGCGGTGGCCCCTGCCGCGAGACCGTCATGGAGGAGTGGTGGTCCCGCGGCGTCGACCTCTCGCAGGGCTACGGCCTCACCGAGTGCGGCCCGAACAACTTCGCCATGCCCGACGGCTGGCCTCACGAGAAGGCCGACAGCGTCGGCGTCCCCGCGATGCACGTGGATATCCGCATCGTGGATAGCGAGGGCGAGGCGGTCCCCGACGGCGACATCGGCGAACTCGAGATCAGGAGTCCGCACGCCGCCCGCGAGTACTGGAACGCACCCGAGGAGACCACGGAGACGTTCGGTTCGGGCTGGGTCAGCACCGGCGACCTCGCCCGCCGGGACGACGAGGGCTACGTCTACATCGAGGGTCGCAAGAAGAACATGTACGTCTCCGGCGGCGAGAACGTCTACCCTGCCGAGGTCGAGGACGTCGTCGCGAAGCACCCGAAGGTCGAGGAGGTGGTCGTGATTCCCGTCCCCGACGAGCAGTGGGGCCAGGTCGGCAAGGCCGTCGTCGAAGGCGACGCGAGCCTCACGCTGGAGGAGTTGACCGACTTCCTGGCGGGGAAGCTGGCGCGGTTCAAGCGTCCCCGGCACCTCGACTTCGTCGACGAGATGCCGACCTCTGGACCGTCGAAGATAGACAGGGAAGCGGTGAAGCAACGCTTCGGCGGGGAGTAGGTCACCACGGCCACGACGCCCCGGGACTGGCGACGCCGCGGACGCGCTGGACGCCTATCCACACCATCGAGACGCCGACGAGCGTGCCGAGAACAGCAGTTGCCCACCACGGGTCCGGCCCGAACGTACCACCGACCACCATGACGAAGAAGGCCAGTCCGAGACTCACCTCGCCGGCACCCCGGAACTGGAATCGGTCAACCCCTGCCGGGGGGTGACTGCTCGCCAGATACAGCACACCGGCGAGGCCGAACAGGAGGACGTAGAGCGCGGTGAGTGGCTCCGACCGCGCTTCGGGGACGAGAACGGCCATCGAGGCGGCGAGTGCGAGGAGGAACCCGCCGTATATCGACCTGATTCGCGCGTGCATGGCCGGCGGTAGGTGACCGTGTTTGAAAAAAGTCAGTTCCCTGACTCGGGCTGGGCGTACACCATCTCCATGCTGAGACCCTCGTCGTCTTCCACTGGTTCCTCTGGCAGCGTCTGATAGTCGTCGAATCCCTCTCTCGCGGTCAGCGCGAGCACGAAGGCGTCCAGCAGGTCGTCGTTGGATAGTTCGGGGGTCTCCCACGCAGCAATCGTCTTTCCGGCTTCGGCGAGGTGGTCGGTGAAATCGTCGTCGATGGTTTCGAGGACCGCAACCCGCTCCCAGAAGGCGGCTGCCGGCTGGCCGGTCTTCGAGAACTGCATCGCAGATTTCTCGTTGAACGCCCAGAAGCACACTTCGGGGTGAGACTCACGGAGCGTCTCCTGTGTTGCCTCTGAATCCCCGGTCAACAACGCGTCCACCTCGCGGATGCGCGGGGTGATGTTGAACGTCTGCTTCTGGAGTCCCTTGTCTATCTCGTCCTTCTGCTCCTCGTTGGCTTCGTCGTAATCCTCGATATCCAGCACCCCACGAATCGGGACGTTGAACACGCTGCTGGTGCGTCCCGTGAGGACGTTCCGAGCCTCCTGCTCTGGCTCCCGCGCGGCCGCGTCCTCGGCAAGCCCGATCGGGATATCGACCAGAATCGTCTCCGCCGCCGAGTTTGCCTCCCACAGCTCCTGAATCCCGTCGTATCGCTGGACGTCTTCGAAGCTGTCCTCGCTGTACCGCACCGCCACCCATCCGTCGGGACTCCCGTCGACGCCGACGAACTGCGCTGTCGAACTCATATCTGTCCTTCTGACCGTATCGGCAAAAGTCCTCGCAGGCTTGCCATCGAAAGCAGTAACCGGAATGGAGATACCAGTACGGAAACCCTTATCAACGCCCGGCCCGTTGCCTGTGTACTAGTCACACACTATCATGATAGACATCTCGATGGACATGGAGCAGTACGACTGCCCGTTCATCGACACCACTGCGGACCACGACGTCGCCTTCGCGGCCGCTCACTGGGAGTTCAACCCGGTCGCGGAGGAGCTGGAGTGTCGGATGGTCGTCGAAGGAGCGGACAGGGGCGCGCTCGACAACGGCCTGCACGCCTTGCAAGACCACGGCCAGATGCACGACATCGACCTGCTCGCCAAGCGGGAGAACGTCGCGCACCTGCGGACCGTGATGGGACAGACCGACGCGATGGCGACCATTCGCCGCAACGACGGCTACATCACCGGCCCGTTCTACATCGAGGATGGCAGCGAGATGTGGCACGTCGGGTTCGACGACGAGGGGCGGGCGAACGGCACGCTCTCGGAACTGGAGAAGCACAACGAGTTCGAGGTCCTCGAGCAGGAGTCGACCACGCTCCCCTCGATGAACGATATCGTCCGGAACGCGGGTGCCGCCATGTCGCTCATCGACGGCTGTCGCGACCTCTCCGACGTGGAGCGAAAGACCCTGGAGACCGCCGCCAGCGAGGGGTACTTCGAGAGCCCCCGGGAGACCACGCTCGGCGACCTCGCCGACGAGTTCGGCGTCTCGAAACCGGCGGTGTCGAAGAACCTCCGGCGTGGTCAACAGAAGATGGTCGAGCGCGTGGTCGACGCGCTCTCGGAACTCGACGAGTAGCGGCGACCGCCGGAGTACGGCCCGTTCTCGGCAGAGGTTGATATGTTAACCTTGTAATTATTGCCTAATATTCCCCGATAGACCTTAACATGTCGCGCGTGGACATCTCACGAAGACGAATGCTGGGAACGTTGGGTGCACTCGGGGTCGGCGGCCTCGCCGGGTGTACGAGTGGTGGACAGGAAACGGAGACAGACGGGTCGACCCCCACCGACGGCGGCGGCGGTGGCGGTGGGACCAAGACCACGACGCAGGCCGACGTGTCGGCGTCGGGGACGGTCAAGGTCGGCATCATGCAACCGATGTCCGGCGACCTCCAGTACTACGGGATGCAGTCCATCTGGGGCTTCCTCTCCGGGCTGGCCTACCGGACCGACACCGACCCGCTGACGGACGTGAAGACCGGGACCCGGACCATCGAAGACGGTGACGTGACCTGGGAACTTCACTTCAAGGACACCGGCTTCTCGGCGGACCAGTCCCAGACCATCGCGACCGACTTCGTCCAGAACGAGGAGGTCGACGTGCTCTTCGGCTGTACCTCCTCGGCCTCGGCGACCCGCGTCATCGAGACGGTCGTGAAGACCCCGGCGGTCGACATCCCGTTCATCGCCGGGCCCGCGGCGTCGGCGGACATCACCTCGAGCGAGAGCACCTGCTCGAACCAGGTGTTCCGCGCGAACGAGAACACCGCGATGGACGCCCGCTCCGGCGGGACCTACGTCGCCAAGGAGACCGACATCGAGAAGGTGTTCCTGATGGGCGCGGACTACTCCTTCGGGAAGGCCGTCGTCAACAACTACCGGAACGTGCTCGAGGCGAACGGCATCACCATCACGGGCGAGCGCTTCGTCCCGCAGGGCTACTCCGAGTTCGACGGGCTGTTCCAGGCCGCCGTCGATTCGGGGGCAGACGCCGTCGTCGGCGGGTTCACCGTCGCGACGCTGCCGAACTTCATGACCACGGCCGCGAACTACGACGTGCGGGTCTTCGGTGGGTTCGCCACCGAGATCACGAACTCCGTGGTGGGGTCTGTCCTCCAGAACATCCTCGGGAAGCCGCTGACCGAACAGAAGATCATGGACGCCGAGGTCGGGCCGTTTACCACCCGCTACCACTGGAACCAGTACGACAACGAGATCAACAGCGCCTTCGTCGACATGTACACCAGCGCGTACGGGAAGGTGCCCGACCTGTTCACCTCCGGGACGTTCACCGCGGCCTCCTCGATACATCAGGCCGTCCAGACATCGGGGTCGACCGAGGGCGTCGACATCCGGGAGGCGCTCCGGGGCATGACCGTCGCGGACACCCCGAAGGGAGCAGACGGCTACACCTACCAGGAGTACAACGGGCAGGCACGCTCCGAGATGACGGTCGCGTACCCGGTGCCGACCAGCGACCAGTGGAAGTCCAACTGGGGCGCAGCCATCATGCCCGGCGACCCGGTCGCCCGGGTCAGCGCGGACGAGGTCACCATCCCTGAAGGGTCGGACCAGATGGGGTGCTCGCTGTAGGCCGATGGCCGCACAGCTGCTCAGGACGAGCGGCCTGACGAAACGGTTCGGCGGTGTGACGGCAGTCGACGGTGTGGACTTCGCGCTCGGGGACGACGAGTGCTGTGCGCTCATCGGCCCGAACGGGGCCGGCAAGACGACGTTCTTCAACCTGCTCACGGGGGCGCTCTCGCCCACCGAGGGGCGCGTCGAGTTCCGCGTCGACGGCGACTGGCGAGACATCACGGACCACGGGCCCGACCAGACCGCGTCGGTCGGGCTCCACCGCTCGTACCAGATAACGAACGTCTTCCCGACCGCGACGGTCCTGGAGAACGTCCGCGTGGCCGCACAGGCCCACAGCGACGCGACGGTGCGCTTCTGGCGCAACGTCGACGCGTTCCCCGAGTTCGTCGACGAGGCCGAGGCCATCCTCGACCGGGTCGGCCTGGGCGGGAAGACGGAGACGGTCGCACAGAACCTCAGCCACGGCGAGAAGCGCCAGCTCGAACTCGGTATCGCCCTCGCGGGCGACCCCGACGTGCTCCTGCTGGACGAACCAGCCGCCGGCGTCTCCTCCGAGAGCGTCGGCGACATCGTCGACCTCATCCGGGACGTGGCCGGCGACCACGCCGTCCTGCTCGTCGAGCACAACATGGACGTGGTGATGGACCTCGCCGACCGCATCGCCGTCCTCCATCGCGGCAGCCTCATCGCCGACGGTGAGCCCGAGGCCGTCCGCGAGGACGAGGCGGTCCAGGAGGCGTACCTCGGCGGCTACGACGCCGACGCCGAGCACGTCGCGAGTTCGAACAGCGGCGCGACGGGCGGGACCGGAGGGGGTGCCGTATGAGCGAGTCCAGCACGGGTGGACAGGACAGCACGACCGACGGGGGGAGTCGTTCGAGCGACAGGGGGAGTCATCTGCTCGAGCTGTCCGACGTCCACACCTACTACGGCGAGAGCCACATCCTCGAAGGCGTCTCGTTACACGTCGACCCCGGTGAGACGGTCGCCCTCGTCGGGCGGAACGGCGTCGGCAAGACGACGACGCTCCGGACCGCGCTCCAGCTCACGCCGCCCCGCGAGGGGACGGTTCGCCTCCGCGGCGAGGACGTCACCGGCACGGCGACCCACGAGGTCGCCCGCGCCGGCATGGGCTGGATTCCCGAGGACCGCCGGATGTTCTCACAGCTCTCGGTCGAGGAGAACATCCGCGTCGCGGTCAAAGACGGTGAGGACGTCGAGTCACACCTCGACACCGCGTTCTCGGCGTTCCCCGACCTCGTGGAGTTCCGCGAGAAGAAGGCCGGGAACCTCTCGGGCGGCCAGCAGCAGATGGTCGCCATCGCCCGTGGCCTCGTGGGTGAGAACGACCTCTTGCTCGTGGACGAACCCAGCGAGGGGCTCGCCCCGCAGATCGTCGAGAACGTCGCGCAGGCGCTTCGGGCGGTCTCCGAGGAGGCCTCCCTGCTGCTCGTCGAGCAGAACTTCCCGCTGGCGATGGACCTCGCCGACCGGTTCTACCTGATGGACAACGGCCAGGTCGTCCACACCGATACCACCGACGGCGTCAGTGCGGACGACGAGGAGATACGGAGGTACCTGACGTGAGTCCGCTCACCACCGCCACCGGGGCGGTTCCGATGGTGTCATTCGTCGACGCCGTCCTCCACTTCCTCGACCTCGGCGTGCTCGTCGGCATCGTGCTCGACGGGCTGGCGAAGGCGTCGCTCTACATCATGATAGCCGCGGGGCTGACCCTCATCTTCGGCCTGATGGGCGTGCTCAACTTCGCCCACGGCTCCCTGACGACCATCGGGGCGTACCTCGGCGGCTTGCTGATGGTGACACTCGTCTCGCAAGCCAGCGGCGGTCTCGCCCGCCTCGCGATGTTCTTCGTCGCGGTCGTCGTCGTGTTCGCGCTCCTGACCGGCTTCGGGAGCCTGCTCGAGGTGAAGCTCATCCGGCCGCTGTACGACCGGCCGCCGCTGTACCAGATACTGCTCACCTTCGGGGTGACCCTGGTCCTCGAGGAGGTGCTTCGGATGGTGCTGCTGTTCTACGACATCCAGCCGTCGACCGACTGGCAGGAGGCCCTCGGCACGAAGCCCGCGCTGTTGTCGCCGGAGAACAGCTTCCTCGTTCTCGGCGCGCGCGTACAGGGGCTCGAACTGTTCGAGATCGTCTTCGGGGCCGTCGTCGTCGCCGGTCTCTGGGCGTTCCTCACGAAGACCCGGTACGGCCTCTACATCCGCGCCGGCAGTGAGGACACCGAGATGGCCGAGGCGCTCGGCATCAACATCCGGCAGGCGTTCACCGTCGTCTTCGGCATCGGCGTCGGCGTCACCGGTATCGCCGGGACGCTGCTGATGTGGGACGTGGCGTGGGCCGCCAGCATCAGCCTCGGGGCCGAGGTGCTGTTACCCGCGTTCGTCGTCGTCATCGTCGGCGGCCTCGGGACCTTCCGGGGCACCGTCGTCGCGGGCATCCTCGTCGGCTTCGTCGACGCGGTCACGACCGAGCTGTTCACCAGCAACATCGTCAGCTTCTCCGCGTTGCCGGAGCTGATGATATTCCTCATCCTGGTGGTGATGCTGGTCGTGAAACCGCAGGGCCTCTACGGCGTCGAGGAGGTGGGTGGCCATTAGCGACGCGACCGCGGAGTCCCCGGCAGGGGAGTCCACACGGTCCGGCTCGGCCACACAGACCACGGAACAGGCGGACGAACACTACCTCCTCCAGTACGCCCGCGAGCAGTCGGTCCACCTCGCGGTCATCGTGCTGCTGGGACTGTACCCGTTCGTCTACACCTTCCTGCTGGAGTCGCCGGTCGCTGCCGAGATGGCGATGTTCCTGCCGCGGGTGGACACCATGGTCACGGTGTTCTACTTCGGCCTGTTCGCCATGTCGTTCGACTTCATCAGCGGCTACACCGGCTACCTCTCGTTCGGCCACGCGGCCTTCTACGGCCTCGGCGCGTACTTCGTCATCCTCGTGGCGAACGGGAAGATACCGATTCTGGGACCGGAGACACCGTTCATGGTGAGTCTCGTGGTGGCCGGTATCCTGGCGGCGCTGCTCGCCCTGCTCGTCGGGGCGGTGTCGTTCCGGCTCTCCGGGGTGTACTTCGCGATGATCACGTTGGGGTTCTCCCAGATTCTCTACGTGCTGTTCTCGAACTGGGACTTCGTCTCCGACAGCCCCCAGGACGGCGTCTCGGCCGCTATCCAGGAGGGCTTCGCCATCGGCGTGCCCTACGTCGACGCGCTGAACATGCGCATCGGCCGCCTGCTCGGCGACCAGTTCGTCTGGGGGATGGACTTCGTCCAGCTCACCGGACTGGGCTTCCTGGCACCCATCAGCCACACCATCGCCCTCGGCCCGACCGAGGTGTCGTACTACATGGTCGGTCTCGTGGTCGTGGTGTGCTACTTCGCGATGCAGCGCATCCTGCACTCGCCCTTCGGCCGCGCGATGGTCGCCATCCGCGAGAACGAGGAGCGCGCCCGCGCCGTCGGCTACGACACCTTCAAGGTCAAGATGGGCGCGTTCGCCATCTCCGGGTTCTTCGGGGCCATCGGCGGCGGCCTGCTCGCCGGGTTCAAGGGCTCGGTCGCGCCCGAGAACTCCTTCTACTTCCTCGCGGCGGGTGACGCCCTCCTGGCCTCTATCATCGGCGGGTTCGGCACCCTCGCCGGGCCGCTGTTCGGTCGCCTCTTCCACGAGGGGCTGCACGAGTTCCTCTCGAAGGAGGGTGGTGGCCTGCTACCCTACCTCCGCGAGACCCTCGGTCAGGGTACCCTCGACACGGTGCTCTGGAACGGCTTCACCGTCGGTGAGGGCATCGAGGTGTTCCTGAACGGGCGGGCCGGCCTCTACATCGGCCTGCTGTTCGTCGTGTTCGTCCTCTACGTCCCGCACGGCCTGCTCGGGACGCTCCGGGTTCGCCTCGGCGGGACGGTCGCGAAGCGACTGCCGGCGCACCTCCAGAGGTACCTGAAGTGAGCCGGGAGGAGTACGCAGGGGCAGTCGCCCTCACCGGGTTCGGGACCTACGTTCCCGACCAGACCGTTTCTGGCGCGGAAATCGCCGAGCGGAGCGGGATTCCCGAGGACGTGGTCACCGAGAAGATGGGCCTGCGCCGGAAGCACGTCTGCCCGGCGGAGGCGGACCACTGCAGCGACATGTGTGTGGAGGCGGGCCGAGAGGCGCTCGCGGATGCCGGGGTGGACCCGGACGAGGTGGACCTCGTGCTGTACCACGGCAGCGAGTACAAGGACCACGTCGTCTGGTCGGCCGCCGCCGACATCGCCGAGCGTCTCGGCTGTTCGGACGCGTTCGCAACCGAGAGCTACTCGCTCTGTGCCGGCGCGCCCATCGCCATCCGGCAGGTCAGAGCGCAACTGCTCGCCGACCACGTCGACATCGCCCTGCTCGTGACGGCCAGCCGCGAGGAGGACCTCATCGACTACGACAACGAGCGGTCGTCGTTCATGTTCAACTTCGGCTCCGGGGCCAGCGCGATGGTGCTGGAGTCGGCTGCTGAACCGGGGCAGGTCCGCGCCCGCGTCCACGAGAGCGCCGCAATCACCGACGGCTCGTTCTCCCGCGACGTGGTGATGCCTGCCGGTGGCTCGGCCCGCCCCGCCAGCGCCGAGACGGTCCAGCACGGCCTGCACACACTCGACGTGCCCGACCAGCAGGGCATGAAGGAACGTCTCGCCGAGGTCAGCCTGCCGAACTTCCACGAGGTCGCCGAGACGGCGATGGCACGCTCGGGAATCGAGGACGTTGATTTCGTCGCGCTGACGCACATGAAGCGGTCGTTCCACGAGCTGGTGTGTGAAGAACTGGGGTGTGACCCCGGCTCGGAGAGCTACTACCTCGACGACTACGGCCACGTCCAGTCCGCCGACCAGATTCTGGCCCTGTCGGAAGGGCTGGACCGCGGGCTGGTAGCGAGTGGGGATTCAGTGCTGTTCCTGGCTGCTGGCACGGGGTACACCTGGGCCGCGACCTGTCTGACCTGGCGGTCGTGAGTTCGTCGGTGTGATACCTCGTTTTTCGAGTCGGTCGTGGTGTGCGTCTCTCGGACGCGAGAATCGTCATTGTCGTCTGGTTCGACGAGCAGCGTGCTCGCGCCGATGGCAGTGGGAACCGCCCCGTCGAACGACCGACAGCAACCCAACACCTAACCTGCCACCCTGCGACGCCCAACCAAATGGCGGCGACCCACGCGCAGGAGGCGGTCCCGGACCCCACGGAGATACCCCGCAAGCGCGCCATGGCGGTGGTCGTCCTCGTGGTCTTCCTCGACCTCGTGGGCTTCGGCATCGTCATCCCCATCCTGCCGTTCTACGTGCGGTCGTTCGCGGTGTCGGACTTCTTCATCGGGCTGCTCGCGGCCTCGTACTCCATCATGCAGTTCCTGGCCGCGCCGTGGCTCGGGCGGCTGTCCGACCAGCGCGGGCGGCGACCGGTCCTGGTCCTCTCCCTCCTCGGCAGTGTCGTCGCCTGGGTCATCTTCGGGCTGGCGGGCGCGCTCTGGGTGTTGTTCCTGGCACGGATGCTCGCCGGGGCGATGGGCGGGAACATCGCGACCGCGCAGGCGTACGTCGCGGACGTGACGCCCCCGGCGGAGCGGGCGAAGGCGCTGGGCATCCTCGGCGCATCGTTCGCGCTGGGGTTCATCTTCGGGCCGGCCCTCGGCGGATTCTTCGCCAGCGACCCGGTGCTGGCCGTGGCGCGGGACGTGCTCCCGGCGGCGGTGCCGGCGACCCAGTTCTCCATCCCGAGCTTCGCGGCAGCCGGGATGTCGCTGCTGGGTGTCGTGGTCGCGCTGGCGTTCCTGCCCGAACCCGACCGGTTGCGGACCGCGGGCGAACGGCAGACGCTGGTCGGGCAGTTCCGCAACGCGCTGGCCGACCCGGATTTACGCGGACTGGTCCTCGCCTTCTTCCTCGTCTCGGTCGCGTTCTCGGGCGTCACCATCGCGTTCATCCCGTGGCTCGCGGACACCTTCGGCTACGAGTCCGAGCAGGCCGCGCTGTTTATGACCTACGTGGGCGTGCTCGGCGTCATCGTGCAGGCCGGCCTCGTCGGCAAGGTCTCGAAGCGCCTCGGCGACGAACGCATGGCGGTCCTGGGCGGGTCGGCGCTGGCCCTCGGCGTCGCGAGCATCCCGTTCGCGCCGACGCTTGGGACGCTCCTGCCGACCCTCGGGCCACTGCCAGCGGGCGCACTCGCGGTCGTGCTCGTCCTGCCGCTGCTCTCGTTCGGGAACGGACTGCTCAATGCGGCCCTGGGCGCGCTGGTGTCGAAGTCGGCGAGCGCGGAGTCCCAGGGCAGCGCGTTCGGGGTGACCCAGGGTGCCGGGAGCCTCGGGCGAACGGTGGGACCGCCGGCGATGGCGGGCCTGTACGCCTTCGCGTTCCACTGGGTCCCGTTCATCGTGGGCGGGCTGTTGCTCCTGCCGGTGCTGGGGCTGTTGGTGGGGTTCGTACGCGAGTAGGAGAGAGCGGGTTCGGCAGGCTTCAGGCTCCGACCACGACGCTGTTCGGCTCGATGGCGACCGAGACCGCCGCCAGGTAGAGTGCGAGCGCCCCGACGAGGAGCGCCGCGACCGGGCCGAACGCGTCGGCGGGTGTCTGTGTCGCGACCGCGAGGAACGGGTTCGACGCCATGGCCGTGCCGGCGCTCACTAGCGCGAGGAGCAGGAGCTGTGCCGGGTCGTACTGGAGGGAGTCGACCCCGATGAGGCCGAGCGAGATCGCCGTGACGACGAGCAGGGCGACCGGGACCCCGACCGCCGGATGGGCGTGCCAGTCGGTCCCGACCGTGAGCGTGAGCCAGAGCGATGCCAGAAGCAGTATGCTCCCGAGGGGGAGGAACACACGTTGGCGCATACGTCCCGAACAGTACTGGGAACGATAAGTAACGTGGGGCATTGATTGACACGTTTCGGCGATATGACCAGTCGGCCGGGGAGACTCACGCCTCGAAGTCGAACTCGAAGGCCCCGTTGTCGGTCCCGATGGCGTACGCGAAGTACAGGAAACAGAGCGCCGTCACACCCATGGTGACCGCGAAGGCGTCCGCACCGCCCCAGTCCCCGGTGACGAGGACAGCCACCAGATTCGACCCGGCTCCGACCCCGGCGAGCAGGTAGGCGACCGCGAGTCGCGTCCGGGTCGAGTACGGCCCACGGTCGAGCCCGGCGAGGACGAACGCGACCCCCGACAGGACACTGAACCCGAGCCAGACCCCGGTTTCGAGGTGCATGAGTGGTTCGAGCCCGAAGACGGCCAGGTACACCGTCGGAATCAACAGGAGGAGGACACCGAGGTAGCGGAAGTAGCGGACGTGCATCTATTCTAGCTGTCACCTCGCTCTTCGAAATAAACCCATCGACGAACCAGTAGGCTCTTTGTTTCGCCTCCCGCTTTTGCGACCAGTGGCGCGTCACTTCGAGTACCCCTGTCCGGACTGTCGGAGCACGAACGACCTCCACGACCCGGACTGCGAGTTCGCCGGCGTCGAGTGGCACGACGTCGAAAAGGCCTACGCGGACCTGCTTTCGGTCCTCTCCAGCGGCGTCACCGGCGAAGACGAGCTCCGCGACGCCGTCGACGAGTTCGCCGACTGGGACCGCCTGCACCACGGCGCGCTGCGGTACCTGCGCAACGTCCAGCGCGTCGAGGAGCGCCGTGACCGCCTCGAACTGCTGGACCCCGACGAGTACCGGGATAGACTCACGAAGCCGCAGTACGAACCCGTGAAGACCATCTACGAGAAGGGCTCGGTGCCCGGCTGTCACGACAACAGCGTGTTCGCCATGGTGGCCTACTACGAGATGGTCGGCCTGACGTGGGAGGAGACCCGCGAACAGGTGCTGGAGTGGCTCGACGAGTCGGGGACCTGGCGACGCGGCGGCTTCGCCGAGGAGACGCCCGAGGACCTCGTCGACTCGAAGCGACACGTGTTCGAGGCCGGCTACGGCTGGAAACAGGCAGCGCGGGAGGCCAAGGCGGTCATCGACCGCAGCCTCTGACGCGCGGAACCGCCCGACCACGGCACGTTTTTCACACCACCTTCCCAACTGCAGGCAATGACTGCGACCGAGTCATCGACCGACCGGTACGCCCCCGTCGTCGCGAACCTCCGCCGCTACGGCTGGCCGGTCGTCGTCTCTATCGTCCCGATACTCGCCTACTTCGCGCTCGTCGGCAACTGGTCCGTGCTGCTCGCCATGGGTGGGACCCTCCTCGCCGCGGGCCACGCCTTCGTCGCCGGGGTTGCCCTCGGCGGTGGCGATACCGAGATCGCGCTGCTCACTGGAGCGATCGCGGCGGCCATCGTCGGCGGCCTCGCCATCCTCCCGACGTGGTCGCTCTCGCCAGCGCTGCTGCTCGCGGTCGGGAGCCTGGTGTGTCCGGTCGCCGCCGCGCTCGGCTACGCGGCGTGGGAAACGAGAGAGAAGTGAGAGATCTCGGTCTCAGTCGCTCTGGATGCGCGGTGCGAGCACGAACAGGACCGTTCCCTGGCCCTCGGCGATGTCGAAGTAGAGCTTGACCGGGAACTCCTCGCCGAGTTCGAGCGTGACCTCGCCGTCCTTCGGGATGGCCTTGTCCATGTCCTTGAGGTAGTCCAGACTGAACAGGGAGTGGGCCTCGCCCGCCTGCAGGTCGATGAGGTCCGTCTCGTCGAGTTCGAGGTGGACGTCGTCGGTGTCGCCCTCCGCGTCGACGTAGAACAGGCCGGCGTCCGAATCGACGCCCAGCGCGATGTGGTCGGAGACCATGTCCGCGGCCTTGACGGCGCGGTTGATGTCCTTGCCCTCGATCTTCACCGACGCCGGGAGGTCGAGGTCCGGGATGTCCGGCTCCTTGCGGATGGAGTCCGGGTCGATGAGCGCGAGCGTGTACTCCAGGCCCTCTATCTGGATGTGGAGCTTGCGCGTCTCCTCGTCGAGTTCGAGTTCGACCAGCTGGCCCGAGTCCGCCATGCCGGCGATGTCTTCGAGTCGCGAGAGGTTGACGCCGATGATGCCGCCGTCCGCCTCGTAGGACTCGAACGCGCTGGCAGAGAGCCGCAGGTCGACCATCCCGACGTTCGCCGGGTCCACGGCACGAATCTCCAGCCCGTCGTCGTTCAGGTGGATCTTACACTCGTCCACCAGGACGCTCACGGAATCGAGCGTCGTCTTGAGCGTCTCCGCGCTCACGATGGCCTTGAACATGTTGAGTCAGGGTACGAAATCGGGCCCTAAAAAGACACCCTTTCAGGCGCGTGTGTGCGCCGCGTGCGAGGCGACACGCAGGTGAGCAACTCGTGCGCAGTCGCGCGACACCGACGAGCCGGCTCTGAGCCATGCCCAGGTGTCGGCTGCCACGCTGGGTACAACGAGGAAACCAGAGGACGGAGGTTACTCAACCCGTGAGCGGGCCAGGAACGCGACACTCAGCAGTGCCACCATCGCGGCCGTCGTGGTGAACCCTGGGATACCCCCGCTCGACGCTCCTGATTCGGTCGTATCCGTCGGTTCTGGTGAACCCGTCGATTCATCGTCCGATGCCACCGTTCCGGCAGTCGTCTCGGCTTGCTCGTCGGTTTCAGTCGGCGTAGGCGTCTGGGTCTGTGTCGTCGACGGTGGCGCAGTCGAGGTTTCGCCCGCACCTTCGACGGTGACGAATTTGAAATCCTGTCCGTCCGGGCTCAGGCTGTGCGTGCCGGTCTCCTCGAACCGATAGGTGAAGTTCACGGTCCGCTCCGTGCCCTTCAGCACCGACACCCGCTTGCCCTCGATGAGTTCGCCGTCGACGTAGAGCGCAGGCGTGATGGTCTTCGTCTCGTCGGCGGTGTTCGAGACGGTGACCGTCATCGTCACCTGCTCGCCAGGTGCGACCGTCTCGTCCGAGACCGACCAGTCGCTGATCTTGACCGTGCCGGCCGGACCGTCGCTCTGACCGCCACCGCCACCGCCGGCACCACCGCTGTCACCGCTGCCACCGCTACTCTCGACGCCGAGGTCGACGCTGGCGTCGTTGCTGTGGCTGATGGGGTCACCGTTGGTGTCGGCGAACGTCTCGATGCTGCCGACAGACAGCGTCGTATCGGCACTATCGACCTTCGACGTGACGGTCACCGTCGCGAGCGTCACGTTCGCTCCCGAGGCGTTCGTGGCCCCGGTGTACCCGACGACCGTCATCGTCACCTCCCCGCTGGACCCGTCCGTGTCGGTGGAGACGTCGAAGCGGTCGGTACCCGAGACGTCGACATCGACCACGTCGCTGTCGTACGTCAGGGTCAGTTCGTACGCACCGACACCATCGTCCGTCGGTGCGTTGGTCGCCATCAGCTTCATCGTCGTCGAGTCCTCGAAGCTGGTGCTGTCTGAGCTGAACGTGACCACTGTCGAAGACTGTGCCCCGACTGGGCCGGATACCGCAGCTGCGAGCATCCCACAGACGACAGCGGCGACGAGCGCGGCCTGCAGCCACGAACGCAGTTCTCTCGATGTCATCAGTTATCCTCCTCCTCGTCCGTCGTGTTGGAGTAGTCGGCCGTTCTGTTCCCTTCTGCGTACTGTTGGGTCTGCATCGCGTCGATGGCAGAGACCTCGCCGTCGTCGTTCACGTCGGCGTACTCGGTGAGCGAATCGGTCGAGTTCGATGCGAGGGCGGCCGCGATCGACGACGCGTCGTTGCCGTCGACCGTGTCGTCGGCATCGACGTCACCGAGGTAGCGACCCTGTAACTGGACGGTCACGGTCGTGTCGACCGCGCCAGAAGTGTTCAGGATGGCAACCCCGGGTGCCGCGTCCGTCGCGAATCGAGCGTCGTCGACACCGGTCGTCGACGAGAGCGACGCCATCGGGAGGTCGGCATCCGTGCCGACAGCCACGACCGTCTGGCCACCGCCGGCGACCAGGTCGAACGTCACCGTCTGGGTCGTCCTGGTCTCGGCCGTCCCGTCGGACGTCGACCGGATGACACTCCCGTCGACGACGCTGGCCTGACTGCTGGTGCGGCCAACGACCATCGGCGAGAGCGAGTCACGCTGTGACGGGTCGACGAAGCGGACCGTCTCGGTCTCGAACTCACCGACCTGCAGCCCGCTGATAGTGACCGTCTCGTCGAGTCCCGACAGCGTCGTCGACACGTCGTAGGACTGGCCACTCGGAACGTCCGTCTCGACCGAGTCACTGCCGGTCTGGCTGTCTATCGCACTCCCGGAGACCGTGATGTCACCGCTCCCACTGGCGTACGAGGCGTCGATCGTGCCCGGGACGGTCGGCTCGATGGAGCGCGAGACGCGGACGTTCTGGTCCACGTTGTTCAGCGGCCGGACGTCGGTTTCGAGGGTGATCTCGTTGGACCCGCTGACCGTCAGCGGGACCGTGTACGTCCGGCTCTCGCCGGCCGGCACCACGACGCCCTCGACGTAGAGTGCATCAGTTCCACGGAAGGAACTGTCGTCGATGAACGCCGTTCGGCTCACCGTCCCGCTGGACGTCGTGACCGTCACGCCATCGACGAACTCGGTGCTGCCGTCCGTCGAGCGACGGTCGTCGGCAACGGACAGCCCGTTGCGAAGCGGAATCTCGACGACCGGCGAGACCATGTCGCTCGACTGGTTGTTGGTGACCGTTATCTCGACCATCTGCTCCGTGCCCGAAGTCAGCGTGGTCGTGTCGATACGAACGTCGTGTGCCGCGTGGTCGTCGGCAGCTACCGTCCCCGCCATCGGGGTGGCAAAGCTAACAGCCAGCAGCACCGCAAGTGTCACTGTTGCTATCGAACGCGAACTCATGAATCATCACCCTCGGACTCGTCGACGATCTCCTGCGTGCTCTCGATACCGACGATGATCGTGCCGGAGTCCCCGCCGTCGGAGACCGTCACCGTCACCGTGGTCGTTCCGTTCCCGGCTGCCCGGAGCGTCTGGAGTTCGGAGTCGGTCAGGGAGACCGTCACCCGCGGGGTCGTCTCGTTGACCGTGACCGTCTTCGTGACGGTGCCGTTGGCACCGTCGAGGGTGACGGTCATCGTCCCGCTGCTCTGGGCTCCGGTGAGCTGGTCGAGCGCCTCGATCGAGATGGCGGTCGCGCGGGGGTAGCCCCACGAGCCATCCCGTTCGTAGACCGCCGTCAGGTAGTCGGTCCCGTTGACGATGGTCTGGTTGGTCGCCTGCATGCCGGTCTCGTCGAGGGCCAGCAGCGCGTACGCGGTCGTCACGCTGGTGTCGCCCGCTTCGTTCCAGTAGCTGGAGTCGTGGTACGGGTCCCACGAGCCGTCGCTGTTCTGGTTCGCGACCAGCCACTCGCGACCGTCGTCGATAGCAGCCTGGATCTCGCTGGCGTTGGCCTCCGCGTCCGCGGCAGCCCCCGCGTCGAGGGCGACCTGCAGCCCGTGGACGGCCAGCGCCGTCGAGCGCGCGTTCCCGTTGTTCCACGCACCGGACGTCTCGTTCTGCGAGTCGAGCAGGTAGTCCACGCCCTCACCCTGCAGTTCGGTGATGTTGGCGCGGGTGCCGGCGTCCACTCGCTCGGTCTGTGCGGTCTTGTTCACCGCGACGATGGTGAACCCGGTCATCGCCTCCTCGTCCTCGATGTAGGAGTAGGCGCTGAACGAGCCGTCGGCGTTCTGGTCCTCGTCGTTCAGCCAGACGACCGCCTGGTCGAAGTCGACCCCGTCGAGCGAGTCGTCGTTCTTCGGCCCGTAGATCGGGTCGTTGGCGACCTCGGAGGTGCCGTACAGTGCGTAGACGCTGTAGAACGTGTCACCCTCGACGTCTTCGTTGCCCCACATGTTCCAGGACCCGTCGTCCTGCTGGGCACGGATGCCACTCTCGTTGAGTCGGGCGATGCCCTCGGCGATCGAGCCGTTGATCTCTTCCTGCTGGCTCTGGTCGATCTCCGAGTCCGGCCGGTCACGGTAGTACTGGTCGGTGTTGAGCGCACCGAGGAACGCCGAGGTGGTCTGCTCGACGCAGCCGTACGGGTACTGGACCAGGTACTCGAGTCCCTGCAGGGTCCGGCCGTTGGCACCGGCCTGCACGCTGATACTGACGTTGTGCGACTCGGTCACGCCGCTGTCGTGGACGTCGAAGGTCGCAGTCTCCTGCGAGCTCTCGTGGACGACAGACGTGGAGTTCGTCACCGTCCTGGTGACGACCGTCACGTTCGTCGACGCCGTCAGGCTCGCGGAATCGGCACCGTTGGTCTCGGTGACCGCGAAGTTCAGCGTCGTCGGCGTGGTGGTCGTGTTGACCGCCTCCAGGTCGTAGGTGACGACGTTCGGCTGGTTCGGGTCCGGCGTGATGACCGTCGAGACGCTGTCGTTCTGACTGTTCTGGAACGCGAGTCCGGAACCGTCGAGCGAGAGCGTCGCGTTCACCGGGGCGTCGTCGTTCGGCTCGACGGCGAAGGCGACGGTCGTTCCCTGGCCGACCTCGAGCTCCGAGGGCGTTTCCACGCGCTCGGCGGTCAGGTTGTACTCCTCGACGGTGATCGTCGTCGTGGAGACGTTCCCGGCCGGGAAGTCGGCGTCGTCGACCGCGGCGGTCACGGTGTAGGTACCGGCCTCCAGCGTGGGCGTGACGCGGGTCAGGTTCTGTTCGGCGGTCGTGAGTGCCTCGACCGGTGCGGTCTGGCTCACCACGACCGTCCCGCTACTGTCCGTGACCGTGATGTTCACGCTCGTCGCCGTGCTGTTCGCGGTCCCGTTGTTCCCGACGTACGCGCGAATCGGCGTCTCGGAGGCGTTGGTCGCCGCCGTGGGACTGCTGACCGACGTCTCCAGGTCGGCGTAGGTGATCGTCAACTCGCCGGTGTCGACGTTGTCTTCGGTCCGTGCTTCGGAGACGTTGTCGTCGGGGTCTGCGTTCGCAGTGACGACGACGTCGCCGGTGATGCGGTTCTGCCGGACCCAGTCGGTGATGTCGACCGTCCGCTGGATCGAGCTGTTACCCGCGATGGTCGTGTCGATCGAGAGGTTGCCAGTCGCGCTGGCCGTGGTTCCGCTCGCGTGCTGGCTCCCCGTGTACTCGTAGGCGACCTCGAACGGAGCGGTGACCTGTTCGTTGCCGGTGTTGGTCACCGTGATGGTCGCCGTCACGTTCTCCGTGTACTGGGCGTCGGTGACGGTGACCGTCGTCTCGAGGTTCGCACCGGCGACGACCGCGACCTGCTGGGTCGTCGTGTTCGTGTTCCCGGCCAGGTCGGTCGCCGTCATCGAGACCGTGTAGTTCCCGGTCGCGGGGAACGAGAGCGAGGTGGTGCTCGTGTTGGTCGTCTGTGTGGTGACCGTCCCGGTGTCGTTCGTGACCTCCCAGGCGTAGGAGTCGATGTCGCTGTTGTCCGTGCTGTTGCTCGCGTTGAACGCCACGGATTCACCGACGACGACCGTCTCCGGCCCGGTCAGGGCGACGGTCGGTACCGTCGTGTCGGTCACGGTGACCTGCGTCGTCGCCGAGGCGGTGTCGCCGTCGGTGCCGACCGCCGTGACCGTGATCGTGTTGTCACCGAGGGTATCGGCCACGAGGGAGACCGTCGAACTCGTCGTGGTCCGGTCGACCGTCCCATCGCTGTCGAAGTCCCAGCGGTACTCCTGGACGGACTGGTTGGCTGTCGCGTCCAGGGTGAAGCTGTTCCCGGCTTCGACGGTGTCCGTCGACGACGTGAGGGAGGCGTCGATCGGCCCGTCGTCCGCCGACGGGTCGATCTCGAAGTAGACTTCGTCGGTGTAGAACCGGCCCTGTGAATCCGCGGTCCAGACCGTCAACCAGACGTACGAATCCTGGGCCGCGTACTCCGGAATCGTCAGGGTCGCGTCCGAGCCCGTGCTGATGTCGGTCCCGAGCGACACGTCGACGTAGCTCTCGGAGCTGTTGTGTTCGATCTCGGTGAACGCGATACCCGAGGCAGCCGACCCGTTCGGCGTCGTGAAGTTGAGCGTTATCTGCTCGCCCGGCTTCACGACGGGATTACCGAATTCGTCCTCGGACACGCCTTCGATCGCCAGCGTCCCCGGGAACTCGAACATATTCACGTAGTAGAGACTCGCTTCTCTCGCGTTCTCGTTCTGAGAGAAGGGCACGACGGCACGGTACGGCTCCAGAGTACGGGGAACGTACACCTCCTCCGTGGCACTCCCGGTCTGGTTGGTGACCAGTTGCCCCGTGGCGTAGGACTCGAGCCCGTTGCCGTCGTAGAGCGCGTTGTACTGGATCGGCAGGTTCTCGACACTACTGGTGCCGTCGATAGCAGTCACGTCCACGCCGAAGGTCGCCGTCGACCCGACCTGTGCACTGTAATCGAAGTCGAAGTTGAAGTCGTACTTCTGTATGTCGCCGTACAGGCTGTCGGTCGCAGTCGTGTTGTTGTGCGTGATGGCGACTTCGCCATCGATGTCGGCCTCACCGTCGATGCCTGCCGGAATCGGGACGTCGACGACTGCGGCACCGTTCTCGTCGGTCGTTACGGTCGTCGACAGCAGCGGTGCGCCGTCGTAGTCGAGCCTGACGAACACCGGGACCTGCTCGTTGGCGATGGCAGAGCCGTTCTCCGTGGCTTCGATGTCGAACGTCGCGTTCGACCCCGGTGCGACGTCGTATTCCCGGGCCGATGCAGTGATTCTGACATCGGCGCTGCCACCACCGCCGCTACTACCGGGGTACGGGTCTTCGACGTCGACACTGTCCCGGATGGTGGTCCCGTTGACCGTGACATCGACGTCGTACCAGTCGGAACTGTTGATCTCGGATTCGACGAGGAAGAACCCGTTGCTCCCGGTGGTCGTGCTGATGTTCTCGACGGTCGTGCTGCTGTTGTATATCTCGACGGTGACCGGCTCGTTCTGCAAGAGCCCGTTCTGGTCCTTGAGATACCCGCCGTAGACGAACGTCTCGTTCTCGGCACCCCGGCCGAGTTCGTAAGTGGTGCGAAGGACGACCTGGTGTGCATCGATGGTCTGGCTGACACTCGACCCGGAGTCGACCAGACTCGCGGTCACCTCGTACCGCCCTTGCTGCGAGGGCGTCACGGAGACGTTCACGAAGCCGTCTGCGTCCGTACGGACCTGCCGAGTGTCGACGACACTCCCGCTGGGGTCCGTGATGGTGACGTTGAGCTGAGTGTCAGCACTCCCGTTCCCACCGTTCCGGACGAGGAACGTCACGTCGGTCGTCTCGTTGGTCAGGACGTCCTCGTAGTCCCGTTCTGCAGGGGCGACCGCCGGACCGACGTCCGGCTTCACCGTCGCAGTTTCGGTGCTACCGTCGCGAGAGACGGTGACCGAGTACGTGCCGTTCTGGCTGTCGGCCGAGAGGTCGTAGTCGACCTGTGCTTTCCCGTCCGAATCGGTCGTCACCGAGTAGTTCGTCGTCGTCCCGTCGGGTCGCGTGACGGTGACGTTGATGTTCTCGTTGGCGACCGCCGTGGGCACGGGCGTCGTGTCGTTGTACGCACCCACGTAGATGGTCATCGTCTCGTCGCTCGCAAACGACGACCCGGTCGGGACGACCGTCACCGCGACTTCGGGGTTGTCGCAACACGAGTCGTCGCTATCCATAAGCTGTACTCCATCGGTATCGGACCCAGCTGTCGTCGCTGAGTAGACCGAACTGTTCTCCTCATCCACTGTGTCCCCACCCGTGGTGACGTTGTCACCTGGCGTGGCGGCAACCCCACCCGACAGGGCCCCAGCCACCACGGCCAGAAGCAGTAGTGACACAGAGAGTTTAATTACCCATTTCCCATCAGTCCGCATGGGCGACAGATTAAACCACTGTCACTTAAATGTTGCCCCATTGAACATATTGTCCAGCAATACTTTCTTTTTCCAGAGATTATAAATACTGTTCAGTTAGCGGTGGGCACCGCGAACCTGCACCAACAGGCGACTAACCGCGATGGTATCACCATCGGTGGTATGCTGACCGAGCAGTCAGAAACGGGAGCAATGAGTCTCTCCAGTGCGACGCGGGAGCAGGTTCGGTCGATACCGAAAGGACCTCAAACCTGTTCGACGGTCTCGATGACACGCAGTATCAGTTCATCTTCCGAAATCTTGCCATCTTGGAACTGCGTAAACCATTCACGCTCGGCATACCACCTGAGCTGGTCCGTCCCTTTCGGTCCGATGATCGTCGAATCGAGCCGTTTCGCTCGGAGTCCAGCGGCGATGCTATTGTAGAATTCAGCAGTGATAATCCCGACCTCGGTCGTGACCGTCTCCCGGGAGCCAGGGTCGGCACTCACGTACGATAATTCGACGCTGTTCGTCGCATCGTCGTAGGTGAGCGACTCGATATCGATCTCGGCAGACCCGAGATTGGACCGGAATATCCGTACAGCGTCGGCTGTCGAGGCGGCAGTTGGTGCGCCCGTTCCCGTCTGCGTTCCTCCCTGCGCCGCGGTGGTGCGTGACGCCGTCGGTGCGTGGCGTGATTCTGTCGTCGATGCTGTCGACGAGCCGTCCATGCACCCTGCCGTGGCGATGACCGCACCGACGGTGGCGCTCAACAGGGACCGTCGTGAGACCCGGTCTACTCCCCCGAGAGAACCGGATTCTCGTCGTTGTTGTTGATTCCTTGACCGGTCCATGGCTAGGTCGCTCGTGTGAGAGATGCATAAATCGCACGTTTCAGGCACATTATTTCCGCCACCAGGTGACCGGGTCGACGCTCCTCTTCCAGCAGTGCTGACACCAGTTCGGCTCGCCCGAACCCCTCGCTTCCGCGCGAGTGCAGCCCGTTTCGACACCTACCCCAGACCGTTCATGGCCAGTTAATTTACAGGTGGACGATAACCCGAGACTGTGTACGTCCCCCGCATCCTCCTCGCGGTCGCCCTCCTCGTCCTCGCCACACCAGTCGCAGTGGCCGGGTCGGCAGAGCCGGTTCCTGCTGTCGGCCACGACTCGCCTGTGTCGACCGCTGTCGACAGCGAGAACAGCTCGCTCACCACCGCGACCACAGCAACGACCGACACCGTCAGCAACCTCACCGTCCTCACGTCCGCGCTGCCCCTCGACTCGCTGGACTCGTACGCCGAACTCCAGGCCGCCCGGGACAACAGGACGCTCGTTCCCGGTCAGACCGTGGGCGAAACCGACACCGTCGTGCTCCGGTTCGAGGCACCCGGTCTCCGGTCCCGGCTCGCGGACTACGACGGCCCGAACCTGACCACACGCTTTCACCGGTTCGTGACCGGGACCAACGCGACGTTCTCCGCCAACCACAGCAACCCGGTCCAGCGACTCTACCGCGGTGAGGCTGTCCCGCTGGGCACTCCCCCCAACTACGACGGAATCGTCCTGACCGACCCGGCAGCGAGCACCCTGGTTCCTGGTCCGGCAAACGAGACGTACTACCAGGTCGTCGACCTCGGCACCGTCGAGGTTGTCGAGGGGCGCCACGAGTACTCCCCCGGAATCGACTGCGGCCACAAGTGGGCCGTCACGTCCTCGCTCGACGGCAACGAGTCCCGCTCGGCGAGCACGGGGTTCGAGACAGAATGTCCCGCGGTCTGGGCAGAGACCACGACGGTTACCGTGAACCGGACGACCGCCCGGCTGACGATGGAGATGGCCGGATTCGTCCCGGGTGAGCGGCTCCGAGTGCGGTTGCTGGGAACAGGAACGAACGAGACCGGCCCGACTATCTGGCCCGCGACGGGCGTCCCGTGGCACGAGGCGATCGCTGCCCAGGCGTCCGACGAGGGGCGATACATCGACAAGTACCAGTTGCCGGTCGACATCGCCCACATCGAGCCGAACACGACGGTCGTCGCGAAGGTACAGGTGGTCCAGCGGAACGGGACGCGGGTTCCCGTCCACGAGGAGCGATTCGTCGTTCCAACGGAGACGACGACTGCACCATCCACGACAACCACCGCGCCGACTACCACCCAGACAGTACCCATCAGCACGACTCCCGACGCCGAGAAGACGACCGCGACACCGCCAGCCACCAGCGCCGCCCCAGCGAACAACACCCACACATCCCCACGCACACCGCAGACCGACGAGGTTCCTGGATTCACCGTCCTCGGCACGCTACTCGCGCTTACCTGTGCGGCGCTGCTCGGGCGGCGACGGTGACCCCGTTTTTCCGAACCTGAATCCCCTCGTTTCCGGTCGGGCGAAAGTCGGGGAGAACCTGTCCACATCCATACATCAACAAATATTTTATATGTAATTTGTGAGAATACGGCGCTGTGAACCGTCCCCGCACCCTCCTCGTCGCCGCGCTCCTCGTCCTCGGCACACCGGCCGCCGTGACGAGTTCGATAGCACAACCACCAGCCAGTAGTTTCGAACGGTCTGACGAAATGACGACCGTCCACGAGAACGACACGCCCACCGCCAGTAACGTCACCATCCTCGGAACGTCGCTCGAACGCGAATCACTGGACTCCTACCGCGCCATTCAGGTCGCCAGAGAGAACGGTACCCTCGCACCAGATACGGTGGTCAGTCCCAACGACACCATCGTCATCCGGTTCGACGCGCCCGGCCTCCGGTCGACACTCGATAGCTACAACGGGTCGAACCTGACGACCCGCTTCCATCGGTTCGTGAACGAGACGGCGGCCAGATTCGCTGCCTTCCACAGCAACCCGGTACAGCGACTCTATCGGGGTGAGAACGTTCCCACGAGTAGCGGCGAGGTCGATAGAATCATTCTCTCCGACCCCACTGCGACCACACTGGTCCCGGGTCCCGAGAACGAGACGTACTACCACGTAGTCAACCTCACAACCGTCGCGGTCGACGAGGGTCTCCCGGGATACAACAGTCCGGGTATCGACTGTGGCGATAAATGGGTTGGCGAACTGTCGCTCGGCCCGTCAGCGAACGGCTCGAACATCTACTTCGGCACGCTCTGTCACCCGTTCGCTGGCGAGATACTCGTCCACAACCGGTCGAGTGCCACGCTACTCGGCTCGGTCGAGGGTGTCACACCCGGTGAGTCGGTACAGGTTCGCCTTCGGAACGCCAGCGCCCAGACCATCGTCACCCTCCTGTGGCGTGAAGTTGCGACTGAGCTAGCCAGGGACCCGTACGAATACCTCGGTGACGACTTCTCGATGCCACTCGACCTCAGTTCCTTCGAGCCGAACGAGACGGTGACTGCCGACGTGGCCATCGTGCAGCGCGACGGGACGGCCATCCCTGTCGAGGACGAGAAGCACGAGAGGCTAGGCACATTCGTCGTCCCCGCCGAACCGGGGTCTGCGTCACCCACCACGACCCCGCCACCGACGACGACCACAACCAGCCAGTCGACCACTGCTGAGACATCCACCCCGACAGAGCGAGTGCCGACCACCGCGGCCCCGTCACCGACGACGACCACAACCAGCAAGTCGACCACTACGGAAACACCCACCCCGACAGAGCAAGCGCCGACCACCACGCGACCAGTGACGACCGATTCGGAGCCCCACACGGACGAAATCCCCGGGTTCACCCTCCTCGGCGCGCTCGTCGCACTGACCTGTCTCGCCCTGCTCGGCCGCCGTCGCTGACCCCCACTCCGCCGCACCCGGAACCCCTTCGCTTCCGGTCGAGAACGACGACCCGCCCCACCGCGTGAACCGCTCACAGAGCCTGTCGAACGCGATGCGACACCCCTAACCGACTCGGCCCGATATCTACCAGCAATCGACTATGGCGCGAAAGGACCAATGGTACAACAGGGCGAAACAGCAGGGCTACCGGACACGAGCGTCCTTCAAGCTCAAGCAGCTCGACCAGCGAGAGGGCCTGTTCGGCCCCGGCAACACGGTGGTCGACCTGGGCGCGGCCCCCGGCGGCTGGATACAGGTCGCCGCCGAGGAGGTCGGCGAGGGCGGGAAGGTCATCGGCGTGGACTTCCAGCGCATCAAGGGCTTCGGCGACGAGTACGACGCCGAGATAGAGACCATCAAGGGCGACATGACCGAGGACGACACGAAAGAGCGCGTCAAGGAACTCGCCGGCGGCGAGGTCGACGTGGTCATCTCGGACATGGCACCGAACATGACCGGCGAGTACAACCTCGACCACGCCCGGTCGGTGTACCTCGCCCGGCAGGCGTTCGAGACCGCACTCGACGTGCTCGACACCGGCGGCGACTTCGCCGTGAAGGTGTTCCAGGGCCCCGACGTGGACGACCTCCGCAAAGACATGGAGAAGGAGTTCCAGTACGTCCGCACCACGACCCCGAAGGCCTCGCGTGACGAGTCCTCCGAGACGTACCTCATCGCCAAGCACCGCCTGACCGCACCGGTCCGCGAGGGCGACGTGCTCTCGGTGACCATCGAGGACGTGGGCAGCGAAGGCGACGGCATCGCGAAGGTCGAGGGCTACACGCTGTTCGTCGAGGGCGTCGAGACGGGCGACGAACTCGACATCGAGGTGACCGGGCTGAAGCCGCGCTTCGGCTTCGCGAAACCGGTCGAGGAGGAGTAGGGAGATTCGAAGGAAGTGAGAATCTCCAATACAGAACGGGGAGCGAAGCGACCCGTGAGGAGTAGCGAGGTTCTGAGCGTAGCGAAGAACCTCGAAACGCGAGCGGCGAAGCCGCGAGCAGTAGGGAGATTCGAACGAAGAGTAACGAGGGGCCGAACGGAGTGAGAGTCTCCAATCCAGAACGGGGAGCAGCGACCCGTGAGGAGTGACGGGCCCCGGTCGGCTCACTCCCGGCGGGTGAGTTTCACCTCGCTCGCGCCGTAGTCCTCGAAGAACGCGCCCTCGCCGCCGACGCTGACCCGGCCGAACGGCGAGGAGAGGATGAGGCTGTTCTCCAGCGGGAACGAGGCCGTGATGGGGGAGACGATGCTCTGTCTGGCGTTGATGACCTGTCCCGAGAGCGTGCGCTGTTCGCCGGTGTCGGTCTCGATAGCTTCGACGGTCGCCGTGAGCGTCCGCCCTGCCCGGAGGTGCAGGGCCGCCGTACAGGCGGCGTGGCGGAGGCTCACGAACGTCCGCGGCAGTGGTTCTGGGTCGGCGGTGTACAGGTCCTCGGCGACCGGCCAGAAGTTCCCGAAGCACGCGCTGAAGGCGAGACCCTCGAAGAACTGGTCGGTGAGGAAGACGGTTCGCAGCCCCTTGTCGGTCGTGAGCGCGCCGGGCCCGGCGACCATCGACGCCTCGCCGTCGAAGGCGGCGATGTTCAGGCCGCCTTCGGCGGTGTCCCAGCGGCGGGCGACGCTCGTCATCCGCTCCAGCGCCGCCGGTTCGAGGTGCTCGCCGCCGGCGAACAGCACCGCGACGAGCACGCCACGCTCGCGGGCGGCGACGAGTTCCGCTTCGAGCGTTTCGACGACGCCTGCCGACGTGAGCAAGATCACCTCACGGTCGGCCGCGTCGACGTGGTCTGCGAGTCTGTCGAGTGCCGCCTCGCGACCGTGCTCGACGGTGACCATCCCATCCATACCCCGGAAGGGGCGGGCAATCAAATAAAACGCGTGGGCCGAACGCTTTTACCGACCCCTCGCATCGAGGTGGGTAATGAAGTCGGAGACCATCGACGTGCTGGTGGTAGACCGACTGGAGTCCGCAGCCGAGACCGTCCGCCACATCGAGGACCAGACGGACGAGATGCGCCTTCGCCTCTCCAGCGACGTCTCCGACGCCAGGGGGGTCGTCGAGACCGGCGACATCGACTGCGTCGTGAGCAACTTCGAGATACCCCGCCCGGACGGCATCGAGTTCGTCGGGGCATTCGAACTCCTCGAGACCGTCCGCGAGGTCGACGGCGACCTCCCGTTCGTCCTGTTCACCGACGTGGGGAACGAGGCCATCGCCGAGACCGCCATCGCCCGCGGGGTCACCGAGTACGTCCCTCGCACCGCCGCCGAACAGTCCTACCAGCGCCTCATCGGGCGCGTCGAGCGCGCCGTCGCCTTCCGGCGAGCCGACCGCCGCGCCGAGCGACAGGCACGTATCAACGAGGTTATCCGGGACGTGAACCAGTCGCTCGTCCGCGCCGCTGACCGGAGCGAGATCGAGACGACGGTGTGCGACCAGCTCGCGGGCGACCGCGGCTACTCGTTCGCCTGGTGGGGCACGCCCGGCTCCGACGCGCTGGAGACCGCGGCCGTGGTCTGTGACGGCCAGGAAGTCGACGCGATGCCGGCCGACGCCACGCCGCTCCCGGCCGCCCTCGACGGCGAGTCGGTCGCGGTCGCGAGCGGCATCGCGGCCTGCGAGGACTGGGCCGGGATGACCGAGGAGACGCCGCAGGCGGTCGCCGCGTTCCCCATCACCTACCAGGGGACGACCTACGGCGTGGTCGCACTCGGCTCCACCGCCTCCGACGGTCTCGACGAGACCGAGCGCACCGTCCTCGCCGAGCTGGGCGACACCATCGCGTACGCCATCAACGCGACCGAGACGCGCGTCGCCCTGCGCCGCCAGAACGAGCGCCTCGACACGTTCGCGAGCATCGTCAGCCACGACCTGCGTAACCCGCTGGGGGTCGCCCAGGCGTACCTCGGCGAACTCGATGCGGACCACGAGGCGGTCGACGACGATGCCGTCGAGGCCATCGATGAGTCACTGGACCGGATGGAGGAACTCGTCGCCGACGTGCTCCAGCTCGCCCGGGAGGGCCGCGACGCCTACGAGGCGACCGTCGTCGACCTCGGCGTCGCCGTCGACCGCGCGTGGAGCAGCGTCGACACGCAGGACGCGACCCTCCGGGTCGGCGACGGCTGTGGGTACCTGCTCGCCGACGAGTCACGCCTCGCGCAGGTGCTCGAGAACCTCTTTCGGAACGCTGTCGAGCACGGCTCGACAGGCCGCCAGATGGAATCTGGCGACTCGGTTGAACACGGCGGGGCGGGCGTGACCGTGACCGTCGACCAGTGCCCCGACGGCGAGGGATTCTACGTCGCCGACGACGGGTCAGGCATCCCCGCGGACTCCCGCGAGCAGGTGCTCGAATCCGGCTACTCCGGTTCCGACGGGACCGGCCTCGGCCTCGCCATCGTCTCGCAGGTCGCCGAGGGCCACGGCTGGTCGGTCGACATCACGGAGAGCGAGTCGGGTGGCGCACGCTTCGAGTTCACTGGTGTCGACCGTCCCTGAGTCTACGGGGCGTCGCTACGAATCGTCGTCCAGCCGGTCGTGACGTGCGTCTATCTCGTCGAGGATGTCCAGGTTCTTCCGGATCGACGACCGGATCGCGTCGCTCCGGTTCACGAACTTCCCGTCGTCGCCGACGTGGTCGTCGAGGTCGTCGAGGAGTTCCTGCGGAATCTCGACGCTTATCTTGGGCATACTCGGAGAATACCCACAGAAGGGTATAAGCGATATGCCTGCGCTCTGTCCCCGGCCAGACACGACACCCCGGAGCCACCCCCGACCGTTTTGTCGAGCCGGTCCGACAGGTCGGTCATGACGAACGCGACGGCAGCCACGCTGGCAGCTGGCGAGTCGGCGCTCGGTGTCTGGGTCGAATCCGCGAGTCCCCGGCTGGCCGAGGCGCTCTCGACCACCCGGCTCGACTGGCTCGGTATCGACATGGAGCACACACCGGTCGGGCCCCGCGAGGTCGAATCGCTCGTCCGCGCCATCGAACCCGAGGCGACGCCCATCGTGCGACTCCCGTCCGTCGAGTACGCCGTGGCGAGGGGCTGCAAGCTCGCACTCGACGCCGGGGCTGGCGGGGTCATCGTCCCCCGCGTCGAATCCGCGGCCGACGCCGAGGCGGCGGTCCGGGCCGCGACGTTCCCGCCCGACGGCGACCGTGGCGTCGCCGGGAGCGTCCGGGCGAACGGGTTCGGCGAGGATTTCGACGAGCACGTCGGGACGGCGGACGACGAGACGCTGGTAATCGTGCAGCTGGAGACCGCGGCGGGCGTCGAGAACGCCGCAGAGATCGTCTCCGTTCCGGGTGTCGACGTGGCGTTCGTCGGCGAGAACGACCTGTCGGCGTCGTACGGGACACCCGGCGAGAAAGGTAGAGACACGGTGCAAGACGGTGTCGAGACGGTGCGCCGCGCCGCCAGCGAGGCCGGCGTCCACGCCGGGGTCGCCGCCCGTGACCGTGCGGCGCGAGAGCGCCGGGCGGAACGGGGATTCCGGTTCTTCCTGCTCGGCGGCGACTGCTCGCTCGCGCGAGACGGGCTGGCCGCCAGACTCGGGGATTAGCGGCCCTCGAACTCCGGCTCTCGGTCCTCCTGGAACGCTGCGACCGCCTCCTCGTGGTCCCGCGTCTGCGAGCAGATGCGCTGGGCCCGGGTCGCGTGGGCGAACGCGGTCTCCAGGTCGACCTCGTGACTCTCGTTGACGAGCCGTTTGCTCTGTGCGAGCGCGACGGGGGGCTGTTCGGTGAGGGTCGCGGCGAACGATTCGGCGGCCGCCCGCAGGTCACCCGCGGGCTCGCACGACCGCGCCAGTCCCCACTCGACGAGCTCCTCGCCGGTGAGCTTCTTGCCCGTGAAGATGAGTTCCTTCGCGCGCTCCTCGCCGACCAGCCGCGGCAGGAGGTACGCCCCGCCGTCGCCCGGCACGAACCCGACGTCGATGAACGTCTCACCCATCGTTGCGTCGGGCGAGACCATCCGGAAGTCACACGCGAGCGCCGTGTCGCAGCCCGCGCCGAGGGCGTACCCGTTCACGGCGGCGACGACCGGGAGCGACAGCGACCGAATCGTCCGAACGACGTCCTGGAACAGGCCGAGACCGTGTTCGTAGTCCGCGAAGTCCATCGCAGGGGTCAGGGGCATGTCGGTCAGGTCGACACCGGCACAGAACGCCTCGCCGGCACCGGTCAGGACCACGGCGCGGACCGAGTCGTCATCGTCCAGCGCCTCCAGTTCGGCCACGAGTCCGGTCAACAACGCCTCGTTGTAGGCGTTCATCGCGTCCGGCCGGTCGAGCCAGACCGTCGCGACGTGCTCGGTCGGCCGCTCGACCCGGACCACGTCAGTCATCGGCGGACTCCTCGCTGACCTGCTCGGCTGGTTCCTCGGACCCGTCCCGACCCGCCGGCCGGACCGTCATCGCGGCGTCGAGCGCCTCCACGTCGCTCCCGCTCGCGAGCACCGGGTTGAGGTCGAGTTCCGTGACGCGCGGGTTCGTCTCGACGAACCGCGAGACCGCCACGAGCAGGTCGACCAGTGCCTCGCGGTCGACCGACTCCGTGCCGCGAGCCCCGTCGAGGAGTGCCTGGGCGTCGAGGTCGGCCAGCATCTCGCGGGCGTCGGCCCGCGTCAGGGGAAGCGCCCTGAACGCCACGTCCTCCAGTACCTCCACGAACACGCCGCCGATGCCGACCATGGCCACGTGGCCGAACTGCTCGTCCTCGACGACGCCGACGACGAGCTCGACGCCGTCCTCGCGCATCGGCGAGACGAGCACGCCCTCGACGGTCGCGTCGGAGTCGTGGGCCTGTGCAGCCCCGACGAGGTCGCGGTAGGTGTCGCCCGGGTCGTCGGTCACGTCGAGTGCGACCCCGCCGATGTCGGACTTGTGGACGATGTCGGGCGAGACGACCTTCATCGCGACCGGGCCGTCGAACCGGTCGGCGACCGCGGCCGCTTCCTCGCCACTGGTCGCCAGTTCGGAGGGCGAGAGCGGCACGTCGTGCCGCGAGAGCACCTCGCGGGCCTCGTACTCCGAGAGGTCGCCGCCGGTGTCGTCGACGACCTCGGCGAGGGTCGCGTCGTCCGCGGCATCGGGGGCGAGCCGGAAGTCCGACTTCCGGTCGGCCCGCGCACAGTGGTCGCCGTAGGTCGCGAGCGCGGCGATGGTCCGGGTGGCGACCTCCAGCGACTCCTGAACCGGGATGCCCCGCTCGCGCAGGACTGCGTGAGCGTCTGGCTCGGCGCTCTCGTAGGCGCTCTGGACCACGATGGGGATGTCCTGCTCGTCGACGAGGCCCGCGATGTCGTGGGCCGCGTCGAGTTCCGGTTCCGCGAGGGCATCCGAGAACCGGATGCCGTAGCCGCCGAACAACCCCGAGAGCAACAGGGCATCGACGTTCGGGTCGGCCGCGATGGCGGCGGCACAGTCGTAGAAGACGGTCGGGTCGTCGTCGGTGCCGCCGGCCACGTCGACCGGGTTGACGACGCTCGCCGCATCGGGCAGGACCTCCCGGAGTCGGGCCTGGGTCTCGGCGGTGAGGTCGGGCACCGAGAGCCCCTGTTCGGCGAGCGCGTCCGCGGCGAGGGTCGCGTGTCCACCCCCGTCCGCGAGGATGGCGACCGTCTCACCGTCGGCGGGTGGGAGCGCCCCCAGCGCCCCCGCCGTCGGCAACAGTTCGTCGGCGCGCTCGACGCTGATGACGCCGGCCTGCTCGAAGACGGCGTCCGCGACCGCGGCGTTCCCGGCCATCGAGCCGGTGTGCGAGCTGGTCGACTGCTTGCCGACTTCCGAACGGCCACCCTTCAGCGCGACGATGGGGGTGTTCGGGGTGACCTCGCGGGCACGCTGGAGGAACGCCCGGCCGTCGCTCATCCCCTCGACGTACAGCGTGATAGCCGCTGTCTCGTCGTCTTCGGCGTAGAACGGCAGGTACTCGTCGAACCGGAGGTCGGACTCGTTGCCGACGCCGACGTAGTGGCTGAAGCCGAGGCCGGGGACGCCCATCGCCTCCATGAACAGCGCGATGGCGAGGTTCCCGCTCTGGCAGAGCAAGGCGACGTCGCCAGCCGGAACGTTCTCCGCGCCGACGAGGTTCAGCCCCTCGTGGACGTTTATCATCCCGGACGTGTTCGGCCCGATGAGCCGGATGTCGTGCTGGTTCGCGAGGTCGACGATGCGTCGTTCGAGTGCCTCGCCCTCGTCGTCGGTCTCGCCGAAGCCGACAGCGACGACGACCGCCCCGGCGAGGTCGGTGTCGGCGCAGTCCTCCAGGACGCTCGGGACGACGGGTGCGGGCACCACGACGAGCGCGAGGTCGACCGGGTCGGGGATGTCGGAGACGCTGTCGTAGACGGTTCGGCCGCGGATCTCGTCCGCGCTGGGGTTGACGGGGTAGACGTCGCCCTCGTAGCCGCCCGCTTCGAGGGTGGCGATGGCCTGGTGCCCGCGCTTTTGCGGGTCCGTCGAGGCACCGACGACCGCCACGGAGTCCGGAGCGAGGATGCGCTGGAGCTGGTCGTCGCGCACGTCACTCACCCCTGAACACCGGTTCTCGGTCCTCGGCGAACGCGTCGACGCCCTCCTGCCAGTCGTCCGTCTCCATGCAGGCCAGCAGGGCGTCGGCCTCCGCGGTCAACAGGTGGTCGCGGTCGGGCTCTCGCCGGAACTGTTCTTTCGCGTGCTGCATCGGGATGGGGGCGTGGCTGGCGAGGGTATCCACGAGGTCGTCGACCGCCTCGTCGAGGGCCGCCGGTGGGACGACCTCGGTCGCGAGGCCCATCTCGCCGGCCTCGGTCCCCTCGACGGTCGCCGCGGTCAGGACGAGTTCGCGGGCCTTCGCCCGCCCGACGCGCTCGGGGAGCGTGTACGTGACGCCGCCGCCGACGTACGTCCCGATGGACACCTCGGGGAACCGCATCTCGGCGTCCGTGGCCATCACGATGCAATCGGCACTCAGCGCCAGTTCCGCCCCCGCGCCGATGGCGTACCCCTGGACCTTCACGACCACGGGTGCAGGATGCGTCTGGACCGCAAGACAGGTCTCCTGTGCGGCCTCGACGTACGCTCGCTTCTCGGCTGGCGTGCGCTCGGCCTCGTCGTGTCCCTTCATATCGGCACCGACGCAGAAGGCGCGACCCTCGCCCTGCAGGACGACGACCCTGGCGTCGTCGGCCGCAGCGGCGTCGAGGCCGGCCCGAACGCCGTCGTACAGCGGTCTGGTGACGGCGTTCAGACTGTCGGAGCGCGACAGCGTGATACGAGCGACGTCCTCCGCATCGTCGTACTCGTAGTCGACGGGTGTGTTCTGCAGTGATTCGGTAGCAGGCATTACTCGATTGTGTATTACGCAAACAAGAAACTAAAAGATAGGGAGAGTTGTGATTATTTGGACTCTGTATAAGATTATATGTACTATACCAACCAGAGTTTGGAGAAATTCCAAACTCGTGGGGCGGCTACTCGCCCTCGGTCCCGGCGACGTACTCGGTGACGTTGCCCAGGTTCATCGCGACCGCGAGGACGACGCCGATGACGAGCACGATGAACGACGAGATGGCGTTCATCTTCGGGGCCGCTCCGAACTTGATCATCCCGAACATCGTCGTCGTCAGGACGTCCATCACGCCCTTGACGAAGTGTGCGCGGATGAAGTCCTCGAACGACCGAATCCACGCGAACAGGAACCCGGCACCGATGGCCGGTGCGATGACCGGGAACGTCACGTCCCTGAACACCGTCAGGGGGTCCGCACCGAGGTCACGGGCCGCCTCCTCCAGCGACTCGTCGAAGGTGTACATCCGTGCCGTCACGATGAGCAGGACGAACGGGAAGCCGTACACCGAGTGGGTCAACACCAGCGTCAGGAACCCTGGCGAGATGCCCAGCAGCGTCTGGAAGTAGATGAGCAACGCGATGCCCAGGACGACCCCCGGGATGACCATCGGCAAGATACCCAGCGTCCGGTACGTCTCCTTGTACGGGAAGTCGTACCGGGCGAGACCGAAGCTCGCGAGCACGCCGAGGACGGTCGCGATGACCGCCGAGAACGTCGCGACCTGGACGCTCGTGAACAGCGAACTCATCAGTGACTCGTCCGCGAACGTGGCCGCGTAGTGGTCGAGTGTGACCCCGCGGAACGGGAAGAACGTGCTCGAGTTCTCCATGAACGAGAGGATGACCATCACCCCGAGCGGGATCCACAGGAACACGAGCAACGCACCCGCGAGGATGCGGAACCCGCCGCTCAACAGTCGCTCGCGCAGTTCGTGGCCGACCAGTCCGGACGACGTCTCGGTGCCGGTGTCGGTTCGTGTCTCGGTTGCCATCTCACACACCTCCGATGTCTTCGATGCTGACGTACCGGAACGCCACGGCGAACGCGACGACGATGGAGACGACGATGAACATCGACGCCGCACTGCCGTAGTCGATAGCGTACAGCGAGTTGATTCGTTCCTCGATGAGCTGGCCGATCATGAGTACCTTCCCCTGGCCCAGGAAGCGCGGCGTGATGAACGCGCCCAGTGCGGGCACGAACACGAACAGGCTCCCGCTGATGATGCCGGGCAGGGTCAGCGGCACGATGATGTCCTTGACCACGGTGGCCCGACTCGCGCCGAGGTCGCGTGCGGCCTCTATCAGGGTGAAGTCGATGCCGTCGAGGCTGGCGTACAGCGACAGCAGCATGTACGGGAAGTACGCGTGGACAAGCCCGACGACGATGGCGAGCTTCCCGAAGTTGAACAGCTCCACCGGACCGTCGACGATGCCGACCGTCTGTAACGTCGCGTTTATCACCCCGTTCGGCCCGAACATCAGGAACCACGAGTACGCCCGGACGAGGTACATCGTGAAGAACGGCAACAGCACGAGGAAGATGACGATCTTGAACGTCCGTCCGTCGGCCTGTGCCAGGAAGTACGCGAGCGGGAACGCCAGCACCAGGCACAGGATGGTCGTCACCAGCGCGATCTCGTACGACAGGATGAGGGACTTGTAGAACGACGACTCCCAGAACGGGCCCTCGCCGCTGAACAGCGTGGTGTAGTTCTGGAGCGTCGGTTCCCAGACTATCTGGTAGGCGTCGTTGACCTGCAGGAAGCTGACGGTCACCATGAACGTGATGGGTGCCAGCAGGAGCAACACCAGCCAGAGGCTGCTCGGGACGAGCGCCAGCTGGAGCTGGCGTGTTC
Organism: Haloarchaeobius pelagicus; assembly: GCF_051207375.1. Taxonomy (NCBI): domain Archaea; kingdom Methanobacteriati; phylum Methanobacteriota; class Halobacteria; order Halobacteriales; family Halorubellaceae; genus Haloarchaeobius; species Haloarchaeobius pelagicus. The sequence continues at coordinate 1,005,562 of NZ_JBPJZD010000002.1, read as the reverse complement.
GCCCGCTGAACGCCGCCACCAGTCGCTTCCGCTTCGTCTGCTCGTTTGACATAAATATGGTCCTCGTTCGACCCTAGGCGGTCTTCACGTCCTCCCAGGCGGTCACCCACTTCTCCTCGTTCTCGACCGCCTTGAACGGGATGAACCCGTCGAGGCGGCCCGGGTCGACCTTGCCGAACATATCGTTCTGTTCGCTGGAGAGGTGCTCCTGGGTGTTCGGGTTACAGCTGGGCGAGTAGCCCACCTTTGCCAGTTCGGCACCGGTCTTCGCGCCGATGTACTCGTTGACGACCTTCCAGGCCATCTCCTTGTTGTCCGACTTCGCGGAGACGCCCGCGCCCTCGAACCACGCGAGCGACCCCTCCTTCGGGACGTACAGCTCGGGCCAGTCGTCACCGTTGGCCCACATCTCGACGATCTCGTTGCGACCCGAGAGGCCGATGGTGTGGTTACCCTGCCGGAAGGACTTGATGTACGTCGGGTCCGCCGCGATGTACCCCTGGAGCAGGGACTTCTGCTCGATGAGCTTCTGTTTGACCTTCTCGAGCTGCGAATCGGAGAGGCTCACCTTCGAGCCCTCGAAGGCCTCCGTGTAGCCGAGTGAGAGCGCCGCCGCGCTCATCGACTTGAAGTGGTTGTCGTACATGATGATGTCCCCCTTGTTCTCCTCGTTCCAGAGCTCGGAGTAGGACTTCTCGGGGTTCTCGATCTTGCGGGAGTCGTAGGAGACACCGTACCAGCCGAACCGGATGGGGACGCCGTAGATATCTCCGTCTGCGGCGAACTGCGTGTTGGCGAACTCCTTGAACTTCCCGTACAGGTTCTCGAAGTTCGGCACGGCGTCCTTCTGGAGCGGTGCCAGCAGCCCCGCCTGCTGCAGTTTGGGGATGTAGTTGTTGTTCGGGATGACGACGTCGTACTGGGAGTCCTGTCCCGAGTTGAACGCCGAGAACATCTTCGCCGAGGACGTCCCGATGGTGTACTCCACCGTGATGTCGAGTTTGTCCTCGATCTGCTCTTTGAAGTCCTTGTACTCCTCCCAGGTGTAGATGTTGATGGTCGTCGTCCCGCTACCGCCGGTCAGACCACCGATACATCCTGCGAGCCCGAGCATCGACGCTGCACTGGCTGCGCCTGCACTTTTCAGGAACGTCCGCCGTCTGGTCGGTGTCGACTCCGTTTCACCCTCGTGCTGACCTTTGTTACCGCGTGGCATATGTTGGGGAACATTCTGGAGACTATTAAAACTTCACCAGCCGAAGTAGTTTATTTCACTACCAAGACGGACAATATGCCCTGAAATCAGCTTAGTCTCCAAATTCCCGGAGATTTATTAGGGACGGGAGTAAACCGAGCGGTATGTCACCGCATGACGAACGTGCGCTCATCGAACTGACCGACGTGCGAAAGGAGTTCGGGTCGGTCACCGCCGTCGACGGCATCGACCTCACCATCCGACAGGGTGAGTTCTTTTCGCTGGTCGGCCCGTCCGGGTGTGGCAAGACGACGACCCTCCGGATGATAAGCGGCTTCGAGACACCGACCGACGGCACCCTCCGGCTCGACGGGAAGGGGATGCGGAGCATCCCGCCCGAGGACCGCGACACGAACCTCGTGTTCCAGCACCTCTCGCTGTTCCCGCACATGACCGTCGGGAAGAACGTCACCTACGGCCTGCAGAAGGCCGGCGTCGGCGAGGACGAACGCAAACGAAAGGCCAGCGAGTACCTCGAACTCGTCGACCTCGGCGGCTTCGAGGAACGGGACCCCGGCGAACTCTCCGGCGGACAGCAACAGCGTGTCGCACTCGCGCGGGCGCTGGTCAACGAACCCGCCGTCCTCTTGCTGGATGAACCCCTGTCCAGCCTGGACCGCAAGCTCCGGAAACAGATGCAGGTCGAACTGCGAAAGCTCCACGAGAAGACCCAGGGCGCGTTCTTCTACGTCACCCACGACCAGGAGGTCGCGATGACCCTCTCCGACCGGATGGCGGTGATGAACGAAGGGCAGATCGAGCAGGTCGGACGACCCGAAGAGATCTATCGCGACCCTGCCACGCCGTTCGTCGCAGATTTCATCGGCGATACGAACCTCTTCGACGCGCAGGCAGAGCAGAACGGTGACGGGACGGTCGTCTCGGTCGGTGGCGACGACGGCTTCGACTTCACCACAGACGAGTCCGTCGAGGGCGAGGTGACGGTCTCGGTTCGGCCGGAGGATATTTCTTTGACCACTCCTGAGGACAGCGCGTTCACAGGTGATATCGTCGAGCGATACTTCCAGGGCGACCAGACCAACTACGTGGTCGAACCGGCCTCGCCTGCCCTCTCGAACATACAGGTGGTCATGCAGGGCCGTCAGACCCCCGTCGAACGTGGAGACACCGCCCACTTCGAACTCGTCGACGACGGACCGGTGGTGTTCGAGTGAACCGAGCGGGAAACAGACGCGAAGCGACCAGTTACAGACGACATAATGGAGCTTGACGAAACCGACATCGAGATTCTGACCCAGCTCGACGAACACGGAGAGGTAGACGCGAACGAACTCGCCGAGGAGCTCGGCGTGAGCACGTCCACCGTCTACTACCGTATCGAGACCTACCGCGAGAACGGTCTATTCAACGGACGAGTCGCACAACTCGACCCCCAGGTGCTCGGGTTCGAACTGACCGCAGTCACCCAGATACAGAGCGAATACGGCGACGCGTACGACGACGTCGGCGAGAAGCTCGCGGACATCTCGGGCGTCCAGCAGGTGCACCAGATGCTGGGTGAGGTGTCGTTCCTCGTCATCTCCCAGGTCAGGGGCCACGAGGAGCTCCAGCAACTCATCGACCGCATCATCGACATGGACGGCGTCGTCGACTCCTCGACCAACGTCGTCCTCCGGACGGTCAAACAGGAGTCGCGCCTCCTCGTCAACTACGACGACGAGGCACTCCAGGCGTTACTCGACTGACCGCCTTCGGCGAAAAGGGAACGAAACCGCGCTTACACTGATTCTGGCTCCGGTTCCTCGGGCTTCGAGCCACCGCCACCGCCACGGAGCCGCCACGGGAACGTCACCAGCCCGAGCAACACCAGCCCGATGCCGTACGCCAGCGAGATGGGGATGGCGAGGATGAGCATCGTCAGGACGCCCGAGGGCGTAAAGACCGCCGCCAGGGCGAAGATGCCGAGGATGATGGGCCGCCAGTACTCACGGAACGCCTCGTAGCGGACGATGCGTCCACGGTGGAACAACAGCATCGTGACCGGGATATCGATGAATATCCCGATGCCCGCCGTGGTGAAGAAGATGAGCCAGAAGAAGCTCTGCAGGCGGTAGGAGATGATGATGTCCGCCTGGATGGCGTCCGAGACCAGGTAGGAGATGATGGTCGGGGCGACGACGAAGAACCCGAGGACGCTCCCGATGATGAAACCGACGAACAGGGCGACTCCCCAGATGAGGAACATGTTGTTGTTGCCGGTCTTCACGATGCCGCGCTCTTTCATCGCGGGCCAGGCGTAGTACAGCAAGAGCGGGAGCGTCGTCACCACCGCCAGCAGGGTACTCACCTTCACCTCGAAGATGAGCGCCTCGACGGGGTGGAGCGCGACGATGAGGCCGACCTCGCTGGGGCCGCCCAACGCGTTGACGATCTGCTCGTAGGGGTGTGCACCGACGACCGCACCGGGGTTCGTCGGGCCGACCGTGGCCGCCTCCGGGACGCCGGGCATGACCGTCATAGCGTCCATGAGGGGCTGGCCGGCGACGAAGAACTCCTCGAAGCCGACCGCCGCCGGGTCGCCCCGGATGGCGGGCGGCACGCGGGAGATGAAGTTCCGCTTGATCTCGCCGAGCCCGCCGCCGTACAGCCAGCCGAACGAGCCGACCAGGACGATCATGAACAGCGCGATGAGACGGAAGAACTTCGAGGTCAGTGACTGCAGGATGAACGCGAGGTCGTAGTAGTACCCGCCGATGTCGTCCTCGGTGGTCTCCTCCTCGGTGAAGGGGTTGAGCACGCCGGCCGCGGTCCGGGACAGGACGTTGCTCTCTCCCTCGGCGTCCTCGGGAGGCACGTCGCCGCCCATCGAGGACGGGTCGGCCAGGGACTTCGGCTGGTCGCCGGCCTCGGCCGCCTCCTGCATCTCCTTTACCTCCTGGGCCTCGTCGAAGCGGTCCAGGAGCGCCTGTGCCTTCTCGGAGTCGTCCTCGTCCATCGCCGTGCGGGCGTGCTTGAGCGCCTTGTCCTCCGAAAGCTCCATGAAGGCCTCGATGGGGGCGGCCCGCACGCCGGCGGCGTCGAGGGTGTCGAGGTCGATGCTCGCCGGGTCACCGGTCCGCCGGCCACCGCGTGGAACGGTTGGCTGGCGGAGCACGACGACCGTGTAGACGACGAGGATGAACGTCCCGACGATGAGCCCGGCCTCGATGGCGACGAGTATCTGCCCGGCGATGCCGGTGAAGGGCGTGAGCCCCTCGACCGAGAGCGGCCCGATGGGGACCCACTCCGGGAACTGCGAGATGACCTGCCGGTTGACCGTCTCCAGCCCGCCCGCGTCGACCGCGAAGAACGAGGCGACGGCGGTCAGCCCGACGATACCGAGCAGCTGGTAGATGCGCGTCCGCAGCAGGTTGCTGCCGCCCGAGGGCGAGTTCTCGCCGGCCCGGTGGAGGTTGGTGACGACCTTCGAGAAGCCGAGACTCAGGACGTACAGCGAGACCAGCGGGAGCGCCCACATGATCTGCGTGAACGGGTCCGGCGGCGAGAACACCGCCCCGAAGACGAAGATGGCGACGAACGCGTAGCGCCACTTGTCGCGCCACTGCTCGTACGGGATTATCTCCGTGTACGAGAGCGCGGACATGGCGAGTGGGAGCTGGGCCGCCAGCCCGAACGAGAAGGTCAGCAGGACGATGAACTGCGTCCACATCGTGATGTCGTAGCTCGGTTTGATGGACGCGTTCACGGCGTTGGTCGCCAGGAACTGGAACATGAACGGGAAGAAGACCGCGTACGCGTAGATGACCCCGAGCGTGAAGAGGAAGACACCGAGCGAGATGAACCCGACTATCTGGAAGCGCGACAGTGGCACCTTCGGGCGGAAGCCGCGTTGTGCCAGCGAGTCGCGGGCGTAGTACAACAGCACGGGTAGCGCGAAGAGGATACCCACGACGAGGCCGATCTTCACCTGTAACAGGATGACGTCGAAGGGTGTTCTCGCGATGACGTCGACCTGTTCGGCGACGTTCGCCGACATCCGCTGTTGGGTGTTCGCCCGGAGGAAGTCCCAGATGAACAGCCGCAACGCGTAGATGGTACCGAGCAACCCGACCAGGAAGACGATGAATACCTTCTGGAGGTGTTTCTGCGCGGTGCGTAACAACACACCGAGGCTCTCACGCCCCTGGTTGATGGTGCGCGCAGTGTCCTCTCCGACCACGGAGCTCATTGGATGCCGAGTGGTACCAACCTCGCGAACATCAATCTTCTTCTACGGGGACGCCCGGAGGGAGCGAAACTACGCCGACGACGCCCCGGTAAGAAAAAGGTCTATAACGCGCGGGCCGACTACTCTCCCGTAGATGGCGGACGAGTCTGAAGAGTCCGGGCTATCCAAGGTCGACGACGAGGAGTCCCGACCGGAACCGCCCGAGACCGAGCCGGCGGAGCACGAACCGAGCGCGCCGCCCGCGGCCGACGACGCCGACGCGCCCGAGAAGGAGGGCCCGACCGGCGGGGAACCCGAGGTGCCGGACCAGTTCCAGCACGTCGACGACGCTCCCGACAGCGGTGACGCGGACGCGCCAGCCGACGGCACGGACCACCCGGTCGAGGACGACGCGCCAGCCGACGGCACGGACCACCCGGTCGAGGACGACGCGCCAGCCGACGGCACGGACCACCCGGTCGAGGACGACGCGCCGTACGGCGTCACCGACCCGACCGACGTGACCGAGAACCCGCCGCAGGCAGACGCAGACGGTGGCGAGGACGTGCCCGTCGGACACGCCACCGGTGCGGCTCGGCCGGCGGCCGAGTCGACCGTCGACGACGACTCGTTCACCGAACCCGACTTCGGCTACGACGAAGCCGCAGACGACTTCGAACGCCCACCGGACGACGAGGAGATGCCGCTCGCGGTCCACATCGAGGAGATGGTCAGCCGCCTCGGCATCGTCATCATCGCGGCGGCCGCCGCCACCGCGCTCTCCATCTTCGCCTCGGAGGCGATCATCACGACGATGTGGTTCGACCTCCTGCCCTCGGCGGGCGAACTGACACGGCCGCGTGTCTACGCCCCCCTCGAGTTCATCCTGACGAAGATCAAGGTCGCGAGCCTCTCCGGTATCGTGGTCGCGCTGCCGCTGTTCGTGTACGAATCCTACCTGTTCATGCGCCCCGGGCTCTACCCGAAAGAGCGCCGGTACTACCTCGCGTCCGTCCCGACGAGTCTCATCCTCGCGGTCGCCGGGATGGCCTTCGCGTACTTCCTCGTGTTGCCCGCGCTGTTCGAGTACTTCCTGTACTACACCGAGGGCTCCGCGGAGATCGCGTTCGCGCTCTCGGACACGTTCAACCTCATCATCACGCTGATGGCGTTCCAGGCCATCGTCTTCCAGATTCCGCTGTTCATCATGCTCGCTATCATGATGGGCGTGACGAGCCGGCGCTGGCTGGAATCCAAGCGCATCCTGTTCTGGGGTGCGTTCGTCGCCATCGCGTTCGTGTTCGCACCGGACCCGACGGGGATGGCCCCCATCATCATCGCGCTGTCGATGGTCGTCCTGTTCGAGGGGACGCTGTTGCTCCTGCGGTGGACCGACAGCTCCTCGCCGATTCCGACCGCCGAGGAGATGGGCGAACGTCGCCCGTACATCTGGCTGCTCATCGGTATCTTCGGCTACGCCGCCAGCGCAGCCCCGGTCCCGAACGGCTACTACCAGCAGCTCCCCGCGGTGGTCACGGAGAACCTGGCGACGCTCGGCTTCGGGAACGCCACGCCGTTCCTGCTCAGCGGGGCGGCCGTGTTCGTCTACGAGCTCGTGGCGTACGTCAACAAGAACTACTACGGTAGCGTGAAGCTCTGGCGCGCCCTCCGGAAGGGCCGCCCGGCCGTGTGGCTCACCGCCGTCCTGGCGGGCTACCTCGGCACGCAGAACTCGCTGCTGGCACGGGTCATGACCGACGTGGCGCTGCCACAGACGCAGGCCATCGTGCTCACGGTCGGCCTCGTGGTGCTGTTCGAGGCCTCGCTGTTCTTCGCCAAGCGGCGGGCGTAAGCCGGCCGCGGTTTTCGGTTCGCGAACCCGGTAAACACTTCTCGCACCCGTCCCGAGTCGCCAGCATGAGTGCCGACGACGCGACGGTCGTCCTCGCCCGCCACGGCGAGACGATGTGGAACCACGAGCGACGCATCCAGGGCTGGGCACCGGCACCCCTGAACGAGACGGGGCGCGAGCAGGCCCGCGCGCTGGGCGCACATCTGGCCGAGCGGTACGACGTGGACCGGCTGGTCGCCTCGGACCTTCGGCGCACGAAGGAGACGGCACGGCTGGTCAACCGGTCCCTGCAGGTCGACGTGGCCTTCGACCCGAACTGGCGCGAGCGCGACTTCGGCATCTATCAGGGCATGGGCTACGAGGCGCTGTTCGAGGGCTACCCGGAGTTCGCGGTGGGCGAGACGGGCATCGCGGCCGCGGCGGCGGAGCCCGAAGGCGGGGAGACGCTGCTCGAGGCGCGCGAGCGGGTGCTCGACGGCTGGCGCGCGGTCGTCGATTCACTCGCGCGAGCCGAGACGGTCGTCGTCGTGACACACGGCGGACCGCTGTACGTCCTGCTCGGGCACCTGCGGGGACGGGACCTCGTGGCCGCGCTCACCGAGCACAGCCAGGGGAACTGCGCGGTCACCGAGGTACAGGTGCGAGATGGCGCGCAGACGGTCGTCCGCGAGGGCGACGTGTCGTACCGGTGAACGGCCCGAATCCAGCTCAGGCCACCGAAAAGAGCGCGCCGTCTATCGCGACGCCGAAGACGATGGCGAGGGCTATCAGGAAGAGCCCGAGTCCCACGAGCCGGAGAATCGGCCCGTATCGCCGTCGGTTCATGGTGGAGATACGTCGGTTCAGGGTTAAAAGCGTCGTGGCGGGCGGGAACTTTTTGCTGGCCCCGCAAATAGAGACGGCCAATGGAGCTCTCGGCGATTCCCGGCGTGGGCGAGAAGACAGCCGACGCGCTGGCGCAACTCGACGACCCGGAGACGGCGCTACAGACGGGTGACGTCGCGATACTCGCACAGGCACCGGGCATCTCGGAGGGACGCGCCGCCCGCATCGCCCGGGCGGCCATTCGGCAGGAACACGACGACCCCGGCGGGTTCCTCGCGACGACCCGCGCCCGCGAGGTGTACGAGGCGATGCTCGACCGGCTGCGCGAGCGGACCGTCACCGACTACGCGGCCAAGCGCGTGGCGACCTTCTACCCGAGCGCCGCCGCGTCCCGCATCGAGGAGGTGCAGGCGTTCACCGAGGGAGCGATGGCGCGCGACCCCGACGAGGCCGTGCTCGACGCGCTCTCCGGGGTGGAGCCGCTGGACCCGCCGCGGGACGTGACGGTCCGGGACCGCTGTCTGGCGACGACCGACGCCGAGACCTACTCGAAGGCCAGGGACGAGATTCCCGAACTGCCCGTCGAGGTGGTCGAGGACGCCCGCGGGCTGGCCGAACTCGCGCGGGCCTACTCGACGGTCATCGCGCTCGACGAGACCTTCGCCGGCATCGACGTGGAGGGCGACGTGCGGGTCGAACCGGATGCGCTGGAGAACCCGAGCGAGATCGTCCCCGAGCGCGTGCTGGCCTTCTTCGCCACGAACCGCGACCGGCTCCGAGCCGCCGTCGCCGTCACCCGCGAATCGAGCCTGGAGCCGGCCGCCGACCTCGAGACGCTCGAATCCGCGCTGGACCGACTCGACGACGCGGGCGGCATCACGGGCGACGCGGAGGTCGACCGACTCGCCACCGCCATCGACGACCTTGATTCGGCCGTGAGCATGTCCGAGAACGTCGCCAACGACCGGTTACGCGAGGCCATCCAGGAGAAAGACGTGACCATCGAGGGCGCGGACCTGCTCTCGCTGGTCGAACGTGGTGCCGGCGTGGACTCGCTTCTCTCTCGGGAACTCGCCGACGAGTACGCCGCCGCGGTCGACGCGGCCCGCGACCACCTCGTGGATGCCCTCTCGCTCGACGCGGGTGAGGCCGAGGTCGCCCGGCGTGCCTTCGGCGACGAGCCGACGTACCCCGTCGACCACGAGGAACAGGCCATCTCGCGGCTGCGTGAGGACCTGAAGGCGGCGAAGGAGCGCCGCGAGACCCGGCTGAAGCGCGAACTCGCGGCCGACCTCGCCGACCAGCGGCCGGACGCCGAGGCGCTGGTCAGGAACGCGCTGGAACTCGACGTGGAGCTCGCTATTGCGCGGTTCGCCCGCGACTTCGACTGCACGATGCCCGCGTTCGGCGGCGACGGCTTCGCCATCGACGCCGGGCGGTCGCCCCTGCTCGACGTCCCCATCGACGCGGTCGACCCGGTCGACTACGACGTGGCCGGCGTCGCGCTCCTCTCGGGCGTGAACTCCGGTGGGAAGACCTCGACGCTCGACCTCGTCGCCGCGGTCGTCGTCCTCGCGCACATGGGGCTGCCCGTTCCGGCCGACGAGGTCCGCCTGCAGCGCTTCGCCGACCTGCACTACCACGCGAAGACCCAGGGCACCCTCGACGCCGGGGCGTTCGAATCGACGGTTCGGGAGTTCGCCGGGCTGGCCGAGGGCGGCGCGGACTCGCTCGTGCTGGTGGACGAACTCGAATCCATCACCGAGCCGGGGGCCTCGGCGAAGATCATCGCGGGCATCCTCGAAGCCCTGCACGAGAACGGGTCGACCGCGGTGTTCGTCTCCCACCTCGCCGGGGAGATACGGGAGATGGCCGACTTCGCGGTGACCATCGACGGCATCGAGGCGGTCGGGCTGGAGGACGGCGAACTCGTCGTGAACCGCTCGCCCGTCAAGGACCACCTCGCGCGTTCGACCCCGGAACTCATCGTCGAGAAGCTCGCGGGCGAGGCCGAGACCGACTTCTACGACCGGCTACTGGAGAAGTTCTGAGCGGGCGAATCTCAGGGTTTCCGGCACTAACCACGCGTTACTTATCTCGATCTAGCGGGTACTCGCCCTGTTTGAGGTTATTCCCATGCCATACGAGTTCCGCTGCCAGAAACACGGCTGCCCGTTCGTCGTCCAGCGAACAGACGACGAGGAAATCCTCGCAATCGCGACCCAGCATACGGCCGAGGTCCACGGGATGGCCATCGACCGCGGCGTCGTCGAAGACGCGCTGGACGTGCTCTGACACCGCGGCTCTCGACCGAGTGCCGGCCGGCCGGAGGCCAGCGACCGGTCCGGTGCTGTCGTCGAATCAGACGGTATCTCGACGGTGACTCTCCTCGCTAGCGGGACAATCGGTTATACCGCGCAGCACGTTAACAGGCGACATGGTACAAGAGTTCAGCTGCAGCGTCGAGGACTGTCATTTCACCATCCACTCGGACAACGACGACGAGATCGTCTCGATGGTCCGCAAGCACGCCCAGGACGTCCACGGCATGAGCATGAACGCCGGGCAGATCAAGAGCAACATCAAGAAACTGCAGGCCTGACCCGGCCGCAGATCACGCCGACAGGAACTCGTTTTTTCGAGACACGAACACGTCTGACTGACGTCTGCCGAAGACCTAAGTAGTCTGCGAGGCTGGGTGAAAGTAATGGCTGGGGACCCTCCGGACGAGGGGATGTTGTCGTGGGACGAATCCGTCTTCCGCAACGAACGCGTCTTCGAGATCGACTACGTCCCCGAGACGTTCGAACACCGCGAGAGCCAGATGCAGAGCTTACAGTACGTCCTGCGTCCGGCCGTCCGCGGCTCGCGTCCGCTCAACGCCGTCGTCCGCGGTCCACCCGGCACCGGCAAGACGACCGGCGTCCAGAAGCTCTTCTCCGAGCTCCAGGCCGAGACCAGCGACGTGCGCACGGTACGCGTGAACTGCCAGATGAACGCGACCCGGTACTCCGTGTTCTCGCGGCTGTTCGAGGGGATGTTCGACTACGAACCCCCGGCGTCGGGCATCTCGTTCAAGAAGCTGTTCGGCCAGGTCACCGAGAAGCTGGTCGAACAGGAGGAGGTCCTCGTCGTCGCGCTCGACGACGTGAACTACCTGTTCTACGAGGGCGAGGCCTCCGACACCCTCTACTCGCTGTTGCGCGCCCACGAGGAGCACTCGGGAGCCCGCATCGGCGTCGTCGTCGTCTCCTCGGACCCGAACCTCGACGTGATGGACGAACTCGACACCCGCGTCCAGTCGGTGTTCCGCCCCGAGGACATCTACTTCCCGCCGTACGACCAGCACGAGATCGTCGACATCCTGCGCGAACGCATCGAGCGCGGCTTCCAGGAGGGCGTCGTCTCGACGATGGTCCTCGACGACGTGGCCGCGAAGACCGCAGAGAGCGGTGACCTGCGAGTCGGCATCGACCTGCTCCGGCGCGCCGGCCTGAACGCCGAGATGCGCGCCTCGAAGACCGTCGAACTCGAGGACGTCGAGAAGGCCTACGAGAAGTCGAAGTTCGTCCACCTCTCGCGCTCGCTCGACGGACTGAGCGACTCCGAGCGCACCCTCGTCGAGGTCATCGCCGAGATGGAGGGCGAACAGGCCGGGACCGTCTACGAGACGTTCCACGAGCGCTCCGGGCTGGGCTACACCAGGTACTCGGAGATCGTCAACAAGCTCGACGACCTCGGCATCATCGACACCGAATACGCCGACGTGGAAGGCCGCGGGCGCTCGCGCGAACTCAACCTCGCCTACGACGCCGACGCCGTCCTCGACCGGCTCTGAGGCGGGCGATTCTCGCCGGCCGAAACTCCCGAATTCCCCCGAATACTGAGGGCTGCTTCCCCTTTTCGCTGATGCACACGTAATTTCGGTATGGATACTGTCCGGACACGTCGCCAGGTGGGTGCGACCATCGCCGGGGCCGGCCTCGCCGTCGCGGGCGTCATGGCCTCTGCGCTGGCGACCGTTCCCGTCGTCGCCTTCCTCGCGCTCGACGCGGACGACCTGACCCTGCCGATCTACGCGGTCCTGTTCGTCGTGGGGTACATCGGGCTGACGCTGGTCGGCGTCGCCTACCTGACGCTCACGGGCCGGGGCTGGCACTTCCTCGACCTGAAACCGCTCGACCGTGAGAGCCTCAAAGCCGTCGTCGGGTTCACCGTCCTCGCGGTGTCTTTCGTCGTCGTCGTCGGCATCCTCACCACCGTCACCAGCCTGGAGACCAGCGAGAACGTCAACCTCGCGCCCGGCCTCGCGGGGAACACGGACTACCTGCTCCTGCTCGTCCTCGTCGCCCTGCTGGTCAACGGCCCCGCCGAGGAGTTCCTCTTTCGCAACGTCATCCAGAAGTCGCTGTATCGTGTGTTCTCCCGGCGCGCCGCCATCGTCGTCACGAGTCTCATCTTCGCGCTCGTCCACATCCCCGCGTTCTGGACGACGAACTACGGCGCGCTGGCGACCTCGCTCTCGGTCATCTTCGTCGGCTCGCTGGTGTTCGGGACCGCCTACGCCAAGACCGAGAGCCTGACCGTCGTGGCGCTGGTTCACGGGCTGTTCAACGCCATCCAGATTCTGATGCTGTACCTGGTGTTGACGTTCGGGTGAGTGAGCGTTCGGGTGAGTGAGCGTTCGGGTGAGTGAGCGGCCGTGTTCGGTTTCCTTCTTGGTGGCCACGAAACGTGACCGTCGCCAGCAGAACGAGTGATGGGCGAGCAGTTCACTCGCGCCGATGGCAATGGAGACCGCACCGCCCCCGCACAGCACCGCAGCCACAGCCTCCCCAGCCGACTGCGCGCTTCCTTCCGCTACACTCCGTTTCGCTCCAGTCCAGTGCTCATCCCTCGCGCAGCTGTGACTCGCGGCCTTCGGCACGCGAGCCAGCGCACGCCGGAGTGAAAATCGAGGGGTCGAGGGGAGACGCGCTGCTTCAGAACTCCTCGACGTGCGGGCGCAGATCCAGTTCGAGCGTCCACGCCGACCGGTCCTGTTCGACGAGGTGCCAGTAGCTCTCCGCGATGGCGTCGGGGTCGAGGTACTCTTCCGGGTTCTCGACCTCGCGCTCGGGGTGGAGGATACCGCCGTCGATGACGACGTGGGCGACGTGAACGCCTTCGGGGCCGAGTTCGCGCGCCATCGATTCCGCGAGGCCGCGGGCCCCGAACTTGGCCGCGGAGAAGGCGACCGAGCCCTTCCGGCCCCGGATCGAGGTGGTCGCGCCGGTGAAGATGACGGTCCCGCCGTCGCCGGCTCGCATGTCCGCGACGGCTTCCTTCGAGCAGTGGAGTGCGCCGGTCACGCCCACGTCGAGGGCCTGCTGGAACTCGTCGTGCGAGACCTCGGAGAGGCCCTTCCAGGGTGCGGCGCTGGCGTGGTTGACGAGGACGTCGACCGGGCCGAACTCGTCTCTGACGGCCGCGAACCCAGCGCGGATCTGCTCGGGGTCGGTGAGGTCGGTCGGGACCGCGAGCGCGTCGCCGGGCGTCTCCTCGCGGAGGTCGGCCGCGAGGTCCTCGATGTAGTCGGCAGAACGGGCGAACAGGCCGACCGAGCAGCCCTCGGCGGCGAACTTCCTGGCGAGCGACGCGCCGAGGCCGGGGCCGACGCCGGCGATGACGGCAGTGCGTGGCATGTGGTCTCACCGGTTGGTCGCGCGGTGGGTTAGGTATGGGTGAAGCGGTCGGCGTTGCTGGTGCGTGGTTCCACGACGAGACCGCGTGCGCTCGATTGAAAGAGTGAAGCAGGATGTTCTCGGTATCCTACGTCGAAAACGTCCCGCTTCACTCGACCGTGGGTCACACGCACGGAAAAGGGCGTCGTCCCGCCCGGGACCGGCTATCTCACTCGTACCGGAGCGCGTCGATGGGGTCGGTCCGGGCCGCACTCCACGCCGGGTAGAGTCCGGCGAGCACGCCGACCAGAATCCCCACCCCGACCGCGATGCCGAACCACTCGACGGGGTACGTGAGCGGGATGTCGATGTACTGCGCGCCGAGGTAGCCCGCGGCGAGGCCGAGCAGGGTCCCCAGGACCGAGCCGATGATGCCGATGACCACCGCCTCGGTGATGAACAGGGCGATGATGTCGCGCTTTTGCGCGCCGACGGCCTTCATGATGCCTATCTCGCGGGTTCGCTCGGTGACGGAGACGAGCATGATGTTGGCGATGCCGATGCTCCCCACGAGCAGCGAGAGCGCGGCGATGCCGATGACGAACGCCTGGAGCTGGCCCAGGATGGCTTCGAGCTGGCCGAGCAGTTCCGTGCTGGTCTGGAGCTGGTAGGTGAGCTCGTCACCCGCCAACTCCTCGGCGTCGGACTGGTCACTGTCGAGGTAGCCCCGGACCTGCTCCTTGGCGGTCTCGACCTGGCCGACGCCCGTGGCCTCGACGACGACCGCCGAGAACCGCGGCGTCTCGACCGCCTGCGAGACGAGTTCGGTGTAGTACGGGTTGATGGGGACGTACACCCGCGGCGACGGGTTGAAGCCCTCGAACGGCGAGCGCGAGTCGGAGGTCTTCGTGATGCCGACGACGGTCGCGGTTATCTGCTGGCCGCCGAGGAGGGTCACGGTGATGTTGTCCCCGACGGTGACGTTCTCCTCGAACGCCCCGGCCATCGCGGGGTTGAGGACGGCCTCACGGGCACCCATCTCGAAGCGTCTGCCCTCGGCTATCTCGTCCTCGTCGACGTACTCCGTCCCGGTGGCGACCACCCCGTCCTGTCTGGGGATGCGTTGCCCGTCGTGGTTCACGGTCTGGGCGGGTAAGGGCGTGTAGCCGTAGGCCGCAGAGACCGCCTCTAGCTTCTCCAGTTCGGCGGTGTCACGTTCGGTGAACACCGGTTGGGCCCCCGAGAGTGGGCCCTGGTTGGAGCTGTTCTCCGGGGCCGCCCAGGCGTAGACGTTGCGCTGGTCGTCGGGGCTGACCTCGCCGATGATGCCGGCCTGCAGGGAGGCCCCGAGCGTGACGAAGGTGATGACGGCGGCGACACCGATGACGACCCCGAGCGTGGTCAGGGTCGACCGGAGCTTGTGTGAGCGGATGGCCCGCCACGACATCCGGAAGCCAGTGAGGGGATTCACTGCTCGACCTCGGCCAGCTCCTCGACGGATTCGATCTGCCCGTCGACGATGTTGATGACGCGCTCGGCGTGCTCGGCGATGTTGCGCTCGTGCGTGACCATCATGACCGTGTTCCCCTCGGCGTGGAGCTCCTCGAAGAGGCCCATGATCTGCTCGCCGGTCGTGGTGTCGAGGTTACCGGTCGGCTCGTCGGCGAGGATGATGGCCGGGTCCGACACCAGTGCCCGGGCGATGGCGACGCGCTGGCGCTGGCCCCCCGAGAGTTCGTTCGGGACGTGGTCGAGGCGGTCGCCCAGCCCGACACGTTCGAGGATGTCGGCGGCCTGCTCGCGGCGTTCGTCGCCGCCGATACCGCGGAAGACGAGCGGGAGCGCGACATTCTCGAGGGCGGTCATGCGGGGCATGAGGTTGAACGTCTGGAAGACGAAGCCGACCTCCTCCCCCCGGATTCGGGTGCGTTCGCGGTCGCCCATGGCGGTGACCTCCTCCCCGTTGACGAACACCTGGCCCTCGGTCGGGGTGTCGAGACAGCCGATGACGTTCATCAGCGTGGACTTCCCCGACCCGCTGGGACCCATGACGGCGGTGTAGGACCCCCGCGGGATGTCGAGTGACACCCCGTCGAGGGCGTGGACGGGCTCTCCGACCTGGTAGGTCTTCCGTACGTCTGTGAGACGGACGGCTGGCCCATCGGTGGCAGCAGAATGCATACTTGTAGGGACACAGGGAACTGAGAAAAACACTTCGCAGCCGGCACCGAACTCCGTATGACTCCGGTTGCCAGCGGACTCGACGACGAAACTGATTACTCGATTCGGGGTGCATCCGGCCACATGAAGAACACGAGCGGCACCACCGAACAGAAGCGTCGCGCCGGCGAAAGTGCGGCCGACCTCGTCGCGGACGGGATGGTCGTCGGCCTCGGAACCGGCTCGACGGCGGCCCACGCCATCGAGGCGCTCGGGCAGGCGGTCGATGCCGGCCTCGACATCGAGGGCATCCCGACCTCCTTCCAGTCGCGCCAGCTCGCACTGGACCACGGGATTCCCCTGACCACGCTCGATGCGGTCGACACCGTCGACATCGCCATCGACGGGGCCGACCAAGTCGCGGGGTTCACGCTGGTCAAGGGCGGCGGGGCGGCCCACGCTCGCGAGAAGATCGTCGACGCGGCCGCGGACCGCTTCGTCGTCGTCGCGGACCCCTCGAAGCTCGCCGACGAGCTGGACTACCCGGTTCCCGTCGAGGTGCTCCCGGACGCGCGGCCGACCGTCGCGGCCGCCATCACCGACCTCGGCGGCGACCCGACGCTCCGGGCGGCCGAACGCAAGGACGGCCCGGTCGTCACCGACAACGGGAACCTCGTCTTCGACTGTGACTTCGGGACCGTCACCGACCCCGCCGCGCTCGCGAGCGACCTGTCAGCACTCCCCGGCGTGGTCGAACACGGCCTCTTCGTCGACCTGGCCGACGAGATACACGTCGGACTCGACGACGGTGTCGACCGACGGACACGGTAGCGAACGGCGCTGTCGCTCCCTGTCCTGAGAGAATGGTTAGAAGTGAAAGCGACCGAGTTTACAGGTCGCGCGGCTGGACCGTCTTCCGGTCGTTCGCCTCGGCGCGTCGGGCTGCGTCCTCGAGGAGCTCAGCGACTTCCTCGTCGAGTGCGTCGTAGAAGTCCGATGCGACGTTCTTGTCCTTGAGCGCTTCCTTCACGGCTGCCTTGACGATGAGGTCTGCCATACGAGCGGTGCTACCCACGCCCCCTTTATAATACTTGCTGTATGTTGCGGTGATAGGCCCTGAGACCGGTGTGTAGCGGGGGTAACCGTCGTGTTGGTTCCAGCGACGTTTCACCCGAAAATCGCAAGACAGCGGGGCTTTCCTGCCCGTTTCGTCGGTCGGAGCGACTCACCACCAGCGCTGGCGGATGGTGCCTCGTTGAGCCATCTGCCTCTCGCCAGCGGGTTCTGGACGGCGTCAGACCGGTCGCGCGCGCCCCACAGCGGCTCACGCGCACCTGTCAGCGCATCTGATTGTCGAGGCGCTCGCCCCTCACCGGGGAATCCCCCAGTTTTCCGATAGAGGAACAACTGTTCTGTTTTCACAAAATAGAGACGGTGGTGGCACCAGGGAAAGCAGAAAGAGGAAAAAATTGCTTTCTCTGTCCCGAATTTGGGTGAGAATCTGGAACAGGTATATGGTGATGTGTTGCCAACCACCGACTACCGGCCGCGACCGCCGGAAACAACCATGCCAACGTGTGATAATTGCGGTGCGCACGTCTCTGAACAGTTCGCCCGCGTCTTCGCCGACGAACACGGACGGATACTCGCCTGTGTGAGCTGCTCGGCGAACGCAGGGATCGCGGAAGAAGCACGGCGACGCGCGCGAACAACGTGATGATGACGTGACGACGCGACGAAGCTGCACCTCAACTACCACGCGAAGCCTTTCTGTACTCGCCGGCCCACGTCTCGCCCAGTGAGTGACCACTACGTCTACGTCCTGGAGTGTGCCGACGGGACGCTGTATACCGGTTACACCACGGACGTCGAGCGACGCGTGGCGGAACACGACGCGGGCGAGGGCGCGAAGTACACCCGTGGCCGGACACCGGTCGAACTCCGCTACGAGGAGTCGTTCGAGTCGAAGTCGGCCGCGATGTCCCGCGAGTACGAGATAAAACAGCTCTCGCGCCGGCAGAAGGAGGCGCTCATTCGAGGAGACTCGCGATAGAGTCGACGATGGGCGCTTCGAGGCCCGTCTCACGGAAACTCGGTGCCGGGTTCACGTCGACCGCGTAGGGCTCCCCCTCGACGTGGATGATATCGACTCCGACGCCGTGGGCCCCCGTCCGGGCCGCCAGCGCCTCGAGCTTGGCCGCGATGGCGGTGTCGGGCTCTCGGTGGCCGAGGACGCGCTTTTTGCCCGTGAGCTTCGACGACGCTTCGAGCACGCGGACGTGATACCGCTCGCCGTCGTCGACGCAGTAGTACTTGTGGTCGATGGGGTCCGCCGGCAGCAGGGGCTGGTAGAAGTCACCCCGTTCGTTCGCCACCGGGGTTCCGTCCCAGCTCCGGAGGGTTTTCGCGACGTACTCGCCCTCGGGTGGTGTGAACGAGACGGGCGGCGTCCGGAACCCGACGGTTTCGAGCGCGTGCAGGCCGACGAGCCGCAGCCCGAAGACGCAGTAGGCGACGAAGTCGTTCCAGGCGGGGACGCCGCGGTCGGCGGCCCGCCGGAGCGTGGTGAACGTCGCCGGCCGGGTCTTCTTCGACACCACGGCGTCCAGCTCGGCCACCGTCGCCCCGTCGAGGGGAATCTCGGGGTCGTAGAAGGTGACGGCCACCCCGCGGTCGCGCAGGCTGTCCGCGACCGCCGCGAACACCGTGTGGTCGGGGGCACAGAGGACTCCAACCCGTGGCTGGTCGGTCATATCGGACGCTACGGCCGCACGCGACAAAAGGAGGGCAGGTCTCCGCGGCCGGCGGCTCAGTCGTCGGCCGTGGCCGGCTCCTCGCAGGCCGTCTCGAATCGCCGGGCAGCCGCGACGACGGCGGCCCCCAGCGACGCGACGCGCTCGGCGATGTCCTCGTCGGTGAAGGCCCGCCCGCCCGGTGCGTCGGGGGCCGACTCGAACTTGTCGTAGGCCGAGCGGATGCCGACCTGCTCGGGAACCACGTGCCCGTGGACCCCGCGGACCGTGCTCCGCATGTGCTCCAGCGTCGGCCCGTAGGAGCCGCCACCGGCGGTCGCGAGCAGGCCGACCACGGTGTCCTCGTAGTCGTCGAAGCTGCAGTAGTCGTGGAAGTTCTTCAGCGCACCCGAGTACGAGCCGTGGTAGACCGGCGAACCGAGGATGACGGCGTCCGCCTCCCGGACCTGCCGGACGTATTCACCTGCGCCCTGGTCGTCCTCGTCCGGGTCGAACATCGGGAGGGCGGCCTCCCGCAGGTCGAGGAGGTCGGTCTCGGCTCCCGCGGTCTCGGCCGCGGCGAGTGCGTGCAACAGGGCGGTTCTCGTGTAACTCGTCTCGCGGAGGCTCCCGCTGACCGCGAGGACCGTCGGCGTACCACTCATCGTCGGTTCTCAGCCCCGGGCGCGTAAAAATTCGTCAGTTTAGGCGGTGATACGTTCGTCTGGCCAACAGAACTGGGGGCGGCCCGGTCAGGTCGCGACGTGGACCGTCGGCTTCGCCGGGTGCGCCCCGGTCAGGAGGGTGAACACGGGCGAGCGCTTCGGGAACGTCTTGATGCGCTCGATGTCGGCCTCGCTGAGGTCGGTCCCGGTCACCTGGACCTCGATGTCGAGGTCGCCGAGCATCTCGCTGGCCCGGTCCTCGTCGTGGATACCGAGCAGGACGCGCGGGTCGAACGGGACGGAGACGCTCGTCGTCACGTCCTCGACGGCGATGCCCTCGCGCATGGCGTTGAGCTGGACCGTCCCGTTGATGCAGGCCGTGAGGCCCGCGAGCGCGAGTTCGACGGCCTCGCAGCGGTCCATGGGGTCGGTGAATCCCATCGCGTCTTCCATCTCGGCCGGCAGGCCGACCTCGATGGTGTACTCGCGGTCTGCGCCCTTGGCCTCGTCACCCATGACGAACTCGCCGATGGTCGCCTCGGTGTGGACCGCCACGTCCTCGGTCGTGCCCGTCGCGCTGAACTCGATGGTCGCGGCGGCGGGGTTCGCTTCGACCCAGTCGACGAACGCGTCGTGGGTCGGCTGGTCGATTCCCTGTACGTGCTGTGTCTTCTCGACTGGCATGGTTGGAGGATTCCGTGCAGGAGATACGACGCGCGAATCGATAAGCCGTCTCGCGGGGAGTTGGGATATCCGGGTGGAAGTAAAGTTATTTGAGCGTGTACGCGCAACTGACACGTGTAGGATACAGAGACGGGTAGTCTGTGTGAAAAACGCAAAACGAAGGGCCGACGGTCGTGCCAGCGACCGACGGTATCACTCGGACTGCTCGTCAGACGATGCGAACACCGCAACGGCGATCAGAATCCAGCCGGATTCCAGCCCCTGTGCCAGCAGGGAGACACCGCCCGATGCGAGTGTTACGCGGAGGCCCTTTCCGATTCTTACTCACCTCCGCCGGTTCGTTGTTTAGCGACGCAGAGCGGTGTGCGTCGTCGCCCCGAGGCGGGACTCGCGCCGCTCTATGGCGCTAATGGTAATATCGAACGGGCGGGTTAAAGTCCTGTTCGTACCGGAGTGAAAGTGAACGCCGTCGGTGGGATTTATCGCCCGGGCATGTCATGGACCGCACATGGACGCCATCTCATTCGGGACCGACGGCTGGCGAGCGACACTCGACGAGTTCACCGCGCCGCGCGTCCGGATGGTCGGACAGGCAGTTGCGACGTACCTCCGCGACGAGGGCCGTGGCGGCGAGACGGTCGCGGTTGGCTACGACGCCCGGGAGTCCTCCCCCGGGTTCGCCGAGGAACTCGCCCGGGTGCTGTGTGCGAACGGGTTCGACGTGGTCCTCCCGGACCGCGACCGCCCGACCCCACTCACGGCGTGGCAGATTCGCCACCGCGACCTCGCGGGTGCCCTGATGCTCACCGCGAGCCACAACCCGCCGGAGTACAACGGTGTGAAGTTCATCCCCGACGACGCCGCCCCCGCCCTTCCGGAAGTTACGGATGCTATCGAGGAGCGCCTCGCGGAACCAGACCCGCTTCCCGAGGACGAGCATGGGTCCGTCCAGAAGGTCGACTTCGTACCCCCGCACTTCGAGCATTCGCGCGACCTCGTCCCCGACGACCTCTCCGGACTCACGGTCGTCTACGACGCGATGCACGGCTCCGGCCGGGACACGACCGACCGCCTGCTCGAAGAGGCCGGGGCGACCGTCGAGCGAATCCGCTGTGAGACCGACCCCGAGTTCGGCGGCACCCCGCCGGAACCGAGCGCGGAGAACCTCGAGGAACTCGTGGAGACGGTCCGGGAGACCGACGCCGACCTCGGTATCGCCAACGACGGCGACGCCGACCGCATCGCCGTGGTCACCCCAGAACGAGGCTTCCTCGACGAGAACCTCTTCTTCGCGGCGACCTACGACTACCTGCTCGAATCGAAGGAAGGGCCCGTGGTCCGAACCGTCTCGACCACCTTCCTGCTGGACCGCATCGCCGAGGCCCACGGGCAAGAGGTCGTCGAGACGCCGGTCGGCTTCAAGTGGGTCGCCCAGGCCATGCAGGAACACGACTCGCTGATGGCCGGCGAGGAGTCGGGCGGGTTCACCGTCCGCGGCCACATCCCCGAGAAGGACGGCGTGTTCATGGCGCTGCTCGCCGCCGCGGTGGCCCACGAGAAACCGTACGACGAGCGCGTCGACGCCCTGCTCGCGGAACACGGCGAGATCGTCCAGAGCAAGGTGAGCGTGGACTGCCCCGACAGCGAGAAAGCGCGCGTCATCGACGAACTCGGCGACGAGATTCCCGACGCCGTCGCTGGCGAAGCCGTGGCCGACGTGGTCACCAAGGACGGGTTCAAGCTCCTGCTCGAAGACGGCTCGTGGGTGCTCGTTCGCCCGAGCGGGACCGAACCGAAGATGCGGGTGTACGCCGAGGCGAGCAGTCAGGAGCGCGTCGAGGCGCTGCTGGCCGACGGAAAGGAACTGGTCGACGCGCTGGTCTGAGCGAGAACCGAACCTTTTTCAGTTTTCCGACATAAATTCGGGGTATGCCTTCCAGAGCCCAGAAAGTCGGTGTCGGAGTGGTCGTCATTCTCGTGCTCGGCTACGCCATCATCACCCGGAACATCCTGTTCGGTCTGTTCCTCGCCACGATTCCGGTCGGGTTCTATCTCGCGTACCTGACGCTGCAACTGTTTCGCCGCTTCGTCGTCGCCCTCGAGCGAATCGCCGACAGTATCGAGAACTCGCCCGGGAACACCCAGATTCGAACTGACGGGTCGGCCGACGAGGACCGCGAGGTCTCGGAACTGTTCGACGGACCAGCCCGCTGAAAGCTTATCCGGCCGGCGGCAGCACCGACAGCCATGCCCAGTCAGAACGTCATCGACGCGGCCTACCTGGTGGTCATCGCCATCGCCATCTTCGTCGGACTGGTCGAGGACGCCATCGTCTTCGCGCTGATGTTCGCCCTCGCGTTGCGCTTCCTGCTGGTCGCCGAACGCATCGAGACACACCTGCGAGACTGACCGCCGTCACTCCAGGACGCCCCAGAGTCGCCCGTCTCGCTCTCGAATCTCGAACCCGAGCGCCTCGTAGAACGGCCGGACATCGGAATCGAACGCGGCCGTGAGCCGGTCGCCGCGCTGGCTCGCTTTATCCACCAGCGCCGACCCGATACCCTGTCCCCGTCGCCGCCGCCGGACCGCGATGGCGTCGACGTGCAACCCCCCTGGTTTCGGGTCGAGAATCACCGCGCCGAGGAGCCGATTGTCCTCGACCGCGACCAGCGCGTCACCCCGGTCGATGGCGTCTGCGACCGCGCCGGTCTGGAGCATCGCGGCGTCGAGGATTCCCTCGACCGTCTCGCGTTCCCCGGGGCGTGCCTCACGGACTCGCATCGTCTCGCTGCGCGTCGATTTCGGCCAGTATCTCGTCGATGTCGGGCCGGTCGAACGTCGATTTTCCTGCATGGGACCAGACGATTTCGGGCTCCTCGCCCCGGGTGTCGAGCAGCACGGCCTCGGGCATCCGGCCGAAGAAGTCGCTGAATCTGCCTAAAATCCCGTAGCGGACTGGCTGGTCGTAGGCGTCGCCGGTGGCCGCCCCGGCGTCCGCGAGCAGGGGGTAGGGCAGGTCGTAGCTGTCCTGCCAGTCCTGGACCTTCTCGCGGGGTTCGGGGACGATGGAGACCACTTCGGTGTTCCGAGCCGCGAACTCCCCGTACCGGTCTTTCACCTGCTGGACCTGCTTCCGGCAGTTGATGCAGTGGTAGTCGCGCTGGAACAGCAAGAGGACGAAGTCGTGGTCGGTCGCGAGGGAAGCAAGTGAGCAGGGATCCGGCCCCGGGCCGACGTTCGGCAGCGAGAACTCTTCGGGCATCTACCCGCCCTTGATGAGCCGCAACACGGTTACCTCGGGCGATGCGACGGGCTGGTCCTCCGGGACGGGCCGGCCGTCCACGAGGACGCTCACCTCGTGCGGGCTCAGGTCGAGCTCGCGCAGGAGGTCGGCGTAGGTCGGGTCCGGGAGGTCCAGTTCGTGGGTCCCCTCGCCCTTGACGTCCACGGTGACCTGCATGGCCGGCCCTTGCCGGGCCGCAGGCCTAAGCGTGTCGTTGCTCGGTGTTCAGGCCGGCGGGACGCCACCGATACCCGAATCGTCGCCCGCCTCGGTCGACTCTTCGTCAACCGCCGGTGCCTCACGGTCCCGGCCGCGGCCGAACTCCTCGGAGAGTACCAGCGCGAGCGCGCCGAGCCCGAGCAGGAACACGGCGAAGTTCGCGAGGTCACCGACCCAGCTCAGCAGGTTGAACAGGGCACCGACCAGGAGCCCGACGACCAGCGCCAGCCAGCGGTTGTCGCCGCCGGCCTTCGCGACCAGCCAGGTCCCGACCGCGAAGCGGCCGTAGATGACCGCCACCCACGCCGCGAGGGCGAACAGGCCCGCCCCGACCAGCGTGAGGGGGATGCCGATGATGGTCAGCGCGACGAGGACGAGCGCGACCGGGATGGCGAGCAGGGCCAACAGCCCGACACCGCCGCTCTTTGCCGGCTCGCCGAGGGCCGTCTCCGACACCCGCCGGGAGAACCCGGGCAGGACGAGCAGGAGTATGGCACCGACCACGAGATTCACGAGGAACCCGTAGACGGCGAAGACGCCCTCGAAGAACTCCTCGGCGACGCCGATGCTGAACTCGGAGCTCCCGATGGAGTCGTCCTGGACGACCGCACCGGCGATGCTGGCCTGGTCGAGCCCGACCAGTTCCTCGGCGTCGTAGCGGAACTCACCGCCGACGACGGCCGTGTCGGTCAGGCGGATGACGTCCGCGCCGAGTTCGACGTTCCCCTGGATCTCGCCCGCGATGGTCGCGTCGGCCGCGCCAGCAGCGAGGTTCCCGGCGATGACGGCACCTTCGAGCACCCGGAGGGTGGCGGTCCCGGCGTTCACGTTCCCGTCGACGCGCCCGGCGATGTGGATGCTCGCGGCGGCGACGTTCACGTCACCCGTGACGACCCCGGTGTCCTCGATGCGGACGTCGGCGGCCGCCCCGTTCAGGTCACCTTGCACGGTCCCGCGGACGACGACCGTCGCCCCGACCACGTCGAGGCCCCGAACTGTCTCGCCCTCCTCGACGACGAAGGTGCCGGCGACGACCTGCTCTGCCGCGACGACGCCCGGCATCGACCCGAGCACGACCAGCATCGTGACAAGCAGTACGACAAATCTCTTTCTGGCGACGGTGAATCTCATGTGTACTCATTCGCCGTTTGAGGAGAAATACACATACGATGATTTACAAAAACTGAGAAGCACGTCACGAGGGCGCACGGAGAGTCTCGGGGGCTTTATGAACTGGCCAGCCTTCCGTTCGCTCATGAGCGAGGCCGACGAGACCGGCGCACGACCCGGGGGGCGCAACGAGGTCTGGATCGAGAAGTACCGGCCGGACTCCCTGGACGACGTGGTCGGGCACGAGGACATCATCGGACGCCTGCAGAGCTACATCTCGAAGGACGAACTACCCCATCTCATGTTCGCGGGGCCGGCCGGCGTCGGGAAGACGGCTTCGGCCGTGTCCATCGCGAAGGAGATATACGGCGACGAGTGGCGCGAGAACTTCCTCGAACTGAACGCCTCCGACCAGCGCGGTATCGACGTGGTCCGCGACCGCATCAAGAACTTCGCGCGGACCTCCTTCGGCGGCTACGACTACCGCATCATCTTCCTCGACGAGGCCGACGCACTGACCTCGGACGCCCAGTCCGCGCTGCGCCGGACGATGGAGCAGTTCTCGAACAACACGCGGTTCATCCTCTCGTGTAACTACTCCAACCAGATCATCGACCCCATCCAGTCGCGGTGTGCCGTCTTCCGGTTCACGCAACTGGCGGACGAGGCGGTCGCCAAGCAGGTCCGTTACATCGCCGGCGAGGAGGACATTCCCCTCACCGACGAGGGCGTCGACGCGCTCGTCTACGCGGCCGACGGCGACATGCGCAAGGCCATCAACGCCTTGCAGGCCGCCTCCGTCATGGGCGACGAGGTGTCCGAGGAGACCGTCTACGCCATCACCGCCACGGCGCGGCCGGAGGAGGTCGAGGCGATGGTCACCGACGCCATCGCGGGCGACTTCATCGCGGCCCGGGCGAAGCTCGACGAACTGCTGACCGAGCGCGGACTGGCCGGCGGCGACATCATCGACCAGCTCCACCGGTCGGCGTGGGAGTTCGACCTCTCCGAGGAGGCCGCGGTCCGTCTGATGGACCGCGTCGGCGAGGCCGACTTCCGCATCACCCAGGGTGCAAGCGAACGGGTCCAGCTCGAGGCGCTGCTGGCATCGCTGGCGCTCGAGTAGGCCCATCGGTCCCGACTGGGACTACCGGAGGAACGTATTTTCGAGGCTGCGGTTCCCATATATCAACCAGCCCAGCGTGTCAGCGGCCACGACATTTATACGAAAGAACAGCATCGATTTGGATGGTTTCGGGAGGACAGCATGACCGACGACACCACAGAGGTCCTCATCGTCGAGGACAACACGGAGCTGGCGAGCCTCTACGTCTCCTGGTTAGGTGACCGATGGAGCGTACGCAGTGTAACAGACGGTGCGTCCGCCATCGAGGCCGTCACAGCGGCGACGGACATCGTCGTCCTCGACCGTCGGTTACCGGGCATCTCGGGCGACGAGGTGCTCGAGCAGGTTCGGGCTGCCGGCTACGACTGCCAGGTCGTCATCGTCACCGCCGTCGAACCCGACTTCGACATCGTCGAGATGGGCTTCGACGACTACCTCGTCAAACCCGTCGACAAGCCGACGCTGAACCGGTGTGTCACCCGGCTCAACCGGCGGTCCGCCTACGACGAGGAGCTCCGGACCTACTACTCGCAGGTGACCAAGAAGGCCGTCCTCGAAGCACGCAAGCCGC
This sequence comes from Haloarchaeobius pelagicus, assembly GCF_051207375.1. NCBI lineage: Archaea > Methanobacteriati > Methanobacteriota > Halobacteria > Halobacteriales > Halorubellaceae > Haloarchaeobius > Haloarchaeobius pelagicus. The sequence goes on along the minus strand of NZ_JBPJZD010000002.1, from coordinate 979,249 downwards.
AGGCCGAACTCGAGAACAGCGACGAGTACATCTCGCTGACCGAGCGCGTCGAACAGCAGGCCAACCGGGCAGACGGCCTGCTCGACGAGCTGCTCACCGAGACGACCGACCACACCTACCTCTTTCACGGGTTGCTCGGGTCGCACTCGGGCGCAGCTTCGAACTGAGCCACGCCTTCCTCCCGTCAGTCCTCGTCGTCGAGCGGCGGCTCCGTCACGCCCGTGAACGTGAACCGGACGCCGCCAGTCTCGCTCTCTTCGACCGTGACCGCCCAGTCGTGGGCCGCTGCGATCTCCTGGACGATGGTGAGCCCGAAGCCGGTTCCCTCGTCGCTGGTGGTGTACCCCGATTCGAGCACCGTCTCGCGTTCGCCAGCCGGGATGCCACAGCCGGAGTCCGCGACGAAGAATCCCCGCTCTGCAGGCTCGCCGTCGACGCCAGCCGACGTCTCGACGGTCCCGACGGTCACGGTGAGGGGCGACCCATCCTCGCGACAGCCCAGGTCGCCGTCGGTCGGACAGCCGTGGACAATCGCATTCCGGAACAGGTTCTCGAGCAGTTCGATGAGTCGGTCGCGGTCCGCGAGGAAAGCCACGTCGCCGACCGGTTCGAGCGTTGCCGCTCCGGTCTGGACGCCGGCCCAGGCCTGCGTGGCGACCGCCGCGAGCTGGACCGGTTCGAGCGAGCCGACCACGTCCCCCTGCCGCGAGAGACTGAGCAGGTCGTCGATGAGGTTACTCATGCGCTCGTGCGCGTGACGAATCTCCTCGAAGTGCTGGGGCGCGCCGACCTCCTCGGCGAGGGTCAGGTAACCCTGGGCGATGGAGAGCGGGTTCCGCAGGTCGTGGCTGACGATGCTCGCGAAGGCGTCGAGACGCTCGTTCTGGCGTTCGAGCTCGCGCTGGCGTGCCTTCTCCTCCGTGATGTCGGTGTAGATGGCGAACCCCTGCAGGCTGCGCTCCCCGCGCTCGAACGGGACGACGTGGAGCAGGATGTCCCGGACCTCGTCGTCGGTCCGACGCTGGGTCGTCACGTGGAGGCTCTCGCCAGCCATGAGCTTCTCGTTCAGACGCTTCGCCTCGTCCTCGCGCCCTTCGGGGACGATGTACTCGTCGATGTCCGCCCCGCGGATCTCGTCGGCCGACCAGCCGAACACGTCCTCGAACGTCGCGTTCACGTCCCGGACCCGGAGCGAACCGTCGTCGTAGGCGAACCGGACGACCGGGTCGGGGACGTTCTCGAACAGGGCCGAGAGGCGGTCGCGCTCCCGGCGAAGCCGCTCCTGTGCCTGCAGGCGTTCGACCGTCTCCGCGACGTGGCTCACCAGGAGTTCGGCGAGTTCGCGGTCGCGCTCGTCGAACGCCTCGGTCTCGCGCGACCCGGCCTGCAGTATCCCGTCGTCGCCGACCGGCACCGAGAGGATGGACCGGTACGGGCCGGTCGGTGACGCGTCGGCGTGGGTTTCGGCGTCGTGAACCAGGATGGATTCACCGGTCTGGTAGCTCCGGCCCGCCACCCCCTCGTCGGCCGGGAGCGTGCCGTACCCCGAAGATTTCAGCTCCTCGGAGACCGCCCGCGGGACGAAGTAGCCGTCCTCGACCGTGTCGATGCCCACGATATCGAGGTCGAGTATCTCCTCGGCGGCGCGAATCGCCACCTCGTACACCTCGTCCTCGGTGTCACAGGCGACCATCTCTGCGACGACCGCGTGCAGTCGCTCTATCTTCGCGTGACTCTCCCGCAACGCGTCCTCGGCGGCCGCCGCCTCGTGGGGCCCGGTGTGCAGTCGCCAGCGTATCTCGTCCCGGAGGCGGTCGAAGTCGCCGTCGTCACGGACGAATCCGTCCGCGTGACAGGGGACCTCGGTGGGGTCGGCGGCCGTGAAGACGACGCTCGGCACGCCGACGGCGTCCTCGCACACCCCACGAATCTCGGGGGTGGTCGGGTCGTCCGCGACGACGAGACAGGCCACCTCGTGGGTCGTGAGCCACTCGCGTACCGAGCAGGGCGCGACGACTGTCGTCTCCCACTCGTCGAGCGCGGCCGCTACGTCCGACCGTCTGTCGGTCGATCTGGCGGTTACGGCGACGTGCGACTTCTCACTCATTCGGCCATCACATCCGTGAGCGGACCGTGACGTTCGCTTTGATACCCTGCAACTAATCAGAGGAGACGGTTAATGTTGCCGCCCGTTCGTCGAACGGGCGTCTCCAGCCGTCAGTTCAGCCGCCAGATGTCGTAGTTCAACACCGTTGCGAAGCTGACCCACAGCAGGTAGGGGACCAGCAGCGCGGCGGCGGTCCGGTCGACCCGCCGGAACGCCCAGATGGTCCCGACCACGAGCACCCAGAGGGCGGCGATGACGCCCAGCGCGATGCCGGGGCTCTCCAGCCCGAAGAACGCGGGCGTCCAGGCGACGTTGAACACCATCTGGAGGACGAACGCGCCGAGGGCGATGGTACGGTCACGCGATTCGTCCGCGCGCCAGACACGGTAGAGGGCGATACCCAGAAGCGTGAACAGCAGCGTCCAGACGACGCCGAACGCCCAGCTGGGCGGGTAGAACCAGGGCTTTTCGAGCGTGGTGAACCACTCGCTCCCGGGGCCGCCGATGACCGCGGCCGCACCCCCGACGAGGTTGACGAGGACGACGAAGCCGAGGATGCGGAGCAGTTCGTCGCGTGGGGGGAGGTCGATGCCCGGGCGTGTGCTACCGGAAGTTTCCATGGGGACGGATACGCGACCAGCCCGGATAGCGATGTGGTCGAACCAGTTTGGTTCACCAACGGAATCGTCGAATCGTGGACCGGACGGGGCGCGTCAGTCGCCGTCAGTCCGGCTCCGAATCGTAAGGAGACCGGCGACCACCACGACCGCCAGCGCGGCCGGGAGCACACCTGCCCCCGGTCCGAGCGGGATGCTCCAGTTCTCCCCGGGGCGGGTCGTCGTCCGGGTCTCGAACGCGCTTCGCTCGAAGACGAGCGCCGGGGGTGACCCCGACCCGACCGTCGTCGTGTACGTCACCTCGTCGCCCCGAACGCGGGTGTCGTACGCTTCGGCTCCCGACGACGGCTCCCACCAGTACGGGACGGTGATGGTGAGTCGGTCGTCGTCGACGAGGGCAGCAGTGAATGCGTCACCGACGACACGTCGGTCCTCTCCTGGGCCGAGGAGACCCTCCCAGGTCGCATATGCGGAGACCGACACCCAGCCGTGGGTCGTGTTCCGGGTCTCCGGCCCCGGGAAGTAGTCGGTGTGCTGGACGGTCCGTGCTGGGTCGGTGAGAGAGTCGTCTCCCTCGGCTGCCGCGTCGAATATCCGGCGGACCGTCGCGTTGCCGTCGAACCAGGTGGTCTCGAGGTCACCAGACCTGGCGGCATCGGCCTCGCTCCGGTTCCGGGCCGGGTAGCGCGTCGTGAACCGGATAGTTGCGTCGCCGTCGGCGTCCACGAGGACCGACAGTTCGTGGGTTGCGTTCGGCGGTGCCGACACGGCGCGCTCGGGTGCCGTGAGGGCCGGGTCACGTCCACTCGCGTCCCTGTCGGGGGCGCTCGCTCCCGACCCTGGGACGCTCGCGCCGGCCGCGACGCTCAGGAGGACGCACGCGAGTAGGCAGACCGCGAGCGGGCGTGACCCGGTCATGGTATCAGGGACTACCGCCCTGCTTGCCCTTGCCGTTACCGTTTCCACCACCGTTGCCCGGTTCGACCACCGTCACCTCGGTAGTACCCCGGAGCAACGTCTCGCGGTCGGCCAGGGCAGCGAACACGGGTATCTCGGACGACCCGACGTCGAGCGCGTCGAGCAGGTCCGAACGCGGGAACTTGACCTCGACGTAGGTCCGGCTGTTCCGGGTCGTCGTCGGCGGGTTCTTCACGAAGCCGTACTGCTCGTCGGCGACCGCCGGGACGCCGGCGAGCGCGACCGAGTCGACCCGCAGGTCGTCCGCGGCCGTGCCCTCGGGAAGCCCGACGTGTGCAGTCACCCACTTACCCTTCGCCTTCGCGTTGAGCCGGTCGGGAGAGAGTTCGATGTCGCAGGTGGCCACCGCCGGGGCGGACCCGCTCTCCTCGTCACCGACCGTTGCGGTCGTGCTGTAGGTGACCCGCCCGTCGATGAAGGCGACGCCGTCCCGTTCGGTGACAGAGAGGTCACCGTCGTCGACGATGGTGCGGCGGTACTCGATGGCCTCCGGGACCGTGAGGTCCGGCCGGTCCTCGAGGGCGTGGTGCAGGCGATGTGCCGAGACGGAGAACGTCGCCTCGACCGCCCGCGGCAGGGAGACGGCCGTCGACGTCGGCGTCTGGTAGACGGACGCGCCGTCGACCTCGTTGACGACCTCGCCCGTCTCCTCGTCGACGCCGACGCGCCGCCCGTCGGCCGTCACTGCCATCACGTCGAGCGGCGGGATGGGTTCCTCGTGTGAACCACTGCTGTACTCGTCAGCGAGGTCCTGCAGGCCGCCGAGCACGTCGACGATGAGCCGGTAGCTGTCGCCGAGCAGGCCGGTGTCGCGGTGGAGGTTCACCGTCCCGCTACCGTCCTCGCCGTCGCTGACGAGTTCGAACGTGGTGGCGGATGCCGGGTCGGTGAGTGTGTCGCCCTCGTTCGCCAGCGTGTGCTCGTCGATGTCACCCGACGACGGCGGCATCGCCTCGATGGAGATAGCGTCCGCGTCGTTCAGCGTGAGGTTCGGGGCGTCCGGGACCTCCCCGTCGAGGATGTCCTCGACGAACTCCTCCAGCCCGGAGACCGAGCCCTCGACGGTGATGCCGTTGAACCGGTAGAGCTGTACCCCGCTCTCTGCGTCCTTGTCCGGGGTCTTCCAGAGTTCGTACCCGTCCGGGCTCCTCAGCGCGAGGCCGCCGTCGCGCCCCTCGACGATGTACAGGCCGAGCTGGGGGTCCGCGTCGACATCGACCTCGTCGAGCGACACCTCGATATCGACGTTGGCCCACGCCGAGACGACGTAGTCCGCGGCGTCACCGACCTGTTTCTCGGTCAGCGGGTCGACCCCGACCTCGACATCGTCGACGACGTGGGGTGTGATGTCGGCGTCGAGCCAGCCGTTCTGGTAGTTGTAGGGGTCGCTACCGAGGGTGCGACAGAACGAGGAGACGACCTTGCCGTCCCGGCCCCCCATCAGGCCCCAGCCGTTGATGACGCCGAAGTTCTGGAATGGCGTCGGGATGTCGTAGAGGTCCGGGAAGCCGACCTGCTGGTCGGGACCCAGGCTGTGGCCGAACTCGTGGAGCCACGTGTCGACGTGCATGGGCGCGTACATTGCATCGATGGTGCCACTCGGCGTCTCGAAGGGCGTCATCCCGGCGATCTCGCCGGGGTCTACGGTCACATTGAGCACCGGGATGGTGAACTCCTTCATCGGCTCGCCGCGCCAGACCGAGCGGCTGAGACCCCACTGGTCGTCCCCACCGACCGACCGCATCGTGTCCTTCCCGTTGGTGACCAGAGCCGTGTCGTACTGGTCGAAGTCCACGTCGAGGTCGGTCGCGGCCGCCGACAGCGCGTCCGTGACGAAGTCGAAGGTGTTGTCGCCTGGCACCTCGTCGATATGTCGGCCATCGTTGTCGTTGTCGGGCTGTGCGTAGTGGTCCCACTGGTCCGGGAGCGGGACCCACCCGGAGTCGAGGGCACCGGTGTTCTCCGTCGTGAAGTTCACGAATTCGACGTCGAAGCCCTGTGCACCCATGCTCCCGAGGCCGCTCGCGTAGTACCGATTCAGATACTCGACCTTCTGGCGAAGGTGCACGCGCAACCCGGCGTCGACGAGTTGGGGCGTCGTATCGGACGCCCGCGCCGCGACCGCGGCGACCGTATCGACCTGGTCGAACGCGAAGGTGTGGAAGTCGCCGAGGGTCGCGACGGTCTCGCCCGCGCTCTCGTCGATGACGCGGACCGAGACCTCGTACTCGAACCCGCGTTCGAGCGAGTCGATGAGCGGGAGGTCGGTCGCGGCCGGCAGGAGGTCGTCGAACAGCACGGTCCCGTCGTCCGTCGTGGTCTTCGAGAGGACCTGCGTGTACGTCGTGGCCCGGCCATCGGCGATGTCGAGCGAGTCCCCGCGCCAGTACCCGAAGACGGACGCCACCGCGGTCAGGTCGGCCGGGTCAGCGGAACCGGGATCGAGTTCGACCGACAGGCCGGGTGCCTCGCCGCGCTCGACCGCCGTCGGTGGGGGCGACACGTCCAGTACGCTGGCGGGCGTCGTCTCGGCCTCGCCGCGGCGGATGGTCACCGGTTCGTCCGTGTCGAGTTCGATTCGTTCGACCGTCGGCTCGGTCACCTCGACGGCGAGGCGGGCGTTGGACCACGCCGCCGAGACGTGTCCGCGCACTCGCGCGGTCAGCGTCTGGTCGCCCGACTCCGGGACCACGACGGTCCGCGAGAGCGAGCGCATCCGGTTCGTGTGCTCCTCGACGTAGGCCGTTCCGTCGCGGACCTCGCAGGTCCCGACGGTCGGGGTGTCGTCGTACCCATCACCGCGCGGCTGGTTCTCGCAGGTCCAGCCGTCGAGCGTGTCGAAGGACTCGTCCAGTGCACCGGGAAGTCGGACGTAGTCCGCCTGAACCCACGACTTCGTGTTCTCGTAGTCGTAGGTGTGGCGGCCGTCGGCCTGGAAGCGGATACGGACGCTCTGGCCGGCGTACGCCGACAGGTCGAGCGAAACCTCCTGCCAGTCCGTCGTGCGCTCCTCGCTGCTGTAGTCGTTCTGGAGGTCGAACGCCCGCAGTGACTCGGTCGTCTCGCTCTCGCCCTGTCTGAGCAGGTGCCACTCGTCGATGCCGCGCTTGAAGTCCGGCGTGAGCGTCACGGCGAACTCACCGTCGAGGCCGCCACGGAACGCCCCGCCGTCGGTGTTCTTCGCGAGCCAGTACCAGTCGACCTCGGTATCGAGGGTCGGCTCCTCGCCGTCGAAATCCTCGGGGTCGTCCTGGACGACCCAGCTGCCGCCCGACGCGACCGACTCGACGGTCAGGTCGTCGACCCAGAAGTACGTGTCCGCGTGATCGAAGTTGCTGCAGTACCGCGACGGTTCGAGCGCGAAGCGGATGGAGACGGGCCCGTCGACCGTGGCCTGTACCGTCACCGATCCGCCGCGCTGGCCGCCAGGGTCGCCCGCGCCACGGACATCCGTGCCCGAGAGGACCTCGTACTCGATGGCGTTGCCGTCGGCGTCCTGGAGTTCCCAGTCGGGTATCTCGTACCACTCGTCGGCCTCGGTCTCCCACGAGAACGATATCTCGAGCGTCCCCGACTGCTCGCCGAGGTCGTGGACCGCCGCCGCAGTATTGCACTTGTAGACGCGAAAACGCATGCGGCCGTCGTCGACTGTGACGCCAGCATTCGAGGTCGTCGACGTGTTCCAGGCGTCGAGGGAGTCGAAGTCGTCGGTGAACACCGTCTCTCCGGCTTCGCCGACCGGGAGCCCGTCGAACGAGATGGTCGCGCGACCGTCGCTCCCGTCGTCGGGCGCGTCGTGGAATACCCCGAGGCTCGTTCCCTCCGGGCCGTCGAACAGGAAGGCGTTGCTCACATTGGAGCGTTCGATGCCGAGACTCGTCTTCGCCGTCTGGTCGCCCTCGCCGCCCCAACCGTAGAACTCGACGACCGATTCGCCGGTCGAAAGTGGTGTCAGGTTCCACTGCTCGTCGCCCTGTTCCGCCAGGAGTGGGAGTGCCTCGTCACCGGTCGACGCACCCTCAGCCGACGCCCCTGCGGAGAACGCTGCGGGTCCAAGCGAGGACACCGCGAGCGACTGTAGGAAGCGCCGCCGGTCGAAGCCGCCGCCGTTACTATCACCATCATCGTTGTTCACTGGCAATCACCATGCGGTAAACGTGTGGACTACCCTGTAATATCAGTTTTGGGTAAATTCAGGCTGGATTATCATGCTGGGGTGGTCGGCAGTGTGGTGGTCGGAAGCATCCAGCCGCCGCCGTCCCGAGGCCGTATCGACCCGCCCACCGGTCGGCTGGCGGTCCCGTGTTCGTCTCATACCGTCTTCACCGCGAACAAACAGACCGAATGGACTCCTGCACCGTTGCGGAACTGTTTTACTCACCGAAAGGCCACTGTGGCACAAGAATGACTCTAGAGGAGGAGTACCGCCTCGAGTATTTCGAGGAGGAAGACTTCGTGCGACGGGAGTGTGTGGACTGCGGTGCCCACTTCTGGACGCGCGACCACGACCGGGAGACGTGCGGGGAGCCGCCCTGCGAGGACTACAGTTTCATCGACAACCCCGGGTTCGACGAGGCGTACACCCTCGAAGAGATGCGCGAGGCGTTCCTCTCCTTCTTCGAGGAGAACGGCCACACACGCATCGACCCGTACCCGGTGGCCGCGAACCGCTGGCGTGACGACGTCCTGCTCACGCAGGCGTCTATCTACGATTTCCAGCCGCTCGTCACCTCGGGGCAGACGCCCCCACCGGCGAACCCGCTGACCATCAGCCAGCCCTGCATCCGGATGCAGGACATCGACAACGTCGGCAAGACGGGTCGACACACGATGGCCTTCGAGATGATGGCCCACCACGCCTTCAACGTCCGCGAGGACGCCGAGGAGGAGTACGCCTACGAGGGCGAGGTGTACTGGAAGGACGACACCGTCCGCTACTGCGACGAGCTGTTCGAGTCGATGGGCGCGAACCTCGACGAGATCGTCTACATCGAGGACCCGTGGGTCGGCGGCGGCAACGCCGGACCCGCAATCGAGGTCATCTACCGCGGGGCCGAGCTCGCGACGCTCGTCTTCATGTCCATGGAGCAGGACCCCGAGGGCGAGTACGAGCTGAAGGACGGGAACCGCTACTCGCCGATGGACACGTACATCGTCGACACCGGCTACGGGCTGGAGCGATGGACGTGGATGTCCCAGGGGACCCCGACCGTCTACGAGGCGGTCTACCCCGACATGATACAGTTCCTGAAGGAGAACGCCGGCATCGAGCACACCGAGGACGAGGAGCAGCTCATCCACCGCTCGGCCAAGCTCGCCGGCCACATGGACATCGACGAGGCCGAGGACATGGAGACCGCCCGTGGCACCATCGCCGACAAGCTCGGCGTCTCCCAGGCCGAACTGGAGGAACTCGTCGAGCCGCTCGAAGACATCTACGCCATCACGGACCACTGCCGCACGCTGGCCTACATGTTCGGCGACGGTATCGTCCCGAGCAACGTCTCGACGGGCTACCTCTCCCGGATGGTCCTCCGGCGCACGAAGCGCCTCTGTGACAACGTCGGGGTCGACGCCCCGCTCGATGAACTCGTCGACATGCAGGCCAAGCGCCTGGGATACAAGAACCGCGACACCATCCGCGAGATCGTCCGCAACGAGGTCGAGAAGTACCACGAGACGCTCGACCGCGGCAGCCGGAAGGTTCGCACCCTCGCCGAGGAGTACGCCCGCAAGTCCGAGCCCATCCCGACGAGCGAACTCATCGAGCTGTACGACAGTCACGGTCTCCAGCCGGACATGGTCGAGGAGATCGCCAACGAGGAGGGTGCCCGGGTGAACGTCCCGGACGACTTCTTCTCGCTCGTCGCCGAGCGCCACGACGGCGGTCAGGCGTTCGAAGAGGAGGGCGGCGACCAGGACGACCGGCTCTCTGACCTGCCCGAGACCGACCGCCTCTACTACGAGGACCAGCAGCGCACCGAGTTCGAGGCCGTCGTCCTCGACGTGTTCGAGCGCGAGGACGGCTACGACGTGGTGCTCGACCAGACGATGTTCTACCCCGAAGGTGGTGGCCAGCCCTCGGACACGGGCTCGCTCAGCACCGACGACGTGACCGTCGAGGTCACCAGCGTCCAGATCCGCGACGGCGTCATCCTGCACCGGACCGACGAGTCGCCCGGCAAGGGCGAGTTCGTCCGCGGGCAGCTCGACACCTACCGCCGCCGCCAGCTGATGCGCAACCACACCGCGACCCACGTCGTCATCCACGCGGCGCGGCAGGTGCTCGGCGAGCACATCCGGCAGGCCGGTGCCCAGAAGGGCGTCGACTCCTCGCGTATCGACGTCCACCACTACGAGCGCATCTCCCGCGAGGAGATCAAGGAGATAGAGCGCTTCGCGAACGAGCTGGTGATGGAGAACTCGCCAGTCAAACAGGAGTGGCCCCACCGTCACGAGGCCGAGGAGGAACACGGGTTCGACCTCTACCAGGGTGGGATTCCGCCGGGCACGAACATCCGGCTCATCCACGTCGCCGAGGACGTACAGGCCTGCGGTGGGACCCACGTCGCCCGCACCGGCGACATCGGTGCCATCAAGATCCGCAACACCGAGCGCGTGCAGGACGGGGTCGAGCGCATCACGTTCGCCGCCGGTGACGCCGCCATCGTGGCGACGCAGGAGACCGAGGACGCCCTGTACGGGGCGGCCGACGTGCTCGACGTCTCCCCGCAGGAGGTCCCCGAGACCGCCGAACGCTTCTTCGAGGAGTGGAAGGCCCGGGGCAAGACCATCGAGGACCTCAAAGAACAGCTCGCCGAGGTCCGCGCCTCGGGTGCCGGCGACGCCGAGGAGGTCGACATCGGCGGCACGCCCGCCATCGTCCAGCGCATCGACGCCGACTCGGACGAACTCCGCGCGACCGCGAACGCGCTCGTCGAAGAGGGCAAGATAGCGGTCATCGGCTCCGCCGCAGACGGTGCCCAGTTCGTCGTCGCCGTCCCCGAGGGCTCGGACGTGAACGCCGGCCAGGTCGTCAGCCAGCTCGCCGCGAAGGTCGGCGGCGGCGGTGGCGGCCCGCCGGACTTCGCCCAGGGCGGCGGTCCGGAGACGGACAAGCTCGACGAGGCACTGGAGGACGCTCCCGACGTGCTCCGGACCGTGCTGAACGCCTGAACAGGTCCCTCTTTTCGACGCCTCGCGCCCGAACGGGCGTCAACGTTTATGTCGGTGCTCGAAGATTCTCGGGCTGATGCTTCGGACTGACGACACGACGATGGCCGTATCGGACCGACGAGTGGTGGTCAGCGCATGAGTCTCGACGCCAAGAAGAGTCCCTTCGAGTTCGCGCTCTCGTATCCCCGCGAAGACGGCTGGGGCGCGATACTCAAGGGCGGACTGACGCTGCTGCTCAGCTTCCTCATCGTCCCCTATTTCGTCCTCTTCGGCTACGTGTTCCGGCTGTACCGGAGCGCCGCCCGTGACGAACCCCAGCCGGCGTACACCGACTACGTCGAACTGCTGAAGGAGGGGGTCTGGCTGTTCGTCGCCCAGCTCCCGTTCGTCGCGGTGGTTGGACTGCTCGGCTTCATCAGCATCGAGTACATCCACCCGGCGGTGTACGTGCTGGTGGTGCTGGCTGCAATCTATATCGGGCCCGCCATCATCACGGTGTACTGCGTCACCGAGGACATCGGCGAGACGTACACCTCGTCTCGGGTACCCGACTTCGCGTTCACCTCGTTCTACGCGAAGCACGTCGCGATGTACATCCCGCTCGCCATCCTCCTCGGGGTCGTCACCATGCTCTCGGCGCTGGCGCTCGGCGTTGGTATCCTGTTCGGGAGCGCCTTCGCGACCTTCGCACAGGCCTCGTACTGGGGCCGGGTGTACGAGCGGGCGGCCGCCGCGGGCATCGTCGACCCCGCCTGAGACGGCGGCTGCACTGTAGCTGTATTTTGGAGCCACGAGCCACGAGCCGCTGGCTCTCGGGTGGTGAAAGGGAAAGGAAATGATAGTGGCGTATCCCAGTTCCCACTCGGTCCCGGCCGAGCAGGACATCGGTCAGGAGGCAACGACTGATCCGATTAGGGTGTCGTACCCCATCGAGTAGTGCGAGATGCAGTATTGTAAACGTATCGGCTGTGTAACCCCGCTAACAGGAAATCTCCGCCGGCGGGAGTGCCGATTATCACAGGGAACCGGGCCAGTAACTTACGCTGGCCAAGACCGCGACCCCGACGGGCGGGTGCCATCGGCGGGGACGTCGAGCACGTCGAGTGCCACATCGCGGACCGTCTCGACCGATCCTTCGGGGGTGTAGACCCCGAGACGCCACTGGACCGACTGGGCGGCCTGCAGGCCCTGGACCAGCGGGGACTCCTCGTGGAGGCGGCGCACCTCGCCGTTGACGACGACGCGGGTCGAGGACTCCGGCATCGAGGGGCGGCCCGGCACGTCCAGAAGGACGGTTTCGGCCGGGACACCGGCGTCCTCGGCGATCTCGGCCTCCAGCTCCCGGCGAGTCTCGTGGTCCGCGTCGACGACCCGGTCCGGCACGTCGTCGAGTTCCGCCCAGACGCCTCGCTTGTAGAGGTCGCGGGTGGCGAGGCGGGCCGCCACGTCGCTGGTCTCGTCGTGCCGGCGCAGGGCCGCGAGCAGTTCGTCGTCGCTCATCCGGGCGAACTCCTCGACCGACACGGGCGTCTCGTCGAGCAGGCGCTCGCAGACGCGTTCGAGCATCGAGCCCGCGATGCGGGAGACGTGGTGGCGGTAGACGGTCGCGTTCATCAGCGCCCGGGCGACCAGCATCGATTCTGCCGTGGCGAGGTTGCCCTCCGAGAGCGCGAGGTCGCCGTCGATGAAGGTCAGCGCACGGAGCAGGCGGCCCTGGTCGATGGTCCCGTACGGCACTCCGGAGTGGTGGGCGTCACGGACCAGGTAGTCCATCCGGTCCACGTCGAGTTCGCCGGAGACGAGCTGGCCGTACTTGCCCTGCCCGTCGATGAGGTCGGCGATGGCACCGGTGTCGAGCCCGTGGGATTCGAGGACGCGGGCGAGGTCGCCCTGCCCGAGCAGGTCGTGGACCTCGTCGTGGTGGCGGCCGAGCCGGCGGAGGATGATGCCCTCGGTCTGGTGGCCGTAGGGGCCGTGACCCACGTCGTGCAGCAGCGCGGCGGCCTGGACGGCCTCGGCACGCGAGCCGTCGATGTCCAGATGACGGCAGGCGCGACGGGCGAGGTGGTAGACGCCCAGCGAGTGCTCGAAGCGGGTGTGGTTCGCGGAGGGGTAGACGAGTCGCACCGACGAGAGCTGCTTGACGTGTCGGAGCCGTTGCATCGCCGGTGTATCGAGCAGGTCGGCGACGACGCCCGACACCTCGATGTAGTCGTGGACGCTGTCCTTGATGGCGTGCATTAGACGGGTGAACACGTCGGTGGCTCAAAAGGACCGCGAAGCGTCGGTGCGTGTCGCCGACGACGCCAGAGAACGGAGAACTCGCGTGGCGTTGTTCTACCCGAAACGGAGGGGTCGACGGGCGACGTGCGGAGCGACCTCGACGACGGTTCCGTGACGCGTAAGCCACTGGCCCGGGTTCCCCCAAGTATGCCCACGGTAGACAGGAACGGGACGACGCTGTACTACGAGACCGACGGCGAGGGGGAGACGGTCGCGTTCGTACCCGACATCGGGTGTGGCGCGTGGCTGTGGGGCTGGCAGTACGCGAGCCTCGCCGGCCCCTACGAGACGCTGGTGTGGAACACCCGCGGGACCGGCCAGTCGGACCCGCCCAGCGGCGACCTGACGATGGCGACGTTCGTGAACGACCTCGACGCCGTCCTCTCGGCCCACGGCGCGAAGTCGGTCCACCTCGTGGGGTGTGGACTCGGCGCGATGGTCGCGCTCGAATACGCCCGCAAGCACGGTCGAGCGCGGAGCCTCACGCTCGTCGGCGGGGCGGCGACGGGTGACGAGTACGACCCCAACCCCTTCTTCGCCGACCCGACCGACGAATCGGCCTGCCGGGAGACGCTGTCTGCGGTACTTTCTGCCGAGTTCTGTGAGGAGATGCCCGACGTCTGCGACGGTATCGCGGGGTGGCGAACCGACGAGGACGCGGCTGAAACGGCATGGCAGCGCCAGCGAGCCGCGCTCGTGGGCTACGACGCGGACCCGCTGTACGAGCTCACCGTCCCGGCCCTCGTCGTCGATGGTGGGTCCGACGGCCTCGTGTCGGCTGGCACCGCACAGGCCCTCGCCGAGGGGCTCCCGCGAGGGGAGCGGGAGCACTTCCCCGACGCGGGCCACTTCGTTCACATCGAACGGTCCAGACCGCTGAACGATGCACTCGTGGGCTTCCTCGACGGCGTGGGCGATACCTGAAAGGGTTCCGCCCAACACCACGGGCGTGGGTGGGGAGAGACGCCCGTGGTGGTCCACACGCAGTCAGATGGGGGATTGCCTTCTACCGTCTACTCGACGGCATGCGTTTCTACCGCCGCGAGACACCTACGTGTCCGGCCTACACGACTTGGCTCTGAGATGTCGGCAAACACTCGCCGAGGCGTAACTGACTAATTGGTAAGTGACCCTTCTATAGACGATGAGTCGAGTTCGTATCGCACTGCTGAACGCCGCACACGGTGACGAGAACACCCGCCGCAACTTCCGGCGGGAGCTCGACGCCGACCTCGTGGAGTTCAGCGCGACAGATGGCCACCTGCCGGACCACCACGACTGGGACGGCGTCGTCGTCACAGGGTCACGCTCGTCCGTCTACTGGGACGAAGCATGGATTCAGCCCACCAAGCAGTGGGTCCGCGCCGCCGCGGACGAAGGGCTGCCCTGTCTGGGCGTCTGTTGGGGGCACCAGCTCCTCGCGGACGCGCTCGGTGGCCGGGTCGAGGACATGGGCGAGTACGAGATCGGCTACCGTCCCGTCCAGCTCTCCGGGAACAACCCGCTGTTCGACGGACTCGACGGCGAGTACACCGTCTTCACCACCCACTCGGATTCGGTCGTCGAGCTGCCGCCCGGTGCGACCGAGATCGCCCGCAACGACTACGGGAACCACGGCTTCCGCAAGGGCCACGTCTTCGGTGTGCAGTTCCACCCCGAGTACGACACCCGGACCGCCCGCGAGGTGACCATGGGCAAGGACGAACTGCCCGACGAGCGCAAGCAGGCGGTCGTCGACGGCATCACCGACGCGAACTACGCGAAGGCCTGCGAGGCCAAGCGCCTGTTCGAGAACTTCACCTCGTACGTCCGCCGGGTCGACCAGGTTGGGGACAGCGCCACCTCCACCGCCGCGTCGGACTGACCCGCGGCGCTCCTTCGACATCTCGGCCTGTTGAAAATAAGACCTATTTTGGTTCGGGACGCTTTCTCGGGTATGGCTGATTCACATTCCTCCGGGCTCGCTGCCCTTCGCCAACCCGAGTACACGGGTGAGAACCGCTGTTGGCCCTGTACGACGGTCAACACGCTCATCGCGGTCGTCCTGAGCGTCGTCGTCGCGGGCGTCGCGAGCACCGCGGCCGCTACCGGCACCGCGGCAGGGCTCGGCTTCGTCGTCTTCCTGTTGAGTCTGGCCGCCATCTGGCTCCGGGGCTACCTCGTCCCGGGCACACCGGAGCTCACGAAGCGCTACATGCCCGACTGGCTACTCGCGTGGTTCGGCAAGGAACCCGAACACCCGCTCCCGAAAGCGGGTGACGTCCGCGACGTCGAACCCGAGACGTTCCTCTCGGAGGCGGGCGCTATCGAACCCTGCGAGGACATCGACGACCTCTGTCTGAACGCCGCGTTCGCCGAGCGCTGGGACGAGATTCTCGCCGACACGCCCGAGGAGGTCGACCCGGAAGAGGTCCGGACGGTCTTCGGCCTCGACGGCGACGGCGAGTACGAGGTCATGGAGTACGGCCAGGGTGTCGTCCTCCAGCGCGGGGCCCAGCGCGTCGGCGAGTGGCCCTCCCAGACGGCGCTGCGCGTCGACGTGGCCGGGGCGCGCGTCATCGCCGAGACCGCGACGGAGTCGTGGGCCGAACTCGACCCCGTCGCCCGCGGTGCGGTGCTGAACGGGCTTCGCATCTTCCTCGAGGAGTGCCCCGGCGGCGGGCCCGTCGAGATGAAAGAGGAGACCGTCGAGTCCTGCTGTAACTCCTACGAGGTCGTGGCGCTCATCTGTGCGGATTCGGGCGACCGCGTGCTCGAACAGCGCGTGAGCTGAACCGGTGAGCCGAGCCGGCGTGCCTCCGGCAACACTTGCGCCGATTTAGGAGTACTTTTCTGCGCGGACTACCCAGCCGACGTATGCTCGATTACGTCGGCCTGGAGGCGGACCTCGGCGAGGAGGAGCGGATGATCCGCGACTCGGCCCGTGAGTTCGTCGAGAACCGCGTACAACCCGACATCGCACAGCACTTCGAGGAGGGCACGTTCCCGACAGACATCATCACCGAGATGGGCGAGATGGGCTTTTACGCCCCGAACCTCGACGGGTACGACCTCCCGAACGTCTCCGAGACCGCCTACGGCCTGCTCATGCAGGAGCTCGAGGCGTGTGACTCCGGTCTGCGCTCGATGGCCAGCGTGCAGGGCGCACTCGTCATGTACCCCATCCACGCCTTCGGCAGCGAGGAGCAGAAAGACGAGTGGCTCCCCGAGATGGGCCTCGGCGAGAAGATCGGCTGCTTCGGCCTCACCGAGCCCCAGCACGGCTCGAACCCCTCCGGCATGGAGACCCGTGCCGAGGAGGCCGACGGCGGCTACGTCCTCAACGGCTCGAAGACGTGGATCACGAACGCGCCCATCGCCGACGTGGCCGTCGTCTGGGCCCGCGACAAGTCCTCGGACGGGAACCCGGTGCGCGGGTTCCTCGTCGAGACCGACCGCGACGGCTTCTCCGTCAACAAGATAACTGAAAAGCTCTCGCTGCGCGCCTCTATCACGGGCGAGTTCGGCCTGAACGACGTGTTCGTTCCCGAGGAGAACGTCCTCCCCGGTGTCGAGGGCATGAAGGGCCCGCTCTCGTGTCTCACGCAGGCCCGCTTCGGCATCGCCTGGGGCGCAATCGGTGCGGCCCGTGACTGCTTCGAGACGGCCCGCGACTACGCCGTCGACCGCGAGCAGTTCGGCGGCCCCATCGCCCGGTTCCAGCTCCAGCAGGAGAAACTCGCGGAGATGGCCACCCAGATTACCACGGCCCAGCTGCTGGCCCACCGCCTCGCCGACCTGAAAGAGCGCGGCGACCTCCGCCCGCAGCACGTCTCGATGGCCAAGCGCAACAACGTCCGCATGGCCCGCGACCAGGCCCGCGTCGCGCGCGAGATGCTCGGCGGCAACGGCATCACCTCGGACTACTCGCCGATGCGCCACATGGCGAACATGGAGACCGTGTACACCTACGAGGGTACCCACGACATCCACACGCTGATTCTCGGGCAGGACCTGACTGGGATTGCCGCGTTCGAATAGCGTGATTCGGAGCGAGCGAAGCGAGCGAGAATCACGGTTGCGAGCGGCGTAGCCGCGAGTAGGGAGGTTTCGACCGGAGGGAGAAACCTCCAAAGTACGAGCGGGGAGCGAAGCGACCCACGAGTAGCCGACAGGCTACGAGAAATGTGGCGATGGCGGTGAGCCGACTGGGATTGCAGCGTTCGAGTAAGTACGAGAACGACCTGCAATCGCAGTCAGCAACCGGGATTGCGGCGTTCGAATGAGCAAGAGTGCGTGTCGGTCACCGACTTCTCGACGCCGGTGCGAAGAAACCGTATCGAGGCCGATCTCCCGGTAACGGACAGTGTTCTCCGCCCGAGGTCAGTCACATCGCTCGTACACTCCATGCTCCATGTGGAGTGTCGTCTCGCCGAGGTAGCACTGGAGGCGGAGACACGAGTGCTCCTCTGTCCGGAGGTCGCTCGTCTCCGCAGTCACAGAATGGCCGGCTGCGGCCACTTTCACGGTGTAGGTCCCCGGTTCGACCGGGTTCTCGTACACTACCGCATCGGTTCCCGAGCCCGCGGGGCCGAGGCGAGGGGACCTCTCGAAGACGACCTCGTCGTCCGCTATCCGGACCGAGAACTCCTGACTTTCGTCTCGTCGATGGTTCTCGAGTTCCAGGAGAGCGATCTCCGCGGTCGGCTCAGGTTCGTTCGCAGTGAGACACCCCGCGGTGAGGCCACAGAAGACACAGCCGAGGCCTTCGACGAACGTGCGCCGGTCCATAGATTCGTGGCGGGCACGCGTTCAGAAATCAGTTCTGCTCGACCACGGCGGTGTCTCATCAGACGCGCGAATCGAATAACGGGGCCGTCAGGTGGGATGACGAGACAACCGACTATTCGGCGTCGCCGCGGACGAAGGTCACGGGGCAGTGCGCGGTCAGCATGACCTCCTGCGCGGTCGAACCGAACACCGCTTTCCCGGTCGGCGAGCGCTTGCGGCCGCCGACGACGACGAGGTCTGCACCCTCCTCCTCGGCCAGGTCGGCGATGCCCTGGCTGTACTCGCCGAGCCCGCCGCGAACCGCGTAGTCGATGTCGGCGGCGTCGAGGTGCTCGCCGATGTCGCGGACCACGTCGAAGCGCTGGGCGACGACGTCGGGCGTGACCTCGGAGTGGGGGCCGAAGTTGAGCATCTCGCAGCGCTTCTCGTACTCCGCTTTCGTGAACACGTGCCCGAGGACGACCTGGGCACCGGAGGGACCGGCGAGGTCGATGACCTTCTCGGCGAGTCGGTCGATGCGGTCGTGGTCGCTCGGCCCGAGCGCGACGAAGATGGTCTCGAAGCCTGTCTGTGCCTGCTTGTGGGCTGTGCTCGTCTTCATACCACTGTGTTCTTCCCGCAGCGCGATAAAGTTTCCGAATTCTTTACTCAGATTCGAGTAAAAATTTGTACCGAAAGTTCATGTCCGTCTCACTGTGCGCATGCGTGGCTCACACGTACGGAACCGACGGTCTCTTACTGCGAGGCCGGTGACGGATAGCTACTCACTCGACCAGATGACCTTCACGTGGCGCTACCGACGGACTGTCCTCGTCCTCAGCACGCTCGCGTTCTTCGCGACGATGGCTGGCCGGCTGGTCATCAGCCCGGTCGTCCCGGCCATCACCGACGAGTTCGGCGTGTCGAACGGGGTCGTCGGCCTCGGACTCACCGGCCTGTGGATGGCCTACTTCGCCGCCCAGTTCCCGAGCGGGGTGCTCGCCGACCGCTACAGCGAGCGCCCGATAATCCTCATCGCGGTCGGCGGGACCGCCGTCGCGAGCCTGCTCCTGGCACTCTCGCCGCTGTTCGCCGTCTTCGTCGTCGCGACCGTGGTGCTCGGCGCAGTCGCCGGGTTGCACTACAGCGTGGCGGCCTCGCTCCTGACCCGGACCTACGACAACACCGGGTTCGCGCTCGGGTTCCACAACGCGGGCGGACCGGCAGCGGGGCTGGTCGCGCCGGTGGCCGCCGCCTGGGTGGGCGTCCGCTACGGCTGGCGGCCCGCGGTGGCCCTCGGCGCGGCCATCGCGCTCCCCATCTTCGTGCTGTTCGCGTGGCGCGTCCGGCCGACCGAGCCGCGTCGGCCCGACCAGCCGATGCGCGACCGCTTCGAACTCGGCCCGCTGGTCGAGATGCTCTCCCGACCCAAGATCGCCTTCACCGTCGCGCTCGCCGTCGCCGGCGCGTTCGTCTGGCAGGCGACCGCCTCGTTCCTCCCGACGTTCCTCGTCGAGTACCGCGGCCAGTCCGAGACCACGGCGGGCGCGGTCTTCTCGGCGTACTTCGTCGTCCAGGCGGTGACCCAGGTCGGCGTCGGCGCGGCCTCGGACCGGTTCGGTCGTGAGGTCTCCACGGCAGGGTGTATGCTCTCGGCGGCCGCCGGCCTGGCCCTGCTGGTCGCCGTCCCCGGCGTCGTGTCGCTCGTGGCCGCGCTCGTCCTCGTCGGAACCGGCCTCGGCTGGGGTGGCGCGCTCCTCCCGCGCTTCATGGACGAACTCGACGACGCAGAACAGGGCGCTGGCTTCGGTCTCGTCCGGACCGTCTACGGCGTCCTCGGCTCGGTCGGGTCCGTCGCCACCGGGACCCTCGCCGACCTGTTCGGCTGGGCGGTCGCCATGGGCGTGCTCGTCCTGTTGCTCTCGCTGGTCGTCGTCGCGCTCGCGGCGAACTGGGCGTTCGACCTGGGATACTGAAACAGGAGAAGAAACCTCAGACCGTCAGCACCGGCCGGTCGCCCTGGTTGACGACGCGGTCGGCGACGCTACCGATGTGCTTGGTGTGGCTCTGACCCTGGTACCCCATGACGATGAGGTCGGCGTCGACCACGTCGGCGTAGGAGAGGATCTCCTGGTGGGGGAGGCCGTGACAGAGCTTGCACTCGAAGCTAAGGTCGTGTTCCTCGGCCTTGCTGGCCAGCTCGTTCATCAGGTCCGCCCCCCAGTCTTCGAGGTCGTCGATGACGAGTTCGGTACTGGAGAGTGCGGGTTCGTCGTACACGCTGGTGTCGACGACGAACAGGGCGTGGAGGTCGGAGCCGTACCGGTTCGCGAGGTCGAGCGCGTAGTCGGCTGCGCGCTCTGCGCCCGCACTTCCGTCGGTCGGGACGAGGATACGCTGGTACATGGGTAAACTAGGGCGGGAGAGAGAATAACCATGCGGTTCTGTATCACAGTCTGGGCTGCCGACAGGCGTACGGGCGGGTCGACACGCGTGCCTCAGACGGGAGAGAACGAGTGGTAGGTCACGACGGTCTCGAACCCCATCCGTTCGTAGACGGAGTAGCCCATCTCCGAGGACTGCAACGCGCCGACCGTCCCGCCCGCCTCACGGCCCGCGCGGAGCACAGCCCAGGTCATCGCCTCGCCGACACCCCGGCGTCTGAACGCCTCGGTCACGCCGATGTTGTAGACCCCGGCCACGTCACCGCTGCGGACGAGGAGACCGCTAGCGGCGGGGTCGCCGTCCACGCGGCCCACCAGAATCTCGATCGTCTCGTCCGCCAGCATCGACTCCGGCGCGACCTGGCGTGCCACGGGTTCCGGCATCCCGAACGCCGCCGCCGTGACCGCCACGAACGCGTCGAGGCCCCCGGCGTCGGTCACCACCTCGATGTCGACCAGGTCGTCGGCCCGGGGGATCTCGTCGAGCGAGGCGAGGACCATCCCCGGCTGGGGGTCGCCGGTCCGCTCCAGTCCGAGGTCGGCCGCCAGCGAGTTCGTCGCGTCGACTGCTGGCTCGGCCACGGTCACCCGGAACGGCACATCCTGCTCGGCCATCCACGAGACGGCCCGCGAGAGGTCGTCCCGGGCCGGCGGCTCGAAGACGAACACCGGGTTGAAGAAGGGGACCGGGACGCCGGTCGTGATAGCCGTCAGCTCGCCGACCGTTCGGGACGACCCTGTCGGGGTGTGGTCCGAGAGTCGGGCGAACGCGGCCGCCATGTTGGCGTTGGCGGCAGCGACGGCGTCGCTAGTCATCTAGAATTAATGACGTTCTACCGAGATAACTCTATGCACCAGGGTCGCGACGTGGCGTGCCGCAGCGCCCGGCAGCGCCTGTCCGTGTCAGTCGAACCGACCCGTCTCCGCGCCGCAGTCGACGCACAGTGTGACGATGGCGTCGCGGTCCTCGGTCAACTCGATGTCCTGCTCGGTGCGCTCGCCGCAGGCAGCACACTCCCGGACCATGTGCAACTCGCCCGACTCCTGTGGCGCGCCCATGGCGAGGACGGTCGCGCGCTCGTCGCCCTCGTTGGTCCCCAGTTGGGACTCGCCGGGCCCGAATCGGATGACCTCGCCAGCGGCGACCGCCACGTCTCCCGCTTCGGTCTCGAAGGTGACCGTCCCCGACTGGACGTAGAACACCTCCTCCTGGGCGCTGTGGCGGTGGTAGCCGAACCCCAGGCTGTCGCCGGGGGCGAGTTCGTAGTAGTTCAGCGCCATGTCGGTCGCACCCAGTGCGTCGGTCAGCCGGCGCTTGACGGCCGCGGGACCCATGCGCGAGTTCACGTCCTCGATGGTGACCTTCTCCATGCGGGAGGCGACGGCGGGCAGGGACAAAAAGCCGGGCGGGGGGTGGCGCGGGGGCAGGACACGATTTACGTCGGCCGCTGCCGTCTGCCCGCACATGACCAGTCCCTTCGACGTGACCATCGAGGTCGCGGAGGTCCTGTCGGCGGAACCGTTCCCCGAGGCCAGAAAACCCGAACTCGTGAAGCTCACGCTCGACCTGGGCGACCGCGAGCTACAGTCGGCCGCGCAACTGGGCTACCACCACGACGTGGACGACCTCGTGGGCCGGCAGGTGCTGTGCGTGACCGACCTCGGCACCGTGAACATCGCAGGGTTCGAGTCCCAGGCCCTGACGGTCGGCGTGCCCGGCGACGACGGCAACCCGGTCCTCGTGACACCCGACGAGGCGGTTCCGCTCGGCGGCGAACTGTACTGAGTCGGGCGGTTTATGCCGGATGCTGGCGAAGGTGTGTCCATGGCTATCGACCCGAACTTCCACGAGAATCGCGAGGTCGTCGACGAACACGAGGGACACACCGTGTGGGGACCCGTCGAGGAACCCGACACGTTGGGCATCCACGGGACCCACGTCGCCGTCGACTTCGACATCTGTCTGGCTGACGGTGCCTGCCTGGAGGACTGCCCAGTCGACGTGTTCTCCTGGGTCGACACCCCCGGCCACCCCGAATCGGAGATCAAGGCCGACCCCGCCCGCGAGGCCCAGTGCATCGACTGCATGCTCTGTGTCGACGTCTGCCCGGTCGACGCCATCGACGTCGACGCCAGTCGGACCGCCTGACATGTCACATCAGGCAGTGAAGATATAATCGCGGGCACCGTCGTTCCGAACGGTTCCATGCATCGAACAGCCCTCCAGAGCATCTGCTGTATCGCCCTGCTCGCCGTCGCGGCGGCTGGCGCGCCCGCGGTCACAGCAGCCGAACCAGACGCAACGTTCGACAAGTCCGTCTACGAGACGCCCCGCGACGAGGCGGTGACCCTCACCCTCACGCTGACCGACGCGGAGAACGCGACGGTCAGGCTCGGGAGCGAGGACGCCGGGTTCCAGATGAACGTGACCGTCCGCGACAACACCAGTGACGGTCAGGTCCAGCTCACCATCTACACGCAGCGACTCGGCATCCGAGCGCCCGCGAAGGCCGTCGCGGTCGCCGGCAACGACACCGTTGTCTCGGCGAGTGGTGACACCCTCGGCGGGGCCATCGACGCCGGCGACTACGAGCTCGCCGCGTCCGTGAACGGCACCCAGACCGACGTGGCGACGCTTTCGGTCACCGAACCGACGACCACGCCGCCCACCACCTCGGACACGCCGGCCACCACGACGCAGCCACCGACGACGACCGCCGCCACGACGACCACCGCTACCGAGGCGACCGACGATGACGACGGCTCATCGAGCGCCATCCCCGGCTTCGGACTCGGCGCGACCCTCGTCGCACTCGCGAGCGTGGCGCTCCTGGTGCGGCGACGGTAAGATAGCAAGAATCGAAGACGACCGCGACCACCGACTCAGGTTCGGTCCACGTCGACCTGTTCTTTCAGCTGCTTCAGCTCGTCTGCTTCCGCGAGTTCCTCCAGCCGTTCGCGGAAGTGCTCCTCACAGAGCCCGACCTTGATGCCGTCTGTCTCGGCGGCGAAGGCGGCAATCTGGTCGCAGTAGTGGCACTTCATACCCTTACCTTGGTGGTCAAGGGAATTGAACCCTGCGTTCCCGGACCCGAATTGGCACGTCCCCGGGTCAGTCGACGAGCGCCGACACGTCGGCGAACTCCACCTCGGAGAGCCCGGCGAGTCCGAGTTCGTGGTCGTGGGCGTCGCTGCCGCCCGTCACGAGCAGGTCGTACTTCTCGACGGCTCGCTCGACCGGCGCGGTCTCGACCTCGCGCCCGTAGTCGTAGTAGCGCTCGACCGCGGGGAGGTCGGCACACAGCGCGAGCGCAGCCTCGGGGTCGGGATAGCGGAACGGGTGGGCGAGCGAGACGAGCCCGCAGGCGTCGAGCAGCGCCTCGCGCCCGCGCTCGAAGCTCGGCACGTCCCGGGGGACGTAACACGGGCAGCCGTTCCCGATGAGGTGGTCGAAGGTCCCGTTGTAGTCGTAGTCGGTGTCCGGGTGGGCCGCGACGGCCCGGGCGATGTGGGGGCGGCCGAGACCCTCGCGGCCCTCGATGCCGAGCGAGACGCCGAGGCGGTCCTCCACGCAGTCGATGATGGCCTGCCCGCGCTCGATTCGATTGGTCTGGATGTGCTCGACCACGTCGGCCAGGGCGTCGGTCTCGCGGACCCCGTACCCGAGCAGGTCGACGCGCTGGTCGCCCGCGTCGACGCGGAGTTCGATACCGTGGATGACGGTGACGCCGTCACGCTCCGTGACGGGCGCGTCCAGCACCGGGTTCATCCGGTCGTGGTCCGTGATGGCGACGACCGAGACGCCGGCCTCGCGGGCCGCGGCCGGTACCTCGTCGAGTTCCATCTGGCCGTCCGAGTTCGTCGTGTGGACGTGGAGGTCCGCATACACCATGCGCGAGGGTTCGCGAGCCGGGACCGAAACCCCTTCGGCACGATGTTTTATCACGATTAATGAGTAAAAGGACCCTCCGAGAGACCAAGGTTGGTTATGGACAATGTTTATAATTATCGTTCATCGTGTTTTGGGTATGTTCCGCAACGGAACCGACGACCGCATCGACGCACAGACCTACCCGATGACAGCCGGCGAACTCCGCGAGCGACTGGGCACCGAAGAACTGGAACTGTGTGAGGGCACCGAGACGGTCGAGCAGATCCTGGACCGACTGCAGTGCGACGAGACGTTCGAGACACCGGAGGACGTTCGCTTCACGCTGTACGGCGGCGTCTCCGAGCGCGCCATCGGCCGCAAGGGCTACTCGGACCGCGACCCGACACCGACGGGCAGCCCGCACGCACCCGACACGGTCTCGTTCTAAACCCACTCGACGACGCCGTCGAGGTCGAGCGGTACGTCTCCTTTCTGGTATCCTTCGACCTGACCGTCAGGTCTGACGCGATAGACGACCGCGGGCTTGTGCCGGACGTCCGGCTGCTCGCCGCGGACGGCCGCCCACTGGTCGTCGAGGAAGTTCGAGCAGTCCACGAACATGACGACGCCACCGCCGTGGTTCGCGAGCTGGCCGCTGGTCTTCACCTGTGCCGTGTCCCGGACCGCCGCGACCGGCGTGTTCGCACTCCGGCGCGAGGGTGACCGCGGACGGGTCACCTCGACGAGCACGTTCGTGCCGTCGGGCGCTTTCGCCCGGTAGTCGAGGAAGTGCCCGGTCGTCACCTCGATCTCGGGGGTCACGTCGTAGCCGGCGTCGGTGAGAACCTTCGCCGCGACGAACTCCGAGATGGCCGAGGCCATCCGGGTCCGGTCGACGTGCTGGCTCGTGCCGAGCTTGCCCGCCATCTCGTGGCGGTAGTCGTCGAGCGTGCCCGGGTGCAGGACCGATTCGAGGTACGAGAGCGCCTCGTCACGGTCAGCGTCGGGGAAGCCGCAGGCGTAGTCCCGGAAGAACTCCCGGGTGCTCTCGCGGCCGTCCTTGGACATGAGGACGGGGAGGAAGTACCAGCAGACGTGGGGATACTTCGCCAGCCACGGTTCTGCCACCCGGAGGTCCGCCAGGAGTTCGCGCTGGGCCCACCGGGCGATGGGGTAGGGGACCTGCTCCCACTCGAACTTGTTCGTCCGCCAGAGCGCGCTCGGCGTCTCCGTGTTGCCGAGCCAGTAGGCCTCGTCGTCGCTCCAGACGAACAGGGCGATGTCGCCGTTGTCCATGTCGAATCTGACGCCCTCCCAGCCGTTCGGGGGCCTGTAGTGCGGTGTGCCCATCTCGGCACCGATGTTCTGGTCGAGCGACGAGAGCAGCTGCTGGCGGACGCGGTCGAGGTGCCATCGTTCGGTCGACCGACGGAAACGGAGGGGTCGTGCCACGGGGGCGGCTACGAGGTCGTTTCTTAAACCTCGTTCGGGTCGGCTGACTCAACTCCCCGATTTTTTGGGAGGCATATCGTGTGAACAATTAATACCATAACAAGTTGCATCTAACGTCAGTGGTTGATTTTATTCATTCTTGAATAGAGAGAACCACCAAGCAAACCCCCAATAATGCTTGTCAGGGCTGTAAAAACGAGTAATGGTATACTTGCGATTACGAGTTCAGTTGGGTCGAAAAAGAAGAGATCACCCAGATTCCCGATTCCAGAGATGAGCATCGTTCCAATCGACACAACAATCACCAGTAGTAGTCCAATTGCTGCAGATAGTAATCCAACAGTAGCGTTTTGTTTATTTGTTTTTGAAAACATATATCCAGCCAGTACCCCACCCGCGAATGGGCCTACCAACGAATCAAAAAGGATTGCTGCTAAAAGACCGCCAGACAACATCGGCTTGGCGATTTTACCGTCCATAATGACAGTTAGATAGGGACCGGAATCAACCTTCCGATTCGCCGGTATAAAAGGTGTAAATATCCCTAACGAAGAGAGTTAATTATAGTTCAGTAGCATATATCCCCTTTATTTTCACGCCCTTTGTCCCACTATAATAGTCTGCATAAATAGTCCCGCCCCAACCTTTCGCAGACGTAGAGATTTGAAGAAGAACCCTGAGGTCGCCAGCAGATTGGGCAAGCTTCGAGGTCACTCCTTTACAGACTGTGGATCCGCTCGTATCCCCACTTTCTAGCAGAAATGACTCGGTGGCATCAGTATGGGGGTCTTGGACAAAGAGGAATATCTCACATTCACCACCATCTTTTGTGTCTTCAGCTCCAGAACGCGCATACTCGACAGAGATGTTTAATTCCCCATCTCCATGGCTATAATAATTGCCCCCTCTCTCCGCTACGGCATAGCAGTTAGCGTACCCGTAACCAGAAGAATTCGCTTCTATTTGGTTTGGATCGAGTGTTCTAGCAGACGTTACACCAGTACCACCTGTGTCTGTATACTTATTATATCCATATGAGATACTCTCTTCTCCACCACACCCAGCAGGGGTAGAACTGGTACTTACGAGGTTAGTTGAAGAGTCTTTAATAAACTCAGTAGGCTTTTTACTATGGGATTTCAGTATACCAATTTCATTCCGGTGTTTTTCTGATTGCTTAATCCCATTTGCCATCTTCGTCGTGTGCTTTTTTATATCCTCGGTGAGTTCGATGAACGCTTTGTTTTTAGAAATAGAATTGCCAAGATATAGTGAGCGATATTTGTCCCATCGGGCGGCCAAATAATTTATTTCTGGGGTTGGGTAGCGGCCAGCAAAATATTGTTTTACTTCATCCTTATCCGCATTCACTAGTGAAGTGTCTGGAACAGCAGAATCAGTAGAGAGACTTTCTGCAACAACAGAACTGCTAGAAAGCGTAGAGATTCCTCCGGCAATCGCACTGGTTCCTATCGCTCTGATAACTGTCCTACGGTCAAGCCATCCAGTTTTCTTTTCTGACATCCAACTCTAAAATTGTTCAACCCCCATATATAGATTTATATATAATCTAATTTTTATTTTTTAAATTTAGATAGGCAACATTCCGAAAACATAGCAGAATTGGCAATAGAACATATATAAATTTGGCAAACGGCTGAATATCAAAATAGAACAAATAGAAGACGACAATGTAGCCTTGAACAATAGAGTACAGTAGGCTAGATAATCCCTCCAAAAAATCACTATGATTATAAACAACGTATCTAATGGACCTGACAATTAAGCGAATATTAGTCATCAAAAGGTTAGTTGAGGGAAATCCGGTTCCAGCAGGATGGATTCAACTATAACGTCCCTTCCGCCGATACCTTCATATACCTCAGTCACAAATCATGGTTTCGAGTACCATGTCAATGGGTGCCTATGACGACGACGAACACGAGCGGCGCGAGCAGAAATCCACCCAGGTGGACACTGACTTCGACGACGAGCGAACAGTGTACCACGGTACGGTGGAGTACGACTCCGGTGACTCCGCCGACGACCTGCTCGCACAGTTCAAGGAGATAAAAGGCGGCGATTAGGCGAACCTTCCGCGCAGACTCAGTCCTACCGAGAGCGACGTGGCGGCCGTGACCGCACAGACGTGCCCGACCAGCACTGCGGCCAGCACCGGCCGGTCCCAGACGAACGGCACCAGCACCAGCTGAGCCACCGCGAAGCCGAGGTTGAGCAGGTCGGTCCTGGCAAAGGCCCAGGCCGTCCCGTGCGGGAAGTCGTACACGTACGCCCGCCAGATGGCCGTGACGGCGGCCCACCAGCCCGTCCCGATTCGGTAGGCCACGTCCCAGAGGATGAGCAACATCAGGTACACCGCCAGCACCGGCGGGTCCGGGCCGAACAGCGCGGTGAGAATCGGGTCCGCCGACCGGGCGGGGTCGAACACGAACAGGTGCGTGACGAGCGCGATGAACGCGAGGACGCCGAGAACGACCTCGACGCTGGAGCCAAAGAGCAGGCGCTGGTAGTGCGGGGGCGTCGGCAACCGGCGGATGGAGTCCCCGAGCCGGAGCATCAGGACGCTCCCGATAGCCGCGACGATGACCGCCGCGGTCCCCGGCAACACCGCCTGCCAGAGGTCGTAGAGCCAGGCGACGATGAGGATGGACGCCTCGAACACCGCGATCTGGATGGCGACCGCCGTCCGCTCGGTGATATCGACGCCCGGTAAGGCCCCGACGATGCTCTCGTACACCCAGGTCTCGCCGAACTCCTCCGCCATCAGTTCGCCTCTGGCGCTGCGCGGTCACGCGACGCCGCGTCCTCGGTCAGTGCCTGCTCGACCGCCGCGTCGAACGGGGTCAGGTCCACGTCGACGAACTCGTGGATGCGGTTCTCCGAGCAGACGACCGGGTTGCGCAGCCCCGTGATGAGCGGGCGCGCCACGCTCTTCGGGACGTCCGTCACGAAGTTGACCCAGTACGCAGAGAGTTCGGGCGAGAGCACGGGCACGGGGACGACACGGAGTCGTCGCCCCATCACCCTGGCGGTGCGTTCGAGCATCTCCTGGTAGGTCAGGATGTCCGGCCCGCCGATCTCGAAGGTGCGGCCCGCGGTCTCCTCGCTCTCGAGCACGCCGACGAGGAACGCGACCACGTCGTCGATGGCGATAGGCTGGCACGGGGTACGGACCCAGCGCGGGGTTATCATCACGGGCAGCCGGCTCACGAGCTGGCGGATCATGTCGAAGCTCGCGCTGCCGGCCCCGACGATGATGGCCGCCCGCAGCGTCGTCAGGGCGTACGACCCGCTCTCGAGGACGTGTTCGACCTCTCGCCGCGACCGCAGGTGCTTCGAGAGGTGGTCGCGTTCTTCCCCGAGGCCGCCGAGGTAGATGACGCGCTCGACGCTCGACCCGCTGGCCGCGTCGACGAAGTTCCGGGCCGCCCGGCGGTCGCGCTCCTCGAAGTCCGACCCCGAATGCATCGAGTGGACGAGGTAGTACGCCGCCTCGACCCCCTCGAACGCGGGTGGGAGGCTCTCGTAGTCGAGCAGGTCGCCGACGACGACCTCGGCATCGGCTGGACCGTTGTAGCGGGACCGGTCACGCACGAGGACGACCACGTCGTGGCCGGCGGCGACGAGTTCGGGGACGAGTCGACTCCCGACGAACCCGGTCGCACCGGTGACGAGCACACGCATGTGTTAGCAAAGTTCACGCGCCGGCATAACAGTCACCCCCAACCCGGCCGCGTCGCGGGGTCGACGGCTCAGTCACGGCCGTCCCAGCCCGGTGTCGTCGGCGCGCCGTGTGCTTCCTCGATAGCCGTGCCGAGGACGCTCGCAGAGACCCGCGACCCGATACCACTCGACAGTGCCTCCCAGTCGGCGAGCGCCCGCCCCGCCCACGAGTCCGCATCGAGCGCCTGCTCGCGGTAGCGCTCGTAGTGCGACTCGCTTCGCCCGGTGGTGCCCGGTGCCGAGGCCGCCGCGGTCGCCACGAACTCTGCCCGGTCCGTTCGGGTCAGCCCGCGCGTGACCGCCCGCTGGACGACGCCCTCGAGGTCCGCCGGACGGGGATGGACGAACACCTTCTCGCCGAGTGCCTGCCGACCGAGCAACAGGTTCCCCGCCGACTCGGGTGGGTCGTCGTCGACGAGTCGGGTTCCCCCGAAGGCGGTCTCGACGCGCTCGCACTCGGTCTCCTGGTCCAGGACGAGGTTGTGGCCCGGGTAGTCGGCACACTCGGTCGGATAGAGCTCGGAGCCGTGGATGCGACACTGCAGGGTCGCGGGGTCGAGGAAGACGCAGGACCGGAGCCAGCGCTCGCCGTCGATGCCGAAGGGCGCGACCGGTTTCGGTGTCTTGCGCAGTCCGACGAAGAACGCCGGTTTCCCGTCGACGGCCGCGATTCGGTGTCCGTCGATGGCCACCGTGTGGTCGTCCGACGCGTGCCACAGGCGCGGGACGAGCACGTCTGCCAGTCCCGCCTCGCAGTAGCGTCGCACCGTCTCCCGCGTCAGCGGGACGAGGTTGTACGTGTCGTCGAGCGGCCGGCGTGGCCCGCGTCGCTCGTGGTCGCTGCCCACCGAGTCGCCAGAGAGCGGTCGCCAGTCGAGACAGCAGCCGGCACACCCCTCGCAGTTCACCTCCATCTCTCGGTAGTTCGTGCCGCCGGGGGAAAAACCTCGACCTCCCCCGACTCACCGATTCGAATAATCTTCGGATATTTCGCCGTCCTGGTTCGTCAGACGGTCGTCTGACCCCGGTTAGGTCGTATATAAATAAATCTCAATAGGGCTACGTTTTCCACCCAAAGACATAACATAGATTTCCAATAAGGAGATGATATGGTGGCGGCACGACCACGGACGGTGGACCCCCTGTTCAACCGGGAAGCGGTGGTGAGCTTCGTGTTACTCGCGTCGCTCATCGCGCTGGCACAGCTCACGACGGTGGCTGTGCTCCAGATTCCGGCGTCCCTGCTCCTGAGTGGCTGGGCACTGCTGGAGCAGGTGCTACCGGCGTTCGAGTACACGACGATCACGTTCGCGGTGCTGTTCGTCGGCTACCTGTACGCCCTCGCCGTCGGACTCGCCTGGTGCGTCCGCCGGGCAGGACAGAAGGCCTAACCGACTCGGGCACCTCGAATCGGGCGTGAGCAGAGACCCCTGTGACGGGTGTGGCAAGCCCGTTCCGATAAGCGGCGGTATCGCCAACCTCTGGAGTTTCTCCGGCGACGAAGCCGGCGGCATGACACTCGAGTTCGACAGCGACGGCTCCGAGCACTTCCTCTGTTTCGACTGCATCGAGCGCCTGCCCGACGACCCGACCGCGGCAGACGTGGCGGCGCTCGAAGAGGCCGAGGCCCGGGACGACAACTGACCGGCCAGCATTCTGGCGCGCGCTGAGACGACACCGAGCACCGCGAGGTGGTCGGCTCGAAAGCGCGCGAGGGACGACCGGAGTGAAACAGAACGAAGTGAAGTGAAACGGAGGGAGTCGGCTGGGGAGGGCGTGGTGCGGTGGCGGTGCTGTGCGGGAGCGGTGCGGTCTCCATCGCCATCGGCGCGAGTGAACTGCTAGTTCGTACAGACCACCGGAACGCGAGTCGGGGTCACCAGACCACCAGCAACACAACACCAACCAGCAACGGCTCACGAAACCTCTCCACCAGATGCGACTAGCGACCGATGATTTTACACCCGTCCCACGGCTTCCACACGACAGTGGACCCGTCCCGTATCTTCGAGGAGTTCCCCGCTCCCTCCTACCGCGGCAACCAGGAACAGGCGCTCAGGGACATCCGTGACGCCTTCGACGCGGGGAACGACGTGGTGCTGGTGCGCGCGCCGACCGGGAGTGGCAAGTCCCTGCTCGCCCGGGCGGTCGCCGGCTGTGCCGCGAAGGCGGACCAGGTCGCACCGAGCGAGGCCAGCGGTGCCTACTACACGACGCCGCAGGTCTCACAGCTCGACGACGTGGCGGGCGATTCGCTGCTGGACGACCTGAACATCATCCGCGGGAAATCGAACTACAAGTGCATCCTCCCGGGTGAACGCGACACCCCGGTGAACCGGGCACCCTGTGTCCGCGAGAAGGGGTACGAGTGCTCGGTGCAGCACCGCTGTCCCTATTTCTCCGACCGGGCCATCGCCTCCAACCGGAACATCGCGGCGATGACGCTCGCGTACTTCATGCAGACCGCCGGGAGCGAGGTGTTCAGAAAGCGGGACGTGGTCGTCATCGACGAAGCCCACGGGCTGGCCGAATGGGCGGAGATGTACGCGACCATCGAACTCGGCCCGAGAACCGTCCCGATGTGGGACGACCTGAAGGTGCCGAACCTGGAATCGGTCGAGCGCGCGGCGAAGTACGCCGAGAACGTGGTGCAGACGCTCGTGCGCCGGAAGGACGACCTCCTCTCGAAGAAGGCGCTGACGGCCGAGGAGGTGTACGTCCGGGACCGCCTGCAAGAGCGCATCGGCGAGTTGGACTGGTTCGTCACCGACTACCGGGACCCCGAGTCGGCGACGGAGTGGCTGGTCGACCAGCCCGACGGCGAAGGTGGCCAGGTCACCATCAAGCCGATGAATCCCGAGAAGTACCTCCAGCACACCGTCTACGACCGCGGGAACAAGTTCGTCCTGCTGTCGGCGACCATCCTCAACAAGGACGCCTTCTGCCGGCAGGTCGGCCTCCCACCGGACCAGACCGCGCTGGTCGACGTCGAACACACCTTCCCCGTGGAGAACCGGCCGCTGTACGACGTGACACAGGGGAAGATGACCTACGAGCACCGCGACGAGACCCTGCCCAAAATCGCCCGGGTCACGACGCGCATCATGCAGCAGCATCCGGACGAGAAGGGCCTCATCCACTGCCATTCGTACGGTATCCAGGAGCGGCTCGCGGACCTCCTCCGGGACTTCGGCGTCGGCGAACGCCTGCGTATCCACGGCCGGGAGAACCGCGACGCCGAACTGGAGTCCTGGAAGGCCTGTGACGACCCCGAGGTCTTCCTGTCTGTCAAAATGGAGGAGGCACTGGACCTGGAGGGTGACCTCTGTCGCTGGCAGGTGCTGTGCAAGGCTCCGTTCCTCAACACGGGAGACTCCCGGGTCGCGCACCGACTGGAACAGGGCCAGTGGGCGTGGTACTACCGCTCCGCGTTGCGAACGGTCATCCAGGCCTGCGGGCGGGTCATCCGCGCCCCCGACGACTACGGCGACACCTACCTCGCGGACAGCAGTCTGCTCGACCTGTTCGAGCGTGCGAAGACCGACACGCCACCGTGGTTCGCCGAGCAGGTCGACCGGCTCTCGAAGCCTGACTTGCCCGAGTTCCGACCGCAGGAGGCGCTCACGGCGTTCGACGGCGGCTCGATACGCGGAAGTCGGCGGCAGGAGACGTGGCGCGAGGGCGGCACTGGTGGGAGTAGCAGTACGAGCAGCAGCGGCAGCAGCAGTAGCAGTAGCAGTAACACGAGTGCCAGCGCGAGCAGCAGCGACGACGAGGACAGCAATAGCGGCTCCTCGCGGCGCTCCCGGCGGCGACGCTCACGGCGGTCGCCGATGGCCGACGTGTGGGACACCGACGGGTAGCGTTAGAACGCGCCGATGACGCCCACGGCCGAGGAGAGGACCATCAGGCCGACGAAGATGATGGCGATGATCTGCTGGCGGTTGAGTCCGAACATTCGATTTTCTCTATCACCTCCGGGAGCGTAAAGCCCTCGGCTCGTCGTGGCTGGTCCACCCGGGAACCGACCGCTTTTGCGCCGGCGAAGCGAAGCCGGGAGCATGACCAACCGTCCGTCTGTACTCGAACTCTGGTCAGCACTGGCCCGCCCGCTGGGGGCGGTGCTCACGCTGGCCGGGGTCGTCCATCTGGTGAAAGCCGACACCTTGCTCTCGCTCGCCAGCCGGAGCTACGACCTGCTCCTCGACGTGGAGTTCGAGCCCCGTGACGGGGCGAAGAATCGGGTTCGGTTGCTCGGACTGTTCTTCATCGCCGCCGGCGCACACCTGCTGTACTACGGCGGCATACTGCCGACGCGCGACTGACCCGGGTGATGACCCAGGACCGAGCCGGCGCTCAGGCTCCGGTTCCCGACCGGGCCGCCCGGCGGACCACGTAGCCCAGCACGGCGAGGAGGCCCGTCCACTTCACGACCGTCCCGAGGAAGTCCGCGAACGCGGCGACCTCGTCGGCCAGCGCGAAGATGGACCGACCGTCGAGTGTCTGCGCCAGCGGCCGGAGGAACAGGTCGACGAACACGAGGTCGAGCGCGAAGTGGACCAGCCACGACGCGAACAGTACCAGTATGACGCCCACGAGCATGCGGGGAAGCTCAGCGTAGACCCAGTCGATGTCGTCTTGTGGGAGGGACATAGCGACTACTGAGTCAGACGACTGCAAAAACCCCGGCCCTCGTTCAGATGGGTTTCCGACGCTTCAGGACCGTTCAGTAGTGTTCAGTCGATTCGAGCGTCGACGACGACGTGCCAGACGCCCTCGCTGTGGCTCTTGACGCGCCGCCTATCGAGTATCTCGACTGTGCGCCCGCGGGCGGCCGCGGCCTCGCGGATGCGCGAGACCGGGCGCTCCCAGAGCCGGTCCTCGGGGGTCGCCTCGTGCAGGTGCAGGATACCGCCGGGTTCCAGGGCGTCGAGGGCCGCATCGAGGTACTCGTGGGCGTCGTAGTAGCCCATCACGACCCGGTCCGCGGTGGCCTCGACCTCCCGGCAGTCGCCGAGGATGAGCGAGACGCGGTCGAGAACCCCGTTCAGGTTCGCGTTCTCCCCGAGGAACCGGAAGGATTCGGGGTTCTTCTCGACGGCCGTGACCTGCGCGCCGGCGCGGGCCATCGGGAGCGTGAAGTAGCCGATGCCGGCGAACATGTCCAGCACTTCCTCGTCTTCCTCCACAACTTCGCCCATGCGGGCGCGTTCGGCCTGGTTGCCGGGCGAGAACATGACTTTCGCGAGGTCCAGCGAGTACCGGGTCCCGTGTTCGGTGTGGACCGTCTCGGTGTCGCCGAGGCCCGCCACGACCCGGGTGTCGGGCTGGCGGAGTTCGCCCGAGACGCCGCCGTGGGCGCAGACCGTGTCGGCCTCGCCGTGGAGTTCCAGCAGGGACTCGCCGATGTCCTGTTCTTGCTCGTCGGTCCAGCCGTCGAGCGAGACCAGGATGACGGAGCCGACGACCGCCCACGACGCAGGGGCAGCTGCGACCGCCTCGTCGTCCCAGCCGCGTTCTCGGAGCAGGGTTTCGAGGTCAGGTGCCCGCGGTTCGGGGTCGGTCTGGCGGACCACGTCGAGCACGTCGGTCGAGTTCGGGGGGTCGGTCACCGGGAGCGCGACGGTCTCCGTGCTGTACTCCTGCACCCGCCGGTCGTCGTCGTAGACGCCCTCGTCGCGCAGGCTCGCGATGGCGACCTCGGTGCTGTGCTTGGGGACGACCGCGGCGAGGTCGTCCGCGTCGTCGCCCGGTTTCACGAAGTCGTCGGGTTTCGTGGCGTCGTCTACCGCCGGCAGGTCGTCGGCAGACGGGTCGTCATCCGGCAGCTCGTCACTCATCGGGCAACACGTGCAGGCCGGCGCGACTCTTGAACACGCGGACCGTGTCGCCGTCGGGCTCGAAGTAGTCCGGTCGCGAGATGGTCTTCGCCTCGTACGTCTCCGGATCGAGCACCTGCACCGCGTGCTCGTCCTCGACCGTCACGAGGGGCGTCTCGACGCCGTCTTCGAGACTGCCGAGCTTGCGGGCCTCGGGGGCGTCGCCCTCCGAGTAACTCGCCTCGTAGCGCTCGCCCGTGGTGAGCCGCACGCCCTTCAGGTTCCCGTGGGCGCTGCGGACGAGGATGGGTCCGTCGGAGTCGTCCTCGTCCCGCAACTCGATGATGTCGCCGGGGATGAACGGCGGCAGGCGCACCGCGTAGGTCACCCGGTAGACCTCGTTCCCGTCCTCGTCCTCCGTGACGAGGGTCTCGTGGTCCTCCCACGAGCCGCCGAACTCCTCGGTTACCTTGTTCGAGATCTTCTTCCCGATGTTGTTCGTCGAGACCTTGATGTCGAGACCGTCCTTCTCCTCGCCCATCTCCGTGATGAAGGCGTTCCGGTCGCCCGTCGCCTCCATGTCCGCGACGATCTTGTTCGCGATCTCCTTCGAGCGCTCGATCTCCTCGTTCGTGGGCTGGCGGTCCGCCGCGCGCACCTGTACGATGGAGGCGTAGTAGTCGCCCGAGATACGCCCACAGCGGGTACAGGTCTGGCGCGAGATGAGGACGGGGACCGTCACCTGTGCCTCGCGGAACTGCCCGCGGACGATGCCGGAGAAGAAACAGTGCATCCGGATGTTGTTCTGGTCCACCTGCTCGGGGTCGACCTGCCAGGACACGTCCTCGGCGTCGACGTGGACCGACAGCGCCTCGGCCACCTCGTCGATGGCCACGTCGGTGTAATCTTTGGCACCGACGTCGACCCACCGGCGGCCCCGGTGGACCGCCCCGCAGGTCGCACAGACCATCACCTCGATGCGGTCGGGCGCGTCGACGAGCTCGAACTGCTCGAAGTAGCAGTCGTCGCAGACGCCCACGTCGGACTTGCCCAGCGGGTCGCTCGCGGCGACGTCTGACATGGGGTCGCCACAGCGCGGACAGAACGTTCGCTGGTCGCTCATTTGACGGGTATTGGCCGTTCTCACCTAAAAGGAACGCGGGTCTGGGTTCGGGGGAGCTGTGGTTCGTCAACCGCCGTGGCGCGCGCTGGACCGGGGGCGACGGAGACGGAGCCTCCGGTCCGAAGTCGCGCGAGGGACGAGCACCGCAGCGAAGTGAAACGAAGCGAGGAGCACAGTCGGCTGGGGAGGGTGTGGTGCGGGTGGTGCTGTGCGGTGGCGGTCATGGACACCAGCAGTTGCGGACTACTCGAACCGAGGAGACCACAGTCACAGAACGGTTCATACCCCCGCGAACAACCTCGCACTCACCAGCGCCCCGCCGATACCGGCCGCGACCGTCACGACTGGCCCCAAAACCAGCGACACCAGCAGTGCCGCAACGGTCCCGACGAGGTACATGTCGAACAGGGGCGGGTCACCCCCGGTAACCTGCTGCTGGTAGGTCTGCTGGTAGCCGCCCTGCTGATACCCTTGCTGTTGATACCCTTGTTGCTGGTACCCCTGCTGTGACGAGGCGTACATCACGCCGTCCTGTGCCTGCGGGCGATGCGTCTGCTGGAGCCGGTACACTCGATAGACCAGAAACGCCGTGAAGGCGCTGATGAGGACGCCGATGAACACGCCGAGGAAGACACCGGCGTAGAAGTTCCCGGCCACGTCGCTGACGGCGACGATGAGCATGGTGAGGACCGGCGGGCCGAGGACGACCGTGATACCGCTCACTGTCCCGACGATACAGGCGGTCACGACGGTGAATCCGGTCGCGACCAGCGGCGATTCCCCGGCCGACATTCGTCCATAACTCACACGACACGTATCTAAGCGTGTTGGCTGTTCGGTCGCCACATGGCGGTGGGCTTTAGCCCACGCGTTCCCTCACTGAGACCATGCAATGGAAAGCGGACAGGGGCCTCCAGTTCCGGATGTTCCTCACGATGTTCCTCCTCGCGGGGCTGTACATCGTGTTCATCGCCGCACTCTGGCTGTACTCGGGCGGGTCACTCGTCGCCATCGCGCTGATGTTCGCCCTGTTCAGCCTCGGCCAGTGGTACTTCAGCGACAAGCTCACCCTGTGGAGCATGGGCGCAAAAGAGGTCAGCGAAGAGGAGTACCCGAAGCTCCACGCTATGGTCCAGCGCCTCTCCCAGCAGGCCGACGTGCCCAAACCGAAGGTGGCCGTCGTCGACTCGCGCAACCCGAACGCGTTCGCGACCGGGCGCTCGCAGAAACACGCCGCCGTCGCGGTGACGACCGAGTTGATGCGCATCCTCGACGACGACGAACTCGAGGGCGTGCTCGCGCACGAACTCGCGCACGTGAAGAACCGCGACGTGATGGTCATGACCATCGCGTCGTTCCTCTCGACCATCGCGTTCCTCATCGTCCGCTGGGGCGCGTTCTTCGGCGGCGGGCGCAACCGCAACGGCGGGGGCGGCGTCATCGTCGCCATCCTCGTCTCGCTCGTGGTGTGGATATTCTCGTACCTGCTCATCCGGGCGCTCTCGCGCTACCGCGAGTTCGCCGCGGACCGCGGGGCCGCCATCATCACGGGCAAACCCCGGGCGCTGGCGTCCGCGCTGCAGACCATCTCGGGCGACATGCACCGGGTACCCAAGGAGGACATCCGCGAGCAGGCGGAGATGAACGCGTTCTTCATCATCCCCATCTCGGGCAGCGCCATCACCCGGCTGTTCAGCACGCACCCCTCGACCGAGCGCCGCATCGAGCGCCTCCAGCAGCTCGAACGCGAGATGGAATCAGTCTGATGTGTGGGTGTTCGAGACGCCGATGAACCGGCGCACCGCCGCCCTCGTCGCGCTGGTCATCGGACTGCTCGCCGCCTCGCATCCGCTCTACCTCGACGTTCACCCCGGCGAATCGAAGGTGTTCGTCGACGTGGACCGGACCGAGCGCGAGGTCGCCGAGGACGAGGTTGTAAACTTCACCGACCTGCCGCCGCGGGCGCAAGCGGCCGTCGAGACCGCCGGCGTCGACGGCGAGGCGAGCCTCTGGGTCGGGAGCGACGCGGACGCCATCGAACCGCTCGCGACCCACGACTACCTCCGGTGGGAGGGCGAACTCTACCGGGTTCGGGTAATCCCGCGTGAGGGGCTGTTCGACCGGGTCGACACCATCGTCTCGCCACTGGTCGCGCTGGTCGGCGTCCTGCTCGCCATCATCGGCGGGCGGACGCTCTGGGACGTCGAAGTGAAGGGCCGCGGTTAAGACACCCCCGTCCCACGTTCTTCCCATGGGCCTGCTGGATTCGATACGCGAAGTGCTCGGCCTCCGGGCCGAGGCCGACGCTGCCCGCGACGCCGACCCCGACGACCTCTTCGGGATGAGTACGGCCTACATCACCATGGAGGCCGAGTTGGGCTTTGCGAGTACCGGCGACGGGGCGCTCTGTTTCTCCAGCGTCGACAGCACCGACTTCGCGGACACCGTCCGCGAGGTCGAGGACATCCTCACCGCCGGCGAGTCGGAGACGGGCACCGCCTTCGAGGTGCGCGAGGACGACCACGGCTACCACTGGGTCGTGCTCCACGACGACGACCCGGAGGACCTCATCACGAGCCTGCACTTCGCCGCGGACACGTTCATCGAGCGCGACTACGGCTCGCGCCTGCTCAACGCCCTCTTCGCGTTCGAGAAGGACGGCCGCCTCGCGTACTGGGTGTACTCCTTCCGTCGGGGCGCGTACTACCCGTTCGCCCCGAAACGCGGCGAGAAGGACCGCGATAGTGGAACCGAATTCAAACTGGAGAGCAACCTCGACGGCGAGCTCGACGTGGAGAAAGAGAAGGAGTACTGGTACCCGATGTATCCGAGCAGTTCCGGGACGCATCCCTGGGAGTAACCGGCTCGTTTTCCCCTTTGAACTCTCGCAAACCGAGCGACAGCACCCCCGTCACGTCCATCACTTTCACTTTCACTCCCCTGTTAACGAGGGTTTATGGGGAAACCCGCCCCAGGGATAGATATGGCAGACGTAGACCTCGAGAAACTCCCCGGTGTCGGCCCCGCAACCGCAGACAAGCTCAAAGATGCAGGCTTTGACTCGTTCGAAGGCATCGCCGTGGCCTCTCCCTCGGAACTCTCCAACACGGCAGACGTCGGCGAGTCCAGCGCGGCAGACATCGTCCAGGCCGCTCGTGAGCACGCCGACATCGGCGGCTTCGAGACCGGCTCGCAGGTGCTCGAACGGCGCAACGAGATCGGTAAGCTCAGCTGGCTGGTCGACGAGGTGGACGAACTCCTCGGCGGCGGTGTCGAGACCCAGTCCATCACAGAGGTGTACGGCGAGTTCGGGGCCGGCAAGTCCCAGGTCACCCACCAGCTCGCGGTCAACGTCCAGCTCCCCCAGGAGGTCGGCGGGCTCCACGGCTCCGTCATCTTCATCGACTCCGAGGACACCTTCCGCCCGGAGCGTATCGACGACATGGTCCGCGGCCTCCCGGACGAAGCGCTCGAGGCGACCCTCGAGGACCGCGGCATCGAGGGAGACATCGACGACGACGAGACGATGGAGACGCTGATCAACGACTTCCTCGACAAGATCAACGTCGCGAAAGCGTTCAACTCCAACCACCAGATGCTGCTGGCCGAGAAGGCCCAGGAACTCGCCGGCGAGCACGAGGACTCCGACTGGCCCGTCCGACTGCTCTGTGTCGACTCGCTCACCGCCCACTTCCGCGCCGAGTACGTCGGCCGTGGCCAGCTCGCCGACCGCCAGCAGAAGCTCAACAAGCACCTGCACGACATCGACAAGGTCGGCAACCTCTACAACTGCGCCATCGTCGTGACGAACCAGGTCGCCTCCAACCCCGACTCGTTCTTCGGCGACCCGACCCAGCCCATCGGTGGGAACATCCTCGGCCACAAGTCCACCTTCCGGATGTACCTCCGCAAGTCCAAGGGCGACAAGCGTATCGTCCGCCTCGTGGACGCGCCGAACCTCGCCGACGGCGAGGCCGTCATGCGCGTGCAGGACGGCGGCCTGAAGCCGGAGTAACCGGACAGCTGAAACCCGACTAACCGGGTTCGTCGCGGTCAGCCGTTCCATCCACGTTCTTCGCTCCGTTTCCGTCCCGCGCTACCCGGGCACCGCTTTTTACCCCAGAACGCGTATAGGTTCGTATGGACCTTCGACGCCTCCTGCTGGCCCTCGGTTCCGGGGCGACCACGTTCCTGCTCGTCGGTGGCCTCCTCGCGTCACAGATTCCCGACATCCCGGGTGGCATCGTCGGGTTCTTCGGCGGGCTGTTCGCGGGACTCCTCGCAGTCGTCGCGGTGTGGCTCGCACTCGGCGACGCCAGTAGCACCGTTTCCCGCCTCGTGCTGGCGTACGCCGCGTTCGGCTACGCGTTCCTCGGCATCTGGTTCCTCCGGTACGCCCACGTCGCTGGTCTCCGATCCGCGGTCGATTTCTCGCTCCAGCTCGTGCTCAGCGTGGCCATCGCGGTGCTGGTCGCCGTCGGCGACTGGGCCGGGAAACGACGAGACGCGAGTGGCTGAGGTTTTATTGTCCGACTTTCACAATCATGGTCCGGTAGATTCGCGGGGCATACCAGGACGTCTTTACACCCAACACGCACCTAGTCGCAGATATTTCCCCAGAAATCACGAGTTACAGTGAAGTGTTATCACGGGTGTACTTTCCCACAATCTTGGAAATAGAGTACAAGACTATATCCGTCTCGCACCAACTATCACCTGTGACCGATACCATGAACGGCTACGCAATCGTCATCGCGACGGACGAATTCGAGAAGATAACCGCGGCGAGCATCATCGGCTCCATCGCCGCTGCCTCCGACATCCCGGTCGACGTCTTCGTGACGATGAACGGGCTCCGGCCGTTCGAGCACGAGGTCGTCGAGACCCGCGACTTCCACGTCGGGCCGCTCGGCGAGGCCATGCTGACCAGCGAGGAGACCGAGATTCCCCTGTTCACGGAGCAGTTCCGTGACGCCAAGGAGATGGGCCCAATGCGCCTCTACGCCTGCACGATGGCCATGGAGATGTGGGGCCGCGAACTCTCCGACTACGTCGACATCTTCGACGGGGAACTGGGCGTCTCCGGCTTCCTGAGCAAGGCCGCCGACAAGCAGGTCATCTTCATCTGAGCCTGCTCGCTCGCCCGGCGACCACCGTACCGCCTGCCGACCACCCACGACACCCAAATCACGAGATATCCACCCATGACCGAACAACTCACTGCTGACGTAACGATCGACGCACGCGGCTCCGGCTGCCCCGGCCCCCTGATGGACCTCATCGGGAAGGTCAAGAAAGCCGACTCGGGCACCGTCTTCGAACTCCAGACCTCCGACCGCGGCTCGGTCTCCGACGTGCCCGAGTGGGTCGAGAAGGCCGGCCACGACCTCCTCGAGACGGTCGAGCACGACGACTACTGGAGCATCTACGTCAAGAAGGCCTGAACCATGACCCGAATCGTCATCGTCGGGGGAGGCACCGGCGGCACCGTCCTCGCCAACCGGCTCGTCGAGGACCTCGAGCGCGAGGTCGCGGCCGGCGAGGTGGAGGTGACGCTGCTCAACGACTCCCCCGACCACGTCTACAAGCCGACGTTCCTGTACGTCCCGTTCGGCAAGAAGACCGCGGATGACGCGGTCCGGCCCCTCGCCGACCTCGTCGACCGGCGGGTGAACCTGGAGATCAACCGGGTCGTCGGCATCGATACGGAGAACAAGACCCTGGACTTGCAGGACGGCGGCGACACGCTGTCGTACGACTACCTCGTCGTCGCGACCGGCGCGAAGCTGGTCCCCGAGGAGGTGCCCGGCCTCATGGAAGGTGGGCACCACTTCTACGGGGCCGAGGGCGCGGAACAGCTCCGCGACGCCCTCGCCGACTTCGAGTCGGGGCACCTCGTGCTGAGCGTCATCGGCGTGCCGCACATGTGCCCGGCCGCGCCGGTCGAGTTCGTGCTCATGGCCGACGAGTGGTTCCGCGAGCGCGGCATCCGCGACCAGGTCGAAATCACGTACACCTACCCCATCATGCGATTGCACGGACTCCAGCCGGTCTCGGACTGGATGGAGCCGCGCTTCGCCGACCGGGACATCAACACGGTGACCTTCTTCAACGCGGACGAGGTCGACCCCGAGAACCGCGTCATCAGGTCGATGGAGGGCGAGGAACTGGACTACGACCTGCTCGTGGCCATCCCGCCCCACAGCGGTGACGACCTCATCACGGACTCCGGCCTCGGCGACGACGGCTGGGTCGCGGTCGACAAGCACACCCTCGAAGCCACCCACGCCGAGGACGTGTTCGCCATGGGTGACGCCGCCGACGTGCCGACCAGCAAGGCCGGCTCCGTCGCCCACTACGAGGCCGACGTCATCGCGGACCGCATCGCAAGCAAGGTCCGCGGCCAGCTCCCCACCGCGACGTTCGACGGGAAGACCGTCTGCTTCATCGAGGCGGGCATGAACGAGGCGACGTTCGTCGAGTTCGACTTCGAGAACCCGCCCGAACTCCGCGACGAGTCACGGCCCGTCCACTGGGCGAAGCTCGCGTACAACGAGTCCTACTGGCTCACCGCCAGGGGGCTGCTCTGAGGTGAGTGAGATGGCAGAAGCACCCCAGCAGATCGAGGCCGAGGAACTCGCCGAGGCCATCGAGCAGAACCCGGAAGCAGTCGCCGAGTTCGTCTCGCGACTCGACGCCGTGAACGAGCTGCTCGACGTGCTCGAACTCGGCACGAGCGCGATGGACGACGAGATGGTGATGCGCCTCGCGAAGACCGGCTCCACGCTGGCCGAATCCGCCGACGCGGTCGCCACGCCGGAGACGGTCCGGCTGGCAGAAGCCGTCGGCCGCGACGGTGACGACCTCGCCGCCGCGGTCGAGACCATCTCGGAACTCCAGCGCAACGGCACCCTCGACGACCTCGCGGCGCTGGCCGACCTGCTCGCGCTCATGAACGGCGCCGTGGACGACGACATGGTCATGCGCCTCGCCAGGACCGGCAGCAGCCTCGGCGAACTCGCCGACACCGCCGCCGAGCCCGACACGGTCCGTGGGCTGGAGCGCATGCTCCACGCGGTCGGGGATGCGAACGCCAAGGAATCCGAGCCCGTCGGGGTCATCGGCCTCGCGAAGGCGACGCGGGACCCCGAGGTCAAGGAAGGGCTTGGCTACCTGCTCGCGCTCGCGAAGGCGCTCGGAAGAGAGTAAAAATCAGTCGTCGTCTTCTTCGGTCGTCGTCCTGTCCAGGTCCTTCTGCTACCACCTTTTGTCTCGC
Source organism: Haloarchaeobius pelagicus (assembly GCF_051207375.1). Taxonomy (NCBI): domain Archaea; kingdom Methanobacteriati; phylum Methanobacteriota; class Halobacteria; order Halobacteriales; family Halorubellaceae; genus Haloarchaeobius; species Haloarchaeobius pelagicus. The sequence goes on along the minus strand of NZ_JBPJZD010000002.1, from coordinate 935,610 downwards.
TCGGCTCCGCCTCGCTCCCAAAAGCTGGACCAAAAAGTGGGTAGAGAGGCTCAGTCGTCGTCTTCTTCGGTCGTCGTCCTGTCCAGGTCCTTCTGCTACCACCTTTTGTCTCGCTCGGCTCCGCCTCGCTCCCAAAAGCTGGACCAAAAAGTGGGTAGAGAGGCTCAGTCGTCGTCTTCTTCGGTCGTCGTCCTGTCCAGGTCCTTCTCACCGAGGTATATCTCCGCACCGTCCTGTGCGACCTTCTCCGCGAGGACGGCGCACTTGATGCGCATCGGCGAGATTTCGACGCCGAGCATGTCGACCACGTCGTCGCGGTCCATCTCGGCGAGTTCGTCGAGCGTCTTCCCGCGGAGCTTCCCCGAGAGCATGCTCGCGGAAGCCTGCGAGATGGCACAGCCGTCGCCGCGGAACGCCACGGCGGCGATGGTCTCGCCGTCGTCGTCCAGTTTCACGTCCATCCGAATCTCGTCACCACACATCGGGTTCTCGCCGACGTGGGTGAACGTCGCATCCTCGATCTCCCCGTAGTTGCGCGGGTTCTTGTAGTGGTCGAGGATCTGCTGTCGGTACATGTCCGAGCCCATTCCCATTGTTGTGCGCTGGTAGGGTAGTCCTCCGGAAAAACGTTCCGCAGCGGTGTGACACCGTCTCTCTCTGCTCGACCCGGCTCAGACCGGGTCGTCGTCGGGTCGCGTCGCCGGGTCGATGGTGGCCCGACCGACCGGGTCGTAGTGTGAGGTCGACACCGGGTCGACCTCGGTCGTCGGAACCAGGTCGGATTTGGTCTGTCTGTCCACGTCGGCACGTCGCTGGCGGGCCCGGATTCCAGGTTCAGACACCGGTTCCTGCACGGACTGGGCCGCCAGGGCTGGACTCGACGGGGTTGCAGTCGTCGGCTCGGCGGCCTGCTTCGGGCGGTCTTCCGCTGGCTCCGGCCGCGGCTCAGCTGACTCGGCCACCGGGTCGTCTGGTTCTTCCACGCTATCGTCCAGTTCTACCACGTCTTCTCCCGCGTCTGTGTCCACGTCGGACCCCCCGTCTCCTTGCATGACCCCCTCCGAAGGCTCCGTGCCCTCCTCCTCGTCTTCCCCCGTCCAGTGCGCCCCCAGCATGCCGGCCACCCCGACGACCGCCCCGATGAACGCGAGCGCGTCGACCGCCCCGAACCCTGCGGTCGACAACCCCTCGACGAACCGGGCGAACGTGATGACGAGCAGTCCCAGCAGGAGGAACTGCAGCGCCATGAGGTGTCGTTCGAGCGTGTCGTCCATACCCTACAGAGGTGACGAGAACGGGTATTACTTTCGCAGAACTGAGGTATCAGCGTTCGCCAGTGACTTCGGCCTCGAAGCGGCTGACGAAGGTCTCCAGGAAGTCTTGACGGCCAGCTGCCACCTCTCTGCCGGCGTCGGTGTACATCCGCGACTCGAGTGTGAGGAGCTTCTTGTGGAGGTGGTTGAAGGCGGTCTCGCCTGCTGCCGAATCGTCGGCTGCTGGAGGCAACTCCGGGTCGTGGATAGGGCGCTCGAACTCGCCGGCGTGCGCGAAGGTCCGGGCGAGGCCGACCGCGCCGATGGCATCGAGGTTGTCGGCGTCGGAGAGGAGCTTCGCCTCGAAACTCTCGGGTTCGACGTCGTTCGAGAACCGATGGGCGCGGATGCAGTGGGCGACGGCGTCCCGCGTCTCCGCGTCGACCCCGGATTCGGCCAGGATGTCGCGGGCTTCCTCGGCACCCCACTCCGCGTGACAGTCGATTTCGCCGTCGGCCTCGCGCTTCCGGCCGATGTCGTGGAGCCACGCCGCGGCCAGGAGGACGTCTTCGTCTACCTCGCGGTCGGTGTCTGCGGCGAGTCGCTCGGCGTTGGCGACGACGCGCTGGACGTGGTGCCAGTCGTGGGTGGGCGAGAGCCCGCCGAAGTAGCTGCGGGCGCGGTCGCGGAGGGCGGTCTGGTCCATGTGGCGTCGAGTCTCGACCGACCGGAAAAACGGTTGTGTTGTCCTACGCGAACAGCTGGCGCGCCTCGTCGACGGCCTCGACGAGCGCGTCGACCTCCTCGCGAGTGTTGTAGATGTAGAACGAGGCGCGGGCGCTGGCGGCGACGCCCAGCTTGTCGTGCAGGGGCTGGGTGCAGTGGTCGCCGGCCCGGATGGCCACGCCGTAGTCGTTGACGATGGAGGAGAGGTCGTGGGCGTGGACCGTGTCGAGGTTGAACGCGACGAGGCCGCCGCGGCCCTGCTCGGGCGTCGGCCCGTAGATCTCGACGTCGTCGTGCTCGGAGAGGCGGTCGTAGGCGTATTCGGCCAACATCTCCTCGTGGGCCTGGACCCGCTCCATCCCGATGTCATCGAGGTAGTCGATGGCGGCCTCGAGGGCGATGCCCTGCGAGATGTTGGGCGTGCCGGCCTCGAACTTCCAGGGCAGGTCGTTCCACTTCGACTCCTCGAAGGTGACCTTCTTGATCATCTCGCCGCCGTAGAGGTACGGCTCCATGTCCTCGAGGATGTGCTTCTTGCCGTAGAGGACGCCGATGCCGGTCGGGCCGCACATCTTGTGGCCGGAGAAGGCGTAGAAGTCGGCGTCGATGGCCTCCACGTCGACCGGCCGGGTCGGGACGGCCTGTGCGCCGTCGACGAACGCGAGGGCGCCGTGGTCGTGGGCGAGGTCGGCGAGTTCCGAGACCGGGTTGACGGTCCCGAGGGTGTTCGAGACGTGGACCACCGAGAGCATCTTCGTGTCGTCCGTGATGAGGTCCGCGGCGGCCGCCATGTCGAGCTGGCCGGACTCGTCGATGGGGATGTACTTGACCTCCGCGCCGGTCCGCTTGGCGATCTGTTGCCAGGTAACCAGCGAGGCGTGGTGCTCCATCTCGGTCGTGACGACCTCGTCGCCGGGGCCGAGTTCGTTCAGGCCCCAGGCGTAGGCGACGAGGTTCATGCTCTCTGTCGTGTTCTTCGTGAAGATGACCTCCTCGCGGCCGCCAGAGGCCCCGATGAACTCGGCGACGCGGTCGTGGGCGTCCTCGTAGGCGATAGAAGCCTCCTGGCTCAACGTGTGGATGCCGCGGTGGACGTTCGCGTTGTAGCCGTGGTAGTAGTCGACGATGCAGTCGACGACCGGCTCGGGGGTCTGCGTCGTCGCCGCGTTGTCGAGGTAGACGAGGTCCGTCCCGTCGAACTGGCGCTGGAGGATCGGGAAGTCCTGCCGGATGCGTTCGACGTCGAGGGGGTCGGTCGTCTGGGTGCTCATTGCTGTTCCCTGGGGGCCAGAGACCCAATTGTCCTTCGGTACAGGACGGGACTGCTATCGGCCCCAGAGACGGTCAGTTGCAACGACTGGAAACGAGACGGCGGTTTTTTATCCGATGGCCGAGTCGCGCCAGCCATGCGCCGACTCTTCGACGTGTGGCTCGTCACGGTCGTCGTGTTCACACTGATCGTGGCCCCGACCGTGCTGTTCACCACCGCGCAGTCTGCCGACTCGCTGCTCGTCGAGTCCGAGTTCCTCCTGAGCCTCGTCGTGGGCTACCTCGTGGTGTTCCACGGCGCAACAGACGTGTTCGTAAACAGCTTCCGTCGTCGGTGACCGACCGCAGAAACGACCGACTCAGCCCAACCGGAGCAACTGTGCGTGGAGCGTTCCCTCGATGTCGAGCACCGCGTCCTCGTCGATGAACCCGGCTTCGACGGCCACGTCGACGGAGCGCTTTCCGACGATGTTCGCGACGGTCGCCCGGCGCAGACTGTCCAGTACCTCGGCCTCCTCGCGGTGTTCGCCGCCGTAGAACTCCTCGGAGACCGTGAGCGACACTGCCCCGTCCTCGAACGTCTCGCCTATGACGTCCGGGTCACAGACGGAGACGAGCAGTCCTTCCTCGGTCTGTCGTTCGTTAACGATCATCCACCAGTTCCTCTTCCTTTCGTTTGCGAATCTCCTCGGCTTCCTCCGCGACCTCCTCGGCCTCCTCGTCGCGGCCGAGTTCTTCGAGTGCGCGGGCCTTCTCGCCGAGCACGTCGGCGGTGCGCATCCCGAGGCGGATGGCGTTGTCGAGCGCGTTGAGCGCGTCCTCGGCCAGCCCGCGTTCGAGCAGGAAGAACCCGCGGTTGTACCACGCCTGGGACGAGCGCGGGTCGAGTTCGACAGCGCGCTCGGCGTGTTCGAGCGCCCGGGAGACGTCGCCGGACTCCCAGAGTGCGTAGGCGAGGTTCGTCTCCGCGTCGGCGGCGAACCGCCCATCGTCGTCGATGTGGAGGGCCTCCTGGTAGGAGCTGATGGATTCGTCCCACTCCTCCATCTCGGCGTGAGCGACGCCCTTGTTCACCCAGCCCTCCTGCTTGACGGCATCGTCCTCGGCGAACCGGGCGGCGCGCTCGAACGTGTCCGCGGCCTGCTCGTGGCGATTGATGCCCATGTAGTTCAGGCCGACGTCGATGAGTTCGTCCGCGTCGACCGAGTCCGCGTCGACGTTACGCTGGTCCAGCATGTCCGTCAGGACGCGCGAGTCGACGGGGTCCACCTTCGTCGGGTCCACACCGAGTTCGGGTGGGTCGAGGTCGAACTCGTCGTACGGGTCCGAGAAGCCCTGTCCCTCCGAGAACTTGTGGTCTCGCTCGCGGTCAGTCATAAGTCGCGGTTGGCCGTGAACACGGGTAAGGGTTGCGACACCCGAAAACGGCATATATCGCCCCCGTCAGCAGCGTCCAGGAGCGGTGTGCCCCCAGAGCATGAGTGGGCAATGACCCCGCCCCAGTCTGGTGGTTTGAACGGAAGGTACATTCAAGGTACAGACTGCCGTCAGTTCTGGCATGCGACTCTTTGTCAGTATCGACCTCCCCGAGGACATCGCCGACGACGTGGCGGCCCTCCAGGACTGCTTCGAGGAGGCGACCGGCCTGAAGTTCGTCGACCCGACGCAGGCCCACGTCACCCTGAAGTTCCTCGGAGAGGTGAGCAAGGCCCGGCTCCCCGCCGTGAAAGACGCTGTCGAAGCGGGCGTCAGAGACGCCGAGGTCGCCCCGTTCGACGCCGAGTTCGGCGGCCTCGGCGTCTTCCCGTCGCTGAGTTACATCAACGTCCTGTGGCTCGGCGTCGGCGAGGGGGCCGCGGAGATGACCGCGCTCCACGAGGGTATCGAGGCCGAGACCACCGCCATCGGGTTCTCGCCGGAGTCACACGAGTTCACCCCCCACGTCACGCTCGCCCGGATGGAACACGCCGGTGGGAAGGAGACCGTGCAGGCGTGTGTCCGGGACAACGACCCCGATGCGGGGTCGATGCACGTCGAGGAGGTCCGCCTGACCGAGAGCGTCCTCACGCCGGACGGGCCGCAGTACCGGACCGTCGAACGGTTCCGGCTCTAGGCGTCTCCGTCACGCCACCGGGCGAGCCCGAGCAGGCTCGCGATGCCCGCCGCCGTCCCCGCGAGTTCGAAGCCCGGAATCGAATCCTGACCGCCGTCGGCCGTCGGTGAGACTGTCGTTTCCGACCCCTCGGGGATTCGGGCGTCCGAGACGGCCTCGGTGTCGACCCCGACGTAGCCGTTCCCACAGGTCTCGGCGTCGCTGACGATGAACACCGCCCCCGACTCGATGTGGTCCTTCTCGCCGTTCGTGAGAATCTGGATCTCCGCGCCCTGTGGGTCCGTGGCGAGTTTCGTCGTGAGGACCGCCTCGTAGACCACGGTGTTCGACGGAGGCCAGTCGGTGAGCCCGCACTGGTCGACCGCGCTCGTGTCCACCTCGCCGGTGACCTCGTCCGCGACCACGAGGAAGTCACCGACGTAGTCGCCCTCGTCGTCGTCGGGAGCCTCGAACGCCATCTGGCGGCGGATACCTGACCCGCCGGTGGTGGGAGAGTCGGTGGAAGTGGACTGGCTGGTCGGCTCGCTCGTCGTCTCCGTCGCCCCGGCGGCCCCGACGGCGGCGACCGAGCCCGCTGTCGTTACCACGCTCTTGAGCACCGCGCGACGCGTTCGCTTGTCGTGCGTACTGCCATCAGGCATGGTCTCGCCTATGGGTACGACGCCCGGACGGGAAACCACCGCGCCAAGACACCTAGTGGCTCGGTTTGGCGCACAGAAAAGAACAACATTTTAAACTCGGCAGAGGTACTTCCGGCCACTATGGGTAAGAAATCGAAGGCCAAGAAAAAGCGCCTCGCCAAGCTCGAGCGACAGAACAGTCGCGTTCCGGCGTGGGTCATGCTCAAGACCGACATGGAAGTCCAGCGTAACTACAAGCGCCGCAACTGGCGACGTAACGACACCGACGAATAATGAGTTCCAGTGATTTCGAGGAGCGTGTCGTCACCGTCCCGCTCCGAGACGTGAACGCAGAAGCGAAGCACAAGCGTGCAGACAAAGCGATGACGCTCATCCGCGAGCACCTCGCCCAGCACTTCAAGGTCGACGCGGATTCGGTCCGTCTCGACCCCTCGATCAACGAAGCGGTCTGGTCGCGCGGCCGGAAAAAGCCCCCGAGCAAGCTCCGCGTCCGTGCCGCCCGCTTCGACGAGGAAGGCGAGGCCGTCGTGGAAGCCGAACACGCGGAGTAACGTTGCTCCGTACCGCGTTCGCCGGGTCACCGTACGTCGGCGTCTTCGCGCGGGCGACGAACGACTGTCTCCTCTGCCGTCCAGACATCGAGTCGTCCGTCCTCGAAGCCATGATCGACGAACTCGAGGTGCCCGCTATCCCGACGACCATCGCCGGCTCGTCCACCGTCGGCGCGCTAGCCGCCGGTAACTCGAACGGACTCGTCGTGTCGAGCCGCGTCACCCAGCGCGAGCGCGACCGAATCGCAGAGACCGTCGACCTCACCATCGGCGAACTCCCCGGTCGGCGCAACGCCGCCGGGAACATCGTGCTCGCCAACGACACCGGTGCGTACGTCCACCCGGAACTCTCCGACGAGGCCGTCGCCGTCGTCGAGGACACCCTCGAGGTGCCCGTCGAACGAGGCGACCTCGCGGGGGTCCGCACGGTCGGTACCGCCGCTGTCGCCACGAACAAGGGCGTGCTCTGTCACCCCAAGTCCACCGACGCAGAACTGGACTACCTCGAAGACCTGCTCGGCGTTCCCGCCGACGTCGGCACCATCAACTACGGTGCCCCGCTCGTCGGCTCCGGGCTGGTCGTCAACGACACCGGCTACGTCGCCGGCGAGGACACGACCGGGCCCGAACTGGGCCGCATCGAGGACGCACTCGGCCTCATCGACTGAGCGACCCCTTCGACGTTTCCACCGTTTCTCCCACCCTCGCCAGCCACGGGTAGCGCCACGCGTGAGAACGAGCGACGAGCCACGGCAGGTGAGAAGGGAAGATTCTTCCATCTCGCTCACGCAGTTTCGGGCATGAGTCAGTTTACTATCCGCGGGACGTTCCAGACACGTCACGGGCCGAGCCCGTTCGAGACGACGATCGACGCAGAGAACGAGAACGTCGCACTCGAGCACACGTACGCGAACTTCGGCAGCAAGCACAACCTGAAGCGTACCCAGGTCGAGATCTCGGAGGTCGAGGAACAATGATGGGCGGTGGCGGCGGTCAGGCCCAGCAGCTTCAGCAGGAGATGCAGGCGATTCAGGCCGAGATCGAGGAGATCGAAGAGGAGATCACCGAGGTCCGTAACGAGAAGAGCGAGATTGACGAGGCCGTCGAGGCCCTGAACACGCTCGAATCCGAGTCCATCGTGCAGGTCCCGCTCGGCGGCGACGCGTACATCCGCGCCGAAGTGCAGGACATCGACGAGATCATCGTCGGCCTCGGCGGCGGCTACGCCGCAGAGCGCGATCGCGACGGCGCCATCGAGACCCTGGAGAACAAGCAGGACTCGCTGGACGACTACATCGACGAGCTCGAAGCGGAGATCGCAGAGCTCGAAGAGGAGAACAGCGAGATCGAGGCGCAGATGCAGCAGATGCAACAGCAGCAGATGCAACAGCAGATGCAGCAGATGCAGCAGCAGGAGGAAGCCGACGACGAGTAATCGATGTTCGACAACCTGAAGGAGAAGCTGGGTAGCTTCCGCAAGGACGTCGAGGAGACGGCCGACGAGAAGGCCGAAGCGGCCGAAGCGGACGCACCCGAAGCCGAGGCGGAGCCAGCAGCCGAGGAGGACGTGGCTGCGGCCGACGCCGAGGCGTCAACCGAGTCCACGGTGGACGACGAGCCTGTCGATTCCGCCGACACCGTCGAGGGGACTGTCGACGAGCCCGACGAGGCAGCGTCGACCGAGTCGGTCCCGGAGGCCGACCCCCGCGAGGACGACGATGTCGAGGAGTCGGACGGGAACTCGACCGGCTTCGGCTCCAAGCTGAAGGCGGCCGCCACGGGCAAGTTCGTCATCGAGGAGGAGGACCTCGAGGACCCGCTCTGGGAGCTCGAGATGGCGCTCATCCAGTCCGACGTGGAGATGAGCGTCGCCAACGAGATACTCGAGAACATCAAGCGCGAGCTCGTCGGCGAACGCCGGAAGTTCACCGAGTCGACGGGGAACATCGTCGAGGAGGCGCTCGCCGATGCCCTCTACGACGTCATCTCGGTCGGCCAGTTCGACTTCGATGCGCGCGTCGCCGAGGCCGACAAGCCCGTCGTCATCATCTTCACCGGCGTCAACGGCGTCGGGAAGACGACGAGCATCGCGAAGCTCTCGCGCTACTTCGAGGAGCGCGGCCTCTCGTCCGTGCTGGCGAACGGCGACACCTACCGCGCCGGCGCGAACGAGCAGATCCGCGAGCACGCGGACACCCTCGGCACGAAGCTCATCGCCCACGAGCAGGGCGGTGACCCGGCGGCCGTCATCTACGACGCCGTCGAGTACGCCGAGGCCCACGACATCGACGTGGTCCTGGGTGACACCGCCGGTCGCCTGCACACGAACGAGGGCCTGATGGACCAGCTCGAGAAGATCGACCGGGTCGTCGGGCCGGACATGACCATCTTCGTCGACGAGGCCGTCGCCGGCCAGGACGCGGTCCAGCGCGCGAAGAAGTTCAACGAGGCGGCCGCCATCGACGGCGCGATCCTCACGAAGGCCGACGCGGACTCCAACGGCGGCGCGGCCATCTCCATCGCCCACGTCACGGGCAAGCCAATCCTGTTCCTCGGTGTGGGGCAGGACTACGGCGACCTCGAGCGGTTCGACCCCGACCGGATGGTCGAACGGCTGCTCGAGGAAGACGAGGAGTAGGCTGCAGTCGAACTCGACCGCGTTTCTTCTTCGGTGTCGCTCTCCGGGACGCTCCAGTGGAAACCACCCAGGTCCTCGAAGGGCACCGTTTCGGGTGGAGATGCGAGACACCCGCCCGAGCCCAGGCTCGTCGCCAGGTGGAAGGTGACTGCGGAAAGTGGGATGGCAGTACAGGTGTGGTTACGCAGTCACGAGGTATGGTACACCACACCACACCATAAAGCTCTGCAGGAACCAGTTACCCCTCTGGGCCGACACGACGGGGTTCCCACAGGCCAGCGGCGAGAAAAAGGCTTTAACGCGCGACGCGACTAGCGGACAGTAAATGGTACTCGACGACCTCGGGAGTTCGCTGCGGGGCACGCTCGATAAGCTCCGTGGGAAGTCCCGTCTCTCTGAAGAAGACGTCGAGGAGATCGTCAAGGAGATTCAGCGTTCGCTCCTGCAGGCTGACGTCGACGTCTCCCTCGTGATGGACCTCTCGGACAGCATCAAGACGCGCGCCCTGGAGGAGGAGCCACCGAAGGGGACGCCGGCCCGGGACTTCGTGCTCCGCATCGTCTACGAGGAGCTGGTCGGGCTCGTCGGTGACTCCACCGACCTCCCCCTGGAGAACCAGACCATCCTCCTCGCCGGGCTGTACGGGTCCGGGAAGACCACGAGCGCGGCGAAGATCGCCTGGTGGTTCTCGAAGAAGGGCATGCGCCCGGCCATCATCCAGACCGACACCGACCGTCCCGGTGCGTACGACCAGTCCAAGGAGATGGCGCGTCGCGCCGAGGTCGACTTCTACGGCGACGACGACGCCGAGGACCCCCTCGAGATCGTCCGCGACGGGATGGAGGCCACGAAGGACGCCGACATCCGCATCGTCGACACGGCGGGTCGTGACGGCCTGAACCAGGAGCTCATCGACCAGATCGAACGCATCGAGGACGTCGCCAATCCCGACAAGAACCTGCTCGTCATCGACGCCGCGATGGGCCAGTCCGCGAAGGAGCAGGCCCAGAAGTTCGAGGAGTCCATCGGTATCGACGGCGTCGTCATCACGAAGCTCGACGGGACCGCGAAGGGTGGCGGCGCACTCGCCGCCGTCAACGAGACCGGCTCGTCCATCGCCTTCCTCGGGACCGGTGAGGAGGTCAAGGACGTCGAGCGCTTCGAGCCCGACGGCTTCATCTCCCGCCTGCTCGGCATGGGCGACCTCAAGCAGCTCACCGAGCGCGTCGAGCGCGCGATGGAGGAGACCCAGGCCGAGGACGACGAGGACTGGGACCCCGAGGACATGCTGAAGGGGAACTTCACCCTGAAGGACATGAAGAAGCAGATGGACGCGATGAACAAGATGGGTCCGCTCGACCAGATCATGGACATGATTCCGGGCTTCGGCGGGGGCATCAAGGACCAGCTGCCCGACGACGCCATGGACGTGACCCAGGAGCGCATGCGCAGCTTCGAGGTCATCATGGACTCCATGACCGAGAAGGAGATGGAGAACCCGCGTGGAATCGGCCAGAAACAGGTCGAGCGCATCGCGCGCGGCGCGGGCCAGCCCGAGGAGAAGGTGCGTGAACTGCTCCAGCAGCACAAGATGATGGAGCGCACCCTGAAGCAGTTCCAGGGTGGCATGGACGGCGACATGCAGCGGATGATGAAGAAGATGCAAAAGCAGGGCGGCGGTGGCGGCGGTATGGGCGGTCTCGGTGGCGGCGGCGGTGGGCCGTTCGGATAGAGTGGCCCGAATCCGCGACCTCGCCAGCTACGACGCGCTCGTCCTGACGGCGCTCATCTGGTTCCTCGCGAAGTTCCTGAGATATGCGTTCCCGCCCCTGTTCGGGACGTTCCAGAGTACCTACAGCGTCTCGAATTCGGTCGTCGGGACGGCCTTTACGGCCCTGATGCTGGCCTACGCCGCGATGCAGTTCCCCTCTGGCCTGCTCGCGGACCGGGTCGGCGGGGTCCGCGTCGTGACTGCTGGGGCCATCGTCGCTGCGGTGGCGTCACTCGCGCTCACCATCTCGCTCCCGTTCGGCGTGCTCGTCGGGGTGATGGTGCTCGTCGGGGTCGGGACGGGCGCGCACAAGACGGTCGCGGTACGCTTGCTCTCGCGGGTGTATCCCGCCAGAACCGGCCGGGCGCTGGGCGTGATGGACACGTTCGGAGCCTTCGGCGGCGTGGTCGCGCCCGCGGCCGTGGTCTGGGCGCTGGCTGCCGGCGGCGCGGACTGGCACGTCGTCTTCCTCGGTGGTGGCGTCGCGGGACTGGTGCTGGCGGGGCTGTTCCGGTGGCGGGTGCCGAGCCGACTGCCGCCGGAGCCAGAGTCCGAGGGCGAGGCCGGCGGTTCGAGCGCCTACCGTGCCCTGTTCTCCGATACCTGGTTCCTCGTCTTCGTCGCCGTCACCATCCTGTTCTCGTTCACCTACAACGGTGCGGTCGCGTTCCTGCCCCTGTACCTCGAAGACGCCGCGGGACTGTCGCCCGCGACCGCCGGAACCCTCTACTCGGGGCTGTTCCTCGTGAGCCTCGTGCAGGTCGTCACCGGCGACGTGAGCGACCGCCTCGGCCGGCTGACGGTCATCGGCGGGACGCTGGCGCTGGCGACGGCGGGACTGGCCCTGGTCGTCGCAGTCCCCGAGAGTCCACTCCCGGTACTCGCGGGGGCAGTCATCGCCTTCGGCCTCGGGAGCCACGGCTTCCGACCGGTTCGCGGGGCGTACCTCGTCGAGTTGATTCCCGATTCGGTCGCGGGGGGTGGTCTGGGGGTCGTTCGGACCCTGCTCATGGGCGTCGGGGCGGTCGCCCCGGCCGTCGTCGGTATCGTCTCCGACGTGGCGAGCTTCCAGGCGGCCTTTGCCGTTCTTCTGGCCTCGCTTGCTGCGGGGCTTGCGCTGGTCGGGGTGCTCGCAGTCGGTGAACCCTGACGAACGACCGTTCTTTCGGCGTTCCAGGCACCGAACCACCTGCGTCGGCACGCCGTGGACGGTGGCAGAAGTGGACCACCACGGGGTGTACTACCGGGCGCGGCTGGCGAAGTGAGTCAGCCGGAAACAGTTAACACGGCCGCCGGCCACTCCCCGGACATGGTACTCGTACTCTCCGACGAGGAGGTCGCGTCGCTCATCGACCTCCCGTCGCTCGCGCCCGTGGTCGAGGACGCACTCGTGAGTCAGGGCCGTGGCGAGGTCGAGCGCCCGGACCGCCCGCACTACGATATCGGAACCGGCCTCGACGGGCCGGAGCCGCTGGGGATGGGCCTCGCCATGCCCGCGTACATCCACGGCGAGCCTCACTTCGCGACGAAACTGGTCGGGGTCAACGAGGGCAACGCCGACCGCGGGCTGCCGACCATCCACGCGCAGGTCGTCCTCGCCGACGCGCGAACCGGCCAGCCCGTCTCGTTCATGAACGGCGGACGCATCACGAACGCCCGGACCGGCTGTATCGGCGGCCTGGCGGCGCGCGACCTGGCACCGAGTGGCCCCGTCCGGGTCGGTGTGCTCGGCGCTGGCACGCAGGCGCGCTGGCAGACCCGTGCCATCGCGGCGCTGTGTGACGTCGACTCGGTCAAAATCTACTCGCCAAGCGACTCGCGCGAGGACTGCGCCGCCGACCTCCGCGACCACGACATCCCGGCCGAGGCGGTCGACTCGCCGGAGGCAGCGGTGCAGGACGCGACCGTCGTGGTGACGACGACGACCAGCACGAAGCCCGTGTTCCCCGCCGACGCGCTCGCACCGGGCACGCTCGTCGTCGCGGTCGGCGCGTACACCGGCGAGATGCAGGAACTGGAGTCCGCGGTGTTCGACCGGGCCGCGCGCGTCTTCGCGGACGTGCCCGAGGAGGTCGCAGAGATTGGCGACCTGCTGGCGACCGACCTCACCGAAGACGACCTCATTCCGCTGTCGGCGGTGTTCGAGGGCGAGGCTGGTCGGGAGTCGGACGAAGAGATACTGGTGGTCGAGAGCGTCGGAACGGCGGTCCTCGACGCGGCAACCGCGGCAGACGTGTACGAATCGGCGACTGAGGCGGGTATCGGGACCGAACAGTCGTTCTGAGCGGGAGCAGTCGTTCTGAGCAGCAACAGTCGTCCTGAGAACGTCGGCAGTCGCCCTGAAGTGGGTCGGCAGTGGCCCCGGCCTAGCCGCCGAGGAACTGCCGCCGCACCTCGTCGTCGTCCAGGAGTGCGTCGCCCGGGCCCTCGTAGCGGTTCTCGCCCTGTGCGAGGACGTAGCCGCGGTCACAGCGCCGGAGCGCCTCCTTCGCGTTCTGTTCGACCATCAGGATGGACGTGCCGGCGTCGTTCACCTCGTCGATGCGGTCGAACATGACGTCGACGAGGTCGGGCGCGAGCCCGGCCGAGGGCTCGTCGAGCAACAGCAGGTCCGGGTCGAGCATGAGCGCACAGCCCATGGCGAGCATCTGCTGCTGGCCGCCCGAGAGCGTGCCGGCGTCCTGGTCGATGCGCTCTTCGAGGACGGGGAAGCGGTCGAACACCGCCTGCCGCCGCTCCTCGGGCACGTCGTCGAGGATGTACGCCCCGATTCGGAGGTTCTCCCCGACGGTGAGCGACGGGAAGACGTTCTCCGTCTGGGGGACGTAGCTCATCCCGACCGTGATGACCTCCTCCGGCGGGTAGTCGGTGATGTCCGTGCCGCCGAACGTGATACTGCCGCCCATCCGGTCCGCGAGACCGAAGATCGACTTCATGGCCGTCGATTTCCCGGCCCCGTTCGGGCCGACGATGGTGACGTACTCGCCCTCGTCGACGTGCAGGTCGACATCGGTGAGCACCTGGAGGTCGCCGTAGCCCGCATCGAGGTCGGTGACCTCGAGCAGGTGATCTCCCCGCGTGCTGCGGGTGTCGTCCGGCGTGTCGTCGAGTGTCGTTGCGTCGTTCATGGTCAGCTACCCAGGTAGGCGTCGATAACGCGCTCGTCGTTCAGTACGGTCTCGGGGTCGCCCTCGACGAGCAGGCTGCCCTGCTGGAGCACGACCAGCCGGTCGACGAGCTCGGTCAGCGTCTCGAGTTCGTGCTCGATGACGACCACGGTCATCCCGTCGTCGTTCAGGTCGCGGATGTGGGCCGCGATCTCGTTCGTGAGCGTGGGGTTCACCCCGGCGAACGGCTCGTCGAGCAGGAGCAGGTCGGGGTCGAGCATCAGCACGCGCGCGAGTTCGAGCAGTTTGCGCTGGCCGCCCGAGAGACTGCTCGCGTACTCGTCTGCGAGCCGGGTGAGTTCGAACGTCTCGATGAGTTCGTCGGCTCGTTCGGCCACCGCGGCCTCGGTCTCCTGCATGTCGTCGGTGCGGAGCAGCGCCGAAACCGTCCGCTCGCCGGGCTGTCCCGGGGCGGCGAGCCTGACGTTCTCCCGGACGGTCATCGTGTCGAGCTGGCGGGTGTGCTGGAACGTCCGGACCAGCCCCTCGCGTGCGAGCACGGCGGTGTCCGCGCCGGTGACGTCCTCGCCGTCGAAGACGACCGTCCCGTCGTCCGGCTCGACGACGCCGCTCACACAGTTGAAGAACGTCGACTTGCCGGCCCCGTTGGGACCCATCACCCCGACCAGTTCGCCCGCGTCGAACGAGAGCGAGAGGTCGTCGATGGCGACGAGGCCGCCGAACTGCTTGCCGAGGCCGTCGACGTCGAGCAGGGTCACGAGTCCACCTCCAGATCGCGTTCGTCGCCCCAGATACCGGCGGGCCGGTACCTGATGACGAGCACGAGGATGAGGCCGACGACGATGAGTCGGATGGACGCGAACTCGCCGGCGGTGACGGGTGCGGCGTCCTGTGCGAACCGCGAGAACAGCCGGAGGCCCATGATGATGCCGAGGCCGCCGAGCACCGCGCGGTGGTTCGACGCGCCGCCGAGCAGCATGCCGATCCAGACGGTCACCGTCACCTGCAACTCGAAGAAGTCCGGCGAGATGGCCCCGTTGTACATCGCGAAGATGGCACCCGCGAAGCCGGCGAGTGCGGCCCCGTAGACGAACGACTGCATCTTGTAGCGGAAGGTGGACTTGCCGACCGACCGCGCCACCAGTTCGTCGGCCCGGATGGCGCGCAACACGCGGCCGTAGGGGGCTTCCGTGAGCCGCGCGACGACCGCGAACGTCAGCGCGGTGAGTCCACCGAACACCAGCAGCGTCGCCACCAGCGTCGCGTCGCGACTGCCAGCGAGGTCCCCGAGCGGCGTCGGCACGCCGAAGATGCCGGTCGACCCGCCGAAGATGTCCGTGAAGTTGATGAACAGCGTGTGGAATATCTCGGCGGTGGCGAGCGTCACGATGGCGAGGAAGTCCCCGCGCAGGCGCAGCGACGTGGCACCGACGAACGCGCCGAGGACCGCCGCCACGAGGACGGCGGCGACGAGCCCGACCGGCCACGGGAGCCCGAGCGCGATACCCTCGAACGAATCCACGGCCGAGAGCATCGCCATCGTGTACGCGCCGGCCGCGAAGAACACGACGTGGCCGAAGTTCACGAGGCCGGTATGCCCGTACTGGAGGTCGAGCCCCAGCACGAGGATGCCGTAGATGACGAACAGGATGCCGACCTCGAAGAACACGTAGAGGTTGCCAGGAATCGTCGCCGTCACCGGCGAGAACGCGATGACGAGCCCCAGTACGACGGCGACGGTGCCGATCACCAGCGCGAGGTCCGAATCACGGTCCGGGAGCGAGTCGCGCACGCTCATGCCTCACGCACCTCCTGACCGGCGATACCGCTCGGCTTGACGAGCAGGACGACGACGAGTATCATGAACGCGACCGCCGACGAGATGCCCGTCATCCCCGAGGGGAGGAACGCCGTCGAGAGCGCCAGCACGACGCCGATGACGTACGCGCCGGCGATGGCCCCGTACGGGCTCCCGGCCCCGCCGAGGATGGCGGCCGACAGTATCATGAGTATCTGGCTGAACCCCGTCGTGACGCTCACGTTCGTCTGGATACCGAGGAGCACGCCCGACAGGCCGGCGAGCATCCCGGCGAGCACCCAGACGCTGTTGCGGATGAGCTGGGTGTCGATGCCCCGGACGCGGGCGAGCGCCTCGTCGTCGCTCATCGCACGCATGGCGATGCCCACGTCCGTCCGGGTCAACAGCCCGTGCAGGACGAGGAACACACCGACCGCACAGCCGACGACGACGAGCTGCTGGGAGGTCACGAAGAAGCTCCCGAGCAGGTCGACGGACCCGACGCTCAGCGCCGGGACGTCCTGGAACTGCCACGTCGTCGTCTGCGTGTCGTAGTACCGGGCGCTCCGCCCCGCGAAGAGCCGGATCACGTTGCGGAGGATGAGGCCGAGCCCGATGGACGTCAGCAGCATCGGAATCGGGCCGGTGTGGTTGATGGGCGTGAAGAACACCTTCGCGAGCAGGAGGCTGACGATACCGCCGCCAGCCATCGCGACGAGCACGGCCACCGGCAGTGGCAGCGGGAGCGACCCGGCCACGAGCAGGCCGATGAACGCCCCGGCGGTGATGTACTCGCCGTACGCGAAGTTGATCATGTCCACGATGCCGTAGATGAGCGTGAACCCGATGGCCGCGATGGCGATGTACGAACCCGTAACCAGCCCGAAGATGAGGTTCTGTGCGAGTCCCATCGCTTAGTACTCGCCCTCCGGCACGAACTCCCGGAGGTCGTCCGCCGGGATGGTCTCGACCTGCGTGAACTGGCCGTTCTGGACCTCGTTGATGACGACCGAGCCGACGACGTTGCCGAACTTGGTGAACGTCACCGGCGTCGCCGCACCCATGTACGTGATCTCCTCGCCGTTGTCGAGTGCCTCCTTCCCCTCGGCGAAGGTCGCCACCTCGGTCCCGGGACCGCGCGACACCGGGCCGAGGTTCTGTTCGATGGCCTCCGCGGTGGCCTCGCCGGCGCGTTCGACGGCGAGTGCGGTGACCATCGTGGCGTCCCACGACGGCGGCGTCCAGGCGTTGATCTCGGCGTCGCCCTCGCCGCTCTGGTACTCGCTCTCGAAGGCACCGTAGTTCGGGCCGGACTCGCCCGGGCTGGCCGCCCACGCGCCGTTCAGCGCGCTCCCGACCTGGTCGGGGAGGTCGTTCTGGGCCAGCGGGTCCGAGAGGATGGGCTGGCGACCGTAGCCGCCGTCCGACCAGTCGCTCAGGAGCGTGATGGCGTCCTCGAGCGGGAGGCTCACCGCGAACGCGCTGAAGTCGGCCTGGAACAGCCGTTCGAGCGCGGACTGGTAGTTCGACTCGCCCTGGGCCACCTCGACCTGCTCGGCGATGGTGCCGCCGTTGCCCTCGTAGGCGCTGATGAACCCGTTCGCCCAGCTCCGTGCGCCGGAGGTCGTCCCGTTGATGACGCCGACCGTGTCGTGCCCCTGGTCGAGGGCGCGCAGTGCTGCACCGGCCGTGTGGACAGTGTCGCTGATGACCGTCCGCCAGATCCAGCCGTCGTCGCTCACGTCTTCCGGCGTGCCGTTGTCGCCCCCGCGGGTGTCGAGGAAGTTCGAGCCCGGCCACGGCGTGACCACCGGGGTCTGTTGTTCCTGCAGGAAGTCATACAGCGGTTCGAGTTCGCTGGAGAACAGCCCGAGCAGCGCGATGGCGTCCTCGTTCTCGGTGAGTTGCGTGACCACTGTGCGTGCCTGCTGTGGGTTTACGGAGGTGTCCGAGCGTTCGAGGACGAGTTCACGGCCGAGCGGGCCGCCCGCGTCGTTGATGTGCTTGATCGCGACGTCGGTCGCCTTCGAGACGCCCGGCTGCAGGAAGTCCCACTGGCCAGTCTGGGCCGCGGGCTGCCCGAAGGTGATCGGCCCACCGCCACCGCCGCCACCGAGACCGAGACAGCCGGCAGTCGCCGCGATACTGCTCGCACCGCCGATTTTCAGGAAGGTTCTCCGGTCGACCGTTCGATTGCTATCTCTAACCATGGGCGAACGTAACACTATCCGCCCAAATAGTTTGCCCACGTTTCTTTCCGTCTTCTATCACTTTTGGGCGTCTCAGCGGCCCTCGCGGCCGGTCACACTACGCCCCAGTGTCAGGTGAGGTTCAGGCGCTCGACGATGGCGTCCAGTTTCTCGTGGTGGGTCGCCTCGCGGGGGGCGGTCAGTGGCGAGACGCTCACCTCGCCGTCGGCGACGGCCCGGCGGTCGCTCCCGACCGGGTAGCGCTCGCGGACCTCGTCCATGTCCGGGAAGGGGTTCTCGTAGCCCTCGACGTGGGGCCAGAACTTATCGCGCAGGGCGATGAGTTCGCCGTCCTCGCCGACCTCGACTGGCAGGTCCTCGTCGTCGGGGTCGACGTCGTTGTGTTCGACCCGAACGTCGAAGTCGCCGTGGGGATGCGTGACCCGGAGACGGGGGTCGGTCGCGTCGACCGGCCCGTTCACGTTGAGGATGTCGACCGCCTCGAACACGTCGGCGTCGAGGCAGTCCTCGATGAGGGCGCGGGTGATGCGCGCCGGCGTGGAGAAGTCATACTCCTCGGGCGGGTGCGTGTAGAACTCGACGTTGTGGTAGGCCGAGGTGGCCACCGCGGGGGTCCCGAGGAAGGCGGCCTCCATCGCCGCGCCGACGGTCCCCGAGCGCCCGAGGACGTACGCGCCCATGTTCGGGCCGTGGTTGATGCCGGAGACGACGAGGTCGAATTCTTTGTCGAGGCCGCGTAGCCCGTAGGCCACGCAGTCCGCCGGGGTGCCCGCGATGGCGTAGCCCCACTCGTGCTCGGTCCGGGTGGTGTAGGTCGTCCGCTTCCGGCCGACACCGGACTGGTTGTCGGCGGGCGCGACGACGGTCACGTCGCCGAGTTCGGTCAGTTCGCGGCGGATGGCGGCCAGCCCCTCGCCCGTGATGCCGTCGTCGTTCGTCAGGAGGATGTCGAGGTCGCGCAAGATACGGAGAGGTTCGGTCGGTGGGGAGTAAATCTTCGGGAACGTGAGGTTCGGAGGGATGGTGAGGTCTGCACCAGCAGCCTTTTTCCTCACTCTGGAAGAGATTGAAATATGTCCGAAGCGTCGCGTGCGGCTATCGCGGGTATCGCCGGGTTCCCGCTGTGGTACGTTACACTCGAACAGACCGTCGTCCCGGTTCCAGATTCGTTCGGGCTCGGGCTGGTCGCATTTCCAGTTTGCCTCATCGCGTACGCGCTGACGGAGAACGACCGCAGATTCTGGCTCTCGAGGGCGATGGTCATCTACCTCGTGTACACCGCGGCCCAGTTCTGGGGATAGTAGTCGCGTATAAACAGGTAGAGAGTACGGCTACGACCCGCCCAACAACCCGAGATCGCAGTGGTCAGTAGAACCCGTATCCCAGGAAGATGAGCAGATTCGTCGCCAGAAAGACGAATGCAACGACCAGTATCGATTTGAGAAACAGGTCTATGCTGTCGTTGGAGTGAATCTGCATCGCTGGTTACGGGTACTGTCTTCATTGTATAAATTCCTCTCACTCCCACCCGTCCAGCAACTCCCGAATCCGCTCCCTGTCCGTCAGATTCTCGGGCAACTCCTCGGGCCCGAACCAGTCCACGTCCGTAATCTCGGGTTCGCCACTGGGAACCTTGTGTGCCGGGGCAGCCCGCCGCCCGCCGACCTTCCGGCCGGTGTAGACCACCAGCGGAATCCGAATCAGTTCGTCGTAGCCGTAGTCGATGGCGTAGTCGCGGTGGTAGAACACCCCGGTGATCTCGGCTTCGATGTTCGTCTCCTCGTACGTCTCTCGAACGGCGGTCTCAGCCAGCGTCTCGCCGGGGTCCTGTGCCCCGCCGGGGGTCATCCAGCCGTCCTTGTAGCCGATTTCGGTGCAGAGGACCCGACCGTCGTCGACGACCACGATGCCCGCGGAGCCCGCGAGCCGGTCCAGTTGCTCCTCGACCGATTCGGGAAAGGAGTCGGGCTGGTAGTACGCCGGTTCGGTGATCAGGGGCTCCAGTTCGGGCGCGTCGTCGAACCGCTTGCAGGCGTCCTCGCGCATCCCCAGGGCGCGCTCTCGGAGGGTGTCCGCGATGGCGCGGCGGTCGGCAGCGTCCATACCCGGGAGTTCGCGGGCCGTGGCAAAAATCATGTGCAGGTGTGTCACGGTTTCGGCCCCAGCTCGCCCCGCGCTTCTCGCCGCGTGACCTGTTTTTATACCCTCGGCCTGCAACCGGACAGACATGAGTGTCCGCGAGGTCGCGCTGGAAGCCTACCGCGAGGCGGTGCCCGCGCTCGCCGCCAGTGTGGTCGGTGGGCTGTTCGCGGGCGTCGTGCTGGGCGGGATGCGCAGCGAACTCGAAGCCGTGCAGGGGCTGCTCGTGCTCGTCCCGGCGCTTTTGGCGACCCGCGGGAACGTGTTCGGCTCGCTCGGGGCGCGCCTCTCGACCGGCCTCCACCAGGGGTTGCTCGAACCCTACGTCGACCTCTCGAACGACCGGCTTCGCGGGGCCATCGCGGCCGCGCTCTCGAACGGTATCTTCGTCAGCCTGTTCGCCGCGACCGCGGCGTTCGTCGTCCTGACCCTGCTCTCGGCACCGGTCGCGCCCCTGCCCACATTACTCGCCATCGCCGTCCTCGCGGGGCTGTTCTCCGGTATCGCACTGACCGTGGCGGTCGTCGTCGTCGTCTTCCTCGGCTTCCGCCGGGGACACAACCCGGACACCCTCGTCGGCCCGCTCGTGACGACCACGGGCGACGTCTTCGGCGTCGCCTTCCTCCTGCTCGCGGTCCGCATCGTACTCGGTCTGGGAGGGGGATAGATGCCGGAGCAATGGACCGTCCGGGACATCTCGCGGGCGATGCTCCCGCTGTTGCTCGCGCT
This sequence comes from Haloarchaeobius pelagicus, assembly GCF_051207375.1. Lineage (NCBI taxonomy): Archaea > Methanobacteriati > Methanobacteriota > Halobacteria > Halobacteriales > Halorubellaceae > Haloarchaeobius > Haloarchaeobius pelagicus. The sequence goes on along the minus strand of NZ_JBPJZD010000002.1, from coordinate 914,644 downwards.
CTCGACGGTGGAGATCGCCTCCGGACTCGTGCTGCGGAGCATCGAGGACACACTGCTGGCGAAACCCTCGTTGCTGGTGCTGGTGCCCGTGACCATCGGGACCGCCGGGAACCTGGGCTCCATCCTCGCGGCCCGGCTCTCGACGGCGGTCCACCTCGGGACCGTCGAGTTCGACCCGACCGACGACACCCTCGCGGGCAACGCCATCGCCACCGTCGCCCTCGCGCTGTCGATGTTCCCGGGCGTCGGGCTGGGTGCCTGGGTCCTCACCGAACTCACGGTCGGGGCGGTCCTCGGACCGCTCGACGTGGTGTTCGTCGCGTTCAGCTCCGGGGCGGTGCTGGCAGTCCTGGCCATCGTCGTCACGCTGACGGCGACCTACGCGGCCTACCGGCTCGGGCTGGACCCCGACGACGTGGTCATCCCGGTCGTCACGAACACCTGTGACGTGCTCGGCGTCCTCGTCCTGTTTGGCGTGGTCAGTCTCCTCCTCTAGCACCGGGCCCAAAAGGTCAAGTTCGGTGACCGGAAGTACCGAACATGAACCGACGTTCGTACCTCCAGTCGCTCGCGGTGGCCGCGACAGCGATATCGCCCGTCCTCGCAGGGTGTAACGAGACCGACACCACCGGTGGGGACAGCGGTGGCGGCAGTGGCAGCGGCGACGGAGGCGGCGACAGCAGCGACGACGGCGACGGCGACGGCAGCGGGAACGAGAAAGCGAACGAGACGGCGACCGCGACCCCCGAGGAGCTCGCAGAGGGGAACATCAAGGAGGCAGTCGGTTCCCTGAACAAGGTCGGGTTCAAGCTCCAGGAGCTGGAGACCCAGATAGAGGAGGACCCCGCGAACGTCGAGTTCGACATCGAGGCGACCCGGGGCGTACTGGAGTCCGCCCGGAGCGAACTCGACGCGGCCGCCGAGACCGCGACCGCCGAACAGGAGAAGGACATCCAGGCCCTGCGCCACCTTGCGACCATCGTGGCGTCGCTGGCGAACGCGATCGAGACGATACGGGGAACCGACCCGAACGCCCGCCTCGAGGAGATACAGACCGTCATCGCGAACGAGAACTACGAGCAGGCACTGGAGATGCTGCGCGAGTCCAGGTCGACCATGCAACAGACCGCCACGGAACTCGAATCGGGCCTGTCGGCGGCCGACGCCGTCGACCCGGAGCGGTTGCAAGCACTCAACGCGGCCGAACTCAGCCAGGTCCGGCCCCCACTGGAGGCGATGCACACCGTCGTCGAGGGCTTCTCCACGCTCGCGACCGGCTTCGAGGAGATGCTGCTCGGCCGCGAAGACCTCGCCGAGGCCGAGACGCACCTCGACAACCAGGAGGCCAGTGCCGCCAAGGAGGACATCTCGAAGGCGAACACCCACTTCACCGCCGCGGAGACGACGTTCGACGGCGTCTCCAGTGACGCCACGGTCGACATCAGCACCCACCTCGAACGGGCTCGCTGCCAGGCCGACCACCTCGTGAAGGCCACCGAGCACCTGGAGAAGGCTGCCGAAGCGTACGAGAACGGCGACCCGCTCACCGCACAGCAAGAGCGCGACGCCGCCGAGGCGGAGCTGGAGAAGGTCAACGACTGCTGACTCCGACTCCTGACCCGACGGGGCTTTTTTGCTCGGGCACGAACGCCGCGACGTGAACCTCCCGGTCGACCTGCTGGTGTCGGTCCTGGGCCGCGTCCTCTCCATCGCGGCCTTCCTCGGCCTCGGCGTGACGCTGGCTAACCTGGCCGTCGAGTTCGGGGCGGTCGACGCCATCGCTCGCTTCGCCCGGCCCCTGACCCGGCCGGCGAACCTCCCGGACGAGGTCGGGACGGCCATCCTGGCGACGACCGCCTCTCCGACCGCCGGGTACGGCATGCTCGCGGAGTTCCGCGAGGCCGGGACCCTCGACGACCGGGCGACGCTCGTCGCCGTGACTGTGAACACCTTCTTCGGCTTCGCCCAGCACATCTTCACGTTCTACGCCCCGGTGCTGATTCCGATTCTAGGGCTGGAGGTCGGCCTGCTCTACGTCGGGTCGCGGGCGGCCATCTCGCTGGCGATCACGCTGACCGGCGTCGCGGCGGGCGCACTCCTGCTCTCGTCCGATAACGTCGACCCCGACGTGATGCCCAGCGACGTGGCCTCGGATGGTGGCGAGGAGGCGTCGAAGACCCGCCGCGAGAAGGTTACGGACGCCCTCGCGAGCACGAAGGACAAGATCCTGGACATCCTCCCGCGCCTGCTCGTCGTCTACACGCTCGTGGCGGTCGTGACGGAGACGACCGACCTGACCGCCGTGACGGGCGTTGCAGAGCCGGTGACCTCGCTCATCGGGCTGCCGGGTGCTGCTGCGGCCGTGATTGCCGTCTTCGCCATCGACACCACGAGTGGCGCGCTGGTCATCGCGCCCATGCTGGACGACGTGTTCACGCCCCAGACCGCGGTGGCGACCATGCTGGTCGGCGGTATCGTCTCGTTCGCGGTGTCGACGTTCAAGCGCTCGATTCCCTTCCAGTTCGGTATCTGGGGCGCGGAGTTCGGGACGAAGGTCGTGGTCGTGAACACGGTGCTGAAGGTGGTGTTCATCGCGGTGGCACTGGTCGTGTTGTTGGTTCCGTGAGTTCTGCGACGCTGGCCTGGTCGTGCGTTTCGGAGGGGAGTCGGTCGTGTTCCGGTTGCTAGTGGCAGCGAGCAGCTCGCTCGTGCCGATGGCGATGGAAACAGCACCACACCCTCCCCAGCCGACTCCCTCCGCTTCGCGCTGCTACGCTCCGGTCGTCCACCGTGAGAGCAAGCTCTCACGAGCCCGCACTCGCTACCACTCGTGCGGACCTCGCGCGGCTTCGACCCGCCGCCTCACTGCCGTTCGGCGGGCGGGTCAGCGCGCGCCACAACCGGAATTCCGACGCCCCCACGCTCATCTTCCTGCACTCCCTAGCCACCGCCAATGCCGCGCCAGTCCCTCGCGCCCTCGCCCAGCGTCGTCGACCTGGGCATCCTCGTCGCGGTCCTCACAGAGGCCGTCACCGGCCTCTGGAGCCTGACCGCCAGCCCCGACGACGGCTGGCTGTTCGTGGTCCACGGGGTCGTTGGGTTGGCACTCGTTGTGCTGCTCGGACTGAAGTTCTGGCGGGTGTGGCGGCGCGTGACCGGGGGACTGAATCGGACAATCGCGGTCTCCATCCTGCTCTCGGTGCTGGCCGTGGCCGCCCTCGTCACCGGGGTCGCCTGGACCCTCGGCGGGACCTCGCCGGTTCCGGGGCTCACGCTGCTGGTCATCCACGGCTACCTCGGCGCGCTCCTCCTGCCAGTACTCCTCGTCCACCTGCTCGCGCGCTTCCGGCTTCCCGACCGCGAGACCGTCACGGAGCGCCGGAACGCCCTGAAGATGGGCGGACTACTGGTGGGCGGCGCGGCGGTCTGGCGGCTCCAGCAAGGGGTCGCGAACGACCTCGTCCCGAGCCGGCGGTTCACCGGGTCGCGAGAGGAGGGAACCGGAGAGGGCAACGCCTTCCCGGTGACGAGCTGGGTCGCGGACGACCCCGGCCCGATTCCCGTGGACGACTGGCGGCTGGCGGTTCGCGGGGCGGTCGACACACCCCGGGAGTTCCAGTATTCGGACCTCCCCGAACCGGGCGACAGCACCGGTGACGAGACCCGCGCCCTGCTCGACTGCACCAGCGGCTGGTACTCCGAGCACGACTGGCAGGGGGTCAGAGTGGGAGACCTCCTCGACGCCGCCGGGGCCGACCCCGACGCCGACTGGGTGCGCTTCCGGGCCGTGACGGGCTACCGGTGGAGTCTGCCCAGAGAAGAGGCCCGCGACGCCGTGCTGGCGACCCACGTCGACGGCGAGCGACTGAGCCACGGCCACGGTTTCCCGGTCCGGCTGGTCGCCCCCGGACGGCGGGGGTTCCAGTGGGTGAAGTGGGTCGACGCGGTCGAGGTCCGGTACAAAAACGACCCGGCGCAGTGGCTGGCGACGCTGGTTTCGGGGTTCGACTGACGACGAGAACTCAGCCCAGCAGCGACAGCAACGTCCCCAGTTCGCCCAGACTCGCCACGCGCGCACCCTCGCTCCCGCGGTCGAGGTGGACCGCCTGGAATCCCGCCTCACGAGCGCCCTGCACGTCCGGTTCGTAGTCGTCGCCGACCATGACGAACTGGTCGATATCGTCGGGGGCGCGTTCTCTCGCCAACTCGAACACCGCCGGGTCGGGCTTGTGCGCCTCGGCCTCGTAGGAGGTCACGACGGTGTCGAACAGGGGCAGCAGGTCGTGGTGTTCGAGTTTGCTGCGCTGCCACTGCGGGACGCCGTTCGTGAGCACGCCGAGGTGGTGACGGTCCCCGAGCGTCTCGAACAGGGCTCTGGCGTCGTCGGAGACGTGTGTCATCGCGAGTTCGTACCCGTGGAGGGTCTCGCGGAGGGCCTCGGGGTCGGCATCGGCGTCGGCCTGCTCGCAGACCTCCTGCATCGCCCCGAGGACGGGTTCCGGTTCGACGGCCATGAACCGCTCGTAGAAGGCCTCGTTGTACAGTTCGACGAGGTCCTCGGGCGCGTGGCCGAAGTGGTCGGTGAGCGTGTCGGCGATGACGTCGCCGTAGTCGCGGGTGAACTCGACGACGGTTCCGTCGAGGTCGAAGAAGACTGCTGTGGACATGCTGTCTGGGAATTGCTGGGTTCGGGGGAAGTCGGTGTCGGTGGTGTGACTGTCGTTCTCACAGAAGGTTGCTGGCGAGGCTGTGTTCGGTCCTGAAGGAACCATCGTCGCAACTCCCGGTTGTGCACGAGACAGGACCGCGAGCGCCGGTGGCGATGGAACCCGCCACCGCCCCGCACAGCACCACACCACACCCTCCCCAGCCGATTGCAGTCCTCGCCTTCGGCTGCGGTCCTCATCCCTCGCGCGCGTCCTGCTCGCGGCCTCACTACCGTTCGCCACGCTCGTCAGCGCGCGCCACCTGAAATGAGAAATCGCGAGAATCCGGTCCGAAATTACTGCCCGTCGCCCGATTCGATCGGTTTCCCGTCTTGGGTCGGCGGGGCGACGTAGTCGACGAACTCCTCCACGCTGGGGTCTTTCACCCGGACCCGGACGTGGATATCGCCCAGTTCGTCGGGGTTACCGACCGCGAAGTTGACGCGGCCCTCGAACGCCGCCTGCTTCTTCAGGTCGAACGAGAAGGTGTCTCCCTCCTGGTTGCTGAAGAACTGTCCGCGGGCGGTGTCGAGTATCTCCTGTTCGTGCAGGCGTTCGGAGAAGTGTTCGAGCTGATGGGTGGTCGCCATGAGTTCGCCCGGGTGCTCTTCGACCTCGGCCTCGGGGAACAGGTTCGTGATGGCATCGGCCACGCGGTCGGTGACCTCGGTGTCGTTGACGGGTGCCGTGATCTGGACGTCGACGCTGTATATCATGATTGGAACTCCTGGACGGCCTCGGGTCCGTCCTCGAACAGGGTCTCGATCTTGGTTCGGAAGACCTCGAGCGTGTCCGTGTTGTCGATGACGAGGTTCGCCCGGGCCATCGCGTCGTCCATGCCGAAGCCACGCTCGCGCTCGTCGCGGGCTTCGAGGCTCTCGCCGCCTTCCTCCTCGCCCTTGTCCCGGCCGCGTTCGGCCAGGCGCTCCTTGCGAACCGCGAAGGGGGCCTCGATGCTGACGAGGACGAAGTCGTCACCGAACGCCTCGCGGAAGGCGTCGAGTTCGACGCCAGAGCGCAGGCCGTCGACGAGCACGGTGTCGCTCGTCTCCAGTTCCTCGCGGATCATCGGGAGCGAGCGCTCCGCGATGGCGGCCGGACCGTTCTCCTCGCGGAGCGCGGTGGCGATCTCGCCGTGGTGCGTGGCCGGGTCGAGCCCGCGGTCGCGACACTCCTGGCGGATGACGTCGCCCATCGTCACGACCGGAATGTCGTGCTCGCGGGCGACGTTGGCCGCCTCACCTTTGCCGCTGCCGGGCAGGCCGACGGTGCCGATGACGGTCATCGGGGGAGCCTATTCGTGACGGCGGCTTAACCCCACCGCTCTCGCCCCCGAAGGGCCGTTCGGGAGACGCGCACTCCCGCTAGCGTTTTCCACCTCGCGTGCATCTGTGCCGACATGGCTCGCTCGTTCGCCGTCCGTGCACTCTGGTTCCTCCTCGTCGGCTGGTGGCTCACGTTCCTCGCCATCAACGTCGCGTGGTTCCTGAACGTCACGGTCATCGGTCTCCCGCTAGGTATCAAACTCATCAATCGCGTCCCGACCATCCTCACGCTGAAAGAGCGCCGGGAGATCGTCGACCCCGACGCGGAGGGACGCAGTCAGACCGGCCTGCTCGTCAGGGCGGTGTACTTCCTGTTCATCGGCTGGTGGCTCAGCCTCCTCTGGGCCAACGTCGCGTGGGCCTTCTCGGCCTCCATCATCGGCCTGCCCATCGGTGTCATCATGTTCAACTACCTGCCCTACGTCACGTCGCTGTACCGCTTCGACGGGTGACGCCGCCTCGGGACAGGTCCTGTTCAACTTCGTGTGCCACGCTATCGATAGTCGGTTCTGACAGTGAAACCGAATCCCGACTGCTTTTTTACGAGGGAGGCGTAGCGGGGTTCGAGGGCACGTAGCTCAGCCAGGATAGAGCGTCGGACTTCTATCCCCACACATCTCTGGTGGTGGGGGAAGACATCCGATGGTCGTGGGTTCGAATCCCATCGTGCTCGCTTGCTGTTGCGAACAACTCGTGAGCAACAGCAAGCGGATTGAGAGGGGATTCGAATCAGGGAGCGAAGCGCGGTTCGGAGCGTAGCGAGAACCGCGAAGCGAACGGTGAAACCGTGAGCGAAGCGAAAGCGGAGCGAGTGAGGTTCGAATCCCATCGTGCTCGTTCGGCTTCGCCTCACTCGCACGATGTAGTGCACGAAAATCGGAGATTTTCGGCATGACGAGACGGGAAAGCCGTCTCGAACCATCCCCCTCGCTTCGCTCGCGGGACTCCCATCGTGCTCGCTTGCTGTTGCGAACAACTCGTGAGCAACAGCAAGCGGATTAAGAGGGGATTCGAACCCTGCCAGTCGCAGCGCCGGAGCGAAGTGAAGGCGACCGTCTGGCTCAAGTTCGAATCCCATCGCTCCCGGTCCATCGTGCTATCTCCTCCCGCACCGTTCTGACTTCGAAACCGTTAGTCACACCTATCCCCGAACACCGTCAATGAACTATCTCCTCTGGGCGGTCCTGGCGCTGGTCGCCTACACGCTGGTCGCCCCCCTCATGAGTATCGCGACGAACGGGGACGCCTCGATTCCGAGCAACGTGGCGACGCTGCTGGGCAACGGAGTCCTGGTTCTCATCACGATGGGTGTGGTCACCTACACCGGCGAGAACCCGGTTCAGTACCTCACGCACCCGAAGGCGGGGTTCGTCTACGTGGCGGGGGCGTGTCTCGGCATCGGCATCCTCGCGTACTACAAGGCGCTCTCGCAGGGACCGGTGAGTGTCGTCTCGCCCATCTTCGCGATGTTCCTCGTGACGAGTTCCATCATCGGCATCCTCGTGCTGGACGAGCCGGCGTCGGCCCGGAAGCTGGCCGGTATCGCGCTCGCCGGCGTGTCGGTCTACCTCGTCTCGACCGGCTGAGCACACCCCCGCAAGCCGGAGACTTTTGTCCCACCGCGGCGACCCCCATCGCATGGAGTACTTCGAGGACCTCGACGTCGGTGAGACACGCGAGCACGGCAGCTACGTCGTCGAGGAGGCGGAGATAACCGACTTCGGCCAGCAGTACGACCCGCAACCCCACCATACCGACCCCGAGGCGGCCGAGAAGTCACTGTTCGGCGGGCTGGTCGCCAGCGGCTGGCACACCAGTTCGATGACGATGCGAATGCTCGTCGAGGGCATCTTCCCCGGCACGGCCGCGCTGGGAGCCGTGGGGGTCGACGAGCTCCGGTGGCCCAACCCGGTTCGACCCGGCGACGAACTGCACGTCGAGACCGAGGTGCTGGAGAAGCAGGCTGACTACCGACCGGGCGTCGGGCTGGTCCTGAGCCGCGTCGAGACGAAGAACCAGGACGACGAGGTGAAACAGTCGTTCGTGGGGCGGGTGCTGTACCAGCAACGCGAGTAGCGGGGGTCGGAGAACCCGCGCGAATCCCCGGTCGTTCACAGTTCCCGAACGGCCGGTTTCGTTCCCCAGCTGACTGGAGATTCTCGCTAGACTGGAGTTCAGAACAGCGTTATCGTGCCAGCCGCCGTACAGTGTGCCATGGGAACAACCACCGTTCACGCGCCGACGCGGTCGGTCCAGCCGATCCGCGCCGTCGCGGAGCGCGGGGGGACAGGTGCCGGCATCGCCGTCATCGTCAACACCCTGCTGCTCGTCGTCGGGCAGCGATTCATCGACATTCCCGCCGGCTTCGACCCGCTGACCATCGGCTCTGTCGTCACCGCGTCCGCTGCCGGCGCGGTCGCCGCGACCCTGGTCTACATCCTCCTCGACCGACTCGTCACCGAGACGGACAGGCTCATGACCGGCATCGCCTCGTTCGTGCTCATCCTCTCCGTCGTCCCGGTGTTCGTCGTCGCGCCGACACTGGCCGAGGGCGTCGGACCAGGGATACTCGTGCTACTGGTGCTGATGCACGCCGTCGTCGCCGTCGCGAGCGTCGGTGCCCTCACGCACAGTGAGGTGTTCGAGCGGTACCGGGAGGCTCCCGACCAGGAGAATCCCGAGCAGGAACAGACCTGAGCGGGGAAAAGCGGGCTTCTGCGGGCTTCTTCAGGTATCGTTATTCTTCGAATCCGTCTTCGAACCTGAAGGTCCCGTTGCGCTGGACGACCTCGCCGTCGACCTCGATGTACGAATCCTCGCTCATGTCCACGATCATGTCGACGTGGACCGCGGACTCGTTCTGCTCGTTGTCCTCGCCGACGGTCGCCTCGTAGGCGCGGCCGACGGCCATGTGGACGGTATCGCCCATCTTCTCGTCGAACAGCATGTTGTAGGTGAACACGTCGATGTCGCGGTTCATCCCGATGCCGAGTTCGCCGAGGCGCTTCGCGCCCTCGTCGGCCTCGAGGACGTTCTTCAGCACGTCTTCGTTCTTCTCGGCCTCGTACTCGACGACCTCGCCGCCCTCGAAGACGAGTCGGACACCCGTGACCTCACGGCCCTGGTGGTACAGCGGCTTGTCGAACAGCACCTCGCCCTCGACGCTGTCAGGAACCGGTGCGGTGAACACCTCGCCGCCGGGCAGGTTGTGCTTGCCCGTGTCGTTCAGCGTCGTGTTGCCCTTCACGGACATCGTCACGTCGGTCGTCTCGCCGGAGACGATGCGGACCTCGTCGGCGGGGTCGAGAATCTCGACCATCTGCTGCTGGAACTCGCCCTGCTCGTCCCAGTCCTTGTTGACGGCGTCCCAGACGAAGTTCTCGTAGCCCTCGGTGCTCATCTCGGCGAGCTGGGCGTTCGCGTCGGCGGGGTACTGCGTGAGCACCCAGCGCTTCGAGAGGCGCTCGTCGAGCAGCGGGCGACGGGCCTTCTCGTACTCGGCGGTGACCTCGGGGTTCACGTCCGCGGTCTCGGTCATGTTCGCGCCGGCCCGGATGGCGATGTAGACGTCCATCTCCTCGAACAGGGCCATCTCGTGGCTCGGGAGGTCGAAGTCCTCACCGTCGCTGTTGCGGAGGTACGCCCGGCGGAAGCGGGTGCCTGTCCGCTGGCTGATTGCCAGCGGGTTCGCGCCCACGTCGGCGCACTCCTCGAACAGGGCCGTGACGAGGTCCTCGGCGACCGGATGGGAGTCGATGACGACGTTGTCACCCTCGGCCAGGTCGGCGGAGTGACTGGCGACGATCTGGGCATGTTCACGAACTCGTGGGTCCATGTTCCAGTATTCGACCGAGTGATTGTAAACGGTTTTCGATGCGAAACACGGCAGTTAGAGGGTGGTGGGTGGAGGCGAAACGAAGGGGTGGCGCGTGCTTTCGAGCATGTCGAACGAAAGTGAGACTGCGAGAAGAAGCCGCGCGAGGGACGACCGGAGTGACGCGAAACGCAGTGGAGCGAAACGGAGGGAGTCGGCTGGGGAGGATGTGGTGTGGTGCTGTGCGGGGCGGTTGCGGGTTCCACTGCCATCGGCGCGAGTCGTCTGCTCCTCGCTACACCCACCAGCAGCACTCGAACCCATCCACACGGTCTGTGCAATCGAACCCAGTCAACGGACACAGAACGAGACAACGACCCGACCACTCGAACATCGGGACCACCGCCTATTTCTCCCCCGGAATCGAACCCGCGACACATGATAGACCTCCGGAGCGACACGGTGACGAAGCCCGACGAGGCGATGCGAGAGGCCGCGTTGACAGCCGACGTCGGCGACGACGTGTACGGCGAGGACCCGACGGTGAACGAACTCGAAGCCCAGGCCGCCGATTTGGTGGGGAAGGAAGCCGCCCTCTACGTCCCGACGGGGACGATGGGCAACCAGCTCGCGGCACGCACCCACACCGAGCGCGGCCAGGAGATCCTGGTCGAGCGCGAGAGCCACATCTACAAGTGGGAGCTCGGCGGGCTCGCCCAGCTCTCCTCGCTGCAGGTCCGCACCCTCGACGGCGGCGACCGCGGCATCCCCACACCGGAGCAGGTCCGCGAGGGCTACGTCGAGGAGGACGCCCACCGGCCCGGCACGGGATTACTGAGCCTGGAGAACACGCACAACTCGAAGGGCGGCGTCGCCATCGAGCCCGAGAAGATCGAAGCCGCCGCAGCGGCAGCCCACGACCTCGGGCTTCCCGTGCACCTCGACGGGGCGCGGGTGTGCAACGCCGCCGTCGCCCTCGACGTGCCGGTCCACGAGGTCACGGAGTCGGTCGATACCGTGATGTTCTGCCTGTCGAAGGGGCTGGGTGCACCGGTCGGGTCGATGCTGGCCGGTCCCGAGGCGTTCATCGCGAAGGCGCGCCGGAACCGGAAGCTGTTCGGCGGCGGCATGCGCCAGGCCGGCATCATCGCCGGCCCCGGGCTGGAAGCGCTCGGGAACGTCGAGCGACTGGCCGACGACCACGCCAACGCGAAGGCGCTCGCTGCGGGACTGGACGACCTGCCGGGGCTCTCCGTGGCGGAACCGGAGACCAACATCGTCCTCGTCGACACCAGCGACTCGGCCCTGGACGCCGACGAGTTCCTCGCGGCATGTGAGGAGGTCGACGTCATCGGGTCGAAGTTCGGCGAGCAGACGGTCCGCTTCTGCACGCACTGGGACGTCGATTCGGCGGACATGGAGACGACCATCGAACGCGTCGCGTCGGTGCTGTAGTCGGAAGAGTTCACTCACGACTGGGGCTGTGCACTCGCCGTGCCAGCACCCACAACCCCTTTTGCCGTGGCTTCGTTCCTTCACTCGTGACAACAGACCCTGCGGACGCCGCTGCGACGCTCCCCGACTCGACCCACGTCGGCCGGGTCGCGTTGCGCGTCGGCTCCCTCGACGCGACCGTCCCGTTCTACCGCGACGTGGTCGGCCTCGACGTGGTTCGAAGCGAGGGCGAGGCGCGACTGCTGGCCGACGGCGAAGAGCTGGTCGTGCTAGCGGAAGACCCGGACACACCCGAACGTCCCCGTGACGCGGCGGGATTGTTCCACCTCGCGGTGCGGGTTCCCGACAGGGCAGCACTGGCCGACGCGCTCGCCCGTATCCGTGCCCATGGGAGCCTGACGGGCGCGTCGGACCACGTCGTCAGCGAGGCGCTGTACCTCCGCGACCCGGAAGGAAACGGTGTCGAGATATACCGCGACAGACCCCGAGAGGAGTGGCGCGAGACGGCCGCCGGACAGCTCGACATCCGGACGCTCCCGCTCGACCTGGACGACCTCGCCACGGCGGCCGAACCCGGCACGAGAGACGCCGACCGCGCTCCCCCCGGCACCGACATCGGGCACGTCCATCTCGAGATCACCGACCTCGACCGGGCACTCGACTTCTACGTCGACGACCTCGGGTTCACCCTGGAGAACGGCGAGTACGACGGCGCGGCGTTCGTCGCTGCCGGTGGGTACCACCATCATCTCGGGCTGAACACCTGGAACCGACGGACCGCCCAGAGCGGCGACCACCGCGGGCTGGCGTGGTACGAACTCGTGGTGCCTGACGAGCGTTCACTGTCGGCGCTCTCCGACCGGCTGACTGCGACAGGAGAGCCGGTCGAGGAGACGGAGCAGGGACTCTCGGTCACCGACCCCGACGGCATCGAGGTGCGGATTCGCGTCGAGTAGCCAGTCGCAGAAGCGTCGATTCGTCAGCGTTTCTTCCCGGAGCCCTTGTCCATACCCTCACGGAAACTGAGCATCGTCTTGCGGAACATCAGGTAGAAGAAGAAGATGAGTGCGAGCAGGAACCCCACGACGATGAGCGTGAACGGGTCCTCGAGGAGCCCACCGAGCTGGGCTGGAAGCGGTGTCTGCATACGCGATGGTTCTTGAGCACGACGTTTATGCGTTTCGCCAGTATGACACCTGGAGCAGATACAAACCTTGATGCCAAACGATGACTAGCCATACTGTATGGCCGACCTGTTGCCCTCCACTCCGGACACGTCGGCGGCTGACGACGCAGAACCACGTGTCATCGGCCTCGACAGTGACGACGCCGACGACCTCATCGGGGCGTTGTCCTCCTCGACCGCCCGCCAACTACTGACGGCCCTCCACGACGAGCCTGCGACCCCGTCGAAGCTCGCCGATGCCGTCGACACCTCACTCCAGAACACACAGTACCACCTGGAGAAGCTCGAAGACGCGGACATCATCGAGGTCGTCGATACGGCCTACTCCGCGAAGGGGCGCGAGATGAAGGTGTACGCCCCCTCGAACCAGCCACTGGTCGTGTTCGCTGGTGGCACAGAGGAGTCGACCGGGCTGAAGACCGCCCTCTCACGCCTGCTCGGTGCGTTCGGCCTGCTCGCACTCGGTGCCGTCGCCGTACAGGAGTTCCTCGGCGACGGTCTCGCCAACTTCTTCGGTGGCGAGAGCGCCCCCACCGGGGCACCCGCACCGGGACCGAGCACGCAACCGGTCGCCGGCAACGCGAACAACACGACCGAGACGGCGACGACCGCCGTCGAGACGACCACACAGGCCGCCGGTGCCGCCGCGGACACCGCCGCAGCCGCGGTCTCACCGGGCCTCGCGTTCTTCCTCGGCGGGGCAATCGTCCTCGCCGCCGGGTTCGCCTACTGGTACACCGAGCACCAGTAATCCGACGAACCCACGGTTTCACCGGTCTCGTAAGTAAAATACACGTTTGAGTCTACGGTATCTATTTTGAAAGGTAGCCTGTAGGTAGAGGTGCACCCCGGGACTTCGGCCCTCCACCCGTCATGACACAGCCGCCCGGGGTCGGGTCGTCCCGACAGCGGCACCCGTCGCCCTGTCCCCGCTTTCACTGCTGACTCTCACGCGCGCCATCCGACGGGACCACGAACCGTTCGATGACGGTCCCGTCGGGCTGAACCAGTTCTCCAGCGAGCCCGTCGGCCGTCGATTCGAGTTCGGCGTGTGCCGGCCGGTTCCCTCGCGGCTGGGCGTGACTCCCCGGATTCAACAGACAGACGTCCTGGGTCTCGACGAACCGCGGCCGATGTGTGTGCCCGGAGACGACGAGGTCCGCGCCCTTCTCGCGGCCGAACATCCGCAGGCCGAGGTCCCCGCCGTTGCGCCGGTGCGTGACCGCGATGGTGAACCCCTCGTGCTCGAACACCCGCGCTGTCGGGAGTCGATCTCGCACGGCTTGCCCGTCCGCGTTCCCGTGGACCGCGAGCAGCCGGTCGGCCTCCTCGTGGAAGGCGTCGAGAACTGTTGGCGTGGTGAAATCTCCGGCGTGGACCACGAGGTCGGCCTCGCGGACCGCCTCGAGGGACCGGCCAGCGAGGGCGTGCCCCGTCCTGGCATGCGAATCAGAGCAGATAACGAGCATGGCCAGCACTACGACGCGAGGGGTGACGTGATTTTCGACGGACAAAAACGGATTTGGGGGTCCCCCCAGTATGTGCACATATGTCGAAAGAGCGCGAGCGCCAAGAGAACCACCGGGCCGTCGCGGACGCGGTCGTCCTCGCCACGTTCGACGACGCTGCGCCCCGGACCGCGACCGAGGTCGCCGCCGAGACGGACGTCTCGTTCGAGGTCGTCGACGAAATCCTCGACGGGCTCGTCGAGGGTGGCGACCTGCACGCGAAGGAACTGACCGACGGAGACGCGACGCTGACCGCCTACTTCGCCCCGGCGTCGCTGCACGGGACACCGGCGAACGTCGACCCGGAGACGGCCCGCGAGGAGGCCGTCGACGAAGCCGTCGCCGAGATGGACGTGCCCGGTGTGAGCGAGATGATGATCGACTGGCGACGCGATGCGGTCCGCGCCGCGTGGGACCACCTCGCCGAGGAGGGCACCGTCACCGACCGCGAGTTCAAGATGGAGGTGTTCCCGAAGTACCGGGCCGGCTACGACGACGCCGAAGCCTGGTGGTCGTTCCTCCGGCCTCGACTCCCCCGTCTGCCCGGCGTGACCGGCCCCGGCGAGGACGGCAGCACCTGGGAGTACGTGTCAGCGTAGGAGAGCGGAAACGCTTTTTTACTGGCCCTCGCGCACCTATTTGATGGCCTCAAGCAAGTCCGTCGTTATCGCCGCGCTCATCGCTAACGGCGCGATCGCGATTCTGAAGTTCATCGGGTTCAGCATCACCGGGAGTCCGGCGATGCTGTCCGAGACGTATCACTCCATCTCCGACACCGGGAACCAGGTCTTCCTCCTCTTCGGCATCCGCTACTCCGGCAAGGAAGCGACCCGGAGCCACCCCTTCGGCTACGGGAAGGCACAGTTCTTCTACGCGTTCCTCGTCAGCGTGCTCCTGTTCGGTATCGCGGGCTGGGAGTCCGCCAAGCACGGGTTCGAGGCGATTATGCACCCGAAACCGCCCGAACTGGGGCTGGTCAACCTCGCGGGCTACGAGTTCCCCGGCATCTGGGTGAGCTACGCGGTCCTCATCGGTGCCATCGTCTTCGAGACCTACGCGTTCGCGAAGGCGTACAAGGCGATGAAGCTCCAGATAGAGAAGCACAACTGGTCGGGGTTCCGCGAGGCGTTCCGGAAGACCAGCGACGTGACGACGCTGACGGCCCTGACCGAGGACGCCATCGCCCTGGCCGGGGCCGCCATCGCCCTGGTCGGGATCTACCTCTCGCGGGTCACCGGCAACGGCATCTACGACGCCATCTCCGCGTTCCTCATCGGCCTCATGCTGATGGGCTTCGCCATCGCGCTGGCGTGGGAGAACAAGCGCCTCCTGCTCGGTGAGTCACTCTCCGACGAGGCCGAGAACCCGCTCCGTGACATCGTCCGCCGGTCCACCGGCGTCACGAACGTCGAGGACTTCCGGACGGTCTACTTCGGGCCCGGCCGCGCCATCGTCACCGCCGACGTGGCCTTCGATGCCGACATGGACACCGAAACCATCGACGACGCCATCACCGCCATCGAACAGGAGATACAGGCCGCCGACGACCGCATCAAGAAGGTGTACATCGAGCCGGAGCTGAAGGACACGGCGGCAGTGTAGTGTGCTAGCAATCGGTTACTAGCTTTCTACATCACCATAGGTATCGACACCCTACCCGACGGCTAGGCAGGGTCTACTCTCAGAGAACGAGTCATTAGCTTAGATGGTTCCCACCCTCGATGCGAAGTGATGACTCGTTTCAACCGACGTGAATTTCTAACAGTCAGTGGGGCAGTGCTCGGCGGCATCGCAGCAGGGGGGACCGTCACCGCACGCGAATCAGCGACACGCTACATCGTCGACCTCAAATCGAACGCGCGACTCGGGAAGGTGGACGTCGTCCACGACCTTTCGCAGGTGGGACTCGCCGTCGTCGAAGGACAGGAGCGTGACGTACGACGGCTCGGGACGTACGCCCCCGATATCGAGATGCAGCTCGACCTGCCGGCGGTCGAGCACATCGATACGACGGCGGTGGCGGGCTACGACGACCCATTGTACGGTCTCCAGTGGGACAAGCAGGCGATGGACATGCCCGACGTCCACGACATGTGCAAGGGTGAGGGCGCGCGTATCGCCATCATCGACTCGGGTATCGACGCCAGTCACGAGGACCTGAACGTGAACGTTGGAGAATCAAAGAACTTCACCGGCGACGGGCTGGGGAAAGGAGTACCTGCAGGCGGCTACCACGGCACCCACGTCGCCGGTATCGCGGCAGCCACCACGAACAACGAGTTGGGTGTCGTCGGCGTGGCACCCGAGGCTGAACTCGTCGACTGTCGCGTCTTCTCGACCGGCCCTGGCGCGTCCTTCGCGGACATCCTCGCGGCCATCGTCTACGCGGCGGACATCGGCAGCGACGTGGCGAACCTCAGCCTCGGCGCGTACCCCGTCCCGCGGTCGGACCTCGCCCAGTTCTACGGGACGATCCTCAACCGCACGATGACGTGGGCGAACAGCCAGGGAACGCTCCTCGTCATCTCCGCCGGGAACGACGCGGCCGACCTCCAGCACGATGGGAGCTTCATCAGCCTCCCGAACGAGGGCGCACAGGCGCTCTCCGTGGCGGCGACCGGTCCCATCGGGTTCGGGTGGGACGCCGGGGAGAAAACGGCGCCCGCGTACTCACCATCTGTCTACACGAACTACGGGACGAACGCGGTCACGCTCGGCGCGCCAGGCGGAGACTACGACATCGACGCCTACCTGGCTGACTTACCAGGCTGGTGGTACGACCTCGTTCTCAGTACCGTTCCGGGCGGGTACGGCTGGGCTGCGGGCACCTCCATGGCCGCCCCGCAGGTCGCCGGCGCAGTCGCACTGCTGAAGGGCGAGGATTCGTCGCTCAACGCGAACCAGGTCGAGAGCATCCTCACGCGGACCGCGTGGATGCCCGAAGACTACGACAAGGCGTACTACGGCGCAGGGTTCCTGAACCCGTACGGCGCGCTCAAGGAAATCGGCCTCTGAGCCCGCGAAAACAGCGGTCTTAGTCGTCGTCCGCCAGCAGTCGCTCGATGTCCTCCTCCGAGAGGATGTCGAGGAGGCTCTCGCCGTCTTTCAACCGCTTTCTATCCTCGTCCGTGAGCAGGTCGTCCAGTTTCTTCTCCTCGATGCGCTCGCGGAGGTCGTCGTCGAGATCGTCGATGTCGTATCCCGGAATCGGCATGACAGGGACAACTATGTTACTTGTTACCTTATCACTACACCCGAATTCATCAAGGTGGACCACCCCACCCGGAGCCAGCAGCCGAACCCTTTTGACCGAGAACGGGCAATCACACGGTGTGTCCGAGGTCAACGCGTATCTCCGCTTTTTCCCCTACGACGAGCCCTACGACAACCAGGGCGAGGCGATGGACCGCATCCACACCTCGCTCGAACGGGGCCAGGACGTGCTGTTCGAGGGGGCCTGCGGGACGGGCAAGACGCTGTCGGCGCTCGTCCCGGCGCTGGAGTACGCACGCGAGACGGAGAAGACGGTCGTCATCACGACCGACGTCCACCAGCAGATGCGCCAGTTCGTCCAGGAGGCCCGCGCCATCACGAAACACGAGCCGATTCGCGCCGTGGTGTTCAAGGGCAAGGCCTCGATGTGCCACATCGACGTGGGCTACGAGGAGTGCCAGGTGCTGCGGGACAACACCCGCGAACTGGTCGACGCGCGCATGGAGGCGGCCCAGCTGCGCGACCGCGAGCGCGAACTCCTGTCGGCGGCCCAGGAGGGCGAGGAGAAGGCCGCCGAGGCGCGCAAGGCCGTGGTGGACGAACTCGACGCGGTGAGCCAGCGCGCCGAGTCCATCAGCGAGGAGAAGAACGTCTGTGACCACTACCGGAACAACCTGACCGGGAACACCGCGGAGTTCTACCAGTGGCTGTTCGACGACGTGCGCACGCCCGACGACGTGTACGAGTACGCCCACCAGCAGACGATGTGCGGGTACGAGTTGTTGAAAGACGGGATGGAGGGCGTCGACCTCGTGGTCGCGAACTACCACCACCTGCTCGACCCGATGATCCGCGAGCAGTTCTTCCGGTGGCTCGGACGCGACCCCGAGGACGTCATCACGGTGTTCGACGAGGCGCACAACGTCGAGGGCGCGGCACGGGACCACGCGACCCGCACCCTCACCGAGCAGACGCTCGACCAGGCGCTGGAGGAACTCGACGAGAGCGAGGACTCGCGAGCAACGCGCGCCGAGACCGTGCTGCGGGCCTACCGCGACGCCCTCGTCGAGGTGTACGAGGAGTCGTTCTCGTTCGGCGAGCGCGAGCAGGTCGGCGACGACTGGGAGGACGTGGCGGTCGCGAACGAGTCCGGGCGGGACGACCTGACGATGGAGTTCCTCCAGCAGCAGTACGACGGGCTGGACTACAAGGCCGACCTGGAGGCCGCGGTGATGCTCGGCAAGGAACTCGACGACCGGTACGAGGAGGCGTACAAGAACGGCGAGGCGACCACCCGGCAGGAGTGCCAGACGCTGCAGGCCGCCACCTTCGTCGGCGCGTGGATGCGCGAGGGCACCCAGGAGGGCCTGCATCCAGTGGCCTCGGTCCGCCGGGACCAGGGGACAGACGAGGTGTACGGAAGAGCCGAACTCTACACCTGCATCCCGCAGGAGGTCACGAAGGAGCTGTTCGAGGAGGTCCACGCGACCGTGCTGATGAGCGCCACGCTCAGGCCCTTCCACGTCACCGAGGACGTGCTCGGCCTCACCAGCCCGGTGAACATGGCCTACGGCCTGCAGTTCCCGCCGGAGAAACGCCGGACCTACGCCGTCTCGACGCCAGCGCTGTTCGCCAGTGCCCGCGACGACCCCACCGTGCAGAAAGAGGTCGGCGACACCCTGCACGACGTGGTCCGGTTCACCCCCGGCAACACGCTTGTGTTCACGCCGAACTACTCGGAGGCGGCCCGCTACGCCGCCCACCTGCGCAAGCACGGCGATTCGACGGTGTATCTGGACAAGGCCGGCGTCAGCGCCGAGGACCTGCGCGAGGACTTCACCAACGACGACGGCGCGGTCCTGCTCACCTCGCTGTGGGGAACGTTGGCAGAGGGGGTGAGCTTCGACGGCGACGACGCCCGGACCGTGGCGGTGCTGGGGGTGCCCTACCCGCATCTCGATGATAGAGCAGAGGCGGTCCAGCAGGCGTATGGCAAGGCGTTCGGGCGGCCGACCGACAAGGACCCCGGCTGGAAGTACGCGGTCGAGATTCCCACGGTTCGCAAGACCAGGCAGGCGCTCGGGCGGGTGATTCGCTCGCCGGATGACTTCGGCGTCCGGGTGCTGCTGGACGAGCGCTACACTGCCAAGAGCAAGGGCGAGATGGGCAAGTACAGCGTGCGGGACACGTTCCCGGCCGAGGAGCGCGACGAGATGCTGGACATCGAACCCGAGAAGCTGAAGTTCGCGATGATGAACTTCTACCAGGACATGGAGGCGTACGACGGGCCCCCGCCACAGCCGTGACCGGTAGAAGTGAGAACTGTGACCGTCAGTGACGACGAGCAGTTCACTCGCACTGGTGGCATTGACCGCAACCGCCCCGCACCACGCCCTCCCCAGCCGACTCCCTCCGTTTCACTTCGGTCGTCCCTCGCGCGCCCTCACCTCGTGGCTTCGCTATCGCTCAGCACACTCGAAAGCGCGCGCCACTCGGTTCGTGAAAACTCGCGACTCACGCCGGTAGATTGATTCTCGCCGCCACTTCCCGGTACCGCGAGTCGAAGATTTCTAACTGATTGACCGTCCACGTCACCGGTTCTATCTCCTGCTCCAGTAGCCTATCGGCGGCCGACTGCGGGGCATCGCGGGCGATGGTGACGTGGGGAACGTAGTCCTCGCCCTCCAGCCCACCGATGGCCCCGAACTCGTCGACGAGGCGCTCGTGCAGGTCCAACAGGCCGGGGCTCTCGACCTCGAAGTAGACCACCGGCGCAGTCCCTTTCGTGGGCTGTTCGAAACAGCCGAGGCCAGTCACCTGTACCTCGAAGGCGGGTTGGCCGCGCAGGGCTCGCCGGACCTCGTGCTCGCGCACGGAGAAGTGCTCGGGGTCGCCGATGCGCTTTGCGAGGAGCGTGTAGTCCTCTCGCACCCGGTCGAAATCGAGTAAGAAGGGATGGAGGTCGCTGGCGAGGCGGGCGACGGTCCCCGGAACCGGGACGTTGACGCTGTACACGGTCGACATCGGCCGGGGAGCGAAAAGAGCGTGACGGTCCGAATCAGAGTCGGTCGGTCAGCCACAGCACGATGAGGACGATGATGGCGAGCCCGAGCAGCGGCCGGAACGGCCCAAGCAGTGCGCCGAAGATGCCAACTATCTCCCCCACGACCTCCAGTGCGATCCAGATAACGACCAGGACCAGGACGATACGGAGCAACGACTCGACTTCGAGGTCCGCACGGTTGTCGAACATACGGAAACGTGGGGGTCGGCTGGACATAAAACCAGTTCCAAACCGAGAATGTGCGTGGCACTCACACACGTGTAACTTTTGCTGCCCCACAAGGTTTTAATACCAAGGTGAATCTAACTCTGGGTACGATGAAGCAACACCGCAGCCACCTCGCGCCTTCGTTCTTCGCGAGCGGTGTTGCTATCCGACGACCGCGACGACGACCGGCCCGTTAGGGCCTACTACATTCTCACCATCGCGGCGCACAGTTTCAAACTACAATCGGTCGGCGGACGCCAGTCCGCCAGTAACACGGACACGGCATGACACAACACACATCGGACACCACGACAGCATCGAACCAGAAAGTAGCACTCGCGTTCTCGGGCGGCCTCGACACCACGGTCTGCGTCCCGCTCCTCAAGGAGGAGTACGGGTACGACGAGGTCATCGGCGTCACCGTCGACGTCGGCCAGCCGAAAGCCGAGTTCGCCGAGGCGGAGGAGACCGCCGAGGCGCTCGGCCTCGAACACTACGTCGTCGACGCCAAGGAGGAGTTCGCGGAACTCTGTCTGGACTCGGTGAAGGCGAACGCGACCTACCAGGGCTACCCCCTGGGGACGGCGATGGCCCGCCCGGTCATCGCGAAGGCGATCCTCTCGGTCGCCGAGGAGCAGGGCTGCACCGGCATCGCCCACGGCTGCACGGGCAAGGGCAACGACCAGCTGCGTTTCGAGGCTGTCTGGCGTGACTCCTCGCTGGAGGTCATCGCGCCGGTCCGCGAACTCGGTCTGACCCGCAAGTGGGAGAAGGAGTACGCCGACGAGAAGGGCCTCCCGGTCGAGGGTGGCAACGAGGGCGACTGGTCCATCGACACGAACCTCTGGAGCCGTTCGGTCGAGGGCAAGAACCTCGAGGACCCGAGCTACATCCCGCCGGAGGACATCTACGAGTGGACCGACGCCCCGACGGGCGAGACGACCACGGTCGACATCACGTTCGAGAACGGCTACCCGGTCGCCGTCGACGGCGAGTCCTACGAGCCGGTCGAACTCATCGAGTACCTGAACGAGTTCGCGGGCGCGTACGGCGTCGGCCGCACGGACATGATGGAGGACCGCATGCTCGGCCTGAAGGTGCGCGAGAACTACGAGCACCCGGCCGCGACGGTCCTGCTCTCCGCCCACGAGGGCCTCGAACAGCTCGTGTTCACGAAGGAGGAGCGCGACTTCAAGCCCCAGGTCGAGAACCAGTGGGCCCAGAAGGCCTACGAGGGCCTCGTCGACGCGCCCCTCATGAAGTCGCTCAACGCCTACATCGACCAGAGCCAGACGAAGGTGACGGGCACCGTCACCGTGAAGCTCCAGGGCGGGATGGTCCGCGTGGTCTCCCGCGAGTCCGACTACGCCGTGTACTCCGAGTCCGCGGCCTCGTTCAACACCGAGACGGTCGACGGCATCGAGCAGGAGGACGCGACGGGTGTGGCGAAGTACCACGGCTTCCAGTCGCGCCTCGCGAACTCGGTCGCGAAGCAGGCCGAGCCCGACATCGAACTCCCGGCCGACGACTGAGACAGATGACGGACTTCGAGAGCGACGAGGGGACGGCTGTCCGTGGCGACCGCTTCAGCGGCGGCCCCGCCCGCGGCTTCCTCTCCTCGCTCGACGCCGACGAGCGCATCTTCGCGGCCGACGTGGCCGTCGACCGCGCCCACGTCGTCATGCTGGCCGAGCAGGGTATCATCGACGACGAGACGGCCGGCACCATCCTGCAGGCGCTGAACGTCGTCGAGGTCGAGGGGCACGCGGCGCTCCCCGACGGCGAGGACGTCCACGAAGCAATCGAGAGCGCGGTCATCGAGCAGGTCGGCCCCGAGGGTGGCAAGATGCACACCGCCCGCTCGCGCAACGACGAGGTCGCGACCTGCATCCGCCTGCGCCTCCGCGAGGACGTGCTGGAGGCCATCGAAGCAGTGTGTGACCTGCGCGCCGCGCTCGTTGCGGGCGCGACCGAACACGCCGACACGGTGATGCCCGGCTTCACGCACCTGCAACACGCCCAGCCGACGACGGTCGGGCACTACCTGCTCTCTTACGAGCAGGCTCTTGCCAGGGATACGGCTCGCCTGTTCGACGCGTTCGGACGCATCAACCAGAACCCGCTCGGGGCGGCGGCGTTCGCCGGCACCCCCTTCGACGTGAACCGCGACCGTACCGCCGAACTGCTCGGCTTCGACGGCGTCCTGACGAACTCGATGGACGCCTCCTCGGCGCGTGACTTCCTCGTGGAGGTCGCCTCCGCGATGGCGAACCTGGCGACGACCCTGTCTGGGCTCTCGGAGGACGTGGTCATCTTCGCGAACCAGGGCTACCTGGACCTCTCGGACGACTACTCCTCGACCTCGTCGATCATGCCCCAGAAGAAGAACCCCGACACGTTCGAGCTCGTCCGCTCGGTCGCGGGCGAGGCGAACAGCGGGCTGATGGGCATCCTGACGACCCTGAAGGGCCTGCCCCGCGCGTACAACCGCGACCTGCAGAACGCGACCCCGCACGTCTGGGATTCGGTCGACACCGTGACCCAGGCGGTCGGGGTGGCTGCCGGTGGAATCGCGACCGCGACCTGGAACGAGGACGAGCTGGCCGCCGCGGCCGGGTCGAACTTCTCGACGGCAACTGGAATCGCGGACCTGCTCGCGATGGAGGGCGTCCCGTTCCGTACCGCCCACGAACTCGTCGCCAGGGCGGGCGAGAACGGGGCGGACTACGCGGCGCTCGACGCCGCGTCCGAGTCGGTGCTGGGCGAATCGCTCGACACCTACGTCGACAAGTCGGCGGTCGAGGCAGCCCTCGACCCGGCCGAGAGCGTCGCGATGCGCGACTCGGTGGGGGGCCCCGCGCCCGAGGCCGTGAAGGCGGCACTCGACGAGGCGGAGGGGACCCTCACCGCGGACACCGACGAGCTCGAGGCGAAACGTGGGGCGCTCGACGACGCCCACACCGCCCTGATGGAAGAGGTGAACGAGTATGTCTGAGACGGCCCACATGCGACCACCACGACCCCGACTTCTCCCACGAGTCCCACGACGGGACAAAATGAACTAAATCCGATAACTTATTTCGGATGTTCGGCTTTGGATGCTTTCCTCCCTCGATTAGAGCCATCAGAGATTGTGTAAATGTTTTGGTAAGTTCGGAAGTTTTAATATAGTGTATCGCCCATGGACACGTGATGACAGAATGCATCGAGTGCGGGGCCGACGTGACCCTGCACGACGACCTGGAAGCCGGAGAGATTCTCGACTGTACCACCTGCGGTGCCGAGCTGGAAGTGCTCGCCACAGACCCCGTCGAACTCGACGTGGCACCCGAGCTCGAAGAGGACTGGGGGGAATAAGCCGATGAAGGTCGGACTGCTCTACTCCCGGATTCGCAGGGACGAGAAGCTGCTCCTCTCGGAACTGCGCGAGCGTGGCCACGAGGTCGTCAAGATCGACGTCCGGACCCAGCAGTTCGGCCTCACCGAACCGCCAGCCATCTTCGAGGGCCTGGACGTGGTGCTCGACCGCTGTGTCGCGACCTCGCGCAGCCTCTACATCACCACGTTCTGTGAGGCCTACGGCATCCCGGTCGTGAACTCGGCCGAGACAGCCGAGATCTGTGCCGACAAGGCGAAGAACAGCCTCGCGCTGGCTGGTGCGGGCGTCCCGACGCCCGAGACCAAGGTCGCGTTCACCACGGACGCGGCCCTCGAAGCCATCGAGGAGTTCGGCTACCCCTGCGTTCTCAAGCCCGTCGTGGGCTCGTGGGGCCGCCTGATGGCGAAGATCGACTCGCGCTCGGCCGCCGAGGCCATCCTGGAGCACAAGGCCACGCTCGGGCACTACGAGCACAAGGTGTTCTACATCCAGGAGTTCGTCGCCAAACCCGACCGCGACATCCGCGTGCTCGCCACCGACGGCGAGCCGGTCGCGGCGATGGCGCGGTCCTCCGAGCACTGGCTCACGAACGCGGCCAAGGGCGCAGCAACGGCGGAGTTCGAACTCGACGACGAGGCGAAGGCGCTGGTCAAGCGCGCCTCCGAGGCGGTCGGGGGCGGCCTGCTCGGTATCGACCTGATGGAGACCGAAGACGGCTACACCGTCCACGAGGTCAACCACACGGTCGAGTTCAAGTCGCTGAACGACGCGACCGAAGTCGACGTGCCCGCGAAGGTCGTCGACTGGCTCGAATCGGTCGTCGAGACGGACGCCGAGACAGACGACGTGGCAGAGGTGACAGCCTGATGGGCGTGACGACGGCCACGGACGAGGACAGTGAGACCGTCTCCGCCAGCGTCGTCGGCGGCTCCGGCTTCACCGGCGGGGAACTCCTCCGCCTGCTCGCCGGCCACCCCAATTTCGAACTCACGCAGGCGACGAGCCGCCAGTACTCGGGCAAATCCATCGGGAGCATCCACCCGAACTTCCGCGGCTCCGAACTCCGTTTCACCGAACCTGACGACCTCGAATCGGTCGACGTGCTGTTCGCGGCGACGCCCCACGGCGTCACGATGGAGCACATCGACGCGTTCGAGGACGCGGCAGACACGGTCGTCGACCTCTCGGCGGACTTCCGTCTCGCCACCGAGGGACAGTACGACGACTGGTACGACGGGCACAGTTGCCCAGAAAAGCTCGAGAAGGCGGAGTACGCACTCCCCGAGGTGAACCGCGAGAACCTGCCCGGGGCGGACATCATCGCCTCCGGTGGGTGTAACGCGACGGCCACCATCCTCGGCCTGAAACCGCTCGCCGATGCCGGTGTCCTCGACGGCGCACACGTCGTCGTGGACGTGAAGGTCGGCAGTAGCGAGGGCGGCGCGGGCGGCGGCGAGGCCTCCAGCCACGCCGAGCGCTCGGGCGTCGTCCGGCCCTACGCGCCGACGGGTCACCGCCACGAGGCCGAGATCGAGCAGTGGCTCGGACTCTCGGTCTCCTTCACCTGCCACGCCGTGGACATGGTCCGCGGCGCGAGCGCGACCTGCCACGTCTTCCCCGACGGACCGGTCTCGAAGCGCGACCTCTGGACCGCCTACCGCGGGGCCTACGAGGACGAACCCTTCATGCGCCTCGTCGCAGGCGGCTCCGGCTCGTATCGCTACCCCGAACCCAAGGCCGTCGCTGGCACGAACTACGGCGACGTCGGCTTCGAACTCGACGCCGCGAACAAGCGCATCGTCGTCTTCTCGGCCATCGACAACATGATGAAAGGCTCGGCCGGGCAGGCCATCCACGGCGCGAACGTCGCGCTGGGGTTCGAGGAGACTGCCGGACTGGAGTTCACGGGGCTGCACCCCGTGGGGAGTCCCTGAAATGACGACGGTCGTCAAGATCGGCGGTGCCCGCGCCGTCAACCCGGAAGGCGCACTCGCCGACGTGAAAGACCTCGTCGCGGCGGGCGAGCAGGTCGTGGTCGTCCACGGCGGCTCGACCGCGGTCGACGAGACGCTGGAAGCCCTCGGCAAGGAGCCCACCTACGTCGAAACGCCCGGCGGCGTCGTCGGACGGTTCACCGACGAAGAGACCATGGAGGTGTTCCAGATGGTCATGCCGGGCAAGCTGAACACGCAGCTGGTCGAGGGGCTCCAGAACCAGGGCGTGAACGCGGTCGGCCTCTCGGGGGTCGACGGCGGTCTCTTGAAGGGGAAGCGCAAGTCCGCGGTCCGCGTCCTCGAGGACGGGAAGAAGAAGATCAAGCGCGGCGACCACTCCGGCAAGCTCGAATCCGTGAACACCGACCTCCTCGACACCTTGCTGTCGGGCGGCTACACACCGGTCGTGACCGTCCCGATGCTGGGCGAGGAGCGTGACGGAACGCTCACCGCGGTGAACGCCGACGCCGACCGTGCCGCGGCCCACGTCGCCGGCGCACTCGGCGCGGACCTCGTGGTCCTCACCGACGTCTCCGGCGTCTACGCCGACCCCGAGGACGAATCCACGCGTATCGACGTGGTCGACGATGCAGCGGGCTGGGACGCCCTCGAAGCCGCCGCGGAAGGCTTCATGACGAAGAAGGTGATGGCGACGAAGGAGGCCCTCGAAACCGGTGCCTCCTCCGTCGTGGTCGCGACCGCGAACAACGACGAACCCATCCAGTCCGCGCTCGCGGGCGACGGCACGACGATCCTGCCGAGTGCCCTCGGACTGGCCGACGCCGACACAGCCGACGACGAGCAGGAGGTGACCCAGTAGATGCCCAACGACTTCGTCTTCTCACGCAAACCCATCAGCATCGAACGCAGCGAGGACGTGTTCCTCTACGCCGACGACGGCACCGAGTACCTGGACATGGGCGCGAGCTACGCCTGCACGCCCGCCGGCCACTCTCATCCGGACGTGGTCGGGGCGGTGCAGGAGCAGGTCGCAGACCTCACGTTCGTCCAGGGCTCGTACCCGACGAGTTCGCGCGACGAACTGTACGAGAAACTCGGCGCGCTCGCGCCCGAGGGAATGAGCAACGTCTGGCTCTGTAATTCCGGGACCGAAGCGAACGAAGCAGCACTCAAGTTCGCACGCAGTGCGACCGAGAGTACCAAGATCGTCGCCACCAAGCGCGGCTTCCACGGCCGCACCATGGGCGCGCTGTCGGCCACCTGGAAACCGAAGTACCGCAAGCCGTTCGAGCCGCTCCTTGCGGACGTGGAGTTCGTCAGCTACGGCGACGCGGAGGAACTCGCCGAGGCAGTCGACGACGACACTGCGGCCGTCATCCTCGAACCCGTGCAGGGCGAGGGGGGCGTCAATCCGAGTACGACCGAGTTCCTCGAAGCGGCCCGCGAGGCGACCGAAGACCACGGCGCAGCCCTCGTGTTCGACGAGGTCCAGACCGGTCTCGGCCGCACGGGTTCGTTCTGGGCCTGCGAGGCCGCGGGCGTCACCCCGGACATCGTGACGAGCGCGAAGGGCCTTGCAAATGGCTTGCCCCTGGGCGCGACGCTGTGTGCCGACTGGATCGCCGAGGACGCGGGCCCGCACGGCTCGACGTTCTCCGGCGGGCCGGTCGTCTCTGCGGCCGCGTCGGCGACCCTCGACGTCATCGTCGACGAGGATCTGCCGGGCAACGCCCAGGCGGTGGGCGACTACCTCGTCTCGGAACTCGAAGCCGCGGACCTGCCGGTCCGTGACATCCGCAACTCCGGCCTGCTCGTCGGCATCGAGGTCGGGCGCAAGGCGAACAAGGTCCTGCGCGACCTCGCCATCGAGCACCAGATTCTGGCGTTGCCGGCCGGCCGCACGGTCGTCAGACTGCTCCCGCCACTGACGATGACGAAGGCCCACGCCGACGAGGTTGTGGAAGCGCTGACAGCCATCCTGGGGACGGAGGAATGAGCACGAGCATGGCAACCGCAGTCAGCGACGGGGTCGCCCGCGAGCTGCTCGAATCCATGGTCTCCATCCCCTCGCCCTCCGGCGAGGAGATGGCGGCCGCCGAGCGCCTCCGGAACTTCTTCCAGGCCCACGACCGGGACGCGTACATCGACGAAATCGGGAACGTCCGCGCCCCGGCCGACGACTCGGTCCTGCTGACCTCCCACATCGACACGGTGCCCGGGGACATCCCGGTCCGTATCGAGCAGGAGGACGGCGAGGACGTGCTCTGGGGCCGCGGGACCGTCGACGCGACCGGCCCGCTGTGTGCGATGGCCGTGGCCGCGGTCCGCACCGGCGTCTCCTTCGTCGGCGTCGTCGGTGAGGAGTCCGACTCGCGCGGCGCGCGCTTCCTCGTCGAAGATAGGGACGAACCCGACGCCGTCATCAACGGCGAGCCCTCGGGCTGGGACGGCGTGACGCTTGGCTACCGCGGCTTCCTCACCGCGACGTACACCGCACACACCGATTCGGCGCACACCTCGCGCCCCGAGCCCAACGCCATCCAGGACGCGATGGCCTGGTGGGGCCGCATCGAGGAGGCCTTCCCGCCCGCCGCCGACGGCGAGGTGTTCGACTCGGTGACGGCGAAACCCGTCAGTATCGACGGGGGCGTCACCGACGACGGCCTCGCCTACGAGTCGACGATAGATGCACAGTTCCGGATTCCGCCCGGCACGGACGCCGCAGGCATCCAGGAGACGGTCGAAGACGCGCTCGAGACGGGCACCATCGCGTGGGACGACCACATCCCGCCCGTGATGGGCAGCCCCCGCAGCGAGGTCGCGCGGGCGTTCCGCGTCGCGATACGCCGACGAGGGGGCGACCCCCGCCTCCTCCGCAAGACCGGCACCGCCGACGTGAACCTGTACGCCGCCGCGTGGGACTGCCCCATGGCCACCTACGGCCCGGGCGACTCGGCACTGGACCACGCGCCGGACGAACGTATCGCACTGTCCGACTACGACAACGCCATCGCGGTCCTAGAGACCGTCTCCGACGAACTGCAATGAGCACCCACACCGATTCCACCACACCGATGCCAGCACCGAACACGAAGCACTTCCTGACCGTCGACGACCTGACCGCAGACGAACTGTCCGCCGTCCTCGAGAAGGCGGCCACCTACAAGCAACAGCTCGCGTCGGGCGAGTCCCACGCCGACCTCGCCGGCAAGACGCTGGCGATGGTGTTCGAGAAGCCATCGACGCGCACCCGCGTCTCCTTCGAGACCGGGATGACCCAGCTCGGCGGCCACGCCGTCTTCCTGGGCCCGGACGACACGCAACTCGACCGCGGCGAACCGATCAAGGACACGGCGCGCGCCCTCTCGGGCTACGTGGACGTCATCATGGCGCGCCTGTTCGACCACGAGGACCTGTCGGAACTCGCGGCCTACGCCGACGTGCCGGTCGTCAACGGCCTCACGGACGACGCCCACCCGTGCCAGACGCTCGCGGACCTGCAGACCATCCAGGAGCACTTCGGCGACCTTTCCGAGGTAACGGCGGCATGGGTCGGCGACGGCAACAACGTCGCCCAGTCGTTCGCGAAGGGCTGTGCCATGACCGGTATCGACCTGACCGTGGCGACGCCCGAGGGCTACGGCCTCAGCGAGGAGACGCTGGAGGCGTGTGCCGACCTCGGCGACGAGCCCACGGTCACCCACGACCCGGCCGAGGCGGTCGCCGACGCCGACGTGGTGTACACCGACGTCTGGGTCAGCATGGGCGAGGAGGACGAACGCGAGGAGAAGGTCGCCGCCTTCGACGGCTTCCAGCTCAACGAGGACCTGCTCTCGGGCTCGGACACGAAGGTCATGCACTGCCTGCCCGCCCACCGCGGCGAGGAGGTCGACGACGACACCATCGAGGGCGAGCGCTCACTCATCTGGCAGCAGGCGGAGAACCGCATGCACGCCCAGAAGGCGCTGCTGACTAGTGTAGTGCGCGGGTTCTGACGAGTATCGCCAGCCCGATTCCGAGCAACAGCCCGTAGACGACGTGCCCGACGAGGGGCATGATGGCGAGATTCGGAATCGGTAGCCCCGGGCCGAAGCCGACGTTGTTCAGCCAGAGCGGCCACAGGAACACGATGTTGAGTGCCCACAGCGCGACGCCGAAGGCGACGGCCGTGCCGGCACCGACGTGATACGCACCTATCTTCTCACGGAGAGGTTCGCGGTCGACGACGACCCCGAACAGCGCCCCGAAGAGGGCGCTGTGAGCCAGGTGGGCCACCCAGCCGAGGCTCAGGCTCGGCTCGCCGAGCGTGTACATCGCGCCGATTGCGGTCATCCGGTCGAGCTGGAACTGGATGAGCAGGCCGAACGCGACCCCGGCGACCAGCCCGGCGATTCCGCCCCCCAGCACCATCGCGTTACGGCTCTCTATCGGGTCGATCACGTCAGTCGATGTGGACATACCGTGAACGACTGGGTGGGTATAAAAAGACGTGACCCGGTCGTGTGTCCCGAACGCACGCCGTGTCGTGGGATTACCAGCAGCTCACTGCGGCTGCGAACCGGTCTCCGTTTCGGTGGTCCCGGTCGTGTAGGTGACGAGCGGGAACGTCGCACCGACGACGCCGCCGAAGGCGAGGTGGCCGATGAGGCTCGTCATGCTGATGTTCGGGACCGACGGTGCGCCGGCGAACCCGACGGCCGACAGCCAGACCGGCATGACGACCACGGCGAGTACCAGCCACAGCACCGCCCCGTAGGCGAGGCCGGCCAGCGTACTGCGCTGCATCGTCGACATGAGCGACGGCAGGTAGTGGACCGCGGCGGCGAAGCCGACACCAAGGACGGCCGCGATCGACATGTGGATGAACCACCCGATGAGGCCGCCGGAGAGCCCGAACAGCGCCGGGATGCCGTTCTCGATGACGCCCGGCGTCTGGAGGGTCATGAGGATGCCGAACACGGCACCGCCGAGCAGCCCCGCGACGACACCCCCTTGCCATTCCTTCATCTTCTCGGTCGTTTCGATTGTCGTGGGAGTTGTGGTTTCCGGTGCCATAGTAGTAGATAGGCACCGGATACGGGAATCACTGGTGCTTGTTGGCACGGCCCATGCACTCCCCAGGTGAGCATGAGGTTACCGTGACAGGTCGCGTCGAAAGAATCAGGTAGAGCGCCGTCGGAGTACGACTCGAACACCGATGCCGGAGCCACTGCGCGCACGCGCCGGAGAACTCACCGCAGACGAGATACTGGACGCGATGAAGGATGGGCGACGTGTCCTCATCACGACGGAGATGCTGGGAGTCGAACACGAGGTCACCCTGCGCCACGACGGCCGGATCTTCTACTGCGACACGCCCACGACCCTGCACAAACACGAGTCCGAGGACGAGATGCGGCTGTGTATCGAGAAGCAGGGATACATCGATATCGACCGCGGGGAGTAGCCTTTAGGCGATTCACCTCCTTTCTCACGCCATGGCAGATGCGACGCCGGACGACCTCGGCGACCTCATGGAACAGCCCAATCCGGGCTTCCGCGAGGTCATGAGCTGTGTCTTCGGCATCCACCAGCACGAGACCCGGACGTACCTCTCACTCATCGACCAGCCGGGCAGCACCGTCGAGGAACTCGCCACGCAACTCGAACGCGACCGCAGCAACGTCAACCGGTCGCTGTCGACGCTGCTGGAGCGGGGGCTGGCGACGCGAGAACGTCGCCTGCTCGATTCGGGTGGGTACGTCTACCAGTACACCGCAGAACCCCTGCCCGAGGCCAAGGAGAGGCTCCACACCGCGCTCGACCAGTGGGTCGAGAACGTCCACGAGGTCATCGAGGACTTCGACGGCGAGTTGGTGGAGTGAAGCGTCCTGAAGGTGCACTAGCTATCCGCTCTACTTCTGGCGTAAGTCATATGTCGGCAGTCAGTCCTAGTACCGACTGAGATGGTCGATGCCAAGGACGTCTCCGGCGACGGCGACAACATCACGATTACCGTCGGTGACAACCATATCGTCGCGACGGACGAGAGGACTGGCATCGCCAGCCAGGGCAAGACGAAGCCAGAGGCACTTGCGAACCTTGCGGAAGCACTCGAACTCTACGAACAGCCTGTCGCTGACGAGGATGATGCGTCCGAATCTGCCGACGCACCCTGGTTCTGAACAGGCAGCCTTGCAGAATCAAGTAGAGATAGAAGGGTGTCTTTTTAAACGATAAACGCAACGCCCAACAATAGTGACAAGAGGGACGTATTCCGGAAAAGAAATCGTGAAAGCCCTCCAAAAGTGGCGCTTCCGGCGTGTCGGGCAGACCGGGATCCACGTCAAACTCCGGTATATCCATCCCAAGACCGACGAGAAGCGAACGGTCATCGTCCCGATGCACGACGAACTCGATACCGGGACGCTCCAGAGTATCGCGAAACAGGCCGGCGCTGACGACTTTCAGGCGTTCCTCGACGCAATCGACGAACTAGTATGAGAATAAAAACGACACGGCAGCGTTTCGCGGAAACCTGCGTCTTTTTGCCCGCGTAGCGCAATCCGCCGATAATGAGTTCTCTCTCGCTGACCGCGGAGGCACCCGACGCCCCCGCCGACGCCGAGGACGGCGTCTGGCTCGAATGCATCGAGTGCGGCGACACCTACGCACCGTTCGACGAGATTCGATACACCTGTGACTGCGACGCGCTGCTCGAAGTCCGCTACGCGGACCTCCCCACCTGGGACGAGTTCGAGGGCCGCGGCGTCTGGCGGTACTCGGCCGCGCTCCCCTTCGAGGTCGGTGTCACGCTCCCCGAGGGTGATACCCCACTCCACCGGGTGCCCCGGCTGGAGGAGGACCTCGGCGTCGAGAGCCTCCGAATCAAGCACGAGGGGATGAACCCCACCGGCTCGTTCAAGGACCGCGGCATGACCATGGGCGTGCGCGTCGCGCAGGAGCTCGGCGTCGACCGCCTCGCCTGCGCCTCGACCGGGAACACCTCGGCCGCGCTCGCCGCCTACGGGGCGCGTGCCGACCTCGAGACGCTCGTCCTCCTCCCTGCTGGAAAAGTCGCCGCCGGGAAGGTCGCCCAGGCCTCCCTCCACGGTGCGCGCATCCTCGAAGTGGACGGGAACTTCGACACCTGCCTCGACATCGTCCAGGACCTCGCGTCGCGCGGCGAGGCGTACCTGCTGAACTCGCTCAACCCCTTCCGGCTGGAGGGTCAGAAGACCATCGGGCTGGAGATTCTCGAAGCGCACAGGGAGGACTATGGCGAGTACCCGGACCGCATCGTCCTCCCCGTCGGCAACGCGGGCAACACCTCGGCGCTGTACAAGTGCTTCCGCGAACTCGTGCAGGCGGGGGCCATCGAGCCCGAGGACGTCCCGAAGCTCACCGGCGTGCAGGCCGAGGGCGCGGCCCCGATGGTCGAGGCCATCGAGAACGGTGCCGAGGAGACCCGCCGCTGGGACGAGGTCGAGACCATCGCGACCGCCATCCGCATCGGGAACCCCGTGAACGCGCCGAAGGCCCTGCCGGGCATCCGCGAGACCGGGGGCACCGCCGTCGCCGTCAGCGACGAGGAGATCACCGCGGCACAGCGCGACCTCGCGGGCGAGGGTGTGGGCGTCGAACCCGCCTCCGCCGCGAGCGTCGCCGGCCTGCGAAAGCTCCGCGACCAGGGCGACGTCGACGACGACGAGCGCGTCGTCTGCCTGACGACCGGTCACCTGCTCAAGGACCCCGACGCGGCCGCCGAGGCCGGGGCCGACCCCGAACCGGTCCCGGGCGACACCGCGGGCGTGCTGGAGCACCTCGGCGAGTAATCAGATACCGACCCACAGCCGCATTCCGCCCGACTCGGTTTCTCCGACGGCCACCGACCAGCCGTGGGCTTCCGCGATAGACCGGACGATGTAGAGCCCGAGGCCGGTGCCGTCCTCGCTGTTGGTGTACCCCTGTTCGAGGACGGCCTCGCGCTCGTCTGCCGGAATCCCGCAGCCGTCGTCGTCGACCCGGAACCCGTCGCTCGTCTCGGCGACCGTCACCGTCTCGGCCCCGCCGTGTTCGACCGCGTTCCGGAACAGGTTCCCGAGGAGTTCGGCGAGCCGGTCGCGGTCGGCGTCGACCGTCCCCGTTTCTGGGACCACAAGCCGCGCCGCACCCGTTTCGGCGGTCGCCCACGCCTCCCGGGCGACCGCGTCGAGCCGGACTGACTCCGTCTCGTCGACGACCGTCCCCTTCCGGGCCAGCGTGAGCAGTTCCGTCGTCATCGACTCCATCTCGTCGAGGGCGTCGGCCACGTCCACCAGCCGGTCGGTGTCGCCCGTCTCCATGGCGACCTCGGTGTACCCCTTCGCGACCGACAGCGGGTTCCGCAGGTCGTGGCTGACGATGCTCGCGAACTCCTCTAGGTGCTCGTTCTGGCGTGCCAGGTCGGCCTCGCGCCGCCGGAGCAGTGCCTCGCGCTGCGCCCGCGCCAGCGCCCCCTCGACGTTCGCCGCGAGAACCTGCGCGAGGTCCAGACTGAACGCCGTGAACGACCCGCTCTCGAGCGAGACGCCGAGCGCGCCGTGCTCGCCGAGCGGGATGGTGACCGCGACCACGTCGGTCGCCTGGTCGGTCCCGACGATGGTCTCGTCGGCCCGCGTGCTGGCCGCGCTCCCGTCGGCCCGCACGAACTGTCGCTCCCCCGTCTGGAACGCCCGCTCGAACGGGTCGGTCGCCCCCGTGAAGTGCGCCGGCAGCGAGCGCGCCGAGTCGACGAGTTCGAGGTCGCCACCGTCGTCAGCCAGCGCGAGTCGGAAGTCCGGGAAGTCCTCGACGTCCCGGGACGCGTCGTCGATGACACGGGCGATCTCGGTCGGACTCGTCGCCGCCATCAGGTCCGGGGTTACCGTATGCAGCGCGCGGATGAGCTGTTCCTGGCGCATCCGTTCGGTTATCTCGCGGGTGGTCCCGAGGGTACCGACCACCGCGCCGGACTCGTCGTGTCGGGGTGCCTTCGTCGTGCTCACCCAGTGGACCTGGTCGTCCTCGCCGACGTAGTGTTCGACCTTGTTCACGATGGGCTCGCCCGTCCGCATGATGCGCTGTTCGTCCTCGTACAGCCCCCGGGCGACGTCCTCGCGCTCGATGAGGTCGAAGTCGGAGAGTCCCACCATGTCGGCCGGGTCGAGCCCGTACGCCGATGCCGCCGACGCACTGACCCGGACGAACCGTGAGGACTCGTCCTTGAAGAATATCTGGTCGGGCAGGTCAGAGAGGAGCGACCGCAGGAGTTCGCTGTCCGCCCGTCGGACCGAGTGGTCGAGGACGGCCCGCACACGGTTCGCGAGCTGGGTCTCGACACCAGGGCCGTCACGGACGACCGCCGCGATTCGCTGGTCCCTCGCAGTCACCGACCCCGGCGACTCGGGGAACAGTGGGGATGGGTCGCCGTCCGGTGGAACCACCGCGACGACCGCTCCGGCGACCGCGTCGGCGGTCGACCGCGCATCCGCTGCCGGCGGGTCGTGCGGGCAGACGACCACGTCGGCCGGGGACGTGGCGTCGGCTGCCGCCTCGACGCCCACCTTCCGGACCCGCAGGTCGGCCGGAACTGCCGGGAGTGCATCTGCCCGGTCACACCACCAGACCGTCGCGTCGAAGCGCTCGGAAGAGACCATCTCGAGGGGGAATCTGCCTGTAATTCCACAGCGTCATACATATGTGTGCTGCCCGTTCCCAGGGGCGAGAACGCGCCCGTCTGACGCCCGTCCGTCGCCGGTCTGCCACCGTTTCTTGTACCCGTGGTACTTGGTCACATACGTGTCACAGCACGCCACCCCAGCTCCCAGTGGCGCGGACCTAGCCGAACAGTCGCCAACCGGAGACGACCACGACGCCGCCGCCCTCAGGGCCCGAATCGACGAACTCGAACGCGACCTCGCCGCCCGCGAGTCGCAGGTACAGGCACTCAGACAGCGGTACGAGACGATTCTGGACGGACACGACGAGACCGACGACCGACCCACCCCGGCAGCCGGACCGGGCGTGCTCGCGCGTCTCCGGTCGCTGCTCGCCTGAGCCTCGGCTGGTCGGCGGTCGAAAACGAATCGAACGAGAACAGTGGTCCCTTACTCGCCGCCGTTCAGGACGATCTGGCGCACCTCGATGATGCGGTCGTCGTCGTGGAGCGCCTGAATCGCGTCTTCAGGAACCTCGCTGTCGACGTTGTAGACGGTGAGTGCCTCCCCGCCGATGGTCTCGCGGGCGTTGAACATCCCGGCGATGTTGACGCCGTAGTCGCCCATGACGCTGCCGATGAGGCCGATGACGCCGGGCTCGTCGGCGTTGCGTGCGACGACCATGCGGCCGTGCGGGATGGCGTCGACGCGGTAGCCGTCGACGCGGACGATACGCGGGTCGTCACCCGCGAACAGGGTTCCACACACCGAGACCTCCTCGTCGCCGTCGGAGACCTTCACCGTGATGAGGCTCTGGAAGTCCTCGGCGGAGCGGGTCTTGGACTCGGTGACCTCGACGCCGCGCTCCTCCGCGATGCGCGGGGCGTTGACCGCGTTGACCTGCCACTCCAGGGGCTGGAAGACGCCCTTGAGCGCGCTGGCGGTGACGAAGTCGACGTCCTCGTCGGCGATCTCACCCTGGTAGACCACAGAGATGTTCTCGATGCGGTCGTCGAGCAGCTGGGCGGCGACCTTGCCGGCGGTCTCGGCGAGTTCGACGTACGGCTTGAGACGCGGGAACGCCGTCTCGTCGATGGACGGGGCGTTGAGCGCGTTCATGACGGGCTCTCCCGCAAAGGCGGCGACGACCTGTTCGGCGGTCGAGACGGCCACGTTCTCCTGGGCGGCCTCGGTGGACGCGCCGAGGTGGGGCGTGACGACGACGTCGTCGATGTCGAGCAGCGGGTTGTCCTCGGGGACCGGCTCCTCCGCGAACACGTCGACCGCGGCCCCGGCGAGGGTACCTTCGTCGACGGCGCGGGCGAGCGCGTCCTCGTCGACGACGCCACCGCGGGCGCAGTTGACGACGTAGCCGCCGTCGAGCTTCGCGAGTTCGTCGTCGGAGATCATGTTCTCCGTCTCGTCCGTGAGCGGGACGTGGACGGTGAGGAAGTCGGCGCGCTCGAGACACTCGTCGAGGTCGACGAGTTCGGCACCGAGCTGTTCGGCGCGCTCCTCGGAGATGTACGGGTCGAACGCGACGAGGTCCATTCCTAAACTATGGAACTTCTTGGCGACCTCCTGGCCGACGCGGCCGAGGCCCACGACGCCGAGGGTCTTGCCGTTGACCTCGGTGCCGAGGTAGTCGCCCTTGGCCCACTCGCCGTCCTTCAGGCGGATGTGCGCCTGCGGGATGGAGCGCGCGGCGGCGAACGCCATCGCGACCGTGTGCTCGGACGCGGCGCGGACGTTGCCCTCGGGCGCGTTCGCCACGATGACGCCGTGGTCGGTCGCGGCCTCGATGTCGATGTTGTCCACACCGATGCCGGCGCGCCCCACGATGACGAGGTCCTCCGCGGCCTCGAACACCTCGCGGGAGACGTCCGTCCCGGAGCGGACGATGAGCCCGTTGGCGTCGGCCACTGCTTCGAGGAGGGCGTCGCCCTCCACGTCGTACGCTGTCTCGACCTCGTGGCCCGCATCGCTGAGCACGGCCAGGCCGGCGTCCGCGATGGGGTCGGTCACGAGTACCTTCATGCGCGTGGCAACCACCTCGGCAGTGTTAACGCTTCCTGTAACGGTTGAATTTCGTAGAATGAGAGGTTGTGTCACGATAGATGTGAACAGTTCTCAGTGGGGCGGGGCGTCGTCCTCGGGGACCGACCCGCTCCCGGCGACCGCATCCAGCGTCCGGTCGGTCGGGGCACCCGGTGGGGCGGCGCTCGGCGGGACACCCGGCGGCGACCCCCCACGCTCGGCCGCGGCCTCGTAGGCGTCCCGGTACCGCGATAGTTTCCGATACAGCACGTACCCGAACGCCCCGTCGTAGGTGAGCACCAGCAGCGACCAGCCCACGTCCCCCAAGCCGAGTAAGTCCGGCAACGCCTCGGCGACGACAACGTTGAACGTCGCGTGGACGAGGATGACGACCAGCAGGCCCTTCACCACGATAGCGCCGGCGTGTTCGCGGTTGAACCGGGCGAGCCCCAGGTAGTAGCCCGCGAAGGCGCTGTAGAGGACGTGGCCCGGCGCGCTGAACAGCCGGGTGGCAGCCACGTCGCCCAGCACGAAACGTAGCGGGGCGTAGGGCTGTCGCGACAGGACGACCATCGCCTCCTGGAAGATGTAGCTGAAGTTCTCGACGGTCGCGAACGCCAGGCCCGCGACCGCCCCGTACACCGCCCCGTCGACGACCCGCGAGAACTGGCGGTCGTCGGCGTAGGCGTACAGCCGAACCGCCAGCAGTTTCGCGACCTCCTCGGCCGGCGCGACGACCAGGAACGCGTACAGCACGACGCCCAGCAACGGCAGGGTCTCGACGCCCCGGAACGTCGTGTTCCAGGTCCCCGCCAGGATGGTGAGCGGGAGCGCAAGCGCGAAGGTGACCACCAGCGGCTGCAGCGGCAGCTGCGGGCTGGCGAACGCGTACCAGAGATAGGCCGTGATGGCGAACGCGAGCAGGACCGACAGCAGCGTGTAGCGCCCGAGACCGGGCACCAGCCAGAGCACGAGCAGGGCCGCCACGACGGAGAATGCCGCGAGCAGGAAGAGGATG
Source organism: Haloarchaeobius pelagicus (assembly GCF_051207375.1). NCBI lineage: Archaea > Methanobacteriati > Methanobacteriota > Halobacteria > Halobacteriales > Halorubellaceae > Haloarchaeobius > Haloarchaeobius pelagicus. The sequence goes on along the minus strand of NZ_JBPJZD010000002.1, from coordinate 876,121 downwards.
CCGAGGAACAGCACCTTCCAGTACCCGCCGGCGATTCGCTCTGCACCGAGTGCGAACCGGTCGAACGCCGTGCGTGGCTCCCAGGTGGACACCTCGTACAGGTCGCGCTCGCCGTCGAGCGCCCGCGTCGGTTCCCGGCCGGCCCGTGCGTCGTGGGCCGACCAGTGGACGATTCGATGAAGCTGTCGGGTGAGTCGTCGGATAGCCATGTTCCCCCCGTCCGGTCGCAGCCGTCTGCGACCGCGGACACTGCCGACAGATAGGGCATCGGCGCCGATAACGACTCGCAGTGCTCACGCCGCCGAGGGGATCGACGTAGGTGCGGGTTTGAAATGCCACCTGCACGAACACGTGGCAGTGAGTCGAAGCGCCGACCTGTCGCTTTCCGCCGAGTCGCTCTCGCCCGGGACGAACCTGCTCGTCGCTGGCCCCGCGATGACGAGCAAGCGACAGCTGATGTACGAGCTACTCAGCCGTGACGACGACGTGGCCAACGCGACCGCCATCGTCACGACCCGCAAGGCCGCAGAGACCATCGAGCGCGAGTACCGGGACGTCGACCCCGACGTGGCCCAGCTCGGACTGGTCGACTGCGTGAGCCGCCAGCGCGGGTTCGACGGGACGCAGGACTCGACCGACCGCCGTTACGTGACCAACGCCGGTGACCTGACCGGCATCGGCATCCGGGCGAGCGAGTTCCTGCGCCGGTTCCACGAGGACGAGTCCGTCGACACCGCGGGTGTCGGCCTGCACACCTCCTCGACGGTCCTCATGTACACCGAACTCCGGCGCGTGTTCCAGTTCTTCCACGTCATGACCGGCCGCGTCGAGTCCGCGGGGTACACCGGCGTCTTCATCCTCGACACGCCGACGGCCGACAACGCACTCGACGTGCTGAAGCAGGTGTTCGACGGGCTGGTCGAGGTCAGAGACGGCGAGGACGGCCGCCAGCTCCGGGTCCGGGGCGTCGACGCCGGTCCCCGGCACTGGACCTCGTTCTGAGCGTCGCGAAACGTCGCCGGGACCGAGGTTTTCATGCACCCCCGCGACACACTGGCGCACATGACACTCGTCGCGTTCGACTTCGACGGCACCCTCTCGGACTCGGAGATGACGGTCCTGCTCGGCAACCGCATGGGCGTCGCCGACCAGATGACCGAGATCACCCAGCGGGCGATGAACGACGAGATCGGTTATGCGGAGAGCCTGCGCCAGCGCGCGGGCCTGCTGGCCGACCTCGCGGACGAGGAGGCACAGGCCGCCTTCGACGAGGTGGAACTGCGCGAGGGCGCGGCCGACCTCATCCGCGAACTGAACGACCACGACGTCGTCGTCGCCATCTTCACCGGCGGCTTCCAGCGCGGCGTGAAGGCCGCCCTCGAGCGCGAGGGCGTCAGCGTGGACGCCATCGTCTCGAACCGCCTGCCGGTCGAGGACGGCGTCCTCACGGGCGGGGTCGAGGGGCCGCTCATCGAGGGGACCAAGGACACCGCGCTGCGGAACTACGCCGCCGAGATGGAGGTCCCCATCGAGGATACCGTCGCCGTCGGTGACGGCGCGAACGACCTGCCGATGCTCGAGGTCGCGGGGCTGGCGGTCGGCTTCGAACCCAAGCCCGCCGTCGCCCCGTCGTGTGACGAGACGGTGAAGACGATGGCGGAGCTGCAGGAGCTGCTTTCGGAGAAAGGCGTCTTCTGACAGAAAGACCGACTCGTTCTACGAGAACAGGCTGGTGTGCACCGGCGCGTGCACGTCACCCTCGTCGTCTGATTCCACGGTATCGGTGACCGACTTCCCGTCGACGCCCTCGTCGAGGAAGTCCGCGAGCGGCGGGCCGACCTTGCCGGGTTCGACGAGGAAGGCGTCGTGGCCGTGGTCGGATTCGACGACGTGGTGGGCACACCGGACACCGACCTCGCGGGCCGACTCCGCGAGTGCCTCGGCCTGCCCGGTCGTGAAGTGCCAGTCGCCGGTAAACGAGAGCGTGAGCAGTTCGCCCTCGAACGCGCCGAGCGCCGTGGAATCGGACTCGTACCCCGCGGACATGTCGTAGTCGTCCATGGCGCGGGTCAGGTAGAGGTAGCTGTTGGCGTCGAAGCGCTCGACGAAGTTCTCGGCGTTGTAGTCGAGGTAGGACTCCACGTCGCGGTACGGGAAGAACGCGCCTGCCGGGTCGGGGGCCTCGCGGGACTGCCCGCGGCCGGCGGCGCGGCGGCCGAACTTCTGCTCCATGGAGGCCTTCGAGAGGTACATGACGTGGCCGATGCGGCGGGCCTGTTCGAGGCCGTGGTCCGGGTTCGGCTGGTCATCGCCGTAGTAGTGGCCGCCGTTCCAGTTCGGGTCGGCCGTGATGGCGCGCTGGGCGATGGTGTCGAGCGCGAGGCACTGCGCGTCGATCCGGGGCGCGGTCGCGACCGCGGCAACGCGATGCACGTCGTCGGGATACCGGACCGCCCAGTCGAGGGCGTTCATTCCCCCGACCGAGCCGCCGACGACCGCGAGCAGGCGACCGACCCCTAAATCGTCGAGCAGGCGGCGCTGGGCGCGGGTCCAGTCGCCGACCGTGACCGGCGGGAAGTCGGTCCCGTAGGGTTCACCGTCGGGGCCCTCGCTGGCCGGGCCGGAGGAGCCGTAGCACGACCCCGGAACGTTCGCGCAGACGACGTAGTACTCGGTGGTGTCGATGGCCTTGCCCGGCCCGACCACGTCCGCCCACCAGGCGCGAGCCTGGCCGGCGGTTCCCTCGTCGGCACCCGGACGGCGGGCGACGTGCTGGCTGCCGGTGAGGGCGTGACAGACCAGGACGGCGTTCGAGCCGTCGAACTCGCCGTAGGTCTCGTAGGCGATCTCCAGGTCCTCGATGGACTCGCCGCACTGGAAGGTGAACTCGCCCAGCGAGGTCGTGTCCTGTTCGTTGCTCATGCTCCCTCCGTCGCCGCGTCGATGGCCGCCTCGACGTCGCGCAGGATGTCAACCGGGTCCTCGATGCCGACCGAGAACCGCAGCATGTCGGGTCTGACACCGGCGGCGAGCTGTTCCTCCTCGGAGAGCTGTGCGTGGGTGGTGCTGGCGGGGTGAATGACGAGGGACTTCGCATCGCCGATATTCGCGAGGAACGAGGTTATCTCGACGTTCTCGCAGAAGCGTTTCCCCGCTTCAAACCCGTCCTCGAGGCCGAAGGCGATCATCCCGCCGTAGCCAGAGAGGTACTCGCTGGCGTTGCCGTAGGTCGGGTGCTCCTCCAGACCGGGGTAGGTGACCCACGCCACGTCCTCGTGGTCGGCGAGGTGCTCGGCCAGGATGGTGGCGTTCTCGCAGTGGCGCTGCATCCGCAGGCCCAGCGTCTCCAGGCCCTGCAGGGTCTGCCAGGCGTCGAACGGCGACTGCTGGTTGCCGAGGGTCCGCACGGAGCGATAGCGGACCGCGGCGGCGAGCGGGGCGTCGAAATCGGAGAAGTCGATACCGTGGTAGGCCGGGTTCTCGCCACCGATTTCGGGGTAGTCGTGGGCGTTCCAGTCGAAGGTGCCGCCGTCGATGACGACGCCGCCGACGGTCGTCCCCGAGCCGTGGAGCCACTTCGTCGTGGACTCCCAGACCACGTCCGCGCCGTGCTCGACGGGGTGACAGAGTGCGGGTGTGGCGAACGTGTTGTCGACGACGAGGGGCGCGCCGGCCTCGTGGGCGATGTCGGCGACGGCCTCGAAGTCGGGGGTCACGAGTGAGGGATTCCCGATGCTCTCGAGGTGGACGTAGGCGGTGTTCTCGTCGACCGCCTCACGGAAGGCGTCGAGGTCGAGCGTGTCGACGAAGCGCGCCTCGATGCCACGACGAGAGGCCGCCTTGGAGAGGTAGGAGGTGGTGCCGCCGTAGGTGTCGGTCGAGCAGACGACGTTGTCACCGACCTCCGCGAGCACGAACGTGATGGCGTCGAGGGCGGCCATCCCGCTGGCGGTGGCGACCGCGCCGGGGGCGTCGTGGAGCGCGGCCAGGCGGTCTTCGAGCGTCTCGACGGTCGGGTTGGAGATGCGCGAGTAGATGAAGTCCTCCCGGTCGAGCGCGTAGCGGGCCGCGGCGTCGTCAGCGTCGGGGAACACGTACGACGTGGTCTGGTACAGTGGCGGGGCTCGGGCCCCTGTGTCCGAATCTGGCTCTTGCCCCGCGTGGACTGCGCGGGTGTCGAAGCGAGAATCCTCGTCCTTGCTCATGTACGTGGTGCATATTTCTCCATGCTCGTATAACCCACAGTTACGGCAATATTGGATGGGACCGACGGCCGTGGCTCGGTGAGTGATGGAAGCGCGAAAAGGTGAGATAGATGTGGTAGCTCGGTGGGTTCGCAGCGCGACACCGGGCAGGGCCCCAGTATCGCTGGGTTCGGTGGGGCGACGGTGACAGTTCGGGGTGGGTGTGAGCACCGAACGGGTCGTCGCGGCCCAGGTAGGAAACGGCCCGCCAGGGACAAAGAGTGTCAGGCCGATTCTCAGTCCCTTGGAACGGGAGGACCGTGTTCCCCAACATGTACGTTTCACGCCCGTGCGGTATCGTCATCACCCTCGGGCCCGTCTCTCGGGCATGAACAAAGTCGAGACGGCGATCGACATCGATGCGCCAGCCGACGTCGTCTGGACGGTGCTGACAGATTTCGAGCAGTACTCGGAGTGGAACCCGTACATGACAGACGCACGCGGCACCGCCAGCGAGGGGAGTCGCATCGAGGTTCGACTGGCCGCCCAGGGCGGCCGGACCATCCGACTCGAACCGGAACTCACCGCAGTCGAGGAGCACGACCGGCTGGAATGGACCGCGGAGTACCTCGCCCCCATGCTGTTCCGCGAGCGTCACACCATCGAGCTGGACCCGAATGACGACGCAGAGACCCGCGTCGTCCAGCGCGTCTCGTTCACCGGTATCTCGGCCGACCAGATGTTCACCGAGGCGTCGATTCGTGACGGGATAGAGGCGATGAACCGGGCGCTGAAGGAACGGACCGAGTCGCTGGTCGTGCTCTAGCTCAGCCGAGGTTGACGTTCACGTTCTTGACCTGCGTGTACTCGCGGATGGCCTCTTCTCCCTGTTCGCGGCCGTTGCCGGACTGCTTGTAGCCGCCGAAGGGCGTCTGCGGGAACGTGACCGGGTACTCGTTGATGGAGACCATCCCGTAGTCCAGGTTCTCCGCGAGGCGGTGCCCGCGGGTGATGTCGTTCGTCCAGATGCCGGCCATCAGGCCGAACGGCGAGTCGTTGGCGATTTCGAGTGCCTCCTCCTCGCTCTCGACCTCGATGACCGAGAGGACCGGCCCGAATATCTCCTCGCGGGCGACGGCCATGTCGTTCGTGACGTCGGTGAGGACCGTCGGCTCGAAGAAGTAGCCGTCCTCCTTGTCAGCGGGGCGACCGCCGCCGGTGGCGATGGTCGCACCCTGTGCTTTCGCCTCGTTCACGTACTCGGCGACCGTCTCGAACTGGTCGGCGGACACGAGCGGGCCCATCCGGCCGTCGTCGTCGATGCCGGAGCCCAGCGGCGTGGACTCGGCCATCTCGACCACCCGGTCGACCACCTCGTCGTGGACGTCCTCGTGGACGACCAGGCGCGAGCCGGCCCAGCACATCTGTCCGCAGTTCATGAAGATGCCGTTGCGGACGCCGCCGGCCGCGTCGTCGAGGTCGGCGTCGGGGAAGACGAGCTGTGGACCCTTCCCACCGAGTTCGAGCGTGACTCCGGTGACGTTCTCGGCGGCGGACTCCATGACCCGCTTGCCGATCTCGGTCGAGCCCGTGAACGCGACGTGTTCGACGCCCTCGTGGGTCGTCAGGGCGTCGCCCGCCTCGCTACCCTCGCCAGGCAGGACGTTCATCACGCCATCGGGCAGGCCGGCCTCCTCGGCGGCCTTCGCGTAGTACAGCGCCGACAGCGGCGTCTGGCTGGAGGGCTTCAGGATGCAGGTGTTCCCGCAGGCCAGCGCCGGGGCGAGCGAGCGCCCCGCGAGCTGGAACGGGTAGTTCCACGGCGAGACGTGGGCGGTGACCCCGAGGGGTTCGCGGCGGGTGTAGTTCAGGCGCGGGCCGTCGACGGGGACCGTCGAGCCGGTCACCTTGTCGGTCCAGCCGGCGTAGTACCGGAACGTCTTGACGACCATCCCCACGTCGATAGCGGCCTCGAACGGCGTCTTCCCGTTGTCGTGGGACTCGACGAGGACGATCTCGTCTTTCATCTCCTCGATGGCGTCGGCCATCGCGTCGAGCTTCCGGCCGCGCTCGCCCGGACCCATGCGCCGCCACTCGGAGTCGCGCGAAGCGGCGCGCTCTGCAGCGTCTACGGCGCGGTCGACGTCCTCGCGGCCGGCGCAGGCCACCTCCGCGTACTGCTCCTCCGTGGCCGGGTCGAACGTCTCGATGGTCTCGCCGGACGCGGCGTCGGTCCACTCGCCGTCGATGTACAGCTGTGTCGGGCCGTCGTAGGACATATATGGAGGTTCGAACGCAAGTCAATTAGGTTTACTGGATGGCAAGTAATGGCACGGTAGTAACCAGTTCCGATTACCCCGTGCCGGGCGTCCGGCGCACAGCCTCAGCCCGGAACACCGAAGCCCTCGTGGTCGGCGTCATCGCCGGGCTGGTCGGCGGGCTCACCGCACTGGTGTTCCTGGAACTCTTCCTCGCCGGGGTGTGGGTCCCCTTGCTGGTCGCGGGCTGGTTGCTGCGACGGTAGCACGCCCGTAGAGGGGTGCGAGACTCCCCTTCACGCTCAAGACCCTGGCACACGAACTGTCAGTAACTATGGCGGGGGGACCACACGTGACTGCGGACTACCGGTGCTCGGAGTGTGGCGGCCGTGTCGGGACGACGAGTCGCCACTGCATGCACTGCGAGGTCGACTTCGGCCCGCGCGACGACGCCGAGCGCCTGAAAGCCGCGCTGACCCGGGACGAGGCGTCACACTCACCTGGCGACGAACGGCTCGGAACCGAACTCGGGACCAGTGCGGTCGGCGTCCTCGCCGGCCTGGTCCTCGGGCCCGCCGCGTTCCTCGCGACCATCACGCTCGGCTGGGTCGCGCTGCCCGTCGGGTTCGTGGCGTGGGTCGTCGGGACCTTCCTCCTCGCCCGCGAGGACTCCCTGCGGGACGCGGTCGGTCTCGCCCTGCAGCTGCTGGCGCTCCCGGTCCTGTTCTTCCCGGTGAGTCTCGCGCTCCCGACGCTCCCCGAGCAGCTACTCTCGGGGTCGTTCGACAGCGCGATCGACAACGTCCTCGGGGCCGGCGTCGCGGCGCTGTTCTTCGCCGTGGTGTGGGTGCCACTGCTGGTGCTGGGGCGGTGGCTGCACCGCTGACGGTCGGGACGAGAAGGGTCATTTACATTCGACCAAAGCGAAGGCGAGACCAATGAACGAGGCCGAACTCGCGGACAATCCCTACGTTTCGGACCCACCGACAGACTTCGAGCCGGTTTCCGCGGTCGACGAAGAGACGGCGCGCGAGCAGGCCGCCCAGCTTCGCGCGGCGCTTCGTTACCACGACCAGCGCTACTACGTCCAGGCGGACCCCGTGATTCCGGACCGCGTCTACGACGTGCTGTTCTCGCGCCTGCAGGAACTCGAGGACGAATTCGACCTCCAGACCGAGGACTCCCCGACTCGACGGGTCGGCGGCGAACCGGTCGACCGCTTCGAGACGGTCGAGCACGTCGCACCGATGCTCTCCATCGATTCGTCGGGGGAGGAACAGGACGTCCGCGAGTTCGACCAGCGGGTTCGCCGGGCCGTCGGCGACGTGTCCTACGTCTGCGAGCCGAAGTTCGACGGGGTCTCCCTCGAGGTCATCTACGAGGACGGGACGCTCACCCGGGCCGCGACCCGCGGCGACGGCTACGAGGGCGACGACGTGACGAGAAACGCGAGAACCATCGGCGCGCTCCCCCAGCGCCTGCGCGGGGACTACCCCGACTATCTGGCGGTCCGGGGCGAGGTGTACATGCCGAAGGAAGCGTTTCAAGAATACAACAAGGAGCGCGTCGAGCGCGGCGACGACCCCTTCGCGAACCCCCGGAACGCGACCGCGGGCACCATCCGCCAGCAGGACCCGAGCGTGGTCGCGGAACGCCCCCTCTCCATCTTCTTCTTCGACGTGCTGGACGCCTCCGACGGGTGGGGGACCCACTCCGAGGCGCTGGCGGCGTTCCCCGAGATGGGCCTGCCCCTGAACGACCGGGTCGAGACCGACTGCGACGTCGAGGACGCCATCGCCTACCGTGACCGGCTGCTGGCGGAGCGCGACGACCTCGACTACGAGATAGACGGTGTGGTCATCAAGGTCGACGACGTGGCCAAACAGGACGAACTGGGTGCGACCGCCCGGGCCTCCCGGTGGGCCTACGCCTACAAGTTCCCCGCCCGGACCGAGGTTACGACGCTGGCGAACATCGCGGTGCAGGTCGGCCGGACCGGGCGCATCACCCCGGTCGCCCTGCTCGAACCGGTCGACGTGGGCGGGGTGACGGTCTCGCGGGCCAGCCTGCACAACCCGAGCGAGATCGAGGAGATGAACCTGAACGTCGGCGACGAGATCCGCCTCGAACGCGCCGGCGACGTGATTCCCTACGTCGCCGAAGTCGTCGAGAAACACAGCGAGGGCCACTTCGAACTGCCCGAGACCTGCCCCGTCTGTGACAGCGCAATCGAGCGCGACGGGCCGATGGCGTTCTGCTCGGGCGGCCTCGGCTGTGCCGCGCAGCTGAAACGCTCCGTGGAGCACTACGGGAGCGACACCGGCCTCGACATCGAGGGACTCGGCGCGGAGACCGTCGAGCAGTTCGCCGAAGCGGGGCTGGTCACCGACGGCATCGCGGACCTCTATCGACTCACCCAGGCGGACCTCGTCGAACTCGAGGGCTGGGGCGAGCGCAGCGCCGAGAAGCTGCTGGCGGAGATAGAGCAGACGAAGGCACCCGAATTGCCGGACTTCCTCGCCGCACTGGGCATCCAGAAGGTCGGTCCCGAGACCGCCCGCGCCCTCGCCGGCGAGTTCGAGACGTTCGAGGCCCTGCGCGAGGCCGCCGAAGCCGGCGACGAGGCGCGTCTTCGGGGTATCGAGGACATCGGCCCCATCGTCGCCGAGACCATCGTCGACTTCTTCCAGAGCGAGGCGAACGAGCGTGTCCTCGACGACCTGCACGCGGCAGGTGTCGATCCACAGCCCTACGAGGTCGCGGGAGCCGACGAACTCGACGGCCTGACGTTCGTGTTCACGGGGTCGCTCTCGGAATCCAGGAGCAAATTCCAGGACCTCGTCGAGCGCCACGGCGGGAGCGCCACCTCCTCGGTGTCTGGCAACACCGACTACCTCGTCATCGGCGACAATCCCGGCCAGTCCAAGCGCGACGACGCCGACGCGAACGACGTGCCGACCATCGACGAGGACGGGTTCAGGGCGGTGCTGGAAGCCCACGGCGTGACGGCGTGGGTCGACGAGTAGTTTATAAATGATCTAACCAGCGAGGGTCATTCTCAGGCCGGTAGCCCTCCTGCTCTGGGGTAATGGCACCAACCGAACCACACACGAACTGGACCGCGGCACATATCCCCGACCAGACGGGCCGCACGGTCATCGTCACCGGCACGACCGCGACGAACGTCGACGGCGGCCACTACTTCGGCCCAGGCGGGTTCATGGAGATGCGCGGCCCACCGACCCGCGTCACGTCGAACGCGAAGTCGTACGACCACGAAACGGCGCGCCGGCTCTGGGCGGTCTCGGGGGCGGTCTCGGAGGAGCTGACGGGCGTCACGTTCGAGTTCGAGGAGACGGAGACGGTAGTCGCCTGACCTCTGACCAGCGTCGTCGACCGTCTGTCCGGTTTCGGTCTGTACCGGTCACCCCGTGCTACTCCTGTCCGGCACGCTCGTGCACGGCATTCGTCTCCTCCCGTCGTTCGGTGGCGCGCCGAAGTCGGTCCGCGACGCGCTCGGGATTCTCGACGTACGCGAGGGTCTGGCGGTAGAACCCGTACGGTGACTGTTCGACGTCCAGGTCGGTGCGGTCGAGCGTGACCATCGCCACATCAGTGCCCGGCGGTGCCGTCCAGAGCCCTCGTTCGACCGAGACGGCTCGAACCGCGTCCAGCGGCGCGCGCCACTGGACAGCATCGAGCCGCGTGTCGTACGCCACCAGCTCCTCGTCGGAGAGTCGGTACTCCATCGCCCCGAACGCGAGTGCGAAGTGGACGACACCCGCGAGGCCGAAGGCGAGCGCCGCCACAACGAACGCGACCGTGACGCCGGCGACGAGCGACGGGACCGGGTCGAATCCGCCCGCGCCAGCGGCCAGAAAGCACCCGAGAGCGAGCGTGAGCAGGGCCATGACCCTGGCAGCGACGTTGAGGACGTTCCACTCCAGTCTCGGGAGGAGGCCGTCGATCACGCCCCCGATTCGAACCGCACGCGGGTCGGCCCGGAACCGGCCGGTCGGGCCCCCCGTGGGTTCGGACAGTTCGAACGGGGTCGCTCCGTCACCTGACGACTCACCACGTGCCCCGTAGGCGACTCGCCCGACGACGAGCACGAACGCGAGCGCGGCGAAGCCGGTCGCCGGGTCGACGTCAGGACTCCCGTGAACGGTGTCGACGGCGACGACCGGGAGCGCCAACAGGACCGACGCCACCCACCCCGTGAACGGCACGGCACGGGTCGCTGGTCGGCGGACCGGGCCGAGGAAGCACCGGAACCGCCAGCCGTGTTTCACCACGATGGTGAGCCCACCGAGGACGAGCAACCCGCTCGTGGGCCACGCGCCAACGGCGAACTGCGGGTCGAGCACCGTCGCAGTCAGTGCGACGGCGAGCGTACTCAGTGAGACCGCGAAGACGCCCACCGCGCCCGGTTTGAGGTTGTGGACCGCGATGGGTGGCAGGAACGAGACCGGGCTGAACGTGCCGAGCTTCGGGACGAGGAACCGGAACGGGTTCGGGTCGCCGTTCCGGCTGATCGCCGGCGGGTCGGTCGGGGAGTACGCCTCGCGTGGTGCCGCGACGACGGTCTCCGCGACCTGTCGGAGCGTCCCGACGACCACGTCGGCCCAGTACAGCAGCAGGACGACGTACAACGGGAACGGGTGGAGGGCGACGGTGGCGAGTGCGACGACGTCGACACTGAAACCCGCGGCGCGTCGGAACATGTCAGGTTTCATCTCGGGTGTGGGTAGTGGTGAACGAAAGGATTTCGTTAGGATGCCCTCGGTTCAGCAGGGGTCGATCTCGGAGATGAGGTCCCCGTCACACAGCTCGTTCTGTACGTCGCTGTAGCCGAAGTACTGCGAGCCGAACTGGATGAGTATCTCCATGGCGATGGTGCATACCACCGCAGCTGGCAGCGCGGACATTTCGACAACTCGACCAGTTCGGCCACCATAATGACATTTGTGGAACATATACGAACGGTCGACACCTCGCCGAGCGACTCGAGGGTAACTGAGTGGTGGCGCGACCTGGCGAAATGCCATCGCGGCCGACAGCAAGCGATACGCCGTTCTCGAGAACGGGGGAGTTCTCGCACTAGACGGTGTGACTGACGGATATTCGACCGAAAATACGGCTCGAACGAGCGTACCGAGGGTAGCGCTACCCACAAATGCTCCTCCGCCGTATACGCCTGCCCGGTCGCCCGGGACTACTCCTGCCCAGTCGCCCGGTGCTACTCCTGTCCGGTCGGCATGACCATCAGCTCGGCCACGTTCACGTGTTCTGGCTGCGTCGTCGCGTACACGATGGAGCGGGCGATGTCGTCGGGCGCGAGCGTCGGCATCTCCATCTCCGCGAGCTGTTCCAGCATCTGTTCGTCGGTGATGTGAGTGGGCAGTTCCGTCTCGACCGCGCCCGGTTCGATGATGGTCGTCCGGATGTTCTCGGTCGTGACCTCCTGCCGGACGGCCTCCGTGAAGGCGTTGACGCCGAACTTCGTCGCGTTGTACCCGCTCACGTTGGCCCGGGCGCGGCGGCCCGCGACGGAGGAGACGTTCACGACGTGGCCCGTCCCCTGCTCCTGCATGGTCGGCAACACGGCGTGGGTGAGGTTCATCAGCCCGAGGAGGTTGACCTCGACCATCTGGCGGAGGTTCGAGCGCTCGGCGCGTTCGAGCGGTTCGAGGAGCATCACACCCGCGTTGTTGACCAGGATGTCGATACGCCCGAACTCGTCGGTGGTCGTCTCGACGAGGTCGTCGATGTCGTCCTCCTCGGTCACGTCGGTCTGGACGACGAGCGCGTCGCCGCCGTCAGATTCGATACGGTCCGCGAGGGTCTCCAGTTCGTCGAGGCGGCGGGCCGCGAGAACGACCGTCGCGCCCGCCGCAGCAAGTGCCTCGGCGGTCGCCTCACCGATTCCGGAGGACGCACCGGTCACGATTGCCACGTCGTCGTCGAGTGAGCGCTGGGCCAGTCCTGTCGAAGTTGTCTCGTCTGACATCACGTATCGCTACCGGCGTCGGACGGGAGAGTCATCTGCTAGGCAGTAAGCGTCTTTAAGTGGTGCTTCGGGCCGAGCGTCTGGCTCAGCAACTGGTGTTCGGCCCGGCGGAGGAGGTCCGACGCCGACGCCGCCGCGATGCCGAGTTCGTCGGCGAGTTCCTGCGTCGACATCCGCCGCGGCGAGTCGTAGTACCCGCCAGCGAACGCGAGCGACACCGCTCTGTACTGTCTGTCGGTGAGGCCGAACCGGGCCCGTTCCTCGGGGTTCTCGGGGTCCGTGGCGATGTTCAGCAGTTCGAGCGAGAGGTCGGACATGGCACACCAGTCCTGGAACGTGGTGAACGAGTCGAAGTCCGAGAACACCTTCCGTTCGACCACGCCCTCGCCGGTGATGGTCGCCTCCAGCATGACGCCCGCGAATTCGGCCGGGTCGTGCGCGTCGAACAGCGACGGGTCGGCGTCGACGAACACCTGGTAGAACCAGCCCTCCGCTGTCCGGCCGATCTCCGTCCAGTCGTCGATCTCGGGTTGCCGGTGCAGTCCCGACTGGAACGTCTCGTGTGAGGTCTCGTCCACGCTGACCATGAACAGGTACGTGTCGTCTTCCATCGGGATGGCGTTCGAGAGCGATATCTCGCCGTTCGGCAGCGAGCCTGCGAGGCGGACCAGGGGGAGGTCCTGCGACCGGAGGAGTATCTCTGCGACGATTGCCATGGTGGGAACTCGGCGTCGGGCTACATAGTCCTCGTCGTCGAGAACCACGGCCACCCCCCGAAACACCCAACTGCCACCCCCCGGTAGCCTCGACACGTGACAGCGTACGATACGGTCCTCTTCGACAACGACGGCGTCCTCGTCGACCCCCCGGCCGCAGAAACGCAGGCCGCGGCCATCCGGGACGCCTTCGCCGCGGTCGGCGTCGACTCCCCGGAGCAGGACCACGTCGAGTCCCTCTGCGGCGGCGTGTTCCCCGATGGCCTCCGCGATATCGCCACAGAATACGACCTCGACCCGGCGGAGCTGTGGGCGGCCCGCGAGGAGTACGACGAGCGCTCGCAGTTTGCGAAGTTCCGCGACGGCACCCGTGACACCTACGACGACGTGACGGGCCTCACCGACCTCGACCAGCCCATGGGCGTCGTGAGCAGCAACCACCACAGCACCATCGAATTCATCCTCGACCACTTCGACCTCCACACCGTCTTCGACACCTACTACGGCCGCGAGATGACCATCGACAGCCTGACGAAGAAGAAACCGAACACGCACTACCTCGACCGGGCGATGGCCGACCTGGGTGGCGACTCGGCGGTCTACGTCGGTGACAGCGATACCGACGTCATCGCGGCCCACCGCGCCGGGATGGACTCGGTGTTCGTCCGGCGCGAGCACAGCCGGGACACGGAACTCACCGAGGCGGCGACCTACGAGGTGACGGACCTCCACGGGGTGGCCGACATCGTCAGTAGCTGACCCTGCTCCCTTCTTTCAGCGCCCATGACAAGAGCACACAGGCTCCAGTGGAAATAGAGGGGTTCGCCCGGCCACTCAGAGGTCGGCCTTCCGGAACCGAACGTACGCGATTCCGAGCGGGACAGTGGCCCAGAGGCCAAGAACCACGGCTGCGACGGCCGGCTGCTGGTACCAGGGTGGGTTCGGTGGGACGGTGGTGCCGACGAAGCCGAAGCCGAAGCCGAGTTTCGGGTCGAGCGCGACGACGAGATTCCGGAGCGACGTGAGGGGGCCGAACTCGACGAACACCCGGGCCCAGGTTGGTGTCGTGGTCGGGAACGAGAACCCGTTCGCCACATAGAGGATGACGAGCGGGATGAACCGCCAGACCCGGAGGAAGAAGAGCAAGAAGACACCGAAGGCGGCCGTGACGGTCAGCGCGCGACCACTGAAGGCGGCGGAGAAGGCCGTCGCGAGGCCGACGAAGACGACCGCCAGCACCGTCAGCGTCAGCAGTGCGAGGATGGCATAGGGAAGGTCGAACGGCGCGAGGTACACCGCCGCGACGAGGTGTGACGCCACGAACGGCGTCAGCGTGAGCGTGAGCACGACCGTGAGGCGGCCGACGAACGTGCCGAAGAGGAAGTCGGCGCGGGAGAACGGCAGCCCGAGCAACACCTTCAGTTCGCCGTCGGCGCGCTTGGTGACGATGTCGCCCTGGGCGAACGCGAGCCCGAGCAGGGGCGTCAGGTAGACGAAGCCGGCCAGCAACAGCGAGACGAGCGTCGCACCGCTCGAACTGGCCGACGCGTTGCTCCCGTAGGCGTAGCCGATGGCGAGCCCGAGGAGCGCGAACAGGACGCCGCCGGCGTAGAGGCTCCGCGAGCGCCGGCTGTCGTGGAAGTCCTTCTCGGCGACCAGTCGCCACCTCATCGCTCCGCCTCCGGGGTGGCGGTCTCGCGGGCGCGCCGACCGCCGCCGTCCTGGGTGTAGGCGACGAACAGGTCCTCCAGCGAGGCCTCACTCGTCTCGAGGTTCTCGACGGTCGCGCCGGCGTTGAAGCAGGCCTGGACGACCATCCCCTTCGCCCGGTTCTCACAGCCCACGGTGAGGGTCCGGCCCGACGCCTCGACCGAGGAGACACCGTCGAGCGCCCGGATGCTCCCCGGCAGGCCGTCGGGAGCCGAATCCAGGTGGACCGTCACCTGCCCGGTCGCGCCGGCCGCATCGCGTAGTCCGTCGATGGTGTCGATGGCGACGAGGCGGCCCTCGCTCAGGATGCCGACGCGGTCGCACACCGCCTCGACCTGTTCGAGGATGTGGCTGGAGAAGAACACGGTCGCACCGCGGTCTGCCTCTTCGAGGACGATCTGGCGCATCTCGCGTGCGCCGGCCGGGTCCAGCCCGGTCGACGGTTCGTCGAGGATGAGGAGGTCGGGTTCGCCAGCCAGCGCCATCGCGAGCATGAGGCGCTGGCGCATCCCCTTCGAGTAGCCCGTGGCGGGCCGGTCGGCGGCGTCCGGAATGCCGACGCGCTCCAGCAGGGCCATCGGCTCCTCGTACCCCTGTTTCGCCTCGATGGCGAACTCGACGTGCTCTCGTCCGGTCATCTCCCCCAGCGGGCCGTAGCCGTCGGGGAGGACGCCGGTCCGTTCGCGCACCGCGACCGTCTCTTCCTCGGCGTCCATGCCGAGGACTTCCACCTCGCCCGCGGTCGGGTAGGTGTAGTTCAACAGGATGTCGATGGTGGTCGACTTCCCGGCCCCGTTAGGCCCAAGGAAGCCGAACACCTCGCCGGATTCGACCGTGAGGTCGAGGTCGCGGAGGGCGGTGACTGCGCCGTAGCGCTTGGTGACGCCGCGGCAGTCGATGGCGGCCATGCGCGAGTCATCTCTCGCCGGTTGTATAGGTCTTCTTCCGGGTCGCGGTGGCGTGGTGGCCCGGTGGCCCGGTCGCCGCCGTCAGAGGTCGGCGCGCTTGAACCGGAGGTAGCCCAGCCCGAGCGAGAGGACGACCCAGAACCCGAGGAAGACGAAGCCGAGAGCGGGCTCGAGGAACCAGGCGTCGGCCGGGAGCGACACCGCCGCGGACTCCGGCAGGACGGCCTCGCGAGCCGCGTTGTACGCCCCGCTGGGGGCGAGCCACGTCACGAGGTAGTACCACGCCGGGTAGTCCGCGGGGTTTACCGGGAGCGAGAAGCCGCTCACCAGGAACAGCGCTCCCGTGGGAACCACGTCCCACATGATCTCGAACACGAAGAAGATGCCAATCGCGAGGGTCGTGGCCCGCGAGCTGGAGCCGGTCGTGGCCGACACGCCGACGACGATACTCACGTAGACGAACGCGAACAACACGGTCAGGAGGGCGAACAGGACGTACTGGCCGAACGGGAAGTCGACGCCGTAGCCCAGCGCGACGAGGTACGAGAACACGAACCCGAGCAGGATGGGGAGCGCGAGCACCGCGGTTCTGCCGACCGTCTTCCCGAGCAGGACGTCGAGCCGGGAGTGTGGCAGCCCGAGCAGGAGCTTCATGCTCCCGGAGTCGCGCTCGCCCGCGATGGACTTGTGACACGTCACGAGCGCGGTGATGGTGACGAACAGCGTGGTCGCACTGGCGAGGAAGAGGAACGGGCCGAAGTTGACGCCGGCGGTCCCCGGTTGCGCCCCCTGTGCCCCGTCGGCGAACAGCCCCTCGGTGAGCGAGAACACCGCCACCATCCCCGCCATGAGCAGGATGAACAGCACCGAGATACCCCAGAGCACCTTCGAGCGAACCGCGTCCTGGAAGTCCTTCTTCGCGACGACGACCCAGCTCATGCTTCGGCCTCCGTGTACCGCACGAACAGTTCTTCGAGCGAGGTCTCCTCCGTGGCGAAGTCCTGGACGTCGACGTTCCACTCCTCCAGCGTCCCGAGCACGGCCATCTTCACGTTCGCCGAGAGCGAGACGGTGAGTTCCCGACCGGTCACCGAGAGCGAGGCGACGCCCTCGATCTCTCGAACGGCGTCCTGGGCCGCCTCGTCGACCGGCTCGGCGGTCGTCACGGTCAGCGTCTCGGCGGTCCCGGTCATCCCCTCGCGGAGGTTGTCGATGCTGTCGACGGCGACCAGTTGTCCCGACCGAAGAATGGCGACGCGGTCACAGACGGCCTCGACCTGCTCTAAGATATGGCTGGAGAAGAAGACGGTCGCGCCCCGTGCCGACTCCTCCCGGATGATCTCGCGCATCTGGCGCGCGCCATTGGGGTCCAGGCCCGTGGTAGGTTCGTCGAGGATGAGCAAGTCCGGCTCTCCCACGAGCGCCATCGCAAGGACGAGGCGCTGGGTCATCCCCTTCGAGTAGCCGCCGGCCTTTCTGTCGGCCGCCTCGGCGATGCCAACCCGTTCCAGAATCGCGAGCGGGTCGTCACCGGCGTTCTTCGACTCGATGGCGAACTGCACGTGCTGGCGGCCCGTGAGCCGGTCGTAGACGTGGTAGCCGTCGGGGAGGACGCCGACGCGCTGGCGGACCGCCTCCGAATCCTGCTGCGGGTCGATGCCGAGGACCCGGCAGCCACCGGCTGTCGGGCGGATGAAGTCGAGGAGGATATCGATGGTCGTCGACTTCCCGGCCCCGTTCGGGCCTAAAAAGCCGAACACCTCCCCCTCCTCGACGGTCATGGAGAGCGAGTCGAGCGCGAGGACCTCGTCGAAGCGCTTGGTGACGCCGTCGAGTTCGATGGCGGGCATGGCTAGGGTGAGATACGAAAGACAGTGTAATAAAATTCGACCGCAGGCCCGAACACTGAACTGGAAACGGGAACCAGCTCAGAGGTCGACGCTGTTGAACCGCCACGCACCGAGCGCGAGCGGGACGACCAGCCAGAACGCGAGCACCACGAGCCCGAACCAGGGCTGGAGGTAGAACGCGTCGCCCTGTGCGATGGGGCTGACGTTGGGCATCACCGCGGTGAGCGCGGTGTTGTACGCCGTCGACGGCGAGAGGCCGGCGATACCGCCGATCCATTGCGGGGGCTGCCCGTCCAGTGAGAAGCCGTTGACGACCCAGTACAGACCCAGCGGCACGACGTCCCAGAGGACCTCCAGGAGGAACCAGAGGCCGACAGCGGCCGAGGTCGCCTGACCGGCCGACGCGAACATCGACGAGAGCGCGACGACCAGCGAGACGTACACCAGCGCGTACACGACGGTCACGCCGAGGAACGTCGCGAACGGGACGAGCGCGAGTTCACCGAGCGTCGCGACGACCACGCCGAGCGAGACGACGAAGCCGATGACGACCGCGGCCAGCAGGACCGCGGCGCGACCGACGACCTTCCCGAGGACGAAGTCCAGCCGGGAGTTCGGCAGGCCGAGGGCGAGTTTCATCTGGCCGGATTCGCGCTCGCCGGCGATGGCCTTGTTCGCGATGACCACGGCGGTTATCGAGATAAACAGCGAGGCCGGGGCGACAAGGAAGAACACCAGTCCGAGCGTCGACCCCTCGTAGGTCTCCGTCCCCACGGTGATCGGGATGTCGAGCGTCGCGTAGGCGTACGCCATGACGCCTGCGAATAGCACGAACAGGGCCGTCAGGAACCAGAGCGCCCGCGACCGCCGGGCGTCCGCGAAGTCCTTCCGGGCGACGACGGTGAAGCTCATGCGGGCACCTCCCCGTCGCCGTCGGTCCGAAGTTCGGCTTCGGTCTCCGGGGCGTCGGCGGTGAAGCTCATGAACAGGTCCTCCAGCGAGGTCTGGTCGGTGGCGAAGTCGGTGACGGCGAGGCCGCTCGACTCGAGGGCGTCGAGGACGGCCGTCTTCGCGCCGGTGTCACAGGCGACGGTGAGCGTCGAGCCCGAGGCGGTGACCGAGGTCACGCCCGGGAGGTGCTCGACGGTGTCGAGTGCCATGTCCGAGAGTTCGCCCTCGACCGTGACGGTGAGGGTCGCGCCGCCACCCATGCTGGCGCGGAGGTTCTCGATGGTGTCGACGGCGACGAGTTCGCCCTTGTTGAGGATGGCGACGCGGTCACAGACCGCCTCGACCTGCTCCAGGATGTGCGACGAGAAGAAGACGGTCGCACCCCGGGCAGCCTCGGCGCGGATGATCTCGCGCATCTCGCGAGCGCCATTGGGGTCCAGCCCCGTTGTGGGCTCGTCGAGGATGAGCAGCTCGGGTTCGCCGACGAGGGCCATCGCGAGGACGAGCCGCTGCTTCATCCCCTTCGAGTAGCCGCCCGCTCTCCGGTCGGCGGCCTCGGCGATGTCGACCCGTTCTAGGAGCGCCATCGGGTCGTCGCTCGCGCCCTTCGAGTCGATGGCGAACTGCACGTGCTGGAGACCGGTGAGCCGGTCGTACACGTGGTAGGCGTCGGGCAGCACGCCCACGCGCTGGCGGACCGCCATGCTGTCGACCTGGGCGTCCATCCCGAGGACGCTGACCGTGCCCGTTGTCGGGCGGATGTAGTCGAGCAGCATGTCGATGGTCGTCGACTTCCCGGCCCCGTTGGGGCCCAGGAAGCCGAATATCTCCCCCTCCTCGACCCTGAGGTCGAGGTCACGGAGCGCGACGACGTCCTCGCCGAATCGCTTCGTGACTCCAGAAATTTCGATCGCAGTAACCATACGTATACTACAGCCGACAAGTATTTATAGATACACTGATGTGTCGTAGCACGCGACTCACCAGTTCTGAACGGAGAAATCGCCGCTTCGGAGATATACGTCTCAGATTTCTTCGTCCGGGTCGTGCTGTTCCGCGGTCCGCGTCGCCTCCTTTTCGTAGCGGTCACGGGTCGCCTCGTCGTCGGTCCGTTCGAGGTTCTCTGCCGGGACGTCCTTGCCGGCCGTGACGGGGTTCCGGGTGAGCGAGTTCGCCGAGCGCTCCTGCTGCAGGAAGCGCTCGCCGTCGGGCGTCGCGTACACGATGGTCACGAGGTTCCGGTCGTCGAAGGTGCGCTCGACCAGCCAGCACTGGACCGTGTCGGTCATAGCTGGCGAGTTGTGCCGGCGCGGGTTTGTATCTGCCGCAACCGACGAACTCAGAAGGAGACGTCCGCCTCGTCGGTCGGCCCCATCTTGACCTCCAGCTGGTTCCCACCGCGGTCGTCGTAGAACTTCCGCCCGATGTACTCGTCGCTCAGGTTCCCGAGGATGGTCTCCAGCAGCTCTGTCGCCGAGTTGTAGCTGTCCGTGCCGAGCGGCTTGAGGATGGTCGCGATGGTCTCGGACCCGGACGTGTCGGGCGCTTCGACCTCTGTCGTCCCGATGTGGTCGAGGACCGCGTCGAGGTCGATGGGGTACTGCAGTTCCGTCTCCAGGTAGGCTTCGAGATTGCCGAGTTGCATGACGAATCATTATAAATCGGCGACGGGGATAGCGAGGAGCCCTTATGGACCAAGTCGGGGACGGAGTCCAGACGGCAACGAAACCCCCATTTGGGCCCACGTCCTAGCGCGACCAGCATGGACGCGGCCACGCTTCGCGACCGCGCTGGCGACCTCCCGACCGAGCCGGGCGTCTACCAGTTCCTGGAGGGCGACACCACCCTGTACGTCGGGAAGGCGGTCGACCTCAGGGCACGGGTCCGGTCCTACGCCGACCCCCGGTCGGCCCGCATCCGCCGGATGGTCGACCGGGCAGACGACCTCGACGTGGCCGTCACGGACACCGAAACGCAGGCGCTGTTGCTCGAGGCGAACCTCATCAAGCGCCACCAGCCGCGGTACAACGTCCGGCTGAAAGACGACAAGTCCTACCCGCTGGTACAGCTCACGAACCACGACTTCTCCCGCATCGAGGTGACCCGCGACCCCGGCGAGGAGGCGACTGTCTATGGACCGTACACCGACAAGGGCCGGGTCGAGACCGTGGTCAAGGCCCTCCGCGAGACCTTCGGGGTTCGGGGCTGCTCGGACCACAAGTTCGCCAACCGGGACCGCCCCTGCCTCGACTTCGAGATGGGGCTGTGTACCGCGCCCTGCACGGCCGAGATCGACCAACCGAGCTACCTCGCCGACGTGGAGTCCGTGAAACGATTCTTCGCCGGCGAGACGGGTGTGCTAGCCGACCCGCTCCGGAGCGAGATGGAGGCCGCTGCCGCCGAGCAGAACTTCGAGCGGGCCGCGAACCTCCGGGACCGGCTCAGCGTCGTCGACTCCTTCCACGGGGGCGGCGGCGAGGCCGTCAGCGGGCAGAGCGACGAGCGCAGCGTCGACGTGCTCGGGGTGGCCATCCAGGGCACCGACGCGACGGTCGCCCGGCTCCACGCCGAGGGTGGGCAACTGGTCGAGCGCGACCGCCACACGCTGGACGCGCCGGAGGTCGCCGAGGACGAGCCCGAAGACGAGCGCGACACCATCCCGGCCGTCCTCGCGGCGTTCCTCGTGCAGTTCTACGCGGAGCGTCGGCTCCCCGACGCCGTCCTCCTGCCCGAATACCACGGCGACGACGAGGTGTCGGCGTGGCTCGACGCCGAAGGGGTCGCGGTCCGGGTGCCCGGCGCGGGTCGCGAGGCCAAGCTGGTCGAACTCGCGCTGAAGAACGCCCGCCGGAACGTCGGCCGCCGGGACGAATCGGCGGCCCTCGCGGACGCGCTGGGGCTCGACCGCGTCTCCCGAATCGAGGGCTTCGACGTGAGCCACGCCCAGGGGAAGGCGGTCGTCGGCTCGAACGTCACCTTCGTCGACGGCTCGCCACAGAAGTCCGACTACCGCCGGAAGAAGCTCACCGAGGAGAACGACGACTACGCCAACATGCGCGCCCTGCTGCGCTGGCGCGCCACCAGAGCAGTCGAAGGGCGCGACGACCGGCCCGACCCCGATCTACTGCTCATCGACGGCGGACAGGGCCAGCTCGACGCGGCACTGGACGCCCTCGACGAGGTGGGCTGGGACGTGCCAGCCATCGCGCTGGCCAAGCAGGAAGAGGAGGTCGTCACGCCCGACCGCACGTATGACTGGGCCGACGACGCCCCCCACCTCCACCTGCTCCAGCGCGTGCGCGACGAGTCCCACCGGTTCGCGGTGCAGTACCACCAGACCCTGCGGGATTCGGTCGAGACGGTCCTGGACGGGGTCGACGGGGTCGGTCCCGAGACCCGAAAGCGACTCCTGCGCCGGTTCGGCAGCGTCGAGAACGTCCGCACGGCGAGCCTCGACGAACTGCAGTCGGTCGAGGGCGTCGGCGCGAAGACCGCAGAATCCATCCACCGGGCACTGGGCGGGGAGTGAACGAGGCGGGTGGGCGACTGCGAGAACCCGGGTGCTTTCGTCTCCACCGGCATCTATTAGCCCTCCCTCAGCGTACTCTTGGTAAGGGGAAACAAAATTATTAGATATGTCTAAATTAGATTCTACGAGAGTCAAAACCGGGAGGCACCGCCCGTGAACGAGTTCGTCGACGTGACGCTCGCGTCCCTGCGCGACGGCTACGTGCAGGTGTCGGCGTTCGTCGCCATCACCGTCGTCCTGTTCGGGCTCGTCCAGTACCGGACCGGCGGCGCGCTGCTCACGAAGATAGAAGAGAACGAGCGCCTCCAGCCGCTGTTCGGCGCGCTCATGGGCCTGACGCCCGGCTGTGGCGGTGCCATCGTCATGATGCCGCTGTACGTCCGGGGGACGGTCTCGTTCGGGACCGTCGTCGCGACGCTCATCGCGACCGCGGGCGACGCCGCCTTCGTCATCCTCGTCCTGGCACCAGAGGCTGCGTTGTGGGCGTACGGCATCGCCTTCGCCGTGGCGGTCATCTTCGGCTACCTCGTCGACATGGTCGGTTTCGGGGTCGGTCGGGTCGACGCCGCGGTCGCCCGGCTCCAGCCCGCGACGACCGACGGTGGGACCGCGGTACTCGGTCGCCGCAGCACGGTCACGCCCAACCCGGCGCACGACTACGGCTGTGACTGCCCGACCCACGCGCACGAACTCGGCCCGGACCGCCACTCACCGGTCCTGACGCCGCTGTCGCACGCCGCCCACGTCGTCTGGTGGGTCGCCGCGCTGGCCGCGGTCGTCCTCGGCGTGACCTACCTGGTCCGTGGCGCACCCGACGTGGCGATGACCCTCGGGCTCGGCTTCGACGGCCTGTTCACCGTGGTCGGGCTGCTCGGGACGACGCTGTCGTTCTACCTCTACTTCGTCGGCCGGCACTACATCGGCGAGGGCCACGTTGGCCGCGTTCGCGAGTCGTTCGACTCGGTGTACGAGACGCTCCAGCACGCCGCCATGGAGACCAGTTTCGTCACGGTCTGGGTCATCGGCGCGTACCTGCTGTACGAGTACTTCCTGCTCGTGACCGGTGCCGACATCGCCGCGGCGGCACAGGCCGCCGGCGTCGTCGCGCCCATCGCGGGTGCCGCGGTCGGCCTGATTCCGGGCTGTGGGCCCCAGATCGTGCTCGCGGGCGTGTACGCCAACGGCGGCATCCCGTTCTCGGCGCTGACGGCGAACGCCATCAGCCAGGACGGCGACGCGCTGTTCCCGCTCATCGCCATCGACAAGAAGGCCGCCATCGTCGCGAGCATCTACACGACCGTCCCGGCCATCGTGGTCGGCGTGGCGCTGCACCTCGTCTGGGGGCCGGTGCTGGGGCTGCCGGAGTTCGGCTTCGGCGTGCTCTGAGGCGAGAAAACGGTGTTTTCGGGTCAGTCGTCGGCCGGCGAGCCGCGGCCCTTCGTGGCGGCGGGAGCGTCGTCCTTCGTCGTGATCTGCCAGCCGGTCACCGCCATGATGGCGAGGATGCTCGGCGCGAGGAAGCCGAGGAAGTAGTACGGCGCGTACTCGAACGGGTGGACGCCCAGCACACTCCACATGTACGCGCCGCCGGCGTTCCACGGGATGAGGGCGGAGGTGACCGTCCCGGAGGCCTCGACCGCGCGCGAGAGGTTCCTCGATTCGAGGTCGAAGTCGTCGTACAGCCCGCGCAGGGTCATGCCGGGGACGACGATGCTCATGTACTGCTCGGCGGCGAGGACGTTCATCGAGATGGCCGCGACGCCGGTGCCCAGGGTGAGGCTCGTGACGCTGTTGACGAACCCCGCGATGTGGTGGGCGATGGTCGCGATGACGCCCGTGCGTTCGAGCAGGCCACCGAGGGCGAGCGCGGCGACGACGATGGTGATGGTCCACGTCGAGCCCATCAGGCCGCTGGAGCCAAGCAGACCGTTGACGAGTTCGGAGCCGGTCGCGGGGTCGGTTCCGTTCTGGGCGATGTCCCAGGCGGCCGTGAAGCCGACGCCCTGAACCGCGATGGTCGTGCCCACGCCCGCGAACACACCCGACAGGAGGGACGGGAGCGCCGGGAAGCCATAGAGGGCGAGCGCGAACGTCACCAGCAGCGGGACGAAGACGAGGGGCGAGATGGCGTAGCTCCCCCCGATGGCGGACTGGATGGTCTCGATGCGGCCCGCCGGGATGTCACCCGTCGCGGAGAGCCCGAGTGCCGCGTAGCAGACGAGCGAGATGCCGAACGCGAGGCCCGTGCCGACGCGCATCGTCCGGACGTGCTCCATCAGGTCCGTGTTCGTGACCGCGGCCGCGAGGTTGGTGGTGTCCGAGAGGGGCGATATCTTGTCGCCAGTGTAGGCACCCGTCAGGATGGCACCGGCGGTCATCGGCGCGGGAACGCCGAGGCCCGCTCCGATGCCCATGAACGCGACGCCAAGGGTGCCGGCGGTGGTCCACGAGGAGCCGATGGAGAACGCGACGACGGTCGCGAGCGCGGCCGTCGCGGGCAGGAACACGGTCGGCGTCAGTATCTCGAGCCCGTAGTAGATGAGCCCGGGGATGGTCCCCGCCGACGTCCACGTGGCGATGAGCATGTAGATAATGAACAGGATGAGGATGGCCTGCATGCCCATCCGGATGCCGTCGACGAGACCCTCGAACAGCTCCTCCCAGGAGATGCCGAGCCAGTAGCGCCCGACGGCCGCCGTGAGCACCGCGCCCCAGACGATGGGGAGGTGGGGGTCGAGGCCGAGGACGATTGCGCCGATGCTCAGGAACACGACCATCCCGAGCAGCGGGACGAGCGCCTGGCCGAGCGACGGGCGGCGGTCCGCCGGGATGTCGTCGTACGTGAGTGGTTCGAACGAGAGGCGTGTCATCGGCCGGCTCTATTCCCAGTGTGCATTAAAGTCCGTTGTTGTATTACCACAAGATATCGAACAAAGACAGGTCTCCCAGAGAGAAACAGCAAGAGAGACCCACCCACGGGGCGAAATAGCGCGTCACAGACCATAGGACAAGCCAGCTTGAGCTAAGAAAAATCCACTGGATTTATCGTTCGCCAGAGCGGCGGTTCGCCCATGTACGAACACGACTCCGACACCGCCTCACTCGCAGAGTCCTACACCGAGATGAGCGAGATCTTGATGCCCGACGACACGAACAACCTGGGTCGCGCGCTGGGTGGCGCTATCCTGCACTGGATGGACATCTGTGCCGCCATCGCTGCGCGTCGCTTCGCCCGCCGGCAGGTCGTCACGGCCGCGATGGACCACGTGGACTTCACGGGCGCGATCGACCTCGGCGACGTGGTCGTCGTCACCGCCTACGTCTTCGAGACCGGCGACTCGAGCATGGATGTCAAGGTCGAGGTCCGCTCCGAACGCCCCGAACAGGGCGAGTACGAACAGACCGCCACCTCCTACTTCACGATGGTCGCACTCGGCGAAGACGGTGACCCGACCTCGGTCCCCGACCTCGCGTGCGAGACGGAGATGGAGCAGGCGCTCCACGAGGCAGCACTGGAACGGCGTGAGAAACGGCGGACCGCACTCGTGGCCTGACAGGGCCGACTCAGCGGGCCCAGCCGCTGAGCGCGTTTACTTGCATGTCGATGTACCGCTGTGGCCAGGTCCGGACGTGGTGCCGAAGCCGACCGACGAGTCCCGTGGGCACGGGTTCGGGTGGGTCTTCGAGAGGCTCCATCGAATCGGCATCTTCGCGCACGGATCGACCTGGCTCTCTCTCGGGAGGTCGCTCTCGAAAACTCATTACGTATACGCATACCGGTGCATACCCAATAAACATTAGGGATACAGCTAGGGGGTGGTTTCGTTCTTCTGCAGACGACAGCAGCGTATGCACGCCCGGCATATCGACCGAAAATTCGTCCGGAACCAACCGGAAAACTGGACAGAATCAGGTGAAAACACCCGGTTTTCGGGAGAAAGTAACGTTCTTATACCTGACTCTCAAACCGTGGCTTCACCACCACATGAGCTCGTCCTCATCGTACAGTAACATCCAGAAGACGTTTCTAAAGTACCAGCACGTATTCGTGTTCCTGGCACCCGTGGTGTTCATCCTCGGCGTGTTCTTCTTCGCTCCCACGGAGGGGAGCGGCACGAGCTACTGGCTCGAATACTGGTGGCTCCTGCCGTTCTTCGTCCTCGGGGCGACCACCGTGAACACGGTCGGTATCAGCGGCTCGGCACTGTTCGTACCCTTCTTCATCTTCATCTTCCCGCTCTTCGCCGGGTACTCGCTCGAACCGCAGACGCTCGTCGCCGTCGGCCTCATCAGCGAGTCCTTCGGCCTGTCGAGCTCCGCGCTCGCGTTCGTCCAGTACGGACTCGTCGACCGCAAGCTCGCGCTCACCCTCGTCGGCGGGGCGGTCCCGTTCGTCGTCGGTGGTGCGGTCCTGTCCTTCTTCATCCCCGAGCCGGTGTTCCAGTCGCTGCTCGGCATCGCGCTGCTCGCGGCCGCGTACTTGCTGTTCAAGGCAGACCTGGCCCACGAGGAGCCCGCCGAATCCGACGGCGATGACCACGCGACCGCCGCCGACGGCGGGTCGGCGCTCCCGAACGACGACGACAAGCTCGGTCCGGCCGGCGTCGAGACCGACGCCGACGGCATCGTCACCCGCGTCGACCGCGACGGTGAGGACTACACCTACGACCGCTCGGGCTACACCGAGCGCTTCGCGAACTACAGCATCGGTGGCATCTTCCAGGGCCTCGCCGGCTTCGGTATCGGCGAACTCGGCATCATCTCGATGCTGCGCTCGAAGATTCCGGTCCGCGTCGCCATCGGCACCAACCACATCGTCGTCGCCTCGACGGCCATCCTGGCCTCACTGGTCCACGTCTTCGGCGGCTCGTTCGTCCCCGGCGCGCACTCCATCGACATCGCGAGCACGCCGTGGAACATGGTCGTCTGGACGGTTCCGGCGACGGTGACCGGCGGCCAGATCGCCCCCTACGTCGCGTCCGCCCTCGACACCGAGACCATCAAACACGGCGTCGGCGTCCTGTTCGGTCTCATCGCGGTCGCACTGTTCATCATCGCCCGCGAGGGTATGCTGGACATTCTCGCAGGCCTGGCCTAATCCCCGCCTTTTTCAGGCCTCCGCGGACGATTCGCAAGCATGTACGAGCACATCCTCTTGCCGACCGACGGGAGCGACGGCACCACCGCGGCCGCGAAACACGCCGCCGAACTCGCCACGCGATACGACGCGACCGTCCACGTGCTCTCCGTGGTCGACACGCGAAACCGCTTCGAGAGCCCCAGCGCCGGCATCTCGGCGGCCGTCTGGGAGGAGACCGAACGCGAGCGCGCCGAGGCCGCCGTCGAGTCCACGATAGCGGCCCTCCCCGACGACGTCCGGACCGAGACGGTCATCAGGGAAGGCGTTCCCAAGACCGCCATCCTCGAATACGTCGACGAGAACCCCATCGACCTCGTCGTGATGGCGACCCACGGCCGGACCGGGCTGGACCACTACCTCATCGGGAGCGTCGCCGAGAAGGTCGTCCGGCAGTGCCCCGCGCCCGTGATGACGGTGCGCGAGGACGAGAACTAGGCGCGCGAATCTGTTTTCGGATTTTTCCAGGTGGCGCGTGCAGTCGGCAGTCCGAACGGAGAGAGGCTGCCGACGAAGACGCGCGAGGGACGACCGGAACGAAGCGGAGTGGAGGGAGTCGGCTGGGGAGGGCGTGGTGCGGGGCGGTGCTGTGCGGGGCGGTGCGGTCTCTCACTGCCACCAGCGCGAGAGACCTGCTAGTCGTTACCTCCCCCCGAATCCCTTCCCACCGAAACACCCGGATTCCCGGATAGAATCAGACCCAACCACTTTCCGCCTACATTCACAACACTCACACATGTACACCTGGCAGTACTACGACCTCGTATTGCTGGCTGTCGCGTCCAGCATGCTCGCCGGTGTCGGTATCGGGACGCTCACCACGGTCTCGATGTCCATGGCCATCGTCAGTACCGGCCTCGTCGCCGCGGCCATCATCGGCCACGGCCTGTTCGTCAGGGGCCCTATCGACGACCCGCAGGACCTCACGGACGAGGTCGACGTGCTGAACTGACCCCGGACTCTCTGGGTCGCCACGATACCGTTATCGTCGCGACAGGTGTCAGGGATGTATGGGATTCAAACGTAGCAGCCTGTTCCGGACCCAGGGCGACGACCTCATCCTGGCGAACGCGGTCATCTGGGCGGCCCTGCTTTTCGCCGCCGCGTCGACGCTCGACGGCACAGCCTACTCGTCGCGGTTGCTGCCGCTGCTCGTCGTCGCAGCGCTCAGCAGCGTCGGTTTCGTGGTCGTCGGTGTCCGTCGTCTCCAGAAGAAGCTCGACCCCTGAGGGGTCTGTCTGTCTGTTGAGGGGTCTGTCTGTCTGTTCTCGGCTGCCGTCTGTCCTCAGAGGCTCGTCTGCGGCCGGCCCTCGGCGGGCTGGCTCTGGGTCCCCGGCGCGGCCTTGCGCGCGATCCTGCCGAGGTAGTTGAAGACCCCAGCGATGAGGATGAACTGGATGGCGAACCCGACCAGGATGATGTACAGCGGGAGCGACAGGATGCTCCCGATCAGCAGCACGAAGAACGAGACCACGACGCCGACGAAGTACGTGCCGTTGAACGCCAGGCGCTTGACCGACTGGAGGTCGAACGCGGCACCGAACTCGCCGCGGGCGGCGAGGCCGACCAGCGCCGCCGGCACCATGTAGTACGCGAGGAACGTGACGAGGAACCCGACGCCGAGGAGGGCGATCAGGACCATCGAACCCGCGCCTGCGCCGGCACTCCCGCCGGCCTCGCCCCCGAGACCGATGGCGAAGCCACCGAATATCGGGACGATGATGGCGAACAGGAAGATGGGAATACCGACGTAGATGAGCATCACGCCGAAGACGAGTGCCCCTTCTTTCAGCAACCCTTCCCAGTCGCTGAACGTGGGCGCTGTCCGGTCACCGTTCAGCCCGGCTCGCATCGCTCGCAGCGCGTAGCCGTAGATGAACAGCTGCGGGATGATGGGGATGAACAGCGCCACGAGGTTCAACAGCCCACCGATGGCGACCGTCTTCGTCGACTCTTCTCCTTGCAGGGGGAACTTCAGTGATTCACCAAGCACGTTTCGCACTCGACGTATCGACAAAAAACAGTTTGGGTCTGCCGGTCAGAAGTCGGGGTCCGGCTCGGGTTCGATGCCGTCATCCTGCGCTTCGAGTTCGTCGAACTCCTGTCGGAGGTCCCGGATGCGGTCGCGGATGTCCGCCGCGAGCTCGAATTCCAGGTTGTTCGCGGCCTCCTGCATGCGCTCTTCGAGGCGCTGAATCTGGGCGGCCGCAGCCTCGGCGTCCTCGGGCTCGCCCGAACTGCTGATGCCGCCGGTGTCGGTCTTCGACCCGGGCAGGTTCGTCTCGCCGACCTCCTTCTCGATGGTCGTCGGCGTGAAGCCGTGCTCCTCGTTGTACTCCTGCTGGATGCGCCGGCGGCGCTGGGTCTCGGAGATGGCGGACTCCATCGCGTCCGAGGGGTCGTCGGCGTAGAGGACGACCTCGCCGTTGACGTTGCGGGCCGCCCGCCCCATCGTCTGGACGAGCATCGTCTCGCTCCGCAGGAACCCCTCCTGGTCGGCGTCGAGGATGGCCACCAGGCTCACCTCGGGGATGTCCAGCCCCTCACGCAGCAGGTTGATACCGACGAGGACGTCGATCTCACCGAGTCGCAGGGAGCGCACGAGTTCGTGGCGCTCCAGCGTGTCCGTCTCGTCGTGCATGTACGCGACGTTCACGCCCGATTCCTCCAGGTACTCCGTGAGGTCCTCGGCCATGCGCTTGGTGAGCGTCGTCACCAGCACGCGCTCGTCGCGTTCCACGCGCTCGTCGATGCGGTCCATCAGGTCGTCGACCTGCCCGGTCGCGGGTGCGACCTCCACCTTCGGGTCGACGAGGTGGGTGGGCCGGACGATCTGTTCGGCGATACGCTCGGAGTTCTCGGTCTCGTAGTCGCCGGGCGTCGCGGAGACGAACAGGCGCTTGTCCGTCTTCTCGAAGAACTCCTCGTAGGTCAGCGGGCGGTTGTCGTACGCCGTCGGGAGCCGGAAGCCGTTCTCGACCAGCGAGTCCTTGCGGGACTTGTCGCCGGCGAACTGGCCCTTGATCTGGGGCAGGGTCTGGTGGGACTCGTCGACCACGCAGAGGAAGTCGTCGGGGAAGTAGTCCAGCAGGGTGTAGGGTGCCTCGCCGGCTTCACGGTCCGAGAGGTACAGCGAGTAGTTCTCGATACCCGAACAGTAGCCCGTCTCCTGCATCATCTCCAGGTCGAAGGTGGTGCGCTCCTCGATGCGCTGGGCGGCGATGGCGTCACCCTGGCGCTCGAAGTAGCGCACCCGGTCGGCCATGTCGTCGCGAATCTGGTCCATCGCGTTCTGGAGGCGTTCCTCCGGGATGGAGTAGTGCTCGGCCGGGTGGACCAGCACGGCAGGTTCCTCGCTTTTGACCTCGCCCTGCATCGTATCTATCTTCATCATCCGGTCGATCTCGTCGCCCCAGAGTTCCACGCGGACCGCGTACCGGCCGTACATCGGGAATATCTCGACCGTGTCGCCGCGCACCCGGAACGTCCCCTGCGTGAAGTCCACGTCGTTGCGCTCGTAGTTCAGGTCGACGAGCCTACCAAGGAGCTCGTCGCGACCGATCTCGTCGCCGACCTCCAGGCGCATCGCCATCTCGACGTAGTTCCGCGGGTCACCGAGCCCGTAGATGGCCGAGACCGAGGCGACCACGATGACGTCGTCTCGCGTCAGCAAGGAGCGCGTCGCGGAGTGGCGCAGTCGGTCGATTTCGTCGTTGATAGAGGCGTCCTTGTCGATGTAGGTGTCCGTCTGCTCGACGTAGGCCTCGGGTTGATAGTAATCATAATATGACACGAAGTACTCGACCGCGTTGTCCGGGAACAGATTTCTAAATTCCTCGTAGAGCTGGGCAGCCAGCGTCTTGTTGTGCGCGATGACCAGCGTCGGTTCCTGGACCTCCTCGACGACCCACGAGACGGTGTTCGTCTTGCCCGACCCGGTGACCCCGAGCAGCGTCTGTTCCTGCATGCCCGACTGGTAGCCGTCGACCAGTTCCGCGATGGCCTCGGGCTGGTCGCCCGCCGGCTCGAACGGGGCGTCCACCCGGAACGGTTTCTGGGCGTCCGGTCGGTCCGGTGAGAGGGGGCCGGAGTTGGCGTCGCTCATCTGGGAGTCGCTATGGGGGCGAGCAGTATCAGTGGTGCGCTCGGCGGTCGGTCGTCGCGCCGGTGTTCCAGTCCACGACGAACCTGACTGTCAGGAGCCGATGTCAGTCGGGTCGAGCGCTTCACCCTCGGCCCGGTACTGCTCGTAGAGGTCTGTCCCCCAGCTCAGTGCGGCATCCGACTCGCCCGTGAGTGTCCCGGTCACGTACCCACGTTCGTTGGACGCGGTGAGAACGGTGCAAGAAGACTCACCCTCGAAGAGACCGAGGCCGACCTCTATCGTTGCCGCGGTCTCGACCAGCGTGCCGCCCGCCGCGTCGGCCAGTGCCGCACAGAACTCGGGATGGTTCGCCTCGATGTACTCGCGCACGGACGATTCGACGACGATTTCGAGGTCGAACGCACCGCAGTCGAGGCCGCGTGTGAATCCGGAGAGGACCGGCGAGGACGCCGACGGGAGGAGACACCGTATCTTGTCGGCCTCGCGTGCCCTGGCCGTGAACCGTTCCACGAGCGCGTAGGGGTCCTGTCCCGATGTGGCCGCCCTCATATCCATCAGGATAGGGGCCGGTGGGACACATTCCGCGGGGAGTTCGTCGAGGAGTTCGTTGTCGCGGTAGATGCGGCGTGACAGGTCCGCAAAGTCGTGGTACAGCCGCAGGTGTGCGCGACCGATTCGGGTGATGGCGTAGCCGCCGGTGGTTCGCTCGCAGAGACCGAGGGCTTCTAGCTCGCTGGTCCAGTTGTACACCGTCGACTTCGACACGTCCAGCTCGTCGGCCAGGTCGGCTTTATGAACTGGCTCCTCTCGAAGTATGGTGAGCAAGTCGACCGTCTTCGACAGTGAACCGACGATGTCGTCGAACACTGGTTGTGCACCCGTTCCCCCATCCGGCGTTCGCCTGAATGATTGAGTCATGGTTTGTCTCTATCGGGCAGTCCATGTGCGATACGTGTGAACAGGGACCACCAAATCAGTACTTAGTACCCACCCTACCGGAAACATTGTCTCCTAAAACACGTGCGCTGGCGGGAGTCGAGTTGGTGAGACTAGACCGTTCCGATGTCGGGAGGTTTGAACCATCTCTGGTGGTGGTGAGAATACATCCTGCGCGAAGGCTTCCGCGAAGTCTGCGGAGCTCGCTTCGAGTCAGTCGCACCCGCGGTTCACGCTGTTTCCCATCACCATTGTTGTGAGGGACATCACATCCTTGTCACCCTGGCCTACTGGTCGTACGCCTTCGTGTTCTTCTACTTCGGCCTCCAGAAACCTGCGCCGGTGTTCACGCCGGTGCGCGTGCCGTTGGCTGAGTACTTCGGGACGCTCGGTATCCCACTGGGTGCGGCGATCCTGTTCATCGGACTCTACGAGATGACGATGGGAGTGCTGTTCATGCTGAAACGCATTCGAGTCCTCTTCTGGATGTTCTTCGCACACCAGGCCATCGCGTTCTCGACCCTCATCGTCATCCCGAAAGTGGCGTTCCAGCCGCCATGGCTCACGATACCGGTGCTGGGGGCCGATCTTCCGTGGGCACTTGCCGGCTTCTCGGCGTTCGTCTTGAAGAACGTCATCTTCGTCGGCGGCTTCCTCGTCCTCGCCAGCGTCGAACTCGGCGATGCGGACGAGATTGCCACGAGCACAGACTGACGGGTGCTGCCTTCGAGGTCTGGCCCGACGTTCACTGTTTCCAGCTGAGAAGATAGACTGCCGCCGCCCACTGAACCGACCACTGACCAGCCGTCCACACCCTCGTCACCGGCCACGACGAACCGTACCACCACGAACGAGTATCGGCCGGGTGGGCTGTCAGGGATACGTCAGCTGGAGAGTCTCTTGTCTGCCAGTAACCTGGGTCGGACCACCCACTGCACCCCGCCGATTCGTATACCTGTCCCTCACTACGGCGTGTCCATCGAGTCACCGGCGACCCGGTACTGGTCGTACAGGTCGCTCGCCCACTCGTATGCACCGTTCGAGTCGGCGGTGATAACGCCCGTCAGGTAGCCGTGGTCGTTACACGTGGCGAGGACGAAGCCCGAGGGCTCGCCGTCGTAGACACAGAGTGCGACCGCAATCGTGGCCGTGGTCTCGACGAGGGCCGAGCCGTCCGCGTCGGCGAGTGCCCGACAGAACTCGGGATGGGTCGACTCGATGTACTCACAGACAGGCGGTTCGACGACGAGTTCGAGGTCGAACCCTCCCGCGTCGAGTCGGCGTGAGAACGCAGAGAGGATGGGCGAGCACGCCGCCGGGAGGAGACACGAGACCTGGCCGGCGTCACGGACGGCGGTCGTGAACTGCTCCGCGAGCGCGTAGGGGTCGTGCTCGGACGTGGTCACCGTCGTATCCATCAGGACAGGCGTGGGTGGGACACAGTCCTCGGGGAGCTCATCGAGCAGCTCGTTGTCCCGGTAGACACGCCGCGAGAGGTCTTCGAAGTCACGGTACAGCCGCAGGTGTGCCCGGCCGGTCCGGGTGATCGCATAGCCATCGGCAGTCCGTTCGCAGATGCCGAGGTCTTCCAGCTCGGTGGTCCAGTTGTACACCGTCGACTTCGAAACACCGAGGTCACTGGCGAGTTCGGCCTTCCCGGCTGGACCGTCTCGAAGCGTCGTGAGCAAGTCCCCCGTCTTGGAGAGCGAGACGACGATGTCTTCGAACGGTGGATGTGGTGAACCCGTCTGGTCATTCGGCGTCCGGTTGTTGGACTGAGTCATGAGTGGTACCGTGTGGTAGTCGAGTACCTCTGTTTCGAGGGTCGACCAAGGGTAGAATAATCAATGCACCCCCTACCGGCAAAATATAACCATTGGTGATTAAACTTTTGGCCATCGCCGGTGGTGATGGGTAAAAGTAATGGTTCTATCAGCCAGGTTGCTTGGGACACAAGACCGTTGTGCGCCCACCAGAGAATCTGAAAAGTAGCTAATGGTTATTGCCATTTGCAGGAAACAGAGAAGGACTTTAGTCCAGATTTTACCGTCGTACTTCCCAGGTCGCTCGGTTCAATCATGCAACCCTGTACCGAACCGACGAGTGCAATGTCAGGAGATACTGACCCACACAGGTCGCCTGGCGAACAGCACTCGAACGACCAGTCCGACGGCGTTTCGCGTCGGAGCGTCCTCGAAGGCGCGGGAAAAGTCGGCGCGGTCAGCGCGATACCGTTCAACCAGCTGACCGACAGCCCGACCCTGGGTCGGTCACCCGGGAAGGGCAGTCGCGTCATCGTCCTCCAGGGAACGCCACAGAATCCAGTGACGCCAAAGCAGCAAGCGCAAGCGCGGACGGTCACCCGGCAGGACCGCGTCGACAAGGGTAACGACCCCCTCGATGGATATCCGGCCTCGGCACACGGCTCGGACGACCCGCTCGTCGGGTTCGTCACGGCGGTCGCCCCTGACGGCACCGTCCAGGGCTATCAGGGTATCGCGTCCACCGCCGAGACCTCGTCCACGGATGGAGCGCCGGGAGTCCAGAGCGCCCAGGCTATCCACGGCCGGGCCATGGCGTACGGCCGTGAGTACGCGAAGGTGAACGACTCGACTCTCGAAATCCACACGCCGAACGGCGAGGTCGTCACCCACCGCCCCGACGACGTCGGCAAGGACGCTGGCGCTGGGAAGAGCGCCAAACCGATGTCTCTCGTGGCCGATGGCACCACCACCGCCACCATCGACCAGACCACCGTCCAGAACATCCAGGACATCCGGGCGAAGACGGCGGAGACCGTCAGCACCGAGGGGATGGAGTCGGACCCGATCTACGACGACATCCGCGAGAAGGAACACGACGACTGGGGACGGTGGGAGACCTGGACACGGTGGTACGTCTCGCAGAACCGGTACGAGGAAGACGACCCCTATTCGGACGAGTGGGGGTACGCACTGCTCGAACGGTTCACCATGAACCCCGGCGCGCAACTTCACGACAACTGGTGGGCCAACGAGACGGGTATCGTGCATCACGACTGGGGCCTCGATCAGCACAGCTACAGTGACTTCCCCGAAGCGCATATGTGTCAAGTCCTGGACTGGGAACCGCACGGCACCCAGGAGGGCAGCCACGGGGGCAGTGTGAGCATCTCGGGGAACATCTCGTCTGACTCCTTTGGGGGAAGTGTCGGTCTGAGTTACTCGTACTCCCAGCCCAACCTCAAGGTCATCGACGACACACGGACCAGCGACGACCAGGAGGAAGCACGGTTGCTGATGGAAGTCGACGGCGGACAGAATTCGGACGTCCGTGAGAACACCATCTCGTTCAAGCCCTCGAGCCTCGCCAAGCAGAACGCTCCGTACTGCAACCAGGACACGACCATCTTCCGTGCCTGGTACCAGGGCGTGTTCCAGAACGGGTTCGGCGTCGAGGAGTCCATCAGCGAGAACTGGTACCACTGGTACTACAACAGCTGTTAGCTCGCCCGTCCCGCGGTCGCGCCGAATGTCGGAAATAAAATATTATTCACAATCTTTTTCCTTCATTCCCGGTCGACGATGCACAGAGCCACAGCCCTCCTCGTGGTTCTCGGCGCCGTCAGCGTCGGGCTGGCGGGCTGCTCGGGCACCTCGGACGCACCGGAGACGACGATACCCGCCACCGACGCCCCGACGGCGACCACGGCAGGAGACGGGGGTTAGTAGCCCGTTCCGAATCGGTTGCCCTCCGTTCACTCTGTTCAGCATCAGATCCGTTACGAGAGGGACAACATACCTGTCCCCCTGCTAATAGAGTTACAACCCACCGAGGACGAGTAATTGTCAGGTAACTAGATACATAGATGACTGTAGGCCCAGATGTGTGAACTATACTCATGACGGATGAGAACGACCCACACTGTAGACATGGGCAAGAGACGAAGCAGAATCGGGCGAACACGACCAGCGAGTCGAGAGTATCGAGACGCGACCTCCTGAAAGGCTCTGGCGGGGCCGCCGCGGCCACGGTTATCCCCTTCGAAGGGCTCACCACGAAGGCGAATTCCCCCGGCGGACTCAACAACAGAGGTGCGCCGGTCGTCGTCGTCCAGGGGACGCCTAACAACCCCGTGGGATTCAAACGGCGGAAGAACATCACCGACCGGGTTCACGAGGAGGCAATCGACCGGGGACGCGAGCCACCAAGAAGAAAGGGCGGAATCAAACGAGCAGATCAAAAAACCAACCCAACCGTTGCGTACGTCACTACCGTCACCGACGACGGGGTTCCGCGGTCTTACCATGCACTGGCAAAGAACGACCCGGGGTCCGCTCACGGCCGTGCAATGGCGCGAGCAAAGCTGCTTGCAGAGAAGAACGGCTCGGAGATCGAAGTCCACAAGCCGAACGGCCGCGTGGACACGATGCGTCCGAACGGCGTAGGAAACGCCAGGCGCGTGACGCCCATCACCAACGAGAGGCTTCAGAAATATGCAGCAGAGTTGGATATCTCGCCATCCCGGCGGGAGTATGATGCCTCACGGTCCAACAGACAATTAACTGACATGGGCAATCCGTTCTTCCATGACGTAATTGAGGAGGATCCCGATCACACTTTCGGCCATGCAGAGTTGTACATGGATATGTACCATGAAACCTCCGGAGGTACCACCGATCCATATCAGGTTCACACGAGGTTCTGGCAGAAATGTGGAAAGGAAATACATGGTAACGACTGGGGAAACAACTATGCGAAGGTATCTCACCGTTGGGACAAGAACTACACGGGCGAGGATAATCTCTCTGTACACGAATTGGATGAGGTTCGCCCAGAGGGTGGCGGAGACACCGTCGTTCAGGGTGAGTCGCTTTCCGTCAGCCTGGATAACATAGAGTGGTCAACATCATTAGACCAATACTATACGGGTGGGCTTGACATCGAAGAGGATAAGGACAGGATTAACGAGCACGTGAACTGGCACGTAACCTATATAGACGAGGACCTCAGGTGGGGTGATAAGGACAACAACCTCTCTAGTGGCGCCGTACTCGACGCCAATGATTGTAACGTAGGCACCCAATGGATGCTGCTATCGAAGAACGAGGCTGGCTTCATCGAGGACGAGGGAACAAATTATGATGAATGGCATGATAAGGACGATTGTGCTTTAGAGAGAGATTCGATCTATATGAATTACTGGCACGGTATATCGTGTTAGTGAGAATTCGTGAAGTTCGGTGTTCCCACACACCGCCATCGTAACGGCTGGTCTGACCTGAACGGCGTGTCACCCGAACCACAGACCAACCGTCCACACCCCCGTCACCGACCACGGCGAACCGTACCACCACCACAAACGATTATCCACTCGCCGACGTATCAGGGAACATGGTACGAGACGCACTCCAGTCCGCCAGTGCCCTGCTCCGAGAAGCCGCCGACGCCGCCTCCGGAGAGTCCGCGGAACGACTCCAGACACAGGCCGACCAGTTCGCCAAGCACGCCGAGTCCGACCGCGGCCCGGACCACGGCCGTCTCGCGAAGCACGAGCGCATCCTCAAGGATGTCGCCGACGCGGAAGGTGGCGAGGTCGAGGCGAAGATCGACGAGGCAATCGAGAAGATTCACGAGTACCGCAGCACGCTCGCGGGCGTCTGAACGACTGCTGCCTCAACAGACCGGCTTCGGGTTCACGCCCATCGCTTCGAGCCGGTCGGTGTATTCTTCGTATGCTGCCTGAATCACAGCGCCCGCTGCGCCTGCTGCAGCCTCCCAGTCGTCGTCGGTCTCACAGACCGCCGCGAGCTGGTCGCCCAGGTCGTCGAGGCGCTCCTGCAGGTCGCCCTTGCGCCCGCGGAACGTCTGGGCCGTCTGCGGGTCGGCGTTCCCGACGAAGAAGCCCGTGAACTGGTCAGCGAGTTTCCGGGCGATCAGCGAGTACCCGGCGAAGGCACCGATGCGCTCGACCGGGTTGTCGTAGTCGTCGAGCACCTCGTGGAGGGCGTACGGCTCGTCTGCGGCTTCAGCGTCGAGGGAGTCCGCCCAGTCGGTCTCGGCGTCGGCGACCGCCGCGAAGTACTCGCCGGCCGGGCCGTCGCCGGCCCAGTCGCCGAAGCGGGCCGCGCCCTGTGTCGCCATCGTCGCGGCCACCCCGACCACGTCGTCGCTGTTCATCTCGCCGCCGGTGAAGGCGTACAGCGATTTCGAGGAGCCGACCCGGGAGAGTGCGGTCTGGTTCTCGTCGCGGACGGTGTCGAGGAAGTCGTCTGAATCCATGCGAGATGGTTCGCCGTCGCGGTGCTTGTAACCACCGCCGCTGGCGGAATCGGCCGGGGGCTGTGACGCGGGATGCGAGACGGTGCCGCCGCTCGCGGGTAGACGTCGAAGAGAAAGATTCGCTATGGATTCGTGGCGTTAGTTGCCCTTCTCGATGGGCGCGCCGACGAGGTTGCCCCACTCGGTCCAGGAGCCGTCGTAGTTGATGGCGTCCTCGTAGCCGAGCAGCTCGTGGAGCGCGAACCAGGCGACCGAGGAGCGCTCGCCGATGCGGCAGTAGGCGACGGTCGTCGAGTCGCCCTCGATGCCGTACTCGCCGTAGAGCTCCTGCAGCTCGTCGTAGGTCTTGAACGTGCCGTCGTCGTTGGTCACGGCCGCCCACGAGATGTTCTGTGCGCCGGGGATGTGGCCGCCGCGCTGGGCGGTCTCCTGCAGGCCCGGGGGCGCGAGAATCTCGCCGGAGAACTCCTCGGGCGAGCGAACGTCGACGAGCGGAACGCCGCGCTCGATGGCGTTCTCGACGTCCTCGCGGTAGGCGCGGATGGACTCGCGCGGGCCGCTGGCGTTGTAGGTCTGCTCGCTGAACGAGGGGACCTCGTCCGTGAGCGGGTAGTCGTTCTCGAGCCAGTAGTCGCGGCCACCGTCCATGAGACGGACGTCGTCGTGGCCGTAGTACTTGAACTGCCAGTAGGTGTAGGCCGCGAACCAGTTCGAGTTGTCACCGTAGAGGACGACCGTGGAGTCCTCGGTGATGCCGTGGGAGCCGAGGAGGTCCTCGAACTCGTCCTTCGTCAGGATGTCACGGGTCGTCTGGTCCTGGAGCTGCGTCTCCCAGTTGAAGCCGATAGCGCCCGGGGCGTGACTCTCGTCGTACGCCTCTGTGTCCACGTCGACCTCGACCAGTCGGTGGGCGGGGTCGTCGCTCTGGAATTCGTCGAGATTGCTCTCGACCCAGTCCGCTGAAACGAGTACGTCTTTAGCGTATTCAGTCATACACCTCTACTTCTCACCCTAGGGGTATATCAGTATGGCAACCCGGCAGGTGCCGCCGGTCGTCGGTCGAACCGGACATAATCGCCGGGAGTTGGTACGGTCACGCCCGTGTACTCGGTTCACACGGACGGGTGCCGTGGGGCAGGTCAGCGCTAACCGGGCAGTTACCAGATATATTTGCCGGGCCGACGAGAACCAGCAATATTTTCTTATATCTATGAGGCCGCCCAATCCGCCGGGACCGAGACACCTTACAGGTGGGCCGACGAAACCGAGGCTATGACGAACCTTCCGTGGGTCGTCTCGCGCGAGTGGCTCGCCGCCAACCGCGACGAGGTCCGACTCGTCGACGTCCGCGACGCGTGGGAGTACGACGGCATCGGCCACATCCCCGACGCCGTGAGCATCCCGTTCGACGAGTACCGAAGCGACGGTGACGAGGACGAGGGCAAGCTCCCGGGTGTCGAGACGTGGAACCGCCTCATGTCCGAGGCCGGCATCGAGCCCGGGGACACGCTCGTCGCCTACGACGACACTCACG
Organism: Haloarchaeobius pelagicus; assembly: GCF_051207375.1. NCBI lineage: Archaea > Methanobacteriati > Methanobacteriota > Halobacteria > Halobacteriales > Halorubellaceae > Haloarchaeobius > Haloarchaeobius pelagicus. The sequence continues at coordinate 836,032 of NZ_JBPJZD010000002.1, read as the reverse complement.
GCGTGTTCGCCGCCCGGTTCGTGGTGACCGCACTCAACTACGGCCACGACGACGTCCACCTCATGGACGGCGACTACAGCGCCTGGAACCGCGAGTTCGAGACGACGAACGCGGCTCCCGAGGTCGAGCCGACCGAGTACGAGGCGACGATTCCCGACGACCGCCCCCTCATCTCCGCCGAGGCGGTCCTCGACGCGCTCGACGAGGACGACACCGTCATCCTCGACACCCGCGAGGACTGGGAGTACGAGGAGGGCCACATCCCCGGCGCGCAGATGCTCGACTGGCGCGACCTCGTCGACGAGGAGAGCCGCGGGCTCAAGCCAGAGGCCGAACTCCGCGACCTGCTCGAATCGCTGGGCGTCACGCCCGAGAAGCGCGTCATCCTCTACTGCAACACCGCCCGCCGCATCAGCCACACCTACGTCGCCCTGCGCCAGCTCGGCTACGACAACGTCGACTTCTACGAGGGGAGCCTCACCGAGTGGGAGAAGATAGACGGCCCACTCGAGACTGCGTAACTGCCGGTTCCGGCCGCCCGAATCACCAGCAGGCCACTCAGTCGTCGCCAGCGGTCCCGTCGGGCGACCCCTCGCCGAGTCCGTCGGTAGATTCCCCACCTGATTCGACCGGTTCGTCGGGGGACGAAGGGTCGTCAGGCACAGTTTCGGATGCTGCTGCGGCTGCCTCGCCGGACTCGTCCGACTCCTCTTCCAGTTCTGCCACGCCGTTCACGTCGTTCGCGAGCAGCGTCATCGTCTCCGAGAACAGCGCCACGACGAGCGGTCCCGCGATGACCCCGATGGGGCCGACGCTCAGGAGCCCGCCGATGAAGCCGATGAAGTAGAGGCTGCCCGGCATGTCGGCGGTGACGCTGGCCAGCCGCGGCCGGATGACCGCGTCGGGCAGGTAGCCGATGACGAGGCCACCGACCACGAGGATTATGACGGCACTCTGGACCTCCCCGAGGCTCAGGTGCCACAGGGCGGTCGCGCCGATGAGGACGCTCGGCCCGATGATGGGGACGAACTGGAGGATGCCCGAGATGACCGCCATCGACACCCAGTAGTCGTAGCCGAGTACCCAGAACACCGGGACCGCGACGATGAACGTCCCCAGCGCGGTCGCGAGCTGGAGGACGTAGATGGCCAGCAGGGTGTCGTTGGCGCGCTCTTGAAGGGCGTGGGCGATGTCGTGGTACTTCGGCGGGACGACGGCGATACTGGAGCGGTACACCTTGTCCTGCGAGACGAGGAACGAGAACAGCACCATCACGAACAGCGTCGCCTTGAACGCAAGGTCCGGGCTGGCACGGGCGACGACGACCACGAGGTCGGAGAGGTAGTTGATGACGGCCTCCTGGATGTCGGCGACGTTCTCCGCGTAGTAGAAACCGAAGACGTCGATCACCAGCTCTTCCGGCAGCTGGCGGACGAGCGCGAACAGCCCATCGCGGCGCACGTACGCGATGATGAAGACGGGCGCGAACACCGTGAACCCGCCGACGAAGGTGAGTATCGTCGTCGCGACCCCCGCCCAGTAGTTGGGGAGTCCGCGGCCGACCAGCCAGTGGTGGACCGGCGTGACCACGCTCGCGACGGTGAGCGCGAAGAACACCGTCGCGAACACGGCCGAGAGCGTGACCCACGTGACGACCCCGACGACGAGCACGAGGGAGACGAGGACGACACGACGATTCAGTTGCACAGTTTATTCACTCCGTGGACAGGTAAATAGGTAGGGACCAGTCCCGCCTGGTCGGTCGTGATATAGTAAGAGTTTCGATACGTTGCGTGGTAGCACCAGTCATGGTCGAGCGCGAGCCACACGAGATCGACGCCGTCACCATCGCACCGACGTACTGCCATCGCTGCGGGACGGAACTCGGCACTGAGGAGTGGGAAGGCCGAGAGGTCCCGTGGTGTCCGGAGTGCGACGTGGTCTTCTCACAGCTCCCCTCACCGGCCGTCCACGTCATCGTCCACGACGACGAGGAGGTGCTGCTGCTTGACGAACCGGTCCCGCAACACGAGGGGCTGTGGAGCCTCCCCGGCGGCTACACGAAGTACGACGAGAGCCCGAAAGCGTCGCTCCTGCGCGAACTCGCCGAGGAGACCGGCCTGCGTGCAGACCCCGACGACCTGGAGTTCCTGACCATCCTCCACGTCGAACTGCCGGACCGCGGCTTCTACTTCATCACGTACCGGCTGGACCGGGCGAAGACCGCGGGCGAACTCACACCCGAAGCCGAGGGGTTCGAGGCCGCGTTCGTCCCCATCGAGGAGGTGCTACACTCGCCGGACCGGATTCGAGACTCCGACCGGGAGCGCATCGAACTGGCACTGTCGGCGGACTGACCGGGACCGACGCGACTTCTTCTCTACAAATCACCCGGCAATACAATCCAGTTCTTTTAACTACCACAAGGTGGAACCACCGGATAATGAGACGGAGGGACTTCGTATCTGCGGTCGCTGCTGCCGGGGGACTCGGCCTCGCCGGGTGTCTGACGAACGACGGCAGCGGGGACGCAGATGGAAACGGTGGCGGAACCGCGACGACGACCAGCCAGGCAGCACAGAAGACCACCACGACGGGGGAACCGTCGGGGACGCTGACGGTGGCGACCTACGAGTCGTTCGTCGAATCCCCGTCGAGCAGCCCCGGCGCGTGGATCAAAGAGCAGTTCGAGGCGCAGTACGACGACGTGACCATCGAATGGAAGACGCCGAAGAACGGCGTCACCGAGTACGTCCAGCGTCGCAGCGAGGGCGTCTCCGTCGACGCGGACGTGTACGTCGGCCTCAACGTCGACGACCTCGTCACCATCGACGACACGCTGGGCGAGCAGCGCCTGTTCGGTGAACTGCCGCGCTCGGACGTGTCGAACGCGGCCCGCGTCCGCTCCGAACTGGAGTTCGACGACCCCAAAGGAAGAGTCCTCCCGTACGACACCGGCTACATCAGCCTCGTCTACGACAAGGGCCGCGTCGACGCGCCGCAGACGTTCGAGGACCTCACGACCGACCCGTATTCGGGAACGCTGCTCGCCCAGAACGCCCAGAACACCGACTCGGGGCAGGCGTTCATGCTGTGGACCGTCGCCACCATGGGCGAGGACAGCTACATCGACTACTGGAAGGAACTCCAGAACAACGACGTGAAGATTCTGGGTTCGTGGTGGAGCGCGTACTCGGCGTACCTCGACGGCGAACGCCCCATGGTCGTCTCGTACTCGACCGACCAGGTGTACGCCAACCGCGACGACCTCGACATGTCGAAACACCAGGTCGGCTTCCTGAACGACCAGGGCTACGCGAACCCGGAAGGGATGGCGGTGTTCCAGAACACAGACAAGCCTCGGCTTGCAACCGAGTTCCTGAACTTCATGCTCGCGAGCGAGACCCAGGCAGAACTCGCGGTCCGGAACGTCCAGTTCCCCGCGGTCAGCGACGACCACGTCTCGCTCCCCGCGTCGTTCGACGACTACGCCTTCCGCCCGCCAGAGACGGTCGCCTACACGTACGAGGAACTCAAGGGCAATCTCTCGACGTGGACCGAGGAGTGGGCGAAGACCATCGCCAGCAACTAGATGTCCGAATCCGACCGGCTCCAGCAGGCGCTCGGCCGGTCGGCGACCGCGGACGATTCCACACGAACCGCCAGCGACCGCCTTCGGGGCGTCCTCGACCGCTACGGTCTGCCGGGCCTCACGGTCGGGACCGCCCTCGTGCTGGTCGTGATGCTCTTTCTCCCCGTCGCGCTCGTCTTCGAGGAGGCGTTCGGCGGCGCGGCCCCGTTCGACTCCTTCACGACGGTTCTCACCGACCCGTTCTACACCGGCGTTTTTGCGAACGTTTTCGCCCGCCCGCTCGCGGTCGGGATCCACGTCGGGAACGTGCTGGACTGGATCGCCGCCGTCCGATTCACCGGCGGCTCGCTCTCGCTGCCACCCCTCCGCAAGGGCCTGTTCGGGTTCACCGCCTGGCAGGCGTTCCTCTCGACGCTCGCGAGCGTCGCCATCGGCCTTCCTGGAGCCTATGTCCTCGCCCGGTTCGAGTTCCCCGGCCGGCGGACGCTTCGCTCACTGACCATCCTCCCGTTCGTCCTCCCGGGCATCATGGTCGCGAGCGGCTTCTACGCCGCCTTCGGCCGTGATGGCCTCGCGAACTGGCTGCTCGGGCTGGTGGGTGTGGGGCCGCTGAACTTCCTGGGCAACCACCCCCTCGCGGTCGTCATCCTCGCCCACGCGTTCTACAACGCGCCACTGGTGACCAGGGTGACCACGGCGGCCTGGGAATCCGTCGACGAGAGCGCGGTCGAGACCGCCAGAAGTCTGGGGGCGAGTCGCCGCCGGGCCTTCCGCGACGTGGTGCTTCCCCAGCTCAAGCCGGCCATCATGACCGGGGCGCTTCTCACCTTCATCTTCACGTTCCTCACCTTCCCCATCGTGCTCGCACTGGGCGGGCTCGAACTCGCGACCGTCGAGGTGTGGGTGTACGACCGCGTCTCGAACCTCAAGTTCGAGGAAGCCGCGACGCTCGCGGTCCTGGAGACGGCCATCTCCCTCGTGCTGACCTACGCCTACCTGCGGTACGAGGCGGCCCAGCGCGCCATGGGTGGTGGTGCCGGGACGAGCCGTGAGCCGCTGTTCGGCGCGCTCGACCCGAAACGGGCGGCCATCGCGCTCTATGGACTCTTCGTGGTCGTGCTGTTCGTCGGCCCCCTGGCTGCGATGGTCCTCGAAGGACTCACCGACGGCGGCGGCCTGACACTGAAACACTACGCGTTCCTGCTGGAACGCCAGACCACGGGCGCGAGCTTCCAGACGAAACCGCTGCCCGCCATCGTGAACTCGCTCACCTTCGCCGCCGCGACCGTCCTCGTGGCGGTCCCGATGGGCATCGTGGTCTCGGTGGTGACGACAGGTGAGAATCGTGGTCGTGGCCGGTCTGCGGTCGAGACGCTGACCATGCTCCCCTTCGCGGTCTCGGGGGTCGTCTTCGGGGTCGGCCTGCTGCGCGGGCTCGTCTTCGGCATCCCGCTGTGGGGCGGCTGGCGAATCCAGGTGACCGGCACCATCGCCATCGTCGCGGCCCACGCGGTCGCCGCCTACCCCTTCGTGGTCCGGAACGTCGCGCCCCAGTTAGATGGGGTCGACCGCCGGCTCGTCGAGTCGGCCCGAAGTCTGGGCGCGACCCGGACCCGGGCGCTGCTCGACGTGGAACTCCCCCTCGTGGCGACCGGGCTCGTCGCCGGTGCCGCCTTCGCGTTCGCCATCAGCATCGGCGAGTTCGATTCGACGGTGATTTTGGCCAGCGACGCGGCCAGCTACACGATGCCAGTCGCCGTCGAACGCTACCTCGGAAGGCGGTTCGGGCCCGCCATGGCCATGGGCACGGTGCTACTCGCCGTGACTGCCGCGAGCTTCGTGGTCGTCGGGCGACTGGGCGGGCGGGTCGACCACGGCTCGGCCCCCGGGTCCGGTGACGGAGGTGGTCGCCCGTGAGCGACCTCCACCTCGATTCCGTGTCGGTCGAATACGGCGACGCGACCGCCCTCGAGGACGTGAGCCTCGACGTCGACGACGGTGAGTTCTTTACACTCGTTGGGCCCTCGGGCTGTGGGAAGACCACGACCCTGCGGACCATCGCCGGGTTCGAGGAGCCGAGTTCCGGCGTGGTTCGATTCGGCGACGAGTCCATGGCCGGCGTTCCGCCCGAGGACCGCGACGTGGGCGTCGTCTTCCAGAACTACGCGCTGTTCCCACACATGAGCGTCGCCGAGAACGTCGGCTATGGCCTCCGGTTTACCGACCACTCGAACCACGACGCCCGGGTCGCGGAACTGCTCGACCTCGTCGACCTCGCGGGGATGGAAGACCGCGCCCCCGACGAGTTATCGGGCGGCCAGCAACAGCGCGTCTCCCTCGCCCGCGCCCTCGCCCCCGAACCCGACGTGTTGCTGCTCGACGAACCGATGAGCGCGCTCGACGCCCGGCTCCGCGAGACGCTGCGGCGCGAGGTCGCGCGCATCCAGTCCGAGCTGGGCGTCACGACGGTCTACGTCACCCACGACCAGGAAGAAGCCCTCGCAGTCTCGGACCGCGTGGCCGTCATGCACGACGGGCAGGTCGAACAGGTCGGCACGCCACAGCAGGTGTACCGCGCCCCCGAGAGCCGGTTCGTCGCGGAGTTCGTCGGGGAGAACAACGTCTTCTCTGGTGCGACATCTCCAGTCGAAACGAAGGGGGTTCGCGTGCGCGTTGGCGAGGGTGAATTCGTGCTTGGAGAGGCGGTCCAGGGCGACTCGGTGACGTTCTGTGTTCGCCCGGAGCACCTGCGCCGTGACCATCCCGAGAACCAGTTTACGGTGCAAGTGACTCAGACGGAGTTCCTCGGTGAATCGGTTCGCGTGTACTGCGACTGGGACGGGCGACAGGTGGTGTGGCGGACCGATTCGGTGCCCGAGGACGAGACGGTGACGCTCGGATTCGACCCCGCAGATGCGACCGTGGTGTGATCCTGCTTCTGGGACGAATCAACCGCTCTGGCGCGCGCTGTGTCGGGTGGCGAGCGCCAGCGAGCGACCGACACTGAGCCGTGCGAGGGACGACTGGAGCGAAGCGAAGTGAAACGGAGCGAAGTGGAGGGAGTCGGCTGGGGAGGGTGTGGGTGCGGTGGTGTGTGCGGTGTGCGGTGTGCGGTGCTGTGTGCGGTGGCGGTCATCGGCGCTAGCGATAGTGGTCGAATCCCTCATCGAACCGGCTCAAGCGACGACTCACCGGACTGACCCAGAACTCACTGTTGAGACCAGAACCGCTCCAGCCCGAAGTCCAGCATGTCCGGACTCACCGGCTGGAACTCCTCGCGCTCGGGCTCGGGGAGGTACTCCCGGACCGAATCCCACGACTCGCGGGCGTAGCGTTCGTCGACGAACACCCGGACGCCGACCTCCTCGGGACCGCGGATTACGCGCCCGATGGCCTGCCGCGCTTTTCGAACCGCGGGCACCGTCAGCGCGTACTCGAAGCCGTCGCCGAACTTCTCGTCGTACGCCTTCCTGACGGCGCGGGTTCGCGGGCTGGCGGTGTTGATGAGGGGAACCCCGCAGACCACGGCGGCCGACAGCCGGTCGCCCTTGTAGTCGACGCCCTCGGTGAGGGTCCCACGAAGACTCGTCACGAGCACCTTCCCCTCGCCCGCGAAGAACTCGTCCTTGAGGTCCTCGGTGGTGCTGTCGGCACTGGATTCGTCCAGCAAGACCTCCTTGTCCAGACGCGTTCGGCACTGCTCGGCAGCCCACTCCGCTTCGTAGTAGTTCGGCATCCCGACGAGGACGTTCCCCGGCGAGGACGCCACCGAGCAGATGGCGTCGATGTAGGTCTGGCGGACCCGATTCTCCTCGCCCGCGTCGCCCCGGTTGTCGTAGGTGTACTTCGGGGCGGCGACGGCGAACGATTCGCGGTTCTCCTCGGGGAAGTGCAGGCCGTAGGTCCGCTGTTCGACCGGCCGGCCCTCCTTCTCGAGGTGGTTCAGGCCGGTGACCTCTGCGAAGATGTCGATGGGTGCGAGGGTCGCGCTCATCAGGACGCCGCCGCCGAACTCCGCGAGGTGCTCGGCGATGACGCTGGAGGGGACGCAGTTCTGGATGGCCAGCCGGGCGTTGTAGGCCCGACGCCAAGAGTCGACCGGCTCCATGTCGTCCCAGGTTCGTTCGAGTTCGATCTCGCGGAAGTACTCGGTGTGGTCGCGGTGGAACCACGCCGAGAGCGCGCGAGCCATGCTCTCCACTGCTCTCGATTTCTCCTCGTCTTCGGCCTCGTTGAGCACCCTCGCGGTGACCGCCGCGATGTCGGGCAGGTCGGTCCAGGTGCGGCCGTCGTACCCCGCCGCCTCGGCCCACTCGGTTATCTCGTCGGGCGCAGGATGCTCGGGGTCCCGGAGCGGAATCTCGGCGTCCGGCAGGTCGTTCAGGTCCGACTTCCAGCCGCGATGCTCGCGGTCGAGATGGGCCGTGACGCGCCGGTCCAGTTCCTCCCGGAGGTCGACGACGAAGTCCCGGGCGTGTTCGAGGTCGGATACCTCGATATCCGTATCGTTCAGTTCGCCGCGGACCAAATCGGCGTCGGCGGTGGTCTGCCGGCTCGTGGTGCCTCGCCCTTCCGAGAAGGCGACGGGCTGGATGACGCGGGTGAGTTCCGCCTCCGCGTCTCTGAGTGTCCGGTCGGCCACACCGTCGCTGACGAGGTCCCGTACTCGCGGTTCGAGCATGTGTGCCTCGTCGCAGACGAGGAAGGTCGAGTCGTCGAGGAGGGGACCGGTGAACGACGAGGTCGTGGTCGGGTCGAACGCGTGGTAGTAGTTCCCGACGACGACCTCGGCGTGCGCGAGGAGGACGCCCATCAGCGAGTGGGGGCAGGTGCCGTACTCCATCCCCTTCCCGACGAGGTCGTCGGGGCGGAGCAAACCGGCATCGGAGAAGTCGAAGGGGACCGCCTCGGCCGGGTCGCCGTCGTCGGGCATATCCGCGAGGAAGCGGGCGTAGAACGGACAGAACTCGATGTCCGTGGTCCCGGTGTCGTACTCGGGCATCGTGCGGGGGTAGGGCGACGGTTCCCCCGCGCTCTCGAGGTACGACGCGGCTCCCCCGCCCGCACCCGAACTCGCGAGGTCTATCTGCTGGCTTCTGGCGACTGCGGTCAGCGCCTCCGCCGTGGTGTCGCCGCCTTCTCCCGTGAGGTCCCGGGTTTTCTCCCGGAGCGTGTCACACCGGTCGTACACGTTCCCGTCGTCGATGCCGCCCGCGTTCTCCCGGTTGTAGGGGCAGACGTCCGATTTCCCGACCAGGGTAAGCCCCGAGACGGGGTCCCAGTCCGCCGGGAGGTTCGCGTTGATGGTCTCCAGGTCCTCCTCGAACTGCCGGAGCTGCTGTTTCACGCTCGTCAGTACGAGCACGCGCTCGTAGTCCGAATCGGGGTCGCGCACGAGGTTGATGCCGGCGGTCAGCGCCAACATGGTCTTGCCAGTCCCGCAGGCACCCTCGACGACGGTGAAGCCGTCGTTTCGGGCCGTCTCGATGGCGGTCTCGATCCCGTCGACCTGGTCGTCGTACGGTTCCGCGTGTCCGAAGACGGCTCGCCACGGCGCGCTCATCTGTCTCTGCTTCATCGTCCTCCGTCCATAGGCCTGTCGTTGGTGGCCGCGGTATCGATGATAAACTCCGGGACGGGCGAGCGAACTTGCGAGGACCTGGGGACCCATCTCCAGTGGAACCGGAGGGGTCGCCGTGGGTCCCGCCGCCGGCCGAGCAAGTGGTTCGCTGGCACCAGCAATCCTCCGTCGCCGCCAGCAATCGCGTCACGACCCCACCGACCAACACCGCACCCAGAGCACAACGACTACCCGACTCGACCCGAAACGACGGGTATGAGCGACTTCGACGCTGCTACCTGGCGGACCGAACTCGAACAGAAACGCGAGGAGAAAGACGAGTTCTTCGCCGAGCACCCGCAGTCACCGATTCCGCCCGAAGAACGCGACGACTTCGACGGCGTCGCCTACTTCGACCCCGACCCCTCGTTTCGGGTCGAGGCCGAGCTAACACACCACGCGGAGCCCGAGCCCGTGCCGATGGAGACCACGAGCGGTCCCGAGGTGCGCTACGTCCGTGTCGCGACGCTCAGCTTCGACCTCGACGGCGAGTCGTACGAACTCCACGGCTACAAGCAGCGCCCCGGCGAGGGACAGCCCGAGCCGCTGTTCGTCCCCTTCCGCGACAAGACCACGGGTCAACAGACCTACGAGAAGGGTCGGTACATGGAGCTGCACGTCGACGGCGACCTGACCGAGGTCGAGACCGTGACGCTGGATTTCAACCTGGCGTACTCGCCGTTCTGCGCCTTCTCGGAGACGTTCTCCTGTCCGCTCCCGCCCGAGGAGAACTGGCTGGAGACGACGGTCGAAGCCGGCGAACGGTACTGACCGTCTCAGAGACCGGGGTCCGGTGACGACCCGTCGCGTCCCACCAGTTTCCGGTAGAGGTAGTACGAGTACACGATGGTTATCACGGCGGTCGCGAGCGCCGGCACCAGCAGGAAGTAGATGGCGTACTCCCCGGACAGGAGCCCGACCAGCGAGACGACGGCGGTGAGTTTGAACAGCCGACCCCCGAGTTCGTGGGTGCGCTTCCAGACCTCCTCGTTGCTGAGCGTCCACGGGGTTCGAATCCCGACGAACCAGTTGCGCTCGGTGTGCCCGAGGAGGATGCCGATGTAGTAGAACAGCCCGGCGACCGCGGCCAGGATGAACAGGGTGAAGTCGAACTCGTAGCCGAGGTTGAACGCGAGGATTCCCGCGTGGATGACGAACAGGTACGCCGAGAAGACGACCACGAACCAGTCGTAGTACGGGCGAAACGCCGCGACGTTCTCCCGGAGCGGGTCGATCCGCGGGAGCAGGGCGAAAAGCACCAGCAGTGCCGCCGAGAGCGCGGGGACGAGCGCGAGAGCGAGCGTCTTCGACATCCGTCCGTCGGGGTCGCCAGCCGCGTTCCAGTGCGTGACGAGCTGGGCGGGGAGCGACGGGGCGGCGACGACACTGGCGACGCCGCTAGCGACGACGAACACAGCTGCCACCGAGAACCGCTGGACAGTGTTCATACGAGAGGGTACGGCGGCCCAGATGAAGAATCAGCGTGTCGACAGGGGAAGACGGGCAGAACGGTTCAGAACAGGTAGCCGAACAGCGCGAGTAGCCCCATCACGACCACGCCGAGGCCAACGAGCCGGTAGAACGTGATTCTGGTGCTCGTGACGTACCGCCGCGTCGAGCGGAGGTGGGCGAACCGGAGCTTCAGCATCTCCTCGGGGAACGCGACGAACGCGAGCCCGACACCGAGGATGGCAATCATCCCGAACAGGCCGAGCAGGAGTTCCAGGACGTTCACGGACTCACCCCTACCGTCACCAGCGTGCCGAAGGTCCGGTAGCGCTCGACCATGTCCTCACGGCTGTCCCAGTCGTCCGTCGGGAACTCGTCGGCCGGCGGGATGTCGATGTCCCGGTCGGGAACGTTGTCCTGGGATGCCACGTGGAGGCCCGCGTCGCGGAACGCGTGGCGGTAGTCGGCCGCGCTCCACAACGTCATGTCCACCTCGATGAACTCCTGCCACTCGTGGGAGTGGACGTTCTCCTCGTAGTAGTTCACCGCACAGGTGAACGTCCCGCCCGGACGGAGGATGCGTGCGACCTCCGCCAGGGTATGCTCGGGGTCCTGGGCGTAGTAGAACGCCTCCATCGTCCAGACGTGGTCGACACTGTCGGTCGCGAAGGGCAGCTCGTCGAAGTCCCCGACGAGGTACCCGAGCGAGCCGTCCTCGGTGTACGACCTGGCGTTCTGTGCCATCTCCGGGGAGCCGTCGAGCCCGTACACGCGCCCGGCGTCTTTGGTCTCGCGGAGCGCACGGCCAGCGTAGCCGGAGCCGCAGCCGAGGTCGACGACCGTGTCGCCTGCCTCGACCGGCATCCGCGCCAGCGCGTGCTTTGCGGTGTGCCAGTGGCGGTCCTCCATGCCCTTGTCGCGGCCGTCCTGAGCCCACGCGTCGAACTCTTCACGGACACTCATGGGTAACCCCTCAGACGCGAGAGGACAAAACCCGTTCGGGAGATAGCTACTCATGAGCCACGAGAACGTACCGCTTATCCGGGGTCGGCTACCATCTACACCCATGGTTGGTCCCAGAAAGCGGTTCAAGCTCGCCGACAGCGCTCAGCAGGTGGTCGGCGGGTTCCTGCTCGCCGGGCCGTTCGTCGTCACCGAGGAGGTGTGGGTTCTCGCGTCGAACATGAGCACGATGCACGGCCTCATCACGGTCGCCATCGTGTTCGCCATCGGGTACGGGGCCCTCTACAAGGCCGACGACGGCCGAAACCCGGACCGCGAGATGGAAGTCGGCGGCATCCCGCTGCGGTTCGTCTCCCTGATGGTCGTCTCGTTCGGGTCGGTCGCGATACTCGCTCTCGCGTTCACCGCACCCGACACGTTCCTCGTGGGTGATGGCGACGGTATCCTGACGACCGCGGCGGACGCCACCCCGACAGACACCGAGATCGCGGTCACGACCCTCAAAGCCATCAGCGTCGGTGCCATCTTCAGCGTGGTCGGCGCGGCGACCGCCGACTCCCTGCTGTGATGCCATCGTGGTCGAACGGCGACCGGACGTAGCGGCCCGAATGCGCCCCGCTACCGTATCTCAAATTTCCACCCGCAAGATTAAGTTCGTCCCGCCGGTTTCCGAAGATATGGACTATCAGCTCACGGTAGACGGACTCGACGAGACGATTCCAGGTGGTACCAACATCTTGCTGGTCCACCCCTCGACAGGCGAAACCGACCGAATCGACACGGAGTTTCTCAAGACCGACACCGACCACTTCTTCGTCATCTCCACACGCACAACAGCACGGGAGGTCAGCCAGAAACTCGAGTACTACGACGTCGATGAGACGAAAGCCGTCATCCTCGACACCCTGAGCGTCGAGCGAGGCTACTCCCGTCGCTCCAGCAAGAACGTCCACTACGTCTCCGCCCCGGACGATCTCGACGGCATCATCGAACAGACCGAACGCTTCTTCGACGAATACGACGGCAAGCTCCGGGTCAGCTTCGACTCCGTCACCGAGCTCGCCTACTACGCCGGCGAAGACGAAGCCCGCGAGGCCGTCGAACGCATCCTCGAACTCATCGACGAACACGACGCAGTCGGCCTGTTCCACCTCTCCGACGAGGTCCACGACGACGAGGTCGAGGAGGGCTACCGCGAGCTGTTCGACCGCGTCATCGACCTCGACGTCGAGGGTAACGTCGAGTTCGACGACTGATTCATCCGCTGGTTACACCGTCCATTCCGGCCCGGCGAGAACGAGAACTGCGGCACTTCGAGCGAAGAATACGCGTCGGAGACGGAGCCACTAGCCGATTACTGTAACGTCTCGAACGTCTTCTCGGCCCACTTGACCGCGTAGGGCGCACCACGGTCCCGGTAGGCATCGGTGTCGAGCGCCCCGAACGGGGCCGGGAGTTCGACGGCGTGCTTGAGCCCGCTACAGGCGAGTTCGGTCGCGTCCGCGAAGTCGGTCTGGCCGAGCGCGACCTCTCTGGCGAGTCCGTCCAGTCTCCCTTCCAGACGGGAGCCGGCGTCCTGCCAGGCGTCGCCGAGATCGGGCTGGCTCGTCAACCACTCCGCGAACACGTCACGTGTGTGTAGCCCGAGCCAGCCGTCGTACAGCGCGGCGGCGACCTGGTAGGTCGCGTTCGGGTCGAGCGGCATGGCCGCGGCGAGGTCTCGGTAGTGCTCGCCGAAGAAGCCGAGGAAGTGCTCGGGCACGTCGAGGCCGACCTCGACCAGTGCCTCCGCGACGAGGAAGTCGATGAATTCCGATGGTGAGCCCTCGACGCGGGGTTTCACGATGACGACCGGTGGCTTCGTCTGGTGGGTCCACGCGACGCTGCCGTCGCCGGGGGCACCGATGGTGAACTCGTTCCCCGCGAGCCGTCGCAAGAGCTCGGGGCCCTCCTCGGGTACCCACGCCGGGTCGTACTCGGTGGGCGCGAGCGAGTCGACGAGCAGACCGAGGTCTTCAGCCTGTGCTGGCGGAATCGTCTCGAAGTCGGTGGCCGCATCCAGGACGAGCGCCTCCGGGGCGTGCTCGTCGCGGACTGCTTCGACCGAAGGAGAGAGGTCGCGTTCGCTGAACATCACACGCCGCCAGCGCCGAGGGAGACGAGCACGAGGGCGATAGCGAGCACTCCAGAGACTCCGACAGTGGTCAGGACGATCTTCGTGGCGTCACTCATGTGCGGGAGGTACGAGCGGGAACGCTTAAAACCACCAGTTCCGGCCGCGAGCGTGGAACCGCCGCGGTTTCGTCTCGACGCTATCGGTTTCGGCTCGCCGATGTCGATGTCAGCTCGACCAATCGCACGAGTGCGCAGGCGAATCCCGCGCGAGGACAGCACCGTTTCGAGTGGAACCAGATACGCCTATGAATCGTATATTTGAATCCTCTAGCAGGTTCTTCGATAGGAAATGAAGGGGTGGTGGAGTGGTCGGGGTCGAGAGACAGACGAATCGTGACCGATCGTGACCGGGAGAACTGCCAGCAACAAAGAGTCGATAGCGAGTCGTCGGTGAGAGGTGACGGATGGGTTCGGGTGGAAACGGCGCTCACTCGCTCCCGCGCCAGCTGTCCGGCACGTCGATGACGTACCGACCGTCCTCGCGCAGGGAGATGATGTACTCCTCGCGGTCGTACAGCTCCATCAGGTTCAGCTCGTACTGGCCGGGGTTGAGGATCTTGATGCTCTCGAACTGCTGGTTGAGCTCCTCGCGGAGTTCGTCCAGGTCCGGGCGGTCGTCGACCTCGGTGTCGCTCGGCTCGGCTACCACGTGGCCGTCGGTCGGCTGTGGCTGTTGGCTTCGCTCGGTTGCCTGGGCTGCCCGTCGCGTGGAGTCACCACTGGTCGCCGGGGGCGACCGTTCGCTCGGGTCGGGGAGTTCGTCCGGCGAAACGACGTCCGAACGGGCGCTCGCCTGCGCGTTGTCCTCGGTGGACATCGTTCGCGCCGAAATCCCACCGGTGGCTTCCTGGTCCTCCGGCGATGGGGCCGGTCCGACCTCGCCTGCATCGAGTCCCTCCGCGTCTGCTGCACTCCGCGCCTCTGGTTCGCCTGCACTCGGTGGGTCCGGCTGTGCTGCACCCGGCGAGCCGGTGTCCCCGGCGGTCGACGCCGGTGTTTCCTGTGGAGCCGAGTCCACCGGGGAGTCCGGCGTTGCAGTGGCGGACTGGTCACCGGTCCCGCTCGACCCTCCGGTTCTGGTCGAACCGGCTGTCTCGGTTGGAGCCGAATCGTTCGCCGGGGCCGCTGAATCGTCCGCCCGAGCCGCCGCCTTCTCCGCGGGCGTATCGTAGTTCTCGGTCGCGGATTTGGGCCAGGCCTTGTCTTCGTCCTGGGAGTTCCGGTTCACCCAGTCGCGGACCGTCGTCGCCGCCTTACTCACGGCGCTCGATTCGGACCCGCGAGCCGGCGGTTCCGGTGGACTGGCGGACGCGGTCGCGTCGTTCACAGCTCCCTTCGGGATGAACTGGAACTTGTTCCCGTCACACTCGGGACAGCCCGACAGCATCTCCTTGGAGCCGTCCTCGAACGTTCGCCCGCATTCGGTACACTGGTGCGGCATTATTTCCGGGAGACGAGCGCGCTGATGAGGTTCTCGTCCTTGTGCAGCGTCTCTATCTGGTTCGCCGGTCCGATGACCGTGAGCTTCGACGTCTCCTCGCGACCCATGATGCGGTCGAGGATGCTCGAGTCGTTGGTCTTCGAGCGAGGATACGTCTCGATCTCGATGCCGTTGAACTCGTCCGGACTGATCTCGGTCATGGTGACCTCGATGAGCTTGGACTCTTCGTCGGGCGAGAGCCCTTCTTCGAGAATGACGATGTTACCATCGCGGACCCCATCGAGAATCATCCGAATCTTCTCCATGCTCGCCAGGTTAGCCATCCGCTCGCCACTGATGAGGTCGATCTGGACCCCGCCGCCGTCTGAGGTTTTTGCTTCTGGCATTGTTCACCCGAAGTAGTCCGCAATCTTGTCGTAGACCTCGTCCATGTTCTCGCCTTCGAGTGCCGACAACGGGACGGTCTCGTGCTGTGGGAACGCGTCTTCGATGCGCTTGACGCTCGACTCGTCGAGGTCGATCTTGTTCGCGAAGATGAGCACCGGCAGGTCGCGCGATTCGATGATGCCGATGAGCATCGTGTTCACCTGCGTGAAGGGGTCCTCGGAGCTGTCGAGCACGTAGATGACTCCGTCGACGTCCTCGCGGAGCCAGTGCATCGCCTCGGCGACGCCCTCGGTCGCTTCGCGGGACCGGCGAACGGCCTCGTCCTTGTCGAAGTCGTCGAACTCCATGAACTCCTCGTAGTCGACCTTCGTCGTCACACCGGGCGTGTCGACGATGTCGATGTTGACGGAGCTCCCGTTGCGCTCGATCTCGACGTTCTCCTTGCGCCGTGCGCGGCGCGTTTCGTGTGGAACGTGGCTCTCCGGCCCGACGGCGTCACCCGTCCAGTCTCGAGCGATCCGGTTCGCCAGTGTTGTTTTTCCAGCGTTCGGCGGTCCGTAGATGCCGATTCGCTTCTGCTGCTCCTCTTCTGCAAACAGACTTTCCCTCACGCGAGTGAGGCTGTCTTTCAGTCCTGAGATGAGTCCCATCCTGTTCTATCCTCCCACACGCGACGGGCCTGTGGACCCGTGATTCACGTGCGTCTGACCATAGTAGCGGACTCGACTCACTTAAGCCTACGTCAGACATATAATTGGGGTGACTGTTAGGTAGCAGCGGAGTCGGAAATCGAGAGACGGTGTCGCGATATGGGAGACTGGCTGTACTCCTGGTCCAGACCCGAAACAGGCCCCAGACGGTGGCTGGTCCCAGTCGCCGCGGTTCGGGTCGGAGTCGAGAAAGACGACCGGGGGTTGTCCCGGGAGAACCTCGGGCCGACTCGGAGAGGATTCCGGAGCGATTCGAAGCAACTCGGAGAGAACAGGTTGAGGGGCATGGTGGCACGGGTTGTGGGGGATGGTGGCACGGGTTGTGAGAGATGGTATCACGAGGCAGTGACAGCCCCCCACCCCTTCGTTTCGAGTGGAAACTGTCGAGGTGGTGGGGTGGGAGGGCGGAAGCTGGGGGATTTCGTTCTAGCTAGAAAACACGTTCCGTCCAACCTCTAGTCTACAATATAACTAGTTCTAGTAGCATTTGGATTAATGCGGCACTGCGGATATTGTTTATAGAGTAACGTCTTAAACATTCCGGGACTAGAAGTCCCTCTCGACCCCCCACCCACCTTTCTCCCGTTCCACCCGAAACAAAGGGGTGGGGGGGTTCCTAGACACGTGCTAGCACCCCTTCGTTTCCCGTCCACTCCACCGACTCGCCCCCAGACTTCCGTGGAAACCCGAACTCTCGTGGAGACTCGAACTCCCGTGGAGACTCGAACTCCCGTGGAGACCCATCCCGAGCTTCCCGTCGGTCTATCCCTGGCGACAACTGTCGAGCGGACCATCGCCGGTGAGCATCTCTGATCGCTGGTCACGAACCGAAGCCCACCGAATCTGGCCCCGAGTCAGGTCGGACAGGTGGTCCTCGTCGGACTCGACCCTACACGATAGTCTGACCCGAACACTAGCGGCGTGAGATGCTAGGCTCGTCTCGCGAAATGGAACAACGAGCGGAGCCCGGTGTTGCCCGAGAACATTCTCTCCACGAGTCTCTCCCCACGAGTTTCTCTCCTCGAGTTCTCAGCCCTCAATACGTATCTCTCGTCAAGTCACGCATTCACGCGCATACTAACTAGAATAATGAGATAGTAGAATAACGAGGTAGAAATAACGTAGTAAGGATCAACGAGTAAGAACCACACAGTCCGGTCAGGGATTCCTCTTCGCTCATCCCGGCGGATTCTGTGGTCACCCCCGTTCGACCGGAAACACTGGGCGAATCCCTCTGACCCCTTCGCCGGCGAACCCCTTCGCTTCCCGTCCACCCGAGTTTTCCCGTTTGGTTTCCCTGTTCGAGAGCACCCGAGTTTTCCCGTTCGAGACCTACTTCGGCGAGCTACTCGATCACCGCCCGGTCGAGCCTGTCTACTTCCCGGACGGGTTCGCTCCACTTACGTCCGAGACGACTCCCACAAGTGATCCAACGACCACAGCCGATCCCAGTGCCATATCCAACCCCACCACGCTCGGGTCACTTCGTCGAGGCAAGAACGGCTACGACCGGCCCATATCGGCCGTGACTTACGGTTCGACCTGAAACCGACGGCCCCCGTGTTTCACGGAACGCATCTAAAATCTTGTTTCGAGCCCGCTACTGCCCGGATAACCGATTTCCACCGGCACCAACCCCAGTTTCTTCGGGTGGAATACCCCCTGAATTGGTCGGAGAAGGACAACTATTATTACCCTCCTGTTCATCTGGTTCGTTTGCATCAACTGGACGAATCGACATCGCGTTCTATGCTGTAGACCTACTGATTTGCGGTGTCACGTCCTCTCGCGCGACATGAGCAGATAATCTCCAGCTGAAACAAGGGGGTTAACGTAACAGATGACCGATAAAGATGATGGCGGCGATGACGAGCCAGACCGGGAGCGACCCGGGAAGATAGAGACCTCACGAGACTTCAGCGTCGACCTCGACGACGTGGTCCTGGACGAGGAGGAAGAGGAGGAATCACAGGGGCTGTTCGACGACCTCCTCAGCGGGGAACCCATCTTCGAGAACAAGGAGGTGCTTCGCCCGTCCTACACTCCACACGAGCTCCCTCACCGGAAGGAGCAGATCAACAAGATGGCGACCATCCTCGTCGCCGCGCTCCGTGGCGAGACCCCCTCCAACATCCTCATCTACGGGAAGACTGGGACCGGGAAGACCGCCAGCGCGAAGTTCGTCTCGAACGAACTCGAGAGCACGTCGAAGAAGTACGAGGTGCCGTGTTCCGTCGAGTACATCAACTGCGAGGTGACGGACACCCAGTACCGCGTATTGGCCCAGCTCGCGAACAAGTTCATCGACGAGAACGAGGAGATAATCGACCGCCGAATCGACGAGCTCGAAGGGCTGCTGGACGCCCTCGACGAGCAGGCGTCGGTCGCTGACTCGGCCGACGACCACCACGGAAGCGCCGGGCAGTCACACCCACTGACCGGGACGGAGTTCGAGTCCAGAGAGGCGGTTCGCGACCGCATCGAGTCGCTCCGCGAGGACCAGGACGAGTTCGAGAGCGTCCCCATGACCGGCTGGCCGACCGACCGCGTCTACAGCGTGTTCTTCGACGCGGTCGACTACGAGGAGCGCGTGGTCGTCATCATGCTCGACGAGATCGACAAGCTGGTCGAGAAATCGGGTGACGACACGCTGTACAACCTCTCGCGGATGAACTCCGAACTGGAGAACTCCCGCGTGAGCATCATGGGTATCTCGAACGACCTGAAGTTCACCGACTTCCTCGACCCCCGCGTCAAGTCCAGCCTCGGCGAGGAGGAGATCGTCTTCCCGCCCTACGACGCCAACCAGCTCCGGGACATCCTCCAGCACCGTTCTGACGTGGCGTTCAAAGAGGGTGCGCTGACGGGTGACGTCATCCCGCTGTGTGCCGCCTTCGCCGCACAGGAACACGGTGACGCCCGCCGGGCACTCGACCTGCTCCGGACCGCCGGCGAACTCGCCGAGCGCTCGCAGTCCGAGGTCGTCGACGAGGAGCACGTCCGGCAGGCCCAGGACAAGATCGAGCTCGACCGCGTGGTCGAGGTGGTACGCACCCTCCCCACGCAGAGCAAACTCGTCCTGTTCGCCATCATCCTCCTGGAGAAGAACGGCGTCCACAACATCAACACGGGTGAGGTGTTCAACATCTACAAGCGCCTCTGCGAGGAGATCGACGCCGACGTGCTCACCCAGCGCCGCGTCACCGACCTCATCTCCGAACTCGACATGCTGGGCATCGTGAACGCGGTCGTCGTCTCGAAGGGCCGGTACGGCCGCACCAAGGAGATCAGTCTCTCCGTGCCCATCGACGAGACGGAAGCCGTGCTCATGAGCGACTCGCGGCTGGGCGACATCGAGAACATCCAGCCGTTCGTGCAGGCCCGGTTCAACAACTGAGCGCGTTCCTTCTCGTTGCTGTTCTAACCTTCTCGTTGCTGTTCTAATTGCGGTTGCTGTTTTTGCTGCGCCGGTGGTTGCCGTTTCGCGCCGGTGGTTGCTATTTCGCGCTGGTGGTTGCCGTTTCGAGTCGAACCGAAGGGTGTCTGTCCGGGAGAAGGTGACTCGCGCCGATGGCGATGGGGACCGCCACCGCACAGCACCGCGACCACAACCTCCCCAGCCGATTGCGCGCTTCGCTCCGTTCCGCTTGCGCTGCACTCCACTCCAGTGCTCATCCCTCGCGCGGCTCCGACTCGCGGCCTCGTTTTACTCGGCACGCTTGCCAGCGCGCGCCTGTCGGCTGGTCAGAATTCGATGAAACCGCGAAAACCCGAACACGAACTCGAACCCCCGACCTACAACCAGCCGCGTCGACGCGAAACGACGGTCCCGAGGCCAGCCGCGAACAGGCCGAGTTGCAGGCGAAGCCCGGCCAGGGTCGCCGGCCCGGTGCTGGCGGTCGCGCTCGCGAGATTGGCGAACTGGAGACGCACCCAGCCGAGGAAGGGGATGCGGACCTTCGCTTTCCCCTTGACCCACTCGGGTCGGACGATGTTGGACTGGCCGCCGACCTGGTCGTAGTGGTCGTTGGTCACCTGGTTGTCGCCCTTGGTGATGAACCCGGCGTGGGGGGCCGGACAGGCGTTATTGGCGATCTCGGCACACGAGTCCGCGCCGTCGAGGTAGCTCTGGTTCGCCCGGTCGTACCAGTTCTCGCCGCGCTCGACGTAGAACATGGCGCGATGGATGATGGGTGTGCGCCGGACGTCCCCGTAGGGCTGGTAGACGATGACGTTCCCGTAGTCACCGAAACTCCAGTAGCCGCCGTTGGTCCTGGCGTGTTGGTACGTCACCACCCCGGTGCCTTCGATGCCCCCGTCGGGTGCGTACCGGTCCTGGTCGACGATGAACACCAGGTCGTTCTTGTGCATGTGCGGCTCCATGCTGCCGCTCTCGACCGCGACGAGTGGCGGCCAGACGCCGCTGACGGCGAACAGGACGAGCCCGATGAGCGCGACGGTCAGGACACTGCTGCCGATGTCGCGAATCGTCTGGACCCACGGGTCGCTCGTGTGGAGGAACCAGTCGATGGGGCCGTCGAACTCCTCCGAGTCGTCGCCGTTCCCGCCCGGCTGTGGCGGCGGTGTGGCGGCGTCCGCGTCGGCGTCGACGAGCCGCTCTTGTTCGGGGGTGGTTCCGAGCGGTTCGGACCCGTCGGCTTCGTCGGGACTCGATTCGTCACTGACCCACTCCCACTCGTCTGTCGGACCCTGGTCCTCGCCGGGGGCGGCCGGGTCGCCGTCGCGACCGTCGGGCCGGTCGGCGTCGTCAGGGTCGTCGGCGTTGCCGGGTCCGGTCATCTGCTCGTGGATTGTCACCCGCGGCCAATCAACCTTCTGTTGCGGATTCTGGCCGTGCCAGCGGTCGGTCGGTCGTGATTTTCGGCACCCTTTTGCCCGCCCGGCTAGTTCGAGAGTGATGTGCCACTGGAGGGGTCCGCACGCATCGTCGGCGAGCTCGCGAGCCACGGCTACAACGCCGAACGCGAGGCCGTGACGCTCATCGCGACGGCCGACGACCCGACTGGAACCCTCCGCGCAGTCGTCGATGCGGCCGGTCCGGACACCATCGTCATCACCGCCGAGGACGTCCAGGCGGTCCGCGACGCAGCCCCCTCGGCTGCGCCGGTTCCGGACCCGCAGGGGACCGAGACCACGGATACCGATACCGCAGACACCGACCCCTCCGTTTCAGGTGGAGATTCCACCGCCGAACCCACGAATGAGGCCGCTGCTCCAGTCGAAACAGGGGGGTCGTTCGAGCGCTCCGGAGACCGCTCCCACCGCTCCCTCGACATCGCGGGCGACATCACCGGCCAGAGCACGGGAACGGGCGAGTACAAGGACTTCGTGAAGGTGTTCCGGGACCGCTACGACAAGCTCTCCAGCAAGCTGCGGGGTCGCGTCAATCACCGCCCCACGACCACCATCGAGTCGATGGCTCCGGGGAGCGAGGTCGCCATCGTCGGGATGGTGAACGACATCCGCTCGACCGCCTCGGGCCACTGGCTGGTCGAACTGGAGGATACCAAGGGGACGTTCCCCTGCCTGGTGATGAAAGACCGCGACATCGCGGAACTGGTCGACCAACTCCTCTGTGACGAGGTCATCGCCATCGAGGGGACCCTCTCGGACGACGCGGGCATCGTGTTCGTCGACGCGATGCACTTCCCCGACGTGCCCCGCACCTACGAACCGTCCTACGCCGACCGCCACGTCCAGGCCGCGCTCATCTCGGACGTCCACGTCGGCAGCCAGGAGTTCATGCACGACGAGTGGGACGCCTTCTGTGACTGGCTCTACACCGAGGAGGCCGAACACGTCGAGTACCTGCTCATCGCGGGCGACATGGTCGAGGGCGTCGGGGTGTACCCGAACCAGGACGAGGAACTCGACGTCGTCGACATCTACGAGCAGTACGAGACGTTCAACGAGAAGCTCAAGCAGGTGCCCGGCGACCTGGAGATCGTCATGATTCCGGGGAACCACGACGCGGTTCGCCTCGCCGAACCCCAGCCCGGTTTCGACGACGAGCTCCGGAGCATCATGTCGGCCCACGACGCCCGCATCACGGGCAACCCCTCGACGGTGACCATCGAGGGCGTCTCCGTTCTCATGTACCACGGCGTCTCGCTGGACGAGGTCATCGCGGAGCTCCCCGAGGACAAGGCGAGCTACGAGGAGCCACACAAGGCGATGTACCAGCTGCTCAAGAAGCGCCACGTCGCCCCGCAGTACGGGGGCCACACCCGCCTCGCTCCCGAGGAGAAGGACTACCTCGTCATCGAGGACGTGCCGGACATCTTCCACACCGGCCACGTCCACAAGCTCGGCTTCGGGAAGTACCACAACGTCCTCGCCATCAACTCCGGCTGCTGGCAGGAACAGACCGACTTCCAGAAGTCCGTCAACATCAATCCCGACTCCGGCTACGCGCCCATCGTCGACCTCGACACGCTCGACGTGACCGTCAGAAAGTTCTCCTGACCCTCGCCTCGACTCTCTCGTCCACCGTCAGTCGTCGCTCCCGAACCGGTACCGGAGCGTCTGCTTGTGCTCGAAGCGCGGCCCCGTCCCCTGCCGCTCGAAGCCGGCCTGTTCGGCCGCGACGGCTGCTGGCGACCCCTCGTCGGTGACGAGCAACTCGACGGCCATTCCCTCGGTCCGGGCGAACCGCAACGGCTCCTCCAGCAAGCGTTCGCATGCAGCCTCGGTGCCGCCCAGCTGGGTGATGTGGACGGTGTCCGTCGCGGCGTCGAAGCTCACGAACCCGAGCAGTTCGGGTGTGTCGGTCTCCTCGACGTCGGCGTTCGGGTCGTTCACCTCGATTCTTTCGTCTTCGGCGACTCTCACGGTTCGGTCGTGGACGAGATTACGCATCACGTCCGTCGGTGCATCGGCGATGGCGGCCAGCGCGGGGGCATCGGCCTCCACCGCGTCCCGTACGTGCATCGGTCACACCTTGGACCCGATTCGGTATAAAACATGACAACGGTTCCCCGGTCGCTCGTGGCACCTTCCACTCGGCGGCAGGTTTTTCCCACGAGGGACATAGTTATGCCGCCGACGAGGAAAGGTGGTGGTATGAACCGATTTCGCACCGACGAGGTGAACGTATGCGAGTAGTCGCGAAGTTCGGTGGGACGAGTCTCGGCAGCGGTGACCGGATCAACCGCGCCGCGGACTCCGTCGCCGCCGCCGTCCGCGAGGGCCACGAGATCGCCGTGGTCGCCAGCGCGATGGGTAACACGACCGACGACCTGCTCGACGAGATTACCTTCGAGGCCGACGAGTCCGACCGCGCCGAGATCGTCAGCATGGGCGAGCGGACCTCGGTCCGGATGCTCAAGGCCGCCCTCACCGCCCGCGGTATCGACGCCGTGTTCCTCGAACCCGGGCACCCGGACTGGCCGGTCGTCGCCAACGAGAACGGCGAGGTGAACGTCGAGGAGACGAAAAAGCGCGCCGCCAAGATCGCCGCAGAGCTCGACGGCGTCGTCCCGGTCATCACCGGCTTCCTCGCCGAGACCATGGACGGCCACATCACGACGCTGGGTCGCGGTGGCTCGGACACCACGGCCGTCATGCTCGGGAAGTACTTCGACGCCGACGAGGTCGTCATCGTGACCGACGTCGAGGGCGTCATGACCGGCGACCCCCACGTCGTCGAGGGTGCCCGGAACGTCGGCCAGATCTCGGTCGACGAACTCCGCAACCTCTCCTTCCGCGGGGCCGAGGTCGTCGCGCCGTCTGCCCTCTCCTACAAGGACGACAACCTCGACGTTCGCGTCGTCCACTACCAGCACGGCGACCTGCTCTCGGGCGGGACCCAGATCACCGGCGAGTTCAAGCACCTCGTCGACATGCTCGAAGAACCCCTCGCCTGTCTCACCATCGCGGGCCGGGCCATCCGCAACCAGTCCGGCGTGTTCCACCGCCTCTCCGAAGCCCTGGCTGAATCCGACATCAACATCGACGCGGTCGCCAGCGGCATGGACTCCATCACCTTCTACGTCGACGAGAAGGAGGCCGAGCGCTCCGAGAACATCCTCCACCGCGAGGTCGTCGAAGACGAGATGCTCTCGTCCGTGACCGTCGAGGACAACATCGCCGTCGTCCGCATCACGGGCGGGGAACTCCCGAACCAGCCCGGCGTCATCGCGGGCATCGTCAACCCGCTCGCCGACGCGGGCATCAACGTCCACGACATCATCACCAGCGCGACCAGCGTCGCCATCTTCGTCACCTGGGACGACCGCGAGCAGACGCTGGAGATCCTCCAGAACCTGTACTGAAGCGCAGGTAGTCGTTTTCTGAGCTCCGACGGGACTGTTCTCTCTCGGACGACTAGCGCCGGGTGAATCCACTGCTAGCCAAACCGTTTTCACTCGCAGTCGCAGAACCCGGATATGGACCTCTCCCTCGTCGACCTGTCGCCGGTCCCGGACGGCGGCACCGCGACCGACGCCTACGCGAACACCGTCGAAATCGCACAGCAGGCAGAGCGACTCGGCTACTCGCGGCTGTGGGTCGCCGAACACCACGGCATGGCAGACGTCCTCGCAGGCACGACACCCGAAGTCTTGCTCGGCCATCTCGCCGCCGAGACCGACTCGATACGCCTCGGCTCGGGAGCGGTGTTGCTCAATCACTACAGTCCGTTCAAGGTCGCAGAGCAGTTCGGGGCGCTGGACGCACTGGCTCCCGGCCGTATCGACGCGGGCCTGGGCCGGGCGAACGGCTCGCCGGCTGTCGACCGCGCCCTCGGCACCGAACGGCACGTCCAGAATCCCGACGAGGACCACGCCGAGAAGATCACGGCCGTCGTCAACCATCTCTACGACGACTACCCTGCAGAACACGCCTACAGCGACATCCAGATTCCCCGGTCGGGTGCCGCCGAACCCGTGCCCTGGGTGCTCGGGTCGAGCCCGTCGAGCGCAGCGCTCGCCGGCGAACTCGGCTTACGGTACTGCTTTGCGGCGTTCATCCGGCCCCAGTTCGCCACGCACGCGTTCGAGCAGTACCGCGAGCACTTCCAGCAGTCGGAGCTGGCCGGCGGTATCGACGAACCACAGGGGATGGTCGCGGTGAACGCGGTCTGTGCGGAGACCGACGAGAAGGCAGCGCGGCTCCGGGCGGTGGCAGAGGCATCGTACAAACGGATGGAACGTGGCGTCATCGGCACCACGCCGTCCATCGAGGAGGCCATCGACGAACTCGGCGGTGTGCCCGAGCCGACCCCTGCCACGCTGGATGCCGACGAGTGGCCGCGGGCGATATCCGGGAGCCCCGAAACGCTCTCCGGCCTGCTCGAACAGCTCACCGAGCGCGTCGGCGTCGACGAAGCGATGATTCAACACGTCGTCGCAGACCACGACGACGCACTCCGCTCGCACGAACTCCTGGCCGACGGCGTCGGACTCACGCCGCCCTGAGAGACCATCGCCTCTCGTTCGAGTACGCCCAGTCCGCTCTCAGAAACGGTACCGACCGGTTGGTGCTACTCCGCGGGCGGCGACACCTGCACCACCTGCTTCCCGATGTTGTCGCCGGAGAAGAGACCGAGGAACGCGTCTGGCGCGTGTTCGAGGCCTTCCACGACCGTCTCCCGGTGGGCGAGCTCCCCGCTGGCGACCCACGTCGCCAGTTGCGTACTGGCTTCACCGAACCGCGTGACGTAATCGCTGATGAGGAGTCCCTGTACCTTCGCTCTGGGCGCGATGAGCATGGGGAGTTTTCGCGGCCCCATCGGGACGCTCTCGTCGTTGTAGTGGGAAATCTGCCCGCAGACGGCGACCCGGGCATCCAGGTTGAGCTTCGTGAAGACCGCGTCCGTAATCGGTCCGCCGACGTTGTCGAAGTAGACGTCGACCCCGCCGGGGGCCGCGTCGTCCAGTGCCGCGCCGTAGTCCTCGGTGGTCTTGTAGTTGACTGCGGCGTCGAAGCCGAGGTGCTCGGTGAGCCACTCGGTCTTCTCGTCGGAGCCCGCGAAGCCGACCACTCGGCAGCCGTTCAGCTTCGCGATCTGGCCGACGACGGACCCGACGGCCCCGGCAGCCCCGGAGACGACGACCGTCTCGCCGGGCTTCGGTTCGCCGACCTCGAGTAAGCCGAAGTAGGCCGTCCGTCCGGGCATCCCGAGAACCCCGAGATACGCCGGAAGGCCCGCAACGTCTGTGTCCACTGGTGCGACGTCGTCCGCATCCAGGAGACTGTAGTCGGCCCAGGTCCCCTCGCCGGTCACGAGGTCACCGGCGTCGTACTGGTCGCTCTCGCTCGTGACGACTTCACCGACGATGCCGCCTTTCAGTACGTCGCCGACGTCCCACGGCTCCGCGTACGATTCCCTGTCTCGCATCCGACCGCGCATGTACGGGTCCACCGAGAGATAGCGGACGCGCACGAGGAGTTCCCCCGGCGCTGGCTCCGGGACGTCGTCCTCTCGCAGTTCGAAGCTGTCGGCGTCCGGCTCGCCTTCGGGCCGCTCCGCCAGATACCACGCTCTGTTGGATTCGTCCATGGCCTTGCTCGGTGTGTCGGACGGATGGGCCTTCCGTCCCCGGAAGTCGGTCTGCCTTGCCCAGACCTGTAGTGTCTCGCCTTCGGAGCGGCGATGCTCGACGCCGCGACACTCGACCCGGCGACGGCCCCGCAAGCTAAAATCACGTCGGGGCCGAAGACACTGTGTGAGAGATTTCCACGTCCATTCGACCTACTCCGACGGCCGCTTCCTCACGCAGATGGTCTACGCTGCGACACAGGCCGGCCTCGAGGGAATCGGCTTCGCGGACCACTGTAACGTCTCGCAGCGAGAGGACCCCCGGACGTTCCGGGCGGCGTACGGCTTCAACCTCGACATGACCTACGAGCGCCGCCGCCACGGCATCGAGAAGGTGCGCGAGCGGGCCGACATCGACATCTACGACGCGGTCGAGATGGACTACGACCCGCGTGACGAGGCCGAGATTCGCGCGTTCCTCGACGAGGCGAACTTCGACTACGTCATCGGGAGCGTCCATGCGGTCGGCGAGTACAACGTGCAGGCACCGCCCCAGTTCGAGGGCCTCTCAGATGACGAACTCGACGCCTTCGTCGACGACTACTTCGACGCGCTGGTCGCACTCGCCGACTCGGAGTTGTTCGACATCGCCGCGCACCCGGACCTCATCGAACGTACCGAACCCCTCCGCGGGCGCGCCACGACCGAGCACTACGAGCAGGCAGTGCAGGCATTCGCCGACTCCAGAACGGTCCCCGAAATCAATGCGGGGCGCGCCCTCGTCGACGAGGGATTCGTCCATCCCGACCCCGAGTTCCTCGACATCCTCCACGAGCACGACGTGGCCGTCACGATAGGCACGGACTCACACCGCCCGAACGAGATCGGCGAGCGCGCAGAGTTCCTCGAGTCGTTCCTCGCCGAGCGGGGAATCGAGCCGGTCGGGCCGCCGAAACTGGCCGACTGAGGCCGCGTTCGTCGTCCACTCAGGCCGCTGGTGTCGACTCCTGTTCCCGCCTCCCCATCTTCGTACATCCATCGGTGATTCTGTCGACTCGGGGCCAGACAGCGCCAATTAGGACTTTCACATTTTCGCCCCTCAGTGGACCTATGACAGCGTACAAATCGAAGATGGTCGAGCGCATCCATCTCCCCGCCCGGGAGGAGCGCGAGGCCAACCTGGAAGCGGCCGGCTACAACGTGTTCAACCTCGACTCGGACTCGGTGTTCATCGACCTCCTCACCGACTCCGGGACGGGGACGATGTCCGACCAGCAGTGGGCTGCACTCATTCGCGGCGACGAGTCCTACGCCGGGGCGCGCAGTTTCCACAACCTCGAGTCCGCTGTCGAGGACGTGATGGGCTTCCCGTACGTCGTCCCGGCCCACCAGGGCCGCGGCGCGGAGAACATCCTCTACGGCGCACTCGTCGACGAGGGCGACACGGTCCTGAACAACACGCACTTCGACACGACGCGGGCCCACATCGCCAACCAGGGCGCAGACCCCGTCGACTGCCCGGTTCCCGAGGCCCGCGACCTCGACGCCGAGGGCGACTTCAAGGGCAACTTCTCCATCGAGGAAGGGCGCAAGGTCGTCGAGGAGGTCGGCGCGGAGAACGTGCCCGCGGTCGTCCTGACCATCACGAACAACTCCGCGGCGGGCCAGCCCGTCTCGGTCGAGAACACCCGCGAGGTCCGCGAGTTCTGTGACGAGATCGGGGCGACGTTCGTCCTCGACGCCTGCCGGTTCGCCGAGAACGCCTACTTCGTCACCCAGCGCGAGGCGGAGTTCACCGACTCGTCGGTCGCCGAGGTCGCCCGCGAGCAGCTTTCGTACGCCGACGCCGCGGTCATGTCCGGTAAGAAGGACGGCCTCTCGAACATCGGCGGCTTCGTCGCCTGCAACGACGAGACCCTCTTCGAGCAGGTGAAACAGCGCGGCATCCTCTACGAGGGCTTCGCCACCTACGGCGGGATGTCCGGGCGCGACATCGAGGCGCTCGCCGTGGGTCTCCGCGAGGCCGTCGAGGAGGCATACATCGCCGACCGCGTCGGACAGGTCCAGTACCTCGGGCAGCTCATGGCCGAAGAAGGCCTTCCGGTGTTCCAGCCCATCGGCGGCCACGCTGTCTACCTCGACGCGGGCGAGTTCTTCCCGCACATCCCGGCCGAGGAGTTCCCCGGCCAGGCGCTCGTCTGCGAACTCTACCGCGAGGGTGGCGTCCGCTGTGTCGAGCTGGGGAGTTTCGCGTTCCCGGACAGCGACCGGCCCGAGCTGGTGAGAATGGCCGTCCCGCGCCGGACCTACCACAAGGAGCACATCGAGCACATCGTCGAGACGGCGAAGGAGGTCTGGGCCCACCGCGAGGAGGTCACCGGCCTCGAAATCACGAAGGAGCCCGAGATGAAGGAGATTCGGCACTTCACGGCGGAGCTCGAACCGCGGGCCTGAGCCGGCATACACCAGGGTTTCTTCACCTATCTGTCGGAATGTAATCGCACCCCGTGAGACGAAGAGACCTCCTCCTCAAATCTGGCGCTGTCGTCGGTGCAGGGACGCTGACGTACCTGGTACTCGAACCCCGGTCGTTCGTCGCTCGATACTCGACGCGCGAAGTCACCGGACGTAGCCCCATCTTCGATATCGAGGATGACCTGCCACTCGAACGAGGAACGACCGCGTCGTTCCTCGCGAACTCTCGCTCCGAACTTGCAGCACAGACAAAGCCCAACTCGCGGGTTCTCGACGACTACGATTCGAGACAGGGAGTCGAGTTCGCGACCGTGGTGGTGGTCGTCCTCCCGAAATGGAGCCAGATTCTCGTCGACTCGATGGACGTCGAGGACGGTACGGTCTCGTATCGTATTCAGCAGCTGGTGGAACCTGAAGACGAGGACGCCGAACTCGCGTACCATCGGATGGTCCAGTACTGGACCCGGGAGAGGCCCTGGCCCTCGGAACCGACCGATGTTCACATCGTGACTAACGAGTAGCCGCCCGACGGTCTGCAAGCAGCCGACTTGTGCTGGTGGGCATGACCGCCCCCGATCCGCACCACACCCTCCCCAGCCGACTCCTTTCACTCCACTTCGTTTCGTTCCAGTCGTCCCTCGCGCGACTCCTCGACAGCCCTCACTGTCGTTCGGGACTGTCGAGCGCGCGCGCCAGTGGTGAAAATTCGACCCTACTCGCCTTTCGCCAGCCGGGTCGCCAGTCGCTCCGGCAGGCCCGCTTCACGAATCCGTTCCTGGACGGTCTCGATGTCGTACTCGACCCGGCGTTCTTCGACCTCGCCCGAATCCATGTCGAGCACCGAGTAGGCCGCCCGCGGGTCGCCGTCGCGTGGCTGGCCGACGCTGCCGGGGTTCATCACGACGCCCTCGGCGAACTCGGCGGTGTGCTGGACGTGGGTGTGGCCCAGGATGAGGACGGCTTCGCCCCGCAGGAGGTTCGGGGCGAACTCGTGGGGGCGGGTGTAGTGGTCGGGGTCGTCGGGGTGGCCGTGGACGATCTTCACGTAGCCGTCGCACTCGCGGCGTTCGTCGGGGAGGTGGCCGAGCCACTCGATGTGTCGGTTCTCGAGCTGTTTGCGGCTGTATTTCACCCCGGCCTGGGCCAGTTCGTTGAAGCTGAAACGGGTGTCGCGGGCGACCGCCCGGTCGTGGTTGCCCATCACGGTCGGCACGTCGCGCTCCATCAGGACGTCGACGCACTCGGCCGGGGAGGGGCCGTAGCCGACGACGTCGCCGGCACAGAGCAGCCCGTCGACCGGCGGCATGTCCCCCAGGACCGCGTCGAGGGCGACCTTGTTCCCGTGGATGTCCGAGATGACGCCGAACTTCATGTATTATGACAGAAGCTCCAGCAGTATAGTTCTCACCGTGGCGGGTGGACCTAGTTTCTTGGTAACCCGGCGCGCACTTCCGGGCGATGGCGGACGATTCCATTCAACCGGCAGAGTTGCGTCGCGAGGACGTCCTGACAGTCGACGACGATCACTTCACGACGGATTCCGTCGCTATCGTGACGGGTGCGGGGTCCGGCATCGGCCGGGCGACGGCCGTCGCACTCGCGGCTAACGGGCTCACCGTCGCCGCGACGGACATCGACGAGGAGGGCCTCGCGGAGACCGTCGAGGAGGCCGAGCGCTGCGAGGTCGAGGGGACGGTCGAGACGGTCGTAGGGAACCTCACGAACGACGACGACATCGAGCGAATCGTCGCGGAGTCGGCGGAGTACGGCCAGGTTCGCTACCTCGCGAACATCGCCGGCCTCCAGCACATCGACCCGCTCCCCGAGTTCCCGATGGAGAAGTACGACCTGATGCACGACATCATGCTCCGAGCCCCGTTCTACCTCTCGAAGCTCGTCATGCCCCACATCCGCGACACCGACGACCAGGTCGGGGCTATCGGGAACATGGCCTCGATTCACGGCCACATCGCCACCCAGGACAAGGCGGGCTACATCACCTCGAAGTTCGGCCTGCGGGGGCTCACGCAGTCCATCGCGGCCGAGGGTGAGGGCACCCTGCGGGCGTTCACCATCTCGACGGGGTACGTGAAGACGCCCCTCGTCACCGACCAGATTCCAGATACTGCCGAGGAACGCGGTATCTCCGAGCGCGAGGTCGTCGAGGACGTGATGCTCGGCGATGCGCGGGTCAAGGAGATGATGGAGCCGGTCGAGGTCGCGAACCTGTTCGTCCTCGGCTTCTCGAAGCACGGCCGCCACTTAGACGGCGGCGACCTCACCTGGGACGGCGGGCACCTCACCACCTACTGATGGGGACCCGCGTCGCCATCGCTTGCCAGGGCGGTGGGAGCCACACCGCGTTCACCGCGGGGGCGCTGAAGTGCCTCCTCACGGAGTGTGAGGACGAGTACGAGGTCGTCGGCCTCTCGGGCACCTCGGGCGGTGCGGTCTGTGCCGCGGCCGCGTGGTACGGCCTGCGCTCCGAGGAGCACACGCCACAGGGGTTGCTCGACGACATCTGGGCCGACCTCACCGCCGATTCCCCGACCGACCGTTTCCTCAACGACTGGGTCGTCATGAGTTCGGCCGTCGAGTCCAGCGGCTTTCCGACGGTGAAGGTCAGCCCCTACCAGAACCCGATGGCGCGGGCCGGCCAGCGACAGTTCCAGCGCCTGCTCGACCGCCACATCGACTTCGACCGCTTCCCCGACCTCGCCACCGGCGATGCCCCCCGGCTCGCGGTCGGGACGGTCAACGTCACTGCGGGGGAGTTCGAGACCTTCTGTGACGACGAGGTCGATTCGACGGCCATCCTCGCCTCGGCGGCTATCCCGGACCTCTACCCGGCGGTCGAGATTCACGGCCACACTCACTGGGACGGGCTGTTCTCGCACAACCCGCCCATCCGCGACCTCTTCCACCTTCCCGCCGAGCGCAAACCCGAGGAGCTGTGGATCATCCAGATAAACCCCCAGCGCATCGAAGAGGAACCGAAGAGCCTCCGGGAGATATACGACCGGCGCAACGAGCTCTCGGGGAACATCTCGCTGAACGAGCAGCTGCACTTCATCGAGAAGGTGAACGCCTGGATAGAGGAGGGCCACCTGCCCGAGACGGACTTCCAGAAGACGGAGATACACCGCATCGCCATCGACGAGCAGTTCTACGCCTCCTCGAAGCTCGACCGGTCACCGGAGTTCCTCGAAGAACTGGAGCGACGGGGGCACGACAGGGCCAGCGAGTTCTGCGAGGCCCGTCGCGAATCCTGACTTACTCGGCGTTCTCGACGGCCAGCTCGAAGCCGTCGCCGGCACGCGAGAGACCGGCCGCACACACCGCGTGCTCGTAGTCCGCGTCGTACACTTCGGCGGCGGCCTCGGCAGCGGTGTCCGAGTCCAGCGTGTACGTGGTCGGCGCGTCCTCCTCGTAGGTCGCCACGAGTGTCGGCTCCTCGACCTGCTCGACGATGAGGGCGTCCTTGCGGACGATGCCGATGAACGCCTGCCCGTCGTCGGTCATGATGCCGGCGATGCGGGGCGTGTTGTAGTCGTCCTTCTCGTAGTCGAGCGCCAGCAGGGACTGCGCCAGGGCGTCGCGGGCAGGGTAGCCCATCGCGAGCTTCTCGGCGGCGGGGTCGACGTGCGAGCCGTTACCCAGCACTGCACCGTTCTCCGTGACGCGCACGCAGTTGTACGCGATGTACGGGTTGTCCGTTTCGGGGGCGTCTTCGGTCGGGCCGACGGTCAGGGTGTCTGCACCACGGGCCGAGACCTGCCGGTTCGGGAAGGACCGGGAGGAGACTCGATACGCGCTGACGTCCGGGCCGACGACGATGAATCGTCCGATGTACATACACGAGTGTGCACACATTCGGGGTAAGAAGATGTCGATGTATGCACGGTGGGGCTACTTTCGGCGACTGAACCCTCAGTCCGCGCTGGCGGGGCGCTCGGTGCCGAACTGCTGTCTGTACTGCCGGGCGGTGTACCAGATGGCGATGCCACCGACGAGCGTCGGGGCCAGCCAGCGTGCGATGGTCGGCAGGAACGTGAAGTTGACCGTGCCGAAGGCGGTCACGGTCGCGATGTAGGCCCCACCCATGCGCTGGAGGTGCTCGAAGAACCACTCGCGGGGTTCGGCGGTCTCCGACCGGAAGCGCTGGACGTCCTGGGCGGCGACGACGGTCGCGATGGCACCGAAGACGAACATGACGATGGCGAACGCCTGGCCTTCGAGGTAGAACCAGCCACCCATGGCCACGAGGCCGATGCCCGAGAGGCCGAACAGGGCGACCGCGATCCAGTCCTCGGTCTCGGCGCGGTCGGCGGGGCGCTTGCGCGACAGCACCCGGTAGCCCGAGTACGCGAAGTAGAAGCTGAAGATGGCGACCAGGCCCAGGAAGATGCGGCCGATGGACTGCTCGATAGCCAACAGCACCAGTGCCGTCGTGGAGACGACGGCCATCCCGTAGACGTAGGTCCGACCGAGGCGACGGTGACGGCGACCTCCTTTCTCGGTGACGATAGCCCCGGCCCCGGTGAGCAGTGCGACGAAGCCGGCGAAGATGTGGACGCCGAGAACGACGGACTCGATTGTATTCATATCACCCACACAACTGTTGGAATCATAACTATATCGGTAAGGGTTTCCGGGAGTTCGGTGGGGGCAGTGCTGGCCGACGAGTTTCATCGCGTACTCACTGTCCAGGGGTCCTGCCGGGCCGAGTCGACACGCTCGCTGCCACATCCACTTTCACTTTCACCCCGCCCATGGCTCGAGTTTACCCGGCTGACGGCTGTCGGTTTTGCCATGCAGGACACCCAGCAGGTCTCCCGGTTCACCGCCACCGTCGACGCGACAGTCCTCGACGCGAAGCTCCAGATTATCGACGCCATCGCCGACGAAGCTTTGTTCCAGCTCCGCGAGGACGGGCTGTTCGTCCGGGTCATCGACGCGGCGGAGGTGGCGATGGTCGAGAGCGACCTCCCCGCCGCCGCGTTCGAGCAGTACGAGAGCGACGGGGGGATGCTCGGCATCGACATCGGGAAACTGGCCGAGGCGGTCGCGCTCGCCGACGCCGACGACCCCGTCATCTCGCTCGCACTCGACCCCGAGGCGCGCAAGCTCACCATCGACGGCGCGGACTTCTCCTACGCCATCGCGCCGCTGCACCCCGACAGCGTCCGGAACGTCCCCGATGTGCCCACGGCCGACCTCCCGAACCAGTTCACCATCGAGGCGAGCGACCTCCAGCGCGCCATCAGTGCCTGCGCCCGGCTGGCGAACACGGTTCGCGTCACGGTCGACCCCGACGCCGAGACGGTCAGCTTCCGCGCCGAAGCGGACGTGGACGACCTGGAGTTCACCTACGACCGCGACCGACTCCCTGCTCTCGACGCGGCCGCCGAGACGGAGACCATCCTCTCGCTCGACTACACGGACAGGATCGTCTCGGAGATGGCTGGCGAGGTCACCATCCGACTCGGCGAGGAGAAACCGGCGTTCTTCGCGTTCGAGCGCGACGGAATCTCGGTCCAGAACATGGTCGCACCGCGGTTCGTCCGGACCTGAGGGGGTCAGCCGGACTGCTGGCGGGCCCGCCGGGCGTCGGGGACCGGCCGCAGGACCCCGAAGACCAGCCGGTGACCCCCGAGAGCGACGCCCAGCCCGACCAGCATCGCGGGCACGACGCTCGTCGGCACCGTCTCGGTGCTCCAGCCAACCACGAGGGCGAGGATCCCGAGGGTGCCGACGCCGACAAGCGCCCACATCCCGGTCCGGCTCCGGTCGGAGGCGGCGGCGAGGACGGTGGCGAGGACGGCGACCGCGACACCGACCCATACGTACTCAACCGGGTTCGCGACCGAGCCGGCGACCACGACGCCGGTACCGACGTTCGTCAGTGCGATGACGAGGTCGAGCGTGACGATTCGCTTCGCTATCTCGTCCATGAGACCGAGATACTCACGCCTTCGCGCCGGCGACACCACTTCCGATGGCGGCACCGCAGTGGTTGCAGGCCACGAGGTAGAACCGCTTGGAGGCCTTGAAGAAGCCGGTCGTGGCGTCCATCTCGACGAACTCGACGTCCGTCTTCTCGGAGAGCTCTGTCTCGCATTCAGGGCAGTGTGCCATATTCCTCCCTTCTGACTGGTATGATAAATGTCTTTTTCTCAGACGGCACCGCCGCCGCCGGCCTTCGCGCCGGCCACGCCGCTCCCGAGCGTCTCGCCGCACTCGGCACAGCTCGCGACGTAGAACCGCTTGGAGGCGGCGATGAAGCCGGTCGTCGCGTCGGTCTCGGTGAACTCGACGTCAGATGCGTCCGCGAGGGTCGTCTCGCAGGCGGGGCAGTGGACCATACCGGCCCCTTTCGTGTCCAGAAACAAACAGCTTGTGGTCGGTTCCGGCGCGATACTGGCTGGTGGCGACGGTGCCGACTACAGCCCGACCAGGTCGTCGAGTTCCACCTCGGTCACGCGGCCGCCGCAAGCCGCGCACTCGTCGACGCGCTTCGGGGCGGCACCGCCTTCCATGTGGAGGTTCCCGCAGTCGGTACACACCTCGAATTCTGATTCGAGCATACGGGAACCGATTCGCTGGCGAGACCGTTGGCTGTGGGGCCAAGATAGCAAGGGTCGCTATGCAGGGGCGTCGTCGTCCCGTCGCGCGTACAGCACGCCGAGAGCGGTGGCGGTCCCATAGACTGGTCGGGTAGCGTGACAAGACTGATACCGCTCGACTCGGAAGCCCGAACCGATGCCCTCCCTCTCGCGACGCGACGCCCTGAAGAGCCTCCCCGCGCTCGCGGTCGGCCTCGCCGGCTGTAGCGCCCTCGCCGAGGAGGACCACGACAGCCCCGTCTCCACTGCGTGGCAGACGAAGCAGTTCGACCCGGTCCCCGGCGCACAGCCCGACGGCGGCCCCCTGCTCGTCGGGTCCCGGAGTCCCTTCAACAACGACCCGATGCTGAGTGCCCTCGACCCCGGAACCGGGGAGGAGCGGTGGACGGTCTCCGGCAGGGACGGCCGCGGGTCCCCCGTGGCCGCCGACGACCGCTTCGCCTACGTCTTCTCGAAGGCCGAGCAAGCCCTCGCCGTCGACTTCGCGACCGGCGAAATCGTCTGGAAGACGAACGTGGGACCGGTCGACGAGGCCGACCCCGGCGTCGTCGAGTTCGCGCCGGTCCCCGCCGGCGAGCAGGTGTTCGTCCCCATCTCCGGCACCGAGGACGACGTGCCCGACCGTGTCGAAGGCCTCGCGAAAGCGAACGGTGACACCCGGTTCGCCCACGACCTCTCGGCGTCGCTCGCCGGTGCGCCAGCTCGCGATGGCGCGGGCCTCGTCGTCCCACTGCTGGACGGGACGCTCCGCCGAATCACCGCAGACGGGACCGAGGACTGGCGGCTCGATTTGGGCGCAGCGATGTCCGACGTGGCGGTCGCCGACGGGACTGTCTACGTCGGCAGCGCGACCGAGGAACTGCTCGCGGTCGATGCCGCGACCGGCGAGGTGCAGTGGCGTGCTCCCCTCGAGAACACCGTCTTCACCCGCCCGCTGGTCGCCGGCGACCGCGTCTACGTCGCGGCGGCCGACTACTACCTCTACGCCCTCGACGCCGGGAGCGGCGAGCGACTGTGGCGGTCCGAGGCGGCAAGCGCGTTCACGTCGGGCCCCGTCATGGTCGACGACCGACTCGTGACCATGGTCGGCGGCCAGGTGAACCAGCGCGGCCCGAGCGGGACGGTCCCGTTCTTCCCCGATGCCGTGTACGTCCACGATACGGCGGGCAAGCAGGTGAACGAGTATCGGTTCGAGGGCTACCAGGACGGCGGCAGCCCGATGTGGGTCGCCCGCATGGGCGAGGCGGTCTACGTCGGCCAGGAGCGGTCGCTCTCGCGGGTCAGTGAGGAGGTGTTCGACGATGCGTAACCCACTCTCCCGCCGCGAGGCGCTGGGTGTCATCGCGGGCACCGGCTCGCTCACGCTCGCGGGCTGTGTCTCGTCGGTCCTGCCCGGCAACAGCGTCGACCCCGTCTGGCGACGCGACCTCGACCGGTCGAGAGGTGCCTCCCCGCCGACCGTCGGCGGCCAGCACGTCCTCGTCGGCGGGCAGGACAAGGCCCTGTACGGGCTCGCGCTCGACGACGGGACGACCCAGTTCCGCGTCGAGACCGGCGGCCCCATCGAGGCCCGTCCCGTCGCGCCCGACTCCGGCGGCCCGTA
This sequence comes from Haloarchaeobius pelagicus, assembly GCF_051207375.1. Taxonomy (NCBI): domain Archaea; kingdom Methanobacteriati; phylum Methanobacteriota; class Halobacteria; order Halobacteriales; family Halorubellaceae; genus Haloarchaeobius; species Haloarchaeobius pelagicus. The sequence goes on along the minus strand of NZ_JBPJZD010000002.1, from coordinate 798,490 downwards.
CCACGTCCACAGCACCGACGGCGACCTCTACACCGTCGCCCAGTCGGGCGACCGCCGCTGGCACGTCGAGGGGCTGCACGAACGCGGCGTCCTCGGCCGGTACGGTTCGCTCGTCGTCGACCTCGACCTCACCGACGACCTGCTCCGTGGCTACGACGTGAAGACGGGCGAACGACGGTTCGAACGCGAGCACGCCGGTTACCGCCCACCCGAACAGGCCGGCGACGCTATCGCGGTCGTGTTCCCGGCCGAGACCGACGACCACCGCCTCGCGGTCCTCTCGCAAGCCGGGAGCGTCCGGTGGGAGACCGAGCCGTCGCGGCTGTACCCGGCCGTCGGGGCAGACAGCCGGCTGCTCGTGGCGTCCCGCGGCCCGGACGTGACTGGCTACGACCCGGCCGAGGGGACCGTCCGGTGGGAGACGACCGTCACCGGTCGCGACGGATTCGACACCGTGCGCCTCGGCTCGCTCGTGTACCTCCACTCCTTCCACGGGACGTCCGAGAACGAGGTCGTCGCGCTGGACCGTCAGACCGGGGAGATTCGCTGGCGACGGACTGCTGGCTACCGCGTCACAGCCGTCGAACCGACCGACGATGCCGTCTTCGTCGGCAGTGAAGTCGACGACCCGGACGGCGGGATACTCGCCCGCGTCGACTGCTTTGGGAACGATGGAACTCGTCGCTGGAAGACGACGACCGAAATGCCATCACTGGAGCGGCTGGTGGTGTCCGGTGACGCGGCCGTGGCCGCCAGCAACCGGTCGCTGACCGCACTCGACTGGGAGACGGGAAAGACGCGCTGGACCTACGAGGCGGACTCCCACGGGCGGGTCGCGGTCGCCGGCGCACCCGACGGGGTGTACGTCTCGAACATCGACCGCGGGAAGGTCGCGAAGCTCCCGACCAGTTGATGACGCTGTTACTTTCCCCCGATCAGTTTCGGGTCTGAGCTAGGATGACATGTCTGACGATACCTGCCCAGTCCTCCCTTGCGTGGAACTATCCGAGTCTGAAGCCAACGAGAATCACACATTCGGATTCTAACGGCTCCTCGGCTGTCCAAACGCTCAAATTCCCTGTCTGGGATGGTGACCTGCCGAACTGTAGGTGAACTGATTGTCAGAGGACAAAATGGATAATAGGGAACGCAATCAACGTGACTCGGCAGGCTTGTCCTCAAGTAAACTGTGTATGGACGAAAGTACCCTAATCGAGAGATGAAACCGATTCTGAAATCTCGTGTCACGACCATTCGGTCCGATTCCGGGCGCCTACCCGTGTCTGTCTGTGAACTGATGTGACGATGCCATTGCATACCTGCTCGGAACCGACGGCTCGTGACGTGTCGCCTCCCTGGATGGAGGGAAACGACCAAGATCGCTCGCTTTCTCGTCTGTCACACCGTGGCACAGCACCGACTCAAGAGCATCGTGCCCCTGTTCGGCGGGGGCGATCGCTACGTGGATACCCTCGACGACGTGCTCCAGTTCGTCGACGACCACCAACCCACGACGGACGAACTCGTCGGCTGGCACCGCGGCACCTTCGCGAACGTCTCCAGCCGCGATTCCATCATGCGACGGGTCCGCTACCTCCAGCAGGTTGGTTTCCTCCAGAAGACGGACCGTACGTGGGCGCTCGGGGCGGCTGGCGAAGAGTACACCCGTGACTACGCCACGGAGACGCTCCTCCGCATCATGTGCGACCGTAACGTCGGCCTCCGGAGCCTCCTCTACGCGCTCACCCTGGCTCCCATGACAATCGCGGAGATCAGCGACCAGCAACTCGACACGCACCCTGGACTGGGCTGGAGCCGCGACCAGCCCGACATGGCGAAACAACGCGCCAACTGGCTCCGCAGCATGGGCCTGGTCGAGAAACACGACAGCGAGTACGAACTCACCGACACAGGCCGACGGTTCACCGAGACCGCAGTCGCCGAATGGGCAGACTCCGACTGGACATCCCAGTCTGGAGCGGACGACCAGACCGCCGGCACCTACGAGACAGTTGTCCACGCCCGCGCTATCGACCCCGAGTTCCGTGCAACCGTGCTTTCGCGCTACGACTGTACCTGCCCCGTCTCCGATGTCGATCATCCTGGCCTGCTGGACGTCGCGCACGTGCTCTCCTGGGCCGACTACCCCGATCACCGCGCCGACCTCTCGAACGTCCTTCCGCTCAGCAAGACCCACCACGCCGCCTTCGACCGTGAACTCTTCACTATCGATTCGGACTACAGACTCCACGTGAACCCGAGCTTCGAGACGCAGAGCGACATTTTGCAGGAGACGATTCTCGACCGTGAGGGCGAGCGACTTTCTGTCCTCGACGGCCATGTCGACTCTGCATTTCTCCGGACCTACAACGCATCGCTCGAATGGCTCTAACCTCCCACCAAAAGGTGGTCAGACATCGAACCCTGCCTCGCGAAGTGCGGCGTTGATACTCCCGAACTCGTCGCGATATGCCAGGAAGCCGAAGTCGGTGTATTCGTCGATATCTTCGGCCGTCGGTACGCGACCCAGGGACTGGACGGTCCCCGTGAGCTGAATGATCATCTTCGTGGTGTCATGGTTTCCAGCCGAGACGTCCCTACTTCCCGTCTCAGCTGTCGTTGTAGACTCACTGGACATCCACTCGAGCCCTGTGTTTCCCTCGGTAATGCTCTCGATATTTTCTTTGACGTACCGTTGTTCGGTTGCAATCTCTCGTGGATTCGGTAAGAGTCGATCAGTACCGAACAGGGCGCAGGATGGACATACCTGTAGTGTCCGGCCGAGTTCGATAGACCACGAATCGAGCCCGGAGTCGAATCGTTCTCGGCACACGTCACACACGTTCGAATCGTCTGCATGCCCGTCGAACGAGAACTCGTTCAGGAGTCGTGCGAGTATCTCGTACTGGTCGGCGGCGGTTTCATAGTGTTTGACAGCGTCCTCGTACGATGATTTCTGGAACGCCCGATCGCCCTCTGCAGTGGCCATTCTGGCAGCCACCACGAGCTCGTGGAGTGAACGATGTGCCTCCGAGAGATCGAGACTCTGCTGGCGGACGCGGACCTGCTGGAGCCGTCGCTCAAGTTCTGGAACGCGAGCTGGAGCGGCGTCGACTGCCACCGACCGCGCTTGGCTCAGTCGTTCGGCAGCAGCATCATACGCCTCTGCTGCATCCTCCTTCGCACCGAGGTGAGCCTCCTCGCCCGCGTCGAGCGCGTTCGATGCCTGGTCCACCAGCTCGTCGATACGCTGGACCTCTGCTGCTGTTTCGGCTTCCGCAATCATCGATAGGAGCGCTCGTGCCCGTTCTTGGTTCTCCTCACCGTCTCTGAGCAGGTTTGTCTGTTGTGCGTGCCAGAGAGCGTCTTCCAGTGCGTCGACTGCCTCTTCGAACTTCCCGTGGTCCAGTAACTCCTGACCGTCCTGTTCTAACGTCTCACTTCGCTTCCGATGCACGTCGCCACGATATTCGTCTGCGTCTTTGTATCCGAGTGTCGCCCAGGAGTGGTTGTCGTCGTCAGTTTGCTCGACGTGGGATACGAGTTCGTGGATCGTCCCTCGTGCTGAACACGTCTGTACCGGACACGGTTCCTGTGTCGTCATTGAACGCTTCCAGCGTTTGAAGGTCCTTCCTCGTGCGCCCGAGTCATGCCACACATACCTTGTCTGGTTACACGCACGAACTTTACCTTCTTTGGGTAAATTTAACAAACCGATATTTTCAATTTGACCGTTTTCACTTGATCACGGTTCGCGGTATCGACTGAACACCTGATCGCCTTTCACATTTATATGGTTTCGATCACACCTGCTATGCAGATGAACGAACGGCAGAAGATCGTTCGACGTGCCCTGCACGACTACTGTCAGGACACACAAAAACGGACGATAACGAGGCCTGAAGTGCTGCAGACTGTGGTTCCGAGGCTAGAGGAGGCGTTCCCCGACGCTGAAGCGTATGGAAATACGGTAAATCAAGTTCTGAAACAACTGATCGACAGTGGAGAAGTCGAGGTTCTATCTAGTGGACAATATAGAGTTCTCCGATCAGCCGACCGGACGACAGAACAGTCCGACAGTGACGGACGATCACCAGCGTCCGAATCTGATACCGAACAGCCATTGTCGAAGCCGACTGCATCGACTGACGGGTCAGGGAGCCAGATGGCAGAGACGACTTATCGAGGTCAAACTGGGTCCGATCTGGAAGAGAAGACGCTCTACGAGCTCCTTCGGTCGTGCCAGATGGGAGAGGCAGGGGCGATCGTTGGTGGTCATCTCGACCGAAACGACCTTCGAAAACAGCTGTACGTCGAAACCGAAGAAGACGAGGTCGTTACGGAATTTTTCGCGGAAAACTACGAAGAAGACGGAAAACACCTGATCATCACTGGCAGTGCCGGGGACGGCAAGAGTGCACTGCTCTCGCGAGCGTTCCGGAAGGCACAGGAGCTGGACGTCGGCATCGAACCAGGGCACATCCACATGGACGCGACTGCCTCAGAGGGTAAACAGCAAACCTACGACGACACCCTATCTTCGTTTCTCGATGCAGTCTCGCAGTGCCTCGATGCAGGTCGTGGGCCGCGAACCGGCCTCGCGATCAACCTTGGGCTGGCGATCGATTTCTTCGAACGACAGGGGTACGGCGACGAGTTTGGGCGGATCTGGGACGCTATCGATGCCGTTCGAAACACGGCGCACCACGAGACTGACGACATCGTCGTGATCAACCTGAGCCACCGTTCAACGTACAGTACTGCCCCGCATGAACTGGGTCGGGGCCTGCTCGAAGACATCGTAGAGAAGTTCGCTTTTGAGCGCGAAGAGAGTCCGTTCCACGCCGCCTACGAACGGGCGGAAGAGCGATGTCCAGCTCACGACGAATGCCCGCTCCACTATAACGCGCGCCATTTCGCAGACCCGGAGATCCGAGAACAGGTGGTCGAACTAATCGCAGCAAGTGGGCTGATTAACAACGTCTACCTCAACCCGCGGGAGATCCTTGACGTTATCTCGAAGATGCTCGTCCCGGAGTCGATGCAGAACGTCAGCGAGAAAGCGGGTCAGTGTCCAGTCGGTCGATCCACGCAGTACAACAAGCAGTGGGACTCTTCGGTTGTCATCTGGAACTCGGTGTTCGAGCGACTGGCGACACACGAAGACCGTCAGGAAGGATATCTGGATCCCGCTGCACAGGCTGACAAGCGGGCTGACGAGTTAGTGCTCGAATGGAACGCCGGTTCCGGCGCACTTGACGCGACACTCGGGGACACACCGGCGATGTCGTCCAAGGACCTCGACGACCGCGTCCGAACTGCACTCAGAAAGCAGTACCTCTGTGGAGACTCCTCGGTGACGACTGCCCGTGACTGGAGCTGGTTCACCGAATTCACTGGCGCACTCTCGTTCTTCGATACGTTACCGGATGAAGACTCGAACGTCCCGCCCCGGTATGCAAGCGAGTCCGTGCAGACCGTTACGAAAGCGCTCCGCGGATGGACCGGGAGCTCGGACCACAACGGCGACTGGATCGAGTTCGTCGACGGTATCAAAGGAGAGTACAAGTTCCTCTCGAAGTGGGAGAAACCCACCCCTGACAAGGAAGCCTCACGCCAGCAGACGGCCGAGGAGACGATCCCGGGACAGTTCTGGATTGTACTCAAACCCGGGGTGACAGAGCTCGTCATCCCGGTACCGGTTACGTTCGAACTCTATCTGTTGATGAAACGGATCAGCCGAGGGTATAGCCCCAATGCACGAGACATCGAGCGGTCCGAGGGGATACGGCTCATCCACTCTCGCCTATCCGAATTCACGGACAAGAAGGACACCGTCCGCGTGCAGAACAAATCTGAAGAAGATGTACTGGAGATCTCCCGTGACACCTTCGGGACGATCAAACTCGACGTAGCGGAGGGAATGTGAGTATGAGCACACAAAAATCAGTACCAGAGTTCGACGGGTCAGTGAACCGGGTCATCGAGGGAGCGTTCTTCCCAATGTCACCGGCTGCGACACTCCGAGAATCCATCTTCTCGGAGATTCTCGCTGGGGTACTCGGTGCATCACCAGAGACGGACGACCTCGAAGATCTCGAAGAAGAGGTTCGTTCGCTTGAGGCTATGGATGGAGATAACGCCGCGAACGTGGCCTGGGACGTGTTCGAGGAATCGTACACGACGACTGGGGAACGCGGCGCACGGGGCAAGAAGGCTAAACGGTATGTCCTTCCGTTTCATCCACAGATCGCCAAGTCGATCAAGCCCAAGGAGACGCGTAACTGGGGCAAGTGGTATCGGATGCTCATGAGTACGGGATCGCCTCCGAACTTCAATCGAGAGCTCCACGAGGAATTCGTCGAACGGCTCGAACAGATGGAGCCGTCCAATCTCTTCGAACAGATCTTCGTGGACGCTGCAGCCGCCCTGGAACCCCCCGAGGCAGAACGCGAAGAGCCAGCCCCGATTCGTCCGTATGTGGTAACGTGTGCGGAGAACTTCCAGTCGGACCTCCGTACCTGGCTCGAAGACGATTACGACTCTTCGACGAACTGGTTGCAGTCCACGAAGGACCTCTTTTGCTTCCACTTCATGATGTACTACCTTCAGCTCTCGATCAATCTCCGAGAGGAGTTTGCTGCCGTCTCAGAGGGTCCTCCGTACGACTACGAACCCCGAATGCAGGAGATCTACTTTGGTCTCTGGGACGAGAGTGCAACCCACGACAGACGCTTCTCGAAAGAGTGGCGTGAGCGTGACGACGAAGGCCTCGAACGGTTCGTGTACGACTCGTGGGGTCGTCTCGCCGTCCTCAGGTTCATCAACGACATAGCGGCCGAGGCAACGCCTCAAGGCGAGGAGCAGCGCTACCACCTCAGTGAAGCGATGCGAGAACTTCCCCAGTCGGTTCGGCGGGATTGCGTCGACGAGATCGACGCGTTCGTCGAGAACGACAGTTATCGCGGTCTCGATCTACCGTCTGCGAGTACGCGACTCGTCAGAGCGGTCAACGACTACTACAGTTCGCGTTCGGAGTCAAATCAAACCCCTATCAGCATGGGCATTAATGTCATCAGACAACTCGGTGAGGGACAGGATCGACGATACTACCGAACACAGCGAAGTGTCGGGCCGACGCTCCGACTGAATCGGAGTGCACTCCGGTTTTTCGCCCGGCTCTTCGCCAAGAGCCACGACGAACACCACTACGACCAGTTTATTCAGTACCTGCAACGCCGAGGTGTGTCTCTCGATTCACAATCCGAGGCGCTCGCACTGGAAGAACTAGACGAAATGGGACTCATTGACCGCCAGAGTGACAGCGGGGAGGCTGTGTATGTCCGATCGATTTGAGACGCGCCTGGCTGCATGGCTCCACGAGCACCTCGACGCCAATCCGCCGAAAGAGGGCCAGAAGCTCCTCGCAGAGTTCCACGACCCAGAGACTGCGGATGCGTTCGCAGAGGGGCTCGTCGAACTCGCTGACGACGACCACTATCCGATCCCTGGAACTGACGATACTCTCCCGGCGATCGAAACCGTAGATGGGATGCCACTCTTCGTCGCCAGGGTCCACAGTGACACTGTGGCGGACCCGGCTCCACACGACATCGTTCAGGGGTTCGCGACCAAGATGCGAAACATCGTCTCGGACTCGGCACAGAGCGAGCAGCCCCTGTCGATCTTGATGGTGCTCGAGACCGACACCACGATCGATACGCTCGAGGCGTCCGATAACCTGTTCGGTGAAGGTGGCTCACTGGACCTCGAACAGTTCCGAAAGAGCGTTCTCGACCCAGAGACGTGCAAGACCAAGCAGGGACAGGCCTTGCTCGAAGCGCTCAATTCGGTTCTCGAGGCGAACTCGATCTACGCTGAGGACGTCGAGGTACTCGACACCCTCTGTGAGATCCGTGACGAAATCGAAGCACAGAACGCCGAGCGACTTCCTGAACTCATCGCTGACCTGCCGGAGTTCATCCGGGAAGATTACATCGGTGAGGACTGGTTCACACAGAACGCCTCGAAAGCAGACCTTGTGGACTCCGCCGAGGAGTTCCTCGCGGACAATCGTGACCACGCGAGACAGCTTCGCCGGGCACACCGTACCGGCACGGATACCGAATCCAAGCTCCGAGGGCAGTACGAACAAGAGTTCGTCAACAAGGTTATAGACAGTGCATCCTGGAAAGACGTCTCGCACACGGATGCCGAGAAGAACGAACAAAAACGGACCAGTCGCCAGTTCCAGAATCTGGAGGTAGGTGCGGACCTAAGCAGGATATTCAGCCCGATGGGCGAAAACCGGACCCGGAAGGCAGTCGTCGCCGTCCCAAAGAACGGAGAGATCAAGCTCACTGCCGAATTCAGTGCTGACCTCGAAGACACCCCGTTCGAGTTCGTAGGTCCTGACGAAGCTGAAGTCGGCCAGGCCTCTGTCAGCAAGTACAAGAGCCAACTCACCGCGAAACTCACCTCGCTTTCACCCAAAGAACCACTCTACGGTCGATTGCTGATGTACGTCGGCAAGAAGACCACGGGTGGAAAGCCAACCCACGAGTTCGATCTGGCGGTCGTTCCCCGATGGTTCTTCCAGGCGACCAGCGACACACCGTTCGACGTCGACGTCGACAGGGAAACCGTCGTGCGTCAGGGAGACGATGAGATCCATCTACACCCGCCAGAGCGCATCGACTTCGACTTCTCCGAAGAACGCGAGATAATCGAAATCTCGGGTGATGACACGCCATCGATCGAGTTCAACGGTCCGATAATCCTCGATCCGTCTCCCCCCGAGGCGGTCGAACGGGTGAGCTGCCTGGTCGCTCCCGCAACGGAGATCCCGATGAAGATCACGTTCCTCACCGAGGTCTCGACTGCCGAGACCGAGGAGATGACGTTCCCGTTGATGCTCGCGGCGATCGCCGAAGCAGGACGCTGGGGAACGGATACCCTTCGTCTCCCAGAGTCGATCTCGATAGACACCGACAGGGGTGAGATCCACATGCCGTCAGAAGAGGGAATCCGACTCGAAGAGACGCCCCTCGAGGTCATACAGATCGAGGAGACGGTCATAGACGATAGGTCACCACAACAACGTCTGGTCGACGCCGAAGAACTCAGGGCCGGGAGACCTAGCGAACAGAGCAATCTCGACGAGTTCCCGTCCTTGACAGAGGCCTACGACCGCCTGTTCGAACACTTCGACGAGCGTGGGCGGACGCCGTCGACCGATTCCTGGGACGAAGCAACTGTGCAGCTGGTTGAGAACGTCCTCGACCAGTACCAGCAGGCGGTCAACGAAATCGGCGAACAGCCAGATTTCAGTCAACACGAACCACTGCGAGGACTCGGGACGATCCGGTCTGAAGTCGCACAGAAAGTCTGGCTCACGCCGTTCCACCCGGTCATGCTCGCCTATGGACTTCGTATCGCTACGTGGCGTGACGAGACGCTCGTCCCACAGAACGCGACTGCTGGATTCCGTACAGAACGGTTCGTGGAAAAGTTCAATCCGACTGGACTGCTCCCGTACGTCGTCTCTGGAGACGGCGACAAGACGCTGCTGCGTGGACTGCTGTACGAATCGAACCCACTCTGGGGCGTCTACTCCCCTGTCGAGTCGCCCGGGTCCGTAACCCCGGCGTACATGGAACGGGTCATCCGCGACAAACTCGACTCCTTCATGCAGTCGTTCCCGCTCCTCTTCGAGCTTCACGAGAGCCGGAACTTCGTCATCAACCTGATCAATATGGGCGACCTCCGCCCAGTGATCAAAGGCCTGTACGAGTTCTTCAAACGGGTGGAAAAGAGCGACTTCGACCCGCCACAGGTCCTGCTCCGTATCTATGGTGGACCTGCAGAGGGGGAAGCGCTCGACCGGTTCTTCGGGGACAGCTCCCAGTCCCGATTACGCGCCCAACTTGAACAGAAGAACGACGAGATCGTCGACCGACTCCGGTCGAATCTGACGTATGTCCGGCAGGGAGACTACGTCGAGCACACACACAAGGAGGCGCACATGACGTTCTTCCGTGGCCTCCTCGCAGAAGATGCCGGAATCACGCAAGTCGGTGATCTCCCCTCTGGGATGCTCCTTGACGGGTTGCTCCCACGTGAGGCGATTGACGTCCAGACGAAACCGTCGGGAACCGTCTACTCCGTTGGGTATGGCTGTGATAGCACCGACACCGGAACGGCCGCACGTGTCTCAAGACTCGCGAACACGCTCGAAGCGGGTGCCTCGAACAACGGCTACCTCGATAACCACGTACTCAAGAAGACGATTCAGTCGTCACACCGTGCGGACCTCAAGACGCTCTGGGACGACTCGCTGTGGGTCGTCCACATCCAGCCGAACGTCGGCCTGGAGTTCTACATCGAGTCCGAGAACGAGATCGGGTCGGACGACGGGATGGTCATGATCCACTACAACGACCAGTACGACTCGTCCTCACCGAACTACGACGCGATCACGTCCACGACGAAACACAACCCGTACCTTACGGCGCTCTCACGAGCGCTCACAGAGGCAAACCTGGCGGATCACCTGCCACCCGAGAAGGTTCTCTCGACGCTCATAGCGATCGACGGCGAACTCGCACTCGAACTGCAGCGTGCAGAGACCAAGGAAATCGTCGAAAAAACGGGATTCGTCGGTGGACTCGCACTGAGCAAACAGCTCCTCGAAACGAGTACAGAGGGATATGCGTGGATCCCGCTCAGTCTCAACGAACTGTCGCGCCACGACCGGTCGCGCCGGGGTGGAACCCCAGGACTTCTCCAGTACAACGACAGCGGGGCAGCCAGCGACGATCTCTGTCTGGTCGGCATCCCGGAAGACCTCTCGTCGAACTCGGTGAAACTGTGGATCGTCGAGACGAAGGGAGGGTCGTCGTCACTCAAGAAAGGCCGGGAACAGGTGACCGGTGCTCTGGAGAACCTGCGAGGGATCTTCCAGCCGGAGACGAATTACAGTGATGCGCCACTCGTCCACGCCGAATTCGGCAAGGCAGTCGTTGACGTGGCACGGCGCATGCAGAGTTACGACGTCCTCGATTCGGTCGAAATGGACGTCGTCGACGCCAACCAGATTCGACTCACCGAAGGCGAGTTCGACATCGAGTTCCTCACCGACGCGAAAGGACACGTCGGAGAAGTCATCCGAGTCCAACAGGACACGTTCAAATCGGATGTCAAGCTTGACCACCAGGTTCGGACGCTCAACGTCCCGCTCAAAAGTCTGAACCTGCTCGGTGCCTCGTCGATCGAATCAGTGCTGCCCGACCTGAACGTCTCACATCTCGCGTTCGATCTCGCCAGTGGTTCACTGGACAGCCAGCGAAAGCCAGCTGGACAGTCGGTCGAAGCAGATCCAGCTGTGTCCAACGGTGCCCACACAGAGGAAACTGAGGTTGGACAGCCGACAGACAACACAGAGACCGAATCACCAACCGCCTCGGTCGAGGCTGAGAAGTCGGTGGAAGACGCGGACTCGACTGAGGAATGGGCCTGGGTAGACGAAGACGACGAACTGGAAAGCGGTCACACTACTCCCCACAGGGAACGGGAGGAGCCGGTGACTGAGGAGACACCCGAACCACAGGGGACGGAGGCCGAAGAAGACGATAGACACGACGATTTCGAAGACGATGAGTACGCGGAGAAGGCCGAAGACGTAGCCTCTGTGGGAGCGGAAGACGTTCCTGACGACGGTGACGAGTCCGAACTGACGGACGACCTATCCACGGGCTCCAGTTCTGACCGGTCCGGATCGAATGCTGGCCGAACCGGTCACCAGTCGATGCAGAGTGTCCTGTCCAAAATGACGAAGAGTCAGGAGACCGAAGCGAAGATCGACCGGAGCAAACTCGTCGACAAACTCAAGCGAGAGTTCGAGTCACTCGGTGTCCAGATCCACCCACCTAACCCGGCGAGTATCTCTGTCGGCCCGCGCAAGATCGGGGTCGACGTCCATCCCAAAGAGGGGCAGACCGTCGAAGGCATTCTACAGAAACTCAACTCCCTGAGTGTTCACATCCAGGCCCACGGAGATATCATCGGTGCACCGAACCCGTCGAAGGGTGCGGTCAGACTCGAGATCCCACACGACGAACCCACGTCAATCTACCTGCGAGATGGAATCGAAGCGCTTCAGGACGAACTCACAGAGCCTGTGACCGTGCCTCTCGGTGTCGATGTCGAGAACGAACACCATGCGCTTCCGATGCTCCGAGAGAAACACGCCCTCGTCGGTGGCGCGACCGGGTCTGGGAAATCGAACTTCCTGAGTACCATCGTGTCCAGTCTCGCGATCACACAAGATCCGTCCGCCCTCAAGATGAGCATCCTTGACCCCAAGGGCGTCGACTTCGGCCGCTTCGCTTCCTTGCCTCACGTACAGAACGGAACCTACCTCGACACGCCCGAGGAGTGTACCCAGTATCTCATGCAGATGCTTGACGACGAACTCCCGAGGCGGAAAGAACGGCTGCAAGAGACTGGGTTTACCTCTGTCAGTGAATTGAACGAGTACGCCGACGAGATGGGTCACGACCCGATGCCGTATCACGTGATCATCATCGACGAGTACGCTGACCTGATCATGTCCCTCGGTGATAACGAGAGTGCGTTCGAGGACGCAGTCACCCGTCTCGCCCAGGTCGGCCGAGCTCATGGTATCGTGATGTTCCTTGCGACCCAACGCCCGTCCGCGGACATCGTCTCGGGGAAAATTAAGGCGAACTTCCCCTGCCGGATCAGTTTCCGACTGCCGTCCAACACGGACTCGCGCGTCATCCTCGATGAACCCGGGGCTGAGGACCTGCACGGTGCCGGTGACATGATCGTCCACACGCAAGAAGACAAGTACCGTTTGCAAGGCTACCGTCTCGATCCACGAGATGCGATTGCGGTCAAGGAGGTACTCGGCGAGTAGGCTCGTAACGCCTCTAAAAAATTCTTGCAAAATTCACTATCAAGCACGTTTTGTGGGAACACCTGTGGCGGAGTCTGCTGGTCGAACACTTGTGAGAACGTCGGCCACTTGGCACTCTATGACACTCGTTTTTTGATTCGCAACACTCTTTAGGTCTCGTGGTTTACCTTGGAATGCGTTCCAAGTTCCATGGGGTAGTGGCCAATCCTGTTGCCTTCTGGGGGCAACGACCCAGGTTCGAATCCTGGTGGAACTACTTCTGTTCCACGTTTCAACTCGACACGAGCTGTCGCGCCATCCTGCGGTTTCCAGTCGAAACGAAGGGGTTCATCCGTTACCAACACCCCTATTTTGATTCACTCCGTAGCATCTCGCACATGAAACGACGGGCGTTCCTCTCCGGTGTCGGCCTCTCGATGACAGCACTCGCTGGCTGTGTCGGTGGTCTCACCGGGTCCGGCGGCACGCAGAGTAGCGGCACGTCACCCGAGGGCTACGAGACGATTACGGTCGAGGGCGAGCAGATCGCCCTGGTCCCCGTCGACGAGACGCATCAGTGGCACCAGAACGAGGAGGCGACGTTCGTGGACGCGCGTGGCTCCTCGGCGTACAACCAGGGGCACATCACGAAAGCGATGAGTAGCCCCGTCCAGACGCCCATCGAGGCAGAGGCGATCGAGGGTGTCTCGAAGGACACGCGAATCGTGTCGTACTGTGGATGCCCCCATCACCTGTCGTCGCTCCGGGCGGCGGAGCTACAGAAGGCGGGCTACACGAACGTGTACGTCATCGACGAGGGCTTCTACGAGTGGGTGGAGCGCGGCTACCCGGTGACCGGCTCGTCCGCCAAGAAGGAGTTCGAGATCCGCGGACAGACGGACTCGTCGTACGCTGGCGAGATGGTCATGCTCTGGTTGCAGGCCGACGGCGAGACACAGCCACTGGAGGCAGCGCCCATCCAGGAGGACGGGTCGTACGCCATCACGGTCCACTTCAGTGGCGTCACCGCGGATTCGGTCGTGTCGCTGGAGGCTCCGGACTACCAGCTGGAGACGACCCTCGGGGCGTTGACCGAGCAGGTCGTCACGGCGCGAGTCGCTTCCAAGACGGCATAGGCGTCTCCCGGCGGTCTGGTTCCCGCTTCTCCGTCTATGGCGTGTGTTCTCGAGTGGTAGCGGTGTTCGGTGGTCGCGACAGTCTCGTCGCGTGGGATTCTGGCGCTGGTTCTGTCGCGAGTGGATACGGTGTGCGGTCCTCGGTCTGGAGAGGCTGTCATTCTGGGCTCGCCTCTGGGTGGTTCGGACCGACCCCAGCTGTGGCTCGTCGGAGCGCAACTGCCGACTAGAATCGATGGAGTGAGACGACCCGTTCCGATTCTCCCGCAGCGCAGACAGTCCGTATGCCCCGTCCGGTTCCGACACTCCCGGTGGGGAGCGGTGCCTTTGCCAAGCTACTTGAGCGAGCAGGGTTTACAGAGCCCATGTGTTTTTCATCAGCTATTGAGCCCTGGGTCGTTCTCCCGGGGCAGGTCTTCGACCTGGGTGGGTTGTGAACCCGAGCAGTGTCGACTCGCTCGTCGACCTAACCTACGGCCTGTTGATCGCGGTCTCGGTCGGATTGATAGTCGTCGCTGGGAACGCCATCGGGCTGGCGTTCGGATTCGGCGTGTTGGTCTCGTACGTCCTCCACGTCGTCTGGAAGATGGCCCGTTTCGACCCGAACTGGATGACGACGGCGGTCAAGGAGACCGTCGAAGAGACTGTCAACGAGACGGTCGAAGAGACGGTGGAGAAGACGGTTGGAGACACTGTCGAGAAGACCGTCGATGAGAAGGTCGGCGAGACGGTGGAGAAGACGGTCGGGGAAACCGTCGAAGAGACGGTCGGCGAGACGGTGGAGAAGACGGTCGGGGAAACCGTCGAGAAGACGGTCGACGAGAAGGTCGGCGAGACGGTCGAAGCGAAAGTTGGGGAAACCGTTGAGGAGACGGTGGAGAAGACGGTCGGAGAGACCGTCGAGGAGAAAGTTGGGGAAACCGTTGAGGAGACGGTGGAGAAGACGGTTGGAGAGACCGTCGAGGAGAAAGTTGGGGAAACCGTTGAGGAGACGGTGGAGAAGACGGTCGGAGAGACCGTCGAGGAGAAAGTTGGAGAGACCGTCGAAGAGAAAGTCGGTGAGACAGTGGAGAAGACGGTCGGGGAAACTGTCGAAGAGAAGGTAGGCGAGACGGTGGAGAAGACGGTTGGAGAGACCGTCGAGGAGACAGTCGGAGAAACCGTCGAGAAAACTGTCGAGGAGAAAGTTGGGGAGACGGTGGAGAAAACTGTTGAGGAGAAGGTCGGGGAAACCGTCGAGAAGACGGTCGAAGAGAAGGTCGGCGAGACGGTGGAGAAAACCCTGGAAGAAAAGGTTGCAGACGAGAGCACAGCGGACGACGAGGGTGAGGACCGATGAGCAGTTTGCTCCTCGTCGCTGGCGTCATCGTCGCGATGTTCGTCGCCTACAACATCGGTGGGTCGACCACGGGCCCGGCGTTCGGGCCGGCCGTCGGCGCTGATGCCGTCTCCAAGCCCGTTGCCGCGGGGCTGATGGGCGTGTTCTTCTTCATCGGAGCCTGGACGCTCGGTCGGAACGTCGTGACGAAACTCGGGACTGAACTGGTCGTCGACACCGGTATCTTCACGCCCGAATCGTCCATCGCGGTGCTGTTTTTCATCGGAATCGCCCTGCTGGTCGGGAACGTCTTTGGCGTGCCAGCCTCGACCTCGATGACGGCCGTGGGCGCAATCGCCGGCCTCGGGCTGGCGGGTGGCGTACTGGACATCGCCGTGATGGGACAGATCGTCATCTGGTGGGTCGTCTCTCCCATCATCGGCTTCTGGGTCTCGCTGGTCATCGGCCGGTACTTCTACGCCCGGCTGAACGAGATGGTCGCGATGGAGCGCAGCACGGGGCCGTTGTTCGACGTCGACCGGTCGGGCCTCGTCCCCATCCCGCGGGTCCACCGGACGACCAATCGCCGGGAGCTGGCCGGGACGTTCACGGTCGTCGCCATCGGCTGTCTGATGGCCTTCTCCTCGGGCACCTCGAACATCGCTAACGCCGTTGCACCGCTGGTCGGCAGTGGCGAACTGGCGATGAACCCGGCCATCGCCTTCGGTGGTATCGCCGTCACAATCGGGGCGTTCACCATCGCTCGACGGACCCTGGAGACGATGGGCAGTGACATCACGGAGCTCCCCCTCACTGCGGCCATCGTGGTCGCGGGGGTCTCCTCGACGCTGGTCGTCTTTCTCTCGGCACTCGGTATCCCCGCGAGTTTCGTCATCATCGCAACGATGTCCATCGTCGGGCTGGGCTGGGGTCGGGCGACCCGACCGATGACGGCTCCTGACGTCGTCGCCGGCGACGGAGGAGTACCGGTCAGAGTCGACGCGCTGGCGGCCGACACGGAGGGCGAGAAACTCCCACCCATCGGCGAGGAGGACGCCGAAGACCTCCCCAGCCCGGGGGCGCTGTTCAACCCCGTGACGACCGCCCGGGTCGTCCTGATGCAGAACGTGGTACCGGCCATCGCGACGCTCGGTTCCTATCTCACGTTCCGGTTCATCCCGATATTCGGGTTCTGAGCCGCCTCTGCCCGCGTCACTGCGGTCGCCCCGGATGACGACCATCACTGGCATCGTTCGAACCGACGGAATACTCGTGGTATCTATCGTACGAGCATGAATTCTGGTGGGACAGGTCGTGAAGCTGGCAGTGCTGTTTCGGCTGTGAACGGGCGAGTGAGCCCGGTCCACGAACGGAAGCTGGGGGCCGTGGTTGCTGGTCAGGGTCCGGCACCGGGACAGCCAGGGACCGGCCTGAGGCTTTCTGGGACGCGCACTACTCCACGGCGGTGACCGTGGCGGCGACGCCACCACCCGGCCGGAGCGTCGGCGTCGCCCGCAGGTCGTCGAGGCCGTTCTCGGGGACGTCCACGTCGAACTCCTTCGCGATGCGCGCCAGCACGAGCCGCGCACCCGTGAGCGAGAACTGCCGGCCGATGCAGGCGTGGGGGCCGCTGGAGAACGGGAAGTACGCGGGGACGGACTGTGGCGAGCGGTCGAGCCAGCGGTCCGGGTCGAAGGTGTGTGGGTCGTCGAAGTACCGCTTGTCGCGGTGGACCGACCACTGGGGCATGATGACGGCGGCCCCTTCAGGAATGTGGTAGCCACCGAGTTCGACGTCCCTGGACGCACGCCGGAACACCGCCCAGGCGGCGGGGTACAGCCGGAGCACCTCGGTGAACACCCGGCCGGTGTACTCGAGGTCCTCGACGTGTTCGTGTCGCGGTTCGTCGTCGCCGAGCACCGCCTCGGCCTCCTCGCGGACGCGCTCGCGGGCTTCGGGATGCCACGCCAGCAGGCTCTGGGCGTAGGTCAGGCTCAGCGCGGTCGTCTCGTGGCCGGCGATGAGGAAGGTGGCCACCTCGTCGCGGATCTGGTTCTCCGGGAAGTCGACCTCGGGATTCGACTCGGCCCGGATGAGCAGCGAGAGCATGTCCTTCGACTCCGGGTTCTCCCCGGCAGCCATCGACTCGCGGCGGCGTTCGATGAGTTCTTCCGAGAGTTCGCGGATGCCAGTTGCGGCCGCCTTGAACTCGGGCGAGGTCCGGGTCGGCACCCACGCGGGCAATATGGCGCTGAGGCCGAACTCGAACTCGTCGCCGGCGACCTGCATCCACTCGGAGAACTGCTCGGCGCGCTGGAGGCCGATGTCCTCCCCGAGCAGTATCTCGGAGGCGACCCGGACCGTCAGCGCCGTCATGTCGAAGTGGAGGTTCGTCTCGAAGCTGTCCGCGTCGGTGCTCGCCAGCCGATTGCGCCACTCCCCACAGAGGGCTTCGACGCGCTCGCCGACGGTGTCGGCGTAGGCACGCACCTGCTGGCCCGCGAACGCGTTGCTCACGATGTTCCGTTGCTGTCGCCAGAGGTCGCCTTCGCTCTGGACGAGGCCCTGCTCGGCGATGAGCGAGGCGGGTTTCTGGGCGGGGACGCGACTGAACTCGTCGGGTCGCGAGAGCGCGTCGTGGATGAGGGCGGGGTTCGTCACCTGGACGATGGGCGGTCTGCCCGGGATGGGAATCCCGACGATGTCGGGGAAACGTGCCTGCATCCCCTCGATGAAGCGGAACGTGTCCGTGCCGAACCGGGCCGCGTTGATGACGCCGGCGTCCGGTGGCTTCGGCAGCGACTGTGACATGTAGAAATATACGCTTGTATCTGTATGGAGGTTGCGGACCCGGTAGTCCCCCGCTGTGGGACCCGCGCCACGGGCACCGAGCCACCTGATAGTTCACGCCCACCCACACTTTTTGACGCGGGAGGACCATTGTCAACAATATGCAATCCACTGCTGTTCCGAGACGTCCCGGCGTCCCGTCCGGCCGCAGTCACCTCACCGAGACACGCGCCCGAGGTGAGCCCTGATGTACGTCCTCGCGTTCGACCGCGACTGGACCGTCGACGTGAACCCGCATCCCCACGAGGAGGCGGTTCCCCTCGAGTGGGTCCGGCACTGGGCACACCAGACCGACCACGAGGTCTGGGCAATCGGCAACCAGGACCTCGTCGCGGAGGCCGACATCCCCGGCACGGTCGAGGCGATCAGACGTCGCGACGGCGACATCTCGGCGCTCGGCGAGCAGGACGAGCGCGGGCGCTACGAGTGGTGGCCGGTCCGAGAACGACGACTGGAGATACTCGCGGAGCTGTTCCCCGACGCCGAGGGGTACGTCGTCGTGGACGACCTCGAGCTCTCGCACGTCGACGGCTGGGACCACTACCATTCCTGGGAGTTCATGCCCGCGATTCGCGCGGGCGAGCTCCCGCTCGACACGCCGGACGACGCCGGCGACCAGCCCGAGTCGCTCCTGTCGGACGCCCAGGACGACCCCACAGCGGTCTCGCTCTCGGCTGCCCGGCGAGCCCTCGACGCCGCCCGAGAGTCCAGGGACCGAGACCGGATGGTCGAAGCGCTGAAACTGGCGCTCTGGCTGGTCGAGAACCGCGGTGACGCGGTCGAACCGCTCGTGGAGCCGACGCTCGACCTGCTGGCTCGCGAGCGGTTCCCGAGTGGGCGGGCGGTTCTTCATGCCGTCGCGACGGAGGCCGCGGACGACCCCGACCCGCTGAAACCGCACGTCTCGGACCTCGCATCGCTCGTCGCGTCGCGTCCCGTCTATCGAGAGCAGGGCAGTCGCACCCTGATGGAGGTCGCGGCGGCGGACCCGACTGCGGTGGTGGACGCCGTCCCGGCGCTGGCGACCGTCGCCGAGGAGGAAGGAGGTGGGACCCGGCGGTTCGCAGTGTACGCGCTGACGCGGGCGACGGCCGCGGAACCCGAAGCGGTGGCACCTGCGGTGGGGCCGCTGGTCGATGCGCTGCTGGCTGAGCACGAGACCGTCCGGACGAACGCCGCGACCGCACTCGGGCGGATTGCCTCGGTGGACCCCGACGCCGTCGCTGGCTATGCCGACAGTCTGGGGACGGCACTGAACGACACGAACCCCGACGTCCGGGCGAACGTCTGCGTGCTTATCGGAAAGGCCGGGGCTCCGGTGGGGTTGCAGCGACTCCGGGAACTGGCGTCGAACGATCCGGACGAGACGGTGCGAGAACAGGCAGCCTGGGCTATCGACCGCCTCTCGTAGCGGCTCACTCGACCCTGTCGGCCAGTTCGAGACAGTGGATGGCGTGGCCGGTCGTCCGGCCCAGGTCGGCGAGTACGTCGAGTTCTCGCTCGTCGAAGGCGTCCGGTCTGTCGGCGTAGACGTTCAGCAGGCCGTAACAGGTGTCCTCGTGCAGGATGGGAATCGAGGCGACCGACTCGAAGCCGCGCTTTCCGGCCTCCTCTCGCCACGGTTCGAACGTCGGGTCCTCGTTGACGTTCTGCATCGCCTGGGGTTCGTGGAGCCGGGCGGCTCGCCCGCCGGGTCCCTGCCCGGTCGGGGTTTCGTCGGTCGTAACGATGATGGCGTCGAGGTAGCCCGCCTCGATACCGGCCCAGGCTGTCGGGAGGATCTCGACCTCGTCGGTCACTCGTCCGATCCACGCGAACAGGTAGGGCTCGGAGTCGGCGAGCGTCGTACAGACGGACTGTTCGACCTCCTCACGGGTGGTTGCCGCGATGACGCCCGCCGACGTCTCCCGAATCGTCCGGTTGATGCGGTTCAGTTCCGCGAGGGCACGTTCGTGCTCGTGTCGGACCGTCGCGTCCCGGACCGCGACGACGACCTCGACGTGGCCGTCGACCGACATCGGACTGAGTGTCACGTCGATTGGGAACTCCGTGTCGTCACGGCGTCGTCCCACGAGGTCGTAGTCAGCGCCGAGAACGCGACGGGACGGTGACTCGACGTACTCCTGGTGGTAGGTGTCGTACGTCTCGCGGAACTGTTCGGGAATCAACACCTCGACCGGTTCGCCGGCCAGGTCCGAGCGGTCGTAGCCGAAGAGCGACTCGGCCTGTTCGTTGACCCGCCGTATCGCGCCCTCGGCATCGACGATGACGATGGCGTCGGGAGACGCTTCCAGGTAGTTCTCGGCCCGTTTTTCCGACCGGTGACCCCGGACGGCGTTCTGGATGCGGTTGGCCAGGACGGTGTACTGGTCGGCCCCCCGTGACTTCTGGAGGTAGTCGGTCACGCCCCTGGAGATGGCTTCGCTGGCGATCTCCTCGCTGCCTTTCCCGGTGAACAGCACGAACGGGAGCTCGCCGTACTCGGCACGGACGGCGTCGAGGAACGCGAGGCCGTCCCGTCCGGGCATCTGGTAGTCGCTCACGATGCAGTCGACTGGAGCCGAGGCGAGGTGGTCGAGGGCGTCGTCGACGCTCGTGGCCGCGGTCGTGACGATGCGGTCGCTCTCCTGTTCCAGGAAGGTCGACGTCAGCTCGACGAGGTCGGGTTCGTCGTCGACACAGAGCACGTGGATGCGACGGCTCTGGTCAACTGACTGCTCCGCTCCTCGGTCTCCGTCCGCACTCATCTCTATCGGACGTAGGGCGTGTGAAAGCAAGAGGTTGCCCCAAAGCAGCCCCCGGCCGCGGTCGTTCGTTTTCTGTCGGCGATTCCGCGACCCTGGGCGGTTCCGGGTGACGCTGTGCCGCCCGCGACGCGCTCAGAACAGCCCGCTCACGGTGCCGTCGTCGTCGACCGCGATGTCGGTCGCGGCGGGGTCGGCGGGCAGGCCGGGCATGGTCAGCACGTTCCCGGTCAGGGCCACGACGAACCCGGCACCCGCGGAGGGATAGAGCTCACGGACCGTGAGGTTCCAGCCGTGGGGGACGCCGACCCGCCCGGCGTCGTCGGAGAGCGAGGCGGGGGTCTTCGAGATACACACCGGCAGGTCGTCCAGTCCCAGGGACTCGATGTGTTCCAGGTCGCTCCTGGCAGCCGGGGTGAACTCCACGCCGTCGGCCCCGTACACCTGCGTGGCCACCGCCCGGATCTTCTCGTCGAGCGGGGCGTCCAGTGGGTAGGTCGGCTGGAGGTCGGCCTCGCCCGAGTCGGCGGCGGTTTTCACCAGCCGGGCCAGGTCGAGCCCACCCTCGCCGCCGTTCTGGTAGACGGTCGAGACCGCGGCCGGGACCTCCCGGGCCTCGCAGTGCGCCAGGACCGCCGAAATCTCCTCGTCGGTGTCGCCCGGGAACCGGTTGACCGCGACGACGACCGGCAGCCCCATCGCCCGGAGGTTGTCGACGTGGTGGTCGAGGTTCGGGAAGCCGGCGCGAAGTGCGTCGATGGAGTCCGCGTCGTCGACCGTCGCGGAGCCGTGTTTCTTCAGCGCCTCGACCGTGGCGACGACCACCGTCGCGTCGGGGGCTACTCCTTCGCGCGAGACGATGTCGACGAACTTCTCCGCGCCCAGATCCGCACCGAAGCCAGCCTCGGTGACGAGGTAGTCCGCCAGTCGGAGGCCGAGGTGGTCCGCCAGGACGGAGTTCGTCCCGGTCGCGATGTTGGCGAAGGGACCGCCGTGGACGAACGCCGGGGTGCCCTCGATGGTCTGGACGAGGTTCGGGCGCAGGGCGTCCTTCAGGAGCGCGGTGACCGCGCCGACGGCGTCGAGGTCGGCGACGGTGACGGGGTCGCCGTCGGTGTCGTAGGCGACGATGACCCGGCCGATTCTGTCCTTGAGGTCGGCGATGTCGGTGGCGAGACAGAGCACCGCCATGAGTTCGGAGGCGGCGGTGATGCAGAACGAGTCCTCCCGCGGCGGGCCGTTCGCGGTCCCGCCGAGGCCGACGACGGTCTCGCGTAATGCCCGGTCGTTCACGTCGAGCGCCCGCCCCCAGACCACGCGGTCGGGGTCGATGTCCAGCGGATTGCCGTGATGCCGGCTCGCGTCGACCATCGCGGCGATGAGGTTGTGCGCCGACGTGACGGCGTGGATGTCGCCCGTGAAGTGGAGGTTGATCTCCTCCATCGGGAGCACCTGGCTGTAGCCGCCGCCCGCCGCACCACCTTTGATGCCGAACACCGGCCCCTGCGACGGCTCCCGGACCGCGACCGCGTTGGACGCGCCGAGCTGCCCGAGCGCCTGGCCGAGACCGACCGTCGTGACGGTCTTCCCCGCCCCGCGGCGCGTCGGCGTCATCGCCGTCACCAGTATCAGTTTCCCGTCGGCCGGCTGTTCGAGCGTCCGGCTGATGGCGTCCCAGGTCAGCTTCGCCACCTCGTTCCCCCGCGGTTCGAGGTCGTCGGCGTCGAGACCGAGGTCGCCGGCGACCGCCTCGATGGGCCGGCGCGTCGCGTTGCGCGCGATCTCGATGTCGGGCGGTACCTCTCGCTGTGTGACCGGCTCGTGACTACTCATGCGTATCTGTTGATACGTCTGCGGAGGGGTTAACCTCGATTGTTGGTTCTCACGGTCTGGTAGTGGCTCCCCCCATCGCCACGGGAAATAACTTGGTGATAGACGAATGTGGCTTCTGCTCCGAATCGGCTGTTTTCGGCCGCTGACAGCCATACAGAGCACGGAACCAGCCTCGTGCAGCTTTCAGATACATCTCGACCGCGAGCCTGGCGACCACTATCTTGGCATATGCCAAACGAGGCTCCAAGGGGGAGACGCCGCAATGACTGTGTATACAATTGATGTCGGAGACAACCCGAACTGCCCGGCGCTCGGCCTCCACCGGCGTCAGGACAACCAACAGAGAGGAACAGCACGAGACGAGCGACGAGCGGTCAGACCAGCCCAGCGAGGAGGACCTCGTCTACGACGAGCGTCACGGCGAGTGGGTCGACCCCGAGACCGGCGAGGTCGTCCGCGAGGGCGTCATCGACCGCGGCCCGGAGTGGCGCGCCTTCGACGCGAAACAGAAGGACGAGAAATCCCGCGTCGGCGCACCCACGACGAAGCTGATGCACGACGACGGGCTGTCGACCAACATCGGCTGGCAGAACAAGGACGCCTACGGGAACTCGCTCTCGGCGACCCAGCGCCAGAAGATGCAGCGCCTGCGCACCTGGAACGAGCGCTTCCGGACCCGCGACTCCAAGGAGCGCAACCTCAAGCAGGCACTCGGTGAGATCGAGCGGATGGGAAGCGCCCTCGGGCTCCCGGAGAACGTCCGCGAGACGGGAAGCGTCGTCTACCGCCGCGCACTCGAAGAGGACCTGCTCCCGGGCCGGTCCATCGAGGGCGTCGCCACGGCGTCCCTGTACGCCGCCGCCAGACAGGCCGGCGTGCCCCGCAGCCTCGACGAGGTGGGCGAGGTGTCCCGCGTCGACAAGCAGGAACTCAGCCGGACCTACCGCTACGTCGTCCGCGAACTCGGCCTGAAGGTCGAACCCGCCGACCCCGAGCAGTACCTCCCGCGGTTCCTCTCGGAACTCGACGCCGGGGCGACCGTGGAACGACCGGCCCGCAAGCTGCTCCAGGCGGCCAAGCAGGAGGGCGTCCACAGCGGCAAGAGCCCGGTCGGACTCGCTGCGGCGGCCATCTACGCCGGTGGGCTGCTCGCGAGCGAGGAACTGACCCAGGACGAGGTGAGCGAGGTGACCGACATCAGCGAGGTCACCATCCGGAACCGCTACCAGGAGCTCTTCGAGGTCGTCGGCCAGAAGCGACTCTCCAGCCTGCGAGTCGCGGATGGCGACTGAGGCGGGTCGCGTCGCAGCTAGCGAGTCGCGGTGGCGAGACACCGTGCTGTCGGCACTCGCGCTCTCGGGCGTGGTCGGGGTCGCGTGGCTGGCGGTGCCTGCCGGGCATCCGCTGCAGGCCGGCGTGGCGGTCGGCCTGATATACGCTGGTGTCATGCTCCCCACGGCGACGTATTTCTACCTTCGAGACGTGGCCCGACTGGATGGAATCCGCCGGTCGAGGGAGCGAGCGACAGGTCGGGTCCGGCTGCGACTCGCTTGCTGGGCCCGGCGCGTGCGTCGAGGGGGACTCCCGAGGCTCCCCCGGGATGTGACTGCACGCCCTGAGAACAGGTCTGTGAGCGGTCGAACCGAGTCGTTCAGCTCCCCGGAAGGATATCCCCGAGCGCGGCGCCGATGGTCATCGGCGCGAACGCGACGGTCGTCTGTGCGAACGCCAGCAGCGGAGTCGCCCAGTCGACCCGGCCCCACGCCGTCATCACGACCAGCGCCGTCACCAGGGACACCCCGATCACCCCTGCGAGTCGACGCGGGACGACGCCCAGTATCGGGTTCCGGATTCGGACGTCCTGGAAGTCGGCGACGTAGAGGATGCTGATGACGACGCCCACGGTGACGACGTAGGTGCCGGCCAGAAAGGCGGGCTGCGACGCGAGGAACGCACCGATCTCGAGCGTGCCGCCTTCGACGAACATCGGGATTCCGAACACGAGCGCGCCGAGGAGTGCCTCGGCGAGGTCAGACCTGTCGAAGCCATCCACGACCCGGCCGAACACACCCTGCTGGGAGACGAGCGCGGCCAACACCATCGCCTCGCGGAGCTGTTCACGTTCCTCCGGGTTCTCGAGTGACCCCTCGAGGCGCTCCAGTTTCGACAGTAGCTCGTCGATTGCCGGTTCGGTGGTCGACGGGGTCACCGACTCGGGACGCGTGTCGCTCCTGCTCATACCACCCGGTGCAGGCCGTTCGTAGAAAGGTCCACCCCTTCGGGTGCGGGCTGGGGACGGCTCCTCAGACCTCCGGTGCCGCCGGCTGCCGCGAGCACTGTTCGCCGATGTCCGACACCGACCGGGAGACGAAGCAGCCGATGATCCACGATTCGGCCTGCTGGAGCCGGTACTGCAGCGTCGACCGCGGAATCTCCAGTTCCTGGGCGACCTCGGCCATCGAGGTGCCACGCGGGGTCTGGTAGTAGCCCATCCTGACGGCGGTCTCGATGGCTTCACGCTGCTCGTAGGGGAGTTCGGCGAGTGTGATGGCCTCCTCCGCCCAGTAGGAGGGGCCGCCGATCTGGCGGAAGGAAAGCGAGAGTCCATCGCGCAACTCCTCGCTCAACGCCTCGTGGAGTCCCATCGCGTCGCCGTCGTCGCGCATCAGGATGCGCCACTCGTAGCGATTGTTGCGGCGCTCGGCCGCACAGAGGTAGCCCTCGCCGAGGTACATGCAGGCGAGCTGGGGGATGGAGTAGCAGTCGCCGGGGGAGGGACGGAAGGTGTAGATTGTCCGGCGCGAGGGCGCGCGTTCGAGGAACTCGTGCTCCCAGTCGGTGTGGCAGTGCCGGGAGCCGATGCACTCGTTGCAGTGCTCGGGCGCGGTGTAGAGGTCGTCGATGCGTTCGAGGGCGTCCTCGGGGCCGGCGATCCGGTCGATGCGCCACATGCTGTTGGGCGAGACGTGGCAGTTGATGGTCCGGGCGTGGGCCTCCGGGTGCTCGATGAAGACGTCCATCAGTGGGTCCGCCCCCCTGTCGTACTTGATGGTGAACGCGAACTCGCGCATGGCACAGAGTTTGGCTATCGCCAAATAAGCTCGTCGGTGTGTGAAGTACCCACAGAGAATTTGGCATATGGCAAACTGGGGGTTACCGGTCTCTGCGCCATACCGAGCCAGTACATGTTGTTCGACACCACCGAGCTGAACGAGCTCGAACTCGACAATCGCGTCGGTCTCGCGCCGATGACACGCGTCAGCGCCACCGATGACGGGCGTGCGACCGCCGAGATGGCCCGGTACTACACCCGGTTCGCCGAGGGTGGGTTCTCCTTCCTCGTCACCGAGGGGGTCTACACCGACGACAGCTACAGCCAGGGCTACCTGAACCAGCCCGGTCTCGTCACCGACGAGCAGGTCGAGGCCTGGACCCGGGTGACCGAGGCGGTCCACGACGCCCAGGCTCCCATCTTCGCCCAGCTGATGCACGCCGGGGCCCAGACGCAGGGCAACCCGCACGTCGACGGCGAGGAGACCATCGCGCCCTCGGCGTGGCAGCCGCCGGGCGAGAAGGCCGAACCCTACGGCGGGAGCGGGGAGTTCGCGGTCGCCAGCGCGGCCACCCACGACGACCTCGACGACATCCGCGAGGGCTTCGTCGAGGCCGCGAAGAACGCCCACGATGCCGGCTTCGACGGCGTCGAGGTCCACGGCGCGAACGGCTACCTCCTCAACGAGTTCCTCGCCGCGGACGCGAACCAGCGCGACGACGAGTACGGCGGGGCACCCGCGGACCGCGTCCGGTTCCCCGCCGAGGTCGTCTCAGCCGTCGCCGAGGCGGTCCCGGACGACTTCGTCGTCGGCGTTCGCGTCTCCCAGACGAAGGTGACCGACCCCGAGTACGAGTGGCCCGAGGGCGAGGACGCGGCCGCGGTGTTCTTCCCGGAACTCTCGGCGGCCGGTGCAGACTACGTCCACGTCACCGAACCCGACGTCACCTCGCCCGCGTTCGGCGACGACGGGCCGACGCTCGCCGAGGCGGCGGTCGAACACGTCACCGACGACACGGTCGTCATCGCCAACGGCGGACTCGGCGACCCCGCGGCCGCACGGGAAGCGACCGAGGCCGGGGCGGACCTCCTGACGCTCGGGACCGGGGCGCTCGCCAACCCGGACTGGCCGACCCGCGTCGCCGAAGACCGGGAGCTCGACCAGTTCGACCCGGCGCGCTTCCTCGCCCCGACCGCTGAACTCGCCGACCACGAGATACCGGCGGCTCCGGCGGCGGACGACTGACGGTCCCGGTACGTCCGGCGCGCACGCCCCCGAACCCCTTCGCTTCCACTCGAACACGCCCTTTACAGTCGTGTGAACTGGTGGGTTGCACACGTATGAAGAGGTATTTCAGTTGTGTGTAAAGGGTGTCCGGGCCCCCGGCGGGGCCATGATTCCGGTCTGAACTCTCCAGTACACTGTCAAACACCCCCTGGCAGGCGCTGAACCCGACATTCCGCTTTTGAATGTTTCGACCATCACAGAGATTTGCCAACCTACGGTGATTCTTTAACGGAGTAAACTCATCTTTTTCTCATGCCAGATTCATGGACACGGGATGGCAGGTGCTCGGCCTGCCCTGGTACTGGGGCTGTAGAACAGCTGCGCGACATCGAGACCACGGGGGTGAGCCACGATGGCTGACCCACTCATGATACTGCTGGCGGTGCTGCCGCTGGTCGCCATCACGGTGCTGATGGTCGGGCTCTACCAGCCCGCGACGACCACCATGCCCATCGCGTGGGCGACGGCGGCAGCCGTCGGGTTCATCGGCTGGGGGATGTCGCCCGACCTCATCGCGGCGGCGACCATCGCCGGCGTGTTCACGGCCACGGAGATCCTGTGGATCGTGTTCGGTGCGATACTGCTGTTGTTCACGCTGAAGGAATCGGGCGCGTTCGACGCCATCAACGCCGGCTTCTCGTCCATCAGCGACGACCGGCGCGTGCAGGTCGTCCTGCTCGTGTTCCTCATGGGCTCGTTCATCGAGGGCGCGGCCGGCTTCGGGACGCCCGCAGCCATCGTCGGCCCGCTGCTCGTTGGCCTCGGCTTCCCGCCGCTGGCGGCCGTCGTGGTCGCCCTGACGGGGAACATCATGGCCATCACGTTCGGGGCGGTCGGGACGCCGCTCATCATCGGGCTGGAGGACGTCTTCAACAAGAACACGGCGATACAGGAGGCCATCAACGCCGAGGGGATGACCGTCACCCAGTACGTCGCGGACGCGGCGGTCTGGGCGGCCTCCATCCACGCCATCGTCGGCATCGTGCTCCCGTTCATCGGGGTCGCGATGATGACCCGGTTCTTCGGCGAGGAGCGCTCCATCAAGCCGGCGCTCCAGGTGCTCCCGCTCACCATCTTCGCGTGGGCCTCCTTCGCGATTCCGTACTGGCTCACCGCGTACTTCCTCGGCCCGACGTTCCCCGCGCTGCTCGGCGCGATGGTCGGGCTGTTCATCACGGCCGGGACGCTCAAGGCGGGCTTCCTGCTCCCCGACGAGGAGTGGGACTTCGCCCCCCGCGAGCAGTGGCCCAGCCACTGGGTCGGCGACATCGAACCCGGCGAGTCCGTCAGCGGTGGTAGCCAGCAGGTCGCCGCCGATGGTGGCGTCGTCCAGGAGAGCCGCGACATGTCGCTGGGCATGGCGTGGGCACCGTACATCCTGACCGCCGCGCTGCTGGTGGTCACCCGCGTCTGGAGCCCGCTCCAGAGCTTCCTGAACGAGAACCTCGTCATCGCGTGGAGCAACATCCTCGGGACCGGCCTCAGCGGGTCGTTCCGCACGCTGTACCTGCCGGGTGCCATCTTCGTGTTCGTCAGCGTCATCACGTACCTGCTGCACGGGATGGACGGCCAGGAGGTCAAGAACTCCTGGCAGGAGACCACCCAGAAGATCCTGCCGGCGGTCATCGCGCTGTGGTTCGCGGTCGCGACCGTCCAGATCATGATCAACTCCGGGCAGGCGGCGGGCACCGACAGCATGCTCGTCATCCTCTCGGACTTCACCGCGAACCTCGCGGGTGGCGTCTACCCGTTCTTCTCGGCGCTCGTGGGCGCGTTCGGCGCGTTCATCGCCGGGTCGAACACGGTCAGTGACATCCTGTTCGGGACGTTCCAGTTCAACGCCGCACAGAACATCGGCGTCCCGACCCAGATCCTCGTCGGCGCGCAGGCCGTCGGTGGGGCCATCGGGAACCTCGTCGCCATCCACAACGTCGTGGCCGCGCTGGCCGTCGTCGGACTGGTCGGCGAGGAGGGCCGCGTCATCCGCCTCGAACTGATTCCGCTGCTGTACTACGCCGCGATGACGGGCGTCTTGACCATCCTGTTCGCCTACGTCGTCGCACCCGGGGCCTTCTGACGGAGGCCGTTTTTTCGTACACGAACCCATGACACACGACATGCACGACCCGATTTCCGCGGGTGACAGACGATGACCGGCGTCGAGAGCGACGTCGCCGAGCAGTGGGCCGCGCGCGCCGGCGACTTCGGCGTCGAGGTGACCTGGACCACCGCCGACGAGGCGTCCGACGCTATCGCCGACCTCGTCGACGACCCGGGGGTCGGTGCGCCCCTGCCCTGGGACGACGTCTCCCTCCCCGAGGGCGTCCAGACCAACCCGACGCCAGCGGCCCTGGATGCCGCGAAGACGGGCGTCACGGCGGCCGAGCTCGCCGTCGCCGAGTACGGCAGTCTCGTCCTCCGCCAGACGCCCGAGGGGAGCGAACCGGCGAGCGTCTTCCCGGACCTCCACGTCGCGGTCCTTCGCGCGGACGACGTCGTCCCCGACATGGCCGCGGCGTTCGACTGGCTCGGCGACGAGCTCCGCGAGACACGGGACTCGGCCATCCTCGCGACCGGCCCCTCGGCCACGGCCGACATGGGTGCCCTCGTCAAGGGTGCCCACGGCCCGAAGGCGGTCCACGTGGTGGTGATTCGATGAGCTCGGAGTCGCGGGAGGCGAAGGCCGCCCGTATCCGCCAGCTGCTCGACACCGAGGGTGCCGCCGTCGGTGAGAACGCCCGTGGCTTCAACCAGGGCCGGTACGACTCGGTCGGCAAGCTCGACGACTACGAGGACCTCAAATCGGAGGCCCGGGCCATCAAGGAGGACGCCATCGAGCGCCTCCCCGAGCTCATCGACCAGCTCACCGAGGCGGTCGAGGAGAACGGTGGCACGGTGTACATCGCCGACGACGCCGCGGACGCCAACGAGTACATCGCCGAGGTGTGTGCCGACCAGGACGCAGAGCGCGTCGTCAAGAGCAAGTCGATGACCAGCGAGGAGATCGAGGTCAACGAGCACCTCGAATCCCGGGGCGTCGGCGTCACCGAGACCGACCTCGGCGAGTGGGTGCTGCAGGTCGCCGACGAGGCCCCGAGCCACATCGTCGCGCCCGCCATCCACAAGTCCCGGGCGGAGATCGCGGACCTGTTCAACGCCGTCTTCGAGCCCGAGGCGGAGTTAGAGACCGCCGAGGAGCTGACGATGTTCGCCCGCGAGAAGCTGCTGGCGGACATCAAGGAGGCCGACGTGGGCATGACCGGTGCGAACTTCCTCACGGCCGACTCGGGGACGATGGCGCTGGTCACCAGCGAGGGCAACGCCCGGAAGTCGGTGACGGTCCCCGACACGCAGATAGCCGTCGCCGGCGTCGAGAAGGTGATTCCCAGCGTCGAGGACCTCCAGCCCTTCGTCGAACTCATCGGGCGCTCCGGTACCGGGCAGGACATCACGAGCTACATCTCCCTGCTCACGCCGCCGGTGGACTCCCCGCCGGTCGACTTCGACGACCCGGAGACGCCTATCACGGAGGGCGAATCCGGCCGAGAGTTCCACCTGGTGCTCATCGACAACGGTCGCCTCGACATGCGCGAGGACGAGCACCTCCGCGAGACCCTGTACTGCATCCGGTGTTCGGCCTGCTCGAACACCTGTGCGAACTTCCAGGGAATCGGGGGGCACGGCTTCGGCGGTGAGACCTATTCGGGAGGCATCGCCACCGGCTGGGAGGCCGGCATCGAGGGCCTCGACACCGCCGCCGAGTTCAACGACCTCTGTACCGGCTGCTCGCGCTGTAAGCCGGCCTGCCCGGTCGAGATCGACATCCCGTGGATAAACACGGTCGTCCGCGACCGCATCAACCGCGAGGGCGAGTCTGAGACGTTCGACTTCCTCGTCGACGGCCTGAGCCCGGACGCCGAGGGCGACGACGGCCCGGAGCTCCAGAAGCGCCTGTTCGGCAACTTCGAGACCCTGGCGAAGACGGGCAGCACGTTCGCCCCGCTCTCGAACTGGGTCGCGAACTCGTCGCCGGCGAAGGCCATTCTCGAACGTACCGCTGGCGTGGACCGCCGCCGCGAGTTCCCCAGCTTCGAGCGCGAGACGCTGGTCGAGTGGTTCGCGAACCGGGACTCGCAGGCCCCGAACCACGCCGACCGCAAGGCCGTCCTCTACCCGGACGTGTACACGAACTTCATGCTGGTCGAGCGCGGGAAGGCCGCGGTCCACCTGCTCGAAGCACTCGGCGTCGAGGTCTCAGTGCCCTCGGTCCCGGGTGCCGGTCGCGCCCCGCTCTCGCAGGGGATGATCGACACGGCCACCGAGAAGGCCGAACGCGTCACGGCCACGCTCGCGCCCTACCTCGACGACGGCTGGGACGTGGTCGTCATCGAGCCGAGCGACCTCGCGATGTTCCGCGAGGACTACGACCACCTGCTACCGAACCCGGCGTTCGAACCCCTCGCGGAGAACAGCTACGAGGTGCTGGAGTACGCCTTCGGCATGCTGGCGAACGGGGCCGACGCCGAGGTCCTGTCGACCGCGTCTGGCGAGGAATCGGTCGCCTACCACAGTCACTGCCAGCAGCGAAGCATGGGTCTCGAAGCGCACACCATCGCGGTGCTTTCGGAGTGTGGCTACGACGTGACCACCAGCGAGGTCGAGTGCTGTGGCATGGCCGGCAGCTTCGGCTACAAGGAGCAGTACTACGACCTCTCGGTCGACCTCGGTGAGGACCTCGCGGGGCAGCTCAGGGAGGCCGACGGCGACCACGTCGTCGCGTCGGGTACCTCCTGTACCGACCAGATAGACGACCTGTTCGGGGAACGGCCGCTCCACCCGGTCGAACTGCTCGCGCCGGGACGCGGCCGGTAGCGCGCCGTCGACGCTGCTCACTCCATCCTGCGGTCTCTCGCGCCCGCGGCGAGGGTGACCCGGCGGGCCTGGAGTCTCCCGGGCGGGACACCTCGAGACGCCGCTACCAGCTGCTCCGTGGTGTTCCCCCTGCAGAAGTGCCCCTGCTGTGCTCGTCGTGTCGGTACCGTACTGCTACTCGCGTGCCTGGTCGAGCAGACACGAGATGGTGCAGTAGTAGTGTCGTATCTCCTGTTTCGCACCCTTGAACTCCATCGGTTTGACCACCTCTATGTGGGTGTCTTCCTCCTCGTCGATGTCGTCCATGCAGACGTTACATTGTGGCATGTGTTGTGTCACCCTGGTGACCCCCGAGGCCGCAGGCAGGCGACCCATCGCCAGCCATGCGGAGTGGTCACACGGAACTGGGTCTTCAACGATTATTGAACTGTCGGCCGTTCAGACTGGTTCGAGACCGTTCAATCCCGGTCGTACGCGCCTGCTTCCTCGAATTTTCCGCGTCTTCGCAACACCGACGGGGTTCGACACTGGCCGACCGCCCCGGTGACCTGCGGGACGGTGCAGTTGTTGCAGTTCTCGCAGACGACGCGGGTGCCGTCGCCCGCCTCGTCGGCGAGCAGCCGGGCCGCGAGCTTCGGTTCGGCGTAGAACGGGCGAGCCATCCCGACCATGTCGCACGACTCCCCCAGCAGGCGGTTCATCTGGCCGCGCTCGCGGACCCCGCCTTCGAGCAAGACCGGCACGTCCACGACCTCCCTGACTCGCCGGGCCAGGTCGGCGTTCCAGGCCGGCTCGAAGTCGAACTGGAACGATTCGAGCCAGTTCATGAACCGGACCCCCCGTGTCCGCAGGCGGCCACCGAACGCCTCGCTATATCCACCCTGGAAGGACTCGTCGCGCCACGCCCGCTTTGGGTACTCCCCGCGGACGATGCTCATGTCCCAGACCACGGAGGTCCGCACCGGGACGATGGCGTCGTAGCCGATGTCGGCGAGTCGGCGGGCGATGTCGACGGCGTCGTCGTCCCCCAGCTTTCTCCGAACGACTGGCGGTGCCGGTGCCTCGGAGGGGACCTTCGTGACGATGGGGGTGTCGCCGACCCGGTCTCGCAACTCGTCGTGGACGAGTTCGAGGAACCGGACGCCGTCGCCGAACTCGTCGTCGCGTCGGTTGTAGAACGGGGAGAGAAACTGCTGGATGAGGCCCATGTTCGCGCCGGCGAGGTGGATGCCGTCGTAGCCCGCCTCGACGCAGCGTTCTCCCGCATCTGCGAAGGATTCCGCGAGGTCGTACACCTCCTCGGTGGTCATGACGTGTGGGTCGAAGTCGAGGAAGCCCAGTCTGTCCAGCAGTCGGAGTTGCCAGGGCGGGCGCGACACCGCCAACTGCTGCTCGTCGGGATGCTGCTCGCGGTAGCCGGCGTGCCAGGTCTCCATACTCCGCAGGCCGCCGTGTTCGAGCTGGACGAATATCGTCCCACCGTGGTCGTGGATGGCGTCGGTCAGTGTCGAGAGGCGAGAGACGAAGTCGGGGTCGTGAACCCGGGTCATCCCGGGGGCGGCACACCCCCCGTCCTCGGTGACGATTGTCGCGCCCTGGAAGACCAGTCCGACACCCGATTCGGCGGCGGGTTCGAGGTCCGCGACGAGGATGTCGACGGCGTCCTCGCCGTTCCCGGCACATTCGAGCAGTGGCGCGCGATACAGCCGGTTCGGTACCTCGCAGTCGCCGATGGTGAGGGGGTCGTCCAGCCGCGGCATGTGAGAGGGTTCGCGCGGGACGGCTAAGAAGGTGTCACCGACAGACGAGGGCGTAGTGGTACGGCGGCAGGTCGACCGTCCGAACCTCCTCGAAGCCCGCGGCGCGAACGAGGTCGGTGCAGTCGGCCTCGCAGAGCCGCAGGTCGGTCGGCGGACCGCGGACCTCCTCGAGCACCGTCGTCTCCTCGCGGGGCAGGTCGTGCCAGTTGACGACGACGAGTCGCCCCCCGTCCCGCAACACCTCGCGGGCGCTCTGCAGGAAGGATTCGGGTTCGGGCACGCCGTGGAGCGTGTTCGCGAACAGCACCACGTCGACGGGTTCGGGCAAGAGATTCGGTAACTCCCGGGCGTCGCCCTCGATGGTCTCGATGCGGTCGAGACCGGCCTCGGCCGCGCGGTCGGCGAGTTCACCGAGGAGGTCGGCGTCGATGTCGACCGCGTACACCGGGTCACCGGTGATGCGGGCCGCCGGGAGCGTGAAGTGGCCGTTCCCCGAGGCCACGTCGGCGACGGCGTCACCCGGCGCGAGACCGAGGTCGCGGAGCGTTCCGGCCGGGTCGGGCCAGAGGTCGCTCCACCAGTCGCGGTCGGGCTGTCCCGTGTTCTGGAACTTGGCCATACGTGGTGCAGACGACTGGCCGGTAAAAGCACTCTGGGGCGTTACTTCCAGGGGTTCGAGACGAGTTCGGCCTGCACCGCGCTTCCGACCCGAAGCGTGCAGTCGCTCCGGGGCTGGGCGATGCAGGGCAACACGTACCCAGAGTCCAGATGTTTCTCCTTCAGCCCGCGGGGTGGCCGGACGTGTTCGACCTCGCCAGCCAGCAACTCGGCGGCACAGGTCGCACACGCCCCGGTCCGGCAGCCGAAGGGGAGGCCCAGACCCTGTTCCTCACTCGCCGTGACCAGGTCTGTCTCGTTCGGAACCTCACAGGTCTCGCTCCGACCGGACTCCCACTCGAACGTGACCGTGAACCGCTGCCGGCTCACGACCAGACGTCGCTGGTACAGTCGCCGTCGGGCCAGCGGATCTCGTGGGCACGGGCGGGACCGTGGGGCATATCGCCGAAGTCGACCATGAAGTCGGTGTCGAGTTCCATGGTGCCCTTCCGTGGGTTCACGTCGGCCTTGAGCATCACCGACCCCTGTTTCCCCTCGTCGGGGAAGAACTGGTTGTCCCACGAGGAGAACAGCGAGGTGGTCCAGTAGAGGCGCTCGCCGTCGAGGCTGAGCTGGAGCATCTGCGGGCCGCCGAAGACCGGCCGCGTGTCCTCTCCGAGGGGCCGCCGGGGGCCGAAGTTCCCGCCCGCCCAGACGCTGTCGACGTGGCGCGGATTCGCCGGGTCCGAGACGTCGTACATCCGGACCTCGCCGTGGAGCCAGTTCGAGAAGAACAGGTAGCGGTCGTCCATCGACACCAGGAGATCGGTGACGAGGCCGGGCATCGGGAAGTCCCAGTCGTCGTGCTCGCGGGGCTCGACGTCGATGACCTTGTCCGCGTGGTACTCTCCGCCCTGCTCGTAGAAGTTGAAGACGTTCGAGGAGAGCGCCGCCCCGAGGAACCCGTGGGTCGACACCGGGGAGTGCAGGAACCGCACCTCGAGGGGAATCTGGCCCTCCTCGCCCAGGTCGATGGTCTGGAGGACCTCGCGTTCGGTCCAGTCCCAGACGTTGATCTTGTGGCCGTACTTGCCCGCTTCCACGTCCTCCAGGTCGAAGCCGGGGTAGTACGTCTTCGGGGCGGCCCACTCGGTCGAGATCATCACGTTCTGGCGGGGCTGATACCAGTAGTCGTAGTTCATACCGATGTCGCCCGGGGCGTCCCACCGGCCCGCGACCTCGAAGTCGTGGTCCAGTTCGAGGAACCCACCCGGGAGGTCGCCGTCGGCGTTCCCCAGCATGCTCACGAGGATCTTCCCCTCGGGCACGCAGTGGACGGTGTGTGGGGCCGAGAGGTCGTGTGCGAACACCTCCTCGGGCTCGATGACCTTCGCCAGCTCGGGGTTCAGGCGGTCGGTGGCGTCGATGACGTGCAGGCGCGAGGAGCGCTGGCCGGGGACGAGGAGGTGGCTCCGGGCCAGTCCCTCCATGTGACACGACGAGGAGCAGGCGTTCCACCCGAAGTGGTGGAGTTCGTCGCCCTTGTTCGGCATCTCGACCCGGTTTACGACCTGTTGGTAGGTGTCGGACTCGGGGTCGAGGTCGACCACGGCCAGGAAGTCCGGGGCGTCGACGTCCGTGCCGACGTACAGGCCCATGACGTACGCGAGTTTCTCGCGGTCGCCCTCCTCGATGGCGGCCTGCGGTGTGGCGTACCCTGGCCCGCGGTGCTCGTGGTGGCCGTGCTGGGCGTGTTCTGCGTGGTGCTCGTGCTCGGCGTGGGAGTCGTCGTCGGGCTGGTGGGCGTCGCTCATGTGTTAGAGTATATCACGCACAGGGGTCAACTCGTCGGGTTGTGTCGCTCGACTACCGCTATCTGTGACACATCAGAACTGAAACTCCGTCTGGAAACCCGGGGTAAGAGACCGCTTCCTTCAGCGAAATGTGGGGTACTTGCGAGCTAATGCAGAAATATTGTCATACAATCTGGCAAATATCTCTGCATCTCTCGGCGAGGCGACCTACTTGTTCACGGTCAGCAACACGGTTCGCTCCCGGACCAGCTCGGAGAGTGTCGCGTCGGTGGCTGCCCGTTCCGCCCCACCCACCTCGAAGAACTCGCAGATGCGAGCCTCGTCGGCGGCATCCCCCAGGGTCGCCGCCGGCTCCAACAGCGCTGCGAGGGCTTCGGCGGCGGCCATCTCTGTGTCGTCGGTCTCGAACGGTGCATCGGGGAAGTCCGAGACCACGACCGCCACGACGGGTGTCTCGCCCTCGCCGACGCCCATGGTCAGCGCCTCCGAAATCTGGCGGCGGCCCGCCGCGTACAGCAGAATCTCGACCGCGGGGTCGCGGGCGACCGCCTCGTCGCGGAGCCACGCCCGGGCGGCCTGCCTGACCGCTGCCTCGAGATGTGCGCGGTCCACCACGTACCGGGCGTCGAACGCCTGGACCACGCAGTCGTGTTCGGTTCCGACCTCGCCGATCCGTGCGACGAAGTCGTCGATGTCGTCCACCGTCGCCGTCCCTTCTATCACGTGCATCAGAAATCACCCAGGCTCGTCTGGCTCTCTTCCGTCTCGTCGTCCGGTTCGGTCTCGTCCTCACTCGCTCGCTCGAACACCGCCTCGGTCTCAGGGTCGGCGTCGACCCCGTCCATCGAGGGGTCCTCTCTGCCCGCGTTCTCCAGGATGTTCTCGGCGGTCTTGCGCCGGCCATCCAGGGCAGCGAGCACGACGCTCTTGTCGGCGTCGCGGATGTCCGCGGGCGTCTCGATTCCGGCCTCGAACAGCTGTCTGGCGCGTTTCCGACCGATGCCGCGCACCCCGACGAGTTCGAGGAGTTCCTCGTTGACGCCGTCCTCGACCCGCTTCTTGGCGTCGCGGACGCCGCGGGTGACGCTTCCAGGCAAATCGAGTTCGCCCGAGATGCGCTCGGCCGCCCCGAGCAGCCACTGGGCGGTCTCGACCTTCCCGCGCAGGTCGCCCGGCCCGACCTGGTAGTCGGCGGTGATGCGGTCCTCGTCGACCTCGCTCGCCCAGTCCTCGAGCAGGCGGGCGGTCTTCAGCGCCGAGAGCCAGTCCTCCCAGCGGTGCTCCTCGTACTCCGAGGGCGCACTGCCGAGGAGTTCCGCCTCGCGCTCGTAGAACACCTCGGAGTACTCGTCGCGGTCACCCGACTTGAGGTAGAGTTCGTACATGTCCGGCGTTCTGGAGACGAGGTGGTAGAGGCCGAGGGCGGTCGGTTTTTCGACCTTCGGGGACTCGTCGTCTGTCTGGTCCACACCGTCGCCTTCGCGCTCGTCGTCGCCATCGTCGTCGCCGATGCTGTACGTCTGGAAGCCCGCGCTGCTGTCGCTCGTGTCGAAACTGGTGCTGGAACTGCTCGTTCCGGGGGTCTGGCCGGCCCACGCCCGCAGGCCATCGATGACCGTCGCGGCACTCATCGGGTCGAGGTAGAGCTGTGAGACGGTGTGGCCGATCGCGGTCGCCGACAGTTCCTCCCCGTCGACCTCGATGAAGCCGTTGTGTTCGAGGTAGTCCAGCATCGAGTCCATCACCCGTTCTAACCGCCCCTCCTCGGTCGACTGGGCGGCATACAGCGTCTCTTCGAGGAACGCCTGCAGGCCGCTCCGTGTGCGGGCGAACCCGGACGCGATGGTCGCCAGCACGTGGGTCCGCATCGCGGGTTCGGCGGCGAGTTTCGACCGCACCGGCTCAGGCTCGGCGTACACGTACCGGTCGAACAGCTCCTCGCGGTCGTCGTGGTTCGAGGCCAGCAGGACCGCTTCGCCGTAGGGGTCCCGCCCCGGCCGACCCGCCCGGCCCATCATCTGGTGGACTTCGAGGACCGACAGGGGGGCCATCCCGCTGCCGTCGTAGCGCTGCCAGTCCCGGACGATGACGCGGCGACTCGGCGTGTTCACGCCGGCTGCCAGGGTGGGCGTCGCACAGATGACCCGGAGCTTGCGGTCGCGGAAGGCGTCCTCGACCAGTGCTCGGTGTTCCCGGGCGAGGCCGGCGTGGTGGAACGCGCCGCCCTTCGCGACCACGTCGGCGAGGTCGTCGCTGGTCTCGGAGTCGCTCACGCCCCGGACCTCTTCGGCGAGGTCGGCCAACTCGTCCTTCTCGGCAGGCGTGAGGAACGGTTCGACCACCTCGGCGAGCCGTCGCGCCGCGGCCTCGGCGTTCCGCCGGGAGTTGACGAAGACCAGGGAAGCCCCGCCGTCTTCGAGCACGTCCCGGACCAGTGCGGCTTCCTGCTTCTCGCTGCCTCGCACTGGCACCTCTTTCTGCGAGCCGTCGTCGAACGACAGCGCGTTCCCGAAGTGGACGCCCTTGCGCAACTCGATGGGTCGCCAGTCGTCGTCGACGAGTTCCGCGTCGAGCCAGTCCGCGAGGTCGTCGGCGTTCCCGACGGTCGCCGAGAGCGCGACGACCTGGAGTTTCGGATTGACCTGCCGGAGCTTGGCGAGGGTCACTTCGAGGGTCGGTCCCCGACTCCGGTCGTCGATGAGGTGGACCTCGTCGGCCACCACGCAGGTCAGGTCGTCGATCCAGGGCGCGCCGTTCCTGACGAGGGAGTCGACCTTCTCGGAGGTCGCGACGATGATGTCCTTCTCGCCGAGCCAGCCGCCCTCGGACTCGTAGTTCCCCGTCGAGACGCCGACGCTCACGCCGAAGTCCTCGAACTGCTCGAACTCTGCCTTCTTCTCGGAGGCCAGCGCCCGCAGGGGCACGATGTAGAGCGCCTTCCCGCCGCGCTCGACCGCCGAGAGCATCGCCAGCGTCGCGATGAGCGTCTTGCCACTCGCCGTCGGGATGGAGGCGACGACGCTCTGGCCCTCGGTGACGCCCGCCTCGACCGCCTGCGCCTGTGGCGGGTACAGCTCCTCGATGCCCTGGCCCTGCAGGTGCTCGACGAAGGGTGCAGGGATGCCGGGCACGTCCGCCGTGTTCATTGACGGAGAGTGGTGCCTGCTCTGGTTTAAACTGTCGTCATCTCCCGCGACCCGGTCGCACGTTCCTCGTACAGCCGGGCCATCCGCCGGAAGAAGACGAGCATCAGGACCAGCGAGCAGAGAGTCCCGGCCGCCGTTCTGGCGGGCTGGCGCGTCACCGCGGCGCGCAGGGTGTACAGCTGCACGGGTGCGGTTGCGACGACGAACAGCAGGTTCGACACCGACGACAGCAACCCGTCGTCGAGCCACACGCGCTCCCCGAGTACGACCCGCGTCGCCAAGGCCGAGTCGTCCTCGGGTTCCGGCGACAGGAGCGGGTTCACCGCGACGAACAGGAGAATCGCGGCCAGCAGGCGCTGCTCGCGCCGGTAGATGGCCAGCACCAGCAGTGGATACGTCGCGACGAACGTCCAGACGCTCCACGGGTTGGCGTGGCCCGCCCAGAAGTAGCGTTCTGCGAGACCGGGACCGGCGTCGGCTTCGGAGGGCATCGTCTCGGGATACGGCCAGAACCCCGATAAATCACCACGGCGCGTGCTGTCGGGCGTGTCGAGCGACAGCGAGACCGCCAAGACGGAAACGCGCGAGGTCGCCGCCTGTCGTCACTGAAACCAGTCGTCGATTGGACACCGAAACCATCGGCTTCGTTGAACTGCTCAACCGGGATTGGTCTCAGGGAGTGTGCTGCAGACAGCGGGCGTATCTGTCAGTCAGAGCGAAAACAGCGCGGCAATGGTGGAGCGTCCCTGAGAGTGCGCAGTCTACTCGGGGAGAGTTCTGATGACCTCACGATATTCGTCTTCTGTGAAGGCTTTCAGCGTCTCGAATTCACCAGCACCACCCCGCTCGTACGTGAGCGCGAGGTGGGCAGCTGCTTCATCGTCGGGCAGGTCGGCGACGTAGATGAAGTCGTATCGTCCGAAGGTCATGTAGAACTCCTTTGGTTCGCCACCCAGCGATCTGGTTCGCTCCTTCACCATCTCGAGCCGGTCAGGACTCTGATCGATGTTCTCTGCCCCCTTCTGGTTGAGCGTAACGAGCATGATGTACGTCGGCATCGGAATACCTCCTGCATACCGTAGCCGACACCGTTCGACCATCGATGGTCCATCGGGCTAAGACATGCTCCGTATACTTCGTTCGCTACTGACATAGGTGTTTGTCACGGAGTATCAGGGCTCTCTCCAGCACAAATACGGAGGGGTTCAACAGCGCCAGATTATCCGCTGACAGGCCACCATCACCGGTCCTGAACGCGCCCGAACCAACACGAGTTCGCGCCACAATCCACAACACCGCCGTCCGTCAACGATTTACACTATACGAGCGAACCCCCGCTACATGAAGATCGAGTACGACCGCGACACCTGCATCGGGATGTTCCAGTGCGTGGCAGAGTGGGAGGAGGGCTTCGAGGCCGACCGCGACGCCGGCAAGGCCGTCCTCGTCGACGGCGAGGAGACCGACGACGACATCTTCGTCCGCGAGATTCCGGAGGACGCCGAGTTCGAAGCGAAGTTCGCCGCCCGGGTCTGCCCGGTCGACGCCATCCGGGTGTACGACGACGACGGCGAACAGCTCATCCCCTGAGAGAATTAAATACCGAACCTGATACTCCCTGTTGAACCACCCCCCTGTTTGAGGGAACCTCTTTACCCTGTCAGTCAATATCAGTAGCCATGGATTCAGAGACGCGGGTCCTGCTGGTCGACGGGGACGACGGCCGTGTGGGTGAGACGGCCGACGTGCTCGTGACCGAAGGATTCGCCGTCGATGTCGTCGCAGACGCTGACGAGGCGCTCTCGGCCATGGGCCGGGCGCTGCCCCACTGTGTCGTCTGCGAGTTCGACGTCGGCGACGTGACGGGTGTCGAACTCCTCCGGACGGTCCGGGCGGTCCACGGCGGCGTGCCGTTCGTGTTGTGCACGGCAGACGGGAGCGAAGCGATCGCGGAGCGGGCGGTCGCCGCCGAGGTCGACGGGTACGTCCGGCGCGAGGGGAGCGACTGGCAGGAGCGGCTGCTGGAACGGGTGCGCGAGGCGCAGGCGGTCCAGCCGACCGACCACCAGCTCAAAGAGCGGGCGCTCGACGAGGCACCGGTCGGCATCACCATCGCCGACGCCAACGCGCCGGACATGCCGCTCATCTACACGAACGACGCCTTCGAGCGCCTCACGGGGTACGACCGCGAGGACGTCATCGGGCGCAACTGCCGGTTCCTGCAGGGCGAGGATTCGGACCCCGACGCGGTCCGGCAGATGCGCGAGGCCATCGAGGCCGAGGAGCCGGTGTCGGTCGAACTGGTGAACTACACCAAGACGGGCGAACGCTTCTGGAACAAGGTCGATATCGCCCCCATCCGCGACGAGACGGGTGAGGTGTCGCACTTCGTGGGCTTCCAGACGGACGTGACCGACCGGGTGCAGGCGGAACGGACCGCCGAACAGCGCGCCGCCCAGCTCGCCGCCGAGCGCGAGGGGCTCGAACACCTGCTCGAACGCATCGACGGGCTCATCCAGGAGACGATGGGCGCGCTGGTCGAGGCGACCAGCCGGAACGAGATCGAGACGAACATGTGCGAGTTGCTCGCCGAGACCGACCCGTTCACCTGTGCCTGGACGGGCGAACCCGACCTCGCGGACAACACCGTCCGCCCGAACGCCATCGTCGGCGGCTCCGCGGAGGGTGACGCGATGGTGCTCGACGGGAGCGGTGGCGTGGTCGAGCAGGCGGTCGAGACCGGCGAGGTGCAGGTCGTCGCCGCCGCCGACCTCGCCGACCGCGAGTGGCACGAGGCGCGGGCCGACGAGCCGTTCTCGACGGTCGCGGTCATCCCCCTCGTCTATCGGGACGCCCGCTACGGCGTGCTGACGGTCTACACCGACGACCCGGCGGCGCTGGACGAGCGCGAGGCGACCATCCTCGCCGCACTGGGGCGCATGGTCGCGACGGCCATCTCGGCCGCCGAGACCCGGCGCACCCTCACCGCGGACAACATCGTCCAGCTCTCCTTTACCGTCACGGACCGGTCGGTGTTCTTCGTGGACGTGGCCGAGCGTGCGAACGCGACGCTCACCTACGCCGGCTCCGTCTACCGCGACGACGACTCGCTGGGGATGTTCTTCACGGTCGAAGCGGAGGACCCCGACGAGGTCGCCGACATCGCGAGCGAGTCCGACACCGTCCTCGACACGAAGATAATCACCCGGAACGAGGGCATGAGCCTCATCGAGTTCACCGTCGCCAACGAGGGGCTGCTCTCGACGCTCGCGGCCTACGGTGCGGACGTGAAGGCCATCACGGCGAAACCCGGCACCGCCAGCGTGGAGGTGGAACTCCCGCGCGACGCGAACGCCCGGACCATCGTCGAGACCATCGAGGCCAAGTTCGACGGTATCGACCTCACCGCCTACCGCGAGCGCGAGCGCCCCGCGACGACCAAACAGGAGTTCATCGCGGCGCTGGAGGACCAGCTCACCGAGCGCCAGCTGACGGCGCTCCAGCGGGCGTACTTCGGCGACTTCTTCGAGTGGCCCCGCCCGACCAGCGGCGACGACCTCGCGGACTCGATGGGTATCGCCCGGTCGACGTACCATCAGCATCTCCGGGCGGCAGAACGCAAGCTCGTCGGCGAGTTCTTCGACCGGCCCTGAGCCCCGGCCTGACGGGTCGCCGTCGCTCCGGCTCGCTGAGGCGTCCCCCGTCTATGCCATCTCTCTGCATCCCCTAGAACGGGGTAGATGTCGACCACCCTGACCTACGCGACCTTCCTGGTGCTGTTCGTAGTGGCACCCATCTTCGGGCTCTCGGTCGCGGCACGGCGGCAGGATTTCCCCCTTCCTCGCGAAGGCCTGCTCCCGACCGGGCTCATGGTGGTCGCCGCCCTGGCGTACACCACGCCATGGGACAACTACCTCATCGGGCAGGGCGTCTGGTGGTACGGCCCTGACGCCGTCGCGCTCACCGTCGGCCTCGCCCCACTGGAAGAGTACCTCTTCATGGCCTTCCAGCCGGTGCTCGCGGCCCTGTGGTTCTACACGCTCCGCTGGCCGCTGGTCCACCCCGAGCGGCCACTGCCCGGGCGAGCGCGCCTCGTCGGGACCGTCGGCTGGCTCTTCGTCTCCGCACTCGGCATCTGGTTCCTGACCGACTCGTCGACGTACTACCTCGGTGCCATCCTGGCGTGGGCCTGTCCCGTCGTCGCCCTGCAGTGGGGCGTCGGCGGCCACTACCTCTGGGCGGCCCGGCGCTCGCTCGCGCCCGTCGTCGTCCTCCCCGTGGCGTACCTCTGGGCGGTCGACTGGTACGCCATCGAGCTCGGCATCTGGACCATC
Source organism: Haloarchaeobius pelagicus (assembly GCF_051207375.1). NCBI lineage: Archaea > Methanobacteriati > Methanobacteriota > Halobacteria > Halobacteriales > Halorubellaceae > Haloarchaeobius > Haloarchaeobius pelagicus. The sequence goes on along the minus strand of NZ_JBPJZD010000002.1, from coordinate 754,827 downwards.
TCGCCCGACTACACCACCGGAATCGGGCTGTTCGGCCTCCCGGTCGAGGAGATGGTGTTCTTCCTCGTCACGACCCTGCTCGTCGTCCAGGGCATCGTCCTCTATCACTGGGTGGTGGACCGATGGCGGTAGCCGTCCCCCGCCCGGTCCGGCACGCGGTCGACCGGCTCCTGCGCCCGGAGTGGCTCTTGCTCGGGTTCGTGGCCCTCCCGTTCACGCTCGGGCTCTCGGTCCCGCCCTGGGCCGAGTACCTGCCCCTTCTCGTGAGCATCCTCGTCCTCGGGCTTCCCCACGGCGCGGTCGACCACCTCGTCCCGGCCCGGCTCGACCCCGGCACGTCGGTCCGTCGGTCGGTCGTCCTCGTGAGTGGGCTCTACGCGCTGCTCGGGGGACTCTACCTGCTCGGCTGGTTCCTCGCGCCGGTCGCCGCGTTCGCCTTCTTCATCCTGCTCACGTGGGCCCACTGGGGCCAGGGCGACCTCTACTGCCTGCACGTGCTCTCCGACGGGGCGTATCCGACGACGTCAGCCCACCGACTCCTGACGGTCGCGGTCCGGGGGGCGCTCCCCATGCTGGTCCCGCTGGTCGCGTTTCCGGGCGCGTACGAGTCGGTTCTCGCGGCCACGGTCGGCCTCTTCGGTGCCGACCCGAGCACGGTCGCGTGGGCGTTCACCCCCGAGACGCGCCTCGCGGTCGCGGTCGGCTTCGCCGTGCTCGTCACCGGCTCGCTCGTCCTCGGGGCACGCTCGCCCGACCCGGCGACCTGGAAGCGCGATGCGACCGAGGTCGGGCTGCTCTCGTTCTTCTTCGCGGTCGTCCCGCCCGTCCTCGCCATCGGGGTGTACTTCTGCGTCTGGCACTCGCTGCGTCACATCGTCCGCGTCGTCGGCCTCGACGAACCCTCGGTCGCGGCGCTCGCCCGGGGCGACCTCGTCGGCGCAGTCCGGGGCTTCGCCCGCGACGCCACCCCGACGACGGCCATCTCTCTCGTCATCCTCGCCGGTCTCGCCATCGCGGTCCCGCAGACCCCGGCCGGACTCACCGGGCTCGTCGCCGTCTACCTCGTCCTGCTGGCGGTGCTGACGCTCCCGCACGTCGTCGTCGTTTCGCTGCTGGACCGCCGGCAGGGCGTCTGGTAGCCACGTCGAGTGGCCCCGTTCGCGCCGCCAGAGCTGTAGGAACATCGAGAAAAAAGTTATACACGTCCGTGTTGACGTATCCCATGACTACCATGTCGAGCAACGACCGCACGTCCCGTATTCGGGAGTGGGCGGAACTGATAGGGGAACAGGTTCCGGACGCTATCGATACTCGTGCGAACGGCAGTACCGCCGAGCCACGGCGGCTCGGCGACCGCGAGAACTGAGACCGCGTCCTGTAGTGCTTACGAGATCTTGTCGTACTGCTCGGAGAGCTTCTCGGCGGCCTCGCCGAGCTGGTCGCGCTCCAGTTCGGAGAGGTCCCACTCGACGACCTCCTCGACGCCGTTCGAGCCGAGCTTGACCGGGACGCCCAGGCCGACGTCGTCGTGACCGAACTCGCCCTCGAGCTTCACCGACGCCGGCAGGACCTCGCCGGTGTCGCGCAGGATGGCCTCGACCATGTGGGCGACGCCCGTCGCCGGACCCCATTCGGTCGCGCCCTTGCGCTCGATGACGTTCATCGCGCTCTCTTTCAGGTCACCGAGGATCTCCTCCTTCTCGTCGTCGGAGAACTCGGGGTCTGCGCCGTCGACGCGCACCTTCGAGAACACGGGAACCTGTGCGTCGCCGTGCTCGCCCAGGATGGTCGCCTCGACGTTCTGGACCTGCGTATCGAAGCGCTCGGAGAGGACGTAGCGGAAGCGCGCGGAGTCCAGTCGGCCACCGAAGCCGATGACCTTGTTCCGGTCGCGGTCGCCGGCCTCGTACAGGTGACGGTTGAGCAGGTCGACCGGGTTCGACGTCGTCACCGTGATGAAGTCGTCGTTGTGCTCGGCGAGCGAGGAGCCGATGTCCTCCATGATGGGCGCGTTGTCGCCCGCGAGGTCGATGCGGGTCTGGCCGGGCTGGCGCGGGATGCCGGCCGTGATGACGACGACGTCAGAGCCCGCCGTGTCGGCGTAGGTGCCCTGACGGACGGTCGTGTTCGAGTCGTACGCGATGCCGTGGTTGGCGTCCGCGGCCTGGCCGACTGTCACGTCCTCCTGGTCCGGGATGTCCACGTAGACGAGTTCGTCGACCACGTCACGAAGCGCGAGGTTGTAGCCTGCGGCGGCCCCGACGGTGCCGGCCGCGCCGACTACGCTAACTTTCGCCATAACATCCGAAACTGCTCCCGATTCCGGGTTAAACGTGTCGAAGTCGGCAGTGCTGCGTCTACATCGGGGCGGGGGACAGCCCCGCTCACCCCCCGGACGTTCGGGCAGTTACGACGACCGATACGACACGAAATTTTACATACCGTCACCGGGTGGGTCGACCATGGTTCGATTCGGCAGACGGCGGTTCCTGCAGACGGCTGCGACGGCCGGCGGGGCGACACTCGCCGGGTGTACCAGCAGCATCCCTGGATTCGGCGGGAACGGGAGCAGTGCCGGGGCGTACGTCGACTGGACACCAGCGGCTGGCGGCCCGGCGAACGACGTCGTCGAGACGGGATTCCAGTCCGTCGCCATCGACGAACTCCGGGCACACGAGGCGCACCTGCCCGAGGGCGTCTTGCGTGGTATCGGGTACCGCTACATCCCGAATCACAGCGCACTCACCATCGAGAACACGGACGCGTTCCACACCGCGATACACGTCGGGACGTCCGTTTACACCGGGTCGTTCTCGGCGAGCGACGTGTCCGGAATCGACGAGTTCGCCGATATGCAGGAGTCGACGTACGAGGGGTACTCCGTCTACAGCGGGAACACCGCAATCGCGGTCACCGACGGCGTCTTCATCCACGGCCAGACGGACGAGGGCGTTCGGGCCACCATCGACGTCCACGCCGGTGACGGTGCGCGGGCGTACGACGAGGACGAGGAATTCGCCACCGTCGCCGACACGCTCGGCTCGCCGACCAATCCGAAGGGATTCGTGCTGTCGCCCGTGACGGACCCCGACCCGGCAAATGGCCTGTTCGAGGGCATGGTCGGCGTGGGTTCCACGGTGGACATCGACGGCGAGACGTACGAGGCGACGTACGTCTCGGTGTTCGACGACCCCGAGCGCGTCGTCACCGACCCGATTCTGGAGTACCTCCGGAACCCACAGGGTCTCCGGAACAGCTATCTCTCGCCCGACGACGCCACCGTCGAGCAGTCGGGCCGCATCGTCACCGTCAGCAGCGACGGCGAGACCAGCGAGCTCTGACCGGTCCCGCAGGACTTTCCTCTCCCAAAGTCGTCTATCTCGACATGAGCGAGTTCGACAAGGAGGCAGAGCGCGAGAAGTTGCGAGAGAAGTTCGCAAAGGAGGAGGAAGACCGCAAGACGACACAGCGGATGAGCGAACTCCTCCTGCAGGGTGCGACGATGACGAACCAGCACTGCGACACCTGTGGCGACCCCATCTTCCGGCACAAGGGCCAGCAGTTCTGCCCGAGCTGCCAGGCCGCAGGACAGGAGGCACAGCGCCAGCAGCAGGCACAGCAACAGCAGGCGCAGCAACAGCAGGCGCAGCAACAGCAGGCGCAGCAACAGCAGCAGGCACAGGAGGCCCAGAACCCTGCCCAGGACCAGCAGGCAGACGCCCCGGACCAGCCGTCCCAGTCGGTCGCCGACGCCGATGCCCAGGGCGTCTCGCAGTCACAGTCCGGCGACGATTTCAGCTCGCAGGTCCAGAGCCACACCCCGTCGCGACGCCCCGATAGACAGGCGTCACGCCCCACCCTCGCCGGCGAGTTCGGTGACGCGGAGGCCTCTATCGCCGAGACCATCCGTTACTTCAGCGACGCCGCCGCGAACACGGACGACCCGGCCCGCGCCCGCGAGTGCCTCGCCGCGGTGAAGGAGGCGGCAGAAGCGCTCGGCGCGCTCCGGCGGTAGTTCGTCAGTTCTCCTCGCCCCACTCGAACCAGCGCACGAACGTCACGACGAACCAGACCATCCAGAGCGTGAACGCGACGAGCGCCGCGCCGTAGCCGATGCTCCAGTGCAGGTCGAACACCTGCCCCGCGAGCAGGACGAGCAGCGTGACCACCAGCCCGGGGAAGGTCTTCCGGACGGCGGCGCGGACGGCGTCGCTCACGGCTCGTACTGGCTCCCGATGACCTCCCGGATGCGCTCGGCGGTCACCTGACCGACGCCGTCCACTTCGAGGAGGTCGTCCTCGTTCGCGCACATGACCTCCTCGACGGTGCCGAAGTGTGCCAGCAGCGACCGGGCGGTGACCGGGCCGATGTCGGCGATGGCCGAGACGACGTACTCCTGCTGTTCGGGCAGGGTCTTCTTCGACTTCTCGCCGTGGACCGACACCTCGCGCCCGCTCGCTTCCTGTTCGCGTTTCGCGATGACCGCGAGCAGGTCGCGGGTGTCGGCCTCGCCCTCGGTCCGCAGGACGCTCACGCCGAAGTCCACCGCCAGCGACGCGAGTGCGCCCCGGATGGCGTTGGGGTGGATGTCCCGCGACCCGAGCAGGCTGTCGTCGCCCTCGATGACGAGGATGGGGCGGGCGTAGTGCCCGGCCATGTCGCGCACCTGCTCGAACACGGAGCGGTCACTTCCCGTCAGGGTGTCGAGGAAGTCGGAGACCGACTTGCGCTCGACGGCGACGCGGTCCGAGAGGACGTAGTCGCCCACGGCGAGTGTCTCGAGCCGGGTCGTCACGCCCTCGCGCGTCGAGAGGTCCCGCGGAATCGAGGAGTCCATCTCGCGCTGGTCGATGACGATCTCGACGGTGTCGTCGTCCTGCGGTTCGGCGGCCGCGACCACGCCGTCGTCGGCGTCGGACTGGGCGGCCGTCTCTGCCGCCTGGTCGCCGTCGTCCGCGCCCGCGTCGGTCTCGGCCTCCTCGTCGCCGTCCGCGTCGTCACCAGCGCCGAACTCCTGCAGGCCGGGCTGGCTGTCCGCGCTCGCGCCACCGTCGGCGGCTGCCCCGGCCTCGGCCTCGGCTTCCGTGTCACCCCCGTCGGACTCGCCACCGGCGAACGCGGCGAGGCTCTGCTGGGAGTCGTCGAGTTGCTCCTCGACGTTCTTCGCGACGCCCTTGAGCTTGCGAAGCTCGCTCTCCATCTGCTTCTCCTTCCGTCGGGAGATCCAGAAGTACGCCTCGTCGCGGGTGTCTTCGGCCATCAGCACGACGACGCGACCCTCGTCCTGGCGACCGGTCCGGCCCTTGCGCTGGATGGACCGGATGGCCGTCGGGACCGGCTCGTAGAAGAGCACGAGGTCGACCTCCGGTACGTCCAGGCCCTCCTCGGCGACCGAGGTCGAGACCAGCACCTCGAACTCGCCCGCCTTGAACTGTTCGAGGGTCTCCTGTTGCTGCTTCTGGGTCATCCCGTCCGAGCCCTCCTTGTCGCCCTGGCCGACGAAGCGCCGCGTTTCGAAGTGGTTCGAGAGGAACTCGGTGAGGGCTTCGGCGGTGTCGCGGGACTCGGTGAACACGATGATGCGCTCGCCGTCCTCGATGCCGAGCGTCTGGGCGAGCAGGATTCTGGCTTCGCGGTACTTCGGGTGGATGTCGTCGAAGGACTCCGTTCTGCGAATCGCCTCCCTGACCTTCGGCTCGGACACCATGCGCTGGCTGGCCTTCGACGCGCCGGAGGCCCGGGCGGCGTTCTGCTGGCGCTCGAAGTATCGTCGAGTCGCCTCCACGCTCTGGGTCTCGACGTAGGTGACCGCGGTCCGCAGCTTGCGGATCTCCGCGAGCAGGCTCATGCCCTTGAACCCCGCCGACTGGTCGTTGTCCATCATCTGGCGCAACTGCGCCGATATCTTGTTTATCTGGGTCTCCGAGAGGTCCGGCGAGGTCGCCTTCGTCACGCCGATCTCTTTGAGCTTGCCGAGACGGTCCGCGATGACCTCGTTCAGGGCGTCGCGAATCTCGATGACCTCGTCTGGTAACTGTATCTTCTTCCACTCGACCTCGGTGTCGTGGGTGTACTCCGAGACGTCGGCGTCGTCCTCGGTCATCACCTCGACCTCGCGCAATCCGAGGTTCTCACACACCTCCAGAATCTCCTCTTCGTCGCCGCCGGGCGACGCGCTCATGCCCGTCACCAGCGGGTCCGCGGCGTCCTGGTGGTACCGCTCTGCGATGTAGTTGTAGGCGTAGTCGCCCGTCGCGCGGTGACACTCGTCGAAGACGATGTGTGTCACGTCGCGAAGCGAAATTCTGCCACCGACGAGGTCGTTCTCGATGACCTGCGGCGTCGCCATGACGACCGTCGCGTCCTCCCACAGGGCGGCGCGGTCGTCCGGGCGCACGTCGCCGGTGAACACGACGATCTCCTCGTCCGGTATCTGGAGTGCCTCGCGGTAGAACTCGGCGTGCTGTTGCACGAGGGGTTTCGTCGGCGCGAGCATCAGCGACTTCCCGCCGACCTCGTGGAGGCGGCGGGCGGTCACGAGCAGGCTCACGGTCGTCTTCCCGAGCCCGGTCGGCAGGCAGACGAGGGTGTGGTCCTCGGTCGCCGTCCCTGCGAGCTGTAACTGGTAGAGCCGGCGCTGGAGGAAGTTCGGCGCGAGCAGCGGGTGCTCGACGGACGCCTCGTCGGTGGCAGCCATCGCCCGAGAATTCGGCGTCCCGCCGTTTAAGACTTCGCCGACCGGGGTGAAAGTGAAGTCGGGCTTCGTGACGGTCCCGTCGCTCCCTGCCAGTGAAAGGGCCGACCGCGATGAAAGTGGAGACGGCGCGGTCAGCCGTGTGAAACGACAGGCGGCGGGTTGGGGGGAGAGTTGGGGGGAGTCCGCCGCACGGTGTCGTTCGTCTCACCACGACGGTGACTGGGCGACGAAGTCGCCAAGAACGCCGGAGATGTCGGCGTATCGTCGTGGCTGAAAATGGGAAGTACGCGTACCGTAATAAATCTGCCGAGTCTCTCAGTCCACGAGTTCGAGCACGAGCCCCAGCAGTAGCTCCTCCTCGCCGATAACGGCCGCCACGATCGCGAGGAGTACGAGGACGATCAGTGCCGCGACGAGCAGTTCGAGCAGTGTCATACCAGAGACTGATCGCTGCGAAATCGAATATGTCGGGCCTACACAACTAGACGGGGCCGGTGTGGCTCAGACCGGCAGCGAGCCCGTCAGCGCCAGCATCACCCACGCCGTCACCGTGGCCGCGATAGGGATGGTGAGGTTGTCGTCGATGACGTAGCCGCCGATGACCGGCTTCACGCCGTCGGCCAGGGTGGCCGCGACGGCCGCCGCGACGGCCACGAACGCCGGCAGGAACGGGAGGGCGAACGCGAGGCTGACGAGGAACATCGCCACCAGCACCCGCGGCTGCTTGACGCTCCGCAACTCGCCCGACGAGAGCAGCCCGCTGATGGGGTCGCCGATGGTCAGCATGTACATCGCAGGGATGGCGACCGCGGGCGGGAACAGCAGGCCGGCGAACGCCCCGCCGATCATGTACAGCGCGTAGCCCGCGAGGTTGTCCTGTTCGTACTCCCGGGTGAGCTTATCGAAGATGGCCCAGTCCAGGCCGACGAACAGCCGCACGGCTTCCAGGACGAGTGCGACCCCCATCGAGAGGACCAGGAACGCCTGGACCGCTCGCCAGGAGATTGTCGGCACGCCGTCGAGCTGGCTCACGAGGTACGCGGTGGGCAGGACCGCACCGGTCGCGTGCACCAGTCGTCGGGCCACCTCGTCGCGCATCTCAGAGGGTGTCGAACGTCCGTTCGCCGGTTCTGAGCGCGGTCAACACGTCGGCCAGCTCGTCGAGGTCGACGCGGACCTGCTCGGTCGAGTCGCGCTCGCGGATGGTCGCCGTCCCCTCCGGGTCGGCGTCCAGGGTCACACAGAACGGGGTGCCGACCTCGTCCTGTCGCCGGTAGCGACGCCCGATGGAGCCGGAGTCGTCGTAGGCGACCGAGAGGCCGCGCTCGCGCAGTTCCGTCGCGACCGACTGGGCCGTCTCGGGGAGGCCGTCCTTGCTTGTCAGCGGGAAGACGCCGACGAACGTCGGGGCGACCTCCGGCTTCAGCGCGAGGTAGCTGCGCTCTTCGCCCTCGACCTCGTCCTCGCGGTAGGCGTGGTGGACGACGGTGTACAGGGCCCGGTCGACACCGAACGACGGCTCGATGACGTGTGGGACGATGTGCTCGCCGGCCTCGGTCTCCTCGCTCACCTCGAAGTTGACGTGCTCGGACGGAATCTCGTAGGCCTCGCCGTCGACCTCGACCTCGACGCTGTCGCCGTCGAAGGCGCTCCGGTCGCGCTCGGCGAGCGTCTGCAGCGCCTCGCCGATGTCGGCGGCCGCGCCACCGAACTCGGGACCGAGGTAGCTCATGTCGGGGTCGACCGTCGCGCGCTCGACGTGCTTTGGCTCGTCGTACTGCTTGAACAGCGTGAAGTCCTCGTCGCTGTAGCTGCCGTGCTTGGAGAGGTCGTAGTCGCCGCGGTTGGCGAAGCCGGCGAGTTCGATCCAGTCGCCGTCGACCAGCGCCTCGGCGTCCCAGCAGTCCGCCGCGTAGTGGGCGAGCTCGCCCGAGAGGTGCTGGCGGAACCGGAACTTCTCCATGTCGATGCCGATGCGGGTGTACCACTGCTTCGCGAGGCCGAGGTAGTACGCGACCCACGCGTCCGAGATGATACCCTCGTCGACGGCGTCGCCGATGGCCATCGTGACGGGCTCGCCGTCGTCCGATTCCTGCATCTCCGCCGAGTACAGCGGCGCTTCCACGTCACGAACCACGTCGAGTGCCGGCTCGTCCTCTTCGGGGTCGATGAACAGTTCGAGCTCGGCCTGCGTGAACTCGCGCAGGCGCAACAGCGACTTCCGCGGGGAGATCTCGTTGCGGTACGCCGGGCCGATCTGCGTGACGCCGAAGGGCAACTGGTTCCGGGCGTACTCTTTCAGCTGGGGGAACTCCACGAAGATACCCTGTGCCGTCTCGGGGCGGAGGTAGCCGGGCTGGGAGGAGCCCGGGCCGATGCTCGTCTGGAACATCAGGTTGAACTCCTCGATGGCCTGGCCCGCCAGGTCCGCGCCGCAGTTCGGGCACGTGAGCTCGTGCTCGGCGAGCAGGTTCTCGACCTCCGGAATCGGGAGGCTCTCGGCCTCCTCGATGCCGGTGTTGTCCTCGATGATGTGGTCGGCGCGGTGGCTGGCGTGACACTCGGGGCACTCGACGAGCATGTCGTCGAAGCCGTCGAGGTGGCCCGACGCCTCGAAGACGGGCTCGGGCATCACGATGGGTGCGTCGACCTCGAAGTTACCCTCCTTCAGGGTGAAGCGCTCGCGCCAGGTGTCCTCGATGTTCTCCTTGAGGGCCGCACCCTGTGGGCCGTACGTGTAGAAGCCGGAGACACCGCCGTACGCGCGGCTGGACTGGAAGAAGTAGCCCCGGCGCTTGGCGAGTTCGACGACGGTGGCCGTCTCAGTCATACAGTGCCTCCAGCAGGTTCAGGTCCCGCACGATGCCGACCAGCTGGTCGCCCGACACCATCGGGACCTGCTCGATGTCGTGGCGGATGAGCAACTGGGCGGTCTCCTCGGCGGTCTTCTTCGTCGACACCGTCACGAGGTCCTCGGTCATGAACTCCGAGACCGGCTCGGCCGGAATCTCGACGTTCCGGGTCGGCAGGTAACGGCCGCCGACCGCCTTGATGCCTTCCCACATCCACTCGTCGTCCTCGTTGGCGATGGAGTCACCGGTGTCGTCCTCGCCCTCGACGATGCGGGCGACCTCGATGATGTCGACCTCGGTCAGCATGCCGGCCATGTCGGCCTCGTCGTCGAGGACGACCGCGTAGGGAACGTTCGCGTAGTAGAGCTCGCGCTCGGCGACGGGCAGTGGCGTCCCCGAGTACGTCGTGTTCACGTCCTTCGTGGCCAGGTCACCGACCACAGCGTCAGTCTTGGCGTCCCCGCGGGCGATGGCGTGGACCACGTCGGTGACCGTGATGATGCCTTCCAGTTCGCCGTCGACGACGGGCACGCGGCGGGCGCGCTCCTCGACCATCAGGCGGGCGACGTCCGCGATGGACGTGTCGTCGGTCGTCGTCGGCACGTCCTCCATCAGGAGGGCCAGCTGGTCCTCGTCGGGTCGCTCGATGAGGCTGTCCCGGGAGACGAGACCGCGGTACTCCTCGCCGTCCTCGGTCGGCTTTACCACTGGGACCGAAGAGAACCCGTGCTCCTGCAGGTACGACAGGACGTCGTCACGGGTACCCGGCAACTCGACGGTCACCAGCTCGGAGCGGGGGGTCATCGCGTCGGCTACTTTCATATCGGCTCTATAGGTTCAATCGCCGCATAAAGCCCCTGTTTCGTGTGCGGAACCGTGACGCCCTCGCCCGCGACAGCATATATAAAACAGTGCCGGGTATGTCAGGCTCGAACGACGAGCCGGCCGGTAGCGGACACGAGCGTCGCGATATGGGGCAGCGTCAGTTCTTCTCGACCTCGCCCGGGCCGGGCGCTGACGGGCTCCAGTCGTCGATGCGGTCGGCGTGCGGGACGAACTTCTCGTGGGAGTCGTGCTTGAACACGCCGAGGATGTCACCCGGGAGCGTCTGGACGTACGTGTAGAACTCGCCCTCCTCCTCCGCGTCGTGGACCATCCCGGCCGCGTGGCGGAGCTCGTACTGGCTGGCGATGAAGATGACCGTCTCCGTGTCGGGGTCGATGTACTCGGCGACGAGGAACACGTTCCCGTCCATCTCGCGGCGGTACACCTCGTACTTCGGGAACTGCTTGCCCTCGAAGGCCTCGCTGAAGTCCTCACCCATGTTCGACGGGACGACGTACACCAGGCCGAACCGGTTGTCGTCGTCGTCGCCTGCACGGCGGTTCCGCGGCGCTGTGTTCGCCGCCATAACCGTGACCGCCTCCCAGCCCTCTTCGCGGCGCTGTTCGGCCATCAGTTCCATCTCCTCGAGTGCCTGTTCCCACGCGTTCGAGAGGACGTCCGCGTTGCTCGCGATTCGCTCGGCGTAATCTATGTCCTCACCGGACTTGGGCACGTCTGGCATATGTCCACACACATGGTGTGGAGTCTGATAAGGGTGTCTTTGTTTCTCGCAGCGCCTCAGCCGATGAATACAGCTGCCGCGCTGGCGACCCCGGGCTGTGCGATGCCGAAGACGAACTCCATCGCCATCGACAGCGCGAGCATGAACACCGCGGCCAGCAACAGCTTCGCGTGGACCGAGAAGCGGTCGTCCGGCGCGATGGCGAACCAGCGCACCGGCGGCAGCCACGAGACCAGCCGTTCGAGGCGAGTCTCGCGACGCCCGCCGACCGTCGTCTCGGCCTTCTTCTGGCGGTCGTCACCCGAGGTGACGAACGTGCTATCCCCGGGCCCCTGTGACGCGCGGGGCGACGGCGGGCGAAGCTGGAACGAGGCGTACGCGAGCAGGGCGAATCCGACCCAGAACAGGACGTGTTTCGTGGTGTAGAGCGTCCCCCGCCCGGAGAGTTCGAGGAAGGCCGACGCCCCCGCGACGAACAGGGCAACGACGAGGCCGTACACGACGGCTTCGAGGGTCTTCCGTGTCAGCCGTCTGGCGGCGACCACTTCGGGCGGAGCGTCGCTCATCGATCAGTCGTGGAGCTGGTCGAACGCGACTGCTGGTTCGTCGTAGCGGTCCTGGTGGCGGTGACAGAAGCTGGTCCGGGCGTCGTCGCTGACGACGTGGTGCTTGGGCTGTTCCCTGTCACAGATGCTCCCGAACTGCTCGAACAGGTACTCGCGAGCCTTGTTGTCGTGGCCTTTCTCGATGTGGCCCGACGCCTCGCGCAGGTGTTCGGACACCTCGGTGGGCACGTCCACGTCCCCGAACAGCTCGTCGGTGATCTCCGTGATGTCGGAGAACCGGGTCTGCCGGCCGAGCATCTCCTTGGCGCGGTCGGTGAGCGAGCGGTCCGCACGGGACCGTTCGCGGACGACCTCGCGGAAGACCTCGATGCGCTCCCAGACGTCGTCGTCCAGGTGCTGGTAGTCGTCGGGGCGGATCTTGACGGGACAGCGCGTACTGAACGGGCAGCCGATCGGCGGGTCGCGCGGACTCGGCGGCGTGCCCCGCAAGGTGATCCGGTCCTTGGTCGAGGTCGGGTCCGGCTCCGGAATCGCCGACAGCAACGAGTGCGTGTACGGGTTCCCGGGTTTCTCGAACAGGCCGTCCGTCGGCCCGATCTCCATGATGTTGCCGAGGTACATCACCGCGACACGGTCACAGATGTGCTTGACGACCGAGAGGTCGTGGGCGATGAACAGGTAGGTGAGCCCGAACTCCTTCTGGAGGTCCTCCAGCAGGTTCAGGATCTTCGCCTGCACCGAGACGTCCAGCGCGGACACCGGCTCGTCCAGCACCAGGAAGTCCGGCTCGAGCGCGAGCGACCGGGCGATCCCGATACGCTGGCGCTGCCCACCGGAGAACTGGTGCGGGTAGCGGTAGTAGTGCTCCGGGCGCAGCCCGACCGTCTCGAGCAGTTCACGGACGCGCGTGCGTCGTTCCTGGGGGTCGCCCCAGCTGTGCACGTCGAGCGGCTCGCGGATGATCTCCCCGACCGTCATACGGTCGTTGAGGCTCGACTCGGGGTCCTGGAAGACGATACCGAGCTGGCGGCCGCGGAGCTTCTTCAGTGCCCGACCGGGCGCGGCCGTGACGTCGATGTAGCCCTCCTCGACGCGGATCTCGTCGCCGTCGCGGTGGCCGTTCTCGACGAACACGAAGTCCTTCTCGCCGAACAGGCCGAGTCTGGCACCGAAGCCCTCGTCGACGATGTCCTGGACGGTGAGGTTCTGCTCGTTGACGAACTGTGCGGCGTCGATGTCGTCAGCGCTGACGTTCTCGTAGCCGCTCTCGCGGGCGACGGCCTTCGGCGGCACGTCGTCGGCGAACAGCTTCGTCACGAGGTCGACCGGGTCGTTCGAGTCGTAGATCTCGGCCAGCATGACCGTCCGACGGCCGTACGTGTTGGCCATCCGTTCGACCACGTCCGGCTTGTGGAAGCGGCTGACGCCGGCGGTGGCGTCCTCGAGCTGGACCAGCGTCCGGCCCAGCGTGGACTTCCCACACCCGGATTCACCGACGAGACCGAGCGTTTCGCCCTTCTTGATGTCGAAACTCACGCCGTCGACTGCCTTCACCGGCTGGTCGTTGATGAGGCCGCCACCCGGATAGTACGTCTTCAGGTTGCGGATCTCTATCATCGACTCGGTCTGTGCTGTCTGCTGGGCGTGGGACATCGCTTGCTTGCTCATTCTTTGCTCCCTCCTTTGGCCTTATGAAGTTCGATGGCTTCCGTCTGCGTCTGGTCCTCGGGGTAGAGGAGACAGGCGGCCCGGTGGTCCTTGGCCCCGTCGTTGGCCTGGACCAGTTCGGGGTGGACGGCCTGGCATTCGTCGAACGCCTTCGGACACCGTGGCGCGAACCGACAGTACGTCGGTTTCTCGTTCGGCGTCGGCACGTCACCTTCGATGGTGACGAGGCGGTCACCTTTCTGTCGGCCGGGGATCGACTGGAGCAGCCCCTCGGTGTAGGGGTGTTTCGGGTTGCCGAACAGTTCTTCGACCGGCGCGGTCTCGATGACCTCGCCGGCGTACATCACGTTCACGCGGTCCGCGATGTCCGCGATGACACCCATGTCGTGGGTGATGAACATGATCGAGAGGTCGCGCTCGTCCTGCAGTTCCTGCAGGAGTTCCAGGATCTGTGCCTGGATGGTCACGTCGAGTGCCGTCGTCGGCTCGTCACAGATGAGGAGCTCGGGGTCACACGCCAGTGCCATCGCGATGACGGCGCGCTGGCGCATCCCACCGGAGAACTGGTGGGGGTACTCCCCGACCCGGCGACGAGCGTCCGGGATACCGACCGCTTCGAGCAGTTCGACGGCTTCCTCGGTCGCGTCGGAACCGCGGAGGCCCTGGTGGAGTCGCAGTGCCTCTTTGATCTGGTTCCCGACGGTATACACCGGGTTCAGCGACGTGAGCGGGTCCTGGAACACCATGGCGATGTTCCCGCCACGGAGGCGTCGAAGACCTCGCTCGTGTGCGCGCGTCACCTCGACGAAGCCGCGGTCGACGCGGATGCCGTTCGAATCGCTGGTGCCCGCCTCGACGAAGACGAAGTCCGTCTCCGAGATGAGGTTCAGTTCGTCGGCGTAGCCCGACGCGATGAGGTCGTCCCAGTGGACCGCACCGTCTGCGACCATCTGGGTCGGGTCGATGCGCTCCGGCGGGAGGTTCGCGTACTTCTCGTGCTGGGTGAGCTCACCCGGCTTCGCACCGTACTGGTCCATCGCGTCGGCCACGACGGTCGCGAGGTCGTGTTTCTCCTCGAGCTTCGTCAGGTCGACCGTGCGACCCGTGTATGTGTTCGCGAACCGTTCGACCGTCTCGGTGTCGCGGAACTGGATGGAACTCCCACGCAGGACCCGGCCGGGACTCTCGACGAGGCCCATGATGGACCGGGCAGTCACCGACTTCCCGGACCCGGACTCGCCGACGATACCGACCGTCTCACCCTCGCGGATGTCGAAGTCGACGCCGTCGACGGCGCGGATGACCTCCTTGTCCGTATAGAAGGAGGTCTGCAGGTTCTTGATGGTGAGGATGGTCTCCTCACGCTGCTGTTGCAGGGACATCATCCACCACCCCCTGCGGCTGCAGCCTCGTCAGCACTCGCCCCGCCGGACTGCGGGTCGATGGCGTCGCGGATACCGTCACCGAACGCGTTGAAGCCGGTGACGACGAAGACGACCATCAGGCCCGGAATCGTGGAGATGTGCCAGGAGACGGTCGTCACGTACGACCGACCCTCGTTCACCGCGCGGCCCCACTCGGGGGTCGGCGGCGACACACCCAGGCCGAGGAACGAGAGTGCGGCGACACTGATGATGATGCCACCGAGGATGAGCGACCCGTAGACGAGCAGGTAGCCTGCCACGTACGGGAGCATGTGCTTCTTCATCGTCTCGGTGGGGCGCTGCCCGTACGAGCGGGCGGCGTCGATCCACTCCTGCTCGGAGACCTGGAACGCGGGGCCACGGATGGCGCGCCACAGTCCCGGCCAGCCGGTCGCCGCGAAGATGAGCGACAGGAGCAACCCACCGTTGTACACGTTCGAGATGGGGTGACTCCCGAAGACGACCGAGAGCATGATGTAGATCAGCAACCCTGGCATCGCCTGGATCGAGTCACTGGTGATGACGACGAGGAGGTCTGCGAGACCCTTGTAGTAGGCGGTCACCATCGCGAGTGCCGTCGCGATGAACCCGCCCAACACGATGGACAGCAGGCCGATGAACAGTGACACCCTCGCCCCATCAGCCATGAAGGTGAACAAGTCTTTCCCCGTTGTCAAGGTCCCTAACGGATGGAACCTGCCGTGTTCGTCGTAGCTCATCGGACCGACGTTTCTGTTCGGATCACCCTGGGAGACGCTGTCGAGGTTGGCGGTCCCGTGACTGATCTCTTTGACCTGCCCGTCCTCGGTGTACTTGAAGGTGTAGCTGTAGGGGTCGTAGATGTTCTCCTGGGTCGTCACCGGCCCGAGTGCGGGCGCGAACAACGCCATCACGATGAACATCGAGACCATCAGGAACCCGAACTGGCCCCAGCGGTGGGTGCTCAGCCGGTCGATCATGTCGTCACGCGGCGTCCAGTCGGCGTAGCGGTAGTGTCGTCGGAAGGTCTTGTAGCCGAACCAGAGCCACGCCATCCAGATGAACGCGTAGGCGTAGACGAGCCCCACGCGGATCGCCCAGGCGTAGGCGGGTGCGAGGCCGAGGAACGTCCCGTGGTACGGGCCGAGGACCCCGGTCGGGTACTGGTCCGTCGCGCTCGCCGGCGGCTTGAAGCCGCTGTTCGGGATGAGGTCCCGCGAGAGCAGCGTCGGGAAGGTATCCCCGAGCCAGTTGCCCACGCCCGCAGCCGTCTGGGCGAACCCGTGGAACAGCTGCGCGAACGAGGGCTCACCGATGACCGGAAGCGCCGGGAGCAACATCCCGAGCGGTTCGTAGATGAGCACGGCCCAGATGACGGCGAGGCCAGCCATGATCATGAGCCGTTCGAGCAGGTCGACGGACATCGGGACGTCTTCCAGCCCGAGTTTCTCGACCAGGTTGAACGGTATGAAGATGGCCTTGACGAACACCGACAGGACGCCCAGGACGATTATCGCACCGAGGGCGGACATGACGATGCCGCCGGCGGTACCGAACGTCTTGAACATCTGGTCGACGTACCAGCCACCGATCTCTGTACTCCCGTTGATGAGCGGATTGAACTGGTCGCCAAAGAGCACCATCGTCTTGGCGAACGCCCCGAACTCCAGGGCGAGTAGCACCAGTGCCCCACCGAGCCAGATGAGTGCCGGTTCGGGGTGGGCAAAGATCCGCTCTCGTAATGTCGCGTTCTCCTGTACCTGACTCATATTATTCGTACCCCACACGTGGATCGATGATCGTGTACATGAAGTCCTGAAGGATGTTCATGAACACGATGATGAGGATGAAGATGAACATCAGCGAGCCGACCAGCGGCACGTCGCCCTGGAGGGCCGCCTGGAAGAACAGGTAGCCCAGCCCGTTGATGCTGAAGATCGTTTCAAGAATGACCGACCCACCGATCAGCAGGAACGCCTCGTTCAGGATGATCGGGACGAGCGGAATCAGCGCGTTTCGGAACACGTGCTTCCAGACGATCTTCCGGTTCGAGAGCCCCTTGGCGCGAGCGGTCTCGACGTAGTTGGAGTTGACCGTTTCGAGCACGGCGGTCCGCCCGAGGCGCATCTCGTTCCCCATCGACGAGGAACCGAGGACGATGGCGGGCGGCAGAACCATCTTGACGGCTTGCAGGAACGTCGTGCTGTCGAACTCGAACAGCGGGAAGTTGAACAGCGTCGTCCCGCCGAGCGTGATGGCGGTCGTCCCTGCCGGGTCGTAGAACTCGAGCGGCGGTTGCCCGATGATCTTCGTATTGACGAAGAGTTTGGCCCATTCGAACTCGAACAGGCCGAACGTCAACATCCCGGAGTAGTCTTTCGACTGGCTCAGGACGGAGAGCAGGATGACACCGAGCCAGAAGTTCGGCATCGCACGCCAGACGATCCCACCGAACGACGCGATGTAGTCGCTGAACGTGTTCGGGTTGAGACCTGCGTAGAAACCGAGCGGGATACCGATGAACAGCGGGATGAGCACCGACCAGAAGCCGAGCCAGAGCGTCCGTGGCGCGTGTTGGACGATGAGCGTCATGGCGGTGGTCCCGTCCTTGATGACGTAGGACTCACCGAGATCGAATGTCAGCAATCCGATCATGTAGTCGATGTACTGCTCCCACAGGGGTTGGTTCAGGCCGAGCTGTTGTTCTATCTGTTCGTACTTCGATGCGGGGACGTTCGGTCCGAGGATCGCTGCGACGGGGTCCAGTGGACCCATGCGAAGGACCAGGAACGTGATTGTCGTACCGAAGAGTACCACAGGGATAGCCAGCAGTAGGCGGCGGACGAAGTATCCCCACCTGCTCATGACATGTCCCTCCGGTGATCCACTTCCATCACCATTGTTCTATTCATAGTGTATTTTGCACCCATGGTTATGTCTTGCGTTCTTTTCCTACGTTAATTGAGGTTATAGCAGGGGCTAGACGGTCGAAAAATGGAAAATCGGGTCCCGATGAAACCCGGTTAGCTCCGGTCGTTCAGGTAGACGTTGTTGAACTTCATGCGGCTGCCACCGGCGGCACCGGTGCGCGGCATGTCAACCCAGTCATACGCGAAGCGCTCGGAGACGCTGTGGTACGTCGGGAGCAGGATCATGTCCTCCCACATGGCTTCTTCCATCGCGATGTAAGCCTCGTTGCGGGCCTGCTGTGCGTCCTCGGTCGGCTCGGGGTTGCCCTGGATTTTGCTCCACGCCTCGGCAGCGCGGTCGGACGCGTCGCCCTCTGCGTCGTCCCAGTCCAGGTAGAAGCCCTGTGCCCCGTCCGTGGTGTCGGTGAGTTCCGGCACCATCTGGCCGAGGAAGTTGTCCGGTGCGGGCCAGTCCATGATCCAGCCGAGCGAGTACGCGGCGAGGTTGCCGGAGCGACCACGGTTGAGAAGCGTCGAGAACGGTGCTTCCTCGAGCTTCATGTTGACGTGGGCACTGCTGAGCTTGTCGCGGAGGATCTTCCCGAGACCCTGCCAGGTGTCGGACTGGTAGGTCGTGAAGGTGACCTCGTACTTGTTGTCCGGGCCGTAGCCAGCGTCTTCCATGACCTGGCGTGCGGACTCGAGGTCGGTCGTGTTGTACCCGTAGGGGTACTTCTCCTCGGCGTGCTTGTCGTAGGCGGGACCCTGACCCGGGTAGATACCCGGCGGCGTCAGGTGGTACGCGGCCTTGCCGCGACCCTTGAACACCTGGTCCACGCCTTCCTTCTGGTTCATCGCGTAGGCGATGGCCTTCCGGACCGGACCGGGGACGTTCTTGGCGTTCAGGCCGATGTAGAACGTGTTGATGGTCGCGTACTGGAGGTAGTTCGCGGTCTCGCCGTTCCGCATCGGACCGTAGGTACCGATCTTACGACCCTTGTCGTCCTCGGTCTCGATGTTGACCTTGCTCGGGTCGTACTTCGACGTCGGCATGGAGGCCAGGTCGGAGTTCTTGTTCTGGCCGTAGTTGTACGCCGCGTCGGGGTCGGTGATGACCTGCCAGTGGACGCCTGCCACGAACGGAACGGGGCCGTGGTAGTCGTCGTTACGCGTGACGGAGGCCTGGGTGTTCGTCTCCCAGTTCTCGAACACGAACGGACCCGCGCCGACGGGGTTCTGCGTCGCGAACTCGGAGTGGGACATCTCGCCGTCGTAGCCGTCGATGTCGCCCACGATGCCCTCCGGAATCACGGAGAACGAGGTGTATGCGAGCATCTCGACAGCGGACGCGAACGGCTTCGTCAGCGTCATCTCGAAGGTCGTGTCGTCGACGGCCTCCATGTTGAGGGAGCCGGGGACGTAGGCGCCGTCGCCGTCCGTCTCGTGCTCGACGTTCATCGCGTACGAGAGGATGAAGTAGTCACGCCGCGAGTTCTCGGACGCTGCGAGGCGCTCGAAGGAGTAGACGACGTCCTGTGCGGTGACGGTGTCACCGTTGTGGTATTTGACGTCCTCTTTGAGGTTGAACGTGTAGGTACGGAAGTCGCTCGAGACCTCGAAGTCCTCTGCGAGGAGCGGCTCGACCTCGACCTCACCGTTCGGGTAGTTCATCAGGGCGTCGAAGACCTGCTGGATAACCGTCCCAGAGGCCGTGTCGGTCGCCTTGATGGGGTCGAGGGTGCTCATCGTCGCGTTGATGAGCTCGAACGTCTTGTCGAGCTTCTCACGGTCTTCCGGCGGCCGTGTCGTCTTCTCGGTCGCCGTCTCCGTGGATTCGTCCGTCGGTTCGTCCGTCGGGGTGTCGGTGTCGCCTTCGCCACCGCCGCCGAGACATCCCGCAACCGCCACTGCAGATGCTGCGCCGCCAGTCGCCTGTAGGAAGCGACGACGGTCGATGCTGGTATTGTCTGTCATCCCACGCACCCCTTTGGAGACAGTATGGTTAAAATTACCGTTATGGTCTGCAGCTATTTTACATACCCAAAGGTTTAAGTTGGCGCGCGGAATGAATATATAGAATACCGAGCTAACGACGGTAACAATTACCATGAGGGGGTGGGTATATGTACGAAGAACTGAGAACAAATTGTAAACTGTTTATTCGGTTCGTGTGACGTTGGGCCGGCGCCAGAAGCGACTGCGTGCCCTGCAGAACCAGCAGACGTGACGCCTGTCGGTGGACTCCCGGAGTGGTGTCCGATTCGTATTCGTTGTTACTCTCTCGATTCCAATCATCTCGATTCTGTGGATAGATGAACGGCAACAGGCTTCTGAACAAACACTGGTTTATATACTCTTGGCATGTATTCTCATGATGTCTGATACCATCCCCCAATCACAATCTCTGGTTAACTATATTGAATTAGATAGGTTTTCTTCAGAAACTCGACTGTCGAGTCGATGAGTTTATACCTGACCATGAGACAGTGACTCATATGGCAGCATCCGAGTCAGGCCCGTCGGGTTCAGCCGACGACCGGGATGTGGTAGCGTCTGTCGACGGTGACGGTTCCTCGAAGGAGTACGTCATCGCGGACATCACAGACGATGGAGCCTGGCTCTCGATGCGAGCGGAAGACGCCCCGGACCTTCCCGACTGGCGGTAACCGCCGGTCGTTCTCTGTCGTTCTTCGTCGCCGAGCCACCGCTCGGTGTGTCCCCGTTCCCACGGCTGCGACGCCTCGAACGGTGTCGGCGCGAGGACACTACTTTTTTCCCATCTACCCTCTTTCACGTGGGTATGCACTACCGGGAAGTCGCGACCTCGCGTGAGTTCGTCGTTCGGCTCGAGACGGGTGGCGACTGGCGCGCGCAACTCGAAGACCTGGCCGCCCGGGAGGACCTCGACGCCGCATGGTTCACCGGGCTCGGCGCAGTCCAGGACGCGGACGTCTGGTTCTACGACCAGGAGCGCCAGGAGTACGACGCCGCGACCTTCGACGAACCCCTCGAGGTCGCAGCCTGCGTCGGCAACGTCTCCGAGCTGAACGGTGAACCGTTCGCTCACACGCACGCGGTCCTCTCACGACCGAGCGGGCAGGCCCTGGCCGGCCACCTCGACGCGGCGACCGTCTGGGCCGGCGAACTGTACGTCCGAGAGTTCGAGGAGCCGCTCGTGCGCGAACACGACGAGACCACCGACCTCGACCTCTGGTTGTAGAATGCGCGAGGAAGACGAGCGCTACTTCGAGCGCATCGAATCCCGTCTCGACGAGGCGTTCGAGCTCGCCGAGCGCGCCAAACAGCGCGGCGGCGACCCCGAGCCCGAGGTCGAGATTCCGACCGCGCGCGACATGGCGGACCGCGTCGAGAACATCCTCGGCATCGACGGGGTCGCAGAGCGCGTGCGCGAACTCGAAGGCGAGATGAGCCGTGAGGAGGCCGCGCTCGAACTCGTCACTGACTTCGTCGAGGGCGCAGTCGGTGACTACGAGACCCGCGAAGGGAAGATCGAGGGCGCGGTCCGGACCGCGGTCGCGCTCCTCACCGAGGGGGTCGTCGCGGCCCCCATCGAGGGTATCGACCGCGTCGAGTTGCTCCAGAACGACGACGGGACCGAGTTCGTCAACGTCTACTACGCCGGCCCGATTCGCTCGGCGGGTGGGACCGCCCAGGCGCTCTCCGTGCTCGTGGCCGACTACGCCCGCGCACTGCTCGACATCGACGAGTTCAAAGCTCGCACCGAGGAGGTCGAGCGCTACGCCGAGGAGATCGGCCTGTACGACAAGGAGACCGGCCTCCAGTACTCGCCGAAGGACAAGGAGACGAAGTTCATCGCCAAGCACATGCCCATCATGCTGGACGGGGAGGCGACCGGCGACGAGGAGGTCTCCGGCTACCGGGACCTCGAGCGCGTCGACACGAACTCCGCCCGCGGTGGGATGTGTCTCGTCCTCGCAGAGGGTATCGCGCTCAAGGCCCCGAAGATCCAGCGCTACACGAAGAACCTCGACGAGGTCGACTGGCCGTGGCTCCAGGACCTCATCGACGGCACCTACTACGACGACGACCACGGGGAGGAAGACGAGAGCGACGACGCCGACGACGCGGAGGCCGCCGACGGCGAAGCCGACCAGGAGGCCGAGGGAGACGAGCCGGAACCGACAGGCCCCACCGGGCCGCCCCGCGTCGAACCCGCAACGAAGTACCTGCGCGACCTCATCGCGGGCCGCCCCGTCTTCGGCCACCCCTGCAGCGCCGGGGCCTTTCGCCTGCGCTACGGCCGCTCGCGCAACCACGGGTTCGCGACCGCGGGCGTCCACCCCGCGACGATGCACCTCGTCGACGACTTCCTCGCGACGGGCACCCAGATAAAGACCGAACGACCCGGGAAGGCCGCCGGTGTTGTCCCCGTCGACAGCATCGAGGGACCCACGGTACGCCTCGCCAACGGCGACGTCCGCCGCATCGACGACCCCGAGGAGGCGCTCGAAGTCCGCAACGGCGTGGAGAAGATCATCGACGCCGGGGAGTACCTCGTCAACTTCGGCGAGTTCGTCGAGAACAACCATCCCCTCGCCCCGGCCTCCTACACCGTCGAGTGGTGGCGACAGGACCTCGCCGCGACCGACTGCAACGTCCAGGCGCTCGAAGACTCGCCCCACGTCGACCTCGCGGACCCCAGCGCCGAGGAGGCGCTCGACTGGGCCGACGCCTACGACGCGCCGCTGCACCCGAAGTACACCTACCTCTGGCACGACATCGGCGTCGAGCAGTTCGCGGAACTCGCCGAGGCGGTCGCCGACGGCTTCGTCGAGGACGGTACCCTGCACATCCCCAGTTCGGATGCCATCCGCGAGACTGCAGAACACATGCTCCTCCAGCACACCCAGACCGAGGAGGAACTCCTCGTGCGCGACTGGGTCCCCTTCGTCCGGAGTCTCGGCCTCACCCGCGACCTCGAGAAGCCGTGGACCCTCGCCGACCTCTCTCCCGAAGCCCGCCAGTGGGACGGCGGCGGTAACGCGGTGAAAGCGGTCAACGAGGTCGCCCCCTTCGAGGTCCAGGAGCGCGCCCCGACCCGCATCGGAACCCGGATGGGCCGCCCGGAGAAGTCCGAATCACGCGACCTCTCGCCCGCGGTCCACACCCTGTTCCCGGTCGGCGAAGCCGGTGGCAGCCAGCGCTCGGTCGCCGAGGCCGCGAAACACGCCCCCGACATGCGCTCGACCCCCGGCGTCATCGAAGCACAGGTCGGCGACCGCGAGTGCACCCAGTGCGGCGAACACAGCTTCAAGGTCCGCTGCCCGGAGTGCGACGCCCGCACCGAACCGTACTACTGGTGCCCGTCCTGCGAGCAGGAACTCGAACCCGACGAGGCCGGCCGCGTCTACTGCGACCGCTGTGAGCGCGACGGTACCAGCGTCGACGTCACCGAAATCGACATCAAGGCAGAGTACTGGGACGCCCTCGATGCAGTCGGCGAGCGCGAGAACGCCTTCAAGATTCTCAAGGGTGCCAAGGGTCTCATGTCGGCGAACAAGACCCCCGAACCCATGGAGAAGGGCGTCCTCCGCGCGAAACACGGCGTCACCTCGTTCAAGGACGGCACGGTCCGATACGACATGACCGACCTGCCCGTCACGTCGGTCCGGCCGGTCGAACTCGACGCCACCGCCGACCAGTTCCGCGGCCTCGGCTACGAGGAGGACATCCACGGCGAACCCCTGCGCCACGACGACCAGCTGGTCGAACTCAAGGTGCAGGACATCGTCCTCTCCGACGGCGCGGCCGAACACATGCTCAAGACCGCCGACTTCGTCGACGACCTCCTCGAATCCTACTACGGCGTCGAACCGTTCTACGAGATGGACGACCGCGAGGAACTCATCGGCGAACTCGTCTTCGGGATGGCACCCCACACCTCAGCCGCGACCGTGGGGCGTGTGGTCGGGTTCACGAGTGCGGCTGTGGGCTACGCCCATCCGTACTTCCACGCAGCTAAGCGCCGGAACTGTGACGGCGACGAAGACTGCGTCATGCTATTGCTCGATGGACTTTTGAATTTTAGCAAGTCCTTCCTCCCTGACAAGCGCGGCGGGAAGATGGACGCCCCGCTCGTCATGTCCAGCCGCATCGACCCCTCGGAGATCGACGACGAGGCGCACAACATGGACATCATGTGGGAGTACCCGCGGGAGTTCTACGAGGCGACCCGGGAGATGGCGGACCCGGACGACGTCGAGGACATCATGAAGATAGCCGAGGAGACACTCGGCACGGACCGCGAGTACACCGAGTTCGCACACACCCACGACACGACCAACATCCACCTCGGGCCGGCGCTGTCGGCGTACAAGACGCTCGGGTCGATGCAAGACAAGATGGACGCCCAGCTCCTCCTGTCCCGAAAACTCCGGTCGGTCGACGAGACGGACGTGGCAGAGCGCATCATCGAGGGGCACTTCCTGCCGGACCTCATCGGGAACCTGCGCGCCTTCTCCCGACAGGAGACGCGGTGTCTCGACTGCGGCGAGAA
The DNA here is from genome assembly GCF_051207375.1 of Haloarchaeobius pelagicus. Lineage (NCBI taxonomy): Archaea > Methanobacteriati > Methanobacteriota > Halobacteria > Halobacteriales > Halorubellaceae > Haloarchaeobius > Haloarchaeobius pelagicus. Next base: position 730,627 of record NZ_JBPJZD010000002.1, on the reverse strand, counting down.
GTACCGGCGGATGCCCCTGACCGGGGATTGCCGGGAGTGCGGCGGCCGGGTGAACCTCACGGTCCACCAGGGCTCGGTGAACAAGTACATGCAGACGGCTATCAACGTCGCCGACGACTTCGGCTGCCGGAACTACACGAAACAGCGCCTCGAGAAGCTGGAGAAGGCGTTGAACTCCATCTTCGAGAACGACAAGAACAAGCAGTCGGGCATCGCGGACTTCATGTGACGCTACGGCGTTCTCGGGCCGGTAAAATCACTTTAGAAATCAGGGTTGAATGGACGTAACCACTGGCAGGCATCGGGGCCATCCTATGTTAGCACTCTGTTTTAAGCCCCTTGCAACCGTCTACCACAGTATGAGCGAGAGCCAGCAGACGAAGCTCCGGTTCGGCACCGACATCTACACAGAGGACGGCACGAAGGTCGGGACCATCCGCGGGTTCGACGAGCACGGCTTCTACGTCACCGCGGAGGAGGGTATCGAGGGGATGAGCATCGAGCACATCCGGGCGGGCCACGAGTTCGGTGAGGGCGAGCTGATGTGGCGCTGCTGGGAGTGCGGCGAGATGGGGCGCCTGGACAGCGACATCCCCGACAACTGCCCCAACTGCGGTACGAGCAAGGAGGACATCTACTACTGGACCGAAGACTAGCTGTTTTTGCCGCCGCCCCGCGGAGGGGCCGGTATGCGTATCTGTATCTACGGGGCGGGGAGCCTCGGGAGCCTCGTCGGGGGTCTCCTCGGCCACCACGGCCACGACGTGACGCTGGTTGGCCGCGACCCGCACGTCTCGGCGGTCCGCGAGTCGGGACTCCGGGTGATCACGCCCGACGACGAGTTCACGGTCGACGTGGGAGCGACCACCGACGCGGCTGACCTGTCGGCCGACCTCGCCATCGTCACGGTGAAAGCGTTCGACACCGCCGATGCGGCCCGCGACCTCGCCGACTGCGACCTCGGGTCGGTCTGTTCGTTCCAGAACGGGATGGGCAACGAGGCGACGCTCGCCCGTCAGCTCGACTGCCCGGTGTACGCCGGGACGGTCACCTACGGCGCAGTCCTGCGCGAGCCGAGGGTCGTCGAATGCACCGGTGTCGGCGAGGTCGTGTTCGGCCCGCACGAGGGCGGGACCGGACCGAAAGACGCCGAGCTCGAAACCGCCTTCACCGAGGGCGGACTGGTCGCGGAACTCGCGGCTGACATGCCCCGGCGACTCTGGGAGAAACTGGCGGTGAACGCGGGCATCAACACGGTGACTGCGCTCGCCGACGTGGACAACGGCGACCTCCTCGGCGGCGAGGCACACGGCCTCGCGGCGACGGCGGCGAAAGAGACCGCCCGGGTCGCCCGCGGCCACGACGTGTCGCTCTCGAACCGGGAGGCCGTCGCGGCGGTCGAGGCCGTCGCCGAGGCCACCGCCGCCAACACCTCCTCGATGCGCCAGGACATCCACGACGTGAAGCGGACCGAGGTCGACGCTATCACCGGCTACGTGGTCGAGCAGGCCGCCCGAATCCCGGACGCCCACGTCTCGGTCCCGGTCTGTGAGACGACGACCCGGCTGCTCCGGGTGTGGGAGGAAGGACGCGGACTGCGGCCGGACTGAGCTCGACGACGCTTTTCAGGCGCGAATCGTCACCCACAGCGCCGCGATACCGCCGACGAGCAGCGCGAACAGGTAGCTCTCGACGCGGTAGAGCGTCGCGACGGCCAGTCCGCTGCTCTGTGAGAGCCCTGCCACCTGCGAGAGCAACACCGTGAGCGCGCCCTCGACCGCGCCCAGGCCACCCGGCGTGGGAACCAGCCCGGCGATGGTCGAGGCAGGCACGATGAAGAACACGAGGATGGCGTTCATGTCCGCGCCGGTCGCCCGGACCGCGGTGTACATCGGGATGGTGAAGAAGAACCAGCCGAGGTAGGCGTAGCCGAGCGCCCGCGCCAGCGCCCGTGGTTCGGCCGCGATGCGCTCGATGGCCGTATAGAAGCGTTCGATGCGGTTGCGGATGCCATCGGCGCTGATGCGGCTGGTGAGCCGGGAGAGTGGGGTGATGATACGGACGACCGCCTCCTCGACCCCGGTCCGGTGTCGCCAGCCCGCCCAGACGATGGCCGGGACGCCGACCGCCAGCGCGCCGAGGCCGAGGACGAGGTTGTCGACGGTCTCCGACCCCTGGAACGACGACTGGAACACGAGGTACGCGACCCCGACGGCGGCGAAGTTGAAGAAGGGGAGCAGGTTCAGCAGGTCCGCGGTGACGACGCTCGCGAGGCTCTGCTCGTAGTCCGCGTCGGTGTCCCGCGAGAGGACGTACGCGATGAACGGCTCACCGCCGGCCTGGCCCAGGGGGGTGACGTAGTTGGCGAACGTCGCCGCGAAGTACGTCACGACGAGCTTGTGGTACGGCACCTTGATGCCGCCGACGCCCAGGACGATCTGCCAGGCACGCCCCCACATCATCAGACAGAGCAGGGTCGAGAGACAGCCGAGGGCGATCCACGCCGGGTCGGCCTCCCGGACCTCCGTGATGGTCTCCTCCCACCCGACGACGGTGCCGAGCAGGTAGACGAGGACGAGGGCGATGACGAAGCCCACCCCCATCTTCACGAGGGTCTGTCGGCCGAACATCTCGGCAAACGACCCGCCCTTCTGGTCCGTCACGTTATTCGATGTACCCGAGGTCCTGCAGTCTGTCTTTCGCGTCGTCGCTCATGTCACCGAGGACGTCGTCGTCGTCGACCTCCTTCCACTCGCCGCCGACCAACTCCTCGAACTCGGAGAGGGTCGCCTCGACCTCGTCTTTGACGGGGTCGTCGTCCGCGATGCGGTCGTCGGTCTCGCCGGGGTCCTCGTCGATGCGGTAGAACTCGTCGGTGATGCGCTCGTTCCGGATGTACTTCCCGTCGAGCCGACGGGCGGCGCGCATCCGCGAGTAGAACCGCGAGTCTGTCTCGAGCGTGATACCCGCACCGCTGGCCTTTTGTTCGAGCTGTTTGAGCTCGACGACGGGGCGGTAGTACTCCACGAACGCGTACTCGCCAAAGTCAACGTCTTCGGTGTCAGCCGCGTCGGTCCGTGGCGGCACGACGCCCTCGCGGTGTGAGTCCGAGAGCAGCGACCGCGCGGGGTCGAGGTCGACCGCCTGCTCGTCGCCGTGTTCGACACCTGCGTGGTCGAGGACGGTGTGGTAGAGGTCGACGAGTTCGAGTTGCTGGTCGTAGCGACCTGGCTCGATGTCGGGGTGCTTGACCATACACGGGACGTTCACGAGCGGGTCGTAGATACAGAACTCGTGGCCGTACAGGTCGTGCTCGCCGAACAGTTCGCCGTGGTCCGCACAGACCACGACGAGGGTGTCCTCCCAGTGGCCTTCGGCCTTCATCCAGTCGAACAGGCGCTGGAGTTCGGCGTCGATGTGGCGAATCTCGGCGTCGTAGAGGCCCTGGATGTCGTCCCACTCGTCGTCGTCGATGTCGCGGGCCCCGCAGTTGTACTCCTTGGAGTTCTGGCAGACCTCCTGTGGGTCCGCGCCGGGGGCGAACTCCTCGCGGTACTTCTCCGGTGGGTGGTACGGCAGGTGGGCGTCCATCAGATTGACGAACTGGAACCAGTTGCCGTCCGCCGAGTCGATGAACTTCTTGGACTGGTCGATGACCTGTGGGGTCTTCGAGTCGGCACCCTCGCCCGACGCGAGGTACTCGTGGGCCATGTTGCCCACCGAGACGAGCCAGTCCGCGATCTTGCGGAGCCTGTCGTTGTCGTTCATCGTCTTCCAGGCCTTCGCCATCGGCCCGGAGAGGAAGTCGCCGGGCATGACCTCGAAGAAGTTGTCCTGGTCGTCGAAACCGTCGGTCAGGTGCGTGTAAGGCGTGATCCAGGCGTTCGAGGAGTAACAGGCGCTCTGGTGCGTGTCCGAGAGCGTCTGGGCGAGCGTCGTCGCCCCCTCAAGGTACGGGTTCTCCTGGCTGGCACCGTGCTGACTCGGGTACAGGCCGGTGAACAGCGAGGCGTGAACCGGCAGCGTCCACGGGGCGGGCGCGACGGCCTGCTCGTAGACGGCTGCCTCCTCGGCGAACGCCTCCAGTCCTGGCGTCGTCGGGCGGTCGTACCCGTAGACGGACAGGTGGTCCTTTCGCACCGTGTCCATCACGACGAAGAGGACGTTCTGCCCGGCCGTCTCGGTGCGTTCCATACAGGTGCTCGGGGGGACCGGAGACTAAGTACTGTTGTTTTTGCCGAGCAGATGCAAACGGGGAAGAACGAGTTTAGAACGGGGCCTGCGGGCCTTCGTCGTTCTCTGCGTCGTCGTCGACGGTCTCGCCGGGGAACGACGGCGACATGCCGCCATCGCCGCCGCCGTGGCCGCCCTCGCCGCCCATGCCGGTCTCGGCGTGGACCGCGGTGATCTCGGGAATTTCCTTGACCATACGGGACTTGATGGCCTGGATGGTCATCGGCGAGATGCCACACCCGGAGCAGGCACCGCCGAGCAGGATGGTGACCTCACCGGATTCCCGGTCGAGGTCCTGGATGGCCGCGCTACCCCCGTGCATCTGAATCTGTGGGAAGTTGCGACGGAGGAAGTTGGTGACTCGTTCCTCGAGGTCGTCGCCCTTCTGAGCGTCGGTACTCATGAATAGGGCTTGGGAGTCACTGTCCCTAAACCTTGCGCACCCGGGTCGTCTCGGGTCCCCGGCACTCGACCCCGTCAGCCCCGGTTCCACGACCTCACACCGTGCAAGACGTTCACGAACACCGAACACTTAAGCGAGAGTGGATTGACTACAGGATAACTATGGGACTGCTCAACGTACTGATGGAGATGGTAGAGGGATACATGGAGGGCGGCACCGAGGAGGCCCTCTCCGAGGGTGTCGAAGAGGTCGCGGAAGAGGCCACCGGGCGGGACTTCTGACCGCACCGGCTCCAGACCGGAACCGCCGATTCGACCGCGCTCCTAACGGATGTTGAAGACCCGACGCAGTTCTGACTCTATCTCGTCGAGGTACTCCGAGAGGATGGCGTCGAACTTCTCCTCGTCGACGACGACCGCCGTGAGCCGGTCGTACGGGTCTTCCGGCAGTTCGATGGTGAACTCGCCGTCGCCCTCGTAGTGCGGTTCGGACTCGTTGAGCACCTGCTGGTCGATGCCGTGGATGAGCTGTGAGTCGTACTTCTCGTTGAACGTGTTGAACGCGTTCTTGTACGCCTGCTGGAGGCGCGGGAAGTACTCGACGTACTTCTCCTCCTCGAAGGTTTCGGGGTCGAGGTCTTGCATACTCGGAGGAACGACCAGCCTCGACAAAAGTGGGGCGTTTTGTTGCGTCACGGTGAAACCCTCGTTTCAGCTAGCCCACACGTTATGCGGTTTGTTCGCCTCTATACCTGTATGTCCCCGCGAAATCGCAGAGCGTTCCTCTCGCTCGCCACGACCGCAGCCGCAACCGCCATCGCCGGCTGTTCGCAGGTCTTCCCGGGTACCGGCCCGCGAACCGACGACGATGACGACCTGCCGACGACCGCCCCGCCCGGCAGCCTCGTCGACGACTGGCAGTACGACCCGAGCCAGGCACAGGGAGATGCCGGTGGCGGAGGCGGCGGCTCGGGTGGTGCGACCGCCATGGCCACCTCGACCCAGAGCGGCGGGTCGGTCGGCCTCGCAGCCGGTGGCGCGAAGGACGTGAACAACTTCCGCCAGAACGTCGAGGAGGGCTACCTGCCCATCCCCTCGGACCTCTCGTACGAAGGGCTGTTCTACGACTACTACTTCGACACCGGCTCCTCGAAGCCCTGCGAGTCGCTGTTCTGTCCCTCCTACTCGCCTGCAATCACCGCCGACCCGCTCTCGGGCGAGACCGAGCGCTACCTCTCGGTCGGCCTGAACTCCGGCCTCGACGCGAGTGACTTCGACCGCAAGCGCCTGAACCTCGTGGTCGTCCTCGACATCTCCGGGTCGATGGGGTCGCCGTTCAGCCAGTACTACTACGACCAGTACGGCAACAAGCAGGAGGTCGAGGACGGAGGTAACCGCCCGAAGATAGAGGTCGCGAAGGACGCCCTCGCCTCCCTCACCAAACAACTCCGCCCCGGCGACCGCTTCGGGGTCGTCCTCTACAACAGCACCGCCGCCGTCGCGAAGCCGATGAACCCGGTCGAAACGACCGACATGGACGCCATCCGCGGCCACATCCGCGAAGACATCAAAGCCACCGGGGGCACCAACCTCTCCGCGGGTCTCAGCGACGCCTCGGGTCTCCTCGAACCCTACCGCGATGCCGACCAGACGACCTACGAGAACCGGATGATCGTCCTCACGGACGCCATGCCGAACATCGGCGACGTCAGCGCGGACAGCCTCAAAGACCGTCTCGCGCGCGAGGCCGACGCGAACGTCCACAGCACCTTCGTCGGCATCGGGGTCGACTTCAACTCCGACATCATCGACCAGATAACCAGCGTCCGCGGCGCGAACTACTACTCCGTCCACTCCGCGAACCAGTTCGAGGAACGGGTCACGGACGGGTTCAAGTACATGGTCACGCCACTGGTCTTCGACCTCTCGCTGGAACTCGACGCCGACGGGTACGAGATAGAGAAGGTGTACGGCTCCAGTGCCGCCGAGGAGGCGACCGGCCAGCTCATGCAGGTGAACACGCTGTTCGCCTCCCCCACGTCCGAGGGTAAGACGAAGGGCGGGGTCGTGCTCGTGAAGGTGAAGAAGACCGGCGGTTCGGGCCAGCTCCGCCTCCAGGCCAGCTGGGAGGACCGGACCGGCAACTCAGGGAACACCGAGACCACCATCCAGTTCCCCGACGGCGGGCCCGAACAGTTCGCGAACTCCGGGGTCCGCAAGGCCGTTCTCCTCACCCGGTACGCCGACCTCATGAAGAACTGGATGGTCGCCGAACGCGAGTCCGGCGGCGACCCGCCCGCCGAGGGCATCGAGGTCCCCGAGTACGAACTCGGGAAGTGGGAGCGCCAGTCCGACCCGCTCACCGTCTCCCCCACGTACCGCCAGCGGTTCACCACGTTTTCGGACCACTTCGAGTCCGAGATGACCGCGCTCGGCGACGACGCATTGCAACAGGAACTCGACGTGTTGCGAAAGCTGGCAGGTGAGTCGACGACCGCCCGGCTGTTCCGGGTGCTGTCACCCCGGTCGCGTTCGTAGGGTTTCACGGGCGAGAAACCACGGTTCGACCTACGCTACCCACCATTCGCCCCACTCCGTTCCCGTGGCCGAGTCCCCCTCCGGCTTCCAGAAGACGCGCCGAAAGTGTATGAAAATAACTAATGTCTGCCTGCGTATCTGCCCCGGTATGGTCGATTGGCCGAGTGCAAGGGGCAGGCGGGCCGCGAGTGCAGGCCTCGCGTTCTCCATCGCCGCGGTCGGCTGTCTCGGACTACTTCTGTCGCTGCTGACTGCTCTCGAATCTGCGCCGGAACGGTCTGCACTGGTGGACGTTCTCTCCCTGTATCTGGACGTAATCAGGGTCGTCGACCTCACGACGACGGTCCTGATAAGCGCGGTGTCGACCTTCGTCGTCGGCTCGTGGCTCTGGTACAGTTTCGACCCCGCCCCCGGCGCGAGATACAGCGGTGCCGGACTTGGTGGGGCGACTGTTCTGCTGGCGCACCTGCTGTTCGGCCCGGCGTTCTCTCTCTGGTCCTCGGCCGCGCACTACCTCCCCGGCGGCTCCCTCCCCGGCGGGCTCCTCACGGTTACGGGGGTTCTCGACGCGCTCGTCGCGGTCTTCCTGGTCTCGGGGGTCGCGAGTTCGTACAGCCTCGTGGTCGGTGCCTGGCTCACGCTGCCTGCCGGGGGACTGACCGGGTGGCTCGTGGCGACGCTCGACGACCGGGTCGGGCTGTTCCGAGTGGGAGAACACGACGACGCTGGCCGATAAGGCACAAGCTATCGAGGTCGTCGAAGAGCAGCGCTTCGTAGCACTGCCTCTGCCGACCAGCCACTATTCTGTATAGTGGAATGGGGTTCATCACCCGTTTGGGGGTGAATCGAGGGAACTACCGATTCGACGCGCACTGGCTTCTCTCCACGCCGAATCGGTTCCGCAGGAACACCGTCATCGATCGAAGTCGGCGCTGACCGTCGTGAACGTCGGCGTGGCTGGCAGTCGGTCTCGACCCGGGGTGTACGTCCAGATTGGAGTCGCGAGCACGACGGGCCGACCGGGTGCGTTGTGGGCACTACTCCGGGGGTCGTCGGCGTCAGGACGTGTCTTCTCCAGATCGACCGATGCTTGCTGAACCGTTGGTGTGGACTCCCGGGTCTCGTTTCCGGCGGAAAGAACACTGGTACTCGCCCCAGTCGATCACGCCGACCGGACGTCGATGTGGTGGACTGCCTCCGGGGAGATGAGCCGACCAGTCGGCAGTTCGAGCCAGCCGTCACCACGCATTCGGACGGGCCCCTCGTGGAGGACGATCTCGCTCTCGCGGTCGGCATACATGACCACGTCGTCGTACTGGTGTTCGAACACATCGCGAAACACGTCTCGAAGGGCCTCCAGGAGGGGCGAGGACGTCCCGAGTGGGAATGCCATACGTCTTGTTGTGCGGGAAAGCTGATATGTGTGGTGCACTGGCATCCGCCCACATCCTCTGTTCGGCGTCCGTCACCACGGTCGTCCAGCAGCAGTGATGGGCGAGTGCTGCCCGCCGCAGGGAGCTGTCCGGGCCGTGAACCCACGAGAACAGGATGCGAACCGTGTCTGCAGAGAGGGAGCGGACCACTCTCGGTCGAGTTCGAGGGTACTGGTCTGGTTCGCCCCGAGTAATCACCGGTCTGCTCGCACGCGGGAGTAGTGCTTCGCGGGTGTGGCGCGACCTGCATCTGGCAATTACGCAGGTGTGGCGCGGCCTGGGCCTGGTGACTGGCGGAACCACAGCGATGGTCGATGGGTCGGTGACGGTCGAGTACCCTGCGTCGACCGCGAGACCCATCGAACCACCTCGGCCGATACCCGTCCTCACCATTTTGACAGAGATGCCGACACCAGCCGTTTTCGGCTTCGATGGGCCGCCAGACCAGCGTATGGGTCTCTTCCGCTGATCGGTGCAGACCACACCAGCCGACTGGATAAACTATATTCGACGATACTAAATCGGGGTTCGCGAGGAACACCCGGCCTGCGAAGACGGCCACGACTCGTCGAACCGGGTGCGCGACGAAACCGCGTCCGAAGCAGGTTCCAGGCCTCAGTCCGCCGACGTCGGGAGTCGTGCCGGCTGTTCGTCCTCGTCGGTCCCGCCCTCGACTCGGAGCCATGCCCGGGTGAGACGCTCGAACTGCGCTGCAGTGAGTTCCTCCTGCCCGTACGCGGTCGCGGCGACCGCGAGGTCCGCATCGGTCGCATGGCCCTGCGACACCACGCGCTCGAACAGGTCCGAGACGACGTGGACGCTGTCGTCCCCCACGACGTGCGTCTGGCTGGCGGCCGTCTCGACAGTCCCGGCGAACCGGGTGGTGTCCCCATCGGTCGCGGTCTGGGGAATGGTCGTCTCGTAGGTGCAGCGACGCTCCCCATCCCCTGCACCGTCCCACGCCACGAACACGACGCCATCGTGGGCCATCGCCTGGGTGGGTTCGGGTGAGACGTCCACCAGGGCCGTCTCGGTCCCGACGACGCGGTCACGGAGGACGAGCCGCCGGTCGTCGGTGGCCTCGACCGCGAGGTGAACGCGAAGCGTCTGGCCCGGGCGGACGTGGGTCTGGTCGAGGGTGCGCGTCGCCAGCGGGTCTGCATGGATGGTGGGCCCGTTGGCGTCGACCGCCTCCAGACCGGTCGCCGTCGCCGCCTCTGGCTCGTCGGAGTCTGACTGCTCGACATCGTCGTCCTCGCGTCCGAGCGTCTCGGGGTGGACGACCCGCGTCCAGAGCACGAGCAGGCTCGGGAGCACGACGACGCTGGCGACGAAGGCGTAGACGATGGTCAGCGCGGTGATGAACCCGAACTGCTGGAGGAACGGGAGGATGGCGACCGTGAGGACGCCGAAGCCGCCGGCGGTCGTCGCGGCACTGCTCGCCAGGGCACCGCCGGTCCCGGTGACGGCGGCGTCGAGCGCCTCCCGCGCCGCTCCGAGTTCGGCGAGTTCGTGGTTGTAGCGCTCGCTGACGTGGACGCTGTAGTCGACGCCCATGCCGATGGTCAGGCTGGTTATCAGCCCGGTGACGACGTTGAACGGGATGTCGAGCAGGTGCATCGTCCCGAGAATCCACGCCAGGGTGAACGCAACCGGGAGGACGGTGACCGCCCCCAGCGAGGCACTCCCCTCGGTGACCCGGTACGCGAGCATCAGGATGATGGTCACGACTACGAGCGAGATGACCAGTCCCCGGAGGACGGTCGTCAGGAGTTGCTCCTGCGTGAGCTGGTCGACGATGACCTGCCCGGTCGCGACCGCCTCGGACCCGTCGCCGTCGACGATGTCGGCCACGTCGCGCATCTGCTCCATCACCGTCTCGCCGTCGGCGTCGCCGTCGACGGAGACGACCAGCCGGAGCGCCTCGTACTCGCCCGAATCGGTCCGGTAGATGGTCTCTCCGGCCTGGTCGGGGGCGACCCGGTACAGCTGGTCGTAGACGAGACTGACGTTCTCGTCGGGCACGCCGTCGCCGTCGGTATCGGCCGCGTCGAACGTCGCCGCGAACGACTCGTTCTCCGCGGCGACGCGCTCGAACGTGCGAACGGGGGAGTCGATGGCCGCCTCGCCGTTCGAGAGCCTGCTCGTGGTGTCCTTCTCGGCGGCGGCGTCGGCGGCCTCGGCCAGTCGGTCGAGCGCTTCGGGACTCGTGACGTCGTCCGTGACGAGTATCTGTGCCTTCGAGTCCTCGCGGACGAAGCGGTCGTTGAGGACCGACATGGCCTCCTGGGCCTGGTAGTCGCCGGGGGCCAGCGGGTCGGGCAGGTCCTGCATCCACCCGGCAGGGTCGTCCGCGAGGAAGTCCTCCTGGCTGAAGCTCGTCTCGACCTGCGTGCCGCCGTAGGCACCGGCCGCCGTGAGGAGGAGCGCCACGGCGAGGATGACGACGGGGGCTCGACGGGCGGCCATCTCGCCGACGCGAAGGGCCTCGGTGAAGCGGCCGCCCCCGGTGCCGAAGGCGGGCAGCCGGCGGTTCCAGCCCCGGGACTCCAGCCAGGTGTCGAGTTCGAGCTTCACCGCGGGCACCAGCACGCCGAAGACGAGCAGCGCCGAGGCGATGCCGACCGCGGCGACCACACCGACCGTTCGAAAGGTCCCGATGGGGCTGGTGAGGTTCGAGAGGAAGCCGACGACGGTGGTCGTCGTCACGAGGACGAGCGCGCCACCGACGGTCGCGAGACTGGTCCGCATCGCACCGAGTGGCCCGGCGTCCGCGTCGTCGCTCAACTCCTCGCGGTAGCGCATCACGACGTGGATGGCGTAGTCGATGGAGAGGCCGATGAGCAACACCAGTATCATGATGAACATCTGGTTGAACGCGATGCCGGTCCAGCCCATCACGCCGAACGTCCAGACGAGGACGGTGACGACGCCCCCCAGCCCGAGCACCACGTCGAGCAGGTCCCGGTAGGTGATGCTCAGCACGACCAGGACGAACAGGAACGCCAGCGGGCCGACGATGGCGATGCTGTCGTCCATCGAGGCCGACACCTCGTCGGCGACGATGCCGTCCCCGAAGACGAGGTACGTCAGCCCACCGTCCTGGGCGTCGGCGAGTTCCTGCATCGCCAGCTCGGAGTCGACGATCTCCGCGGGTGCGTCACCCGGCGCGAACGAGGCCGCGTCGGTCTGCTGGCTCACGAGCAGGAGCGTCGCGTTGGCCTCCGTGCTCCCTGGCTCGTACTCCGCGGGCATGAACCGGAGCATCTGGCTGGTGCTCGGGGCACTCGCCGGGGTCCCGTCGTCGCCGGAATCGCCGCCGAGGACCTGCGACACCACGTCCTCGACCGAACTCTCGTTCATCGATTCGAGCTGGGATTGCTGCGCTGCGAGCGTCGGGTCGATACCCGATTCGAGTGACGCCCGGTCCTCGCGCAGGGTCTCGTACTCGTCGGCGAGCACTCCCTTCGTCCCGAGCTGGTAGGCGGCCTGTCGCTGGCTCTCGTTCGAGGCGTTGCGGAGCTGCCGGGTCGCGTTCTCGAACGTCTCCTGGTCCGTGGCGGTCAGGTTCACCGAACTGTTCGCGTCGACCGATGCGAACGCGGCGCTCGCGCTCGCGTTGGGGTTCGCCTCGAGTCTGGCGAGTTCTTCCCGGAGCGCGGCACTGGTCTCGTTCAGCTCGTGCTGCCGGTCCTGCAGGTCGGCCGCGCGCTGCTCGGCGATGGCGGTCGTGGCAACGACGCCGGCGACGCTCCGGATGCCGTCGTCCCCGACGGTCCCGTTCACCGTCTCGTTCGCGCGCAGAGCCTGCTGGTACGAGAGGGTCTCCACGAGGCTCTCCTTCGAGAGCACGTCGTCGCCCTCCACGATTATCTGGGCCACCGTGGTGTTCCCCTCACCCGCGGAGAAGTTCGCGTCGAGGTAGTCGAGCGCGTCGCTCTCGGCCGTCCCGCCCTGGTACTGCTCCAGCGAGGTCGACTGCTCCATGGCGGGGACGCCCGCCCCGACGACCAGCGTCAGAACGAGCACGACAGCGATGGCGTGTCTGCTGTACTCGGTGATGTGGTCGGGGAGACTGGGTCGGCTCATCTGTCGACCCTCCCCCCCGACCTGTTACTGAACGAACGTTCGGTAGACATGCATCGAACGAACGTTCGGTAAGTAATCAATCTTTCGGCTCCTCTCGCGTGAGCAGGCCTCACGGCACGTTTTTACGGACCGACCGAATATTCGGTCGGTATGAGCGATGGGCCCTTCGCCGCCGAACCGACCGACACCCGTGAGAAGATCATGCACGCCACGTTCCGTGCCCTGCGCGAGTACGGCTACGCCGGTCTCTCCATCCAGCGTATCGCCGACGAGGCCGGCCTGAGCAAGTCCTCCTGCTACCACTTCTACGACGGGAAGGACGACCTGTTGCTCTCGTTCATGGAGTTCATGTTCGGGCAGTTCGGGACGGGCTTCGACATCCGGTTCAGCGACGACCCGGTCGAGGACCTGCGCCTCCACGTCCAGTTGATGGTCGCCGGCCCGATGGACGAGGACATCGCCAGCGAGATACTCGAGGCGGTCCCGGGCGAGGTCCCACCCGACGCGCCGATTCGAGAGAACAACGCGATAGAGCGTGGCCCACTCGTGGAGGTCCGGGCCCAGGGCGTCAACGAACCCGCGTTCCGGGAGCGCTTCACCGAGATGGACGGGATGTTCCGCGACACGTTCGCGGGTATCATCGAGCGCGGCATCGACGAGGGTGTCTTCCGCGAGGTGGACGCCATCCAGGTCGCGGACATGTTGGTGACCATCGGGATGGGGACCATCTTCCGGGGTGCGACCGCGACGTTCGACCGGGACGCCGCCATCGCCGAGGCCGAGTCCTACATCCAACACCGGTTGCTCCCCGACGGCGCGATTCAGGAGTAGCAGACCGGCGTCAGCACCGCCCGTCCCAGTTTCCGCAGGGGTTCGCTCACCGTCGAGGGCGAGAGTTCGACGGGCACTGCGCCGTGCTGGCACGTATCGAGCGGTGAGTCGGTCAATTGATTGAAACCGGTCGCGACCGAACGACCACACGAGACGATGTCGTTCCCCCTCCCCGAAGCCGGGCTTTCGCTGTTCCTCACGGCACTGCTGTATATCGGGTACCGGAGCCGGTTCGGTTCTCGCGCGTTGCTGTCGCTCGGCTGTGCCGCGGCCGTCGCCTACACCCTGTTCCTCCGGTCGCTCGTCGGCAGTCCGCTGCTCCGGGCGTTCACCGAGACCCTGCAGGCGGGGTTCGTGCTCCTGGGGGTCGCACTGGCTGTCGGGTCGGTCCTGCGGGAGTGACCACTCGGGGAGTGGGTCACGCAAAACGTGGAACGGGAGTCGGCGGCACGGTTCAAACCAGCAGCTGGACGTCCGCGTCGCCCATCTCGCTGAGGGCGCTCGCGGCACCCACACCGGTGGTCACACCGTCGAAGAAGTCGTCCTCGTCGTAGTCCATCAGGTCGATGGTCATCTGGCAGGCCTGGAACTCCACACCCATGTCCAGACTCGTATCGATGAGCTCCTGGATGGTCGCGGTGTCGTTGTCCGCGATCTTCTTCTCCATCATCTTCGTGGCCATGCGGTCCATGCCGGGCAGCGCCGCGATGGCGTTCGGCATCGGCATGTTGGGGTTGCCGACCGCACTCAGGCCGAGGTTCTGGGAGTGCTCCTTGTGCAGGATGTCCAGCCCCCAGAACGTGTGGAAGACGGTCACGTCCCAGCCAAAGGCAGCCGCCGTGCTCGCGAGGATGAGCGGCGGGTACGCCATGTCGAGGGTGCCTTTCGTGGCGATGATGACCATCTTCCGCTGGTCGTCGGCGACCTCGCTCTCGAGGTCGGCGAGCTGTTGTTCCAGCTCGTCGACGCGGGCCCGCAGGTCGGCCGCGTCGTCATCGTCGACGGCGGCGTCAGCGTCCTGTGATGCGGGAGTATCGGTGCTCATGGCTCACTCGGTCTTGCGCACGTAGTGCGTGTAGACGCCGTCGCCTTCCTCCTGGGCGACCAGTTCGACACCGGGAGTGGTGTCCGCCCAGCCGGCGATATCGCTCATGCTGCCGGAGTCGGTCGCGACCACTTCGAGCACGTCGTCGACTTCGAGGTCGTCGATGGCCTGCTTGGTCTTGACGACGGGCATCGGGCAGTTCTCTCCTTTCACGTCGAGGGTCTCGGTAACGCTGATGTCTGTGCTCATTGTTGCGTGTACTCCACAATATTGGGCTATACAATAAATATCTATCGCTGTCTTCGAGCTGGCTTCTATGGCCTATATCCTCTATTCGTGCGCGAAGCTCGGCGAAGTAACCAATTGGTAACTGCAACAGTCTTGCACAAAACACGATATTCTATCCGAACGCTTAAGTGCGCCCGGCAGATAGCTTCTGCCACTGATGATCGAACTCTTCCCCTACGGCGTGGCGCACTACGCCCTCGGGGGCGTCCTCATCGGCCTCGGGACGGTACTCATCTACCTGGGTACCGGCATCATCGCCGGGGCGAGCACGTTCCTCGAGTCGACGTGGTCGTACGTCTCCGACCGTTCGCGCTTCCAGCAGTATCGCTTCACCAGTTCGCGCGACTGGCGCGTCGTCTTCACCCTCGGCATCGTGTTGGGTGCCGCGGGCTACACGGTCGCCACCGGTGCCGACTGGTTCACCACACAGGTCGCCCCGTGGCGGCTGCTCCTGGGCGGCTTCCTCGTCGGTATCGGCACCCGGGTCGGGAAGGGCTGTACGTCCGGCCACGGTGTCTGTGGTGTCGGGTCGCTCTCGGAGACCTCGCTGATCAACGTCGCGACCTTCGTCATCGTGGCCATCGGGACGGCGAACCTCATCGCCGCCATGGGGTGGGGTATATGAGCCAGGACCGCGGCCTCGCGTTCTACGGGCTCGTCCTGTTGGGCGGCCTGATATTCGGGGTCGGGCTCGCGCTCAGTGAGATGGCCCGTCCCGAGGTCGTCCTGCGGTTCCTCCAGCTGGAGGACTTCGGCCTGCTCCTCGTGATGGGAGGGGCCAGCGTCACCGCCGGCATCGCCTTCTGGACGATGAGCCGCTCGGGCAGACGCGCCCCGCTCACGGGCGCGGAGTACACCCGGCGGCTGAAGGACTACGACAACAACGTGCTGGTGGGTGGCACCATCTTCGGCGTCGGCTGGGGGCTCTCGGGCATCTGCCCGGGTGCGGCCTACGCCAGCCTCGGGGTCGGGAACCTGACCATCCTCTGGGGCATCGGTGGGATGTTCCTCGGCGCGTACGTGCAGGGCGTCTGGCGCTCTCGCGACGACGACCCGAGCACGACGCCGAGTTCTGCGGACTGAACTGCTGACTCGCTGCTCCTGCGGCTCGTTCTCGACTCGATTCCTCGGTTTCGACCGCTCTTTCCTCGACCCCCCGTCCCGTTCGACACACCGTCGGCTCTGGTGACCCGGTTCTCTCGGTTTCCAGACCTGTTTTCGCGCATCAACCTTCTTCACCCTGCTGGCGCGCGTCGTCGGCACCGTCGCTCTCCACCAGAACTGTCTGTGAACTGGCTACTCTCGCGGCTGTAGCTACCCATAACTTATGCATCACCATGTGTGAGGTATGGGGATATAGTCTTGTACAGTATTCCCAAAACCGTTATTACACCCTGCCGGTTACGGTGTCGTGTACAGAAACTCATGAAGCATACAAGACTACTGGTCGAGGTGCACGATGTTCGGGATTGAATCACTCAGCGGCAACGCACAGGCGGCGGTACTGATCGGGATCGTGCTCGCTGAGGCCGGGGTCCTCTACGTGGGATACGGCCTCCTGGAGCGCGTCTTCGGCCCAGCCATCAGAGACGCCCTGCGGGGTGCCTGAACCATGGAGGTACTCGGCATGAGCGTCCTCCTGCTCGCGATGTTCGCGGGCTTCGGGGTGCTCATCGGTATCCTGTTCGGGTTCTTCGGCATGGGCGGTTCGTTCCTCGTCACGCCCGCGTTGCTCGTGATGGGGTACGAGACCGACGTTGCGGTCGCGTCCGGTCTCGCGTTCGTCTTCGGGACTTCCGTCATCGCGACGCTGAAACACCGCGACCTGGGGCAGGTCGACTACAAGCTCGGCGTGTTGATGATCGCCGGGACGACCGCCGGCATCGAGGTCGGGAAGCTCGGCCTGGAGTGGCTCCAGCACATGGGCTACGCGGACAGCGTGGTCAGTGTCGCCTACGTCCTCCTGCTCGGTGGTATCGGTCTGTTCGTCACCTGGACCGCCCTGAAAGGTGGGGACGGTGGCATCAGCCACGACGTCGACGACGACGACGACGTGTCGGCCGACGACATCCCCGACATCGCGAAGACGATACAGTCCTATCGCGTCCCGCCGATGATATCCCTCCGCGGGGGCGTCAGCGTCTCCCTGTGGATGATTCTCGGGGTGGCGTTCCTCACCGGTCTCTTATCGGGATTCCTCGGCGTCGGTGGCGGGTTCATCCGGATGCCCGCGCTGTTCTACCTCATCGGCGTGCCGGTCCCCGTCGCGGTCGGCACCGACCTGTTCGAGATCGTCTTCTCGGGCGGTATCGGGAGCTTCCTCTACGCCCAGTCCGGTGCGGTCGACCTGAGCATCGTGGTTCCGCTCCTCGCGGGCAGCGCGCTCGGGGCCCGAATGGGCGCGGCCTCGACCAGCCTGGTCGACGAGGCGGAGATCAAGGTGTACTTCGGCGTGATGCTCCTGCTCGGGGCCATCGCTGTCGCCATCCGCAAGCTCGGCAACGTCTTCGAGGTCCCCATGGCGGACACGGTCAGCCTCGCCATCATCCTCGGCGCAGCCCTGCTCGTCAGCGGTGCGGTCGTCTACAGCAGTATCAAGGAGCTGCGCGCGGAGTCGGGAACCAGCCACGCCGCCGCGGACTGACGGACTTTCCTGGAGCGTCTATTTTCGGTGGCAACCACATCGCAGACAGAATTGTGTATATTGGGCAAAATGTCCAATCATGTTTGCCCGGTGTTTGTCCCTGGCGTTCTACCAGACACCGCTAGAAGACCCCAGACAGCTGTGTAGGTCGCTATCGCTGTGCTGGACGTGGGCTGATGCAAATATTTCTGAGTGTCTTGCGCAATATCCACAATACTTATTGCAGGCCATCCCCAAGCGTGGAGTGACGCATGGACCCTGACGCGTTACCCACGATAGACATCGACGTCGAAGAGTTGAGCCCGGACGAACTGAAGGCCCGCATCGACGCGGGCGAGGACGTGACCATCCTCGACGCCCGCATGGAGAGCGACTTCTCCGAGTGGCACATCGATGGCGAGAACGTGGAGATCGCCAACGTCCCGTACTTCGAGTTCCTCGACGACGAGGTTCCGGAGCGGGTGCTCGAGCAGGTCCCCGAGGGCGAGCCGCTCGTCGTCCTGTGCGCCAAGGGCGGCGCGAGCGAGTACGTCGCCGCGAAGCTGGCCGAGAACGGCCGCGACGTGGCCCACCTCGCGGACGGCATGAACGGCTGGGCCCGCATCTACGAGCGCGTCGAAGTCACGCGCTACGACGGCCCGGGCAAGCTCTACCAGTACCAGCGCCCGTCCAGTGGCTGTCTCGCGTACATGCTCGTCTCCGTCGGCGAGGCCGCAGTCATCGACCCCCTCCGGGAGTTCACCGACCGCTACCTCGCGGACGCCGACGAGCTCGACGCTGACCTCCGCTACGCCATCGACACGCACATCCACGCCGACCACATCAGCGGCGTCCGGAACCTCGATGCCGAGGGCGTCACAGGCGTCATCCCGGCTTCCGCGGTCCCCCGCGGTGTCACCTACGCGGACGACGTGGAGACGGCCGAGGACGGTCAGGTCTTCGAGGTCGGCGCGGCCGAGATCGAGACCATCCACACGCCCGGCCACACGAGCGGGATGACCTCCTACCTCGTCGGTGGGAGCCTGCTCGCGACCGGTGACGGGCTGTTCACCGAGAGCGTCGCGCGCCCCGACCTCGAAGAGGGCGACGACGGCGCGCCAGACGCCGCGAAGCAGCTCTACGACACGCTCCAGACGAAGGTCCTCACCCAGGATGAGGACGTGCTCGTCGGCGGCGCGCACTTCAGCGACGCCGCGACGCCGGCCGAGGACGGGACCTACACCGCACCCATCGGCGAACTCGTCGAGACGATGGCCGCACTGACGATGGACGAGGACGACTTCGTCGACCTGGTCCTCGTGGACATGCCCCCGCGCCCGGCGAACTACGTCGACATCATCGAGACCAACCTCGGCCAGCACGAGGCCACCGACGAGGAGGCCTTCGAGCTCGAACTCGGGCCGAACAACTGCGCGGCCAGCCAGGACGCGCTCACCAGCGACTGATTCCTCCTCACAGGCTGCCGCTACTCCTCACCACTCGCGCCCGAGTGCCTGACCACCTCGCGCGCGTCGCTTGCAGCCGGTCGATTGTGTGGATATTTTCCACCACCAACCAATAGCGTTCGGCCGTTTCGCTCCGTCCTGACGACTGCTTCTGCACAGGAATATTCGTCTCTCACCGTCGATGACTGCTGACAGCCACACGAACAGTATTTCGTATATTGCACAATACTTTTGGCGGTGTGGCCCGTCTCTCAGGACGAACGATGCCCGATTCGATGCGCGACTACCTTGAACAGGACATGGCGTGCGAGGGCCTGCTGGAGTGCGGGCACGGCCTCGGCGACCTCGACCTGGCGGTGTTCCGGACGCTCACGGAGAGTGCGGAGCCGCTATCTATCGACGAGGTCGCGGTCGCGACCGACCGCGAACGCTCGACGGCCTATCGGTCCATCCAGCGGCTCGTCGACGCCGGATTCGTCCGGAAGGAACAGGTGAACTACGCCGACGGTGGCTACTACCACGTCTACCGGGCCGCGGACCCGAAGCAGGTCGCAGACGACATGCAGCGGATGCTCAACGACTGGTACGCCAAGATGGGGATGCTGGTCGGCGAGTTCCGCGAGAAGTACGAGGAGGCGGCCACCAGGGAGGCGTCGGACTGACAGCCGTGGTCCCCCATCGTCACCCGCCAGTGAGGCCCCGGTTCGACCGTGCGCGGTGTTGCACGAATCGAACAAGGCTTTTACCTCCGTACCACATAGCTTCAACACGAGATGGCCAATTCGATGCGGGAGTACCTGCAGCAGGACATGGAGTGCGAGGGCCTGCTGGAGTGTATCCACGGACTCAAGGAACTGGACAAGGAGGTGTTCTCGACCATCGTCGAGAGCCCCGAAGCGCTGACGGTCGACGAGATCGCAGAGCGCGTCGACCGCGAGCGTTCGACTGCCTACCGGGCGATCAAGCGCCTCCAGCAGTCGGGCTTCGTCCAGCAGGAACAGGTGAACTACGAGCAGGGCGGCTACTACCACGTCTACCAGCCGGTCGACCCCGACCAGGTCGCCGACGACATGCAGCGGATGCTCAACGACTGGTACGCCAAGATGGGCAACCTCATCGGCGAGTTCCGCGAGAAGTACGACGAGACCGCCCAGCTCCAACAGGCCGCCGAGCAGTGACACGACGGGCGGGAACACGATGACCGCCGACGAAGAGCCGTTCGATCCAACCAGCCCGGAGGCCCGGGACGTCGGTGCCGGCCTGCTCGACGAGACCATGGGGCCGAGCTCGTCGCTGGCGCACCTCTACCGTGGCGAGATCCACCGGATGAAGTTCTGGCGAGAGCGGCTGGACCGCACCACGAACTGGGCGGTCACGACGCTCGCGGCCATCCTGACGTTCGCCTTCGCCAGTCCCGACCATCCCCACTACCTCATCCTCATCGCGGGCGTGATGCTCTCGACGTTCCTCGTCATGGAGGCCCGGCGCTACCGCGGCTACGACATCTGGCGCTCCCGGGTGCGGGTCCTGCAGGAGAACGTCTTCGCGAAGGGGCTCGACCCGTCGATGCCCGTTTCGGACCCGAACTGGCGGCGCAAGCTCGCCCAGGACTACCGCACACCCGTCATCAAGATATCGTTCGAGGAGGCCCTCGCCCACCGCCTCCGGCGGGTGTACCTCCCGCTGTTCAGCGTGCTGGGCGCGGCGTGGCTCGCGCGCATCTTCGTCGTCCCGACCGAGCGCCCCTGGCCCGACACCGCGGCTGTCGGCCGGCTCTCCGGCGAACTCGTCACCGTGATGGTCGGCCTCGCGTACGTCACCCTCGTGGTCATCGCGCTCCGTCCCCGCACCTGGAAGGCGAAGGGCGAACTCCGCGAGGAGAACGTCGCGGTCTGGGACGACTGACGGCCTGTTTCTGGAGTCTATCGGTTTTTCGCCGTCGCGAGCCGTCGTAACACTATTTCCCGTTTCCAGAACAGCGCGATGCCGACACACCCCGCCGCGACCAGCAACCCCACCGATTGATACACCTGTTCCTGCGCCATTCCCGCCCCGGAGAAGACCAGCACCAGGTAGCCGGGCGTCCGCCCCGCCACGGAGACGAGTACCAGTTTCCGCACGTCGAGGTCGCTCATGCCGGCCGCGAAACAGATGACGTCGTCGGGGAACCCGGGCAGGAGGAAGACCACGAAGACGCCAGCGAGGCCGTACTCGCCGAGGAAGTCGTCGAACCGATCGAGGGCGTCGGGGGCGACGACCCGCTCGACGTAGGGCCGGCCGTAGCGTCGCGCCAGCAGCAGGGCGAGGTAGGTGCCGACCGTCGCGCCGGTCATGCTGTAGGCGAAGCCCGGGCCCGCGCCGAACAGGTAGCCAGCGGCGAACGCGAGCACCTGCCCGGGGACGGGCGCGACCACGACCTGCAGCGTCTGGAGGAGGACGAACACGAGCGGCGCGAGCGGGCCGAACCCGTCGACGACCGTCCGGATGGCGTCGGGATCGCGCAGGAACCACAGGTACCGGCCCGTCACCACGGTTCCGAGGACGAGCCCGACGGCGACGACCACGACCACGAGCAGGAGCTGTCGACGGTCTGCGTCGGCCGCGAGGAAGCGCTCCGGTCTCACGGGCGACTGTTCGGCCGCCGGGGGTATAGTTCGTATCCAGCGCCTGGACGACTGTGGCTAATGGCCCAGGATACCGGCTACCGGTCTGTCGGGCCGTCTCGAAGCCGGACGATGTAGTGTGAGAGGCCCATGACCGTGGCGACGACGAACGACGCTTCGAGAATCGCCGCGCTACTCCCGGGATGGCGCTGGGCGACGAGAAACAACGCACCCCAGCCGAGGAGTGCGAGTCCGAGTACGACCAGTTTCGCTCTCGACACACGCATATAAATTCCAGTCTTCTTCCCACGTGTCAAATATGGCTGGGTGTCCGTGTCAAACTTGTTCTCGCCGCCGCTCCAGCCACGCCGCCAGTTCTTCGCCTTGCTCGCGGACCGCACTGGTCCCGAACACCGTCACGACCAGCGCGCCCGCGAGGTCGAACACGAGGTCGAGCATGGTGTCGTCGACGCCGTACAGGATGAGCACCGGGTCGAGATCCAGCGCGACGGCGGTTTCGCGGGCGGCGAACTCGAGGACCTCCCAGAAGACGCCCATCGCCAGCGTGAACGCGAGGACGAACACCGTGACGAACGTCTCGGGAAAGTAGAGCCGGTCGCTGTGGGCGTCGATGGCCCAGACGGTCGCGTAGGCGACGACGGCGACGATACTGGCAGACAGGGTGTGCGTGAGGTGGTCCCACCACCAGACCTCGTCGTAGAACTGGAACATCCCGACGGCGTGCAACAGGACCGCGACGCCGAGGTAGACGGTGAACCGTGGGTCGAGTTCGATGCGGAAGTCGCGTTCGAGCACCGCCGGCAGGAACGTCACGCCGAGGGCGAACAGGGCGTTGAGCACCACGCTCACGTTGCGCAGCGTCATCCCGAGGACGAACACGCCGACGAGACACGCCTGTGTCGTCCGGGTGAACAGCGTGGCGTTTCGCATCCATACCCCGTGGCCTCGCATACTCGTAGTTACGCGCTCCCGCCCGAAAAACACCCCCGGACCACCGTGTCACAGAGTAACACCAGTCGGGACAACCTTGTATAGTCCCGAGACGTATCGAATTCCACGATGATGGCCATGACCCACGCGCTCGCGGGCCTCCTGCTCGCGACGTTCGTGGTCCAACTGGGCGGTGGCGACCCCGCCACGGTCGTCGCGGCGGCGGTCGCCGGGAGCGTGTTCCCGGACCTGGACATCTACGCGGGCCACCGCAAGACGCTTCACTTCCCCGTGTTCGGCTGGTTCCCGGCCGGCCTCGCGGTCGTACTCGCACTGGCGATCCCGACCACGGCGACGCTGGCGCTCGCGACGTTCCTCGTCGCGGCCGCCTTGCACCCCGTGATGGACCTCTACGGTGGCGGCCTCGAACTTCGTCCCTGGGAGGGGCGGTCCGAGAAAGCGGTCTACAGCCACTACCACGGCCGCTGGCTCGCACCGCGGCGACTCGTGCCCTACGACGGCTCGCCGCGTGACCTCGCACTGGCGGGCGCGCTGGGCGTCCCTGCCCTGACGCTCCCGGAACCGGTGCCGCCGCTGGTCGTCGTGACGATAGTGGTCGGCGGGGTGTACGTCGCCCTGCGAAAGCGCCTCGCGACGGTCTGGTCACAGGTCGCCCGGGCGCTCCCGCCGGAACTCCGGCACCACGTCCCCGAGCGGTTCTACGAGTAATCTGGCTCTTCTCGTCACTCCTTGCCCAACTGTTCCCCGACCAGCCGGTCGCACTCCGCGATAAACTCGTCCTCCGTGCCCCGCGGAATCGTCGCCCCGGCCGCGATGACGTGCCCGCCACCGTCGCCGCCGACGGCCTGTGAGGCCTCGCGCATCACGACAGAGAGGTCGAGTCCGTCCCGAACGAGGTGCCCGGTTCCCCGGGACGAGACCTTCACCTCCTCGGCGCTTTCGTTCGCGAAGGCGATGATGGGCTTGCTCCTATCAATGCCACTCGCACCGAGTGACATCCCGGCGACGATGCCGACGATGGTCTCGCGGATGCGGTCGTCGGCGTGGAACCACTGGACGTGCTCCTCCTTGGTGGTGCCCTCGTTCTTGACGAACTGGAGGCCCTCGGAGAGGTTCCGGCGGTGGTTTCGGAGCAGTTCTCGCGCCGCGGTGAGCGCCTCGTCGCGCTCGCCCAGACACACCGCGAGGCCCACGTCGGCGCGTTCGTATCTGGCAGTGGCGTTGAGCAGGGTCGAGAACTCGCTGGCGTCCCGGAGTTCTGTGCCCTCGGGCTCGGCGAGCAGGGTGTAACTCGTCCCGACGAGGCGGTCGATGCGGTCGGCGGGCACGCCCGAGCGAACCGCCCGCTGGACGAGGCCGCTGGCAACTTTCTGCCGCTCTCCGGCGTCGAGGTCGACCCAGCGCTTCCAGTCGTCGCCCGCTCTCGCCTCGATGTCGAGGTCGTTCAGGAAGTCGATTGCCCCGTTCCGGTTGTTGGTGATGCCCGGGATGACCACGTCGCTGGCGTACTCGAGCAGTTTGGGGAGTTCGCGGGTCTGCTTGCCGTACACCGCGAGGTCGGTCCCCTCTTCGAGGACGCCCGCGGCCACGCCGTCCTCGACGATGCCCTGGTTCGCCCCCTGCAACTCGCCGTCGGTGTCCTGCATGTCGCCCACGGCCCCCACGACCGCGAGCCGGGCCAGGTCGCGGTTGTCGCCGTCGCCCTCCAGCGCCCGGGCGAGGACGTACGCCGCGCCTGCGCCAGAGAGTTCGGAACCGCCGTCGATGCCGAACAGCAGCGGATTGAGGTGGTACTCTGTCTCTGCGTCGGCCGGCTGGTGGTGGTCCGCGATGACCGGCGTGAAGTCGCCTGCCTCCTCGTACGGGGCGATGATGTCCAGTTGCCCGCTCCCGAAGTCGGTGAACAGCACGGTGTCGTAGTCGGTCGCGGCGATGGCCGCGACGGCCTCCTCGTCGAGCTGTTTCTCGAAGTTCACCTCGAACGGGATGTCGGCGCGTTCCAGCGCGCTGGCGGCGACACCGGCGCTGGTCAGGCCGTCGGCGTCGATGTGGGAGTTGAGGAGCACCTCGTCGGCCGCGCGCAGGCGCTCGGCGCACGCGGCGGCGCGGTCTGCCATTTCTGGGACGGGGACGGAGGCTGGCATTCGTCGGGTAGTGGGTCGGTCTCGGATTTAAACCATCGGGACAGTATCAAGGTCGTCATTTTTCAGCGCGACCGTGCTATCTTACCGCATGGCAGTCGACCCAGCCGCACGACCGGAGCCGGACACCGACGCCGGCGCGGTCACCGAGGAGGCGACCGTCCACGAGGAGGGCGTCGAACTCGAACGGACCATCGGCCTGCGAGGGGCCATGGCGATCGGCGTCGGGACGATGATCGGCGCGGGTATCTTCGTGTTCCCGGGGCTGGCAGCTGGGCAGGCCGGGCCCGCCGCCGCCCTCTCGTTCGCCATCGGGGCGGTCATCGCCCTGCTGGTGGCGGTTCCGACCGCGGAACTGGCCACCGCGATGCCGAAATCCGGTGGTGGGTACTACTTCATCTCCCGCGGCCTCGGGACGCTCTTCGGGGCCGTCGTCGGGCTCTCGGTCTGGCTCGGGCTCGTCTTCGCGTCGGCGTTCTACCTCGTGGGCTTCGGCAACTACGCCGCGGCCGTCCTCGCCGAAGTGGGGGTGAACGCAGCCGGCCTCGTGATTCCACTCGGGCTCGCGTTCGCCGTCTTGCTCACCGCGCTCTCGCTCACGGGGACCGAGAACGCGACCAAGCTCCAGAACGTCGTCGTCGCGCTGTTGCTCGTCATCCTCACCGGGTTCCTGACCTACGGCAGCCTCGACGCCCTCGGGGTGTTCGGTCGGGCCTCGGCACCAGAGACGTTCTTCCGGTTCGGCCTCGCCCCCGTCTTCTCGACCGCGGCGCTGGTGTTCACCTCCTACCTCGGGTTCGCACAGGTCGCGACCGTCGCGGGTGAGGTGAAGAAACCGGGCAAGAACCTCCCGCTGGCGATGGTCGGCTCGGTCCTCCTCGTCGGCGTGTTCTACGTCGCGACCATCTTCGTCGCGACGAGCGCGTTCGGGAGTCCACGCCTCGAACAGTTCGGTGAGACCGCGATGGTCGAGGTCGCCCGGGACTTCTTCGGACTCGCGGGGGCGGTCGCCATCCTGATTGCGGGGCTGCTCGCGACGCTCTCGTCGGCGAACGCGAGCATCCTCTCGTCCTCGCGGGCTATCTACGCCCTGAGCCGTGACGCCATCGTCCCCGAGCGCTTCCGGCGGCTCAACCTCAAGTACGGTACCCCACACATCGCCCTGGTCTCGGCAGCCGGGCCGGTGCTCGTGCTCGTCGGAACCGGGCAGGTCGAGATTCTGGCCGAGGTGGCCTCGTTCCTGCATCTCATCATGTACGGCCTGATGTGCGTCGCGCTGGTGGTCATCCGGCGGTCCCCGCCGGAGTGGTACGAACCGGACTTCGAGGTGCCCCTCGGCCCCGTGATTCCGGTCCTCGGGGCCATCTCGAGCTTCGGGCTCATCGCGTTCATGAAGCCCGCCTCACAGCTCATCGGCGTCGCCGTGATGGTACTGGCAGGGGTGTGGTACTTGTACTACGCCCGCGATGTGAAACTACGAGGTGCCGTATGACCCGACGCGTACTCGTTCCGGTGCAGGTGCTGAAGGGAGAGAGCGTCTCGCCAGGCGTGGCCGAGGTCCTCGCGGACGTGCCGGTCCTGCTGCTGGGCTACCACGTCCTCCCCGAGCAGACGCCGCCCGGACAGGGAAAGATGGAGTTCGAGGAACAGGCACAGAACAAGCTCGCGGACGTGGTCGAACTGTTCGAGGAGTACGGCCCGGCGCCGGAGACCCGCATCGTCTTCACCCACGACGCGGAGAAGACCATCAACCGCGTCGCCGACGAGACGGGCTGTGACGCCTACCTCATCCCCAATCCGACACCACAGGTCGAGAAGGTACTCGTCCCGGTCCACCCCGACGTGGCCGTCGAGCGCGTCGTCGAGTACGCCGCGGCGGTGTTCGCGAACGACGACGTCACCATCTCTATCTTCGCGACCGCCCCCGACGAGGAGACGCTGTCCGAACGAACCGCGCTCGTCGAGGCCGCCTACGACTGGTTCGTCGAGCACGGCTTCTCCGAGGACGTGCTCGACACCACCGTCCAGCTGACCGACGCCCCGATCCGCGCCACGGCGACGGCTGCGACCGAACACGACCTCGTCGTGATGGGCGAACGCGCCCCCTCGCTCCGGTCGGTCGTCTTCGGCGAGGACGTCGACCAGGTCGCTGAGCTGTCGGTCGGGCCAGTGCTCGTCGTCAAGCGACCGCCGGAACCGGAACCGGACGAGGTCGTGGAGGCGGCTGAGGAGGCGGTCGAAGAGGCGGTCGAAGAGACGGAAGAGTGAGACTGGCGTTCTAACTCACTCTCGATGCTCCTGAGAAGTAATAACTGTCTCAAGGAAGAGGCATAATACGTGTCAAGGACCACCTCGGGAATCGTCGATATCGGCCGCACGATCGTCGCCCTAGTCGCGATGCTGGGTGCGATGGTACTGATGGCGCACCTGTCCAGTACACTCGCAGTCATCACCGGCTTCGAGGGACTGACCACCGGTGCGGCCGGCCGTGTCCTCTTTGCCGTCTCTGCTGGCACTGCACTGGCGGTCGTCTTTGCGGCCTATTCGACGTACTACTATTATCGGTCCTGACCCCCGAACACCTTCTTCGGGTACCAGAGTTGGTAGACCCTCGCGTTCCAGACGCCCGGTATCCGGGTCGCTTCTATGTGTCGCAACTGTCCGCTGTAGCTCAGTCACCGGCTCAGTGATAGCTGGAACTCATCCGCTACGGTTGGAGGAGGTCGCGAACGGTGTCTGACTGGGGACACGCCTGTCACCGGGTTCGTCCCGTCGGCTGCGGTGGCCCGGGTAGCCCCTGTCACCAGGTTTCTCCGTGCTCCGTCGTCGGAGCCGGGCCGGATTCGTCGTCCATCAACGTCCCACCGTACGGCCGGAAGTCGATGTCGAAGGTGCTGTCGAGGCGTTCGAGGTAGTCCTCTCGTTCGGCGATGAGGGCCGTGTCGAACGCGGACTGCCGCAGCGCCTCCACGAGCGCGTCGTCGTCGAGTACTCCTTCGCTGTACGCGGCGGCGACGCCGTCGCGAAACGTGTCGGCGTTGCGCCGGCAGCGGAGCCCCTCGTCGATGACCGGCTGTACCGTCTCCTGGTCGGCGGTCGGCGACACGTCGTCGAACCGTTCGGTGGCGCGACGGTCGTACTCGGCGGCCTTCGTGAGCACTTCGGTTGCCTGTTCCGTGGGAGACAGGGTGTCCCAGACGTCCCGGGCACTCGGCGCGACCATCGCGTCAACGACGTCTCGCCACTCCGTCGACCGTTCGGGGTCGTCGAGTGCCTCGGCGACGAACGCACCGACGTGCTCCTCGGGAATCGTCATCCCGAGCGAGGGCGTGTCCGAGGCTTCCTCGGTCGGCTCGCTGTCGGTCTCCGTCTCGGTCGTACCGTCTGGTGTCGTATCGAGTTCGTATGGCATCGTCAGAGGTCGGGGTCGGGGTTGGTGTTCAGGTCTCGCCGGGGCTCGAATCCAGGTGCGCCGCCGGGGGCCGCCCCCTGTGAGCCGGTTCGGCTCGAGCCGAACGACCCGGCCGGGTCGAACCTGTCGACCGACTGGTCGGCCGGCGTGTCCGGCCCCCTGCCGGGTGCACCCGGGGACTCGATGTCGACGTCCAGCTCCTCCGGCTCGGTTCCGCGGGCAGCCGCGAGTGCGCGCGTTGCGGTTCGTGCGACGTCCTCGCTCTGGTCGGTCACGCCGTGGGTCTCGAGGGCCTGCTCGGCCCGGTCGGTCCCGAGTTCTCCGAGACTCTCGGCGGCCTTCGCACGCACGAACGCGTTCGGCTCGCGAGCGAGGACGGCTGCGAGGATCCGTTCGGCTTCTTCGACGTCCTCGACGACCTCCCCGAGGTACTGGGCTGCGTACTCCCGGACGGCCGGGTGAGGGTCCGTCTTGATACGGTCGACGGCGGACTGGTGGCCGATGGCGCCACGCTTCCCGAGCGCGATGACCGCGTTACGTCTGACCCAGCCGTTCTC
Organism: Haloarchaeobius pelagicus; assembly: GCF_051207375.1. NCBI lineage: Archaea > Methanobacteriati > Methanobacteriota > Halobacteria > Halobacteriales > Halorubellaceae > Haloarchaeobius > Haloarchaeobius pelagicus. The sequence continues at coordinate 701,994 of NZ_JBPJZD010000002.1, read as the reverse complement.
GTCGTCGAGTGCGGACCGGAGCTGCTCGTCGCTCCTGCCAGCTCGCGAGAGAGCGACGACCGCCTCGGCCCGGACCCAGGGCTCGGGGTCCTCGAGCGCCGCCGAGAGGGTCTCGGTCCCCGTGCCGGCGACGCCCAGTGCCTCGACAGCGAACTGGCGCACCTCGGGGTCGTCGTCCTCCCTGGCACGGGCCGCGAGCCGGTCGACGGTCGCCGCAGCCAGTCCGTCTCCTGCCCGGTCGACCAGCGCGATGGCCGCGTCCTGTCTCGTCCGGGGCTCGGCAGCCCCGAGCGCTTGCCGCAGCCCGGGTTCGTCGGCGGCGGGCCGACGCCGACCGGCACTGGCCTGCTCGCGGCTCATCGTACCACCCGCCAGTAGGCGAGTGTCCAGCTAAGTGCGGCTATCGCGACGAGCGTGCCGATGGACCGGAGCAGTTCACCAGTAGCGCTACTCCCGCTGCTGGCACCGCCGCTGGTACTGCCACCGGTACTCCCGCTATCGCCGTCGGTCGCAGGGTCGGCAGCGGCGAGTTCGCCACTCCCCGTGTCCAGCGTCGTGAACCGCAACGTGAGGGACTTCTTCCCGTTGACCTCGTCGGTACTCCCGTTCCAGACGGCGAACGCGAGGTACATCGTCTCGTTCTGGCGGAACGTCGCGTCGTACTCGCCGTCCGTCGTGTGCTCGCGGACGAACACGACCGACCACTCGTCGCCAGCACGTGTCCCACGGGCGTCGACGGTCTGGGTCGGTGCGTGGCTCAACGAGCCGTAGCCGGCCGCGTAGTAGTTCTGGCCGTAGTCGTCGTAGCGGTCCTTCGAGAGCGGGTTGTCGGCGGCCAGTCCGGGCTTCGTCTCTGCATCCGGGTGCGGATAGGCGTACATGTCGCCGCCCCACTCGGAGCGGTCGGCGGCACCGTACTGCCACTGGGCCCGCCAGTACCAGATGTCGACCGGGGTCCCGGTCGCACCCATCGTAATCGGCGGTTGCTCGCCGCTGTGCAGCATGATGGCGGCCGCGTCGCTGTAGTTCCCGGGTGCCCTGAGCGTCGTGTCGTTCGTCGGGTCCTCCCAGGTCAACCGGAAGGCGACGTGTGTCTCGTTCGTCAGTGCCTGCACCTGCAACTCGTCGACGCTCCCGCCACCGTGTGGAATCGCCATCTGCTGTTTCGACAGCGAGACGGTCCGGCTCGGCGCGTCCGCCCAGTGGTCGCTGTCGGCGGTCTGTGGGAGCTGGTCGGTCGCCGCGAGTGGTTGCTGGCCGGAGGTGACGGCGGCCGTGACGACGCTCTGGCCGACGAGGAACAGCGCGACGACCACCACCGTCGCGAGGGTCGCCCGCCTGGCTGCCGCGCGGTTGAGGTCAATCATCGGCGTTCACCCCCGTTCCGGGGGCCGGTGGTTCGGGGTGGCTCGCCACGTCCTGCTGGACCAGTGCCGCCGCGAGGTCGGCACCCGCGACGTAGACCTCGACTGCCGCCGCATCGATGCTCTCGGTGGCATCCCGAACGCGGTGTGCGAAAGCCGGGACGAACCTGGTCAGGTGCTCGTCGAGTATCGTCGCGGTCGCCCGTTCGAGGCGGTCGACCGACTCCCGTCTCGACCGCTCGAGTGCAACCGAACGCTGGGCAGCGGCGACCTGCATGAGTTCGAGTTCGACCGCGACGTGGTCCTGTCGCTCGTGAAAGTCGTCGCTGACCCCCAGTCCGAACTCCTCGAGGATTCCCACCACGGTGCCGATGCGACGCTGGCTCTCGTTGACCTCCTCGCCGGTGGTGTAGTGGGCCTCGTACGGGACGACCGGGTAGGTCCCCTCGTCGCCTGGAAGCCCGAACAGTGCGTTGTACGCGGGCTCCAGGGCGTCGGGCTCGACGTCTTCGAGCGCCGCCAGCAGGGCCGTCGTCTCGTCGACGAGGTCCAGCGCGAAGCCGGCGTCTCCGATGGCGGCGTGGACCTCCTCGTCGAGCAGGTCGGACACGACGGACTCGTCCGGGTGCTGGAAGACCGTGGCGGCGAAGCCGTACAGTGCTGCGCGTCGCGCGTGGAACTCCGGTGTGTCCTCCATCGGTCTCACCTCAGGGTTGGTTGGTCCACTGCTCGCCTTCCCGGACTTCCATCGGCTCTTCGATGGGCACGTCGACGACCTTGTTGCCCTTGCGGTCCCAGCCTTTCACGCGGTTCTCTTTGACGTTGTACGTCTCGATAAGCCGCGTCGTCGCGCCGAACAGCTGGAGGATACCGAGCACCTCGTGGCTCGGGTTCCGGACCCGCTCCTGGACGATTCGGATGGACTCCTCGTAGGTCGACCCGGGCCAGTCGTTTCGCTTCTGCTCGGTGTTGGGCGTGAACATCTGGGTGAGGAACTCCGGTGGCACGTGGTACGGCGGCATGTAGAACACCTGCGGCCTGGTCCCGAACTGGGGGTACAGTGGTAGCGCTACCTTCTCGTCGGAGTGGACGAGGTAGTTGATCGGCGACCGACCGCTCGCGGCCGACGCCTTCCCGCCGGCAGGGCCGGCGTCGGGGCCCCGGTTGATGTTCCCGTGGAGCCGGGTCTTCCCGATACACGAGGAGACGCACCGGGGGACGTTCCCGTCCTCGATGCGAGGATAGCAGCCAACCGGCTTCTCCGTGACACCCGTCTCCGGGTTGTACATCGGCTTGTGGTACGGACACGCCTTCACACAGCGCCGGTATCCCCGGCACCGCTCCTGGTCCAGCAGGACGATACCGTCCTCCTCGCGTTTGTAGATAGCCTTGCGCGGACAGGCGGCGAGACAGGCCGGGTTCTTGCAGTGGTTGCAGAGCCGCGGGAGGTAGAACTGCCAGATGTCGTGGTACTCGTCTTCCTCGAGGTCGGACTCGACGACCTCGCCCTCGGGGTATTCGCCGTGGACCTGGTCGTCGCCCAGTGCGGGGTACTCCCAGGCCTGCTTCTCCGCGATGTAGCCGTGGACCTGCTCGGTCTCGTCGGCGGCGTCGAAGATGGTCTCGGCCGCACTGAGGTCGTCGAGCAGCCGCATGTCCCAGCCCATCGGGTAGCCGCCGTAGGGCTCGGTCTCGACGTTCATCCACCACATGTACTCTTCACCCTCGCCGCTGGTCCAGGTGGACTTACACGCGAACGAGCAGGTGTTGCAGTTGATGCAGCGGTTGGTGTTGACGACCATCCCCCAGTGCCAGTCGCGCTCGTCCTCGCGGTGCTCGTACGGGTAGCTGTGCTCGTGACCGAGTTGTGGATTGAATACTTGTGGCATCAGTCGTCACCTCCTGCAGCGTCGGATTGCAGCGAACCGCCGATGTAGTCCTGCATCAGGTCGTCTCGTCGGGCGTCGCCGGGCCACCAGTCCGCCTCTTCGTACTTCTCGATGGTGACGAGGTCGTCCCGGTTGACTCCGGTCGGGGCCCAGACGGTCTCCTCGTACCCTTCTTCGAGTTCGGCGCCGTGCCAGGCGATGTCCTCGTCGACCACGTCCGAGACGTTGGGGTCGCCGAACACGCCGTGGTGGACGAGGTCGTCCGTCTCCTGTCCCGGGTCCAACCAGATGTTCGTCGTCACGTTGAACCCCTTGACACCGTCGTCGTCGGCCTCGTCGTCGGGGAACTGCTGGGGCCACCAGCCGTGCCAGATGGTGACCTGTCCGAGGCCGCGCTCGCCCGCACTGGCCGGTCGCTGCCGCTCGGACACCATCACGCGGACCACGGTGTCGCCCCGCTCGCCTTTGACGCGGATGTAGTCGCCGTTCTCGACCCCGATGGTCGCCGCGTCGTTCGGGTGTATCTCTGCGAACGCTTCTCCGAGTGGGGCGACCTCTTCGGTCTCGCCGTCCCCCTGCGGGAACGAGAAGTCCTCGACGAGACGCTCCGTGCCTTCGGGGTCGCCGCTGACACTCCCGAAGTCGCGGGCCGCCCAGATGAGGTTCCAGTCGGTCATGCCCCACGAGGAGTGGGTGCGGTACTTCGAGTGGGGCGTGTTGTGGTAGAACTGGTAGCCGTCCTCGTAGATGGGGTTGGTCTCCTCCCCGGCCTCGGGCCACTTCTGGCCGCGACCGTAGGGGGTCCCTTCGACGCTCTCGATGTGGTCGAGGTCCCCACGGCCCAGCTCGACGAACCGGTCTTCCTCCTTGTGGAACTCCATCCGTCCTGTCTTCGTGTAGAAGGGGCGGTCATCGTGGACCTGCGAGTAGAACGGGACCCGGGGGTAGGTCTTGAGCTGGAGCCGCTCCGGTCCGTCCTCGAGGTCCTCGACGTCGATGTCCTGGGTGGTCATGCCGTGGTCGAACGTCTCCTGGATGTACTCCCGGACGTCGCCGTCGTCGTCGAGGAACTTCTCGAAGTAGGCCCGGTAGGAGTCGACGGTCCGTTCCGCCGGCGGAAGCTTCTCGTCGAGTTTCTCGGCGACCAGCGCGATGATCTCCCCGTCCTGTTTGGTGTCGTAGATCGGGTCCATGATGCCGTGGTCCATCGTGACGAAGGGGTTCTCCGGCCCCACGGTGATGTCGGGGTACTCACACTCCAGCCACGAGTGGACCGGCAGCACGATGTCGGCGTGGCGGGCGGAGTAGGTCATATGCATATCTGACACGACGAGCAGTTCGTTGGCGGTGTCGGGGTGCCGGACGAAGTTCTCCACGACGTGCTCCTGATGTTTGGTCTGGTTCAGGAGGTTGCAGTTCATGGTCCAGAGGACCGTCGGCTTGGACATCGTGTACGACTCTGCCCCCTCCGGAATCACCGGCTCCTCGGCGTCGCCCTGGGCGACGAGGTCGAGTTCGCGGTCGAAGTCCCCGCGAATCTCGTGTGGGTCCAGTGATTCGCCACCGAAGAAGGCGAGCGCGTACCCGGGGTACATCCCGTGGGCTGCGTGCCCGTCGGGATTGACGTAGTGTGGGTAGCCGTCGAGGAGTTCTATCTTGTACTGGCCGGAGTAGTTGTAGTAGCCCTTCCCGGCGTCGCCGATGTTGCTCAGCATCGACTGGACGAAGAAGATGGAGCGCTGGAGTTCGCTGTTGCCGTGGAACCAGTGGTTGATACCCTCGCCGGTGAACCACTGGCCCTTCTCGGCCTGCGCGAACTCTCTGGCGGTCTTTCGGATGGCGTCTGCCGGCACCGTCGTGATTTCGGCGACCTGCTCCGGGCTGTAGTTCGCCATCACGTTGGCCTTCTGCCGGCTGAAGTCGGTCCGGACGTCGACCGTCTCGCCCGATTCGAGCGTGACGCTCGTCTCGGCTTCCAGTCGCGGCGTGGCCGGCGTGTCCGACCCGACCTCCTCGCGGGTGAGGGGCTGGAGGTCCCCGTCCTGGGTCAGGACGACGAAGTCGCCATACCCCTCCTCGTCCTCGCCGGGCGGCTCGTGGTCGGCGAACACGTCGTGGGCGCGGAGGTACTTCTCGTCGTCGTCACGGACGAGCAGCGGCAGGCTCGTGAACTGCCGCATGAACTCGGCGTCGTACAGGTCTTCCTCGATGATGACGTGTGCGAACCCCAGCGGAATCGCGGGGTCGGAGCCAGGCCGGATGGGTAGCCACCGGTCGCACTTCTGGACGGTGGGCGAGTAGTCTGGGTAGATGCCGACCATCTTCCCACCGCGCTCGCGGGTCTCCTGGAGCCAGTGGTTGTCCGCGAGCTTGTTGTGGATGAGGTTCTTCCCCTGGATGATGGTGTAGTCGCCCTTCCGCCAGGCCGCGGCGTCGGAGTCGGACGTCTGGTACCCTGTCGTGATGACGTGGCCCGGCGGCAGGTCGGCGTACCAGTCGTACTCGGTCCACTCACAGCCCCCGAAGATGGAGGCAAGTCGGCGGCCGGCGCCGTGTCGGGTGAACAGCCCGTCGGCTTTGATGGCGTTGAACACGTGGAACCGTTTGTTGTCCTCGAGTTTCGCCATCTTCTCGGCGAGGAGGTCGATAGCCGTCTCCCAGGAGACGCGTTCGAACTCGTCCTCGCCCCGGCCTTCAGGGTTCGGGTCGTCGGGGTCCCAGCCCTTCCGGACCATTGGGTACTTGATGCGGGACGGCTCGAACGTCCGCCGATGCAGTGTGAGTCCCTTCATGCAGCCGCGTGGGTTCCACTGCTGGCTGACGCCGGCGTCCTCGTACCCGGACGGGCCGACCGACGGGGCCTCGTTGTGGTAGACTTGCTCCGCCCGAATCGGCACGCCGTTTTTCATGTAGAAGTTGAGCGCACACGACTGGGTGCAGTTCGGGTGACACACCGTCCAGTCCACGTCGTCGTACGCGTACATCTCGCGGTACACCTCCTCCCAGTCTCGATTCGGGTAGGCTCGAAGCGGGTTCTCGACGCTGGTGATGGGGTCTGTCGCCTGTGTGGCGCTCCAGGCCCCTTCGGCGAGTGCGCCGACAGCGCCAGCACCCGCTGCCGTCAGGAAATCTCGCCGCGTTACCTTCACGGGTCTGCCCTCCTGGCGGTCGTGTTCCGGCACATATCCGGCACGTCTGGCGGACGGCGCTTCAATGCACTTCGGATTTCTACAGTCTGAAAAAACCGTGAATATATTCGGCCGAATCATTATATGGTGAATACAGACCATCGACCGTTCCACACGGCGTCACTGCACCGTCACCCACCAGCCCTGTTCCGACCGGTAATCCGTCTTGTGCCCTCTCGGTGTCGACGTCGTGACGGGTTCGTACTGGGGACACGCCTGTCACCGGGTGACGGCGGTGTCCACGAGCGTTTATCGGTCGAGAACCCGTACCATTCTCCCATGAGCGACCAGCAGCAAGCACCCGTCACCGACGAGTTCCCCGAGAGCCCCTTCCGAACGACTGGCACCGACCACATCACCATCTGGGGGAGCAACGAGGCAGACACGCTCGCGTTCTACCGCGACCTCCTCGGCATGCGACTCGTGCTCCGGCAACCGAACCTCGACGACCCCTCCCAGACCCACCTGTTCTTCGACACCGGCGATGGTCGCATCCTCACCTTCTTCGTGAGCGACGACCGGCCCTCGGCCCGCGGGGTCCGCGGCGGCGTCGGCGCGGTCCACCACCTCTGTTTCAGCGTCGACCCCGAGCGCTACGAGGAGGTCATGGACGCGCTAGACGAGGCCGGGCACCACTACAACGTGTTCGACCGGGGCATCTTCCACTCCATCTACACCAAGGACAACAACGGCCTCGTCATCGAGCTCTCGACGGACAAGTACGACATCCCCGACGACCGCCGCGCTGAGGTGCTGGCGACGACCCAGCGCATCCGCGAGGAGGACGGTGCCGACTACGCGAAGGACGAGCACATGGCGGCCGCCCTGGAGGAACTCGGGATGGACGCGACGCCGTACGACCTGCCCGACGCCTCCTCCGGCGTCGGTGGTGTGAACTGACGAATCCCCCCTGAATCGGCCAGAAACCACCAGAGCCGCTTTCTCTCGCCCGCTGCCGACGGATGGGGGTTCCTGTGCAAACTTGATTTGATATCGCAGTATGTAGTTTATCGCCCGGAACCGGGCGATAACCAGCCAACACAGAATTCTCTCGCGAATCGGGTGCTCGATGCCGTATACTGCCGAAAATCGGGATTCGAACTCAGTCGTGGTACGTCGGGGCGGCTTCCTCGACGACCACACAGGCCAGCTCCTCGAAGTCAGCGTTGTCGGGGACCACGTCGACCGCGATACCGAGCGATTCGGCCGTCTCGCGGGTCGGCGGGCCGATGACGCCGACGACGGCGTCGTTCAGCCCGGCGAGCGCTTCCTCACGGATCCCTTTCTCGTCGGCGGTCGCGAGGAAGTTCTCGACCGTGAGCGAGGAGGTGAACGCGGCGGCGTCCAGGTCGCCCGCAGCAGCCAGTTCGACCGACTCACCTGCGCCTTCGGGCCGGACGAGTTCGTACAGCACCGTCTCGTGGACGAACGCGCCAGCCTGCCAGAGGCCGTCGATGAGCACGTCGCTCCCGTGGTCGCTCCGGGCGACCTCGACGGTCGCGCCGTCGACGTCACCCGCAAGCTCCGAAACCAGCCCACTGGACGTGTATTCGCCCGGAATCCGGTCCACCTCGTAGCCCTGGTCGCGGAGCGCCTGGGCGGTCGAGGGACCGATGGCACAGACCGTGGTCTCGCCGGGCTCCCAGCCCGCCTCGCGGGCGAGTTCCGCGCCGGTCTTGCTCGTGAGGATGGTGTAGTCCGCGCCCGTTTGCGGGCCCGACCCCGACGGCCGGACCGACAGCATCGGGTCCGGAACCGGCGTCGCGCCCAGCGATTCGATGAGCTCGACCGCGTTCGTGAGGCGCTCGTCGTCCGGGCGGAAGACGGCGACGGTCGTGTCTCTGGTCGTCATTGGAGGAACTCAAGCACCTCCTCACGCGTGCCCGCGACGTCGCCGATGACGGTGATCGCGGGGGGCTCGATACCCTCTGCGTCTCGAACGTCGACGATGGTGTCGAGGGTCCCGGTCGCGACCTGCATGTCCGGCCAGGTGGCACGCTCGACCAGCGCGACGGGCGTCTCGGGGTCCATCCCGGCCTCACGCAGGGCCTTCGTGTACTCCGGCAGCTTGCCGACGCCCATGAAGACGACGATGGTGCCGCCGGTCGCGGCGAGCGCCTCCCAGTTCACTGCGGACTCCTCCTTCGTGGGGGCCTCGTGGCCCGTGACGAACGAGACGGAGGAGGCGTGGTCGCGGTGGGTCACCGGGATGCCTGCGACGCCAGCTCCGGCGATGGCGGAGGTGATGCCGGGGACGTACTCGAACTCGATACCGTTCGCGGCGAGGTGTTCGGCCTCCTCGCCGCCGCGGCCGAAGACGAACGGGTCGCCACCCTTCAGGCGGACGACCGTCTTGCCCTCCTCGGCGAGTTCGACCAACCGCTTGTTGGTGTACTCCTGCGGGGTCCACTCGCCGCCGGCGCGCTTGCCCACGTCCTCGCGCTTCTCCTCGGGGATGAGGCCCAGAATCTCCGGCCCCGGGAGTTTGTCGTGCAGGACCACGTCGGCCTCCTCGAGGAGGCGAGTGGCCTTCACGGTCAGCAGTTCGGGGTCGCCGGGGCCGCTCCCGACGAGGTAGACCTTCCCCGTCATTTCTCGCGGGCGGCCTGCACGTATTCGGCCGCGCCCTTCTCGTTCAGGTCCTCGGCGAACTCTCGGGCGGCTTTCGCGTGGGTCTCGACCGGGAGGTCGCGTCGTTCCTTGACGACGCCCTCGCCGTCGGGATGGAGCACCTGCGCCGTGGTCCGGACGTACTCGCCCTGAATCATGGCGTGAACGCCGATTGGGGCGATACAGCCGCCGTTGAGTCCGGCGAGCACGGTCCGTTCGACCGTCGTCTCGACGCGGGTCCGGGGGTGGTCGAGCGTCTTGTGGATGGCCTCGGCGGTCTCGCCGTCCGCCGCCGTCACGGCCAGTGCGCCCTGGCCGGCGGCCGGGACGAACTCGGTGGTTGGAAGCTGTTCGTACTCGATGTGGTGGAGCAGCCCGGACCGCCGCAGGCCGGCCTCGGCGAGCACGATGGCGTCGTAGTCGGTTTCGACCTCGCGGCCGAGGGCACGCTTGCGAATCTCGGAGAGGGACTCGAACCACTCGTCGGTGGTCTGGTCGAACTCGGGGTCAGGGTCGTCCTTACCGACTGCGCCTTTGCGCTCCTTGTCCGCCTCGCTCCGGCGCTCGTGTTCGCGCTGGAGGGCGGGCGCGAGCAGCTTCTCGACCCGGGTGTCGACGTTCCCGCGGAGGGGTTCGACGACAAGGTCATCGCGGTAGTTCTCTATCTGGGCCTGTCGTCGCATCGACGAGGTGCCCACGACCGCCCCGGGTTCGAGGTCGTCGACCGACGTCCCGTCGGGGGTAACGAGCACGTCGCCCGGTGCAGCGCGCTCGGGAACGCCCGCGACCACGAGGTCGTCGGGCAGCTCCGTCGGCATGTCCTTCATGGAGTGGACGGCAGCGTCGACGTTCCCGTCGAGGATCTCCTCGTCCAGCGACCGGACGAACGCCCCGGTCTTCCCCAGGTCCTGTATCAACTCGTCGCGTATCCGGTCGCCCTCGGTCTCCACTTCGACCAGCTCGACCTCGTATCGCTGGTCTTCGAGGGCGTCCCGGACCGTCGCCGCCTGTCGCAGCGCGAGGTCGGAGCCTCGCGTGGCGAGTCGGATGGTCCCACGTGTTCGCATGGTCGGGAATCGGCGGCCGAGGGTGAAAAGCCCTCCAGTTTGTCTCTCGCCCGTCGCTCGCCAGGCTGTGACGGGCCGTCACCCCGGCATCGCAGAGAAATCAGCCGTTCTAGAACGATTCGAGCCGTCTCACGGTCGATGCCTCATTCCGGGTGTTTCAGCCGATGAATTCTATGGCACTATATCAAATCAGGTTCGGCGTGCCACGACCGCGTAGAACGGGTCGCCACCCATCCCGGGCAGGACGGACTGTCTCGACTCACGAACCGTCTCGACCACCTCGAACCCGGCCGCCTCGCAGTAGCGTCCCACGAGGTCCGAACGCTCGTCCATCGACCCCTCGCGCCACGCCCGGATGGCCTTCTGCCAGAACGTTCGATTGGAGAAGGAGACGACGAGGACCCCACCCGGCCGGAGCACCCGCGCGAACTCCCGGAAGACGGGTTCCGGGTACTGCAGGTACTGCACCGAGACGGCACACAGCACCGCGTCGAAGCTGTCGGCTGCGAACGGAAGGGCCTGGTCCTGGTTCAGATTCTGGACCACGTACTCGTCCAGTCGAGGATTCTCGGCCAGTTCGGCCTCGTTCAGGCCGTGCCCGACCACGCGCTCGAATTCGAGTTCGTCGGGCAGGTGCGACACCCAGCTCGACATCGCGTCCAGAACCTCGTCGCCGTCGTCGAGGTGGTCCGAATAGAGGTCCGTGAGCCGGTCCCTGAAGCCGTCGTCGACGTGGTGGACGAAGCGCGGCTGGTCGTAGAACGAATCGTCGGGGCTCGAATCGAGCTTTGCGCGCTCGGCCTCGGAGAGGACCGGGTCGTCTGGCATCTGGTGGGAGTTGGGAGTGGAGGGAGAAAGAAGGCGTGTTCGCGGTGCGCTACAACGCTTCCTTGTACGCCTCCAGCGTCTCCTCGACGTCCTCCTCGGTGTGCCCGTAGGAGACGAACTGGGACTCGAACTGGTTCTGGCTGAGGAAGACGCCCTGTTCTTTCATCTTGGGCCAGAACAGCCGCCGCCAGCGGTCGGTCTCGGCTGCGGCCACGTCGCCGCCGTCTTTCGGGCAGTACTCGAAGCGTGGGCAGCCGGGGCGCTGCTGGCAGCCGGCCTCGCACTGGCCCTCGAGGTCCCCCGGGCCCTCGCGGGTGAAGATGACCTTGAACATCGAGTCGGTCCCGACGACGGTGTACTCGGGGGCGTAGTCGGCACATATCTCGGTGAGGCCGCGCCGCAACTTCTCACCGAGGGAGTTGACGTGGTCGTACACGTCGTTCTCGGCGGCGAACTTCAGGGTCTCCAGCCCGGCGGCCATCGTCACGGGGTGGCCCGAGAAGGTGCCGGCCTGGAACACGTCGCCCGAGGGCGTGAAGTTCCGGATGATCTCGCTTTTGCCACCGATGGCGCCGACTGGGAAGCCGCCGCCGATGATCTTCCCGAACGTGGTGATGTCGGGGTCGATGTCGAACTTGCCCTGGGCGCACTGGAGGCCACCGACGCGGAAGCCCGTGATGACCTCGTCGAAGATGAGCAGGGCGTCGTTGTCCTCACACAGTTCTTCGAGGGTCTCGTGGTACTCGTCGGTCGGGGAGACGATGCCGTAGTTCGCGAGGACGGGTTCGACGAGCACGCCGGCGATGTCGTCGCCGTGCTTCTCGAAGACGTGGTGGGCGGCCTCGTGGTCGTTGAACGGCACCGCGATGGTGTGCTCGGCGAAGGAGTCCGGGATGCCGGGACTGGAAGGGTGGAGGTCGCCGCCCTCGCCCTCCACGAGGGTCGAGTCGTTCGCGCCGTGGTAGCTGCCCTGCATCACGACGATCTTGTCGCGACCGGTGTAGGCGCGGGCGAGGCGGACCGCGGAGACGGTCGCCTCGGTCCCGGAGTTCACGAAGCGAATCATCTCGACGCTCGGGACGTGCCGGGTGACGAACTCGGCGTGTTCGACCTCGATTTCGGCGGGCGCGCCGAACATCGGGCCGTTGCTGGCGTGCTTCTGGACCGCGGACTGGACCGGCTGGGGCAGGTCGTGACCGAGCAGGAGCGGGCCGAGACCCTGCACCCAGTCGATGTAGCGATTCCCGTCCGCGTCGATGACGTGGCCGCCGTCACCGCGCTCGACGAAGAAGGGGTACGGCTCGATGGCGGCACGGACGGCAGAGTTGACGCCACCGGGCATGACAGAGAGCGCCCGGTCGTACAGGTTCCGCGAGTTCTCCTCGTGCATGGCATGGCGTTCGGAGTCGGTCCTAAAAGGGTTGACCCACTGGCGCGTCGGTCTCGGGCTGTGAGAATCGGGGTGGCTAGCCCCGCCATCGGCAATCATGTTGAGCGTTGCCACCACACAAGTGATATTTCGAGGCCTCTCCTCGGTCGAATCGTGACGCGTCACGAGAACCTGTTCGGCTTCGTCGCGCTCGCCGCGCTGTGGGGCGCGTCGTATCCGGCGATCCGCGCCGCGAAGGCAGGTGTCGACCCGCTGCTGATGGCGGCGCTCCGGTTCGACGCCATCGGCATCGTCGTCCTCGCGTACGCGCTCGTTCGCGGGCAGCGCATCGTGCCGGGTTCCGCAGACGCCCGGAGCATCCTCGTCGGCGGCATCGGCATCGTCGCGGTCCACAACGGCTTGCTCTTCGTGGGCCAGGCCCGCGTCTCGGGTGCGGTCGGCGCGGTCGTGCTCGCGACCGTCCCCATCTGGAGCGTCGGCTTCGCCGCCGCGTTCCTCGACACCGCCCGGCCCACGCCGTCTCGCGTCGCCGGTGTCTGCCTCGGCCTCATCGGCACCGCTATCCTCGCCGTCCCCGGCCCGATGGCAGTCGACGCCCCAGACCCGCTCGGTGTCGGGCTCCTCCTCGCGTCCGCGGCGGCGTTCGCGCTCGCCGCAGTGGGCCTCCGTCGCGAGTCTCCTGCGCTCGGTGTGGCTGCTCGCCAGGGCTGGATGATGCTCGTCGGCGGACCGCTCCTCCACGTGGCCAGCGTCCTCGCCGGCGAACCCCAGACCATCACGGTCACCCCCCGCATCGCCATCGCCTTCGGCTATCTCGTCCTCGCCGCCGGTGTCGCCGGCTACCTGCTGTACTTCGGCCTGCTCGACCGACTCGGGCCGGTCGAGATAAACCTCGTCGGCTACGTCGCCCCCGTGTTCGCGACGGTCGTCGGCTGGTACTGGCTGGACGAGGTCGTCTCCGCGGGGACCGTCGTGGGCTTCCTCGTCATCTGCGTGGGGTTCGCGCTGGTCAAGCGCCCGGCGCTCCGCGGCGCTCTCCGTGGAGCATCGCGATAGCCTCGTCGTCCGAGACCTGCTCGAAGTGGTCGTAGAACTGCCCGACGGCGGCGAAGTGTGGTGGGGACGAGACCACGACCACGTCGTCCGCGACCCGACGGAGCTGTTCGACGGTGTTCGGTGGGCCGACCGGGACGGCGACGGTCACCGACGCGGCGTCTGCGTTCTCGAGCGATTCGACGCAGGCGAACATGGTCGCCCCCGTGGCGACGCCGTCGTCGACGACCATGACGTGCTTGCCGGCGACGGTCTCGGCCCCGTCGACCCGGTAGTGCTCTGCCTTCTCGCGAGCCAGTTCGGCGACGCGCTCGCGTTCCTCGTCGACGTACGTCTCGGGCACGCCGAGCCGACCGATGAGTGGCTCGTTTCGCCACAGGCTCCCGTCCGCTGCCACCGCCCCGATGGCCAGCTCGGAGTTCCCGGGCGCGCCCAGCTTCTTCGCCGCGACGATGTCGAGTGGGACCCCCAGCTCGTCGGCGACGATGCGTCCGATGGGCACGCCGCCACGCGGGACGGCGACCACGAGGTCGACCTTGTCCTCGAGGTCGTGGTCGTCGATGACCTGTACCAGTTGCTCGGCCGCGTCTCTCCTGTTGCGGAACATCTGTGTGAACAGATACCACACCGAGCTACATTCGTCTTCGCTCTCGTATTCCCACGGTATCAGGACCCGACCGGTGTTATGCGGGCCGAAGCTGACAGAGCACGAACTGGTCCAGCGCGTCCCGGAGGCGCGCGGAGTCGTGACCAAGCGCCTCCCTGCGGAGCGCCGCCTCGTGGACCGAGAAGATGGCCGAGGCGGCCAGGTCGGGGTCGACCGGATCGAACGTCCCGTCGTCGACGCCGCGTTCGATGGTCTCGACCAGTGAATCGTACATCACCGACTGGAGGCTGTCGAGGCTCGCCCGGATGCGCTCGTCGCGCAGCGCGTGGACGTACAGTTCGAGGTAGGGTTCGAGCAGGCCGTCGGCGTCGAGCGCGTCGAGGCCGACGAGCGTCTCCAGCAGAACCCGCAGGCGCAGGTGTGGCTGCTCGGGTGCGACCATGACGAACTCCGTGAACCGGTCGCTCTCGTACTCCAGGAACGCGGCCACCAGGTGAGTGGTGTCGTCGTAGTAGCGGTCGAGTGTACTCCGGTCGTGTTCACAGCCCGCTGCGACCGACTCGAACGAGAGCTCGTGGTACCCCTCCTCGGCCAGCGCCTCGCGCGTGGCCTCCATGATGGCACTCTCGACGATTGGCTTCGGCCCCCCTGCCATTGTCTCGGTAGTACAGGCGAGGCATATCATAAAAAACGCACTGGCCGATTCGAGTGGTCCTAGCGGTTCTCTGGCCGTAAGAGCAAAGAGGGGGAAGCCGGCAGCCCGGGGTCACTGTGACGGCCTTGCTCTCCTGACCTCGGGAACAGTTCAGGACCCATCCCCCAGATGAAATTTACCATCCCGAACTCTACGAGTCGATATGGCAGAACATCAGGGATGGGTCGTCGCGGAGGTATCGGACACCGGCGACCCGGCAGCCGTGCTGGAGGCAGTCACCGGGGCGAATCCCGGGCAGGTGCGGGGACAGCGTGAGGAGTCCCGCGTCGTATTCTACGACGACGGCGTGGCGACGACAGCGGTCGAGCCAGCCCTCTCTGCTGTCAGCGAACACCTCGACCGGGTGGTCATCGTCGAGTCGTTCGAGGGCGGCATGGGAGAGACCGTGAGCCGGTATTATGAAGTTGGGGACGAGGGACTGGGTGACCCGGTCGACGAACTCGAAAGCGTCTCGCGCTGGTTCGTAGAGTCACATTTCGACTACTACACAGCACGCTACGGTGTCGATGGCGGAATCTGACGACGCCCCGTTGTGGGACCGACTCGAGACCGCCGGCCAGGACGAGGCTGCCCAGATTGTCGCGGACCTGCATGCATCGCTGGTCAGTGACCCGCCGGGGTGGGCCGAGGTTCCGTCTGCCGAGCACGTCGAGACGCTGGCGTCGTTGCTGGCACACGACGACGAAGGGGTCCGAGCCAGCACGGTCGTCTTGCTCTCCTCTCTCGTCACTGGGAGCGTCTTCGAGGAGAATCAGGAACTCGATGCCAGCATCGACCGGGCCGCGCTCGCGGGTCGACTCCTCGACTGTATCGACGACGAGCATCGCCACGTCCGACAGGTCGCGGTCTCCAGCGGGATAACCGGGCGGCTGGTCGCCAGCGCGCTCGACGACGAGTCGTTCAGTTCGAAGTCGCGGGCGTGGCTGGCCCGTCAGC
This sequence comes from Haloarchaeobius pelagicus, assembly GCF_051207375.1. Classification (NCBI taxonomy): domain Archaea; kingdom Methanobacteriati; phylum Methanobacteriota; class Halobacteria; order Halobacteriales; family Halorubellaceae; genus Haloarchaeobius; species Haloarchaeobius pelagicus. The sequence goes on along the minus strand of NZ_JBPJZD010000002.1, from coordinate 686,347 downwards.
TCATCGCGCGACTGCACGACCCCGCGCCCATCGTTCGCAAACGCGTCGCCAACTACGTCGCCTCGAACGCGGTGGAGGTACTGGAGGCGCACCCCGACACGGCAGCAGCTGTCGACAGTCTGGTCGACAGCTTCGACGACGACCTCGACGCCCTGGCACCGGACCGTGACGCGACCACGCCGCGGTACGCGGCACTGCGGGCGCTCAGCGAGTACGCAGCCTACGACGGGCGGCTCGTCGCCGACCGAATCGACGCCATCACCCGCCTGCTCACAGACCCATCGCAGCAGGTCCGATGGGCCGCCACGGAGTTGCTATGCGACCTGAGAGAGTGTGGAGCCATCGACCTCGAAACCATCGCTCCCGACGTTGTCGGTGCACTCGAACAGAGCGTCTATCCGCTGACGGAACGGTCGATGCCGCTGGCGGTCGATGTGGCGCTTGTCTCTCCCTCGACGGCAGACACCCTCGCCCGGGAACTCCGGCTGAAGATCGGTGGTGAACGAACGGGTCGGCCACACCACTGCACCTACCAGAGCCAGTACACGGTCGAGGCGATTGCACGGCTCGTGACAGCGGGTGACTTCGACGCTCACCCTGTCCTGCAGACGCTCACGGGGCTGGTCGACACGGTCGACTTCGACGAAACCGACCCGCTGGTCGCGCTGGCAGACGAGCACCCCTCGTTCGTGGCCGAGCAGTTGCAGGCTGGCTATCAGCAGGTGCTCGAGGGTGAATTGTCCGGATTTTCCCGGTTCGATGAGCACCTGGTCGCCGAGGTAGCGAAACGCTCCAGAGCGGCGGTCGAAGGGGTCCCCGCCGTCTTGACCGGGGACCTGGGCGACCGGACGCTCCTGCGGGCGACCTACCAGCTTTCGCTGGTCTGTCCCGACCTGGTCGCCGAAACCTTCCCCGAGGCGCTGGCGGCCGCGCACCGTAATCCCCCGGTCAGTACCGAGTTCGTGCCCATGCTCGAAGCGACCGCGGGCCAGTGGCAGGGTGTCCCGGCGGACGTCGTCGACGACCTCGTGGCGACCGCGGAGTACACTGCTGAGGGGTACTCGATGGCGCGCCAGCGTCGGCGGGCCGTGCGGGCGCTGGTGGCGCTCTACGAGAACGGCCACGACGCCGTGCCCGAGCGGGTCGCCCCGTTCGTCGAGCCCTGTCGGCAGGGCCTGTTCGACGACGAGCGCCCCGGCGAAGCCGATCCGGTCGACCCACTAGAAACCGAGGCCGCAGCTATCGGCGGCTGGAACCGGACGGAAGAAGAGAGATAAGTGGTGTTCTGTGCCGCGACTGGTCCTCAGACCGCGTCCGGGCCGCGGTTGCCGGTGCGGACCTGGTAGGCGTCGTCGACCGGGGTGACGAAGATCTTCCCGTCACCCTTCTCGCCGGTGTGGGCCGCGTCCGCGATGGCGTCGACCACGTCGTCGGCCGGGATGTCGGCGACGACGGTCTCGACTTTGACCTTCTGGTGGAGGTCGACGACGTACTCCTCGCCGCGCCACTGGCCCTTCTTCGCGGGCTGGGAGCCGCGGCCGGAGACGTTCGTCACGGTCAGCGACGGCGCGCCGGCGGCCGCCAGCGACTTCTTGACGTCACCGAGTTTGTCCGGGCGGATGTATGCGACGATCATCTTGATGGCGTTGGGGTGGCCGCCGTCGGTGCGGTAGACGTCGAGGCCGCCGTCGGTCACGACGTCGGGCTGGCCGAACTCGGGGTAGGTGTCGACGCCGTGTTCGCTGACGTCGAGCCCCTCACGCTCGTGTGCTTCCGAGACGCGAGCCTGCCCGATTGCCTTCGCACCGCCGAAGACGAGGGCCGTCGCGAGGACGGTCCAGCCGACGATGAGCACGACGCCCGCGATCTGGGCGACGAAGCTCGCTTCCGCACCGGGAATCGCGACCAGCGGGAACGCGAGCGCGCCGAGGATACCGGCCGAACCGTGGACCGGGAAGACCGCACACACGTCGTCTATCTTGAGGCGCTTCTCGACGAACTCGAAGACGATGGGGAGCTGTGCCCCGGCCAGGAGGCCGACGGCGATGGCACCGGGCCAGACGATGGCGTCGGCGATGCCGGTGATGCCAACGAGGCCGGCGAGCAGGCCGTTCGCGACGTAGAGCGTGTCGACCTTCTGCGTCTTGTAGAGCGAGATGGCGGCCGCACCGATGGCCCCCGAAGTCATCCCGAGGGTGGTGACGAGCGCGACGCGCCCGACGTAATCGAACGCACCGAGGGCGAGGGTGCCCGACTCGGCCTCGGCCCCCGAGAACACGGTCGCGGCGGTCCCGACGTTGAAGCCGTACCAGCCGAACGCGAGGATGAGCGTGCCGAGGACGGCGAACGTCAGGGAGTGTCCCGGAATGACGTTCGTGCTGCCGTCGGCGTTGTAGCGGTCGATGCGCGGGCCGAGGACCCACGCGGCGGTGAGGCCGGCGACGCCGCCCATCCCGTGGACGATCATGCCGCCCGCGAAGTCGTGGAAGCCGAGTTCCGCGAGGATGCCGCCACCCCACGTGAACCCGACCACGACGGGGTAGATGACGCCCGCGAGGAGGATGGTGTACCCGACGTAGGCGCGGAGCTTCGCGCGTCCGGCGACCGCACCGGAGACGATGGTCGCTGCCGTCATGGCGAACACCGCGCCGAACAGCCAGCTGACCCAGGCACCGGAGCCGCCGTTGATGTAGCTGAACGCCCCGCCGACGTTCATCGGGTCGGGACCGGTTAGCTGTCCGACGAGCGTCGAGACACCCGCACCCAGTGCGAAGTACAACATCACGCCGACGCTCCAGGTTAGCATGTTCTTTGTCAGCTGGTTGGCGACGTTCTTCGAGCGCACCTGGCCGGCCTCCAGCATGGCGAAGCCGGCGTGCATGAAGAAGATGAGGAAGGTGACGACGAGCACCCACATGAGGTTGATACCTTCGGCGAGGGTGGCGACGTCGGTCTGGAGGGGGGTCAGTACCATGCGCCCACCTCCGGCATCGAGTCAATACTTGCTGGACGTTCGTTCACCGAGTGGCTGTGTTTCGTGAATTTCGTCATGCTCACTTCGGTTAAACGCTCACGAGGCATTACTACATAAAGCTAAGCACTGCAAGTGTCTAATTTATCGTCCGTAATAATTCGTGCGTCCAAATTATAATCGAATAAGGGTTGTTTAAGGTTGTATTGTTACCACTGTCTGGACAAATGTTGCCACAGAACACTACGTTTGTCGTGTCAGAATGGAGGGGTGCACCGGAGCCGAACACCATGTCGCGCGCTGGCCGCGGTGCGTTGCCTGCGAAGTAAAGGGACCGACGTCGGAATCAAAGTGGCACAGGGAGGGCGGCACCTGCTGCCAGTCGTCGCCTAGACTGCTTCCACCCCCTCCTTCCCGGTGCGGACCTGGTAGGCACCCTCGACGGGAAGGACGAATATCTTGCCGTCACCCTTCTCACCAGTGTGTGCGGCCTCCGAGATGGCGTCGACCACGTCCTCGGCCGGGATGTCGGCCACGACGCACTCGACTTTGACCTTCTGGTGGAGGTCGATGACGTACTCCTCGCCACGCCACTGACTCTTCTTGGCGGGCTGGGAGCCACGGCCGGAGACGTCCGTCACGGTCAGTGACGGCGCGCCGGTCTCGGCCAGCGCCCGCTTGACGTCGGTCAGGCGGTCGGGCCGGATGATAGCGACGACCATCTTGATGTCGGTGTCGATGGACTCGGCATCAGTCATCGGTCTCACCTCCGGATTCCGCGACAGCGCCACCGTCCGTGCGGACACCGCCGTCCGTGGTCAGCGTGGCGCGGGAGGACTCGGGACCGGTGTCGCCGACGAACTCGGGGTACGTCGAGATGCCGTGTTCGCCAGCGTCGAGGCCGGCGAGCTCCTCCTCTTCGGAGACGCGGAGTCCGAACACCGCGTCGAGCACCTTGAACGTGACCGCGGTCGCCGCGACCGTCCACAGCGCGATGATTGCGACGCCGAGGACCTGCATGACGAGCTGGGTCACACCCATGAAGGCGTAGCCGTCACCCAGGATGGCCGCGCCCGAGCTGGACGCGCCGAACACCGGGATGAGGACCGTCCCCAGCGCACCGGCCGCACCGTGGACCGCGAAGACGCCACACACGTCGTCGATCTTCAGCGAGTCGACCGTCCAGCGGTACGCGGGGAGCACGATTGCGCCGCCGAGTGCACCGAGGATGAGGCCACCCCACCAGGTGACGTGCGGGACCGCGCCCGTGACCGCCACGAGACCGGCGAGCAGGCCGTTCGCCATCCAGAGCGGGTCGGGCTTGCCCTGCCACTGCGTCGAGACGATCATCGCGGCCACCGCGCCGGCACCCATACCGAGCGTGGTGACGAGTGCGACACGGCCGAGTGCAGCGCCCATGAAGGCAACCGAGCCGTCATCGGCGACCGACAGGACCGTCGCCTGCGTGCCGACGTTGAAGCCGTACCAGCCGAACGCGAGGATGAGCGTGCCGAGCACGGCGAGCAGCATCGAGTGACCCGGGATGGGCTGGCTGTTACCGTTCTCGTCGAAGCGACCCTTGCGCGGGCCGACCATCTTCGCGGCGACGAGACCGGCGATGCCGCCCACCATGTGGACGACCGTCGCGCCGGCGAAGTCGAGGTAGCCGACGCCGAGTGCGCTGCCGAGGTAGCCCGAGCCGGCGAGCAGACCGCCGGACCAGGTCAGCCCCTGGACGACCGGGTAGATGATACCCGTGATGACCGCGGCGAACACCACGTACGCACGGAAGTCCATGCGTTCCGCGACTGCCCCGGAGACGATGGTGGCCGCCGTCATGGCGAACACCGCCCCGAAGAGCCAGCCGAGCCACCCGGTCGCGCCGGGTTCACCGATGTACGAGAATGCCCCCATCACGTCGAGCGCACTGCCCGAGGTGAGCGCGCCGACGATGCCGGCGACGCCCGCCCCGACGAGGAAGTACACCAGGACGCCCAGCGCCCAGTCGGTCATGTTCTTCATCAGGACGTTGCCGACGTTCTTCGCGCGGACCTGCCCCGCCTCCAGCAGGGCGAAGCCCGGCTGCATGAAGAAGATGAGGAACGACACCACGAGAATCCACACGTAGTTGATGCTGTTCGCGATGGCCGCCATATCCGCCTGTAGCGGCAACATCAGCAGTTCACCCCACCGAATCCGCAACCGATACCCAATTCACCCATACAACCGTCCACGTTTTCATCTATTTCGACCATGTTTGTGACTGTTTTCTCCGGTCGATGGCGTAGAGAGATTACTATTTAGTAGTTGTCGTTGACGAGTGTCCACAATTCTCCGACCTAATGTCCGTATGTCCAAATTAAAATCGAATGAAGTCAATATAAGGTTGTTTAGTGTCCAGAAAGTGGGTGCCTGTCCACACGATTCCCGGACGGATGTCCACAATGTAGAATCCTGATGGTCCGTCCCATGCGAGACGGTCGCGCACGACCGGGTCGTCGCCTTACTGCGATTTTCCCGACGGCAAATCTTGCACGCACGGGTGAACTGCGCGGGTTGCCGCTACCCGGTGTGCACTGTGCGCTTCCACGGTGCGTGTCGACCCTACAGCTGGTCGGCGATGTCCTCGGCGAAGTACGTCAGGATGAGGTCCGCGCCGGCGCGCTTGATGGAGAGCAGCGACTCGTGGGCGACCGCGTCGAGGTCGAGCCAGCCCTTCTCGGCGGCGGCGTGAAGCATGGCGTACTCGCCGGAGACGTTGTAGGCGGCGACGGGGTGGTCGAACTCGCGGCGCACGTCCGCCACGATGTCAAGGTACGGCAGGGCCGGCTTGACCATCAGCACGTCCGCGCCCTGCTCGACGTCGAGCTGGACCTCCCGCATCGCCTCGCGGCGGTTCGCGGGGTCCATCTGGTAGTGCCGGCGGTTGCCGAAGGCGGGCGCGCCGTCAGCGGCGTCGCGGAACGGGCCGTAGAAGGCAGACTCGAACTTCGCCGCGTAGCTCATGATGGGGACGTTCTCGTGGCCGTCCTCGTCGAGCGCCTCGCGGATCGCTGCGACCATCCCGTCCATCATGCCCGAGGGGGCCACCATGTCCGCTCCCGCGCGGGCGTGCGAGACCGCGATGTTCCCCAGCAGGGGGAGCGTCTCGTCGTTGTCGACGGTGAGGTCGGGCTCCGCCTGGGCGTGCTCTTCGAGGACACCGCAGTGGCCGTGCTCGGTGTACTCACAGAGACAGACGTCCGTGATGACGTAGGCGTCGGTCTGCTCGGTGATGCGCCGGGTCGCCTCCTGGACGACCCCGCTGGCGGCCCAGGCGCGCGAGCCGCGCTCGTCCTTCTCCTCGGGGATACCGAACAGCATGACGGCCTCGACGCCCGTCTCCAGCACCTCTTCGACGCGGGCGACGGCCTCGTCGATGGGGACGCGCTCGTGGCCGGGCATCGACTGGATGGGTACCCTCGAATCGGTCGTCGCGTCGACGAAGACGGGCGCGATGAGGTCACTCGGGGCGAGAGCGGTCTCGCTGACGAGCCCGCGGACGCCGTCGCCGCGCAGGCGACGTGGTCTGTCGGACAGGTTCATACTGGGGGCTTCGACGGGTCGGCCCAAAGTCCCGTCGCTCGCCACGTCCGAACAGAACACCTATGCCCGACGAACCGGACCTGTGGAACGATGACGGTCGCCGCAACCTTGCCCCTCCCCCTCGTCGTGCTCGCGGCACTGCTCCCCCTCGGCGTGGCCTCCGTGTTCTCCGAGGACGTCCGCGACTCCACCCGTCGTATCGCACTCGACTACGGCGTGTTCGTGCTCTTTGGCTTCTTCGCGGTCGTCGGCGTCTGGCTGTTCCTGAACCGCGACGCCGCCTTCTTCGAGGTGTTGCTCGAACGCTACTGGCTCGCCGCACTATTCGCCATCTTCATCCTCGAAGGGGCGATGTTGCTCTACTTCGCGCCCAGTGAGTCGCTCGTCCCGGTCGCCATCGGCCTCGCAATCGAGACCGACATCGCGCCGAACACCCTGCCCGTGTACGCGCTCATCATCGGGACCGCGGTCGCCGGCGCGACAATCGGCCAGTACGTGCTGTTCCTGCTGGCCAAGCGCTGGGGCCGCGAGCGCCTGCTCGAACGCCCCTGGTTCCGCATCAGTGACGACCAGCTCGGGCGCTTCGAGCGCTGGTTCGGCAAGTGGGGCCTGCTCGCGGTGCCCGTGAGCAACACGCTCCTGTTCACCCGCGGGATGCTCACGGTGCCGGCGGGCCTCTCCGAGATGGACGACCACCAGTTCATCCTGCTCTCGGCGCTCGGGACCCTCTCGTTCGAGATCATCCTCGCGCTGGTGACGATGGGCGTGCTCGAACTCGGCTTCCTGTAGACCGCACCACCGTGGCAGGTCGTCTCACTGCCCCAGAAAGTCTTTTGTGGTCGGTTTCGCACACGTATCCATGCCTGGTTCCCCGTTCCTGCACGGCGAGACCGTGACACTCCGAACGGTCGAGGCGGACGACGCCGCGTTCCTCCGCGACCACACCAACGACCCGCGAATCCGTCGGCCGATGACGATGACCGGGCCGAACAACCTCGAACAGCAGCGCGAGCACATCCCGGACGGCGACGACGACGGCCCCGGCTTCTCGCTGCTCATCTGCGTCGAGGGCGACCGGACCGGGTACAACGAGGAGTACGTCGACGAGGGCGAGGACGGCGAGACGCCCGTCGAGCCGATCGGCGCGCTGTTCAGCTGGCCGCGCGACGAGACCGCGGGCGACTTCGAGATTGCCTACTGGCTGACGCCCCCGGCCCACGGCGAGGGCTACATGTCGGAGACCGTCTCGCTCGTGCTCGACCACGCCTTCGGCCAGCTTCGCATCCACCGGGTGCGCGCCCGAACCCTCACCTGGAACGACGGCTCGCGGGCCCTACTCGAATCCCTCGGCTTCACCGAGGAGGGGGTCATGCGCGACGCGAAGTTCGTCGACGGCGAGCACGTCGACACCCACCTCTACAGCATCCTCGAACACGAGTGGCGCGAGGAGCAGTAGATGCCGGGTGCGCTGTACCTCGCTGGCGACGACGTGACCCTCCGGACGGTCGAGGAAGAGGACCTCGCGTTCATCAACGAGACGATAAACATCCGCGAGGTCCGCCTGGGGATGACGATGGCCGGTCCCGCCCCGATGACCGCGACCGAGAGCCACTTCGAGGAGAACATCTCCGACGACGGGAGCGTGAACCTCCTCATCTGCGTAGATGAGGACGAGCCCGCGGGCATGATCATCCTGTTCGACGTCGACGACCGCCGCGGGAAGGCCGAGATCGGCATCTGGGTCGCTCCTGACTACCAGGGCAACGGCTACGGCACCGAGGCAGCCGCCCTGGTCGTCGACCACGCCTTCCAGCAGCGTCGACTCCACCGCGTGCTCGCGCGCGTGCTGACGACGAACGACGCCTCGGCTCGCATCTGGGAAAATCTCTGGTTCACCCACGAGGGGACGTTGCGCGAGTCCGAGTTCCTCGATGGCGAGCACGTCGGGATGCGTTACTTCGGCCTGCTCGAAGACGAGTGGGACGGCTTCGATAGCTGGCAGAACCAGGACTCCTGACTGTGTTCTTCTGCTGAGGGGTCGTTCCCCTTTCGGACGAAGGGGATGAACTGATATATCGCCGAGAACCTACGTCTCGTACTCTCCTCGCCAGAGATAGCACGTGTCGCACAACGACTATATACTTTATCGGCGTATTGAGGTGTATGGTATTCGAGAAGCTCACATTGTTCGAGATCCGGATGGATGGCGCGAAGATCGGCGGCGGCGAGGGCGTCGAGATTCCGGTGGAAGTCGAGCGCGAAGCCGAGATGGAATCGGACGTCTCGACCGGCTCCTCGGGTGCAGGACGCGCGGTGAAGTTCCTCGCGCTCGTCGTTGGCCTCTCGGTGGCCGCCGCGGCAGCCCGCAAGTTCACCGGCAGCGACGACGAGTCCGCCGAAATCGAACTGGAAGACGAAGCGGAAGAAATCACGGCCTGAGATGGCCACGCGGACGCGGGCCAGTGCTCGACCCGTCTCGATACTGACGGTCGGGCTCCTGGCTGGTGTCTTCGTCTTCGGGCTTCTCGTCGTGGTCGCCAGTGGGACGCGCACCACGATGTTGCTGGGACTCCCGGTCGCGACGGTTCTCGGTGTGGGAACCGCCGTCGCGACCGTGTTGTACCTGAAAGATAGATTTTGACAGTCCGGCCCCGGTGAGTTCGTTTCCTGGCTCGCCGGAGTCGGTGGTTCGGTTCGTTCGTTTTTCGACGTGTGACTGCACCCCTAGCGACAGTGAACGCCGGGTGCGGTTCGTGCCAGCCGATTTATTACTCGGTGGGTTGTCGTAGGAATAACAGCACCATGCAGGCCGAGAACGCGGACATCGCGACGAACTCGCTTCGCGGTATCGTGCTCACACTCGTCGTCTACTCCTTCGCGACCACTGGTGCGGTCGTCTTCGGCTCGAACCTCCTCCTCGACATCGCGCTGGTGAACGTCGTCCACGGCGGGTTACTGGCGTTCTTCATCCACAAGCACGCGACTGCGACCGACGGCGCGCCAGCTGGTTTCTACGTCGGCGCGGTGCTTCTGCCGGTCATCGCGGGTGCCGCGTACTATCTTCGCTATCGGTCGGCGTAACACGACCAGAACAGAAAAATCCAAAAATTCGACTGCTTACAACCCGGCTGTCTCTTTCTCGCCGATGGCCTCGACCACCAGCTCGGCCACGTCGACGATCTCGAGGTCCTCCTCGAAACCACCGGTCTTGCGGCCGTCCTCGTACATCGTCATGCACATCGGGCAGGCGACGACGAACTTCTCGATTTCGGCACCGGCCTCGGTGTCTTCGAGTGCCTCGCGGAGGCGCTCCTCGCTGGGCTTGGTCTCCTCCTCGAGTTCCATCCAGAGGCCACCGCCACCGCCGCCACAGCAGAAGGAGTTGGCGCGGTTGCGCGGCATCTCGTGGAGGTCACAGCCCGTCGCTTTCACGAGTTCGCGCGGGGCCTCGTACTCGTCGTTGTAGCGGCCGAGGTGGCACGGGTCGTGGTAGGTGACGGTGTAGTCGAGTTCCGTACCCGAAAGGCCGAGTTGCGGGACGAGTTCCTCGACGGCCTGCGTCCAGTGGAGCACGTCGATGTCGCCGTCCTCGTTCCAGAAGCCCTCGATCTCGAAGGGCATCATCGGGTCGTCGGCGAACTCCTCGAAGTCGACCTCCGGGTACTCGTTCTTGAACGTGTTGTACGAGTGCGGGTCGGTACAGATGATCTTCTCGAAGTCGCAGTCCTCGAAGGACTCGACGTGGTGGCCGGCGAGTTCGATGTAGAGGAACTCCTCGCCGACGCGGCGGATGTCGTTGCCGTCGTACTTCTCGTCGTCGAACAGGATACCGAAGCTCACGTCGGCGGCGTCGAGGATGGTCGCGAGCGACCGGGCGACCTTCTTGTTGCGCTCGTCGAAGCTCGGGTAGTCGCCGACGTACCAGAGGTACTCGACCTCCTCCTCGCGGGCGTCGGGCACGTCCACGTCGACCTTCTCGGTCCAGTCGCCGCGCTTGCGGTTGGGGTCGCCGAAGGTGTTGCCCTTCTGCATGACGTTCTGGAAGACGTCCTGGAGCGGGCCCTGAATCTCGCCCATGTCGGTGAGCTGGCGGTTCATCCGGGTGAAGCTCTTGAGGTGCTCTATCTCGACCGGGCAGGCGTCCATGCAGGCCATGCAGGACATGCAGGACTCCATCGTCTCGGCCTGGATGACCGAGGAGCCACCGTCGGCGACGATGGTCTTCTCCTCGCCGCCCGCGTCGAGGTTCTCCCGGTACTGCTTCAGGTCGAGAATCACGTCGCGGGGGTCGAGATTCCGGCCGGAGGCCTTCGCCGGGCAAACCGAGGAACAGCGACCACACTTGGTACAGGCGTCCTGGTCGAGAATCTCCTTCCAGGAGAAGTGGTCGATGCTGTCAGCGCCGGTCTCGGCGTCCAGGGCAGCGGGAACGGAGGGCAGGCGCTTGCCGGCCTTCTCGTCGCGGGCGACCACGTTCGCGAAGCTGGATATCATGTGGAACGGCTTCGCGTACGGGATGAGCGCGATGAAGCCGAACGCGAGCAAAGCGTGACTCCACCACATCGCGGGGTAGATGTCCGCGGCGAGGTCGGGCGAGATGCCGATGGCCTGGAACACCCGGGCGGTGAACCAGCCGACGAAGCTGACGAGCTCGAAGCTCGGGAAGGACTCGCTGCCGCCGCCGCGGCCGAGGATACGCAGCCCCTCGACCATGTAGCCGCCGACGCCGAGCAGGAACAGCGTCCAGACGAACAGGTCGTCCTCGGCGGAGGTGTGCTTGCCCCAGAGCCGGTGGTTACGGACCCAGTAGCGGCGGTAGATGGCCATGCCGATGCCCACGACGAACAGCAGGCCCATGGCGTCCATCACCAGCGAGTACGAGAGGTAGAACGCCCCGGAGAGGAACGGCTCGTTGCCGAGCGCCTTCTGCCACAGGTCGATGTCGATGCCGATGATGGTCGTCCCGATGAGCAGGGTGAGAAAGCCCCACATGATGAACGTGTGCATCAACCCGCCGTAGAGGTCGCGGTTGAACTGCTTCTCGTTCGAGGCGACGATCTTCGCCGCCTCGGCGATACGTTTGCCGAGCTGGTCGGTCCGGTCGAACCAGTCCTCGGCACCCTTCGTGTACCGGGCGAAACGCTGGTAGACACCCCAGCCGAACGCCAGCACAGCCGCGAACGCGAAGAAGTAGAAGACGACCTCCTCGACGTGGCTGATCTGCCAGAACGTCTCCCGCGTCTGGCCCGATGCGAGCGGAACTGTCATAGTCTATCACCCGGTCGTACGGGGCTTAAATCTTGTCACCGACCGTTCCAATCAACCCGCTCCCGTCTTGCGGGAATCGCGAACGAGTTTCTAATTTATCCGTCGGGCGGCCCACCAGTTGGAATCGCTAGCCGGGGCGGGGGTTGCCCGGTTCGAGTCGGCTTTTTGAGACGAGCGGCCGGTTCGGGCGCGCGCCCCGGCCCGTCACCGCAGTCTTTTATACTGAAACTCGCCTACCTTCTGCTCCACGATGGACGAGAAGACCGAGGAACTCCGAGACATCTTCATGGACGTGGCCGACGGGGAGACGGTCACCGAGAAACAGGAGACCTCGCGGGGGTCGCTCACCGACCGCGGCGACGTGGCGGAACGCCTCGAAGCGGTCGTCGGGCAGCTGCGCGAGCGCTACGAGTTCCGGACGGACCTCGACGACGGCGAGCTGTGCCGGCTCGTCCGCCGGTTCCACGAGGGCGCGAACGACACCGAACTCGCCGACGAACTCGACGTGTCCAGGCACACCGCGTTCCGGGCGCGGCTGGACCTCCACCTCCTCCGAGAGGGAGACCTCGACGCCCCCTTCGACCTGACGACGCTCCGCGAGCGCCTCGAAGGCGGGGAACCGCTGGCCGAGGTGGCCGAGGACGTCGGCGTGAGCGAATCGACACTCCGGCGGTACCGCGACGCCGTCGCGGCCAGAGACCAGTCCCGGGCCGCCAACGACCGGTACCGCGACGAGTTCGCGGCCATCCTCAGTGACGCGGACATCAGCGGCCACCTCACCGAGCAGGTCAGGGAGACGGGGCTGAAGGACGCCACGGAGGACGCCGAACCCGAGTCCAACGTCTCGTTTTAAATACGAAGCCGCGGCCAGACGTGGCGTGTTCGCCTTCAGCGACCTCCGCCTCGCGACCTACTGTCCACGCAAGCTCTACTACACCAGACAGGGGGACAGAGAGCCACCCGACGAGGTGACCGAGGTTCGGGCCCTCGCGTTCCGGTATCCCGAACTACTGGACGCGAGCGACGCCGAACTCCGGGGATTACCTATCGACCTGCCGCCCGCCCGCTACCGCGACCAGCTTCGCCGCACCCGCGAGCACACCGACCGCTTCGACGCGCTCTGTGACCCGGCCGAGCGGGACGCGTTCCTATCGGGCAAGGCGTGTCGCGGCATCGCGCACAAGGTACTCCAGGGCCCACCCGAACCGTCGCTGGTCTCGCCCGGAACGCCACCGAAGAACGGCGTCTGGGAGCCACACGCGGTCTGGGCGGTCGCGGCAGCGAAGGCGCTCGCGTGGGAGGGAGAGCAACCGGTCGCGAGGGCGTTCGTCGAGTATCCGAAAGTGGGTGTCGTCAGGGCGGTCCGCATGACCGGCGGTCGGAAAGCCGCGTTCCAGCGAGCGAAGCGAACCCTCGAGGCCATCGACGGGCCGCCGCCGCGACTCCGCGACAGCCCGAAGTGCGAGTCCTGCGAGTACGCCAGCGAGTGCGGCGTGAAGACACGGAGTCTGCGGTCGCTGCTGGGGCTGTAAGGCACCGCATCGGCGTCACCGGGGGCCACCCGGACTCGTGCGGGTGCTTACTCCTCGACCGGCACGTACACCTCGAGCGTCGCCGCGGGGTTGGCGGGGTCGAACTCCGGCCCGTAGTGCTCGAACACGGGGCGGTCGCTGCGCTCGAACTCGCTGGTCGGGAACCACTCGTCGTAGATGTAGTCCATCACGTCACCGACCTCGTCGATTCGGGTGGTGAACACTGCGAACGTCCCACCGGGCACGTCGACCCGTTCGACGTCTGCCGGGACGGTCGCGCTGGCCGACGGTTCGACCCCAGCGATGTAGGTGAAGGAGTCGGTGTCGACGTCGAAGTCGAACAGGACGCCGAAGGCTTCCTGAGTGTCTGTGAGGCCGGTATACGTGTCGTGTCGGGCGTCGAAGTCGACCCAGTGCGCACCGAGGTCGGTCTCCGAGGTCGCACGCGTCGAGAGGCCGACGACGGTGAAGCTGTCGTGGTGCTCGATTCGTGGACCGTCGATGTCGTCCATACGAGGACCCAGGGTCCCGGTTGCCTTGGGCGTTGCTTGATGCGGCCGACGGGTCAGGCGTCCTCGGCCAGCCAGGTTTCGATGCGCTCACCCAGCGCGCCGGGCCGGAGGATATCGCCCGTCGAGACGTTCACGACGGTGCTCTCGGTGCCTGCGGTCACGCCGCCGTCGAGGGTGACCGCGACCTGTTCGAGGAACGCGGGGTCGAGGTCGGCCGGGTCGGTGACGCTGGGCGTGCCACTCACGTTCGCGCTGGTCGCCGTCACCGGGGTCTCGGCGGCGCGGTAGAGCGCGAGCGCCAGCTCGTGGTCGGGAACCCGGATGCCCACGCGTTCGCGCCCGGCGGTCAACACGTCGGGGACGTGCCCGCGACGTTCGCAGAGCACGGTCACTGGTCCCGGCATGAACTCGCGCATGAACCGTTCCTCCCGGTCGCTCGCGTGGACGTGCTCCAGCGCCGCGTCGACGCTCGGGACGCCAAGCGAGACCGGCTTGTCGCGGCTGCGTCCCTTCGCCTCGAACACGCGTTCGACAGCGTCGGTGTCGAGCGCGTCCGCGCCGAGGCCGTACACCGTCTCGGTCGGGTAGACCACCAGCTCGCCGTCGCGGATGGCCTGCCCCGCCCGGTCGATGTCGTTCTCCGTCATGGGAACGCGTTCGCGGCAGTACGAAAAAACGGTGACGTTGCGTATCGGGACCGGTCAGTGGTCCTCGAGCGCCGCCTCGACCGCGTCGTAGTCGGGGAAGTCGGGCCACTGCTGGGCGACCCAGGCGTACTCGACGGTCCGGTCAGCGTCGACGAGGAAGACCGCGGGTCGGGGCTCCGAGATGCCGGTCATCCCGTCGAGCGGGTTCTCGATGCCGTACGCTTTCCCGACGCCGTTGCCCGGGTCGGAGAACAGGTCGTAGTCCATGCCGCGCTCCTCGATGAGTTGCTTGTGGGCGTACGGGTCCGAGATGGAGACGCCGACGACCTGCGCGTCGAAGCGGTCGCCCCACTCGCGGTCGCGAATCTCGTTCCAGATGTACGTCGCGGGGAACGCACCGTCCATCGTGTAGAAGACGAGCAGGACCGGGCCCTCCTCGGTGAGGTCCGAGAGGGAGGCGTCCGCCCAGTACTCCTCGTTCACCAGTGGGCGGGTGAAATCGGGCGCGTCGTCGCCCTCGGCCACGTGGTCCGCCTCGGGGAGGTCGACCACGTCGAAGTCGAGCTCCATCAGTTCGCACCCCCGTCGCCGTAGGCGCCGTGAAGGTACTCCACGATGTTCGCGCTCTCGGACATGGTGACGCCGGTGTTCTCGTCGACGATGGCGGGCACCGTCCGCTTACCCGAGATTCGCTTGACGACGTTGCGGTCCGAGTGCATCGGTTCGACGAACCGGGACTCGTAGTCGAGGCCGTACTCGTCCAGCACGCGGACGACTCGTTCACAGAACGGGCACGCCTGCAGCCGGTAGAGGGTGATGCCCGGGTCGCGCTCTGACATACGTCCGTCTTCGCCGGCGAGGTCGGAAAAGGTGTTGTTCCCGGCAGGGGACGAGTGGTCGATTCGCTCCCAGACTGGTCAACGAAAGAGAAAAGAGTTAATCCCGGCGGCCACCAAGGGTCACTGTTGAATGGGTTCATCGTCTAGTATTGCGGCTGTGGTCCTCCAGAGCGACGTCAACGTCTACGGGATACTCATCCCGAAAGACGTGCTAGCACTGGCTGGCTCGTTCGTCATCGTCATCCTCATCGGACTCTCGGCGTTCTTCTCGTCGTCCGAGATCGCGATGTTCTCGCTCGCGAAGCACCGCGTCGAGGCCCTCGTCGAGGATGGGACACCTGGAGCCGACACGGTCGCCGAACTGAAGAACGACCCGCACCGGCTGCTCGTGACCATCCTCGTTGGGAACAACCTCGTGAACATCGCGATGTCATCCATCGCGACCGGGTTGTTCGGCCTGTACCTGGGGCAGGGTGAGGCCGTCATCGCTGCGACCTTCGGTATCACCGCCCTCGTCCTGCTGTTCGGGGAGTCCGCCCCGAAGAGCTACGCGGTCGAGAACACCGAGTCGTGGTCGCTTCGTATCGCGAAGCCCCTGAAGGTGTCCGAGTACGTCCTGATGCCGCTCATCGTGCTGTTCGACTACCTGACCCGTATCGTCAACAGCGTCACGGGCGGGCGGTCGGCCATCGAGACCTCGTACGTCACGCGCGACGAGATCCAGGACATGATAGAGACCGGCGAGCGCGAGGGTGTCATCGAGGAGGAAGAACACGAGATGCTCCAGCGCATCTTCCGGTTCAACAACACCATCGCGAAGGAGGTGATGACCCCTCGTCTCGACATGGAGGCCGTCCCCAAGGACGCCCCCATCGAGGAGGCTATCGAGCAGTGTATCCGGTCGGGCCACGCCCGCATCCCGGTGTACGAGGGGAGCCTGGACAACGTCATCGGCGTCGTCCACATCCGTGACCTCGTCCGGGACCTGAACTACGGCGAGAGCGCACCCGAGGACATCACGCTCAGTGACCTCATCCACCCGACGCTGCACGTCCCCGAGTCGAAGAACGCCGACGAACTGATGGCCGAGATGCGCGAGAACCGCATGCACATGGTCATCGTCATCGACGAGTTCGGCACCACCGAGGGGCTGGTGACGATGGAGGACATGATCGAGGAGATCGTCGGCGAGATCCTCGAGGGCGAGGAGGAAGAGCCCATCGAGGCCCTCGACGAGGACACCTACATCGTCAAGGGTGAGGTGAACATCGAGGTCGTCAACGAGGCGATGGAGATCGAACTCCCCGAGGGTGAGGAGTTCGAGACCATCGCGGGCTTCATCTTCAACCGGGCCGGTCGGCTCGTCGAGGAAGGTGAAGAGATAGAGTACGGCGACATCCGCATCACCGTCGAGGCGGTCGAGAACACCCGCATCATGAAGGCACGCCTCACGCGTGTCGAACCCGAACCTGTCGAAGACGGCGAGTCACAGGAGGCCGAGGCGAGCGAAGTCACGTCGAGCGAATAGCGGTCCCGGCCCGGTTCACGAGTTTTTCCCACGTCGCTGGTCGCGACTCTCCGTGCATGGTACAGCTATCTTCCCACCGAGACTGGTGGAATCGCGTGTCCCCCTAGAATCGTTCTATCGTCGCCGAGACGGACACGGACCGTCGAGAACAGTGGTGTCTCACTCGGTCAGCATGGTCGTCCCGAGGTAGGACCCCATCGCCCGACGGAGCCGCTCCGAGACGGCCTGGCTCGACACACCCAGTTCGTCCGCGAGCTCCGAGAGCGACGTGTCGCGGGGGATGTTGAAGTAGCCGCGTTCGTAGGCGAGCCAGAGGGTCTGGCGCTGGCACTGGGTCAGGGAATCGGTGCCACCGTCCCCAGTGACGGTCCCGTTGCCCTTCCAGGTGACCTCGAACTGGATGGCTGCCACCTCGAGCGAATCGACGAACTGCTGCAGCTCGTCCTGGTTCCGGAAGCGCAGCGTCAGGCGAATCGTCGAGTCGATGACCTCGGCCCGGGTGGCCATCGCCCCGGTGTGGTCGATCGCATCGGCGACGGGGCCCAGGTCGGTCGCGAGTTCGAGTTCGTACAGCGACCGGTCGTCTCCCTCGTCGAGTCGAGCTGCGTGCGTGACCGCCGGGTGTGACAGCAACACGTCTGCGGCCGCGTCGTGGGACGGCCCGGAGACCCAGAGCGTCGTCTTGTCGCCGCTTCTGAACGGGTCCATGCGTTCGAACGTCCCGGTCTGACTCGGTTCGAGAAGCGTCTCTTTGCCGGGGAAGACCGCCGAGACGTCGATACCGAGCGCGAGTGAGACCGTCATCTCTCCGTTCCCTTTCTTGTTTCCGCTTGCCAGCAGCAGTGGCTAACGTCAGTGACCATCGTCTGAGACTATTGCAGCTATCAGGGAATAAACGACCTCCATGGATAGTCAACTTCGGGTCACGCCCGTCGCTGTGGGCGTCGGTCGACCAGCGCACTCCTCCGGCGGCCAGCTCACTCCTCCAGTTTCGTGATCTCTGTGATCTGGAGTTCGTAATCCGGCATGTACGGCCCGTTTCTACAGTCGACCGACCCCCCGATGTCGACATCGTTCCCGTAGGCTGTGCGAAGGAGTCGCCGAAGCTGGTCCTGGAATTCGCTGGTCGTCTGTGGCGCGTCTCGCTTTGGATTCTTCATTGTAATGCCCAGTTACACCCGCACCCACTGCGGTGTGTCACCAGTCTACGTTCCGAGTGAAAAATTGTGTGGTACTGACCGAGTGACCGTCGCCACAGTCGGCCGCGAGTCTCGCCGAACGAGCAGGACGAGCGCGGTAGTTCCGTCGACGAGGAGCAGTCGTGTCGGCAGTCCCGCGGTCCCCGAAGCGATAGCGCTACAGCACCGCGTCGACCGCGAGGAACCCGAGGTAGCTCACGACGAACGCGAGCACCAGCGAGCCGATCCACGCCAGCACGGTGTAGACCATCTTCTTGCGGCTGACGCCAGAGCCACCGGCGGCGAACCCGGAGCCGACGATGGCGCTGACGATTATCTCGTTGAACGAGATGGGGACGCCGAGGAAGATGGCGGTCTGGGCGATGGCGAAACTCGGGATGAGCGCGGCGATGGACCGGCGCGGCCCGAGCGAGGAGTAGTCCTGCGAGAGCGCCTTTATCATCCGCGGGGCACCGGTCCACGACCCGGCGAGCAGGCCGAGACCACCCCCGAGGAGGAGGGCGACGGCCGGAATCGAGAACTCGGAGAGGAGCGGGGCGAGCGGGCCGACCGCCAGGCCGACCTGGCTGCCGCCGGCCGAGAACGCGACGAGTGCGCCGAGCACCAGCAGGAAGTGGCGCTGGCCCGCCGTCTCGTCGTTGGCCATGTCCTGTGCGAGCGCGAGCGCGGCCAGGCAGCCGAGGGCGAGCGAGACGATGGCCATGTCGGCCAGCGTCGAGCCCGGCATCGACTGGGCCGCGGTGCGTGCGATGGAATAGCTCTCCCCGGCTGGCCCGAGCAGCACGAACTTCACGTTCGCGATGATGACCCCGACGATACCGGCCAGTATCGGGACGACGAGCCGTTCGCTGACGCCCTCGGACCGGAGCAACCGGGCGACGACGTAGGCCACCCCGCCACCGACGAACGGAACCGCGACCCACATCGCCACGATGACGCGGTACTTGTCGATGGCCGGCTGTCCGCCCAGTGCCAGCCCGACGCCGACGACCGCACCCGTGACGGTGAAGGCGGTCGCGATGGGGTAGCCGGTGAAGATACCGGCCGCGACCAGCAGGCCCGCGATGAGCAGGCCGACGGTGGCCGCGAGCGCGGTCAGGCCGCCGCCTGCCGGGAAGAGGACGAGTTCCTTCCCGACCGCGTCCGTGACGCCCTGGCCCTGCAACACCGCGCCGGCGAAGCCGAGGATGCCGACGAAGAAGCCCGCACGCATCACCGAGATGGCGTTCGCGCCGACCGCGGGAGCGAACGGAGTGGAGCCGGATGACCCAGCACCGATGGACCACGCCATGAACAGACTGGCCAGTCCCGCCACGAGGAACGTCGCGAGCGTCACGGCGTCTACCATTGTCGGCCACGTCGGTGGGCGGCTATAAGTCGGTGTCGTCTCGACTCCCAACCTATACGAGTCTCAGCCGAGTACGGCCGGCCATGGCTGTTACGTCCTCGCTCACCACCTACCTCCGCCGTGGCTGGTTCCGGGCCTCCGACGACCGGCTCCTGTTCGCGTTCCCGCTGCTGGCGTCGCTCCTCTACGTCGATCGGCTTCGGCGTATCCTCGTGGGGACCGACACCGCCTCGATAAAGTTCGGCTTCCCGACGGGGCTCGGGACCCTCGACGCGTTCGTGAACGTCCCGGTCCCGGCGGGAGTCACCGTCTCGCCCCTGTTCGTCCTGGCACCGGTCGCGCTGGCTGCCGACGCCGCCCTGACCGCGGGCTATCTCGCGAGACTCCGCGCCACGATGCACAGCCGCGAGGTCGACCCCGTCGAGGCGGCCCGCGACTGGTTCGTCCCCATGTTCGGGCTCGTGGTGCTCGACTTCGCCATCGTCCTCCTGCTCGTTCTCGGTGGGGCTGCCGGGTCGGGACTGTTGATCCTGGCCATCCCGTTCCTGCTCGTCCTCGCCTACCTGTTCTATGCGGCACCCTACCTCGTCGTGGTCGAAGACCGTGGTGCGGTCGACGCACTCCGGCGCAGTTACGGTCTCGCCCGGCAAGGTGGGGAGTACCTCTCCTTCGCGTTCCAGTACCTGCTGTTCACCGCGGCCGTCTCGTTCCCGCTCTCGGTCGTCGTGTACAACACCGGCATCGTCGGTCTCGTCGTCGGCCTGCTCGCGACGACGCCACTCGCGGTCGCGGCCAACGCGGCGACCATGCTGTTCGTCGAGGACCTGGTCGGTGCAGGTGGGGACGCCCGGACCCAGTCCGACTGGGTCGAGTTCTGAGAATCAGTTGGTCGAGTGCTTCGAGCGGTCTTCGGACTTCGGCGGCTCGACACCTTCGGCTGCCTCTATCTGGGTGGTCTCCTTCTCCACGTCGACGTGCCAGCGGTCGACGGTGTCCTCGTACTCGTAGAGGCGGTCGGCGACCTCGGGCTTGAGGGCGTCGTCGTTGACGTTCACCTCGAAGATGAACAGCTCCTCGCGCCCGCCGGTCTGCTGGAGGTTCGCGGAGACGAGTTCGTTGTCGAAGTAGTACGGCGCGAGCTGCGTCATCACGCGCTGGTACACCGTGCTCTCGACCTTCCGGAGCGCCTTCCGGCCGGCGGAGTCGGCCGCCCGCGCGACGTACTCGATGGACTCGTTCCACTTGTTCACCGCGTTGTCGGTGTCGCCCTCTCCTAACTTCTCGTAGGACTCGCTCAGCTTCTCGCCCGCGGTCTGGACGTCCTCGTTCGGCTTCTTCCCGGCCTTCTCGCCCTGGCCTTCGCCGACACTCGCCTGCTCGGCGGTCTTCTCCGGGACGTCCTGTTCGATCGTGTCCGTCGCCTTCGGTCGCCACTTGTTCCATGCGTCGAACGCCTTCTCGTACTCCCCGGTGTTCGCGTCGAGGTCCCTGAGTGCGCGCGTTACCCGTTCGCCGTGTTCGACGACGTCGTGCCACTCGCCGCGCACCTTGAACCCGGAGATGCTCTCTTCCATCGGTCGTTGGCCCCTAAGCCACCACGCGCCATAAACCTTCCAGCGCACGTGTGAACGAGGCACTCGCCACGTCTCCACGACGTGTTCGCGAGCAACGGTGTCGGCCCCCTCGGGAGACGAGCCAGAGGCTCGCCGTGTTCGTGCCAGGGTGAATCGCCGTGTGTGGCCGTCAGCGCCCGTAGGTGAGGCCGCGGACCCACTCGTTCAGTCGGCGCTTGAGGTTTCCGAGCGCGACGACGTGCCGGGACGCCGAGCGGAGTTCGTCGTCGCTGAGTTCGATGCGGTCGCCGTCGAACGGGTTGGTGCCGTGGTCGCCCCCTGTGGTCGCCATCGCCGAACTCATGGCACAGCGCCCACAGGCCTCTGCCTCGTCGTTCGTGCCCATAGAGCGAATCTAGCGGTGCAGGGTGACAAAAGTTGTGGTCTATGGGAACACGTGGCAGTGGTTATTTATCGGATACTCCCATTCCGACGGGTATGGGCTACCACGTCATCGACGTCGACGACCTCGACGTCACACCAGACCGGCCATCGGTACAGCGCAGCCTGAGCGACGCCGCCGGGCTCTCGAATGTCGCCGTGAACGTGTACGAGGCGGACCCGGGCGAACAGCTCCCACTGGCGTACCACTACCACGACGAGCAGGAGGAGGTGTTCTACGTGCTCTCGGGGACGCTACACGTAGAGACACCGGACGGTGAACTGACCGCTGGCCCCGACGAGGCGGTCGTGGTCACCCCCGACAGTCCACAGCGCGCGTACAACCCGGCGGCGGCCACGGACACGGTTCGCGTCCTCGCCATCGGTGCACCGGCCGTCGACGACGACGCGCACGCCTACGACCCCGACGATGAGTGACGACGCACGCGAGCAGCCGCCGGAGGACGTGCCCGACTGGGACGACGAGTACGTCGACCGCATCTCCGACCGGCTCATGTACAACTACGACCTCGAGAAGGACTACACGGTCGACGGCGAGGAGTTCACCCTGTACGGCGAGATGCTCATCAAGAACCAGAAGCAGTTCTTCATCGCCGCCTTGCGGTACGGCTACCACGAGGCCGTCGAGCACCTGTTCGTCCGGCGGGCGGACGCGGTGACGACGGCCGACCTCGAAGCCCTTGTCGACCTCGGGCACGACCTCGCCGACGACTGGATCACCCTCGACGAGGACCACTTCGAGACCGAGTTCACGTTCGTCGTCGTCGTCCCCGAGATTCCGGACGAGGTCGCCGACTTCGTCGACGGGTTCCGCGACCGCACCCTGCTGAAGTACGGCTACTACGGTCACTACGAGATCAACCTCGTGGTCGTCGCTCCCGAAGCAGAGGAACTCGTCGCCAGCGAAAATGCGGAGGTCGAACGCGCGTTTCGGTTGTGGGAGTCCGCCACCCCAGAGACAACCGGACTGGTCACGAAGCTGCGTGGGCTGCTGGGTTAGTCGTTCGATTCCACCTCCCCGCCGTCGGCGGCGACGGCACCCGAACCCCTGGCATGCTGGATGTTCTCGTACCCCATCTTCAACACCGACAGGGCCAGGTATATCAGCGTCAGTGCGATGATTATCTGGACCGCGGCCGCGAGCTGTGGCACCAGTCCTGGCGCGCCCTCACCGGGCCAGTTGCCCTGGATGAACTTGACGTAGAGGTTCTGGTAGAACGCCAGGTACAGCAGTGCGGTCGTCGTGACGGTGAACATGATGGCCATCGGGACGCCCGTGCTGAGCAGCTGCTTGCTCTCGTCCCAGTTGGCCAGCCACACCGTCGCGATGAGCAGTGCCAGTGCGGCGAGCGTCTGGTTCGCGCCGCCGAACAGCGGCCAGAGGTCGGCCCACCGGCCACTGGCGACGAGCACGTACGCCGGGATGACCTGGATGCCAGCGGTCGCGTAGCGGTTCGACAGCGAGCGCTGCAGGTCGGTCTCGGGCGTGCCGATGATCTCCTCCATCATGTAGCGACCGAGCCGGACGGCCGTGTCCGTACTCGTGAGGAGGAAGCTCACCAGCACCAGTCCCATGAACGAGGCGGCCAGCGTCTGGTTGATGCCGAACGCCGCGTTCAGGATGATGCCGCCACCGGTCGCGAAGTTCGGGAGTGCGAGCCCGATACCGCTCCCGGCCGGAATGTTCGCGTACACCGCGACCGTGATGAGCGCGACGGACGCGAGGAGGCCCTCACCGAGCATCCCCCCGTAGCCGATCATCCGGGCGTCGGATTCCTTGTTGAGCTGCTTCGCGGTCGTCCCCGAGGAGACCAGCGAGTGGAAGCCGCTGATTGTCCCACACGCGATGGTCACGAACAGCAGTGGGAACAGTGGTGCCGCCGCGAGTTCGGGGTCCCCCATGAACCCCTTGAACGCGGGGAGACTGATGGCGAGGGTCTCGCCGGCACCCGTGAAGGTCCCGACGATGACCGCCAGCAGCGTGCCGCCGACGCCGACGTACAGCAGGTTCGACGTGAGGAAGTCCCGTGGCTGTAGAAGGACCCACACCGGCAGCACGCTGGCGACGAACCCGTAGATGATGACCACGGGAATCCACGTCGCGATGTTCGTGCTCCCGAGCACCGCCGGAAGCGGTGACGACGAGAGCAGTACGATGGTACCCTCCGGGTACGGCGCGAAGCCGCCTGCGCCGGGCGTGAGTGCGATGGGGTACTGCGCCCCGACGAACACGCCGCCGAACACTGCGGCGATGAACGCGACCGCCCCAGGCAGGAAGGGGAGATCGAGCTGGTACAGGTAGACCCCGAACACCAGCGCGAGCAGGATGTAAACCATGCTCGCCGTCGCCGACTGCGGATAGGCGGTGAACACCAGTGCGACCACCAGTGCGAACACCGCGATGACCAGGATGATGGTGAGGAACGCGAACCACAGGATCATGTCCTTGCCGCGTTCGCCCACGTACTCACCCATGATGTAGCCGATCGACTTCCCGTCGTGTCGCACGCTCGTGCTCAGCGACATGAAGTCGTGGACCGCACCGAACAGTGGGTTCCCGATGGCGATCCAGAGGAACGCCGGCACCCATCCCCACCACACCGCGGCCGTGATGGGACCCACGATGGGTGCCCCGCCTGCAATACTCGAATAGTGATGCCCCAGGAGCACCGGCTTCTTCGCCGGAACGTACTCCTGACCGTCTTCGTACTTGTGTGCTGGTGTCTCGCGTTCGTCGTTCAGGTCAACGAACCGTGCCAGGTACCTGCTGTACCCGATGTAACCGACGCTGAACGTTAGCAGTACGAACACCACCAACCATATGGCCTGTACCATGCTATCGTGCCTCAGGGCATATAATGGAAAACTGTGATTTATAATTTGTTATAGCATCCGAACAGGAGCACGCCGAATCTCCGGGTGGATAACGGTCGAACGCGGGGGAAACGTGTTTCGAGCCGAAACACCTCCGCTTGAATACTTTCTGGCTACGTAACTGACGGCGCGACCGTTATCTCCAGCTCGTCCGCCACCTCGGCGAGGAGCGACCCCTTCACCTCCTCGACGCGTGTCGCGATGACCGCGACGATGGGCTCCTCGAAGTCCTCACGGACGCGCTCGATGCGCTCGCGCTCGGTCGCACAGCGGTCCCGGAGGTAGCGTGCGCCGGTCCCGTCTTCGTCTTCGTCGGGTTCCGGCGTCACCTTGTTGACGACGAGGCCGGCGACCGAGAGGTCGTACTCCGCGAGCTGGTCGATGGCGCGGTCGGTCTCGCGGATGGAGAGTTCGTCCGGGTTCAACACGAGGTAGAACGTCGCGTCCGAGCGGAGCACGTCGCCCGCGAACTCGAACTTCTCCTTGCGGTCGGTGAGCCGGCCGATGATGGGGTCGCTCTCCATCTTCAGGCGGGCCTCGCGCTCGCCGATGGCGGCCTTCTCGTACAGGTCGATGCTCTTCATGCGCTTCTGGACCAGTCGGTCGATCCAGTCGCCGAGGAACTCCGGAAGCGAGAGCAGCCGGAGCGTTCCGCCGGTGGGCGAGGTGTCGAAGACGACGCGGTCGAACTCGTCGCTGTTCCGCATCACGTCGATGAAGCGGTCGAACAGCGCGGACTCGTAGGCACCAGGGGTCTTGTGCGCGAGGTCTATCTGCCGGTTGATGTCGTTGACGATGGCCGGACTCACCTGGTCGCCCATGGCCCGTTTGGTCTCCTGGAGGTGGCGCTCGACCTCCTCCTCGGGGTCTATCTCCATCGCCCAGAGGTTCTCGATGCCCTCGACGGGTTCGGGGTCGTCGCCGAACTGCTGGTCGAACACGTCGGAGGTGCTGTGGGCAGGGTCGGTGGAGACCACGAGGGTCTTCAGCCCCGCGTTCGCGTTCTTCAGACCGAAGGCGCTCGAGACGGTGGTCTTGCCGACCCCGCCCTTCCCGCCGAAGAAGACGAATTTGCTCATCAGTGGAAGTGGTACTGTTCGCCCTTGCGTTCGAGCAGCGTCTGGCGGTCCCACATCCGGCGCTCCCAGGCCTCGAACTCCTCTGCGAGGTAGGGCAGCAGTTCGCAGGTGTAGTAGGAGATGGGGCTCGGGATGCCGAAGGCGTCGGAGAAGCACGCGAAGAAGAACGAGTCCTCCTGGTCCTCGGCCTCCTGTTCTATCTTCTCGAACGCCGGGTGCTCGATCATCCCGTGGTAGAGCCCGTGGAAGACCTCTTCGAGCCAGTCTCGGAACGACGCGATTCGCTCTGCGAGTGTCATGCGTCCACACTTCTCGTGGTGGTACAAAAAGACACGGTCACCTGACGCTCACCTGACGTAGCGTCGGCGTCCCCGCAGCTACCGGAGGAACAGGGGAATCGACAGCAGTCCCAGCAGTGCGATGCCGGTGACAACGGCGTAGGCGAGTCGGCGCAGGCGGGCCGCCGCGGGGACCTCCGCGAGGAACTCCGGCCGAGTCAGCCAGACGAGCTGGTAGTACGCGAGGACCGACGCACCGAGGAAGACGATGGTACAGACCCCGAGAGACACCGGCAGTCGAAGGTCCAGCGCCAGCAGGTACATCGGCCCGAACGAGAAGGTGACGAGGAAGACACTGGCGACGACGACGAAGAAGGGCACGGGATCGATGGGTGTCCCCCGCCTGTTCCGGAACTGCATGAGGGATGTTACTACGTGTCGTGCTGTTGTAAGCGTTCTAGGCAGGCTGGTCGGCCCGCGAGCAGGCTGGCGGTGCGAGGGAGAACTAAGTGGGTGCGTCCTGTCGTCTCCGACCATGGACAGGAAAGGTGACCCGCGGGTTCACTTCGTGATGAACTTCGTGCTCTCGGCGGTGTTCGCGGCCGTCGTCCTCTGGGGGTCGGAGTTCATCGGGGTGACGGAGTTCACGCCGGGTCGGTTCGCCGTTTTCACGGGAATCATGATGGTACTGACGTACCTGGCGACGCGCTAGTCAGCAGGCACAGCCGGTCGACCCGGGCGAGCGCTCGAACCGCATCTCCTCGCCACAGGACGGGCACTCGGGGGCCTCGTCGCCCTCGACCGCCGTGTCCAGCAGCCGCTCGCTACAGTCGTCACACCAGTACGCCCCCTTCGACTGCTCCGTCGTGGTCCCACGGTTCGTCGACTGTGTCGACGCCTGCAGCATCTCCTTTATCGTGGTAAGCACACTCATGCGTTGGAGTCGACGGCTCTCCTACGTAAATCCCCGGTCAGTTGTGCGTCGCGGTCGCACAGGCCACGACCTCACTCCACGGCGTCGGCGAGCTGGTCGAGCGCCCGGCGGAGTTCGCCGCGGCGCTTCCAGCCGGCGACGCGGTCGGTCACCGCTGTCAGGGGCAGGCCGAGGTCGACCGAGGAGGTGGCGGTCACCTCGGTCCCGTCGGGGGCGGCCGCGAGTTCGAGCCGCGTCTCCATCGACGCGAACGGCCCGTGGTCGCCGACCTGCTCGTACTCGTAGCCGTCGCCGTCGTCGAGCGCCCGCACGTCGAACGCGGCGGTCATGCCCGGTGCCGTCGCCTCGACGCGCCAGCCCTCGTCGGTCTCGGTCACCGACGCCACGTCGAAGGTCCCCTCCAGTTCGACGAGGCGACCGGGGTCGAGGTGACTGGCGACGGTCGGCCGCGAGACGTCGAGGTGGCGCGACACGGTCACGTCTGCCATTGCACCCACCCACGCAGCCCCATCTCATAGGCGTAGGGGGTGTCGGGTCCGGCGGGTGCATCGGGTAGGCCCGAGACTTAATCCGTTGGGCGTCGTTGCGTGACGTATGCCATCCGCACTGTTCGTCGTCAGCGAGCACGGCTACTGGGGAGAGGAGTGTATCGAGCCACTGACCATGCTTTCGGACGCCGGCGTGGACGTGACCGTCGCGACACCGACCGGCGACCCGCCGGTCATCGACGAGCGCTCGGCCGACCCCGAGAACGTCGGTGAGGAGCAGGCCGAGTGGGTGATGGACGTTCACGAGTCCGACGAGCGCCTCCAGAACCCGGAGCCACTCGCCCGCCAGACCGCCGGCGACTACGATACGGTGGTGTTCCCCGGCGGCCACGGCACCGAGTGGGACATCAATCAGGACAGCCACGCACGCAAGCTCCTCCGGGACACCGTCGAAGGTGACGGGGTTGCGCTCGTCGTCTGTCACGCCGTCGGCATCCTCGCGTTCACCCGCGACAGCGACGGTGAGTTCCTCGTCGACGGCCGGAACGTGACGGGCTTCCCGAACGAGTGGGAGGAGGGAATCGTCGACGACGACGACCTGATGCCCGACGGCCGGAAGCTGCCCTACTGGGTCGAGGACGAGGTGCAAGCCGCCGGCGGCAACTGGGACGCCGAACTGGACAAGGACACCTCCGTCACGGTCGACGGGTCCCTCGTCACGGCACGGGGGCCGGGCTCCTCGCACGCGGCCGCGGTGACACTGCTCGACGAGCTCGGCATCGAGTACGAGGACTGACAGCCCCTGACTGCCGCGAAATTCGGTACTTTCTAAGTCACAGGCGTCCCGTTTCGGGGTATGACCATCGAGGACCGAGGCGACGCGTACCTCGTCACGCACGCACTCGCCAAGGACACACTGTCGAAGCTGCGAAGCATCGAGACGGAGCAGGTCGCGTTCCGCAAGGGCCTGGTCAAGCTCGGCCGTATCTGTGGCTACGAGATCATCGACGGCCGGATGGAGACCGAGTACGTCGAGATAGAGACGCCGCTGGAGACGACGATGGGCGAGCGCGTCAAGGGGCTCGACGACGTCGTCATCATCAACGTCCTGCGCGCCGCGACGCCGTTCGTCGAGGGGCTGCTCAAGGCGTTCCCGCGCGCCCGCCAGGGCGTCATCTCCGCCTCGCGCGACGAGGAGGCCGGCCGCAACGAGGACGGCCAGTTCCCCATCACCATCGACTACGTCAAACTCCCCGAGATTCACGAGGAGGACACCGTCATCGTCGCCGACCCGATGCTCGCGACCGGCTCGACCATGTGTGCCGTCCTCGAACACGTCCAGGAACAGGCACCCGACCCGGAGCACCTCATCGTGCTCTCGGCCGTGAGCGCCCCCGACGGCCTGCTCCGCGTCGGTAACGAGGTGCCGGACGTCGACCTGCTGACGGTCGCCATCGACGACCACCTCGACGACGACGGCTTCATCGTGCCCGGGCTCGGCGACGCCGGGGACCGGGCGTTCCGGACGACGTAGCGTCAGTCCACGACTGACGGAAAATAGCGTCAGTCACGACTGACAGAAAATAGCGTCAGTCCACGACTGGCGGAAAATAGCGTCAGTCCACGACTGACGGAAAATAGCGTCGAGCCACGCTCGACGTAGGTGCCAGTCGAGCCCGCGGATACGACCTGAACGTCTTTAACGGAGGGCCGCGAGGGTTGGCCCATGAGCGACGACGCGTGTGACGACTGCGGGGAGCCGGTCTCCGATGCGCTGTCCCGGACGGTACAACTCGCGGTCGACCGGACACAGATAGACGCCCAGCGGCTCTGCCCGGACTGTTTCGCGACGTGGATTCGACGCTACCAGGAGGAGATGCAGCCCCAGCAGGGGCCGGTCATCGAGGACGATGACATCATCGTGGACTGACTACGTCAGCGATTTCCGGTAGCACAGCAACACGAACTCCTCCTCCGCCAGTTGCGCCTCTTCTCGTCGCACCTGCTCGAACCCGTGTGACTCGTACAGTCGCTGGGCACCCTCCTGTTTCGGCGACGTATCCAGCAACAGTTCGGTGAACCCCAGGTCCCGTGCACGGCGTTCGAGCGCCGTCAGAATCTGCCCCCCGTAGCCCTGGCGCTGGTGCGCCGGGTCGACGCGCATCCGTTTGACCGTCGCGGCCGTGTCGGGCAGGTCGTCGATGAACTCGGTGAGGTAGCCCTCGGTGGGAAGAATCGCCCCCATCGCGACGATTCGTTCGCCGACCTCGCCGACGAGGAACTCCCCGCCGGCGTCGATGTACGTCGACTCTATCGCTTCGAGGTCGGTGTCGGGCGCGCCCTCGACGAACGAATCCACCTGTCGCATCGCTTCCTCGTGGAGTGCGAGCACGCGCTCGTGGTCGGCGGGCCGGTAGCGGCGGATG
Source organism: Haloarchaeobius pelagicus (assembly GCF_051207375.1). Taxonomy (NCBI): domain Archaea; kingdom Methanobacteriati; phylum Methanobacteriota; class Halobacteria; order Halobacteriales; family Halorubellaceae; genus Haloarchaeobius; species Haloarchaeobius pelagicus. The sequence goes on along the minus strand of NZ_JBPJZD010000002.1, from coordinate 656,824 downwards.
GTGAACTCCGGTGACATGGTGGCGTCTCGTACCGGGAAGAGCAGTGGAGTTCCGAAATACGCGGACGCTACCGTCGATTCTTGCTGGTGCCACGCCCCGCGTGAACCCCCTGGTTTCGGGTGCGAACCGCCCGACTACGGTCCCGTCACTGGCACCCCGAACCAGACGAAACGGACCTCCACATGGCTATCGAGTGCTATCGAGGGCTCCCGAAGGCCGGTTCGGTACCCGATTGCGAAATCGACTGGCGACCGAACCCCCCTGTTTCGGGTCTAGACCGCACGACGGGGGACGGGTCATGTGAGAGAAGTTCCGAACGAAACGACCGTCGAGATGGCTTCGTTTCGCACGCCGTCACTCGTCGTCGTCCTCGCCCGCCGAGAGCCCGGCGTCGCGGTCGCGCTCGAGCGCGGGTGGCATCTCCCGGTAGTCGGAGTAGCCGTCGAACCAGCGCTGGATGCGCTCGATGCGGTCGACGACGTGGGCGGGTTCGCCCGAGCGCGAGAGTTCGTGGCCCTCGCGCGGATAGCGCACGAACCGGGTCGGGGTGCCGGCCTTCCGGAGGAACCGGAACAGCAGCTCCGCGCCGTCGATGGGCACCCGGAAGTCGTTCTCGGCGTGCATGACCAGCGTCGGCGCGTCGATGGTCTCGGCGTGGGCGGCCGGCGAGTGCTCCCAGAGGAACTCGGGGTCGTCCCACGGGCGCGTGCCGAAGTCGCCCTCGACCAGCTTGTACGCCACGTCGGTCGAACCGTAGAACCCGAGCAGGTCGTACACGCCGCGCTGGGTGACGGTGGCCCGGAAGCGGTCGCTGTGGCCGGCCAGCCAGGCGGTCATGTAGCCGCCGAAGGAGCCGCCGGTGAGGAAGACGTTCTCGGCGTCGATGCTGTCCCGTGTACAGACCGCGTCGAGCCCCGCGAGCACGTCCGCGCTCGTCACCGCGCCCCAGTCGCGCTCGATGGCGGCCATGAACGCCTCGCCGTAGCCCGCGGAGCCGCGGGGATTGCAGAAGAAGACGCAGTAGCCGGCGGCCGCCAGCGACTGGAACTCGTGCCACATCGTGTCCGAGGGCGACCACATGACGTGCGGGCCGCCGTGGACCTCGACCACCAGGGGATAGGTCTCGTCGGGGTCGAAATCCGGCGGGGTGAGCAGCCAGCCCTGGATCTCGTCGCCATCCGGGTTCTCGAAGGTGAGCTCCTCGGGCTGGCAGACGGCCCTGTCGTCGAGGTACCCCGAGTTGAGCCGCGTCAATCGAGTACCTTCGCCGCCGCCGGGCGTCGAGAGGAACACGTCGCCGGGGTGGTCCCACTCGCTCGCGACGAACGCGGCAACGTCCCGGCCGACGTCGAAGTCGGTGAGGTGCATGCCGCTGCCGGCAACGATGGTCGTGTCGTCGGTGGACTCGCCCTCGTCCCAGGTGACTCGGCGGAGGACCACCGAGCCGGCTTCCGGGGTCGGGAAGTAGAGCCGTTCCTCGTCGGCACCCCAGCAGATGTCGGCGTCGTAGGCCATCGTCCGGTCGAGGCCGGCGGTCGGGGTGTGGGTCGTTCCGGTTTCGGGGTCGAAGACGCGGATCTCGGTCTGGCGCAGCGTCGACCGCTCGACGGGCGTGTGGAAGTACGCGACCCGGCCGTCGCTCGTCGCCCGGAGCGGGCCACCCCAGCTGGTGTCGGTGGTCAGGCTCGTCTCGGTCCCCGTCTCGAGGTCCTGTTCCACGATTTCGACGGTCAGCGAGTCGTCGGGGTCCTCGCCGACCTTCCGGCCGTAGTACAGGGTCTCGCTGTCGACCCAGTCGACGCCGACGTGGTCGACGTCACCGGTCGTGAGCCGGCGGACCGAGTCGTCCGCGAGGGTGACCGCGTAGACGTGGGTTCGCCGGCCATCCATGTACTGCGCGCCGGCGCGGTAGACGGTCCGGTCGATGACCCGCGGGTCGGGTTCCTCGGGTTCGTACTCGGGATCGACGTGCCGGTCACGGTCCTCGTCGCGGTCCTCGGCGGTCACCTGCTGGAGGAAGGCGATTCGCTCGCCGTCCGGACTCCACGTAATCGAGTTGACCCCGCCGACGACCGACGTGACCTGGCTGGCCTCGCCACCGTCGGCTTCCATCACCCAGAGCTGCTGGCGGTCGTCGTCCTCGCCGCGGGTGCTGACGAACGCGAGGCGGTCGCCGGACGGGCTCCACGTCGGTCCCGAATCGACGCCCTCCGAGAGCGTGAACCGCTCGGGTTCGTCGCCGCCGACCGGGGCGACGTACACCGTGGCCTCGTAGGACTCGTCGTCTGTCGGCACCGTCCGGACGAACGCGACGCGCTCGCCACCGGGAGAGACTGCAGGAGACGAGGCGAGCGCGAGGTCGCGATAGTCAGAAGGTTCGACGGTCTGCATGGCGCGGACGACGAATGGGGGGACAAAGAACGTGTGGGTGACGCGTCACTCCGAGATCTCGGCGCGCCCGCTCGTCGCGCTCCGGATGCGGTCGCGCAGGTCGTCGCCGTCGTCGACCGCGACGCGCACGTCGAAGCTGACGCGGGCCTCGTAGTCGGCCTCGAAGTCGACGCCTTCGGATTCGAGGATACCTCGTACAGAGCCGGAATCGTCGTAGTCGACCGTGATGCCGAACCGTTCGTGGGGGCGTTCCTCGACCACGCCGGCAGCGTCGACGGCCTCCTTGACAGCTCTCGAATACGCCCGGACGAGGCCGCCGACGCCGAGGTTCGTCCCGCCGTAGTAGCGGGTGACGACCGCGACGACGTTCTCTATCTCGCGCTGGGCGAGGACGTTCAGGGCCGGCTTTCCAGCAGAACTCGTGGGTTCGCCGTCGTCGCTCGACCACTCGCGGAGCGGGTCGGCCCGGACCCGGTAGGCAGGCACGTTGTGGGTCGCGTCGTCGTACTCGGCCTCGACCGACTGGATGAACGCTTCGGCGTCCGCGACCGTGTCGACGGGCCTGACGTGGCCGATGAACTCGGACCCTCGAACCTCGAAGCGGGCTTCGCCGGGGCCCGCGACGGTCTGGAAGGTCTCGGTCACGCGATGGCCTCCGCGTCGGCGGCGTCGCCCTCACTGCCAGCCGTGACGAGCGAGAGCTGGAGCGCGCCCGCGCACAGCGCCGCATCCACGTTCTCGTCCATACCCACGCTCCGGGTTCGCGCTACCTCAACGCGTCGGTCCCGTGGCGCGTCACGGCGTGGTCCCCGGACACCACTTGTTGCCGAACCAGTACGAGAGCCCGCCGCCTGGCTCGATAGAGATATCGACATACGTGCAGTCGTTCTCACCGCCGGGGACGGGGTCGAGTTCGAACCGGTCCCGGCCGTTCGTAGCCCCCTCGTAGTCGGTGTCGGTCGGGTACTGTGCCTCCAGCACGTACACCGCGGGGTCGTCTGGCCAGTCCATCTCGACCATCCGTGTCCCCATCACAACATCACCGGAGGGGGGCATCCGGAACTCGCGGTCGAGGACCGTCTCACCGTCGCGGGTGAGTTCGAGGACGACTCGGCGCGGCTCCTCCAGCCAGTTCGAGAGTAGCAGTCTGGATATTCGCGTCGCTTCGGACGCTCCCGAGAGGCACCCAGAGAGCGCTAGCGCTCCTCCACACGCGGCGAGGACAGAGCGACGACTGCGAGCCATCAGATGGATACCTTGCGTCAGCTTGAATCCGTAATCATCGGTTTTCAACGCGTCGTCCCCGGACACCACCTGTTGCCGAAGCCGTACGTGAGTCCTCCCAATGAAAGAATCTGGATGTCAACATACGTGCAGTCGTTTTCGCCGCCGGGAACGGGGTCGAGTTCGAACCTGTCGCGGCCGTTCGCGGCACCATCGTAGTCGGTGCCGCTCGGGTACTGCGCTTCGAGCACGTACACCGCGGGGTCGTCGGGCCAGTCCATCTCGACCATCCGTGTCCCCATCACACCATCAGAGGTGGGAGGAAACCGGAACTCGCGGTCGAGGACCGTCTCACCGTCGCGGGTGAGTTTGAGGACGACTCGACGCGGCTCCTCCAAGCGGTTCGAGAGTAGCAGTCTGGATATCTGCGTCGCTTCGGACGCTTCGGACGCTCCCGAGAGACACCCAGAGAGCGCTAGCGCTCCTCCACACGCGGCGAGGACCGAGCGACGGCTCCGGTTCATCAGATTGTGTCCACCACTATCGGGAACTCAGAGGCGTAGTACGTTTATATGTGTGGTGGATTTATGACATTTGGTGGGTTGTGGGTTGCTCTGTTATTCTGAACTTCTCTTCCGTATCCGTCGGCACTCTTGTATGTGTTTTGATATATGGGTTAAAATAGCCGAAATTGCTGGAACTCGAGTTTCCGAACGAAGTCGGGGATGGTGTCAGTCGTGGTGGAAGGTCTCGGTCACGCCGTGGCCTCCGCGTCGGTCGCGTCGCCCTCACTGCCGGCCGAATCGCGTCGCTCCTCGCGGAGCAACACCACGAGCACGACGAGCAGGATGCTCTCGATGACCTTGCTGGCGAGCAGTTCCCACTGCGAGAAGAGGTGCTCGACGAGCGTCGAGAGGACCGACCCGTGGGCGTGGCCGGTGTCCTGCCACGCGGGGGCGATTTCCAGTTGCCCGGGCTGTGGGTGCCCGCCGAACAGCAGCCAGCCGACCAGGTAACAGGCCATGAGGCCGATGCCGAGGCTGTAGACGTAGTCACGGCGCATGCCGGCGGCCGCCAGCCCGATGCCCACGGGGACCGCGATGGCGGAGAGGACGAACAGGACCATCCGGGGGTCGGTGAAGGGCCGCCCGGCGTTGATGTAGGTGTACAGCGCCCGCCACCCCAGCCAGAGGTGGATGCCCGCGGTCGCGACCGCGAGCTGTGCGGCGACGAAGCGGAGGGCTGTCTCTACCTTCTCGTCCATACCCGTACTCTGGAAGCCGGCCCCAATAGCGCGTCGGTTCGGTTCTCGAACCCTACTGCAGCTCTATCTTGCGGACGAAGTCGAGGTTCCGTATCTCGTTGATGAGTTCGCCCGGTAACTCCTGGTCGGTGACGATGTGCAGCTTCGGCTCGTCGGTGAACTCGGGGTCCTCGCTGATGGTCTGGCGGATGGAGATGTCGTGTTCGGCCAGGAGGGCGGTGACGGTCGCGACGATACCCTGTTGCTCGGCGTCGGTCACCTCGACCGTCAAGACGGTGAGGTCGAGCACGGGCGCGAGGTCCATCAGACTGGGAACCTGCGAGATGTTCTGGAAGATGCGTCTGAGCTGTTCGTCCTCGAGGATGGCGTCCGTCGTCGAGTCCACAACCCGCCGGTCCACGCCAATCTCGCGGGCGATGCCCGTGTTTGGAATCTCGATACCCCCGGAGACGACCCGCCCGTCGTCGTTCACGGAGAAACCCCGTTCGAGCAACAGCCGGATGACGGCCTGCTGGCTCGGGGAGCCCTCGAACTTCTCCATGATCTCGTCGAACATTGCCCGAACAGAGACGCCCCGTGGCTTTATTCGTGTGGATACGCCTGGCGGGCCGGCAGGAGGGTGGACACGTCGTACTTCGCGTCTCCGCTTATGCCCTATCGAACCGAGGTCGAGATATCGATGACACCAGTCACTCGACGACGACTCCTCGCTGCAGCCAGTACGATGGTCGCGACGGGGCTCGCGGGCTGTGAGGGGAACGTGGAGTTCGGCGACAACAACTCGACCGCGACGACACAACCACCGCCACACACCATCACCGAGCCGGTGGGCGACGCGACGGTCCTCCCGAGTCTCGGCGTGCCGCTGCTCACCGATGCGTACACCATCACCGTGCGAGCGACCCAGACCCTCGACGGCCAGGAACTGGACGAACTCGTCATCACCTTCCCCGAGACGTTCTCGCTGTCGGGGAGTCTCACCTACGACGACGTGGCGGTCCGGGTCGGCGGCCCGGGGTCGCCGACGCGACAGGCGAACATCAACGATGTGCGGGTCGGCTCGGACGGAACCACCCTCACGCTCTCGCCGGGGTCGTCGGTCACGCTGACGGCGACCGACACCATCGTCGTCGAGTTCCGTGGCGTCTCGGCACCAGTGCGAACCGGCGAGTACCTCGTCGGGGTCGAAGTCAACGGCGCGGTCTCCGACTCGGGGGCGGTCACCATCGCGAGCGACTTCACGCCCCGTGAGAGCACGTTCGAGACCACCACCGAGGGCTGGACCGTGGTCGGCGACGTGCAGGATGGCTCGGTGTTCCCGGACCGGAAATCGGGCGACGGCGACACCGGGAGTTACCTGTCGGCGGAGGACGATACGACGGGCGACGTGTGGTACTGGGTCGCCCCGCGGTCGTTCCGTGGGTCGAAATCGCCGTACATCGGCGGGACGCTCTCGTTCTCGCTCCGGCAGTCGACCACCGAGGACCAGTTCGACGCGGCGGACGTGGTGCTGGCGTCGGACGAGCAGGTGCTGTACCACGACTTCGGCGACGAGACCGCACATCCGGGGACCGACTGGACCCGGTACGATGTTCCGCTGACGCCGGACGCATGGCTGCAGGAGACGGAGGCAGGTGGAGTGAGTGACGTGCCGGACGACGGCCGGCTGGACCGCAGCGAACCCGCGGACAGGGAGACGTTCGAATCGGTGCTCGGGTCGGTCGAGACGCTCCACATCCGCGGCGAGTACGTCGACGGCTCCGACGTGGGCGATATCGACAGCGTGGCACTCACGCCCGGGCCGGGCGACGAGGAACCGACGGAGACGGGTTCCTAGAGCTGTCCTTTCGTGCTGGGGGTGTCGCTCCGGCGCTCGTCGATGCGGGTCGCGTCGTCCAGCGAGCGCGCCAGCGCCTTGAACAGCGCCTCGACCTCGTGGTGGGCGTTGTCGCCCGAGACCTCACAGTGGAGCGTCAGCCCGGCGTTCATCGCCAGCGACATCGCGAAGTGCTCGGCCATGTGGCTCGTGAAATCGCCGATGTAGGGCTGGGAGAACTCCCCGTCGAACTCGAAGTACGGACGCCCAGAGATATCGACGACGACGCCCGCGACGGCCTCGTCCAGCGGGACCTTCCGGTCGGCGTAGCGGACGATACCGCGCTTGTCGTCGAGGGCCTCGGTGAACGCCTGGCCGAGGGTGATGGCCACGTCCTCGACCGTGTGGTGGTCGTCGATCTCCAGGTCGCCGTCGCACTCGACGGTGAGGTCGAACAGGCCGTGTTTGGCGAACGCGTCGAGCATGTGGTCGAAGAAGCCGACGCCGGTGTCGACCTCGCTCTCGCCGTCGCCATCGACGTCGAGGCTCACCTCGATGTCGGTCTCTCCGGTCTCGCGCGTGACCGCGGCGGCTCGGTCGGTCATACCACATCCGAACGCCCCCGTGTGCAAAGCGATTGCGCTCGCGGTGAGTCCTGTCAGGCGGGACTCGACGGTGGACCGCCCCGACAGTGACGGCGATTCTGAACTCTCAGGACTCTGATGATGTGGGTTGGTAACACGAAATGAGTTATCTGCTCAGAAAGGGTTCTAAAACGTCTAAAAGAATCTGAAGCGATGTAAAACATTCAGACACCCCGTGTAAAACGTCTCGAAATAGGGCAAAGGCTCGCCTCGTTATATGGGGTTCCCCATTGTAGCAAGGAGTGCCCACGAGGTGTTCCCGATGTCCCCCGCAACGCCACAACAACTCCCATCGATCCCAGGCTCGCTCGCAGAGCGACTCGACTCGGACAAGTTCCTGACCCCCCTGCGCACCGCCAGCTTCTGGCTGGCCGTCGCGCTCCCGTTCGCGCACCTGTCGCTTCTGGCGTCAGGTATCGAGTCGCCAGCGGAGACGCAGGCGTTCCTCGTCCTGCTGTCGCTGAACCTGTTCGCGCTCGTGGCCGGCCACGGCTACGGTGCCGAGTGAGCCCGACCTGCCGCTCCCACACCACCACACGCGACCCCTCCACCCACCAGCGCTTTCCCACACCAGCGCTTTCCCACACCACCACACTCCCACCCACTCGCGGTGTCCCTCCACACCGCTCGCTCCCTTCTCCCCCACCTACCGACTGTCCGCTCAGTAGACTCGGCAGTCGTGACCCTGGACAGGCCCGGTCGACCGCGAAAACAGACCGCGCTTACTCCGCGACGGCGGCCATCGCTTCTTCGAGCGTGAACCGGTCCTCGTAGAGTGCGCTGCCGACGACGACGGCGGCCGCACCCGCATCCCGGAGCGCCTTCACGTCGTCCAGCGTCGCGACACCGCCACTGGCGACGACGGGGATGTCGACCGCATCGGCGACCCGCCGGACGGGGTCGGTGTGGACGCCGTCGAGCTTCCCCTCGACGTCGACGTCCGTGAAGAGGATGGCACCTGCACCCAGTTCCTCGTAGCGCGTGGCGGCCTCGGCGGGGTCGAGGCCGGTGCTCTCGGTCCAGCCCGAGACGACGACCTCGCCGTCCTTGGCGTCGAGGCTCACCATCACACTGCCCGGGTAATCGGCCGTTATCTCGGCGACGATGTCGGGGTTCTCGACCGCGGCCGTCCCGAGGATGACGCGGTCGACGCCGCTTTCGAGCAGGCTCGTCGCGTCCTCGACCGTGCGGATACCGCCCCCGAGCTGGACGTCCACGTCGACCGCCTCGCGGATGGCCGTGACCGCGGCGGCGTTCTTGCGCTCGCCCTCGAACGCGCCGTCGAGGTCGACCAGATGGAGCGTGGTCGCGCCCTGGGCGACCCAGCCCTCGGCGGCCTCGACGGGGTCACCGTAGGTTTTCTCGGTGCCGCGCTCGCCCTGGACCAGCTGTACCACCTCACCGTCCTGCATATCGACGGCCGGAATCACCGCGAAATCGGGGAAGGGTGTCACAGGTGAGTGGGCGTGTCGTATGGGTGTAAAGACACCGATGACGGCCTTTTTACCGACGGTCGTCTTACGCCAGAACAGAATGGTCGAACCCCTCCTCGTCGTCGGACTTGCGGTGGCCGTGTTCGTCGGCTTCAACATCGGTGGCTCGTCCACCGGGGTCGCGTTCGGGCCAGCCGTCGGGAGTGGCACGGTGTCGAAACTGGCCGCCGCCGCGCTGATGACCTGTTTCGCCGTGCTCGGCGGCTGGACGGTCGGCCGCGAGGTCATCAAGACCATGGGTGGCCAGATCGTCCCCCAGAGCCGGTTCACCCTCGCGGCGAGCGTCGCCGTCCTCTTCTTCGTCGGCTTCGCGCTCCTCATCTCCAACCTGTTCGGCGTCCCCGCCTCCACCTCGATGACCGCGGTCGGGGCCATCGCCGGCCTCGGCGCGGCCAGCGGGACCCTGAACATGGACAAGATGGGCGAGATCGTCTCGTGGTGGATCGTCGCCCCTGTCACCGCGTTCTGGATCTGTGCGGTCATCGGGCGGTACTTCTACCCGTATCTCTCGGTGCGGTTCGACATCGAAGGCGAAGACGGCTCACGGAAACAGCGGATAAGCCAGCTCCTCGTCGTCGGTATCGGCTGTTACATGGCGTTCTCCGCGGGGGCGTCGAACGTCGCCAACGCGGTCGCCCCGCTGGTCGGCGCGGGCGAACTCGCCGTCGGGCCCGGTATCCTCCTCGCCGGCGGGGCCATCGGCGTGGGTGCGTTCACCATCGCCCGGCGCACGCTCGACACGGTCGGGAACGACCTCACCGACCTTCCGCTGCTCGCGGCGCTCATCGTCGAGGTCGTCAGTGCGAGCCTCATCACCTTCCTCTCCTCCATCGGTATCCCCGCCTCGCTGGCGGTGTCGGCGACGATGTCCATCGTCGGGCTCGGCTGGGGGCGGGCGACCCGGACCACGACCATCACGCAGGCCGCCGAACAGGCGGTCAAGGGCGAGGGGGCGGCGCAGGCCGACGGTGGCGACCACGAGCGGGTGACCAGCCCGAAGCAGACACAAAAGAAGAAGAAGAAGACGGTCGGTGGCGCGCTCCAGGCCGACAAACCCGGCGAGTCCGTCGCGCCAATCGGCGAGGAGAAACCCGACGAACTCGCCGCGAGCGACCTGTTCGACCCCGGAACGACCGGCCGCGTCATCGGACTGTGGATCGTCACGCCCAGCCTCTCGGCAGCCGCGTCGTACCTGCTGTTCTCGGTGTTCCCCATCTACGGTTGACCCCACTTCTCCCCACCCCGTGACACACCGGGATTCCCCGGACAGGACCGCGAACCCGGCGAGACGTTCCGTATTTTTCGTGACCCTCAAAACAGCAAGGTCTTAGGGGAAGCGGGTCGAATCGTCGGGTGATGCCCACGGTAGAATACCTCAATTACGAAGTGCTGGACGACAACGGCTGGGACATGGACGACGACGACCTCTTCGAGAAAGCAGCGGACGCCGGCCTCGGTGACGAGGACTACGGCTCCCTCGAAGTAAACCAGGGCGAGTACATCCTCGAGGCCGCAGAGGCCCAGGGCTACGACTGGCCCTTCTCGTGCCGTGCCGGTGCCTGCGCGAACTGCGCAGCTATCGTCACGGAGGGTGACATCGACATGGACATGCAGCAGATCCTCTCGGACGAGGAAGTCGAGGAGAAGAACGTCCGTCTGACCTGCATCGGCAGCCCGGCTGCCGACGAGGTCAGGATCGTGTACAACGCGAAGCACCTCGACTACCTGCAGAACCGCGTCATCTGAAACGGACTCTCACCTTCATCCGTTTTCGCACCCCCACAGCACTGCGTATCGGCACCTGAGCCGACCGTAACTGTTAGGTCCCTCCCCGGTGCCTCTTCTGCCAGTGGTAGACGTCGGCCCCCTCTCCGCGACGATTCCGGACCTGCTGCGCCTGCTGACGGTCCCCGTCTTCGCCTACCTGGCGTACACCGACATCCAGACGCGCCGCGTCGACAACCTGACGTGGGTCCCACTCACAGCTCTGGGCGTCGCGCTGCTCGCGCTGGACTACCAGGACGCGGTGGCAGCAGGGGGCCGCGAGTGGCGGCTGTTCGTCATCACGACGACCATCAGCGTCGGCTTCGTCGTCTCGATGGCGTACCTGTTCCACTTTTTAGGAGCCTTCGGCGGCGCGGACGCCCGGGCGCTGATGACGATGGCGGTGCTCTATCCTACGTGGCCGGCCATCACGGTCGCCGGGACGACGTTCCCCATCGCCGACCCCGCCCCGATGCGGGTGTTCTCCTTCACCATCCTCACCAACGCCGTGGTCTGGGGCATCGCCTACCCGGGGCTGCTCGCCCTGCGGAACACGGCGATGGGCCAGCAGGGACGGCGCATGTTCGTCGGGATTCCGGTCCGGTGGGACGCCATCCCGACCACCCACGGGAAGCTCCTGTCTGACTCTGACGCGGGCCTCGGCGAGCGCCTCAAGGGCCTGCTGTATCCCCGCCAGTCCGGGCTGGACCTCGACGCGGTCCGGATGTACCTGCGCTGGCGCGGGGCGACCCTCGACGAGATTCGGGCCGACCCCGACCGGTTCCGCGACCCCGAGAGCCTCCCGGACGAACCGCACGACCCGACCGACGGCGCGGTCCACCTCGGGCCCGAATCGACGGCCGAGAACGCGGACGTGGCGACCGACGGCGGGGTGGACGAGTCGGAGGACGCTGTGGCTGACGTGACGGAGGACTCGCCCGAAGAGGGGGAACTCGACGAAGAGATGGCGGACCCCTGGGGCGCGGCCGCCTTCCTCGACGACATCGAGGGTGACGCCTACGGGACCTCCCCCGACCGGCTCCGCGACGGGCTGGACCGGCTGGTCACCGAGGAGGAGCTGTGGGTCACGCCCGGCATCCCGTTCCTGGTACCGGTGTTCTTCGGCCTGCTCGTCGCGTTCGTCTACGGCGACATCCTCATCGGGGCGCTGCGGGCGCTCGGGCTGATCTAGGCTATAAAATTCTCGTACAGCGGATACAGCACGTTCCAGATAACCGTGATAGCGACGCCGACGACGATGATGGCCAGCCAGAAGGGTTCGGTCGAATCGGAGAGACCGGTCGGGAGCAAGGCGAGGGTTCCGCCGAACATGAGGACGCTCGCGACGAGGCTCGCCAGCGAGAGGGAGACGAGGACCGGGGCCTGCGAGAACTGCTCTGCGATGCTTGCCATTCGTGTTCTTCCGTGGTGTTGCCGGTGGCTTAGGCGTGTCGCTGCTATCGGTTGGTGAGTCGTGGCTCGTCTCGCGTTGGGTTGGTTGGGGTTTCGGTGTGGATGGTGTCGATGAGAACGAGCAGTTCACTCGCGCTGCTGTTTTCGGTCCGGGAAGCTGTGCTGTTGCTGGTAAGGACGAGCAGTTCACTCGCGCTGGTGGCACTGGAACCGCCACAGCACAGCCCCGCCCCGCACCACGCCCTCCCCAGCCGACTCCCTCCGTTCCGCGATGCTCCACTCCGGTCGTCCCTCGCACGATTCCGACTCGCGGCCTCGCTCACGGCTTCGCCGTTCGCATCGAGGCACTTCGTGCCTCGCACGGCACGCGAGTCAGCGCGCGCCTTATCCACACTCCACCGAGCATCCACCGCCGAAGACCCACTCTGGCGCGTGCAGACGGGCGGGCCTGTCCGCCCGTCGAACCGTGCGAGGTCCACGCGAGCCCGCGAGCGTGGGCTTGCGAGAGTTCGCTCTCGCACTGGACGAGGAGCGCAGGCGTAGCCGAGCACCGGAATCGGCTGGGGAGGGCGTGGTGCGGATTCCATTACCATCGTGCGAGTTCACTGCTCGTCGCCACAGCCACCAGCTGCCCTCGTCTCGGAACCCGACCACACTACCCGCAGCAAAAGACACATAGCGCGAACAACCGACGTCCAAGGTATGACAGCAGTCTCGCTCGATTTCGGTGCGGACGGGCTGGTTCCCGTGGTCGCCCAGGACACGGAGACCGGCGAGGTGGTGATGCTCGCGTACGCGAACGAGGAGGCGGTCGCGAAGACCCGCGAGACGGGGCGGGCGCACTACTACTCCCGGTCGCGCGACGAACTCTGGGAGAAGGGCGCGACCAGCGGGCACACCCAGGCCGTCGAGGAGGTGCGGGTGGACTGCGACGGCGACGCGCTCCTCTATCGCATCGACCAGACCGGCGGGGCCTGCCACACCGGGTATCGTTCGTGTTTCTACCGGACACTCGACGGCGAGGAGGTGGGAGAGCGTGTCTTCGACCCGGACGACGTCTATGAGTGAGGCGGCGGCCCGGCTTCGGGAGGCAGCCAGCCAGCGCGAGCAGGCCCGCCAGGCGGTCGAAGAGCAGGGCCGAGACGGCCTCGAACAGGTCGCCGAGGCGTACCACGAGGCGACGAAACTGCTCGACGACTACGTCGACACCGCGACGGGGTCGGGCGACTTCCAGGCCTACGTCGAGTTCCAGGAGCGCTTCGCCACCCTGGTCGAGGGCCTGGCCGAGGACGTGGCGCACCGGGATGCTTTCGAGACGGCGCTGGACCGGACCGACAAGCGACGACTGAGCGAGTCGGACTTCGAGGCGACCCGGCAGGCCCTCGAACCGGCGAAAGATGCGGTCGACCTGCTCGACGCCGAGCGGGAGGCCAAGGAATCGTACAGAGAAGCCGAGAAGGCCGCGAAGAAGCGGCTCTCGACGGTTCGTGACCGTATCGCGGAGTGCGAGCGCCTGCAGGAACTCGGCGACGCGGACCTCGACGCACCGGTCGAGGACCTCCGTGAGCCCGTCGAGGCGTACGACGAGGCCGTGGTCGAGGCGTTCCAGGACTACCGGCTCGACGCGAGCGCCCGCGAGGTACTCGACTTCGCAACGGACGCGGCGGAGTACCCGCTGGTCGACGTGCGCGAACCGCCCGTCGAGCTGGCCGACTACGTCGAAACCCACGAGGCCGGCACCGAGACCATCCCGCGACTGCTCGAACTCGCGGACTACTCGCGCTCGAAACTCGAGCACTACGTCGATGACCCGGTCGAGCTCACGAGGGCGGTGTCGACCCGCCAGACCTACCTCGACCGCCTCGACGGCTCGGCCCTGCAACTGGGCTGGCCGCCGGGGCCGGCCGAGCAGCTGCGTCGGCGCTGCGAGGAACGCATCTCGCTGGTCTCGCGGTTCGCCGACGAGGACGTGGTCGCGACGCTCCGGACGGTCCGGGAGCTGACGTGGCGTGACGACTACGAGCGGCTACGGACGGCCGCGGTGGCGCTGGCGGAACTGGACGACGAGGAACGGGACCGACTCGCGTCCGGGGCGGTCGCCGACGAACTGGAAGACCTGCGTGCAGAACGTGACGACCTGCGCGACGCGCTGGGCGTCGAGGAATAAAGCGGGTGCGGGAGTACGGGGGTGCGGGAGCGAGAGTGCAGGTTCGTTTTCAGGCGTCTGCCTTCGCGGCGACGAGTGCCTCGTGCATCGCTTCGACCAGCGAGACGGCGCGATCTTCGTCCTTCGCTTCGGCGTAGATACGCACGAGCGGTTCGGTTCCGGAGGGGCGCGCGAGCACCCAGGCGTCGCCGTAGTCGAGGCGGTAGCCGTCCTTGGTGTCGAGGTCGGCCTCGTCGTCTGCTTCGGCACGTTGCTCGGCGGCGGCGAGCATGGCGGCGCGCTCGGATTCGCTGTCGTACTCGACGTTCCGGCGGACGTTGTGGTAGCCGCTGTAGGGCGCGACGATCTCGCTGACGGGACGGTCCGCGACGAGTTCGAGGAAGCGTGCGCCGACGTACGCGCCGTCTCGGGTGAGCCGGTAGTCGGGGAAGAAGATGCCACCGTTGCCCTCGCCGGCGACCGGGACGTGTTCGCCCTTCGCCTGGAGTTCTTCGATACGGGTGATGATGTTGGTCGAGCCGATGGGCGTGAGTTCCAGCGTCGCGCCCGTCTCGTTGGCCACGTCGACGAGGCGCTGGGAGATGTTGACCGCCGAAACCGTGGTGTCCCCGGGGCCGAGTTCGGCGGCCGCGAGCGCCGCGAGGGTGGCGTCACCCTCGACGTATTCTCCATTTTCGTCGTAGAAGATGGCGCGGTCGGCGTCGCCGTCGTGGGCGATTCCCACGTCAGCACCGGTCGCGCGGACGAGGCGGCCGAGGTCTTCGAGGTTCTCCGGGACGGGCTCGGGGTCACGGCCGGGGAAGTGCCCGTCGGGCTGGGCGTTGACCGTGACGACCCGGCAGCCGAGGCGACGGAAGAACTCGGGCGAGGTGAGCGACCCCGCGCCGTGACCGGGGTCGAGCGCGACGGTCAGGTCGGCGTCGGCGATCTTCTCCGTGTCGACCGCGTCGAGCAACTGGTCGACGTAGCGGTCACAGGCGTCCTCGACCGTGGTCACGTGGCCGACCTCGTCCCACGACGCGGCCTCGAACTTCTCGGTCAGCAGGATGTCCTCGACGCGTTCGAGGTCCGAGACGGCGAGTTCGACCCCGTCGGTGCCGATGAGTTTCACGCCGTTGTACTCCGGCGGGTTGTGGCTCGCGGTTATCATCATCGCGGGCACGCCCTCGCTCTCGGCGTACACCTGTGCGCCGGGGGTCGGGACGACCCCGAGGCGGTCGACGTCGACGCCGACGCTGGTCAGCCCAGCGACGGCCGCGTCGGCGAGCATCTCTCCTGTCGCTCGTGTGTCGCGGGCGATGGCCACCCGGTCGGCGTTCCACGCCGTGCCGGCAGCCTTCGCCACGCGCAGGACGAAGTCGGGCGTCAACTCCTCGTTGGCGACGCCGCGCGTCCCGCTGGAACCGAATACCTTCATTCGAGCGATACTGCGGTGTCCGAGACAAAAGTGGTTCCGAACTGTCGCAGGCGAGGCGATGACGGGCACGGAAACTGGCGTTTCGAGTATGGGTCGTCCCGGGGACACGGTGGCCGCCCGTGATTCCGTCGTGCAGGCGAGCGGGGATACACTGCCGCCTGAGACCCGTCTCGCCACCCGGCGCACGCTTGGCTGGCAGTGAGCGATAGCGAGCGTGCCAGCCTGTAGACGTGCGAGGGATGACCGGAGTGGAGCATCGCGGAACGGAGGGAATCGGCTGGGGAGGGTGTGGTGCGGTGGCGGTCCGGGGCGGGTGCGGCCATCGCCACCAGAGCGAGTGAACTGCTCGTCGTCACGGGAACCACCACGTTCCCTCCTGGAAGTCACAACTCATCTCGATTCGTCACGACTCGATTCACCACCCACTGTCAGCACCAGACCGCATCGTTTTCGACCCCACCACACACATCTCCACGTATGAGCGCCGATAACGACATCAGCCTCGACGAGAAGCGGGTCTACTCCGGCGACAAGCGCGAGACGACCGTCTACGTCGCCTGCGGGATGGGCGTCGTGACGGTCGACGTGGTCGAAGAGCGCGTCGGCGGCTTCGAACTCGCGCATCGCTGCGAGGCCAGCGACGTGGCCGCGGGCGACGGGCTGGTCGCGGTCGCCACCACTGAAGACGTGCTGGTCGGTCCCGGCGCGTTCGAGGCGTCGGGCTTCGGTCCGGCGGTCGCGGTCGGGCTGTCCGAAGACGGTCTGCTCGCCGCGGGTGACGACGGCCGGGTCGCCCGATACGACGAGGAATCGGGCGACTGGCACGATCTCGGGACCTGCGCGGGAGACGTTCGCGCCATCGACGGCGACCTCGTGGCCGCCAGCGACGGCGTCTACCGAATCACGGAAGACCTGACTCACGCCGGGCTGGACGATGCCCGGGACGTGACCACGGAGGGTACCCCGAGAGCCGCCACGTCCTCGGGACTCTACTACCTCGGCAACGGCTGGATGGACGACCTCGAGGGCGAGTTCACCCTCGTCGCCAGCGACGGGGAGCGAAGCCACGCCATCGGCGACGGCGAACTCTACCAGCTGGCCGACGACGGCTGGACCTCCCATCCGCACCAGCCCGCTGGCGAGTTCGTCGACCTCGACTACGGCGACACGACCTACGCGGTCAGTTCGGATGGCAGGTTCTTCGCGGAGGCCGAGGACGGCTGGCGACACCAGTTGCTCGGGATGCCTGACGTGGCGGCGGTGGCGGTTCCCCGGTAGCCTCGAACTCTCTACCAAAGCTCATGTCTGCTGGCGGTGAAGTACTCACGAATGGTCTCCCGTCGCAACCTCCTCGGCGCGGTCGCCGCCACCGGCGCGGTCGGCCTCGCAGCCACTCGATTCGACCTCTGGCCGGACCTGCCGACCAGTGAGGACCCACCTGAAGACTCCGTCCTCTGCTCGCTCGAAGTCATGAACAAGGACGACGAGGCCCACACCGTCTCGATCACCGTCGAGCAGGACGGCGAAATTCTCACCGACCAGATCCGCGACCTCGACGCGATAGAGAACGACAACTATCCACCCGGCTTCGTCGTCTCCGAGAACCTTCCGACCGACCCGGGGCAGTTCGTCCTGACGGTGACGCTCGACGGGGAACAGACGAAGACATGGGACAGTCGGACGGAGCGGTCGGGTGCGCTCCGACCGTACGCCATCATTGAGGAGGGCTCTGTCCTCCGCCTCGTCAGCATTGTCGACCCACCTACCACCTGCCCAACCGGAACCGCCCCGTAACGAAACTGGAAAGACCCCGGCGGATGACCCAACGCACATGATACTCCCAGGCTCCGGGTCGCAGGCGCTCGCGGCCGAACTCGCCGGCGAACTCGGTGAGGAGCTCGCGCCGGTCGAGTTCGAGCGCTTCCCCGACGGCGAGGTGATGGCTCGCATCGGGGACGTCTCGCCCGAGCGGGCCGTCGTCGTGGCATCGACCGCAACCAGTGACGCCCATCTCGAACTGCTCCAGCTCCAGGACGCCGCCCGCGAGGCGGGCGCAGACGAGATAGTTACCGTCCTGCCGTACATGGGCTACGCCCGCCAGGACAAGGTGTTCAACCCGGGCGAGCCGATCTCCTCGCGGGCCATCGCCCGCGCAATCTCGGCCAACACCGACCGGGTCATCACGGTGAACCCGCACGAGGAGGCCGTCTGCGAGTTCTTCGCCCCCGTGGCAGAAGCCGTCGACGCTGCCTCGGTCCTCGCCGAACCCCTTCCTGAAACACTCACGGAACCGCTCTTCCTCGCGCCCGACGACGGCGCAATCGAACTCGCCGAGACCGTCTGTGACGCCTACGGCGAGGGTGAGACCGACTACTTCGAGAAGAAGCGCCTCTCGGGTTCGGAGGTCGAGATCTCCCCGAGCGACGCGAACGTCACCGGCCGGGACGTGGTCGTCGTCGACGACATCATCGCCACCGGTTCGACCATGAGCGAGTCCATCGCGGTGCTGAACGACCGCGACGCGGCGCGCGTGTTCGTCACCTGCGTCCACCCGCTGCTCGCCCAGAACGCCGTCACGAAGCTCGCCCGGGCCGGCGTGGAGACCGTCATCGGGACTGACACGCTCGAACGCCCCGTCTCCCAGGTGTCCGTGGCAAAAGTTGTCGCGGAGAAGCTGTAGGAACTAAAACACGGATTCTTTATACTTCGGTTCGCTGTTAGTGGCTGTATACCGCACACGGGTGGGACCATGCATGGGATACTTCACAAGTCGCTCAAGGGGTACGTCGAGGAGAACGTCGCGGAAGCCACCTGGAACGAGGTGATGGACGCGGCGGGTATCGAGCCGAAGCTCTATCTGCCGGTGACGCGCTACCCGGACGAGGAGTTCACGGACGCAATCGCGGCCATCGCCGCGGTGACCGACCACTCCGAGGAGACCATCCAGCGCGACGTCGGGCGCTTCCTCGCGCCGGACATCCTGAAGACGTTCAAGGCCCACGTCAAGCAGGGCTGGGGGACCCGCGAGATTCTCGCGGCGCTGGACGGGATCTACAAACAGATTCGAACGCAGGACGAGGAGTCCGCCCTCCCAGCGGTCTCGACGACCCGCCCCGACCCGGACACCTACGTGCTGGAGTACCGCTCGGAGAAGCGCCTCTGTGACCTCGGGAAGGGAATCATCGAGGGAATCGCCGCCGAGTACGGCGACGAGGTGACGATCTCAGAGGCGGTCTGTCTGCACGCCGGCGACGACCACTGCGAGCTGACGGTGGACTTCGAGTAGTCCGCTCCACCCCGATTTCTGCAACCGACTCACGTTCGTCGCCGCCGATTCACGGCCCCGAGGCCGACCAGTCCACCCAGTGCGAGGAGCGCAGCGGTCGGCCCGAAGCCGGGGATCGCCAGCGAGTCGGGGTCGTCCGTGCCGGTCGCATCCGCGGACTGCTCGCGCTCGACGAGCACCGTCACCTGCGTGTCGCCGACGCGAATCGTGTGCTCGCCCGGGTCGTCGAACGACGCGGTCGCGGTGTAGGTGAGTTCGGACCGGGCGGGAAGTTTGACCGCTCGGGCGAACTGCGTCTCCCCGTCGAGGACGAACGGGACCATCGCGCTGCCCGGCCAGTCCTCGTCGTTCTTGATGGTCGCCCGGACGGTGAACTGCTCGCCGGGGGCGACCGAGTTCGGCACGTCGATGCTCGCAACCGTGGGCGTCGCGGGCTCACGAACCGTCACGTTCAGCACCCGGTCACCGACGAGAATCCGGGCGGTACCCGGTTCGGTGGCCTCCCGGGTGAACGTGACCGTCTTCGTCTCCTCCGGGACGAGGCTGCCGGTCTTCGACTGCGTCACCTCGCCGTCGACCCGGAACGTCGTCTCGAACTCGCCCGCGCGCCCGCCGACGTTCTCGACGGTGACGTTCACCTGTAACTGCTCGCCGACCGCGAGCGTCGGCTCCGAGGAGAGCGTCTCGTTCCGGTACGGTCCCGTGACGGCCACGCCGTCGGCCGGGACGGTCGTCCGCATCAGGGCGGGGATGACGCCGAAGAGGTTCTCGTGGACCTGCCGCGTCCACATGTCGGGCGTCGCCGAGGTGGTGGTGTAGCGCCCCGCGAGCTCGGTGGTCTCGGCGGTCGATTCGGCCTCGATGGCCGCGAGGATGTCCGCGTTCGATATCTTCCCGTCCTGCCGGTTCAACTCCCTGAACACGCTCTGGAAACTGCTGCTCTGGTCGCTCACATCCCGGAGCTCGCGGTCGATGGCACCCGTGACGAGCGACCCCTTGAGATACACCGCTCCCCTGGTCCACGTTGTCGGCTCTGACAGGACCGCGGCGGCGTACGGGTCGTCCTCGCCACGCTCCAGCTTCGACTGGAACTGCGAGAACGAGATGTGGCCCTGGTCGAACGCGAGCAGGGCCGCGTAGTAGTCGGCGCTCCCCTCGATGAGCCACTGGCCGTCCTCGGTCGGCTTGAACGCCTGTCGCGTGTGGACGTACTCGTGGAGCCAGACGTTGTCGGCGGAGTCGAGTCGCGAGTCCGCCGTGACCCAGGCGTCGTCGGCACCCAGTTGCAGGCCCGCGACACTCCAGCGGACGCTGGTCGGTGCGGCGACCACCATGACGGAGGGGTCGCGGGCGCCGACCCGGAGCTGACCGCTCGCCTCCGCCATCGAGTCCAACACGGCCGTCGGCTTCTCGCGCATCTCGGCGGCCCGCGGCACGACCAGTCGGATGTGCTGCTCGCGGACCGTCGTGTCGTACTCGGTCATCGGGCCGAGATAGGCCAGCTGGCCGCCGGTCGCGCCCTCCCCGGCGACGACGGTGCGCTTCGTCAGGCCGACCGCACCGGAGCCGACCCACTTCCAGGAGGTCGCCATCTGCGGGACGCGGACGATGGCCCAGGGACCGACGTCGATGAACGCGTACGTCTCCTCGTCGGTTTCGGCCGCCGGCGTCGCGTCGGCCGTCTTCATCTGGAGAGGCGCGGCCGGTCGGTCGGTCGCGGTGTTGGGTCCGGTCGCGGCGTCGGCTGTGGGTTCCCCGCCTGCGAACTGCACGTCACGCCGCCCCGCGTCCTCGGTCTCGTTGGCGTCGACGTCGAACGTGATGGTCGCGGTGTCGCCGCTGCCGGTCCACTCGTACTCGCGAGGGCCGGTCTGTCTGAACCGCTCGGTCTCGACCACGTCGGCGTTCTGTTGCAGCGTCACGGTCAGCGAGGTCACGTCGCTGGGGATGTCGTAGACGACGTCGGTCTGTATCGAGCCTTTCTCCGTCGGCGTCAGGTGGAGGCGAACCGTTCGCTGGATGTCGGTCGTGGTCCGGTTCTGGCTGGCTCCGTCGGCGAGCGTGTCACGGTCGAACCCCTGCCCGGTCGCGACGGCACTGTCCGCTGTCGGTGCCGCCATCGCGGTGCCAGCAGGAAGCGACACGAGCACGAGCAGCGCGACGAGGAGCCGTCGGTACACGTCCTCGAAAACGGAGACCGCGAAAAAGACTCTTGTGCCTGCTCAGTCGTCCGACGCCTCGGCCTCCGCGAGCGGTTCGACGGCGAGCGTCATCGTGACGCCCTCGACCTCCCACTCCTTGCGGTGGCCGTCCTCGACGGTCGCGAACTCGGTCGCCCGGACCTCCTCGGCGATGAGGTCCTCGTGACGGCGCACGAGGTCGGCGATGCGGTCGTCGGCCACGTCGAGTTCGAGGCGGATGCGCGCCTCGATGTCGAGCTCGAGGTCCTTGCGCATCTCCTGGACACGGCGGATGACCTCGCGGGCGTAGCCCTCGCTCTCGATATCCTCGGTGAGGGTGGCGTCCACGTAGACGACACCCTTCTCGTCACCCTTCACGGCGAAGCTGCTGCCGGTGACGCCCTCGGGCGTGCGGGTGACGAACTCGACCATCTCCTCGGTGAGGTCGTCCTCGTCGACGGCCTCGCGCAGCGCGTCGAGGTCCGTGCTGTCGATGCTGGCCTCGTTGAGCGCGTTCATCACCTCGGGGGCGCGCTGGCCGAAGGCGGGGCCGAGCTTGCCCATGTCGGCGCGGGCCGCGTACTGGAGTTCGCCCCACTCCTGCTCGGGCGAGACGAGTTCGACCTCCCTGGCATTGAGCCGGTCGGCGAGCAGGTCGCGGTGGCGCTCGACGGCCTCTGCGGCGCGCGGGTCGTTCGGGGCGACGACGACGCGCGAGACGGGCCAGCGCAGCTTGCGGTCGGCCTGCTGGCGGGCGTTCGAGCCGGCTTCCTCGACGGCGCGCAGGAGCTGGACGTCGGTCTCCAGCTGCTCGTCGGCCCAGAACTCGTCGACCTCGGGGAAGTCACACATGTGGACCGTGTCGTGGCCCTCGTCGCCGGTGAGGGTGTTGTAGATCTCCTCGGTGACGAACGGGGCGTAGGGCGCGAGCAGCTTGACCACGTCGGTGAGCACGCGGTAGAAGGTCGCGTAGGCGGCCTCCTTCGAGGGGCTGTCCTCCTCGTCCCACATGCGTTCGCGGACGACCTGGATGTAGAACCGGGAGACGTCCTCGACGACGAACTGGAGCAGCGTGTTCAGCGCGCGGTCGGGGCGGCGGTGGTCCTCCCACTGCTCGGCCATCTCGGCCTTGACGCTCTGCAGGCGCGCGAGCACCCACTCGTCGACGAGTTCGGTGTCGGCCTCCTCGGGCGAACTGTGCTCCGGGACGAACCCGTCCATCCGCATGTACGGGAGCGGGAACCGGAACACGTTCCAGAGGATGTTGAGGTCGCGCTGCATGTTCTCCATCTCGTCCCACGAGAAGCGCATGTCCTCCTCCTGCGGGTTGCGCGAGAGCAGGAACAGGCGCATCGCGTCGGCCCCGTGGCGCTCGATGGCCTCGCTGGGCTCGACGATGTTCCCGATGGACTTCGACATCTTGCGCCCGTCCTCGGCGAGCGCCCACCCGTGCATGAGGACCTCGTCGTAGGGGACCTCGTCGAGTGCAGCCGAGCCCATGCCGAGCTGGGACCAGAACCAGCCGCGGGTCTGGTCGTGGGCCTCGATGATGAGGTCGGCGGGCCAGAGCTCGTCGAACTGGCTGTCGTCGCTCGGATAGTCGAGCGTACCCCACGAGGCCACTGACGAATCGAGCCACACGTCGAACACGTCGGGGACGCGGGTGTAGGTGGTCCCGTCCTCGGTGATGGTGAGGTCGTCCACGGTGGGCTTGTGCAGGTCGACCTCGTCGGGGTCGACGTCCTGGTCGACGCGCTCGGCGAGTTCCTCGCGGGTGCCGACGACCACGACATCGCTCATGTTGCCGTCCCAGTTTTCAGGGACCCAGATGGGGATGGGGATGCCCCAGTAGCGCTGGCGGGAGACGTTCCAGTCCGGCGAGTCCTCGACGAAGTTGCGGAACCGCTCGTCGCGGGCCGACTGGGGCCACCAGGTGCTGTCCTCGATGTTGTCCAGCAGGTCCTCCTTGATGTCGGAGACGGTGATGAACCACTGGTCGGTGACGAGGCGGACGATGTCCGTGTCACAGCGCCAGCACTGCCCCTCGCCCTCGACGAGGTAGTTCTCGTCGTGGCCGAGCAGGAAGCCCTTCGCCTCCAGGTCCGCGATGACGTTCGCGTTCGCGTCGCGGACGAACTGGCCGGCGTACTTGCCAGCCTGCTCGGTGTAGGTGCCGTCGCCACTGACGGGACAGAAGATCTCGAGGCCGAGTTCCGAACCGCGCTCGAAGTCCTCTTCACCGTGCCCGGGTGCGGAGTGGACCATCCCGGACTTGTCGTTGGCGTCGGGGTACTCGGCGGTGTACACCTGGCCAGCGCCCTCGCCGTGGGGGTGTTCCGGGACCTCCTCGGCCAGCGGGTGCTCGTACGCCCAGCCGACCATCTCTTCTCCCGAGACTTCCTCGACGACCTCGTAGTCCTCGTAACGGCCCTCCTTGAGGACCTCCTCGACCTGTGGCTCGGAGACGTAGAGCACCTCGCTCTCGCCGTCCTTCTCCGCGCGCACGCCGACGTAGGTGGCGTCCTCCTCGACGGCGACGAAGGTGTTCGCGGGGATGGTCCACGGGGTCGTCGTCCAGATGACGAGGTTGCCTTCGCGCTCGGTCAAGGGGAACTTGACGTAGATCGCTGGTTTGTGCACGTCGTGGCGCTCGACCTCGTTGTTGGCGATGGCGGTCTCACACCGTGGGCACTGGTTGATAGAGCGCTTGCCCTGCTCGACCAGCCCGCGCTCGTGCGCCTGCTGGAAGCCCCACCAGGCGGCCTCCATGTACTCCGGCGAGAGGGTCTTGTACGGGTCGTCCCAGTCCATCCAGACGCCGAAGGACTGGAAGTCCTCGTCCATCGCGTCGAGGTTGCGGTTGGCGAAGTCCTTGCAGGCCTCGATGAACTTCTCCTCGCCGTACTCCTCGATGTCCTTCTTGTTCTCGAAGCCGAGTTCCTCCTCGACCTTCGTCTCGATGGGCAGGCCGTGCATGTCGTAGCCCGGCCGGTCGGTCACGTCGTAGCCCTGCATCCGGTAGAAGCGGATGAAGGCGTCCTTGAGCGACTTGTTCCAGGTCGTGCCCATGTGGGCAGCGCCGGAGGTGTACGGCGGGCCGTCGACGAAGAAGAACGGCTCGCAGTCCTCTCGGTGTGTCTTCGTCTGCTCGTAGGCATCCACCTCGTCCCAGTAGTCGAAGATACGGTCTTCGACGTCGTGGGGGTCGTACTGGTCGGATACCTCCCCGAATCGTTCCATGTGCGGAGTGACTCACTCCGACATTAAATGGGAATCGGTCCTGCAGGTGGGATTGTGGCGGACGCTATCGGAACGGACAGGCCGGGTAGCCGTCGATTCCATAGCAGTTCCGCGTGTCGTTCTGGCCGAGCTGGTGGCTGTGGCCCGTGGCGGCGTGGTGGTCCGGAACGGTCGGGACGGGCGAGTCGGGCGACTGGTCCACGTCCGACACGACGACGCCGGCACTCAATCCGGCGACAGCGATGCTCAGGAGGAACACGGCCACGAGCATTCTTTTCGACATCCTTGGGATAGAATAATTCCCACAAGACAATATTAGTTTCGGGACTATACCTATGGAATTATAGTGGCAGTCACGGTCGCATCGCTCCGGAGTCGGCAGTAGCAACGTTCGGTGGCGTGACGCGGTACGCGCCAGCCCACTGGTCCGGTGGTCCGGTCAGTCGTCGACCCGCAGCCGATAGAACGAGCCGTCGTCCTCGAACACCGTCATGACGTGGTCGTCGAGCGGCGGTCGGAAGATGCTCTCCGGGTGTTCGTGCGACGGTTCCACCGGTTCGTCCGTGAATATCGACCCCATGTCCCCCGACATGTCGTCTAGAAAATCATAGGTGGCTTACATCAAGGCGCGGCCTGAATATTCAGGCGGTCCGGCCCCCTACTCGTCGGCTCGCGACTCGAAGATGCTCTGCGGGAATTCGTGCGTCGGCTCTCGTTTCTCGTGGGCGAAGATACTCCCAGCGTCCCCTGTACTCATTTCAATCCGACGATTCGACCCGTGTGATATGAAGCTGTTGGCCGAATGAGATATTTTCGGGGCGGTCTCGCGAGAATTATGTCGTCGTCGGTTCCGCCGGGTTCGCGGTTCTCAGTCGGCGAGGAGAAGCTTCACACGGGGGAGCAGGCGCTTCTGTCCCACGAGGTAGACCGCGCTGTAGAGCAACAGGCCACCGATGACCGCGTACCAGACGGTGAGGATGCTGAAGCCGTCCGTGAGCAGATTGTGCAGGCCGGCCAGCTCGGTGCTCGCGCCCAGGGCCGAGAGTGCAACCGCGACCACGGCATACGCGAGTATCGCCAGGAGTTCGGGGATCAGTTCGGAGAGTATCGTCAACATAGCCGTCTCGAATCTCTCCCCGAATATCTACCTTTCGCCGTGGCGGCGACGAAACGGTTTTGACGACGGGCAGACCTCTCTCAGCTATGCGCACTCGTTCGAGAACGTATCCGGAACTGGCGAAACTCGGCTTCCTGCTCGGTCTCGGCCTGTTCGTGGTCGGTGCGGGCGGCGAGGTCGTCGGTCACGCACTGTACGACACGCTGCCGGCCTGGGAAGACACCCTGTTCACGGACTCCATCCTGTTCGGCATCCTGACCGCGTTCTTCTCGCTGGCGGTGTTCGGCGTCGTCCTCCCGCTCATCGAGTGAGATGCCCCGTTTCCCCGCTGCCGACGACGCGCTCGTCGTCGAACCGGGGTGTACCCGCTGTCCGCAACTCGCCGAGTGCCGACAGCGCATCGCGTGGGGCAACGGCCCGCGCGACGCCGACGTGGTCGTGGTCGGTGAAGCCCCGGCTGCCGGCGACCCCGACGCGGACCGCTGGCAGGGCGGCAACCTGACCGGGCTGGCGTACACCTCCCGGCACTCCGGCCGACGGGTTCGGGACCTGTTCGCCACAGCAGGCCACCCCGACGCCTACTACACCAACGCGGTGAAGTGCTTCCCCGAGGCGGCCGAGGGCGGGACGAACCGCGAACCGACCCCCGAGGAACTCGCGAACTGCCGCGCCCACCTCGACACAGAACTCGCCCGCATCGACCCCGCCGTGGTCGTCCCGACGGGAACGCACGCCACCGAGACCGTCTTCGCCTTCGACGGCCGCTCCATCGACGGGTTCCTCGACTCGGTGCTGGAACCGGTCGAATCGCCGGCACTGGCCTGTGTCGTGCTGCCCATCTTGCACCCGTCCTATCAGGACGTGTGGGTCTCACGGCTGGGCTACGAACCCGACGAGTACGTGGCGGCACTCGGTGACGCGCTGGATAGACTGGTCGGGTAGGCTGATATCAGGTGCACGTACTGGTAATCACCGGGGATTTGGGGTGTGGCTTTTTGTCGGTCGAATCCCCACCCTCGGCTGTGCAAGTCCCCGAAGCCGGCGACACGGACACCTTCACGCGAACGTTCACCCGCGAGGAGGTCCGCGAGTTCGCCGCCCTCTCCGGAGACGAGGGCACGCACCACGTCGAACCCGACGAGGACGGCCGCCTGCTCGTCCACGGCCTCCTGACGGCGACCCTGCCAACCAAGATCGGCGGCGACTACGACGTGCTCGCCCGCGAGATGGACTTCGAGTTCCCCCGCCCCGTGTACACCGGCGAGGAGATAACCTGCCGCTGGCGGTTCGAGCACGTCACCGAGCGCAAATCGCGGTACATCCTGTCCGCCCGGGCAGTGTGCCGGGACGAGTCCGGCGAGGTCGTCCTGCGCGCCCAGGTGACCGGCGTCATCATGAAATAGCGAGGAAGCGGTCGAACCACTGTGCTGGCGCAGACGAGCACGCCTTCCGGTCGTCGGCCGTGATTAGTCCGCGGTGAACACGTCGTGGCCGGTTTCGACGAGCGTGACGAACCGCTCTGCAACCTCGGTGAGGAATGTCTCGTCGTTTAATACTTCAGCGGAGTCCACATCCCAACTGAATCCTACGATTCTATCACGCGACCTATTCGGATTCACATGGAATCCCTGGACCTCGAAGACCTCTGCGTTCGCAAGAAGTGTGTCTAACGTGTCCTCGTCTTGGCCCATATAGTCGATAGCAACGATGATAGAGTTCCACTCGACTGGCCGAAGATAGAACACGTATTTCAACCCATCTGGATGGTCGGTATGGTTTGACTGGAGTCTCGGCCGATAGCTATCCGTGTTCTCGAAAGCCAGACCCGGCGACCCTGATTCGACCAGATGTCGTACCTTCGGGAAGGTGAGGTCGACGAGTTCGGAGATGACTTCGGGGTACGTTGGGTTCGCTGCACGCGCTGGCCGAACACGGGACAGGTCGTAGTCGACGACTGTGTTCGTGGCGACAGTTCGTTGTTGGGACCCATCGCGCTCAAAACATTGGACCTCGACACACTGGATGTTCATTCCATTGTTTAGGAGGTAACGTGCATTTTGTTCGGTTTGTCTCGTTATCTCTTCGGCGACGACGACCATTCGTTGCTCCGAGTTGAACTCGTCGGGTTTTAGTGAGACACCGAATACCGATTCGTGAGCATCCCGGAGTGCGTCTGCAGGGGCCAGACGTTCGGGCACGTCCCAGCGGCCCTGAGCGATGTCCGATTTGTAACGTTGGTACACCTCGTTTAGTCTAGCATAGTCGTAGGAGTGAATCGATTGGGCGTAGGTCTGCGGTTGACCGAGAATCGTTTCCTCGCTCGCACTCCCTGTGCCACTCTTTCCAGCTTTGAGTTCGAACACCTGAACATTTCCGAACTTATCGAGCGCCAGCAAATCCGGAATACCGCCTTCGAGTGGATATTGGCGACTAAATATGAACACGTCCTCGTCGAGGAGCATCGCTGGATTCGCGTGCAGGAGCGACTCCAGCTCCTCTTCGGATTGAACGGCCGCTCTGTCGTACTGCTCCGTCCTCTGGGTTGAAGCAGATTCGACTCGGTCGAAGACTCGCATACGATACGTCCGGCTGTGTCCTATATTTGTCTAATGGGTCTGACTAGTCAGCACGTCGTCTGGACGACGTTCTAGTCTTCGGCATCTTTACCATTCTCCCAGGAACCGCGCCGCGGCGTCCCGGAACAACCCCTCGAGTGCCTCCTCCGACAGGTCGCGCGACAGCAGGTGCTCGCGCTCGCTCGCGTACTCGTACGGGACGTTCGGGTAGTCGGAGCCGTACATGATGGAGCCTGCCAGCTCCTCGAACACCGAGTCCGCGACGCTCGCCGGGTCGAAGTCCATGGTCTCGGGTATCGCCGCCGACATCGCGACCGACGTGTCCAGAAACACCTGGTCGTGGGCGCGGGCCTCGGCGACGAACCCGTCTACGTCCGGCGCGCCCATGTGGGCACAGCAGACTCGAATTTCAGGATAGGAGGCGACGAACTCGCGAAACGGCCCGAGCCCGACAGTCTCGGAGTCTCCGAAGTTCGGGGCACGCCCGGCGTGCAACAGAACCGGCCGACTGTACTCGGCACAGAGCTCGAACGCCGGGTCCAGTCTGGGGTCGTTCGGCGCGGCGTCCTGCACCGGGCACTGGAGTTTGAGTCCCCGTGCCCCGCCGTTCAGCGCGTCCCTGACCACGCTCCGCACGTCGTCCTCGGGGTGGACCGTCGCGAAGGGAACCGCCATCTCGGACTTCCCGGCCTGCTCCAGCACCCACTCGTTCAGCTTCGCGGCCAGCCCCGGTTCGTGGGCGTACGGCAGCGCGAGGTACCGATCGACGCCCTGCTGGCGCAGCACTGACTCCATGGCGGTTCGCTCCGTCGGGTGGTCGATGGCCCAGCCGAGGTCACGCGAGAGGGCGTCGCGGATGGCGGCCATCAGCCGGTCCGGCATGAGGTGGACGTGGGCGTCGGTCGCGGGGGCGAAGGGCATGTGCGAGGGTGCTCGGCCTGCGACCATGAGGTTTGTCCCGGTGCCCCGCTGCCCTCGCCGGGAAACCTTGATACTCCAGCCACGAGACTCCCCGCACATGGACGACTGCATCTTCTGCCAGATCATCGCTGGCGACATCCCGAGCCGCACCGTCTACGAGGACGACCACGCCTTCGCGTTCCTCGACGTGAACCCCCTCGCGCCCGGGCACACCCTCGTCATCCCGAAGAGCCACCACGAGACCCTGAACGACCTGCCCGCCGACGAGGGGTCGGCCGTCTTCTCGGCGCTGCACGACCTCGTCCCGCGCGTGGAGGCCGCGGTCGACGCCGACGGCTCGACGGTCGCGTTCAACAACGGCGAGGCAGCCGGCCAGGAGGTCCCGCACGTCCACGCCCACATCGTCCCGCGCTTCGACGGCGACGGGAACGGCCCCATCCACGCACTGTTCGACGGCCCGGGCGAGATGGCCGACGAGGAACTGGACCGCATCGCCGACGACATCGCGGCGACGGAGTAACCGGGGCGAGAGGCCGTGGAATCCGGACATTTTTTAACCGAAAACGGCGGAGGAATTAGCATGACGACTCAGGAGCGCTCCGCCGCCATCGTCGGCGCGACCGGCGGGGCGGGCGCGACCCGCCTCACCGTCGAACTCGCCGCCACGCTCGCCCGCGACGGCCGGAGCGTCGCCGTCTTCGACGCCTCGTTCGCCACGCAGGGCCTCAGCCACTACGTCCACGGCCGCATCGACATCGACGTGACGCGCCTGCTGACCGACGACTCGGTCCACCAGCGCGCCGCCATGATCGACCTCGGTCTCGACACGCCCGCCCCGGTCGTGGTCTGCCCGGCGTACGCCTCCCTCGAACGCTTCGCCCGCGCCAAGTCCGGGGAGGCCGCCGACCGCTTCGGCGAGATAATCCGTCGGGCCACCGAGAGCTACGACCACGTGCTGGTCGACACACCGCCGGTCGCGGACAACCCCTCTATCGCCGCGGTGAACGCGGCCGACCGGGTCGCCGTGGTCGTCCCGCCGTCGAAACGCGGCGTCGACACGCTCCGACGCACCGAGGACCGCCTCGCGGACATCGGTGCCGGGGCGGACCGCGTGCTCGCGAATCGGGTCGAAGACCTCGACGAGCACCCCGTCGAGTCAGTCGACGTGGCCATCCCCCGGTCCGAGGTGACCGACGTGGCTGGCTCCCCGGTGTGCGTCACCGGTGAGACCGGCCCGTTCGCCCAGACCGTCGCCACCGCGGCCGAAGCCGTGTTCAACACCCAACTCGGCATCGAGTTCCCCCGCGGTGGCCTGCGCGAGCGCCTCGCCTCGCGGTTCTGACCACCCGACTGCGAGCGCGACCTATATACCGCTATTGTGTGCTCGAATCGGGTCAATATCGCTGTATACAAAACGTACAGAAGCTATACCCGGGTTTCACGGCAAGCGTGGGATATGCGCGAACACGCCCGCGACACCGGGACCGACGACCTCGCCGGCCTGTCGGTTGAAGACGCTGCCGAGGTCGTTCTCGACCGAGACGAGTCACGCGACCGGGACGATGTCGAGCGGACGCTCCAGCTAGTCGCCGATGACGGCGTCGTCACCTGCGAGGCCGTCGACGACGCGCTCGGGCGGGTGTCGAAGGTCGTCGCCACGCCAGAGACGCGCGTCGAACTCGCTCTATGACGGGTACTGAGGGATATATAGTGGTCTGTCAGTACGGTCTCTCTCACCTTCTGACACGGCCGCGGGCCCCTCATGCCGCCCCGGCACGTATCTCGACCATGCCCGCCGTCTCCGCCGAAATCGAGCAACACCTCACGAGCGACCCGTCACAGGTCGCCTACCTCTCGACGTGTACCGGGACCCGGCCCCACGTCGCGCCCGTCTGGTATCGGTACGAGGACGGTGTCGTCGAGATCGTCACCACCGGCCGGAAGCTGGCGAACCTTCGAGAGAACCCGCGGGTCTCGCTGGCGGTCAGCGCCGACACCGAGGGCGTCCCGGAGTGGACGGTCACCCTCCAGGGGACCGCGACGGTCGTCGACGACGCGGAACTGACCCGGGAAGCGAACGCGCGAATCAATCGCAGATACGGCATGCCGGAAGACGCCTGGGAGGAGAACGTGCTGGTCCGAATCGCGGTCGGCTCGGCGAGCCTGCGGACCTACGACTAGAAGAAGTCGTCCGCGCCGCGCATCGTCTCCGCCAGCGCGTCGCGCTTGTGGACCGCCGCGTTGCCAGACCGCGAGAGTGCGCCCGTGACCACGTCCTCGGCCCCGGAGAGTGGGTCGTGGCTCTCGACGAACGCCGCGAGGGCGAACTCGGTCTCGCCCGCACCCGTGAGCGCTCGGGCGTCCGCACGGGAGACTCTCGCGTCGAGCCAGTCGCGAACGAGACGACGGCCCTGTGGTGAGAGCGGGGAGACGCCGTCCAGCCCGAGCAGGTGGAGCACCTTGGCGGCGTCCATGGGTGCCACGCCCGCCTCGTGCCCGGCGGCGTCGATGGCCGCTCCACCGGCGTACGCATCCACGACGGCGGCCGCGGCCGTGGCATCGCAGGGCAGGTCTGCCTCGTACTCGGTCAGGCGCTCGGTGAGCGTCCGGTCGGTCTCGTCACTGCAGGCGACCCCGCGGTCGCGCTGCTCCGTCGTCACACACAACCCATCCGCGATATCCGACAGCGCCATTGTTGGCCTCTTGTACTGCATGAAATAAAAAGCACAGGGTTCGACACTCGAACCCCTTCGTTTCGAGTCGAACAGAAATATAATGTCGTTGCTGTCGTCCGGTTTCTGTGGTTGGTGTCGCTCCATAAACTACTTTCACTCCGGTCTGCCTTCTCGGCGTGAACCGACCGGTCACCGGTCGCTTCGACCCGCCCCGACCTCGGGTTTTCGTCGCAATCGTCTCCCGTTTAAATAACCCGTCGGCGCGTAGTTCCGAGTATGAGCAAAGCGATGCAGTGTTGTCCGGAATGCAGTGGTGCCCTCGACCGCGACCGCGACGAGACGGTCTGTGACCAGTGCGGCCTCGTCGTCGGCGCGGACCGCATCGACCGCGGCCCCGAGTGGCGGTCGTTCTCCGACGGCGATGCCTCTGGCAAGCGAACCGGTGCGCCCCTCACACGGTCCCGTCACGACCGCGGGCTCTCAACCGAAATCGGCTACGGGAACACCGACACCCGCCTCACTGGGCGCAAGCGTCGGACCCTCACGCGGCTTCGCCGCCAGCACAACCGGGCGCGGATCGCCACCAAGACCGACCGGAACAAGGTGTACGGCTTCACCGAGATCCGTCGCATCGTCGGGTCGCTCTCGCTCCCGCGGAGCATCCGCGAGCAGGCCTGTACCCTGTTCGAGTCCGCCCAGAACGAGGACCTCCTGCGTGGGCGCTCCATCGAGGGGTTCGCGTCGGCCGCGGTGTACGCGACCTGCCGGGTCCGGTCCATCTCGCGGACGGTCGACGAGGTCGTCGACGAGTCCCGGGCCGACGAGGCGGAACTGCAGGCCGCCTACGACGCGATGAACCGCGAGCTCGGGCTGCCGACCGGCCCCATCGACCCGAGAGAGTACCTCGCGCGCTTTGCGACCGAACTCGACCTCCCGAACGCGGTCGAGCGACGGGCCAGGGAACTCGCGGGCGACGCGCTGGACGACGGGCTCGCCTCGGGCCGGAACCCGAGTGGGTTCGCCGCGGGCTGTCTGTACGCCGCGGCCAGGGACACGAACGCGCACCTCACCCAGGCCGCGGCTGCCGAGGTCGCCGACGTCTCGACCGTGACGGTCCGGTCGGCGTTCTACACGGTCACCGAGTCGGAGTAAGGCAGTCCCGCGGCGAGACCGCAGCCGCGAGCGAGTCGAACGCCCGGGCGACCGGCCCGTCCGGGGCCACCTCCTGCACCGGCTGCCCGGTTCTCCCGGCCCGTCGGACCGCCGCCGAATCTGGTATCGTCGTGACCGGGGCACCGAGCGCCCGTTCGACCGCCGCGGCGGGCGGCCGGTCGCCGACCTTGTTGAGGACGACCTGGGCCAGGCCAGCGTCCAGCTCCCGTGCCAGCGCCCGCGTCCGCAGCGCGTCCGGGAGCGCGAAGGCATCGGGGAGCGCGACGAGCACGGACCGGTCTGCCACCAGCAGGGGGATGCCCGCGTCGGCGGCCATCCCGGCCGGACAGTCGAGTATCACGTCGCCGTAGGCGTGTTCGACCGCTGCAGCGGTCCGGACGAGTTCGGTCACGTCGGCAGCGCGAGCACCCGCCAGGCTCCGCCCACAGGGCAACAGCTTCACGGGCCCGTCCTCCCGCACGGCTTCAACCGGGTCGGCCCGCCCCGCCAGCACGTCGTGGAGGTCCGGCCCGTGCGCCGTCGGCAGGTCGGCCATCCCGAGGTCCCCGTCGACCACCACCGCGCCGGTCGCTGCCCCCAGATTGTACGCGACCGTCGATTTTCCCACGCCGCCCTTCCCACCGGTGACGGCGAGCCTCATCGCGCCTCCAGCGTCGCCAGCAGTCGCTCTGCGCGGTCGGCGACCGCCTGCGCCCGTTTCCGGTCGCGCTCGTCCGGGTCGTCCCTCGCTTCGAGTGCGTCGAACCAGGCGGCGACGGCACGGGGTGGCTTGGGCGACGGGGCAGGCGGAGTCTCGGCAGACGGCACGGCGTCACCCGGTGGCGTCGGGTCCCCGAGCGTCCGGACCAGCCCGGTCGCCGAGTGCGGGAGGACCGCCTCGGCTGGTGTCGTCGGGGCTTCCGCCGCAACCGAGAGGATGCTCACGGCATCGCGCACGGACTCCGGCGCGTCGGGGCTCGCGAAGCCGATGCCGCGGGTTCCACCAGCCGGGACGACCAGCGTCACCGACTCACCGTCCCACCCTGCCTCGGGGAGGCCCTGCCGACGTGGCTCCCACACGGTTTCCAGCCCCGTCTCGAGCGTTACTTCCCGCGGTCTCGTCCCGTCGTTCGCGACCGTCGCCGCCACGAACGTCACGCAGTCGCGCCTGTCCGTCTCGACGTGTATCTCGACCATGCCCACTCTGGCCGCGCGTTCGGATTTAAACGATGACGACGGGGGCGTCGAGCACCCGCGCGGCGTCCTCGGCCGAGGCGAACCGGTCGGTGGAGAGGACGACAGGAGCGTCGAGGGACGCCAGCCGAACGACGGCGAGCGCGGCCGACAGCTGGTCGGTCTCGGCGACTGCCCTGGCTCCAGCAGCGGGTTCAGATGCGCCGGGAACCGCATCGAGGGCCGTCCTGACCTCAGCGTCCAGCTGGCGCACCAGCCACGCCGTCGCCTCCCGGCGCAGGTTGTCGCGCCGGTCCTCCAGCCGGAGCCGTCGCTCGCGGTCGTCCCGGTTCGACCGGGCGGCCTGTCGTGCCTGCACGAGCGTCTGCTCGGCGGCGATGCGGGCCGTCTCGGTGTCCGTCAGCGCTTGCAGCGCCTCCTGCAGGGCTTCCTGCGTCTCTGCGACCGGGGAACCGACGTCCCGCCGAGCCCGTAGTTCGCCCTGGAGCGTGGCGACTCGCTCGCGAAGCCGTTCTTCGGTCGCGCTCACCTCGGCGACCTGCCGACGTGCGTGCTGGAGGTCGATGGTCTGGGTGGCTGGCTCGGCCAGCGCGTCCTCGACCCGCTGAAGTGCACCAGCCTGTGGCGGCTCGAAGCCGCGCTCCCGTGCGACGGCGGCGAGTGCCTGCCGACGCGAGAATCCCGTGTTCGGGCCGAGGTGAGCGACGTGTTCGTGGACCGGCCCCGGCGTGGGAGCCTCGACGGTCAGCTCGTGGGCGGGTTCGCCAGCGATGGCCGCCACCACGGCTGTCGGTTCGACCGGCCGGTCCCGGAGGTCGACCGCCCGCCCGGTGCGAACCCATCCGTCTCCCGCGATTCTCACCACGTCTCGTCGTGGGCCGTCCCGGTTCACAGCTCCCGGTCGCGCATCGTCTCGGGCGCGGGATGGTCGGTCCCCGACGCGAACTTCGCGTAGGGTGTGTACGGCGACTCCCGTGCCTCGAACGCAGCCGCGGCCCGTCGGGCCCGTTCGAACCGCGATTCGAACTCGTTCAGCGGCTCGGTCCGTTCCACCTGCACGTCGCCCTCACCCGTCGCCCGGAGTCGTAGCGCACAGAACGCCCCGAACTCGGTCGCCTCGAACAGCGCCGCCCGCCCGAACCGCCGCACGACCACGTCCTCGTGGCGGTTGCAGACGTTCCGCAGGGCCTGGCGCGCCGCCTTCGAGTAGGTGATGACGAGGAACACAATATTCATTGACGAATCGGTGTAAAAAACTGTTCGGTCGGCGGTGGGGACGGGTCGGGTCCGCCGGTTCAGTCCGAGACGCGCTCGACGTCCAGTGCCTGCGGCGCGTCCGCCCACAGCTCCCGCGCCCGGTCTCTGGCATCGGTCGGCCCGTCGGCGACGACCACCACGCCACGCTCGTCACCCTGCACCCGGTACACCGCGAGCTCGGGCACGTCGAACTCGCTGACGTAGGTCCGCAGGATGGCCTGGACGCGCTGCTCCATCCCCGCCAGATCGACCTCGCCGCGTTCGAACTCGCCGAGGACCTCCTCGACGTTCCGGAGTGCCGAGATTCGGTCCATCAGGTCGTTCGGAGGTGGTCGGTGCGGGGCTCGTACACCTCGCCCTTCTGTTTCAGTTTCTCTATCTCGTGTTCGGCCTTCGAGCGGTCCATGCCGATCTCGTCGGCCCGCTCGAGCACCACGTCGACCGGCGCACCCTCGTCGTAGTCCTCCTCGATGTCGCTGATGAGGCCCTTGAGGTTCTTGATGCGGTCGCGCTGGCTCTTGGACTGGCCCGTCTCGATGACGTCCGCGTCGAACTCGCCCGTCTCTGGGTCGACCCCGATGTTCTGCAGGCACTCGCGCACGATGGTGATGACGCGGTCGGCGTCGGAGTCGTCGACCGTATCCGACAATCGCATCCGCGCCGACGCCTCCGAGAGCCGCACCAGCGCCTCCAGCTTCCGGGCCGTCACCGGCACCGGGGCGTCCTCGTCCGCTCCCTTCGAACGCAGGTCCACGTAGAAATCCCGGATGGCCTCGCGTGCCTCCTCGGTCATCCGCGGGTAGCAGTTCTGCTTCGCGTAGGCGATGTACTTGCGAACCAGGTCCGCGTCGATGTCCGGGTCGACCGACTTCGTCATCTCCGCGACCTCCTCGTCGCTCACGTCGTGGTTCGTCATGTGGTTGCGCTGCGTGTGCAACTCACCGGCGTAGTTCGTCGTCAGGATGTGGTCTGCCAGGTCGCGGTCCTTCTCGGGGTCCGGACTGTCCGTCACCGTGAAGATGAGGTCGAACCGCGAGATGAGCGCCGGCTCCAGGTCGATCTGCTCCCCGATGGGCTCGTACTGGTCGAATCTCCCATATTTCGGGTTCGCCGCACCGAGGAGCGAACAGCGCGACTTGAGCGTCGCGTTGATGCCCGCCTTGGAGACCGATATCTTCTGCTGTTCGAGGGCCTCGTGCATGGCGGAGCGGTCCTCCGGTCGCATCTTGTCCAGCTCGTCCACCGCCGCGATGCCCTGGTCGGCGAGCACGAGCGCCCCGGCCTCGAGGGTCCACTGCTGGCCGTCGCCGAAGTCGTCGCGAACCGCAGCTGCGGTCAAACCGGCCGAGGACGAACCTTTCCCAGACGTGTACACCGACCGGGGTGCAATATTCTGGATATATGATAGCATCTGGCTCTTCCCCGTACCGGGGTCCCCTATCAGAAGCATATGTAGGTCGCCACGAATCCGCGACCCGTCGGGCAGGTGTTTGGTCACGCCGGAGAACAGCTGCAACATCATCGCGAGCTTCTCCTGGTCGTAGCCGAAGATGGAGGGGGCGATGGAGCCGACCATCTTCTCGTAGATGTCGGGCTCGTTCGAGAGGGAGACGATCTCTTTCTTGTCCTCCTCGGTGATCTCCATGTCCTCGAACTGCTCTTCGTCGACCTTGACGGAGACGCCCTCCATGTAGTGGTCGAAGATGGGCGATTTCTCCTGCTGGTTGCCCTGTTGTTCGAGGCGGAGGATGCCGGTGCTGGCGACGTGGTCGCCGGGGGTGACTTCGCCGGTGATGTCGTCTTCGATGTGGATGTCGATGGCCTGTGGCGTCTCCCCGCCGCGGAGGCCTTCGGGGGACTCCTGGACGCGGAGCTTCTGGGCGTCGACGAACTCGGACTGGTCGTGGTTGAGGATGAACGGGCCCTGTCGTTCACAGCCCTGGCACTCGTGGGGTTCCTGGAAGCTGCCGGTGGACTGTGGGATGCGGGTGAGGGTGCCACAGCGCTGGCACTCGAAGGCGGCGACCTCCATCTTGGACTTGACGTCGGTCGCCTTGCGGACGATACCGCGGACCGTGACGAGGGTGTTGACGTGCCGGGAGCGGAGGTCACGGATCTCGGTGCTGTCCGGGAGCGGGTGGATACGGACGTGGGCCTGCCCGAGGCTCACGTCGACCGGGAGGTCGTAGAGGCGCAGCGCCTCCTCGGCGTACTCCTGGAGCTGTTCGGGCTGGTTGCGGTAGTCGTCGGCGAGGTCGGAGTCGTACTGGAAGATGTCGTTCCAGTCGAGATAGAGCGAGCGCTTCTCGTTGGGGTATTTGCGTGCGAGCTCCCCGATTTCGTCGCGATAGTAGTCCCGATAGAACTCCAGAAACGCGTCGACGAGTTCGGCGTTGTCCCCTTGAGCCATTGGACCAGACTAGAGTCGTCTCCGCCTAAGAAGGTTGGCAAAGCGGGCCGGAAGTGTTCGAGTTCCCGGTCGCCCGGTTCGAACTCGAGTCGCCTGGCCGGTCCCCGCGTCGCCCGGTTTGCGCCTGGTCGGCGCGCTCAGTAGCCGTACAGCGTCCCGGACTGCCCGAAGACGACGTAGCCGACCACTTCGGAGGTGTGGTTCACCTCGGTGTCCGAACTCTTCTCCTCTTCGACCTTCACCTCGACACCGGAGCCGTCCAGGGTCTGGTACCGGAGGCCGGCGGGGTCGCCGCCGTCGGTGGTCTGCTGGGCGGCGAGGAACACCGGGGCGGTCCCGAAGTTCTGCGCGCCGAAGTCGATGCGGTACCATCTGTGGGTCACCTTGTTCGGGGTCGACGCGACCTGCACCGCGGTGCCGTCGAGCTGGCCGTCACCTTTCGCGATGGCGACGTAGCCGACGGTCTCGGTGGCGTGGCCGCCGCGGGCTTCCTCCTCCTGGAGGCGGACGGTGAATCCGCCCGTCGAGACGCTCTTCATGCGGGTCACGACCGGGTCGTCCTCGACGACGGTCTGGACCTGACTCAGCACGACGGGGGTCGAACTGAACTGGGTGCCGAACGCGACGAAGTCGTCCGCTTCGTCGACCTCGACGGTGCCGGCTTCCAGGGTTCGGCCGTCCGCGAGCGTGTGGCTGCCCGCCTCGACGACCATGTACGAGACGGTCTCCGTGGTGTGGCTGCCGTCGGCGATGAGCCACTCCTCGAGGCGGAACTCGAAGCTGCTCGGGCCGACGTTGCGGACCCGGACGTGGAGTGCGTGGTCGCCGTTGTAGCTGGGCGGTTCCATGACGACGACCGGGTTGGCGTAGGTGTTCGACAGCGACACGGTGTGCCACTGGTCACGGCTCGACTGCGAGACGGTCACGCGACCGGTCTCGCCGATGGCCGTGGGCTCCTGGTCCCCGACGCCGAGCACCTGGTCGACCATGACGAGGCCGTAGCCGGTGTCGTAGTCGAAGCCGGGCGCACCGAGGTCGTCCGTCGACTGCACGAGTCTGGTCCGGACGTCGTCGGGCGAGAGGTCACGCGTCCCGTCCTGCAGGTCCTGTGCGAGCAGGAGGGCGACGGTGCCGGAGACGTGCGGGGTCGCCATCGAGGTGCCGCTCATGGTGGTGTAGCCGTTCCCGCGGGCGGTCGAGTAGACGCTGACGCCGGGTGCAGCGACGTCGAGGTCGGGCCCTTCCGCGCTCCACGTCGGGGTGCCGTCGTTGCTGTTGGTCGCAGCAACCGCGATGGCACCGGCGCACTTGGCCGGGTAGCGCACGTCGTCGCTCGACGTATCCCCGTCGCCGCTGTTGCCGGCCGCCGCGACGACGACCGACCCGGCGGCGGTGGCGCTGTTCACCGCGTCGCAGAGTCCGCCCTCGCTCGGCCCGCTGAGGCTCATCGAGAGGACGTCCGCGTCGTCTGCGGTGCCGATGACCCCGTCGGGGCCCTTGACTGCCTCGTCCATCCCGGTGATGATGACCGAGTAGGGCGCGCTGCCGGAGCTGTCGAGCACCTTGACGGAGTACAGCGACACGTGCGGGGCCACCCCGACGACGCCGAGACCGTTGTCCTCGGCGGCGACCGTGCCGGCGACGTGAGTCCCGTGCCCGTTGTCGTCGTTGGCCGCCTGCTTGCCGTAGGATAGTTCTTCGGTCGGCCAGCAGAAGATCCACCAGCACTCCTGGCCGGAGGTCACGCGAACGCCCCAGTCGACGTTGTTCTGGAGGTCCTCGTGGTCGTAGTCGATACCGGTGTCGATGACCGCGACCTGGACGTTCGACTGGTCGGTGGCGTCGAGCCCTGCTGTGGCGGCAGCCTGAGCCTCGATGCGGTCGATGCCCCACGGCGTGGTCTGGGTTGCGGCTGCAGGGTCGACGGTTGCGATGGCGTCGGGGTAGACTCCCGCGACGTTCGGGTTGCGTTCGAGGCCGCGGACGGCCCGCCCGGGGACCATCGCGAACGCGACCGGCACGAGGTCGACGTCCTCGCCGCCGGTGACCCAGCCACCCGCCGCCTCGATGGGTGCGGCGCTGCGTGCGGCGTGGTCGGTGAAGACGACGATGACCCGGGTCATGTCGTCGGGACCGACGCCGACGGGCGGTCCGCCAGCACCGGGTCCGTCATCCGGGCGGTCGCCAGGGCCTGCTTCGGGCCCATCGCCAGGGCCGTTGCCCGGTGCGGTTCCCGGCCCGTCTCCGGGTGCGGCTCCGACACCGTGCCCGTTCCCGGTCGCGGTCCCCGCGACGGCCGAGAGCAGGACGACGACGGCCAGCGCGAGGGCGAGCGCGCGCCGGTTCACCGTAACCACCGCCACTGCTCCGGTATTATCCCGTGCGATGCCACCCCGTGGTCCCCTTTTGGTGTCATGATGTCCGTCTCCCCCAGGTCGCTGGCTCCCCGGATGTGCCGGTCCGCGAGCGAGTGACCTACTAGATTTATGAAAGTACTCTCACGGGCTTGAACGTTCTCGAACCGTAACGTGGTTACGGGGCGGGAGGGGGGTGTCCGTGCGTAACCCTCACTCCAGTGAATATTCCAGCACGTACCAACGTACAAGTACGCGGGGAGCCGAGTCCGACCCGATGCGCACGACGCTCCGCCGGTACGCCCCCTACGCAGCCCTCGCGCTGGTCGGACTGCTCCTGCTTTCGGCCATCGGGGCCTACGTCTACTTCGACGTGCTGGCCTACGACGCCGTCGAGCCCATGTCGGCGGTCGAGGCAGACCACGACGTGGTGGTCGAGCGCGCCCAGGGGGGCTACGTCATCCGCGACCCGGATTCGGCGGCCGAAACCGTCGGACTGGTGTACTACCCCGGCGGCCGAGTCTCTCCAGATGCCTACGTCGAGACACTCGCGCCACTGGCGGCCGAGCACGACGTGACGGTGTACGTCCCCAAGGTTCCGCTCAACCTTGCGGTGCTAGCTCAGGGGAAGGCGACCGCCGTCATCGAGGCCGACGAATCGGTCGAGACGTGGTACGTCGGCGGCCACTCCCTCGGCGGCGCGATGGCCTGCCGCTACGCCGCCAACAATCAGGAACGCGTCGAGGGGCTGGTGCTCGGGGCGTCGTACTGCGACGTGTCCATCGCGGACTCGGACCTGGCGGTGCTCGCGGTGACCGGAACCCGAGACGGCGTGTTGAACCGTGACCGCTTCGAGTCGAGCCGGTCGAACCTCCCCGCCGACGCGACGTTCGTCGCCGTCGAGGGCATGAACCACTCGCAGTTCGGGCACTACGGCGGACAGTCGGGCGACGATCCGGGGACGATTTCGACTGCACAAGCGCACGAGCAGTTCGTCGCTGCCGTGGTCGAATGGTTGTGTGCCGAAGGCGAACCCGTCGGCTGTGAGAGTCAGGCTGGCGGCCAGCTGGTCGCGAAGGTGTAGTCGTCTGCCCTGGTGATGTCGGTGTGGGCCGTCTTCGGTGGCTTGACGCGGAGAATATCGACGACTGTCTGGGGGTTCGACCGACAGTGACTGCGTACTATCTGGTTCTTGACTTGTTATGTTCGACGAAAAACCGGGGATGGGACCGCTGAGAATTGAACTCAGGTCCAGACGTCCCAAACGTCCGAGGATACCACTACCCTACGGTCCCGTACCCGGACCTTTCTCCCGTCCGATGTAAAGCGTTTCGTTCCACATCCCCTCGTCCCACCCGGTAGCACACTGCGCGATTTATCCCATCGCGCGCCTTCCTCTCGACCATGGTCACGACCATCGAACTCGCCATCCTCGTTCTCGTCGTCGCGTTCTTCCTCGGGGCACGCCGGGTAGTCGACACGGTCAAACCGTTCATCGTGAACACGGTCGTCGGGTTGCTCGTGCTGTTGCTGGCGGCGTGGTTCGGCGTCGGTGTCGCGGTCACGCCGCTGGTCCTGCTCGTCGTTGCACTCGGGGGCGCACCGGGAGCGGTGCTCGTGCTCCTCCTGCACGTGTTCGGTGTGGCGTTCCTCGCCGCCCCGCTGGCCTAGATGCCCCAGATGGCGGCGATGCCGACGGTCGTGACGACCGCGAAGATGAGCTGGAGCGGGGTCCCGATCCGGGCGTAGTCCGTGAAGCGGTAGCCACCGGGACCGTAGACGAACAGGTTGGTCTGGTAGCCGACGGGGGTCATGAACGCGGTCGAGGCCGCGAACGTGACCGCGAGGACGAACGCGTACGGCGAGGCCCCGAGTCTGGCGGCGGCGTCGAACGCGACCGGTATCATGAGGACGACGCTGGCGTTGTTCGAGATGACGTTGGTGAGCGCGGCGGTCAGGACGTAGAACAGGCCGAGCACGGCTATCTGGGGGAGCACGTTGGCGCTCTGGACGAGGACCTCGGCGATGTAGAGCGCGGCACCGGTGTTCTGCATGGCGGTGCCGAGCGGGATGACGCCGGCGAGCAGGACGATGACGTCCCACTGGACCGCGTCGTACACCTCGCCGGGTTTGAGACAGCCCGTGAACACCATCGCGAGGGCCCCGGCGAGGGCGCTCACGACGATGGGGAGGACGTTCAGTGCGGCGAGACCGACCACCCCGCCAATGATGCCGATGGCGATCGGAATCTTCTCTTCGCGGTAATCGTGGCGCTCGATCTCCTGGGCGACGATGAAGTCACGGTTCAAGTCCAGGCGCTCGATGGAGTCGGCGGTCGCCTGCACGAGCAGGGTGTCGCCGACGCGGAGGACGATGTTGTCCATACGCTTGCGGATGAGTTCGCCACCGCGGCGCAGGGCGAGGACGGTGGCGTCGTAGCGCTGGCGGAAGTTCATGGAGGTGAGCGACTCGCCGACGAGGTCGGAGCCGGGGGCGACGACGACCTCGACGAGGTTCTCGTCGGCTTCTGCGAGTTCGAGTTCCTCCTCGGTGACCTCGAAGTTCGGGACGAGCTCGAACCCTTCGACGTCCATGAGTTCGACGAGGGTATCGCGGTCGGTGCGGACGAGGAAGATGTCGCCGGCCCGGATTGCCTTCGGACCGAGCGGTTCGAGGAACACCTCGTCGCCGCGGACGAGCTGGACCAGGTCGACGTCGAAGTCGGTCTCGACCAGCGCGTCCCGCACCGTCTGGCCGATGAGGGGAGAGTCCTCGCGGACCTCGACCTCGGTCAGGTAGTCCGCCATCTGGAACTCCTCGGTGAGGTCCTCGCGGGCCTTGATGCGTTCGGGGAGGAGGTAGCGACTGAAGACGAGGAGGTAGATGAAGCCGACGATGGCGACCACGATACCGAGCTGGGTGAACTCGAACATGGAGAAGCCGTCGGCGAGCCGTGCCGAGCCGACCGGCGCGTCGTCCCGGGTCGCGATGTCGCGGGCGACCTCGCTGGCGAGGATGTTGGTGGAGGTGCCGATGAGGGTGAGCATCCCACCGAACATCGAGGCATAGGAGAGCGGGATGAGCAGTTTCGAGGGCGAGGTCTTGCCCTTGTGGGCGATGTCGGTCACCATCGGGAGGAGGATGGCGACCGCGGCGGTGTTGTTGATGAAGCCCGAGAGCGGGGCGACGACGCCCATCGTCGCGCTCAGCTGCCTGGTCTCGGATTCACGGGTGAACGCCGCGATCTTGCGCCCGAGAATCTGGATGATACCGGTGCGCTGGACCCCATCCGACAGGATGAACATCGCGAGGACGGTGATGGTCGCGGTCGAGGCGAAGCCGGCGATGCCGAGTTCCGGTGCCGGGCCGGTCTCGGCACTCCCCAGCAGGTAGAGCGGACCGCCGATGAGCCCGAACCGAGCGAGTTGCTCGGTGAGCGGTCCGGTGGCGAGCAGCACCACCATGATGCCGAGCGCGGTAATGTCGACCGGGACGGGTTCGGTCGCGAAGAACACGAGCGCAACGAGGACCAGCGCGAAGACGTAGAGTATCTCGGGCGTGA
Source organism: Haloarchaeobius pelagicus (assembly GCF_051207375.1). Taxonomy (NCBI): domain Archaea; kingdom Methanobacteriati; phylum Methanobacteriota; class Halobacteria; order Halobacteriales; family Halorubellaceae; genus Haloarchaeobius; species Haloarchaeobius pelagicus. Next base: position 613,307 of record NZ_JBPJZD010000002.1, on the reverse strand, counting down.
GTGCGACCACAGGCCGTGGAACGGTTGGCCACAAGAAAAGGCTACGGAAACCGGGAGGACTGACGAGAGCCTGGAATACCGGTCAGGGTCCGTTCATCGCGGAAAACCGCTTGGCTATCTCCTCGTCGGAGGCCTCTCCGCCAGTCTCTCGGGCGGGGTCATCGCCTGCAGGGTCGACCGTGTCGGCCCCTGTCTCGGGGCTGGACTCACCGGCGGAATTGCCGCTGTCAGGGCTTGCTGTGCCACCGTCGTCGGTGTCCTCGAGGGTCAGCGAGGCCGTGCCCTGGGCCACGTCGGTGTCGCTGGCGGTCGACCGCCGGGTCGGCACGAGGTGTTCCACGTCGATCTCCTCGAGCAGGGTCTCGTCGAAGATCTGCTCGAAGGTCAACTGGAGTTGCTGGCTGTGTTCGGTCGGGTCGAGGTGGAAGTGAGCGACAGCACCGACCGAGTTGAGGCGGCCAGCGAGGACGTGGCAGAACTTGAAGACGACTTCGGGGTCGTTCGCGGCCAGGAGGTCGCTCAGGGAGTCGAAGCAGACCGATATCTCGTAGCCAGCGTTCGTCCATACCTTGCAGAACCGGCTTATCTTCTGGCCGAGGCTCTGGAGGTCGCCCGGGTCCGCGACGGTGTCCTCGACGAGTGGTTCGTCGAAATCGGGCTCGCCGGCACCGACGGCGCGTATCGTCTCGCCGACGATGATGACCCCGCGTTTCGCGGGTTGGCGACCGCCCGAGAGCGACGCGAAGTCGACGCTGTCGGTCACGTCCTGCGGGAACGTCACGGTGAGTTCGGCCCGGCGGGCCGCCTCACAGACGTGCATCAACTCGTCGCAGTGCTCGCCGGACTCCGATGCCGTCGTCTCGTCGAGCAGGAGAACTGTTCGTCCAGCCGCTGTCGTCCCGTCGTCCATCATACCTGACACCCAACCCCCCTCGGTTCACCGACCGAGGGTATTGCATCCATCGTTGAATTCCTCACTATTAATTATTTCTGGCCGGTCAGCAGCCGTCGAGCAGGTCGGCGATCTCCTCGTCGGAGGCCTCGGTGACCTCGTCGGGGCGGTCGTAGTCGCCATCGCCGACGATCGAGTACTGTGCCTCCTCGCCCCAGCCGTCGGTGAGCGCGGCGATGTCGTCGTCGGTGGCCTGGGCGAACTCCTCGATGGCGTCGGCGTCCGTGGTCTCACCGATGGTCTCGTCGAATATCGACTGGAAGGTGGCGACCGTCTCGTCGTCGTGTGCGTCCGGGTCGAGGTGGAAGTGCGCCAGCGCGCCGACCGAACGGAGACGGCTGTTGAGGACGTGGCAGAACTGGAAGACGGCCTCGGTGCTCGCGTGCTCGAGTAACTCGGTCAGCGAGTCGAAACACACCACGATGTCGAACTGCTGGCGGTCCCACTGCTCGCAGAACCGGCTGATGGAGGTCCCGATGGCCTGCAGGTTGCCCGGGTCCTCGACGGCGTCCATCGGCACGGGGGCCGAGAAATCGGGGCTGCTCGAGGCGGCAGAGCGCATCACGTCGCCGACCGAGATGACACCCTTCTTCGCCGGCTGGCTGGACGAGAGGCTCCCGAAGCCGGTCTTCTCCGTCTGTGCCTTCGGGAACGAGACCGTCAGCTCCGCACGAGTGTCGGTCGCGCTCGCGTCGAGCAGGTCACCACAGTACTCCTGTTCGTGCTCGCGGTCGGTCAGCAACACGTTCCCAGTGTCCCCGATGGTTTCGATTCCAGTCATGATGGTGGAGGGCCGGTTTCCTGCCGCCGGACCCCGGTGTTATCGAACGGGATGGCAGGATTACTCTTGATAGTTTTGGCCAATTGAAAGGTTCGTAATGAGCGTTGTGGCCCCTCTCGCCGGCGCAAACGGTGATTTCCGCAGTCACGGGCCGTCAGACAGAAGTACACCGAGTCGGTCGACCACGGTTTCGACGTGCTCGCGCGAGGGGTCGTCCGGGGGGAGCGCGAGTCGCGTCGGCCGGTCGGGGCCGAGGCTATCGAGTGCCTTCCCGAGGAGCCCCCGCGACTCCGGCCACTTTAGCACCAGCTCGTCGGTCTCGTGGTCGATGGTCGCCCCTTCGAGGTGGGAGAGGCTGAAACACGCGTTCCCGACGCAGAGGCTCGGAGGGTCGAGGGCGACCGTGGTTGTCTCGTCACCCCACTCGATTCGGTCCGCCGGAAGCACGGCAGCTGGGTGGCCGGCGAGTGCCCCAGCGACGTGCTCGGCGACAGATTCGCCCCAGATGACCATGTCGCTATGGTCCGGAACGTACCGCAGGACCGTCTCGCCCGCCCTCTCGACGACGAGCGTGTCGAGCGTCACGAAGCGATGCCACGTCTTCAGGTCGAGCAGGGCGTCGAGGGCGGGCGCACAGTCGGGGAGGTTCCCACGATACTGCCGTCTGGCCGACTCGCTCCCAGGTGACGTGAACTCGGTACGAAACCGGTCGAAGGCATCAGGATGGTCGGCTCGCAGACCGTCCTCGTCTTGGAGGACGACCCGAACCGCGTCACCGGCCTCCAGGGTTGCCCGAACTGACTCGTTCGCGGCGTCACGTTCGTCCGCAGTCCGGTCCGCTTCCCACCCGAGGACGACGACGTGGGTGGGCGTCACAGCTCCTGGTCTTTCAACTCGATGTCCGCGACGACCTCGTAGGGGTGTTTCTCCTTGCGGACCCCGTCGAGGATGGTGAAGGCGTCACCGGGCGTGAGGAAGTGCGTACAGACGACGCGGCCGAGGTCGGTCGGCGCGAAGCCGTCGATGAAGTCGTATTCTAACAGCTTCCCGATGGCGTGTTTCGTCGGAATCTCGCCGAGCATCCGGTCGTTGAGCTTCTTGGCCTTCTTGCCCGCGACGGTGATGTTCGCCAGCGTCTCCTCGATGGCGGCGTCCTCGTCGTACCGGGTGATGACCGGCTCCATCTGGCCCTTGAGCAGCTTGAACGCGACCTCGTCCTCGGTCATCTCCATGGAGTTGTGGTAGCTGCAGTCAGGTTCGACCAGCATGTACACCTTCCCGCGGTCGTGGTAGTCCGGACGACCCGCCCGGCCGAGCATCTGGCTGAACTCCTGCACGGAGAGCCACTCGATACCCATCGCGAGCGAGTCGAAGACGACCTGCGAGGCCGGGAAGTCGACACCGGCGGCGAGTGCGGCGGTCGTGATGACCGCGGCGATGTCCTGGTTGCCGAACATGCGCTCGACCTTCTTCCGGCGGCCGTAGTCCAGCCCGGCGTGGTAGGGCGCGGCCTGGTACTCCATCTTCCGGGCGATCTCGTGACAGCGCCGGCGGGAGTTGGTGAACACGATGGTCTGGCCGCGATAGCCCTTCGAGGATTTCCGGTCGAACTCGCGTTTCACCAGCCGGTTGATGATGCGCGGCTTCTCCTGCCCACCGGCGAAGGTGACGTGGCGCTCGATGGGGACCGGACGCTCCTCGAACTCGATGAGCTTCGCGCGGAGCTTCTGGGCGAGTTCGGAGGGGTTGCCGACGGTCGCCGAGAGGTACACCCACTGGGCCCCGCCGTAGTCCTGGCGCTGGCTCTTGCGCCTGTCGCTGTAGTACTTGAGCCGGGAGATGAGCCCGTCGAGGCGGTGGCCCCGACCGTCTTCCTTGAGCGTGTGGACCTCGTCGATGACGACGGTCCCGATGTCGCCGAGGTCCTTGCCGGTACGAAGCGCGTGGTCGATACCCTCGTAGGTGCCGACGATGACGTCGGCCGAGGGGTCGAAGCGCGACCCGTTGGAGGCGACGCGGCTCGCACCAACGCGGATGGTCACGTCGACCATGTCGCCGTAGCGCTCCTCGAAGTCCTCGTGCTTCTGGTTGGCGAGGGCGACGAGGGGCACCAGGAAGAGCATCTTGCCCTTCCCGTTGAGGACGTTGTTGATGCCGGCGAGTTCGCCGATGAGGGTCTTCCCGGTCGCGGTCGCGCTCACCACGAGCTGGTCGTCACCGTCGAAGAGGCCGTTGTCGACGGCCAGACTCTGGACCGGGAGCAGGGTGTCGAAGCGGTCTTCGAGCATCCCCTGCAGCCCGGGATGGAGGTTCAGCGTGTCGGTCCGGACGAGCTCGATGTCGTCGGTCGTCGAGGAGATCTCGTCGAACTTCGTGAGGTCGGGGTCGAGTTCGCCCTTGAGCAGGTTCTTGATCTTCTCGATGTCCTGCACCTCGAGCATCAGCTCCTCGAGGCGGTCCTGTGCAGCCCCGGTGAACTCGCCGTGGTAGGCGAGTTCCTGTTCGAGTTCGGTGACCGCACAGTCGACGCAGATGTAGTCCTGCCCGGACTTGACCGCGGAGTCTGCAGTGATCGGGGAGTAGCGCCCGTCGGAGGCGCAGTAGCGACAGGTCCGGACCACCTTCGCGTCCAGCTGGTAGCCACCGAGCATCTCGCGAAGCTCGTCGCGAGCCGGTTTCGTGGTCTGCTCGGAGATGCGGATACGGGTCGCTCGGCGGGCTATCTCGACGAACTCGTCGGGGCTGCGTGGCTCCTCGGACGAGCCGCGGATGACCCGGAAGCGGCCGGGACGGGGCCCGGCGTTGGTCTCTTTGAGCTCCAGCTTCGCGCGGAAGACGCGTTTGCCGTCGCGCACCACGACGGCGAGGTAGGTGTCTCCGGTCTGGTGGAGGAACAACGTGTCGACGCGCTGGACCTGTTTAGACACGGCTGGCGATACGTGAGTGGGGTATTTCAGGGTTCTGCGTTCCGCCCGCCCCGGGTCAGTCCCGGTTGACCGCGGCGGGCTGTCGGCTCGCCTCCGCCTCGACCTCGACGTCTTCGGTGACGATGAGGTCGGTGAAGGGGACCGATGGGTCGTAGAGGCGCAGGTACGCACGGTAGGTCACTGCGACCTCGGTGGCCTCCGCGGCGGTCTGGCGGTCGTCGAACCGGAGCCCCTGCAGTGGGGCCGGGGGCTCGCCGGTCTTCGCACAGACTACGTGGTACGGGCCACCCGGGGCGTGGAGGGCATCCAGGTGGGCTCGAATCTCGCCGAACCCGTCGCGATAGCGTGCCATCAGTCGTGTCGAAGACCTATGAATAAAAAATCGTTATGGATTGCGCGAGATACTGCCGAGACCGCTACTCTGTTTTTAGGTCGCCCGAAAGTGGTTGGATTCGAGACAATTGGGGGCGCTGCGGACCGAATCGGCACTCTTTTAGGACGGCCTAAAATAGTGGCGGGTATGACCGACCCCGCCGAGCGCCTCCCGACCGCTCGCCGAACCGTCGCCGACCTCGCCAGCGACGACGGCGGTTTCATCGTCGCCTGTTCGACCACCGGCCACCGACCCGAGCCCGCCACCGGTGCCCGGTTCGACTCCCGCGCCGATGCCCAGAAGGCCGCCGACGCGACCCGGGAGTACCAGGCCGCGATGTGCGAACTCGACCCCGAGCATCCGACCTACCACCCGACCGTCTACGAGGACGACGACACGCCCCTGCACGTCGCGACGACCCGCTCCCGCACGAAGGGGATGCGCTCGAACGGCCTCCCGAGAACCCAGGAATCGGTGACGCTGAGCAACGGCCGCGACGGCGAGTGGATACAGATGGAGAACGCGCCGCTCATCCACCTCTCGCGCGACGACGGACCCTTCGACGACGACGTGGTGGCGCGACAACTGGACGCGAAGCTCTCGGACTGAGATCCGGTCGAGAAACGGAGTCGTCGACCGTTACTTCTCGGTCTCGTCGTCCGGTTCGGCCGTCCCGAAGATGCCACGGAACAGGCCGACGGCGGCGCGAGACCGGGTCGTGCGAGGCTGATTGGCGCTTGATTGGCGCTTGCTCATGTGTTTTAGGCCGGCCTAAAAAGACAAAAGTGTACCGGAACCTGGGCTGAGAGGACTACTCCAGCAGTTCTATCTCGTCGTCCCCGTTCGGGACCGCACAGAGGAACGCGCCCTGCGTGTCGCTGTCGTTGCGATACCAGTGGACGGTCCCGGCGGGGATGAGCAGCGAGTCGCCGGCCTCGACGCGGTACTCCTCGTCGCCGATTCCGACCACGTACTCGCCCTCGAGCACGTACTGCTCGTGTTCGACCGCGTTGGTGTGCTTCGGGACCTCGGTTCCGGGGTCGAGCGTGAACCGCCGGATGGCGAAGTGCGGGGCACCCTGCTCTTCGGAGACCAGCACGCCCTTGCGCAGGCCAGCGGCGGCATCCACGTCCTCGTAGTCGATGTCTGCGGCGCGTCGCACGAGTGGTTCGGGGTCGCTCATGCCCGACGGTAGGGCCACTGGCTACAAAAACGGCCTCCCTTTTAATACCGTCCCGCGGCTACTGTCTCCCATGCGAAGTTTCCGTATCGGGTCGCTCTTCGGCATCCCGATCAAGCTGGACCTGACGTTCCTGCTGGTACTTCCCCTGTTCGCCTACCTCATCGGTGACCGTGTGGCGGCGGTCGCCGACCTGATGAACCAGGTGTTCGGTGCGGGCCTCCCCATCGGCCCGCTCACGTCCGGGCCGACCCCCTGGATCGTCGGCTCGGCCGCAGCCATCGGCCTGTTCGTGGGGGTCGTCCTGCACGAACTCGGGCACTCCCTCGTCGCGATGCGGTACGGCTACCCCATCGACTCCATCACGCTGTGGATATTCGGGGGTATCGCCTCGCTCTCGGAGATGCCCGAGGACTGGAAGGAGGAACTCCAGATAGCCATCGCCGGGCCCATCGTGTCCGTACTGGTCGGCGTCGCCTCCGCGGTCGCGTTCGTCGCGCTCCCGTCTGGCTACCCCGCGCCACGGTTCGTCGTGGGCTACCTCGCACTGATGAACATCTCGCTCGCCGTGTTCAACATGCTCCCCGGCTTCCCCATGGACGGTGGCCGGGTGCTCCGTGCACTGCTCGCACGCCGCCGCCCGTACGCCAGAGCGACGCAGATTGCGGCCGAGGTCGGCAAGCTGTTCGCCCTGCTGCTCGGCCTGTTCGGCCTGTTCACCTTCCAGATACTGCTCATCGGTATCGCCTTCTTCGTCTACATCGGGGCGTCCTCCGAGGCCCAGCAGGTCGTGATGAAGGCGGCGTTCCAGAACGTCACCGTCCGCGACATCATGACCCCCTGGGACCGCCTCAACACCATCGAGCGCGAGGAGAGCGTGGCGACGCTCATCCAGCGCATGTTCCAGGAGCGCCACACCGGCTACCCGGTGCTGGAGAACGGCACCCTCGTCGGCCTGGTGACGCTCGAAGACGCCCGCAGCGTCCCGTCGGTCGAACGCGACGCCTACCTCGTCGAGGAGATCATGACCACGGAACTCGTCACCATCGACCCCGAGGCCGACGCGATGGAAGCCCTCCAGACCATGCAAGAGAAAGGGGTCGGCCGACTGCTGGTCACCGACTACCACGGTGACCTGGTGGGCCTCATCTCCCGCTCGGACCTCATGACGGCGTTCAACATCATCCAGGAGAGCGGCTCGGCGAACCCGGCGACGCGGGCCGGGACGGCTGACTGAGGGCTGCTGATAGTTTATAGCCTATTTGGGCAGAAATTCGGTATCGAGATGGATGCAGACGATACCAGCAAGAGCCGGCTCTGCCCGAGGTGTGGACGCGAATTCGAGACCGAACGGGGCGTACGAGTACACCACTGGCGAGCTCACGGCGACCGTCTCCCGAATCGAGAGTGTGACCTGTGTGAATCAGATTTTTATTCCGAACACGAGCGAAAGTACTGTTCTGACGACTGTCGCCAGACAGGGTCCTCACGAAAGGGACCCAAGAACCCGAACTACAGGGATGCCACGCGAGAAGCGACGTGTCGAATCTGTAGTTCGAGTTTCGAGTACTATCCCAGCGAGAAGTCGGGTCTCTACTGCCCGGATTGTGTCGAGGAAGGAGAGTGGCGAACAGCCCCGTCTTTGGAGGGTACGGACAATCCCCGGTGGAACGGCGGCAGACGCGAGGTCAAATGTACCGTGTGCGGAGCGGAAGTGCTGAGATACCCGAGCGAGATCGGGGACGTGACGCTCTGTGGTGAAGAGTGCAGAAGCGAGTGGCTCTCGAACCGAAACTCCGGTTCCGGCCACCCAAACTGGAAAGGTGGAGACATCGGCCCGTACGGAAATGGGTGGGCGCGAGTACGTAAACAGGCACTCGAACGCGACGACTACTGCTGTGTCATCTGTGGAACGACGAACGAGAAACTCGGGCGAAATCCAGACATCCATCACCTCGTGCCCGTCCGAATGTTCGCCGAGTCTGTCGGATTTGACGTCGAAGATGCGCACGAGCTGACCAACGTCGTCTCCCTTTGCCCGGGCTGTCACAGGAAAGCTGACTCTGGGAAGATTACGTGGGCCGAACTGCGGAACGCGACTGCCGGGATATAGTAAAAAATTCTATGTTTTGGAACGAGTGCGTCCCCAAAATCTCCCAACAGAGCCGTAAACTACTTTCTACGGTTGTTGTTTCTTGTAAGAATTATGAAGGGTCCAGGTGCGAGAATCGAACCCGCGTCTCAGCCTCCACAAGGCTGAAGGATAGTCCACTACCCCAACCCGGACACTGTGTGCAGTCACAGGTAATCCAGCAGCGTAAAAATACGTTACGACTCGGCCTCCCCACGACAGACAGACACACGCGCGGCGAGACCGGGGCGTTTTTGCCCGCCACGGCGTTATCCATCTCCAAGCGTGGCCATCACGGACAAGATATACGTCAAGAACCACCGCCAGCTCAGCTCCCAGCTGGACACGAACATCCCGAAGGGGGCGTTCAAGGGGGCGACGCTGGACATCCTGTTCAACGGTGGGGACAGCCTCGACAAGCTGGACGAGACGACGCGGGAGCGGGTGCTCGACTTCGCGAAGGACTTCATGGACTGTGGCTGTGACAACGCGCCGTACTGTGGGCACCCGGAGCGGAAGTTCATCGATTACCTGCTCGAACTGCGGGCACAGGGGCTGAACCCGGGAGCCATCGTCGACGTGATGGGCGACGATTACATGGTGTACGCCTACGAGGGCGACATCCTCTCGTTCCTCGACGACGGGGTCCGGACGCTGGAGGCGATGGAGGAACTGGCTCGCGTCGACGGGAACGAGGAGATGCGTCGGCGGGCGAAACAGACGAAGGACGAACTCTCCGGCTAGGGCGTCGAGAACTCAGTCGCGGATGCGGTAGGTCGAGTCTTCGTCGCGGTCCGTCTCGTTCCCGAGGTCGAGGTCTTCGAGGTGGATGACCTCCTCACTGTCCTCTGCGTCTTCGAGGGCCTCGCGGAGGTGGGTGACGTACTGTTTGTACTCGTCGAGCTGTTCGCGGAGGTGGTCGGCCTCGAGTTCGAGGCGTTCGTGCTCGCGGACGAAGCTCTTGGGGACTTCGACCTTCGGTGGCCACTCGTCGTCGCTCCCACTGATGTCGCGCTCCGGCATCTCGTGTTCCGGGAGCACCTCGACCTGGCCGTCGTGGGCGACCAGCATATCGACGTAGTCGCGGAAGACCGCCGAGAGGGAGATGTCGCGTTCCGCCGCGATCTCCTGGAGCGTGTCGAAGGCGTCCTCGTTCACGCGAAAGGAGATGGTCTTGTTCTTGTTGCCCATGTTGTGGTAGGTTAGGGAAGCGGACGTACTTGAAGTTTCGTCAGACGATTGTCGAAACCGGCGGCTCTCGGGGTGTCACGCCGGGCGAAAAAAGCGTACTCGGTCTCGGAGCCGCTCAGACCGCGGCTTCCGCTTCGTCTTCTTCCTCGTCGTCACCGCTGACGCCGTCCATGCTCTCCAGTGCCTGGATCACTTCGTCCCGGTACATGCCCAGCATGTCGGGGTCGTAGTGCTCGCGGGCCATGGCGGCGTACTCGTTGGTCTCGTCGTCGAACGCCTCGATACGGTCGAGGGTGCGTTCGGCGGCTTCGACGACCCAGCGGTTGCGGGTGGCCTCGTCCACCGGCGTGATGGACTCCGGCCGCAGAGAGACGTTGACGTTGCCGTCGTCGGTCTCGAACGTGCGCGGCTTGCCCACGACGGAGACGTAGGCAGGCGGTTCGGTCTCGCGCAGGAACGAGGCCGCTTCGGGCTGGTACTGGCCAGCGTACACGAAGAACGTGCCCGTGGGGTCGACCACGCGGCCACGCCAGTACTCCGAGTCGTCACCGATGTCCTCGGTCTCGGTGAGGGTGCCGACGACGAACACGCGGTTGGCGCGGTCGCCCGTCGGCAGGAGCGCGAAGTTGGGGGCGCGCTCGTCGTCGGATTCCTTGAACGTGTACGTCGCGTCGTTGAACTCGCGTGCGAAGACGCGCTTTGCGACTTCGCGGGTGGGTGCCTGACTCATGTCACATCGACCTCGCGCGGATGAGAGCCGCTTCTCCACTCGGACTGTCCGTCAGCTCTTCGAGGTCGTCGACCAGGACGTACCGGCCGAAGGTTGGGCCTTCGACGCGGTAGTACGTGCCCATGATCGAGTCGCGAATCTCGTCCGCGACGACCGTGGTGTCGAGTGCGTCCATGGCCATCTGCTTGGCCTCGTCGAGGGTGATGCCCGCGACGGACTCGGTCGCGTCCTTGTCGAAGATGACCTCGTGGGCGTCGATGCCGTCGTCGACGACGGCCTTGATGCGGAGGTCGAACTCGCCTTCGCCCTCGCCGTGTTCGGCACAGCGGCCGTTCTGGAGGACGCGGGTGCAGTCCTCCTCGGGACAGCGCTTGATGAGGCCGCTCCCGGACTGGATGTCCACGAGCGCGCCTTCGACGGTCGTCGAGTCGTCGCCGACCTCGACCTCCTCGTCGAGTTCCTCGATGCCGGTCGTGCGGTTGAGCTTGACCGAGAAGTTGCCCTCGTACTCGTCGGTGATGACGTTGCTGAGGTGGTAGGACTTGCCCTCCTCCAGCTCGGGCAGTTCCGAGGTGGTGAAGGAGATGAACTTCTTCGTCCCGGACTCGTCGCCGAGCAGGCCGACCTGCGCGACGGCGTCGGAGCGGGGCTCCCAGAGCTGGGTGACCTTCGCGGTCACGTCGATCCACTGCTCGTCCTGGTCGATGTCACCGAGGAGCATCTCGTCGTTGGCACCGCCGCTGCCGAGCTCGTCGCGGTCCATGCCCGCCTCGTCGAGGTAGTGGGTACGGACGCTACGGGTAGCCTCGTCCATGGGGACCTTGAACTCGTTGATGAGCCGGTCGAGACGCTCTTCGATGTCGTCGACGGACACGTCGATGTCGTGCCCGGAGAACTGTTCGTGTATGTCTTCCGCGTGCTGGCGCACATCAGTCATGGTCTCTCTGTCTCCGCGTGTGTTTCGGTGGGAGACGTACCGATGTTGGTGCGCGATAGTATTTAAACTGTCCCAAGGGCAGTGAAAGTGAAACTGCCACCCCTCTCTCAGCCGTCTCCGGGGTAGCCCCGAACCCGGTCCGCGGCGACGCGCAGGAGCGTGAACAGCAGGTACAGCAAGACCGCGGAGACGAGGAACCACTCGACGGCGTCGGTTGGAGTCGTCACGGTGCCGCCCCGGTTGAACCACGTCGAGAACGCGGCCATGGCGACAGCCGTGGCGAGCCGGGTCCGGCTGCGGATGGTGGAAGAGGTGGCGACGGGCATCCCGTGCGACAGTTCGGAGACGACGCACTTCGGTCCACCGCCCGGCTGTGCTGTTGGCCCCCGTCCCCACCGACGTACCTTAGTGCCCTGCGCCGCTACGATTCGACAACAATGCGACCGTTCGTGCCCGGGGGGTGCCCCCGGTGAGCGACCAGAACGACGGCGTCGGCCGGTTCATCCGCAAGACGTTCCGCTCGGCCGGCCGGCAGTACGCCAAGACCCGCCAGAACTTCACGACGGGAAGACAGGTGAGCAAGCTCCCCCGCGACGAGTACGGGCGGGCCAGAATCGTCTGCCGGCGCTACGCCGAGAAGCGCGCCGTCCTGCTGAGCGAGGCCGGGGTGCCGGAGTGCTTCGACCCGGAGAACCCCGACTGCCAGGGCTGCCTGGAGGACATCCAGGAGGGGCAGATAGAGACGTGGTGACGACAGTCGCGCTGGTGCTCGCCGGGGGAACCGGAACCAGGCTCTACCCCGCGAGCCGAAGCGACCGCCCCAAGCAGTTCCACGCCTTCGGCGGCGACGACTCCCTGCTCGCCCGGACCGTCTCGCGTGCCGGCTTCGCCGACGAGACGTACGTCCTCACGGGGGCGGACTACGCCGAGCAGGTCCGCGAGCACGCGCCGAGTGCGGGCGTGCTCGTCGAACCCGAACCCAGAGACACCGGCCCGGCACTGGCCTACGCGGCCCGCAGAATCCGCGAGCAGGTCGGCGACTGCGTCCTGCTGTGTCTCCCGAGCGACCACCACGTCACGGGCGACTTCGCGACGGTCGCGACCCGTGCCTGTCAGGTTGCAGTGGAAACCGGGGGGCTGGTGACGATGGGCGTGGAGCCGACCCGGCCCGCCACCGGGTACGGCTACATCGAACCCGGGCCGTTCACCGACGGCGCTGCCCCCATTCGGCAGTTCCGCGAGAAACCCGATTCCGAGACCGCCGAGACGTTCGTCGCGGACGGTTTCCTGTGGAACGCCGGCATCTTCGCGTGGACGCCCGACGCCTTCCTTCGCGAGTGCGAGGGGACCCCACTGGAACCGATCGCGACGGCCGAGGATGCGGAAACGGGCTTCGAGCGTGCCGAGTCGGTCAGCGTGGACTACGCCGTCCTCGAACGCACCGACGACGCGTACGTCGTCCCGGCCGACTTCGAGTGGGACGACCTCGGCTCGTGGGACGCGTTCGAGCGCCTGCTGGAGGGGGAGAACGCGGTGTTGGGCGACGCGCTGGAAATCGATTCCAGCGGGAACGTCGTCGCCAGCGACGGCAAACACGTCTCGCTGGTCGGTGTCGACGACCTGGTCGTCGCGGCCTACGACGACCGGGTGCTCGTGGTGCCGAAATCGGACGCACAGCGAGTGCGGGAGGTCGTTTCGGAACTCCGCGAGCAAGAGCGGTTCTGAGTGCTGGTCTGGTTTCTCCTTAGCTCCGCGTCCGGCCGCCGTCGACCGGGAGCGACGTCCCGGTGACGAAGCTCGCTTTCTCCGAGGCGAGGAACGCCACCACGTCACCGAGTTCCATCGGGTCGCCGATTCGGTTCATGGGGATGTCGGCGGACCAGTCAGCCAGCCCCTCCTCGTAGCTGTCGTACTCGCCGCGCTCCATCGACTGTTCGATGAGTTCCTTGATTCGGCTCGTCTCGTGGGCCCCGGGCATGACGACGTTCGCACGCACGTCGGGTGCCCACTCGCGGGCGACGGTGTCCACCAGGCCGACGACGGCCCGGCGGACCGCGTTCGAGAGCACGAGGCCGTCGATGGCCTCGACGACGCTGGTCGAGGTGATGGCGACCCAGCTCCCCGAGTCGCTCTCCGCCAGGTGGGGATACGCCTCTTTGAGCGTCCAGACCGCGCTCATCACGAGCAGGTCGTAGGCCGCATAGAAGTCCTTCTCCGTCATGTCGAGGAACGGGCCCGACGGCGGGCCGCCCGCCGAGGTGACGAGGTGGTCGAGGCTCCCGAACGCCTCGACGGTCGTCTCGACGATGTCGGCGACGTCGTCGGGGTCGGTGATGTCGGCCTGGCGGGCGAGCACCTCGCCGAAGCCATAGTTCTCTATCTCCTCGGCCGCTGCGTCGAGGCGGTCGCGGTCGCGCCCACAGATGGTCACGTTCGCGCCCTCGCGGGCGAGTGCCTTCGCGCTCGCGAGCCCGAGACCGGACGAACTCGCCGTTACCAGTGCGGTCTCTCCTTCGAGGTTCAGGTCCATGCAGGGGTAGTGGAGCCCATCACCCTAAGTTCCTGAGTTACGCACCACGTCTGCCTCTACCATGGCGACCGAGATGGGCAGCCCGAACGTCCCCTCGTCCGTGATGGGGAACTCGACGACCGACGCGACGGCGTCGGTGTTCAGCGGCCCGTAGATGTGCGGGAAACCGTTCTCGTAGCGGATGTCCGCGTCGACCTTCGACTCGTCGATACAGACGAGCAGGCAGTCGTCCGGGAAGTCGTTCTCGGGGTGGTTCGCCACGTCCTCGACCTGCTCCGGTTTCGAGCAGTGGATGAACCCCTCGTCGTCGAGGCTCGCGGGGCGATACTCGTCGGTGTCGTCGTCCCAGTCGGATTCGGGGACGATGTGCAGGATGAGACCCATACCTGAGAGAGCGACTCGACGGCCTAATCGGTGTCCTTCTGCCGGCGGACCTGGACGGTCCCGTCCGTGGTGACGCTGATGAGCAGGTCGTCGCCGATCTCTCGGCCGTCGACAGCGTCGCCGGCAGCGTCGTTGACGACCTTCATCAGGTCGGGTGCAGCGTAGGGGACCTTCACGTCGACCGCGTCACAGGCGTCGTACACCTGCTGGGGCACGTCGTAGAGGTCCGACCCGGCCTCGACCGTGATGCGGACCGGCGCGGCCAGCGCGTCCGCGAACGCGACCGTCTCGCGGGCTTTCGCGACGTTGTCGCGGGCGGTCGATTCCACGCTGGAGATGTTCGCACGTGAGGTGCCGAGACGCTCGGCGATGGCGGCCTGTGCGAAGCCGCGTTCCCGGAGCGCGAGCACCTCGGCCTGTCGGCGGGTCAGGACGCTCTCGGCGGCGGAGAACCCCGTCTCGTCGAGGATGTCGTCTACGTCGGGCAACTCGTCGGCCATATGGCGGCGTAGGAACCGCCACGCGAAAAAGGGTCGGTGGACTGTCCGTGGGTGCGGTTCGCAGGGCTGGGGCGGCTACTTGCCCCAGAAGTTGTCGCGGCTGCCGAGGCGTTCACGGGAGGCGCGACCACTCTTGTTCCGCCGGGAGGTGCGAGGCTCTTGTTCCTCTTCGTCCTCGTCTTCGTCCTCCATCGGGAGCCGCTCGACCTCTTCGGCCTGCGCGTGGTTGTTGTAGACCTTGGTTACCTCGACCTTGGCCCGGGCCTCCGGGAGGACGCCGTCGACGAAGATGATGAAGCCCTCGTCGGTGCGGCCGATACCAGCACCGGACTCGTGGATGTCCGTCACGTCGACGACGATCTGCTCGCCGGGCTTGACCGGCTGGGTCTTCAGGTCCGAGATCGGCTGGTCGTAGTTCTTGCACCACTCCATCCCCCCGCGGTCCCCGTAATGGGCACAGCCCATCCCGGCGATACGTTCTTCGAATCTGGGGCAGTCGTCCGCGAGTGGACAGTCCGACATGGACACGACTAACGAGGCAGACATCTAAACGCTTGCGCCTTCCCTGAATCAGCCGAACTGTCTCGCCCGGTTTCGTATGTGATGACGGCACATACTGGCCCCACGTCCACCGCCGGTGCCCGCGAGCGACACCGTTTCACGTCTCCCGTCCCGAGTGCCGGTATGACCCGTCGGGTCCCCGAAGCCGCCATCGTCGTCGGTGTGCTGTTCGCGACGACGTGGCTCGTCTTCCCCGTCCTCGTCGGCGAGGTCGACCTCGTCACCGACCCCGCCTCGTTCCTCGGGTACATCGGTGTCGCGGCCGCCCTGTTCTACCCGTTTGCGGCCTACACCGTCGTCCGTGCCGACGACCCGGACGAGACCATCCTGCCCCGGCCCGTGCTCGCGGTCGCGACGGCCATCGGCCTGCTCTGTGTCGCGGTCGGGCTCCTCGGCGGCGACCCCCTGCTCGGGCTGGTCGTCGGCCTGGGCGTCGCCGTCCCGGCTGCGGCCTACGCTGTCGCCTTCGACGCCGTCTCACCGCCCCCGGTTCCCACGCTCGTCGCCGGTGCCGGCGTCGGCTTCGCCGGGCTCGCCGGTGGTCTCGCGTTCGGTCAGCCCTGGCTCGGGTGCCTGTCCGCCCTGTTCGCGTTCCTGCCGGCACTCGGAACCTACGACCACCTGACGAGCGAGCGCCTCCCGACGCGGGGCGTGCTCGGAGCGACCGTGCTGGTCGCGCTGGTCGTCGGGGGACTCGGGCTCGGCGTCGGCGCTTCTCTCACTGCGACGATGGCCGCCGTGCTGACGGTCGCGTTCGGCGGTATCGTGGCGGCGCGGGTGGCCGGTGTCCCGCCGCGTGGGGCGTTCTGAACGGAGCGCGACCGAACTGGCCCGTCTACACAACTACCACGACTGCAGCCCCACGACTGCAAGCCTCTGCTCACTCCGCGGGTTCCAGCGCCCAGCTCGCACCGAGCACGAACCCGACGAGCAACACCAGTATCCCGAGTCCGGCGAGGAGGTCTGTCGTGTTCGTCCAGACGAAGCCGCCGAAGACGAGGAGCAGGAGACCGAGTCGATATCGGTCGTCGGGCATGTGAGGGACAACAGACGGCTGCCAGAAAAGCGTTCTTCGGACGCCAGATTACGCCAGCGGCGTCCGCTCCACGACCTGCCCGTCGTACGTCGGGTACTGCTCGACGATTTCGCCGTCGTCGACGTCGCCGTCCTCGATCATCTCTTCGAGCAGCCACCAGGCGACCTCGACGTGGTTCTCCTTGACCGTGTAGAACTCCTCGGGGACGCCCAGCGCCTCGAACACGGCGGGGTCGGTGTAGGTCTTCCCGTAGACGAGGGTTCCGTCGTCGCTCACGTCGTCGAACTCGCGGCGGACGTTCCGGGCCATGCGCTTCAGCCGCCGGCGGTGCTGGGCGGCGTCCTTGAAGACGCTGGTGCAGAAGTAGACGCGCTCGTGGTCACCCATCACGTCGAGGATGGCATCGCGGGAGCCGTCGACCGCGGACATGTGGCCCTCCTTCAGCTCGAAGCCTTCCTCCTGCATCCGGCGGTAGTTCCCGTCGGACATCTCGAACTCGTTGATGTTACAGAACTCGGCGGCCCCCTCGTCGAGGAACTCGAGGAACTCCTTCTCGGGGCGGATCCCGGGAATCTCGAAGGCGGGGGTCAGCCCCTCCTCGCGGGCGATGTAGAGTATCTCCTCCCACTCGGTGCCGTGCATGTCGCCCCACAACTCGAGGGGTGGGTGGAAGCGAATCTCGTCGAGGCCGGCCTCCGAGAGGCGGCGCATGTTCTCGCGGCCGCCGGTGATGCCGGTGTAGAGGTGGGTGTGGTGGTCCTCGCCGAACTCGTCTTTCAGCAGGGAGAGGTAGTGACAGGTGCGGTCCAGCGCCTCCTGGGGTTCGCCGCCGGTGATGGAGGTGCCCAGGGCGTCCATGCGCTTGGCCTCGGTGATGACGTCCTCGTCGGACTCGACGAGGCGCTCGTTGGCGTAGACGTCGGTGACGTTCTTGCGGTTCTCACCGAGCGGGCAGTAGAAGCAGTCGCGCTGGTCACAGTAGCCGTAGACGAACATGACCATCTTTCCGCCTTCCGCGCACTGCTCACAGCCCTTGGAGATCATTCGTTGTACGGTATAATCGGGCCGAACGGGAAAAAGCGTGCGAAATGGAGACGGCGTGGCTCGGGGGTGCATGGCACGTTCGCGACCGGTGCAGTGCGACGGGTGTAGTCGGCACTCCCGACCACCTCGCCCGATGAGGGTTCTGCCCCTTCTTCGTGCTAGCCTTCCTCTAGCACGGTATGGCAACTGACCTGCCGCGCCCGCCCGAGCGACCCCGTTTCACCCTCGACCGCGGGGTCGAACTGTCGGAGACAGTCATGCGTGGGGTCGAGTTCGTGGCCGCGCTCGTGCTCGTCTTCCTGTTCGCCGTCGGCGTGCTCGACCTCGGGATGCAGATCGCTGGCTCGGTGGGCACCGGGGACATCACCGACCCACTCGTGGTGGTCGGCTTCATCGACACCGCGCTGTTGCTGTTCATCATCGTCGAGGTGTACCAGACGGTGCTCGCGTACACCAGAGAGACCCAGACGACGGAGATCGTCCGGCTCGTCGTCTACACCGGCGTCATCGCGATGGTCCGGAAGATAATCGTCTTCCGCACCGACGTCTACCCGAGCAAGACCGACGCGCTCCTCACGGCTGCGGCCTACACCGTGGTGCTCGTCGGGCTCGGCGTCCTGCTGTACATCGAGCGCCGGAGCGCCGCGACGACAGAAGCAGCGTCGGTCGAGTCAGAGTAGGTCGTCGGTCTCGACGACCTCGGCGAACTCGCCCGAGAGGTGCGCCAGGGCGGCCCGATGGTTCTCCTCGGCCGAGAGGTGCCCGCCGCCCGGAATCGCCCGGTCGAAGGTCGCGGTAGCGTCGGACACCAGCACGGGCTCGAATCCCAGATTCTCGGCCATCCGGGTCGTCGTCGAGACGCAGTGGTCGGTGGTGAGCCCGCAGATGACCACCCGGCCGTGGGGCGTCTCGCGAAGCCAGGATTCCAAATCGGTCCCGATGAAGGCGCTGTTGACCGTCTTCGCGAACACCGGTTCCTCGCCCGCGGGTTCCAGACCCTCCTTGAATTCGTTCCCGGCGGTGTCGGGCCGCAGGGGCGAGCCGTCCTCGGTCGAGTCGTGTTTCGCGTGGGCGACCGGCCAGCCGCGCTCGCGCCAGGTCTCCAGGAGCCGTTGCATGTTCTCCTCGGCGTCGGGCGTCGAGCGCTCATCGCCCCAGCCCGGCTCGTCGAAGCCGCACTGGGCGTCGATGACGAGCAGAGCGTCGGGTCGCGCCGACCGCTCGTCCTCGCTCACGCCCGAACCTCCAGCGGGCACTCCTCGAGTTCCTCCTCACCGTCCGGCAGCATGTACTGCTTCCACTCGTGACTCGTGTCGTCCTCCCACTCGCCGAGGTGGGCGTGCGGGCAGACCGAATCGTAGTCCTCCAGGCGACCCTGGATGACCTCGCGGGCGCGCTGTCCGGCTTCGGTGTCGCCGGTGACGCCCTCGAAGACGGCCCGGGGCTGGACCGTCACCTCGAGCCCGTGCGGGTTGTGGCGGCTGTGGCGTCGCTCGTAGCTCGGGGCCCGGACCGTCGGGAAGATGGGGTGCCCGCCGAAGCAGTACTCGAACTGGTGGTGGTCCGGGTCGGTCGGGAACTCGTCGGGCCAGGCCTCCGGGTCGTTGTCGTGCAGGAACTGCAGGACGTGCCAGTAGCGCTCGTACCACTCCGCCTCGGAGAGTTCGGTCCCGTCGTGCTGGAAGAACGCGACCAGCGAGGTCCGCGGCGAGTGGTGTTCGTACGTGTTCAGGAACGCCAGCATCACGTCACGGAAGTGCAGCAGCGATTCGTCGTCAAGGCCGGGCACGAACGTGTACAGCGCCCAGCCCTTCTCCTCGGAGTCGACGCCGAAGTAACAGGGGAACGGCGTGCCGTTCCGCTCGCCGAGGATGGCGCTCCGGAACTCCTCGTAGTGCTCGACCGCCCAGTCCGGCAGGGTACCCGCGTCGAGGCGCTGGTGGAGGCGCTCCTGGTCGAACAGGCGTGTGAGGTCGGTCCCAGTCAGCTGGTCCGACCCGCTGGTGACGACCCGTCTACTCATGCACCAGAGTTAGCGCGCAGCGGTTAGTACGCCACGGTTGCTTCCCAGCGCCTGAGAGATCAGGGTCGTCCCACACGACCGACGAACGGCTCTTACTCTCCGGCGGCGTACGGGTTCCATGGACGTCCACCCCCTCCGGTTCGGTTCGATTCGCGTGAAGGAGGCGCACTACCGCGGCCGCGGCCAGTCCCGGGCCGTGCGGACGTTGCGCTGGGCGCTCGACCCGAACTTCCACGACCCGTTGCCCATCCTCGGCTGGGTCATCGACCACCCCGAGGGTCCCATCGTCGTCGACACGGGCGAACGCGCGGCGGCCTCGCTCTCCAGCTACTACCCCCCGCTGGCGCGCTGGTTCTACCGGTGGCAGTTCCAGGTCGACGTGGCTCCCGAGGACGAACTCGACCCACAGCTCCGGCGGCTGGGGTTCGACCCCGACGACGTGGCCACGGTCGTCCTGACCCACGCACACTTCGACCACGTCGACGGCCTGTGCGACGTCCCCGACGCCGAGGTGGTCTGCTCGCGGCGCGAGTACGAGGACGCGATGGCTGGCGGCGCGCGCTACGGAACCTTGCGGGAGCACCTCCCGGCGAACTTCGCCCCGACGTGTATCACCTTCGACGGTCCCGAAATCGGTCCCTTCTCGGCGTCACACCATCTCGCCCATGGCGTGTTCCTCGTCCCGACACCGGGACACACCCACGGCCACCTGTCGGTCGTGGTCGACACCGGCGACGGCGAACTGTTCCTGGCCGGTGACGCCGCCTTCGACCAGCAGAGCCTGCTGGCCCGGCAGGTCGACGGCGTGGCGATGGACGCCGACACCCACCGCGAGACCCAGCGACGCATCCTCCGGTTCGTTGCGGAGCGTCCGACCGTGGTCCTGCCCTCGCACGACCCGGACGCGCCGCGCCGACTCCGCGAGCACGAGTTCTGCCGGGTCCCGCCCGACGCGATGCCAGCAACCAAAAGCACTTGAACGGCAACGGCGAACCCACGCACTGAATGCTGCTCGTGCTGTGCGTCGACCTCGACGACGACATCGGTCGCAAGACAGGGACGCGGACCCCTGTCGTCGGCCGAGAGAACGTCGAGGAAGCCGCCGTCGCCCTGGCGACCGCCGACCCCGAGGACTCCGACGTGAACGTCCTCTTCCAGGGCATCAACCTGCTCGACACCATCCACGACGAGGCGGTCGAGGTGGCGGCCGTCACCGGGAACGAGAAAAGCGACGTGAGCGCCAACCGGAAGGTCGGCGAGGAGGTCGACGAGGTGCTGGCGGGCCTCTCTACGAGCGAGGAGGTCACCGCGCTCATCGTCACCGACGGGGCCCAGGACGAGTCCGTCATCCCCGTCATCCGGTCCCGCGTGAAGGTCGACGGGGTCCGCCGGGTCGTCGTCCGGCAGGCCCAGGACCTCGAATCGATGTACTACACCATGAAGCAGGTGCTCAACGACCCCGAGACCCGCGGGACCTTGCTCGTCCCCATCGGTATCCTCCTGCTGGTGTATCCCCTCGCCATCGCGGCGACGTTCATGGACGTGACCGTCGGGAGCGTCCTCGGGCTGGCGTCGGCCCTGCTCGGGTTCTACCTGCTCTCGCGCGGCCTCGGTCTCGGCGAGAAGCTCGACTCGACGTTCGAGCGCGTCCGGAACAGCCTCTATGCGGGCCGGATGACCCTGCTCTCGTACGTCGTCGCGGCTGCCCTCCTCGTCGTCGGGGGCGTCGGTGGCGTGGAGTACCTGAGTGTCGCACAGGCCGAGACCGGGACGGGTCTCTCGGCGTCACAGGTGCTCGCCGCACTCACGTTCGGCTCGGTCCGCTGGTTCGCCGCCGCCGGCGTCACGACCAGTCTCGGGCAGATAACGGACGAGTACATCGCCGACACCCTCGAATGGCGCTATCTCAACGCACCTTTCTACGTCGTCGCGATGGGCGCGGTGCTTCACGCCGTCTCGGCGTTCTTCCTCGGGCTGATGAGCCTCTCGAACCTCGCGGCGGTCCTGACGGGCGGGACGCTCCTGGGGCTGGTCAGCACGCTCGCCTTCGCCATCGCGGAGACGCACTTCTCGGAAGGGGCGGAGACGGACGCTGAAACCGGCTGAAAACGAATTCGTCTATCCTACCGCTCTCGCACGACCACGAACCGCGCCAGGTCGCGCAGGTACTCGCTGGCCTCCGAGTCGCCCGTATCGACCTTCGAGAGCGCCTCAAGCGCGGCCTCGGCTTCGGCCTCGGCGCGCTCGTTCGCCTCCTCGGGCGTGAGCTCGGTCACCTGCACCACGGACGGACGGTCCATCTCGGCGTCCTGCCCGGTCGGCTTCCCGAGGTCGTCGGCGTCCGCGGTCTCGTCGAGGACGTCGTCGCGGATCTGGAAGGCGATACCGACGCGCTCGGCGTACTCGCCGAGTGCCTCGATGGTGTAGGCGTCCGCGCCCGCGGCCACCGCGCCCAACTCCGCAGCGGCCCGGAACAGCGCGCCCGTCTTCCGCCGGGCGAGCTCCATGTACTCGCGCTCGTTCGTCGGCTGGGCGGCGATCTCCGTCGCCTCGCCCTCGCCGAGTTCGACCATCGCCTCGGCGACGATCTGCATCGCCTGCGGGTCCGAGGAGAACAGCGCGAACGCCTCGCCCAGCAGCCCGTCGGAGGCGATTATCGCGGGGCCGTAACCGTACTCGGCCCACGCCGCGGCGGTCCCGCGGCGGATGTCGGACTGGTCGATGATGTCGTCGACGACCAGCGACGCGTTGTGCACGAGTTCGATACCGACGCCGAAGTCCACGGCGTCCTCCGCGTCGCCACCGGCCGTCTCGCAGGCCAGGACGGTCACGGTCGGTCTGACTCGCTTGCCGCCCGAGAGCGAGACGTGTCGTAGCTCGTCGGCCAGCTCGCCGGGCTCGACGGCGTCGAGCACCTCCACTAACCGGTCGTCGACCAGCCCACGCCGGCGCTCCAGGAACTCCATCACCGACCGCTTAGGAACGCCCCAAAAAGTAGGTGACGGAACGTGTCCGCAATCGGGACCGCGCTCCCGCGTCTCCGTGTCGACCGCACGACGGTGTGGGGTCGAGTGGGGGAACTGGGACCGTGTTCCCGCTCAGTGGTCGCCGAATTCGAAGGTATCGTCCGACTGCTCGTCCTCCGAACCCTCTGGCGATTCTGCTGGCATCTCGCCGTGCTGGTCGTCAGCAGGCGTGGTCGCTCCGTCCTCGGTCGTCTCCTCGAACATCACCTCTTCCGCGTCGCCCCACGAGTCGGATTCGACGCGCTCCGTGTCGGTCTCGAAGCGGTCGAGGGCCTCGCTCAGGCGGGCGGACTGGTCCGCGAGGTCGCTCGCACTGCTAGACACCTCGGTGAGTGCCGTCGTCTGCTCTTCGGCCGCAGCAGCGACGTTCTCGGCCTCGGCGGTGGTCTCCTCTGAGATGGTCGCCGCCTCGTCGACCATCGCGACGACCTCCTGCGTGGAGGCCGCCTGCTGTTCGGATGCCGCGGAGATCTCCTGGACGCCGTCGTTGGTCTGCTGGGCGTACTCGGCGATCTCGTCCAGTGCCTCGACGGCCGCCTGCACGGAGCCCGCGTGCTCTGCGATGCGGTTCGAGGTGCGCTGGACCTCTTCGGCGGTGCGGTCGGTCTGGTCCTGGATGGTCTCCAGGCGCTTCTCGATGTCCTCCGCGGTGTCCTTGGTGTCCTGCGCCAGCTCCTTGACCTGCTGGGCGACGACCGCGAACCCGTCGCCAGCGCCACCGTCCCCACCGGCGGCCCCACGCGAGGCCTCGATGTTGGCGTTCAGCGCGAGCATGTTCGTCTCCTTCGCCAGTCCGGAGATGAACTCGATGAGTTCGTCGATCTGTTCCATCTCGGCCTCGAGGTCCTCGATGGCGTCGACCGCCTCGCCGGACTCCTCCTGGATCTCGCTCATGCCCTCGATGGCGTCCTCTGCCGCGTCACGACCGCTCCGGCCGGTCTGGGCGGTGCGCTCGGCGAGGTCGGCGACCTCGTTCGAGGAGGCCGCAATCTCCTCGGTCGTGGTCGACAGGGCGTCCATCTCGGTGTTGACCGACTGGAGGCTCTGGTTCTGCCGTTCGGCCCCGTCGGAAATCTCCTGGACCGACTCCGTGACCTGCTCGGACGCGGAGCGGACCTCCTCGGAACTCGCCGTGACCTCCTCGGACGCCGTCGCCACGTCGCTCGCGAACGTCTTGACGCGGTCGGTCGTCTCCTCCAGCTCTGCGACCATCCGGTTGAACTCGTTGGCGATGTCGGCCATCGCCTCGGACTCGGACTGGGCGTCCATGCGCTGGGTGAGGTCCCCGGCCGCACACGCCTGCATCACGTCGCGGTACTGGTCGGCCTTCCGTTCGAGGTGGCGGTTCATCTGCTCGGCTTCCGCCTGTGCCTGTTCGGCGTCGGTCCGTGCCTGCTGGACCGCGGCGATCTGGTCCTGCAGGGATTCGCGCATGTTGTCGATGGAGTTATACAGGGCACCGATCTCGTCGACCCGCGAACTCTGGATCTCGGTGTTGAGGTCTCCTGCCTCGATCTCACCGGCCTTGTTGGACAGGTTCGCGACCGATTTGACCGTGTTCCGGCCGATGGTCATCCCGATGAGGATGATACTCCCGAACGCCAGTCCGAGCATCGTGACCAGCTGCGTCAGGATGGTGTCCTGGAGCGCGAACGCCTGTGACTCCGGGACCCGTCGGATGACGGTCCAGTCCTCGGTCGTCAGCTGGCGGTAACTCAACGCCTTCTCGCCGTCGCTGGTGTCGAGGGTCTTGAAGCCCCTGGACCCGTCGATCTCGCTGGCTGGAACCGTGTCCGTCTGGAGGATATTCGACGCATCGGCCGACAGCATCACCGTCCCGGAGCCGTCGACGACGACGACCTCTCCGTAACTCACCTGCGGGAGTGCGGTCACCGAGAGCAACTGCATGTCGAGCACTGCGACGAACGACTTATCGGCCTGGTTCGGCACCGAACTCCGGACGACCATCACTTTCCGGTCCCCGAGTTGGAAGGGTTTGCTGGTAACGACCTGGCCCAGTTGTGCCGACTCCATCTCGTTCAGCTTCGTCTGGAACGCGTCGGTGAGGCTGTCTCCGTCCGCACCGGTTCCCCGTCCGACCTGCTGATCTATCGCCCCCGATGACGTGTCGACCAGATAGATGGAATCGACGTACTCGTCCGAGGCTGCACTTCGCATCAACGCCCGTCGTTCAGAGCTCGTATTGTCGTCCTGGGCGGCGTCGGACGTACTCAGGCGCTCGACCTCTGTTCTGGTCTCGCGGAGTGTCTGATCGATGAACTGTGCCTGGATCTTCGCACTGGCGTTCAGCTCTCTCCCCGTGTCTTCTTCGAGCACTGTCCCAGTCTGCAAGTAGATGTAGCCGCCAACCCCACCGATGATGACGAGCACACTGAACAGCGCGAGTGCGAACTTCAACGCGTAACTTCGCCGGATCGGCCCCGGCACAAGACGTCCCAACACACCTGACATTACATGCAGGTATCCTCGGAAACGTATGTATCTTTCCGCCGTTCACGTTACTTTTCGAAGGGTAACGGGGTGATTCTATCTCTGCCTTTCCGCAGCCACAGCTGTGGCAGCGCACGTATATGTCTGCGAAATGTTTAGTCGAGAATGAGTTAACTATCTGAACGGACGGGGCGACGGTCGCCCAGGTCGGCGGCTGTGCTCGCTGTCAGTCCTCCCTGCCCTGCTCCGGATAGTTCGCGAACTCGAACGCGCTCTTTGCGTCGTCTTCGTCTGCGCCGCCCGCGTCTGCGGTGTCGGCCGACGCGTCGTCGACCGCGTCCCCCGAGACCGACAGCTGGTCGGCCAGGAGCGGGCCCTCTCCACTGGTGCCGTCCGACTCCGTCTCGAACCGGTCGAGGGCACGGCTCAGCTGGGACGCCTGCTGGGCGAGGCTGGATGCACTCTTCGTGACCTCTGACAGCGAGGAGGTCTGCTCCTCGGCGGCGGCGGCCACGTTCTCGGCCTCGGCGGTGGTCTCCTCGGAGATGGTCGCCGCCTCGTCGACCATCGCGACGACCTCCTCGGTCGAGGCCGCCTGTTCCTCGGACGCTGCCGATATCTCCTGGACACCGTCGTTGGTCCGCTGGGCGTACGTCGCGATCTGTTCGAGTGCGTCCGCCGCGTTCTCGACGGCGATACGGTTCTCCGAGACGCGCGTCGAGGTCTTCTGGACCTCCTCGGCGGTGCGGTCGGTCTTCTCCTGGATGCCCTCGAGACGCGCCTCGATGTCCTCGGCCGCGTCCTTGGTCTCCGCGGCGAGCTCTTTGACCTGCTGGGCGACGACCGCGAACCCGTCGCCGCCATCGCCGTTCGCGCCCTCGGCCGAGCCACGCGAGGCCTCGATGTTGGCGTTCAGCGCGAGCATGTTCGTCTCCTTCGCCAGGTCCGTGATGAACTCGATGAGTTCGTCGATCTGTGCCATCTCGGCCTCGAGGTCCTCGATGGCTTCGACGGCCTCGGCGGACTCGTCTTCGATTTCTCCCATGCTGGCGATGGCCTCCTGTGCGGCCTCGCGCCCTGCACTGCCGGTCTCGGCCGTGCGCTGGGCGAGGTCTGCGACCTCGTTCGAGGAGGCGGCGATCTCCTCGGTGGTGGTCGAAAGCGAGTCCATCTCGGCGGACACGGACTGGAACTGCTGGTTCTGGCGCTCGGCCCCGTCCGAGATCTCCTGGACCGACCCGGACACCTGCTGGCTCGCGCTCTGGACCTCTTCGGCACTCGCCGTGACCTCCTCGGACGCGCTCGCGACCGAGGTCGCGAACACGCGCAACTGGGCGACGGTCTCGTCTATCTGCCCGATCATCTCGTTGAACTCGTTGGCGATGTCGGTCATCGCCTCGTTCTGCGACTGGGCGTCCATGCGCTGGGTCAGGTCGCCGTCGGCACAGCGCCGCATCACCTGCGAGTACTCGTCTGCCTTCCGTTCGAGGTGCGTGTTCAGGCGCTCGGCCTCGGTCCGGGCGGCTTCGGCCTCGCTGCGGGCGGCTTCGGCCTCCTGTATCTGGTCGCGAAGCGAGTCACGCATCTCCGCGAACCCGCCGTACAGGCGGCCGATCTCGTCGACCCGGCGCGTCTCCAGGTTCACGTTCAGGTTCCCGTCTTCCATCTGGCTGGCGCGGTCGCGCAGCTTCGCCAGCGGGGTGACGGTCTGGCGACCGAGCACCACGCCGACGAAGCCGAGCGCGAGCAGCCCGCTCGCGATGATGAGCAGGACGTTCTGGCCGACCGTGTCACGCACGGCGAACGCCTCGTTCGTCTCGACGCTGGTGATCGCGACCCACTGGGTCCCGTCGACGGCGGCGTACGCGTGGACCTGGCTGCCCGCGGTCTCGAACGCGGTGTCCCCCGAGGACCGCGCTGCCGAGAGCCCGTCACCGTGGACGCTCTGGTCGACCGAACCGCCCGGCGTCAACACGGTCCCGCCGTTCTCGTTGATGATGCGGGTCTGTCCCTCGGTCTCGGAGTCCTTGATGGTGTCCAGGTGGGTCTGGATACGCGTCACCACGACGACGTAGCGGTCGTCAGAGTTCGGGACTGCGCTCGCGAACGCGACCACGTCCCCCTGGGTGTATGGCGTCAGCGGTGATTCGTAGGAACTGTCGGACACCCACACCTCGTCCGCCTTCTCGGCGGACTTCCCCGAGACGTTCGCGTTCGCCCACGGCACGCCGAGTTCCTCGAGCTTGAACCCGGAGATGGGGTCCGTACTGGCCATCACGCGGCCGGTCGAGCTGTTGACCAGGTGCATGCCGAGGATGTCACCGGAGAGCCGGGACTCCCTGGTCTGGAGGTACCGTTCCGCCGTTCCGTAGGACGAGCCTTGCTCCTCGCCCCGGAGTTCCTCTCCGGCAGAGACGGTCCGCGTCTGGATGCGCATGCTCTCGGTCCACTCCGAGAGCGAGGACGCCCGGAGCGAACTCGTCTCCTCGAGCTGTGCCTGCGTGTTCGTCTCGACCGTGTCCTTCGTCTGGACGTAGCCGACGGCACCGACCGAGCCGATGACGAGGACGACGAGCAGGAAGGACACGGCGAACTTCAGCGAGTAGCGCCGGCGGATGAACCCCGGCGTGAGTCGCGCACCGATGGAGGGAGAGTCGTCCGCCATCTCAGACCGCCTCCGGCGTCGTGGGGACGTCGATCTCCCCGTTGACGATCTTGAACCGGGTGTCGTCCACCTGGAGTTTCGCCAGCTCGGGTATCTCTGGCCCGACCACGTTCCCGTACGCCACCTCGAGACCGTTCCGGTCCAGCCCGAGTGACTGGACCGACCCGCCGTCGAACTCGCCTTTCTCGATGGTGTCGATGGCGTTGAACACCGCCGTGTCGACCCGCTTGACCATACTCGCGAGGATGACGTTCGCGTACCGCGGGTCGGTCTCGGACTGGTCCGAGTCGACGCCGATGGCGAACCGGCCGTTCTCCTGGGCGGCCTGGAACACCCCGACGCCGGTCCCGCCGGCGGCGTGGTAGACGATGTCCGCGCCCTCGTCGTACATCGACTGGGCCGCCTGCCGGCCGGCTTCGACGTCACTGAAGCTGCCGACGTACTCGCGCAGGACCTCGACGTCCTCGTCAGCGTACTTCGCCCCGGCCATGAACCCGGCCTCGAACTTCTTGATGAGGTCGGACTCGATGCCGCCGACGAAACCGACGGTCTTCCGGTCGACGCGGGTCTGGCCGGCCCCCGCCGAGAACCCCTGCGACGTCAGCGACCCGGCGAGTACGCCGACCTGGAACGAGCCCTCGTGCTCCTTGAACACGTAGTTCGCCACGTTGTCCCGGTCGACGACCGCGTCGACCAGCATGAACTTCTGGTCGGAATACTGCTTCGCGGTCTTCGTCAACGCCTCCTGTTGCAGGAAGCCGATGCAGACGGTGAGGTCGAACTGCGGGTTCGTCGATTTCGCGTACTCCGTCTGCAGCTCCTGGATCTGGTCGACGCTCTCCGGCACCGCGTTCTTGTACTCGATGCCGTGCCGGACGCGAGCGAGCTTGACCCCACGGTTGGCCATGTCGTTGAACGAGTCGTCGTCCAGCCCACTGGTCGCGTACAACATCCCGATGAACGTCTCGCTCTGGTCGAACTGTCGTGTCGCCGTCTCTGTGCCACCATCACCGTCTCCCGTTCCCATCCCGGGTACGACGGATGTGCACCCGGCGAGTGCCGACGTGATACCACCACAGGCACCAGTCAGCACCCCTCGCCGCGTGATACTCCTATCCATATCTCGGCAGGTATCTCCTCGAATACTTATATCTTCTTGCCGAGGTACAATGGAGGTTGTATGACTCTGTTCCTCATAGTTGTCTTGCGGTTTCGAGTGTGTGGGTCGGTGGCTATCCACGCACGACCTGCTTAATCATAAAAAGAATGCCAATTTAGTTTCCCGAAATCTGACGGTCTGTTCACGGGGTATCCCGTCAGCCTCCCAACGGGACCTGATTGGGCGCGTTCACTCGTGTTCCGAACGGAATCGTACGGCCGGTGTAAAACATACCCGGTGTTTGTATAATGCCGAAAACCCGGGGCTACTCGGGCAAAAAAACGGGAGCGGGCCGCTCAGGAGAACTGTTCGATGAGCGCCGGCACGACGTCGAACAGGTCGTCGACGATACCGTAGTCGGCGATGTCGTAGATCGGCGCGTTCGGGTCGGTGTTGATGGCGACGATGGTGTCGGCACCCTTCATGCCGGCGACGTGCTGGACCGCCCCGGAGATGCCGATGGCGATGTACACGTCGGGCGTGACGACCTTCCCGGACTGACCGACCTGCCGGTTCTTCGGGAGCCAGCCAGCGTCGACGATCGGGCGCGACGACGACAGCGTCGCGTCGAGCGCGTCGGCGAGGTCACGAACGAGGTCGAGGTTCTCCTCCTCCTCGATACCGCGGCCGACGCTGACGAGCACGTCCGCCTCGCTGATGTCCACGTCGCCGGCACCGACCTCTTCGAAGCCGGTGACGGTCGAGCGGATCAGATCCTCGTCGAGATCCACGTCGAAGGACTCGACGGCGGCGTCGCCCGTCTCCTCCGTCATCGGCCACTCGGCGCTCCGGATGGAGACTGCGACGTGCTCTGCGGGCACGTCGGTCGCCGTCTCGACCTTCCCACCGTACATCTCGCGCGTGGCGGTCAGGGTGTCGTCGCCGAGTTCCATCCCGATCACGTCGCTGACGTAGGGCAGATCGAGGCGGTTCGCGACCGCGGGCGCGTAGTCCAGCCCGTTCACCGAGTTCGGCATGAGCAGGACCTGCGGGGCGATGGCGTCGTAGAGCTGCGTGACGGCCTGGGCGTACACGTCGTGGTTGAACTCCTCACCGTCGGCGACGGTGTGGATGGTGTCGACGCCCTCGACCTTGAGCTGCTCGGCGAAGTCGTTGAGGTCGCCCGAGATGATGGCGACGTGCAGGTCGCCACCCGTCGCGTCGGCGAGTTCGCGGCCGGCCGTGACGAGCTCGAAACTCACGTCGCGGAGTTCACCGCGGCGGTGCTCGGCGACTGCGAGGATGTCGCTCATTGCGCACCCACCCCCTTCTCCCGCAGAAGGTCAGCAAGTTGTGCGGCTTCTTCCTCCGGGCCGCCCTCGAAGTACGTGGCGTCCCCTTCGGATTCGGGTTCGTACATGTCGGTGAGTTCGAGGTCGTTGGCGACGGCGTCGGCGTCGAGACCGATGTCGTCGAGCGTCTTCGGGGCGATCTCCTTGCGCTGGGCCATCCGGATACCGCGCAGGCTCGCGTAGCGCGGCTCGTTGATACCGGTCTGGATGGTGAGTACGGCGGGGAGCTCCACGTCGGTGAGCTCCTCGACGCCACCCTCCAGTTCGCGGTGGACCTTCGCGATGCTCTCGGCGTCGAGCGCGTCGTGGTCGAGGTCGTTCACGACCGCGGCCCACTCGTAGTCGATTTCGTCGGCGAGGGAGACGCCCGTTGCGCCGAACCCGTCGTCGTCGGCCTGGACACCGCTGAGGACGAGGTCCGGCTCCTCCTCGGCGACGACCGCCGAGAGGATGCGTGTCTTCGCACCCACGTCGAGCAGGTCCGTGCCCTCGATGGCGTCGTCCCACACGCGAATCGCGCGGTCCGCACCCTTCGCCAGGGCCATGCGGATTGTCTCCTCGGACCGCTCGGGTCCGATGGTCACGGCGACGACTTCGTCGGCGATGCCGTTCTCCTGCAGCTGAACGGCTTCTTCGACCGCGTAGTCGTCCCACTCGTTGAGGTCGTATTCGAGGTACCTCTCGTCGATTGACGTCCCATCGATCTGGAATTCGTCCTCGACGGCGGCCACCTCCTTGACGGTGACGAGAACCTTCATCAACGGCTGATTATGCCGGCACCTACGTAAATGGTTACGAAACGCGGGACCCTGTGAAAATCGTTTGTCAGACTCTCCCGGGCGCGTCGGCCGTCAGGCGTCGTCGTCGAAGTCTCCGATGCTCTCGCCCGGGAGCGTGATGAGGTTCTCCCGGCCGATCCGGAGTTTCTCGATCTCGTCGTCGTCGTCCATCCCCGATAGCAGCTGGGAGACCTTCGCGTTCGACCAGCCGGTCTCCTTGACGATGTTCGCCTGCTTCATCCGGCCGTTGTTCTGTCTGAGCAGGCGGAGGACGCGCTCTTCGTCCGACAGGAGCTCTACGTCGATGGGGTCGAGTTCCTCCTCCTCTTGGTCCGCGTCGGCCGCGGAGTCTTCTGCCTCGGTTTCGTCGTCCGTCGCTTCGTCCGCGGCCGCCGCGCCTGCGCTCGCGGCTGCCATCGCATCCGTCGCGGCACCGGTGTCTGTGGTCTCCGACTGGCGCGGACCGTCGGTCGTCGAGCTGTCCGCCGCCACCGTGTCGTGCCCGCCGTTCGGCGTGGCAGTTGGTGCGGACTGCTCCCGTTCGGTCTGCCACCGCGCGAACAGGTAACTCCCGGCGGCGACCAGGACGACGAGGAGCCCGAACCCGATGAGTTCGAGCGGGAGACCGCCCTCCTCACCCAGGCCGCCCGGCGTCGTGCCGGGTGTCGTCGGGGTCTGCGAGGGCTCGCGCGGGACGTACGTCGCCTCGATGTATCCCGGCTCGAACGTCTGCGGGCCGTCCCAGATGAGGGAACTGTTCTGCGGGCCCTTGTCGGCCGGCGAGTTGATGATGGCGAAGTTCTGCGGCTCGTTGATGACGAACCGCTGCCCATCGTACAGCGTCGGCAGCCACGTCTCGTTCTCGGTGCCGAACGCGTCCCCGACGCGGACCTCGCCGTCCCCCTGGACCTCGGCGAAGTTCGTCCACGTGAAGGTGTAGGTGAGGACGCCGATTCTGGTCGCCGTCTCGTCACTCCCCGTCGTGGTGGTGGTCGTCGTGCCGGTCTGTGCCGGCTCGCGCACGACCGGTTCCTGCCACGACGTGTCCCGGATCTCCATGTCGCGTCCCGTCCACGTCGATGCCTGGTCAGCGAACTGCTGGAACAGCTCGGCTGAGAACGTCAACTGCTCTTGTCCCTTCGCCACGGCGCGACCGTACTGCCTGAAGGCGGTCGTCTCGTTCTCGCCGGTCAGGCGATAGCGATAGGAGACGGACCACTGCGCGTCGCCCGACTCGGTCACGTTCACCTCGATAACCGTCCCGGGGTCTGCAGGTTCGAACGAGTCCTGCGCGACCGCGAGGTCGGGTGACGCGGCCGGTGTGCCCGCGTGAGCACCGCTCGGCACGCCGGTGCTGACCCCGGTGAAGAGGGCGAGCACGAGGAGGGCGGCTGTGACGACAGAGAGGGACCGCATACAGGTGCGTCCATGCCGCGGGGAAAAAACGCTTTCCATCGAGATAAAACATCAGCAGCCGTTATGAAATGTCTCGCCGGCTCTCGAGGGTTCTCGTGCTCGTTCGAGAGACGTCGACCGGTTTTTGTACCGTCGCGCAGTACGGGCGACCAATGAGACGTTTCACGTGCGTCGCCCTGCTGGCCCTCCTCGTCCTGTCGCCCATCGGGACGGCCGCCAGCGCACCCGCGGTCCCCGCAGACACTGCCGCCGAGCGGCCAACGCCGTCGGCGGACGTGACGAGTCGCACGTCCATCTCGAACGACACGACGCGACGACTCGAACTCGACACGGTCTCCAGACAGGGCTACGGTACGCCCGGTCTCGACCTCGGTGCCGCCGTGGTGATGAACCGTGAGACCGTCGACAACAGCTACCGGCTCGAACTCCTCTCGGTGCGCCTCGGTGCCGCGTCCTCCGACGAGGCACGGCAGGCACTCGTGGAGACGGCCATCGAGGACGTAGAGTCGCGGGTCGACACGCTGCAACAGCAGGAACGGCAGGCGATCGAAGCGTACGGGGCCGGTGACATCTCCGAGCGAGAGCTGTTGAAGCGACTCGCACTCGTCGGCTACCGGGCCGAACAGACCAAGGACACGATAGCGCGGCTCGAACGCTCGACCGGCGCATCCCTCGGGTACCTCACCAGACAGGCCAACGAGTACAGCACACCGACCCGGTCGGCCCTGTTCCGGACGTTGAACAACGAACGTGACGGGTCGCTGCAGGCCCAGGTCCAGGGCTCACAGTCCGGTGTCGTCATCCAGTTGCTCGCACAGACTGGCCCGGACCTGGAGTACTACCGTGAGGCGGTCAGACTCGACCACTGGGACACCGACACGGCGAACGGGTTCGACAACCGAACGGAGTTCCTGGAGTACACCGAGGGCCGATACCCGTACGTGCGCGAGAGCTCCGGCGTGAACATCTGGGAGTTCAGGCGCGGCAGCTGGTTCTACGAGAGTCCCCTTGACCAGGGCTCCATCCGTATCTACGTCGATGGCTCGCAGCGGAAGGTGTACCGCGAGTACCAGCAGTTGACCGTCTCCGCGCTCCCCGTCAGCAACAGCGTCAACGCGACCGACTACGGCGTCGAGGTCGTCATCAACGAGACGGCCAACGGCGGGCCAGCACGCATCCAGGTCCAGAACGTCCTCAGCGGCGACGCCATCGCTGCGCCGGTGATGGTCGATGGCACGGTCGTCGGGCAGACGAACGAGGACGGCGTCCACTGGTTCACCCAGCCGAGCGGTGCCTACGAGGTCACGGTCGACCTGCCACAGGGCCCGATCAACGTCACCGTCTCGTCCTGACGCCGAGTCTTTTTATCCGAAGCCGCGGCCAGACCCCGCGTGCTCTCTCCCCGTGCAGTCACCCCCGTCGTCGGTACCGCGCTCTTGCTCGCGGTGACGCTCGTCCTCGCGAGCGTCGTCGTGGTCGGCGTCTACGAGACCCCACCGACAGAGGCCCCGCGTGCGAGCTTCGCGGCCACCGCGGACGCCGACACCGGGCGTATCACCGTGACACACACCGGTGGTGAGACGGTCGACGTGGAAACCCTGCGGGTGGTGGTCGAGGTCGATGGGACACGGCTCGCACACCAGCCACCGGTGCCGTTCTTCTCCGCGCGTGGGTTCGCGCCGGGCCCGACCGGGCCGTTCAACACCGCGGCCGATTCGACGTGGACCGCGGGCGAGACCGCGAGCGTCAGAATCGCGGGGACGAACCGGCCGACGCTCTCACCGGACTCGCGAGTCGTGGTGACGTTCTACAGCGAGGAACTCGTGGTCGGTCGGGTCGAGACGGTCGCCCGTTCTCAGGCTTCGGCTTCCGGGCCGGCGTCGTCTTCGATGGTCTCGCCCTCCTCGGCCGTCGCGTCCGCTGCATCGTCTGCGCCCGGTGCACGCGCGACGGTCGTGATGGCGATGTCGGGGTCGTAGTTCGGCCCCATCAGTCGGTGCTGGATGTCCTCGAACCCGGCGGCCGTGAACATCTCGTCGGCCTCTTCCTCGTCGTAGAACAGCATGATGGCGTCGGCGACCTTCTGCATGACCGTCGTCTTCGGGTAGTTCGGGCCGACGACGAGCACCTGCCCGCCGGGCTTGACGACGCGACGGAACTCACGCAGTGCGCGGACCGGGTTCGGCCAGTACTCGATGGAGCCAGACGACCAGATGACGTCGAAGCTGTTCGTCGCGAACGGCAGCCGTTCCGCGTCGCCCTTGTGGAAGTGGACGGGGCCGTGCTTGCCGAACTTGGCGTAGGCCTTTGCCAGCTGGTCCGGGCTCTGGTCGAGCGCCCAGACCTCGTCGATGTTCTCGTGTGCGAGGAGTCCTTCGGTCGCGAACCCGGTGCCACAGCCGACGTCGAGCACCCGGTCGTCGGGGTCGATGTCGAGCATCCCGATGGCCTCGGTGCGCATCTCCTCGTTCCAGATGAACGGGTTGATGGTATCGTACACCTTCGAGAGATACTTGTAGAACAGGCGTGCACGAGCCTTGTTTTCGAGGATTCCCATTGGCCGGGGTTTAGCAACGTCCCGCCATAGTTCTGTCGCGATTGAATCGTGAGTGAACGTTCGTGATCGACCGGCGCACTCAGGTGAAACCCCGGTCCAGCACCTTTCGCAACTACCTTATAGCCGCTATGTAAACTCACGCGTGTTCAAGCCATGCCGAGGCCAGAGGTTCTCGAACGAATTCAGACGGCCGAGACGGAGGCCGACGACATCGTCGCCGAGGCAGAAGCCGACCGCGACGAGCGCATCGCCGAGGCCCGGGACCGTGCCGAAGAAATCCGCCAGGAGGCGGAGGACGACGCACGTGAGCTCGAGTCGAACCGCCTTGAGGAAGCTCGCACCGAGATAGCCAAGGAACGCGAGCAGATCCTCGAGGAGGGAGAGGCGGAGCGCGAGGAACTCCGTACCCGCGCCGAGGGACGCACGAGCGAGGTCGTCGACTACGTCCTCGAAACATTCACGGAGGAGGTACATGCTCAGACCTGAGCAAATGAGCAAGGTGTCCGTGACGGGCTCGAAGTCCGTCATGGACGACGTCATCGAGACGGTACACGATCTCCGCCTGGTTCACCTGAGCGACTACGACGGCTCCTGGGACGGGTTCTCCAACGGGAACCCCGTCGAGGGTGCCGAGGACGCCTCAGAGAAACTCGTCACCGTTCGCTCCATCAAGAGCATCCTGGGTGTCGAGGCCGAACACGCCGGCCCGAGCCGCATCGTCACGGACGACGCGCTCGAGGAGGAGCTCGAAGAGGTTCGCCAGGAGGCGAACCGTCTCGATGACCGCCGGAACGAGCTCGAGGCGGAAGTGCGTGAACTCGACGAGGAAGTGAGTTCGCTCGCACCGTACGCCGAGCTCGGAATCCCGCTGCACCTGCTCTCGGGCTACGATTCGCTGCAGGTCGCAGTCGGTGAAGGCGACGTCGAGGCCGTGACAGCCGAGCTCAACGGGGCGAAGGCGATCCGGTCGTTCGACGTCGAGACCGGTGGCGGCGACCTCATCGCCGTCTTCGCGTACCCCGAGTCGAACGCGAGCGACAGCCTGCTCGACGACCTGCTCGTCCGCGCGAACTTCACCCGTCAGGAGATTCCCGACGGGGAGGGCGACCCGACCGAGTACATCGACGAACTGCGCCACCGTCGGCAGCAGCTCGAATCGAAGCTCTCGACGGTCGAGGACGAGCTCGAGGACCTGCGCCTCGACGCCGCCGGCTTCCTGCTGGCCGCCGAGGAGCGCCTGTCCATCGACGTCCAGAAGTCCGAAGCGCCGCTGCAGTTCGCGACGACGGAGAACGCCTTCGTCGCCGAAGGGTGGCTCCCGACCGACGAGGTCGACACGCTCACGCGCGAGGTCGAAGCCGAAGTCGGCGACCACGCCGAAGTCCAGGAGATCGAGCGTGCGGACTACCACGAGGGCCACGCGGTCAGCTCCTCGGAGGTCTCTGGTGAGACCCACGGGACCTCCAGCGGAAAGGAGGCAGCTGCCGACGGTGGCGTCGTCACCATGGGTGACGCACCGCCGACCGTCCAGCAGAACAACAAGGCCGCAGAACCCTTCGAGTTCCTCATCGAGATGGTCAACCGACCGAAGTACACGGAACTCGACCCGACCATCGTCCTGCTCATGACGTTCCCGCTGTTCTACGGGTTCATGCTGGGCGACTTCGGCTACGGACTCATCTACACCGCGGTCGGCTTCCTGCTCTACACGCGCACCGACAGCGACGTGCTGAAGGCACTCGGTGGCATCGGCCTGTGGGCCGGTGGGTTCACCATGCTGTTCGGTATCCTGTACGGCGAGATATTCGGCCTACACGTGCTGGGTGAGGTCCTCTTCGGTGGCAGTCCGCCGATGCACAAGGGGCTCCAGCCCGCGTACCTGCAGTACGGCCAGACCTGGCTCGTCGTGAGCATGCTACTCGGCCTGCTCCACCTGACGGTGGGGTACGTCTTTGGCTTCATCAACGACCTCGACCACGGTCCCGTCACGGCGTTCATCGAGAACGGCTCGTGGGCGACCATGATGTTCGGGGTCTGGATGTGGATCTTCAGCACGCAGGCTGAGGGTCTGAAGCCCGACTTCCTGTTCCAGTCGTTCGGCGGCTCGAACGCCGTCTACGACCTCGGATTCACCGGGTTCTCGCCGACCATCGGCACCCTCGGTCTGGTGCTGTTCGTCGGTGGGCTCGTCGCGATGATCTACGGTGAGGTCCAGCACATGGGCGGCTTCGGTATCCTCGTCGGTGCGCTGGAGTCCGTCAACGTGCTCGTCAACGTCCTGTCCTACCTGCGTATCGGGGCAGTCATCCTGGCGAAGGCAGGGATGGCGTTCGTCGTCAACCTGCTCTTCTTCGGGGTGTACGTCGTCGAGGGCGACCACGGTGCCGAGTGGCACTTCGGGACGACCCACGACCCCAAGCACATGCTCGAGGTCGGGACGTACCACGGCCACGAGGTCACCGAGGTCATGTTCGGCGGCCTGATGCACGGCGGTATCGGGATGGCGCTCGCTGGCGTCCTCATCCTCATCGTCGGCCACCTCGTCGTCCTGCTGCTCGGTGTTACGAGCGCAGGACTGCAGGGAGTGCGTCTCGAGTACGTCGAGTTCTTCGACAAGTTCTACGAGGGTGGCGGTCGCGTGTTCAACCCGTTCGGGTACGAGCGCACCTACACCACCGAGGACTGAGCTCGGCCCTTTCGTTTCTCTCGCTGTTTGGCGGTTGATTCCTCACAGTTGTTCAGATTCGTCTCTCCTGGCTGTCAGGAAACTCGGCGTCAATCGAAAGTATAAACCCCTTGGACACCGCCATTTAGCTGTTATACCGGCAGAAACGGCGGTTTCTTTTGGGAAGTTTTATGAAGCCAGTGCGGTGATTAGCGATTGTCCGGTTACAACCACGAGGTATACGTAAACATGTTCGAAGCTCTCGCCGACGTCGGAATGACCGCACTGAACAACGTAACAGACATCGCCCTCGATCAGCACTCCGCGATTCCTGCTGACTCCGGTGCAGCCCTCGGTATCGGGCTGGCTGCCATCGGTGCAGGGTACGCAGAACGCGGCATCGGTGCCGCCGCAGTCGGCGCACTCGCCGAAGACTCCATCTCTACCGGTATCGGGATCGTTCTGACGGTCCTGCCCGAGACGCTGGTGATCTTCGCGCTGGTCGCGCTCTTCGTCTAAACCGCCCCCACTTTCTTACAATGAGTTTGGAAACAGTCGTTGAGGACATACGAGACGAAGCCCGCGCGCGTGCGGAGGAAATCCGCGAGGACGCAGAGGCGGAGGCCGAGGAGATCATCTCGGAAGCCGAAGCCGACGCCGAGGAGACGCTCGAAGAGGCAGAGCGCGCGGCCGAACGAAAGGTAGCACAGGAGCGCGAGCAGCAGCTTTCGAGCGCCAAACTCGAGGCCAAGCAGATGCGCCTCGAAGCGCGTCGCGACGTGCTGGAACAGGTCCGCGAGGACGTCGAGTCCGATATCGTCGCCCTGGACGGTGACGACCGCGAGGAACTCACCCGTGCGCTGCTCGACGCAGCCGCGGAGGAGTTCGACACCGTCGACAGCGCCGCCGTCTACGGCCGCGCCAGCGACGAAGACCTGCTCGAGACGATTCTCGCCGACTACGACGGCTACGAGTACGCCGGCGAGTACGACTGCCTCGGCGGCGTCGTCGTCGAGAGCGAGGAGAGTCGTCTCCGGGTCAACAACACGTTCGACTCGGTGCTCGAAGACGTCTGGGAGGACAACCTGCGAGAAATCAGCTCCCAGCTGTTCGACGAGCAATGAGCAAGAGCGACCGCGGTTCGAATCCAGAATACGTCAACGCCCGCGTCAGGGCACGTCGAGCGAAGCTGTTCGGTGACGAGGACTATCGGAAGCTCGTACGCATGGGGCCGGGCGAGATCGCCCGCTACATGGAGGAGACCGAGTACGAGGCCGAGATGAACGCGCTCGGTTCCCGTCACAGCGGGGTCGACCTCATCGAGTACGCGCTCAATCGAAACCTCGCGAAGAACTTCGAAGACGTGCTCGGATGGGCGGACGGCCGCATCTACAACCAGATCGCGGCGTACCTGCGCAAGTTCGACGCGTGGAACGTCAAGACGATCCTGCGCGGCCTGTACGCCGACTCGTCGGCCGAGGAGGTCGAACCCGACCTCATTAGCGCCGGTGAGTTCGACGAGCGCTTCCTGCAGCGACTCCTCGAGGCCCAGTCCATCGAGGATGCCGTGGAGCTACTGGAAGGCACGCTCTTCGGGCCCGACCTCGAGGTCGCGTTCGAGGAGTACCAGGAGACCAACGTGCTCGTCCCGCTCGAGAACGCCGTCGACCGTGCGTTCTACGAGCACCTGCTGGACGAGGTCGGCTCGACCGACGCTGTGGACAGCCCCGGTGCGCTGTACCTCGAGTTCCTGCAGGCGGAGATCGACTTCCGTAACGTCCGGAACGCGCTGCGTCTCGCACGCAGTGGCGCGGACATCGACCCCTCGGAGTACTTCATCGAGGGTGGGCGGTTGTTCGACGCCGCAGAACTCACGCAGCTGGTCAGCAACACCGACGAGCTCGTCGCACGCATCCGCGACAGCACGTACGGGAACGACCTCTCGGCCGCACTCTCCGAACTCGAGGACGCGGAGAGCCTCATCGGCTTCGAGCACGCGCTCGATGCGGCCCTGCAGGAGTACGCGGACCACCTTTCGCACGTGTTCCCGCTCTCCATCTGTCCGGTGCTCGCGTACCTCATCGCGAAGGAACGCGAGATCGACAACATCCGCGCCATCGCGCGCGGCAAGGAAGCGGGACTGACCGAAGAGGAGATCGAAGCGGAGCTGGTCACCATATGAGCCAGGAGATAGCTGTCATCGGCAGTCCGGACTTCACCACCGGCTTCCGGCTGGCCGGCGTCCGAGCGTTCGAGAACGTCCCCGAGGACGAGAAGGACGCGGAACTCGACGACGCCGTCCGGCGGGTCGCCGAGGACGACGGCGTCGGTATCGTCGTCATCCACGCCGACGACCTCGACTACCTCTCGCGCGAGCCGCGCAAGATAGTCGAGACGAGCGTGGAACCGGTGTTCGTCACGCTGGGTGGCGATTCGGAAAGCAGCGGGCTGCGCGACCAGATCAAACGAGCCATCGGCATCGACCTGATGGATGAAGACTAAATCATGAGTCAAGCAACAGAATCCGACACCGTCCGCGAGGACGGCGTCATCGAGAGCGTGAGCGGTCCCGTCGTGACCGCTGCGGACCTCGACGCCCGGATGAACGACGTCGTCTACGTCGGCGACGAAGGTCTGATGGGCGAGGTCATCGAGATAGAAGGGAACCTGACCACGATTCAGGTGTACGAGGAGACCTCCGGTGTCGCCCCCGGTGAACCCGTCGAGAACACGGGCGAGCCGCTGTCGGTCGACCTCGGGCCCGGCATGCTGGACGCCATCTACGACGGTGTCCAGCGCCCGCTCGACGAACTGGAGGAGAAGATGCAGTCTGCGTTCCTCGACCGCGGTGTCGACGCACCAGGTATCGACCTGGAGAAGACCTGGGAGTTCACTCCCGAGGTCGAGGCGGGCGACGAGGTCGAACCCGGCGACATCGTCGGGACCGTCCCGGAGACCGAGAGCATCACGCACAAGGTGATGGTGCCGCCCGACTACGAGGGTGGCGAGGTCTCGTCCGTCGAGTCCGGCAACTTCACCGTCCAGGAGACGGTCGTCGAACTCGCGAACGGCGAGGAAGTCTCCATGTACCAGGAGTGGCCGGTCCGCCGTGCGCGACCGTCCAAGGAGAAGAAGACCCCGCGCGAGCCGCTCGTCTCCGGTCAGCGTATCCTCGACGGTCTGTTCCCCATCGCGAAGGGTGGGACGGCCGCGATTCCGGGACCGTTCGGGTCCGGGAAGACGGTCACCCAGCACCAGCTCGCGAAGTGGGCCGACGCGGACATCGTCGTCTACGTCGGCTGTGGCGAGCGTGGCAACGAGATGACCGAGGTCATCGAGGACTTCCCGGAGCTGGAGGACCCGATGACGGGCAAGCCGCTCATGTCCCGGACGTGCCTCATCGCGAACACGTCCAACATGCCGGTCGCCGCGCGTGAATCCTGTGTGTACACGGGTATCACCATCGCGGAGTACTTCCGCGACATGGGGTACGACGTGGCACTCATGGCCGACTCCACCTCGCGGTGGGCAGAGGCCATGCGCGAGATCTCCTCGCGTCTCGAGGAGATGCCCGGTGAGGAGGGCTACCCCGCCTACCTCGCCGCGCGTCTCTCCGAGTTCTACGAGCGCGCCGGCAAGTTCGAGAACATCAACGGGACGGAGGGCTCCGTGTCCGCGATCGGTGCAGTCTCGCCCCCGGGCGGTGACTTCTCCGAGCCGGTCACGCAGAACACCCTGCGTATCGTGAAGACGTTCTGGGCGCTGGACGCGGACCTCGCCGAGCGTCGTCACTTCCCGGCAATCAACTGGAACGAGTCGTACTCGCTGTACAAGGACCAGCTCGACCCCTGGTACCGAGAGAACGTCCGCGAGGACTTCCCGGAGAAGCGCCAGTGGGCCGTCGACGTCCTCGACGAGGAGGCCGAACTGCAGGAGATCGTCCAGCTCGTCGGCAAGGACGCGCTTCCGGACGACCAGCAGCTGACCCTCGAGGTCGCTCGCTACCTCCGCGAGGCGTGGCTCCAGCAGAACGCGTTCCACGACGTGGACACGTACTGCGAGCCCGACAAGATCTACATGATGCTCGACGCGATCAAGACGTTCAACGACGAGGCGTTCGCCGCCCTCGACGCTGGCGTCCCCGTCGACGAGATCCAGAACACCGACGCCGCCCCGCGGCTCAACCGCATCGGCGTGCAAGAAGACTACGAGGAGTACGTCGAAGAGATCGAGAACGATCTCGCGGACGAACTCCGGGAGATGTACTAAGACCATGAAGGAGTACCAGACGATTACAGAGATCAGCGGTCCGCTGGTGTTCGCCGAGGTCGACGAGGCCATCGGGTACGACGAGATCGTCGAGATCGAGACCCCGAACGGCGACATCAAGCGTGGCCAGGTGCTCGAATCCTCGCAAGGCCTGGTGGCAATCCAGGTCTTCGAGGGCACCGAAGGTATCGACCGCAAGTCCTCGGTTCGCTTCCTTGGCGAGACGATGAAGATGCCCGTCACCGAGGACCTCCTCGGGCGGGTGCTGGACGGGTCCGGTCGCCCCATCGACGGCGGCCCGGACGTCGTCCCGGACGAACGCCGCGACATCGTCGGGGCGGCTATCAACCCGTACTCGCGTGAGTACCCCGAGGAGTTCATCCAGACTGGCGTCTCCGCCATCGACGGCATGAACACCCTCGTTCGCGGCCAGAAGCTGCCGATCTTCTCGGCATCCGGTCTGCCGCACAACGACCTCGCACTCCAGGTCGCCCGTCAGGCGACCGTCCCGGAGGAGGACGAGGGCGACGACGACGAAGGCACCGAGTTCGCAGTCATCTTCGGCGCGATGGGTATCACCGCCGAAGAGGCGAACGAGTTCATGGACGACTTCGAGCGCACGGGTGCACTCGAGCGCTCCGTCGTCTTCATGAACCTCGCGGACGACCCCGCAGTCGAGCGGACGGTCACCCCGCGTCTCGCCCTGACCACGGCAGAGTACCTCGCGTTCGACAAGGGCTATCACGTGCTGGTCATCCTCACGGACATGACCAACTACTGTGAGGCACTGCGCGAGATCGGTGCGGCCCGCGAAGAGGTTCCGGGTCGCCGTGGCTACCCCGGGTACATGTACACCGACCTGGCCCAGCTCTACGAGCGCGCAGGGCGCATCGAGGGCCGCGAGGGCTCGGTCACGCAGCTGCCCATCCTCACGATGCCGGGTGACGACGACACGCACCCGATTCCGGACCTGACCGGATACATCACCGAGGGGCAGATCATGATGGACCGCGACCTGAACTCCCAGGGTGTGAAGCCGCCGGTCAACGTGCTGCCGTCGCTGTCGCGCCTGATGGACGACGGTATCGGTGAGGGCCTCACCCGTGGGGACCACGCCGACGTGAAGGACCAGCTCTTCGCCGCGTACGCGGAGGGTGAGGACCTGCGCGACCTCGTGAACATCGTCGGCCGCGAGGCGCTGTCCGAACTCGACAACAAGTACCTCGACTTCGCCGACCGCTTCGAGGAGGAGTTCGTCCAGCAGGGCTACGACACGGACCGCACCATCGCCGAGACGCTCGACATCGGCTGGACCCTGCTCTCGACGCTCCCGAAGGAGGAGCTCAACCGTATCGACGAGGACCTCATCGAGGAGTACTACGTCGAAGAAGAGCAGGCAGTCGAAGCCTGAACAGGTATCTTTCTCTCTCTTTCCGCGCCGTGAGCGACAGCGCCCGGCAGTCAGCCCCCTCGAGTGGCAACGCTCGCCGCCTCGCACGCGCTCGCGCGTGAAGTCAATCGTAAAGGGTTAACAGGCTGGGTGTGCAAGCCCCTCGTAATGGCCAACGACGTCAAGCCCACTCGCAAGAACTTGATGGCGATCGAGGATCGCATCGAGCTGTCCGAGCGGGGTCACGACACGCTGGAACAGAAGCGCGACGGCCTCATCATGGAGTTCATGGACATCCTCGACCAGGCACGGGACGTCCGTGAGAACTTAGAGGAGAACTACGACGAGGCACAGAAGAAGATCAACATGGCACGCGCCATGGAGGGTGACGTCGCGGTCCGCGGGGCGGCGGCCGCGCTGAAGGAGCACCCGGAGATCACGACGGAGTCCCGCAACATCATGGGCGTCGTCGTTCCCGAGATCGAGTCCTCGAAGGTCCGGAAGTCCCTCGACGAGCGTGGCTACGGTGTGCTGGGCACCTCCGCGCGCATCGACGAGGCCGCGGAAGCCTACGAGGAACTGCTGGAGACCATCATCCTCGCCGCCGAGGTCGAGACGGCGATGAAGAAGATGCTCACCGAGATCGAGACGACCAAGCGTCGTGTCAACGCACTCGAGTTCAAGCTCCTGCCCGAACTCAAGGAGAACCAGGAGTACATCGAGCAGAAGCTCGAAGAGCAAGAGCGCGAGGAGATCTTCCGCATGAAGAAGATCAAGGACAAGAAGGAGAAAGAGGAGAAGGAAGCTCGGAAGGAGGAGGCCGAGGAAGCAGAAGCCGACGTCGTTGCGGCCGCAGACTGAATCTCTCTCATCCGTCTTCGTTTCGTCTCTCGCCGTGTTGCGCGTAGCGCCGCCTAGACTTTAGGCAATCGGGCGTTTCCTTCCTCGTATGCAGTGTTCCGAGTGTCGGTCGGAGAGCGTCCCGTTTCAGGTGCCCGACGCGGTCGCGTCGTACGCACCGGGTGGCAGCGAGGCGGTAGCCATCTGCACGTCGTGTCTCCATCTCCAGCCCGTCGAGAGTGCGCCCGCAAGCGCCGACTTCTCACAGGTGAGTGATGCGTTTCCCGCGGACGAGGCGGCCGCGGTCGAGATGGCACTCATCGTTGGGTTGCTCTCCTCGCTCGCGCTGAACCGCGGGAAGATAGAGGAGTTGCTCGAACGGGTCGAAGGACAGGGCGTGGACCCGATGCTCGTGCTCGAAGAACTCGAAGCAGACACACACCTGCAGCCGTCGGTGGCCATCGGGCGGCGACGGCAGCAGCTGGAGCAGTTGCTGGAGTAGGCGGAAACAGGAGGAGTGGGCGCGCTACCGGTCGAGTTAGACGCCGGTGGAGTAGCGCAGGATACCGGCGATACCACCGAAGGCGTTGAGCAGCTGTTCGCCCTTCTCGAAGTCGGTGGAGATGAACTTCGTGTCGGTGCCGCGCTGGTCGGCGATGTTCATGAGGAACTCGATGACGTCCTCGCGTTTTTCGGCCTCGACCTCGGTGCCGTCCTCGCACTGGTGGGTCGGCGTGTTCTTGCGGTGGTCGATGACCTCGTACTCCTCGGTACCGCCGCAGTCGTAGACGGCGACGTCGTCGCGGAGGTCCTCGGAGATGAGGAGGGT
Source organism: Haloarchaeobius pelagicus (assembly GCF_051207375.1). Lineage (NCBI taxonomy): Archaea > Methanobacteriati > Methanobacteriota > Halobacteria > Halobacteriales > Halorubellaceae > Haloarchaeobius > Haloarchaeobius pelagicus. Next base: position 568,689 of record NZ_JBPJZD010000002.1, on the reverse strand, counting down.
CTCGACAGACCCCATGACGAGGTTCTGGCGGGTGGGCTCGAACCCGTAGGTCGCCTTGTTCCCGTTGTGGAGCTGTTTGAAGAACGTCTCCATCAGCTCCTTGTCCTCCATGATCTCGGCGTCGGCCAGCACCTCCTGCCCGGCGTCGACGAGGTCCTTGAGTCCGGACTCGTCGGTGTAGGCCACGTCGAACTTGCCGAGTACGATGTCCTGGACCTCGTGGTGGAGGTACTCGCCGTCCATGAACTCGTCCTTGGTCGGGGAGGGACCGCCGACGAGGACGCCGTCCATCTCGTGACGTTCGGGGACGAACAGTTCGTTCGCCATCTCCGCGACCTCCTGGTAGAAGTTGTCGATGGCTTCGAGGCGGAGGCGGGCGAAACGCTGGGCGGACTGGCCACCTTTGCGCTGCTTGCCCGGGACGAGCGAACTCGCGGACTTGACGGGCACGACACGCTTGCCCTTCAACCAGCCGACGTTGGCCTCGCGTCGGTCGAGGACGATGAGGCCGTACAGGCCCTGGTCCGCCAGCATGTGCTCCAGCGGCTCGGTGAGGAACGCCGAGTCACAGTGGTAGCGGAACGACTCGACGGGCTGTGGCGGGCCCTCGAGCACCTTGGTGACCATGTCGGTCTGGCCGCCACCGGCGTCGATCGCACCCGAGAACAGCACCATCCCGTTATCCGGCGGGTTCTTGTAGTACCGGAGCCGGTCCTTGATGCTCGTCAGGGCGTCCTGGACGTTGGTCCGGGTCTGCTTGGACTTGATGTTGGCTGCCTCGCTGTGCTCCTGGGTGACGTGGGCGACCACGTCGCTGATCTGCTTGTCCTCGGGAACGTAGATACTGACCAGTTGGGTTCCTGATCCTTCGTAGTCCTGGAGCTCCTCGATGACCTTCTGGAACTCGTACTTCTTTCGGTCGGACTGCGCCTCGCCCTCCTGCTCACTCATTGGCGATTCTAGGCCGGGCGGGCGGTAAGTAACTGTTCCTTGCGGCTCGCGTGCCCACACGTCCCACGGTAGCGGCCCGGAGACGGCGGTCGAGGGTTCATATACGATGCCGAGGCCAGCGCCGGTGTGTCCTGATGAGGACCGGTCGGGTGGCCGAGGCGGGTGCGCGGCAGACCCCCGACCGGCGACGCGGCTGCCGCCTGTTCGCCCCTATGTGACGGGCACACCATGGCCTTCGATAGGAGAGGGTTTGCCGTGCTACGGTGTCCCCCTCAACGTTTTTTAGTCGTCCACGAGTCTGTCCATCTAGCATGACCACGCAGGAGTCGGTGTACGCTATCGCGAGCGGGAAGGGGGGTGTCGGGAAGACGACGACAACAGTGAATCTGGGGACCGCGCTGGCGGGCGCGGGCAACCGCGTCGCCATCGTCGACGTCGACCTCGGGATGGCGAATCTCGCAGGGTTCGTCAGCCTCAGCCCCGATTCGGTGACCCTGCACGAGGTACTTGCCGGCGAGGCGGCCGTCATGGACGCCACGTACCAGCTGGCGGACGGTATCTGGGCGGTCCCCAGCGGGAACGAACTCGACAGCTACGCCGGCGTCAAGACCGAGAACCTCCGCGATGTCGTCACGACGCTGCGCGAGGAGTTCGACTACGTCCTGCTCGACGTCGGTGCCGGGGTGAGCCACGAGACGGTGCTCCCGCTCGGGCTCGCGGACGCCATCATCGTCGTCTCCACGCCCGAACCGGCCGCGCTCCAGAACGCGACGAAGACGTGCGAACTCGCCGACCGGGCCGGCGGCACGCTCGCGGGACTCGTCCTGACCCGGACGCGCCCCGGCAGTGACATCGACCACGAAGAGATCGCCGACGGGCTCGACCTGCCCTTGCTGGTCACGGTTCCGGAGGACGACGCCGTCAGACAGAGCGTCTTCGCGGGGACGCCGCTGGTCGTCCACTCTCCCCGGAGCCGCGCGTCGCGGGCGTACCGCTACCTCGCTGCCAGGCTGGTCGGTGAGGCAAGCGCCGACGAGCGGCCGCGATTCGAGGCACCGAAGCGCCAGCAGCCGCGCCCCGACACCGACGGTGGCGAGGTGCCTGACGAGGGTGCACAGGCGGCCAGCGAGGACGACGTGTCCGCGGCCATCTCCGAGATCGACGGCGAAGGCAATCTTGGAATCCGGGACGCGGAAGCCGACGACGGCACCAACGAGAACGAATAGGTCTCGCCGCGTCGACTGTCGTCGCTGCTTCTCCGATGCAACGAAAAACAGCAGCTGGTCTCGTGAGCGATGCACCCGGCCCTGGTGCCCTTACATCGAGTGGGGCGCGGCGACGCCGAGGACCGACAGCGCGTTCGCGATGGTGTGGCGCGAGGCCGCGACGAGTGCGATGCGGGCCTGGCGGAGTTCGTCGTCCTCCTCGGAGAGCACCGGGCACTCGCGGTAGAACGCGTTGAACGTCTCCGCGAACTCGCGGGTGTAGGTCGCGACCGAGTGCGGTTCGAGGTCGTCCGCGGCCGCCTCGACGACGGCCGGGAAGCGCGCGATGACGCGGAGCAGGTCCTCCGACGCCTGGTTGGTGAGGACGCTCGCGTCGACCTCGTCCGGAATCGTCTCGGCGTCGTCGAGGATGCCACAGCAGCGCGCGTGGACGTACTGGACGTAGGGTGCGGACTGGGCCTCGAAGTCGAGCGCCTGGTCCCACTCGAACGTGATGGCCTTGGTCGGCTGTTTGGAGACGATGTCGTAGCGGACCGCCCCGATGCCGACCTGGTGGGCGATGCGCTCGATGTCTTCCTCGGTGAGGTCGTCGTCGCGGATGCGGTCTTCCATGCGGGTCTCGACCTCGTTCCGGGCGCGGTCGATGGCCTCGTCGAGCAGGTCGTCGAGGTCGACGCCGGTGCCGGCGCGGGTGGACATCCCGAGACCGCCGGGGAGGTTGACCCACGAGAAGATGACGTTCTCGAGCTTGTCGACGTCGTTACCCAGCAGGTCGAGCGTCGTCCGGAGCTGGTCGGCCTGCAGCTTGTGGTCCTCGCCGAGGACGGTGACAGCGCGGTCGTAGTTCTCGAACTTCCACTCGTGGTGGGCGAGGTCGCGGGTGGTGTAGAGGCTGGTGTCGTCCGAGCGCAGGAACACCATGTTCTTGTCGATGCCGTGCTCGGTGAGGTCGAGCTGCCAGGCGTCCTCCTCGTAGACAGCCTCGTCGAGCTCCTTGAGCCGTGCGACCAGGTCGTCGGTGGAGCCGTCGAACATGAACTGGGTTTCCTTGACGAACCGGTCGAACTCGGCGGGCAGGCGCGCGAGGCACTCCTGCATGCCCGAGAGCACCTGGTCGACGACGGTCGAGACGCGCTCGAAGGTCTCCTCGTCGCCTTCTTCGAGGCCCTGCATGATGGACTGGATCTCGGCTTCGGCCTTGTCGACCTTGTCGGCGGGGCCGTCCTCGAGGAACGCGTTGCCCTTGCGGTAGTAGCGAACGAGGTCGTACTCGATGCGGTCGCGCTCGGGTGGCTCGTCGAAGTCCTCCTCGTCGAAGGTCTCGTAGGCCCAGGTGAACACGGCCATCTGGCGGCCAGCGTCGTTGACGTAGTAGTGGCGCTCGACGTCGTAGCCGGCGAAGTCGAGCGTGTTGGCGACGGCGTCGCCGACGATGGGGTTGCGCGCGCGCCCGACGTGAACTGGGCCGGTCGGGTTCGCGGAGGTGTGCTCGACGACCACCGACTCGTTCTTCTCGGGGAGGTGGCCGTACGCCTCGGCCTGGCCGGCCTGGAGCGTCCCGACGAAGTAGGCGTCGCTCGGGAGGACGTTGATGTACGGGCCCTGGGTCTCGATGCCGCCGATGTACTCGTAGTCGTCGGGGTCGATCTCGCCCGCCACGTCGGCGGCGACCTTCGGCGGCGGTGCGCCGACCTCGCTGGCCAGTCGGAAGGCGACGCTGGAGGCCAGAACGGCCGGCACGTCTTCCGGTGGCTCCTCGATACCGAGGTCGTCTGTGGGGAGGTCGCGTGCGGCGAGCGCCCCGGTGAGGGCGTCCTCGACCTCCGTCCGTAGCTGCAGGAACATACGCCCACGTACCTCGCTCTCGGGTAAAGGGGTTTCTGAATGTGAAGCGCCCCAGGGTGACGGTTCGTGCGTCCGGTCCAGTCGCGCCACCGTCGCCGGGTCGCAACAGAACGAAACGGTCTGCAACGCGATGCGAGCGTCTTATCGAGAGGGTAGCAAAAGGGCGGCGGTGCGTATCCACGGTCGATGGTTCGGCTCCAGCGGTTGCTGTCGGTCTTCGGTATCGTCCTGCTCGTCAGCGGGGTCGCGGTCGCGATGGTCGGAACCGGTGGCACCCCCTCGGTGTCACAGGACGTGGACTCCACCGGCGGCGCGACGGACACACAGACAGCGGCATCCCAGTCGCCCGCGGCCACGTCGACGTCCGAATCCGACACCGAAACCACGGTTGCGACCGAGACGCAGTCGGCCACATCGACCGAAACCGAGCCCACGGAGGACGACGAGAGCGACGACGTGCTCCTCGTCGTCGGTGACGACGACGAGGCGGAATCGGAGGACGAGGAGAAGGGGGATGAGAAGGATGGGAAAGAGAAGGATGGGAAAGAGAAGGGGGATGAGAAGGACGGGAAAGAGAAGGATGGGAAGGAGAAGGGGGATGAGAAGGATGCGGAAGAAGACGAGGAGGACGACGGGCACGTCGTTGTCGTCGCGCTGCTTTGAGCCGCACCAGTTCGCTTTTCCCCTCGGCCGCCGAATCCGCCTGCAATGAGCGACTCCGAGGAGTCCGGGGATGGGCCGATGCAGGTCTCCAGCCCGAACTACCACAGCGTGAACCACACCGCGGCACAGACCTGCGGGTGGACCAAGAACGCACTGACTGGGGACGGGAAGTGCTACAAGTACGCGTTCTACGGCATCGAGTCCCACCGGTGCATGCAGATGACGCCGGTCGTCAAGTGCAACGAGCGCTGCGTGTTCTGCTGGCGCGACCACGCCGGTCACGCCTACGAACTCGGCGACGTGGAGTGGGACGACCCGGCGGCGGTCGCCGACGCGACGCTGGAACTCCAGCGCGAGCTGCTCGCGGGGTACGGCGGCAACGACGAGGTACCCAGGGACGTGTTCGAACAGGCGATGGAGCCGCGTCACGTCGCCATCTCGCTCGACGGGGAGCCGACGCTGTACCCGTACCTCCCCGAACTCATCGACGAGTTCCACGAGCGGGACATCACGACGTTCCTCGTCTCGAACGGGACCAATCCTGAACTGCTCTCGCGGTGTGACCCCACGCAACTGTACGTCTCGGTCGACGCAGCCGAGCGCCACACCTTCGACAACGTGGTGAAGGCGGTCGACGACGACGCCTGGGAGAACCTGGTCGACACGATGGACGTGCTCGCCGCCAAAGAGGACACCAGGACCGTCCTCCGGACGACCCTGGTCAAGGGCGAGAACATGAAGGACCCCGACTGGTACGCCGCGTTCTACGAACGGGCCGACCCGGACTTCGTCGAACTGAAGGCGTACATGCACGTCGGGCACTCGCGCGGTCGCCTCGACCGGTCGGCGATGCCGGACCACGAAGAAGTCGTCGAGTTCACCGAGGCTGTCGCCGAGCACATGCCCGAGCACGACGAGATCAAGGACGTCCCACAGTCGCGTGTCGCCGTGCTCTCGAAGGAGGCGGACACGTGGGTCCCGAAGCTGAAGAAGGACAGCGACTTCTGGGCGGACGACCCGCTCGTCGACGACTGAGGAGTCCCGGCGGCTTACTGACGGAGTCGCAAGACGACCACGCTCCCGCCGTCCGAGGTCTCGAACGACAGTTCGCCATCGAAGGCGTTCACGACCCAGGTGATGGCCCAGAGCCCGAGACCGCTGCCGTGTTCTAACTGCGTGATGTCGCGCTCGCCGGTGACGAGTTTGCGCTCCTGTTCGGGGATGCCGGGACCGTTGTCGGCGATGCGTATCTCGACGGTCTCCCCGCACGATTCGACGGTCACCACGATTCGTGGAACCGCCTCGTCGCAGTGTTCGACCGCGTTCTCCAGGGCGTTGGTCAGTGCGAACACGAGCCGGTCGTCCGCCATCGCCTCGACGGAGGTGGGCTGGTCGAGGCTGATCTCGGCCTCGGGGAACGTCGACCGGGCTTTCTCGACCGCGCTGGTCACGAACCCCGTCACGTCCCGCCGGTCGACGGTGTACTCGTCCGCCCGGTCGAGGGCGCGCTCGACGTTGCGGGCGGTGTCGCTCAGGTTGGCGACGTGGCGGGCCTCGTTCTGGATGTCCTCCACCAGCCCGAAGTCCTCGTCGAGCTTGCGTTCGAGCTGTTCGGCGTAGCCACCGATGAGGTTCATCTCAGTGCGGAGGTTGTGCCGGAGGACGGTGTGGAGCACTTCGAGCCGCCGTTCGCGCTCCTTGCGCTCGGTGATGTCGGTGTAGGTGCCGAACCCACAGAGCGTCCCGTCGAGTTCGTAGCTCACGCCACGGAAGAGGAAGTGGCGCTCCCCGGTCGTGGTGAGCCGTCTGACCTCCTCGGTCAACTCGCCCTCGGCCGCGGTCTCACGGTCCATGCGGCTCGCGGTCTCGACCTCGTCCGGCGGGACGATGTAGTCGTTGAGGCCCTCGCCGACGATGGTCTCGCTATCGTACCCGAACACCTCCTCGAACGCCGGGTTCACCGAGGTGACGATGAGGCCGTCGTCGCAGAACTCGCACTCGACGAGCGGGTCCGGGATGTGGTCGAACAGGTACCGGAACCGTTCGTTCTCCGAGCGCAGTTGCTCGCGGGTCTCGCGGAGGTCGGTCACGTCACGGACGACACCGACGGAGCCGGCGAACTTCCCGTCCTCTGCCGGGAGGAGCGACACGTCCAGCTCGATGGGCGCGAGCGTCCCGGAGGCGGTGACGACCTGGGCCGTGACGGTCCCGCTGCGGCGGTCGTCGTCATCCCAGAGGTCGGAGATGACGTCCTCGATGCGGTCGACGACGGCCTCGTCGGTGATGAGCGCGGGAGTCCCCCCGACGAGTTCGTCCCGGTCGTAGCCGACGAACTCGGCGAAGGGCCGGGTGACGTAGGTGAACTCGCCGTCCGGGCCGAGGACGTACAGCATGTCCTCGACGGAGTCGATGACGGCCTCGAAGCGTTCGAGGCGCTCGCGGCGTTCGGTCCGGTCGAGGGCGGCGGTCGCGTTGGCCGCGAGGAGTTCGGCCGTCTGGCGTTCGACCGGTCCGAGTCCCGTCTCGGCGTGGAACGCGGCGCTGAGGGTGCCGTGGTCGCCGAGGGGGAGGTAGAGGGCAGCCTCGACCTGTTCGATGCGGGCGTCGTCGTCGTCGGTCGGTTGGACATCGGTTCGGAAGATGGACTGCCCGGACTCGAACGCCTCGCCGGGGCCGCCGTCGCCGACGGCGTAGGTCGGACGGTCGCCCATGACCTCGCCGAGGGAGTCGGTCCCGGCCACGGGGACCAACAGCTCGCGTTCGGGGTCGTAGAACCGGACCACGGTGAGGTCGAGGCCGAGCAGCTCGTCGGCGGCTTTGACCAGTCTGGCGGCGATGGTCTCGCGGTCCCGTGCCTGCATCATGTCGCGCGTGGTATGGAGGAGCCCGGGCAGCATCTGCTCGTAGCGCTTGCGACGGGTCACGTCCCGGAAGAACACCGACAGCCCGTCGGGGTCCGGGTAGGCGGTCACGTCGGTCCAGAGGTCAAGCGGCGGATAGTACGCCTCGAACGAGACGGGTACCTGGGACGCCATCGCCTTCGTGTACTCATCGTAGTACGGCAGGTCGGTCGCGGCCGGGAAGGCGTTCCAGATGTTCTGGCCGAGGAGGGCCTCGCGCGTGCTTGCGAGGACGGTTGCGGCGGTCTCGTTGACGTAGGTGAAGCGCCACTCGTCGTCGACCGCGAAGAAGGCCTCGCCGATGCGGTCGAGGATGACCGCCGCGGACGCGTCGGAGGCGACGACGGGCGTCTCGGCGGGTTCGGTGGCAGCGTCTCCGGACTCGAGTAGCCCCCGGAGTCGCTCGGCGAGGTCGTCGTCCCCGTAGCAGTAGCCGGTGGCACCGGCGGCGGTCGCGGCGGCCGCGACCTCGCCGTCCGGGTCGGCCGTCCGGTAGAGAATCGGGACCGCGGGCTCGATGGCGTCGAGGACGGCCAGTCCGGTCCCGTCCGGGAGGTCGTGGTCGCACAGCACGCAGTCGATGGCGTTCGCGGCGAGCGCGTCGCCTGCTTCGGCGGCGCTCGTCGCCGTTATGACGTGCCAGTCGTCAGGATGGGTCGCGTTCACCGACCGTCGGGTGGCCTCGTCGTGTGACCCGACGTAGAGGACCGAACGCGTGTGCGACACGATATACCTGCCTTGGATTACCGATGACCGAGGAAAACGCTTCTGGCTATTTCTCCCGGAGTGACAGGTCGACGACGCAGCCCGTGTCAGGGTCCGCGAACGAGAGGTCGCCGCCGAGGGAGCGAACGGCCGCGTCGACCACCCACAGCCCGAGACCGCTGCCGTGTTCTAACTGCGTGATGTCGCGTTCGCCCTGGACGAGTTCCCGCTCTCGCTCGGGGAGGCCGGGGCCGTCGTCCGCCACGCGAATGGTGACCGACTCGGCCTCGCTGGTCAGCGAGACCGTGACGTGCTCGCCGCCGTGTTCGACCGCGTTCTCGATGAGGTTCGCCAGGGCGAGGTCGAGACCGTCGTCGGCGACCGCACTCGCCGTCTCTGGCAGGTCGGTCCCTATGATGGCGTCGGGATGGTTGTCACGTTCGGTCGCCACGATGTCGCGGATCTTCGGGATGACGTCCATCGGGGACGGGTGGCTGTCGTCGTCGACGACGCGTTCGAGCGTCCGGGCCTTCGCGCTCAGGTTCTCTATCTCGGTCACGGCGTCACGAACCTTCGCGATGGCGTCCGGCGCGTCGACCTCGGCGGCGAGGAGGTCCAGGTAGCCGCCGACGAGGGTGAGTTCGGTACGGAGATTGTGCCGGAGGACGGTGTGGAGGACCTCGAGACGGCGCTCACGTTCTTTCTGGGTGGTGATGTCGGTGTAGATGCCGTAGCCGGCACGGGTCCCGTCGTCCAGGTCGTAGCCGATGCCACGGAAGAGGAAGTCACGGTCACCGGTGGTGGTCCGGCGGCGGACCTCGGCCGTGATTATCTCGTCGCCGTTCGCCTGTTCGTCGAGCGACTGTGCCCTCTCCTGCCGGGTTCGAGGGACGATGAAGTCGTTGATGGACTCGCCGACGATGGCCTCGGCGTCGTAGCCGAACACCGACTCGAAGGCGTCGTTGACGCCCGTGACGATTGGTTCGCCGTCGCGGAACTCGTTCTCGACGACCGGGTCCGGAATGCTGGCGAAGAGGTTCCGGAACCGCTCGTTCTCCGCTTCCAGCTCCTCGCGCGTGCTGTGGAGGTCGGAGAGGTCGCGGACCACGCCGACCGACCCCGGGAACCCGTCGGCGTCCTCGCACTGGGGTAGGGTGGTGCTCTCTATCTCGACGGGGACGGACTCGCCGGCGGCCGTCTCGATGGTGAGCTCGTACGTCCGCGCCGTGCCGCCGTCGCGCTCGGCCAGCGCCGCCAGGCGGTCCTCGACGGTCGTTTCGCCGGCCGCACCGAGGAACTGCCCGGGCGGTTCGCCGACGAGGTCCTCGCGCTCGCAGCCGAGGAAGTCCGCGAACGGCTCGGTCACGTAGCTGTACCGGGCGTCCTCGTCGAGCACGTACACCATGTCCTGGACGTTCTCGAGGACGGTCTCGTACTCCCGGAGCGTCTCCTGGCGGTCGGCGCGTTCGAGGGCGGCGACGGCGTTGGTCGCCAGCACGTCGAGGACGCCCCGGCGGATATCACCGACCGGGTCGGCCTGCGGGGAGGCGACCGAGATGACGCCGTGGTCGCCGAGCGGGACGTACCGGGCGGACTGTATCTCGTCGTGGTAGTCGACGGTCGAGTCGAACGACTCGCCGGCGGTGAACGCGGTCCCGGGGTTGCCCTCCTCGCTCCCGTACGTCGGTCGGTCCGGGAGGTCCTCGAACAGGCCGTCCGTGCCCGCGACCACGTCGAGCTGGTCGGTGTCGGGGTCGTGGAGCCGGACCGCGACGTACTCCAGGCCGAGGATGTCGTGGGCGGCACGGACGACGATATCGGCGACCGCCTCGGTGCTGTCGGCCTGGACGAGCTCTCGCATCGTCACGAGCAGGTCGTCGAGCATCGACTCGCGTTCTTTGTGCTCGGTCACGTCCCGGAGGTAGACGGAGAGACCGTCCTCGGCCGGGTACGCGCGCACCTCCAGCCAGACCTCGATGGGGTCGATGTACTCCTCGAAGGAGACGGCCTCCTGGCGCACCATGGCCGTCTCCAGCGCGTCGAGGAGCGTCGAGTCGGTCGGGTCGTCGTACACGGTGCGAATCGGCTGACCGAGTACCCCGTCAGCGGCCACGTCGAGGAGGCCGAGGGCTCGCTGGTTGACGAACGTGAACCGCATGTCCCTGTCGAGCGCGAAGAAGCCGTCGTCGACGCGTTCGAGGACCCGGTTCAGCTCCGCTCTCGCCACCTCGGTGGCCTGTTCGGCACCCCGTCGGTCGAGTTCCTGGCTGTACCAGTCGACCATCACCTCGACGAACCGGCGTTCACTCGCCGAGAAGTCGCGCTCGCGGGCGTCGTCGTCGGCGAAACAGAGCGTCCCGTACACCTCGTCGTCGACCACCAGCGTGCCGCCGAGGTAGCACCCGAGCCCGAAGCGCTCCAACGCGGGGTCGTCGGCCAGCGCTTCGGTGGCGTCGCGGTAGCCGACCAGCCTGTCAGCAGCGACGGTGTGGCGACAGTAGCTCTCGGAGATGGGGGCACGGGAGCCGGGCTGGAGCGCGTCGTGGTCGCCGGTTGCCGACACGACGTGCTGGTACTCCTCGTCGATTCTGGTGACGAACCCGAGGTCGACGTCGAGGTACGAACAGCCGAGGTCGAGGAGGCGGCTGGTCGTCGTCTCGAAGTCCGCGTCGGTGTCGGTGACGATGTCGTGGAGTCGCTGGAAGGCGAGCTCCGGGGTTTCGGCGTCGGGTTGGTGCGGGCTGTCGAGCACCGACTCGACGCAGGCGACGAGGTCGTCGCCGTAGCAGTAGTCGGTCACGTCCAGGCTGATCGCCTCGCTGGCGACGCGACCGTCCGGTTCGACGGTGTGGAGGACGACTGGCACGTGCCGGTCGCGGTCGCGGACCGCCTGCAGCACGTCGAGGCCGTCGCAGTCGCCCGGGAGGGCGAACTCGCAGACGAGGCAGTCGGGGTCGGCGGCAAGGAGGGTGTCGGCGACCGCGGTCGCCGAGGCGTCCGCGTCGACGGGAACGCGGTCGACGGTGAGGCTCGTCTCGTCCCACGGACTCGAGGCGTCGCTCGCGGGGGCGGTCCACAGCACGGACGATGGACCTGGCACGGTGAGTTCTTGTCTCTTGATGGTATTTTTGTCTGTTAACCGTTCCGGCCACACCTGCCCCGTTGCCCGAAGCGATGGGCTTTTGGTGCCGCAATCAAACTTGCAACTAGACTCTCGTTTCTCACGCTGCGTCACACTGGCGTGATACACCATCTCAGTTCTGGAACGCATGCCACATTCGGTATGCTTATCCCACCGGCGTCCCAAGCCACTGGCATGTCAGAGATAGCGTCGTTCGCGGTCGGCCACGACGAACTCGCCGTCGCGAAACTGCTGGCCCTCGACGGGGCCATCGACGGCGAGATCAAGGTCTCCTGTGCCGGACTCGCGGACCGACTCGACGCGTCCAACCAGACGGCGTCGCGCCGCCTCCAGCGCCTCGAAGACGCCGGACTCGTCACCCGCGAGACCGTCAGCGACGGCCAGTGGGTCACCCTCACCGAGGACGGCGAACGCGCCCTCCGCAGCGAGTACGAGGACTACCGCGCCATCTTCGAAGGGCGCTCCAGCGTCGAACTGTACGGCACCGTTACCAGTGGCATGGGCGAGGGGCGTCACTACATCTCCCTGCCGGGCTACATGGAACAGTTCGAGGAACGCCTGGGCTACGAGCCATTCGCGGGCACCCTGAACGTCGAACTCGACAGCGAGAGCGTCCGCCGGCGCTCCGCGATGGAGGCCATGACGCCGGTCCCCATCGACGGCTGGGAGGACGACGACCGCACCTACGGCCCCTGCATCTGCTACCCGGCGACCATCGAGACCGCCGACGGCGAGACGTACGAGGCCGCCCACACCATCGCCCCCGAGCGCACCCACCACGACGAGGACCAGCTGGAGATCATCGCCCCCGAGCGCCTCCGCGACGCCCTCGAACTGGCCGACGACGACCACGTGACCATCTATGTCGAGGAGCAGTAAGATGTCCCAGAGCACGCAGAGCGAGGCCGACGCCGAAGCCGCCGTCGACCGCGCCATCTCAGCGTTCCGGGCCGGCCAGCCCGTCGCCATCCACGACGCGGCCGACCGCGAGGGCGAGACCGACCTCGTCTACCCCGCCGAGGGCGTGACCCCCGAGGCCGTCGCCCGCATGCGAAACGACGCCGGTGGCCTGGTCTGTGTTGCGCTCTCCGATTCGGTGGCCGAGGCGTTCGACCTCCCGTTCATGCAGGAGGAACTCGACCACCCCCTCACCGCGGACCACGAACTCGGCTACGACGAGCGCTCGTCGTTCTCGCTCACGGTGAACCACCGCGACACATTCACGGGAATCCCGGACTCCGACCGCGCGCTGACCATCACGAAACTGGGCGAGGCCGCCGCCGACCCCGAGGGCTTCCCCTTCGTCGAGGAGTTCCGCGCCCCCGGCCACGTCCACCTGCTCCGGGCCGCCCCGGAACTGCTCTCCCAGCGACTGGGTCACACTGAGCTGGGAATCGCGCTCGCCGAGGCCGCCGAAACGGCTCCTGCCGTCGTCGTTTGCGAGATGCTCGACGACGAGACCGGCGAGGCGCTCGTGCCGGCCGACGCCCGCGCCTACGCGAAGCGCGAGGGCATCCCCTACGTCGAGGGGGCGGACCTCGTGGCGCGACTCGGGTAGACCACGAACCCGCTCCGGCGTCGCTGCTGCTGTTCTCCGATTGCAGGAAGCTAAGTCACAACCCACCGTGTTCTCATCGTGAACCCGTTCCTCGCCGACCGCAGGCTGCAGTAAGTCACGTTTATATGTTGTGGCCGAGGTGGTGAAAGTATGGCGACGCGACCGGAATCCGATTCCGAGCCAGAGACCCTCCAGATACGCCTCGAATCCGCCGAAGAGTTCTACGCCCGCCTCGGCGGCGGCGACCGCGACGCGCTCAGCATCCGGAGCGAGGAGGAACTCGCTCGGCTATTCTCGCCCTCGAACATCCGCCTGCTGCGCACCATCGTCGACACACACCCGACGACCGTCGCGAAGCTGACGGCGGCGACGGACCACGACTTCAAGGAGGTCAACAAGCGGCTCCAGGCGCTCGAGAGTTTCGGGCTCATCGACCTCGTCGACCACGGGAACGCCACCCGCCCGGTCCCACAGTTCGACGAGATACAGGTCACCATCCCACTGTCCTGATGTCGGTGCCTCGGTACGGCCGCTGGCAATAATCGCGGTATCTTTATTGCTGTCTCCCCAGCACTCTACGACATGGCTACGTTCGACGAGATGCGCGAAGAGAACGACGCGCTCGACACAATCTGGATGGACGGCGAGTTCGTCGACTGGGACGACGCTCAGATTCACGTCCTCTCCCACGGGATGCACTACGGTACCGGCGTCTTCGAGGGCGCACGCTGTTACGACACCGAGAAGGGGCCGGCACTGTTCCGCTGGGAAGAACACGTCGACCGCCTGTACGCCTCCTGCAAGCCCTACGACATGGAGATCCAGCACGAGCCCGAAGAGCTCACCGAGGCGACGAAGACGCTCATCCGCGAGCAGGAGCTGCCGTCGTGTTACATCCGGCCGCTGGCGTACTACGGCTACAAGAGCCTCGGCGTCTCGCCCGGTGAGTGCCCGACCCGCACGATGATCGCGGTCTGGCCGTGGGGTGCGTACCTCGGCGAGGAGGCCCTCGAGAACGGCATCAAGGTGAAGGTGTCCTCGTGGCGCAAGCACTCCTCCAGCCAGATTCCGACGAACGCGAAGACGACCGGGCTGTACGTCAACAGCCTGCTCGCCGGCGAGGAGGCCCGCCGCAACGGCTTCCGCGAGGCCATCGTCCTGAACAAGGAGGGCAACGTCGCAGAGGGTCCCGGCGAGAACATCTTCCTCGTCCGTGACGGCGAGATCTTCACGCCCGGGCTCGCGGAGTCCATCCTCGACGGCATCACCCGCGACACCGTCATCACGCTCGCCGAGGAGCTGGGCTACGAGGTCCACGACGGCGCGACCATCTCCCGGGGCGAACTCAACACCGCCGACGAGCTGTTCTTCACCGGCTCCGCCGCCGAGGTCACGCCCATCCGCCAGGTCGACAACGTCGAAATCGGCAACGGCTCGCGCGGCCCGGTCACCGAAGAGATCCAGCAGCGCTTCTTCGACGTGGTCCACCGCCGCACCGACGACCACGACGAGTGGTTCGACTACGTCGACGTCTGATCGCCGACGATTCGTCTTTCGACCGTTCTTCTATCTTCGCCAGCCAGAGCCGCTGGAATCGATGCCGGGGAGTCTCGCTCCTGGAACGGTCGCGACGGGCGTGGAAAACAGGGCAGGGTGTCAGTCGTCGTCGTCGTCGGTGTCGCCGCCGGTGAGTTCCTCGATGGGTATCTGGCCACCCATACGGTCGGCGTCGCCGAACCCGGCCGAGAGGATGCGGGTCAGGGCGTCCTCGACCTTCTCGTTGGTCTCTTCGATGTCGTCCGGGTCGACCTCGATGACGAACCCGGTGGTGATGTTCGGTGCGGTCGGGAGGAAGATGACCTCGCGGCCGTCCTCGGTCGTCTTGCCGGTCTTGAACGCGGTCATGCGCATCCCACCCCACATCTCGACCTTCACGGGGGCCTGGAGCGCTTCGGTCCCACCCAGCGCCGTCTCGGCGGCCATCTTCGAGGCGTTGTAGACGACGCGCAGGCCGGGGACGCGGTTCGCGATGTCGTCGATTATCTCTTCGAAGAAGCCACCGACCGCGGTCCGCATGAGATAGCCGACGGAGAAGACGAAGACGATGAAGACGGCGAGGACCGCTATGACGCGTAACGGCTGTATGAGGGCCTGTGCGGCGCTCTGAGTGAGTCCGAGACCGGTCAGCAGATCGGGGCTGATAACCCGTTTCGGGGTGACTGCGGCCACCTTGTCGTAGAGCCACGCGATGACGAACACCGTGACGAGGACCGGGATGACGACGATGAGGCCGGACGCGAAGTCACGCTTCCACGAGGACATATAGGCGAGATATCAGTCTGGGGGGTAATGGGTTTGTTCCTATCGGTCGGGATTCATCAGCGACCGAGCACTGCGCGCAGCGCGAACGTGAGGTTCTCCTTGCGCTCGCGGACCCGGCGGTAGAAGTACTGGAACCACTTCCCGCCGTAGGGCGCGTACTGCCACACTTCGACCCCCTGTTCGGCGAGGTCGAACTGGGCGTCCTCGCGCACGCCCATGAGCATCTGAATCTCGTATGGGGTGCCGTACTCCTCGTGCAACTCGGCGGCGAGGTCTATCATCTTCGGGTCGTGACTGCCGACCGCGATGCCGTCGTCGAAGTGCTCGAACATGTACTCCAGCAGTTTCTCGTACTGCTCGTCCACCTTCGACTTCTTCTTGTAGGCGACCTCTTTCGGCTCGTCGTAGGCACCCTTCACCAGCCGGACCTTCCCCGGGAGGGCCGCGAGGCGTTCGATGTCCTCCTCGGTGCGCTTGAGGTTCGCCTGCACGCAGAGCCCGACGTTCCCGTCGGTCTGTGTCGTGTACTTCTCGAAGGCGTCGAGGGTCGCGTCGGTGGTGTGGCGGTCCTCCATGTCGACCCAGACGAAGGTGCCGGCCTCGGTGGCGCGCTCGACGATACGTCCGAGCAGGTCGTCGAACACGTCCTCGCCGGCGTCGAGGCCGATCTGGGAGGGCTTGACCGAGATACAGGCGTCGATGTCGGACTTGCCGATGTCCTCGACCAGCCGGATGTACTCCTCGGCGTCCTCCTCGGCGGGACCGCGCTCCTCGTAGTGCTCGCCGAGCAGGTTCAGGATGACCTTCACGTCGCCCTCGTTGCACTCGCGGGCGTGGTCGATGGCTTCGGCTGGCGACTCGCCGGCGACGAACCGGGAGGCGATGGGGGGAATCATGCAGGGAACTCCGGACCGACGATATAAATGGATTGATGGTCCGGGTCGGTGGCCTGTGTGTCGTTCACCAGCGCCCGACAGGGGAAGCCATATCTGATGTGACGAATATCAGGGGATAATGGACCGCATCACCGTCTCGCTCGACGAGGACGCCGTGACCGCGCTGGAGTCGCTCACCAGTCGCACGGGGAAACCACAGAGCGAACTGGTTCGGCAGGCGCTGTCGTTCTACGCGGCGAACTTCGAGGCGGCGACTGCCGATGCCGGGGCGAACCTCGAATCGTACCACCAGATGCTCTCCAGCGGCGAGCACGTGCTGCTCGACGTGGACTTCCTGCACTGCTTCCTGGATTACGTCGAGAACGCCGAGGGAGAGCCGGCCCCCGAGTTCGTCGAGGCGGCCG
This sequence comes from Haloarchaeobius pelagicus, assembly GCF_051207375.1. Lineage (NCBI taxonomy): Archaea > Methanobacteriati > Methanobacteriota > Halobacteria > Halobacteriales > Halorubellaceae > Haloarchaeobius > Haloarchaeobius pelagicus. The sequence continues at coordinate 552,077 of NZ_JBPJZD010000002.1, read as the reverse complement.
ACCGCGTCGCATCGTTCCACGCTCGCGAGTACGAGGACCGGTTCGAGTCCCTCGGCGAACTCCTTGACTGGCTCTCGTTCTGCGGGTTCCTGACGGTGCGCGAGAGCAGGGGCCAGACGTACCACGTCGTCTTCCCGACCGAGTCGGTCAAGTGGTTCATGACCGGGTTCATCGAGGAGAGCACAGCCAGACTCCCGTTCGAACTCGAGGTGGAAGAGGGGCTGTCGAAGGTCATCTTCTCCGCGGTCGACCGGTAGGCGGTGGCCGGGCTGGTCACCGGCGGCGGTCCCACCGAATCTTCACACGTCTTCATACGACTTCATACTCGATGAGATGCCCGTATTCGGCGTTCTCAAGTACCTTTTAGGGCGTTTCTGTGTGACATACTACCGTACATAGTCAACCATGAACATCGTACAGCGACTCAAGGCGGTTGGCCCGGGGGCCATGGTGGCAGCGGCCTTCATCGGTCCGGGCACGGTAACGACGGCAAGTGTGACGGGTGCGCGCTTTGGCTACGCGCTCCTGTGGACCATCGCGTTCTCGGTCATCGCGACCATCGTCCTGCAGGAGATGAGCGCCCGGCTCGGCCTCGTCTCCCGCGAGGGGCTGGGCGAGGCACTGCGTGAACGCTTCGACAACCCGGCGGCGACGTACATCGCCATCGCGCTCGTGGTCTCCGCTATCGGTATCGGGACGGCGGCGTACGAGACCGGGAACATCATCGGTGGGGCCGCCGGCCTGGCCGTGATGACCGGCATCAGCGAGAACGTCTGGGGGCCGCTGATGGGCGTCTGCGCCGGTGCCCTGCTGTGGACCGGGCGCTACAAGCTCATCGAGAAGGCACTCGTCGGACTCATCGCCATCATGGCGGTCTCCTTCGTCCTCGACGCTATCATCATCGGCCCGGACTTCGGGAAGGTCGCCGCCGGGTTCGTCCCGTCGGTGCCCGAGGGCTCGGCGTTCCTCATCACGGGGCTCGTCGGGACCACGGTCGTCGGCTACAACCTGTTCCTGCACGCGAGCAGCGTCCAGGAGCGCTGGGACGGGCCGGAGGACCTGCCCGAGTCCCGCACCGACACCATCCTCTCCATCGTGCTGGGCGGGGCCATCACGTGTGCCATCCTCATCACGGCCGCGGCCGCGTTCCCGGTCGGGACGAACATCGACAACGTCGGCACGATGGCCGAGCAGATCGAACCCCTCGTCGGCACGCAGGCGAAGGTGCTGTTCAGCATCGGCCTGTTCGCCGCCGGGTTCACCAGTGCGACGACCGCACCGCTGGCCGGTGCCTACGCGACGGCGGGCGCACTCGGCTGGGACGCCGACCTCAAGTCCACGCGGTTCCGCGCGGTGTGGGGGGCCATCCTGGGCGTCGGCGTGCTGTTCTCCGCCCTCGGCTACAGCCCCGTGCAGGCCATCGTCTTCGCGCAGGTCGCCAACGGCGTCCTCCTGCCCATCGTCGCCATCTTCCTCATCTACGTGATGAACGACGGCGACATCCTCGGGAAGTACACCAACTCCACCCTACAGAACGTCCTCGGTGGTCTCGTCACGGCCATCGCGCTGTGGCTCGGCATCCGGACGCTGCTCTCCATCGCGGGGGTGCTCTGAAGTGGGGAATCGAACACGCGTCGGCGTCGACGTCGGCGGGACGTTCACCGACGTGGTGCTGCTGACCCCTGACGACGACCTCGTCACCGCGAAGGTGCCGAGCACGGCCGACCAGAGCGTCGGCGTCGTCGAGGGCATCGAGAAGGCCTGTGCCGAGGCAAACATCGACCCGGCTGAGGTCGACGCCTTCACGCACGCGATGACGGTCTCGGTCAACGCCCTGCTGGAGGAGGACGGCGCGGAGACCGCGCTCGTCACGACCGAGGGCTTCCGCGACGTGCTCGAGATCGCCCGGCAGGACCGGCCGGACCTGTACGACTTCGACGAGACGCGGCCCGACCCACTGGTGCCGCGTCGCCGCCGGTTCGAGGTGCCCGAGCGGACCACCATCGACGGCGTCGAGAAACCCGTCGACGAGGACGCGGTCCGTGCGGTCGCCGACCGAATCGAAGACAGCGACGCCGAGAGCGTCGCGGTCTCGCTGTTGCACGCCTACCAGCACGAGGAGAACGAGGCTCGGGTCACCGAGATCCTGCGGGAGGTACTCGACGTGCCGGTCTCGGCCAGCCACGAGGTGCTCGCGGAGTTCCGCGAGTACGAGCGAACCTCGACCACGGTGGTCGACGCCTACGTCAAGCCGGCCATCGACGCCTACCTCGGCCGCCTCGAAGAGCGCGCCGAGGAACGCGGCGTCCCGGCCCCGCGCATCATGCAGGCGAACGGCGGCATCGCCGCGGCCAAGACGGTGCGCGACCGCCCAGTCACGACCTCGATGTCCGGCCCGGCAGCTGGCGTGGTCGGCGCGGCCGCCACCGCCGGTGACGCCGCAGACGACCTCTCCGGACTCGTCACCTTCGACATGGGCGGGACCTCCAGCGACGTGAGCCTCGTCCGCGACGGCGAGGCCGAGCGAACCACCGACGCGGAGATCAACGGCCGCCCCATCAAGGTCCCGATGGTCGACGTGAACACCGTCGGGGCCGGCGGCGGCTCCATCGCCTGGGTCGACGAGGGCAACGCGCTCCGGGTCGGCCCGAAGTCCTCGGGTGCCGACCCCGGCCCGGCGTGTTACGGTCGCGGCGGGACGGACCCGACGGTCACGGACGCGAACGTCGTGCTGGGCTACATCGGCGGCTCCTCCGCGCTCGGCGGGGAGCTGTCGCTCGACGAGGCGGCCGCCGAGGACGCCCTCGCGAACCTGGCGGACGCGGCCGGACTCGACGACGCCCTGGCGGCAGCCCGCGGCGTCTACCGGGTCGCGAACGCGAACATGACGCGGGCCATCCGCGCCGTGACGGTCGAACGCGGCCACGACCCACGCGAGTTCGGGCTGGTCGCCTTCGGCGGCGCGGGCCCGATGCACGCCGCGAACCTCGCCGAGCGCCTCGACGTTGGGACCGTGGTGGTCCCGCGGGCCTGTGGGGTCCTCTCGGCGTACGGCCTGCTCGCCGCAGACGAGAAGCACGACGCGGTGCGGACGCTCCGCCAGCCGCTTGCCGACCTCGACCGCGAGCGCGTCGAGACGGCCTACGACGAACTCGGTTCGCAGGTGCTCGACGACGTGGCCGAGGGTGCCGAGGCGACGGTCGAGCGCGCCGCGGACCTGCGCTACCTCGGCCAGAGCTTCGAGCTCACGGTGCCCGTCGACGCGCGATTCGACGCCGAGACGGTCGCCGAGCGCTTCCACCAGGCCCACGAGACGACCTACGGCTACCGGATGGACGAACCGGTCGAACTCGTCAACGTGCGGGCGACCGCCGTCGCCGAGCGCGACGAGGTCTCCGTGCGCTACGAGGCCGGCGAGGACCCGCAGAAGGGGACCCGGCAGGCCTTCTTCGGCGAGCGGTTCCACGAGACCGCGGTGTACGACCGCGAGTCCCTGCCCGTCGGCGAGACTGTCGAGGGGCCGGCGATCCTCGAACAGGACGAGAGCACGGTGGTCGTCCCACCCGAATGGGCCGGGGCGGTGCAACCGGATGGGACCTTCGTGATGACCTACGGGGGTGACGCAAGATGAGCCTCGACGCCGTCACGCTCGAGATCCTCCGGAACCAGTTCGAGGGCGTCGCCGAGGAGATGGGCCAGGTGCTCATCACCGGCGCGTACTCCCCCAACATCAAGGAGCGGCGCGACTGCTCGACGGCGCTGTTCGACGCCGAGGGCCGCCTCGTCGCCCAGGCCGAGCACATCCCGGTCCACCTCGGCGCGATGCCCGCCGCGGTCGACGCGGTCATCGCCAAGGACCCCGAGCCGGGCGACGTGTGGGTGCTCAACGACCCGTTCCAGGGCGGCACCCACCTGCCCGACGTGACGATGGTCTCGCCGATAACCGTCAGCGACGACTCCGACGAGATTCTCGGCTACGCGGTCTCGCGCGCCCACCACGCCGACGTGGGTGGGATGAGCCCCGGCAGCATGCCGGCGGGTGCCCGCGAGATCTACCAGGAGGGACTGCGACTGCCTCCCGCCAGACTCGCCATCGACGGCGAGGTCAACGACGACGTGATGGACATCGTCCTCGCGAACGTCCGCAATTCGGGCGAGCGCAAGGCCGACATCCGCGCCCAGCTCGCCGCGAACGACCGGGCCGAGGCGCGCCTGCGAGACCTCGTCGACGAGCACGGCGAGGAGCGAATCGTCGCGGCCTTCGACGCCGTGATGGACTACTCGCGCGACCGCATCACGGCCGAACTCGACGCCCTGCCGGACGGCGAGTACCACGCTCGCGACGTGCTGGAGGGCGACGGCCAGACCGACGAGGACATCCCCATCGAGGCGACCGTCACGGTCGACGGGACCGATGTGACGGTCGACTTCGCAGGGACCGCAGAGCAGGTCGACGGTAACGTGAACGCGCCGCTCGCGGTGGCGACGAGTGCGGTCTACTTCGTCGTCCGCTGCGTGACCGACCCGGACATCCCGCCGAACCAGGGCTGTTACGACCCCATCTCGGTCGAGGCCCCGGAGGGTTCGCTGCTCAACCCGACCGCCCCCGCGGCGGTCGTCGGCGGCAACGTCGAGACGAGCCAGCGCGTCACCGACGTGGTGCTGGCCGCCTTCGCCGAGGCCGCGCCCGACCGGGTTCCGGCGCAGGGCCAGGGCACGATGAACAACCTCGTCATCGGCAGCCGCGACGCGAACGGCTTCAGCTACTACGAGACCATCGGCGGCGGTGCCGGTGGTCGGCCCAACGGCGACGGGACCGACGGGGTTCACGTCGGCATGACGAACACGCTCAACACGCCGGTCGAGGCGCTCGAAGCCGAGTACCCGCTCCGCGTCGAGAAGTACGGTCTTCGGTCGGGGAGCGGCGGTGACGGCGAACACCGCGGCGGGCTCGGCATCGTCCGTTCGGTGACCGTCGAGGCGGACGCGACCGTCTCGCTCCTCACGGAACGTCGCCGGCACGCGCCGAAGGGCGTCGCCGGCGGCGAGGACGGTGCGACCGGCGAGAACCGCATCGACGGCGAGGACGTCCCGGCGAAGACGACGCGAGATGTCGAGGCCGGGACGACCGTCACGGTGAAGACGCCCGGCGGGGGCGGTCACGGCGACCCGGCCGACCGCGACGAGAACGCACGAGCCGACGACGAAGCCGACGAGAAGGTGTGACCATGTCGGGCCAGCCAACGAAACTCGGTTTCGTCGTCCCGTCCTCGAACACGACGGTCGAACGCGAACTCGCGGTAACACTGACCGGTGGCGTCTCGTTCCACACGGCCCGGATGCCGCTGCAGAACGTGACCGTCGAGGAGCTCGATGCGATGGCCGACGATGCGGTCGCCGCAGCCGAGCGACTGTCCCACGCCGAGGTCGACGTTGTCGCGTACGCCTGCACGACCGGGAGCCTCCTGCACGGTCCTGGCTTCGACACCCAGTTAGAGGAGGACCTCTCGGAAGCGACGCAGGCTCCGGCGGTCGCGACCGCCCGGTCGGTGAAGCGGGCGCTCGACGCACTTGGCGCAGAATCGGTCGCGCTCGTCACGCCGTACACCGACGACCTGAACGAACGTGAGGTGGACTTCCTCGAAGCCGAAGGTGTCTCGGTCGCGAGCGTCGACGGTCGCGGCATCGAGGCCAACACGGAGATCGGCGCGCTCACGCCGAGCGACGCGGCACAGCAGGTCCGCGACGCCGTCGGCGACGAGGTCGCGGCCGACGCGATATTCGTCTCGTGTACGAACTACCGGACGTTCGCGGCCGTCCAGGACCTCGAAGCGGCCTTCGACGTCCCGGTCGTCACGAGCAACACGGCGACGCTGTGGGACGCGCTCCGGGCCGCCGGGGAAGCGACCGACTGCGTGCCCGGTCACCTCGGACGAATCACAGGTCGTTAAGAGCCAGGGCTGTTTTCGGTCGAGTATGGACCTCGTCGCGACGGTCGTGCTCGCCTTCTGGGCGATGCTTCCGGCCTACGTCCCGAACAACGCCGCCGTGCTGGTCGGCGGCGGCCCGCCCATCGACGGCGGCCGGACCTGGAAGGGTCGCCGGCTGCTCGGTGATGGCAAGAGCTGGCGCGGGACCATCGGCGGCACGCTCGCCGGGATGGGCCTCGCGTTCGGCCTGTCGGCCATCGCCGATCCGATGAGCGAGGCGCTCGGAGTGGCACTCCCGGCCTTCCCGCTCGTCGTCGCGTTCACGCTCTCGTTCGGCGCGATGCTCGGCGACATCATCGCCTCGTTCCTGAAGCGCCGGACCGGCCGCGAGCGTGGGGCCTCGTTCCCCGGTCTCGACCAGCTGGACTTCGTGGTCGCGGCGCTCGTGTTGACGGCGGTCGCCGACCCGGGCTGGTTCGGTGACGTGTTCACCCTGCCGGTGCTCGCGGTCGTCCTCCTCATCACGCCGCTGTTGCACCTGGGGACGAACGGCATCGCCTACGTGTTGCACCTGAAAGAAGAGCCGTGGTAGGCACTGTACGGCCATAGTGGCGAACAGACGGCACGCCGCAGCAGGGGCGGGTATCGCTGTGCCGTGCACCCGCGAGACGACACCCGGTCTCGGTCAGACCACGTCGGGTCTGTGCCGGCATCGCGTTTGAACGCTCGGACGAATCCACGGGGCTTATGCTCGCCCGCATCCCGTTCACGAGCAATGGCGTCCGAGGAACTCATCGCGGCCCTGAAGGCGGCCGACGCGGTCCAGTTCGGCGAGTTCGAACTGAGCCACGGCGGCACCAGCGAGTACTACGTCGACAAGTACCTGTTCGAGACGGACCCGACCTGTCTCGACCTCATCGCAGAAGCGTTCGCCGAGCGCGTCGCCGACTCCGACGCGAAGCTGGCCGGCGTCGCCCTGGGTGGCGTCCCGCTGGTCGCGGCGACCGCACTGAAAGCCAAACGGCCCTACGTCATCGCCCGCAAGCAACAGAAGGAGTACGGGACGGCGAACCTCGTCGAGGGACGCCTCGAGGAGGGCGAGGAGGTCATCGTCGTCGAGGACATCGCGACGACGGGCCAGTCCGCCGTCGACGCAGTCGAGGCGCTCCGCGACGCGGGCGCGGTCGTGAACCGGGCGCTCATCGTGGTCGACCGCGAGGAGGGTGGCCGCGAGAACCTCGCGGAGGCCGGCGTCGAGATGGAAGCGCTCGTCACCGCGAGCGAGCTGCTGGCCGACGCGGAGAACTGAGGCGGTTCGACGCTCGCTCCCTCGCGAACTGTGACAGGACAGCCGACCGTCGAGTGAACCGGTCATCCCGGCGCTGTTCCCCGTTCTCAACACTTTGGAATCGGCTTCTGTTTTTATCCTGTTTCCCGTCCTCTCTCTAGCTGTCATGAGCATCAAGCAACGTCGGAACGCTGGTCCCGGAATCAAACTCGAAGTAATTCAGGCCGTGTTCCTGCTGATCGCCGGACTCCTCGTCTCAGCAGGTGCGTACCTCCTGCTGTCGGACGCTGGCGTCAGCATCGAACTGACCGGCCTGTTCGCGATCTCGGTCCTCTTCGGCGCGATGGTCGTCGGCGGGGCCTGGCTCCTCGGCCGGAAGAAGCCGCGCGAGTCGCCCGAGGTCGAGTTCCGCCCCTGAACGGCTGTTTCTGCTGTCATCCCACCTGTGTTGTTCCGTCGAGCGGCGGCGCTCCTCGGCGTTCGCGGTTTGTTCAATACGGGAGATATTTTTTGTACGGGTCGCTCCACGAGGCGAGTATGGGGCTCCTGAAACGAGTTGTCAGGTATCTCGGCGGCACAGTCGCGCTGAGCGGACTGGCGGTCGCGACGGCGTTCCTCGGGAACAGAACGGCCGACCCGCTGGCGGCGAGCTTCGTCCAGCCGTTCACCGTCTGGACACAGGTGCTCGGTATCAGTGCGGGCCTCGTGGTACTCGTCCTCGGGCTGGCGCTCGTCGGACAGACTGGGCCAGCGTCCCGCTGGTAACTGCCGCACCGCGACCAGGCTGGTTACTCGTCTCTCGCCGTCTCTCACAGCGACCGCGAGGAGTTCGCCACGACGAGCAGGCTGCTCGCGGCCATCGCGACCGCCGCAACCAGGGGATTCAGGTTGCCCGTCGCGGCGACCGGGATGGCGATGGCGTTGTAGGCGAGTGCCCAGCCGAGGTTCTGGCGGACCCGACGCTTCGCGGCCCGCGTCAACTCGAACACTCGCGAGACGGCGGCGAGGTCGTTCTCGGTGAGCACCACGTCGGCGGCGTCGGCCGCGAGCGCGGTCCCGCCGCCCATGGCGATGCCCAGGTCGGCGGTCGCCAGCGCGGGGGCGTCGTTGCTCCCGTCACCGACCATCGCGACGGTTCCGCGTTCCTGCAGGCGCTCGACGATCTCGGCCTTGGCTTCGGGTGGAACGCCCGCGAACACGTGGTCGACGTTCGGGGTCACCCGGAAGCGTTCGGCCGCGCGTTCGTCGTCGCCGGTGATAACTGCCACCTCGCGCTCGTCGGTGGCGAGGTCGGCGACCACCGAGTCCCATTCCTCGCGAGCGTCGTCGCCGACCACGACGAGGCCACGGACCGCGCCAGCCCAGCCGACCACGACCGGGACGTTCCCGGACGCGCGGGCGGCGTCCACCCGGGCGTGGAGGGTTTCCGGGACGGGCCACTCGCGGGCCGCGAAGAGGTCCGGGTGGCCGACGACCACACGCTCGCCGGCCACGTCGGCTGAGACGCCGCGACCGGGGTGCGCCTCGAAGTCGGTGACGCTGTGGTCCTGGTCGGGTGCGACCTCGGCGATGGCCGCACCGATGGGATGCTCCGAGAGAGCTTCGACCGCGCCCGCCCGGGCGAGGAGGTCGTCTTCGGTGGTGTCGTCGCCGGGGACCACGTCGTGGACCCGCATCTGCCCGGTCGTGAGCGTCCCGGTCTTGTCGAAGGCGACCACGTCGAGCTGGGTCGCGGTCTCGAACACGCTGGAATCGCCGACGACGATGCCCTCGTCGAGGGCCGCCCCGACCGCCGAGGCGACCGCGAGCGGGGTCGCCAGCCCGAGGGCGCAGGGGCAGGAGACGACGAGTACGGCGAGGCCGGTGAGCAACGCGCCCGTGACGCCCGCCCCCGAGACGAGCTGCCAGCCCGCGGCGAGGACGGCCACGACGAGGACGAGCGGGACGAACACCGCGGCGAGGCGGTCCGCGAGGCGCTGGACCCCGGTCCGGCCGGTCTGGATGTCCCACATGAGCGTGACGAGGCGGTCGAGGGTGCTCCGGGCGTCGTCGGCGACTTCGAGGACCAGTGGGGCGTCGGTGACGACCGCACCCCCCACGACTTCGTCGCCCGCCTCGACGCGCTCCGGGACGGACTCGCCCGTGACGAGGGACTCGTCGACCGCGGCGGTGCCTTCCTTGACGACACCGTCGGCGGGCACGCGCTCACCGGGTTTGACCAGCACTGCCTCGCCGCCGGTGAGGTCCTCGACCGACACCTCGACGGTGTCGCCGCCGGGGAGTCGTTTTCTGGCGGTCCGGACCTGTTCCTCGGTGAGTTCGCCCAGCCGGTCGGTCGCCCGGCGCTTGATGCGCTTCTCGTAGTAGTTCCCAATGGAGACGACCAGCACGACCACGACGGTGATGTCGAAGTACACCTCGGTCCCGCCGGTGAGGAGGACGGCGACCGAGTAGACGAAGGCGTTCACCGCGGCCAGCGCAACCAGCAGGTCCATGTTCGGGATGCCCGAGCGCAGGCTGACGTACGCGCCCTGCAGGATGGGGTAGCCGGTGTAGCCGAGGACGACCGCGGCCATCACGGCCATGTTCGCCAGCAGGTACTGGCCCGCCGACCCGGCGACGTTCATGAGCAGGTCGTCGGGGTTCACGCCGAGGTACGCCGGGTAGAGGAAGAGGACGTACCACAGCATCGTCATCATCCCGAAGAAGCCGCCGACCAGCAGGCGCATGAGTTCGGTCCCGTCGTCCTCGTGCTCCTCGTCCAGCAGGCGGGCCCGGTAGCCCGCGGTGGTGAACAGGTCGGGGAGGCTGGCCTCCGAGCGCTTCCGGGGGTCGTAGCGCACCCGGACGAGTTCGCTGGCGTAGCTGGCGTCCACGTCGACCACGCCGGCTTCCTGCCGCCCCGACCCTTCGAGGAACGCCTCGCAGGTCGCACAGTGCATGCCGTCGACCGCGAGGTAGGCCGTCTCGGCGTCCTCCATGGACTCCGTGGACGCCTCGAAGGCGTCCCGCACGTCGCCGGGGCGCTCGATGTCGTCGACAGCGCCCAGTTGCCGCGACACCTCGCAGCAGCCCTGGCAGCAGAACGTCCCGTCCACGTCGGCCGCCGTGATGGGGGACTCCGGCGTCGGCAGACCGCACAGCGAGCACTCGTCGGCGGTCTCGTCGGCCGGGGTCTCGGATGGATGCTGCGTACTCATTGGCGATGCGATGGGGTGTCAGGCAGGGATGGTCGGGCCGGGCATCGGGAGCGGGACGTGCGGGACGTGGATGCCAAGCAGCATCAGCCCGTGGGAGAGCGGGATGTACCCCAACACGAGGAACGCCGCCCCGAGCGCCCGATGGAGGTGCGAGCGCCACCGGGCGTCGGCGGACTGGAAGAGGGTCCCGTACGCGAACAGCGTCGGGATGGTCCCGAGGCCGAGGACGCCCAGCGACAGCCCCCCGGCGAGGGGTGAGCCGGTCGCCAGCGCGTACAGGTACGCGGGGTAGATGATGGGGCACGGGAGCAGCCCGTGGACCGCGCCGAGGCCGACGATTCGCGGGCCGCGGACCCACGAGTCGACGTGGGCCGTGAGCGCCCCGTAGACCCGCTGGAAGGCGCTTCCCACGAGCGGAATCGACACGCCGTGACCGACCGTGCGCCCCCGGAACAGGTAGCCCGCACCGGTCACGAGGATGAAGCCGCCGACGAGGACGCCCGTCACGCCCCGGAGACCGTCAGCGAGTGGCGTCACCGCGGCCGCGTCGAAGACGAGCATCCCGAGCAGGCCCATCAGGCCCCCGATGGCGGCGTAGCTCAGGGTTCGCCCGAGGTTGAACAGGAGGTGCTGGCGCAGATCCCGGAAGGAGACACGTTCGCGGTCTGCACCCATCCGGTCGGCGTACAGCGTGACCAGGGGGCCACACATGCCGAGACAGTGCGCCCCGGCGAGGAGGCCGACGACGAGGAACACGCCGAGGGTCGCCGGGTCGGGGACCATCGTCAGCCCGTCACCTCTTCGACCTTGGCGACGATGCGGTCGGCCGGAACGATGCTCGGCCGGGCCGTCTCGCGGTAGGCGACGTGGCCGTCGGGGGTGACGATAGCGAGAAAGGGAATCTGGCGGGCGTCCAGCGCGTGGACGAGTTTCGCCTCGCGGTCGTGCGCGAGCGTCCAGTCCCCGTCGGCCTCGCGCCACCACTCCCGCAGGCCCGAAGGCGAGATGCCGGTCTCGCCGACGGGTTCGCCCGTGACCGAGACGAAGTGGGCGGCGTCACCGAGTCGGGTTCTGGCTGCGGCGACCGCCCGGGTCTGCGGTTTACAGGGACCACACACCGTCGCGAAGAGGTCGAGGACGACGGGGCGGTCGTCCGGGATTGTCACGGTCCCCGCTTCGCTTCCCCGCGCGTCGAGCGTCTGGACCGTGGTCTCTCGGAGTCGCTCGGTGCCGTTCCCGGTGGCGGCCCACGCGCCCGCCCCGATACCGAGGCCTGCGGCTCCGGCGGCCGCACCGAGGAACGTTCGGCGTCGCATGTGCTCAGTGGCCTGCGGCGTGGTCGCCCTCGTGCTCCGTCGGAGACAGCATGTAGTAGAGTCCGCCGGCGATGAGGAGGACGTTCAGCAGGGCGAGCACGACGGGCCACATCCCCTCTATCGCGGCGTAGGCCACCACGGGGAGCAGGGCGAGCAGTCCCACACCCGCGACGAATTGCGTTCGGTCGAGGTTCATGGACCATGCTACTCGTTCCTCCCTCTTTGGCCTACCGCCGGTTCCAACAGCATGAGAATTCACCCCCTATTATAGTGTGGGTGGCCCACAACTGCCTGCCTGTCTATGCGCAGCACGAGTAGCAGTACGGGTCACGCGCGCCCCCAGGGCGGGTGCGCTCGAGACGGGGTGTCGATATGAGTACGGAGGTACCACAGGCGGAGGACACCGCCGAGACCGACGACGTCGTCAGGGAACTCGGTCACGACGAGTTCGACCCGGTCGGAACGGCGTCACTCATCGTGGTGTACTTCCTCATCCTGGTACTCCTGTGGGGGTTCATGTACTTCATCGAGTTCCTCGGCAACGGACCGACGGTGATCGGGTGAGACCATGCACATTCACAGGTTCGAGAAGCTCTGGCTCGGTGTTGCATTGTTGCTCATCGTCGGCTTCATCGCGACGATCACCTACGGTGCCATCGGTGCCGGAGTCGAGATGGTCGACGACGAGGGCGGGCAGGTCGACCCACAGGCACTCGACGAGCACCCGGAGTTCTCCGACCCGGGTGTCGTCAAGACCGGCCCGAACGAGTACCACGTGTACATCGTCGCTCGACAGTTCAGCTACAACCCGGGGACGCCGGACGTGTCCCGGCCGATCCGGGTGCCGACCGACGCGAACGTGACCTTCCACATCACCAGTAGCGACGTCATCCACGGGTTCGAGCTGGCGGGGACGAACATCAACACGATGGTCATCCCCGGACAGGTCGCGACCATCAAGACGCGCTTCGACGAGGCCGATACGTACGGCATCGTCTGTCACGAGTACTGTGGCGCGAACCACCACAACATGGAGGGCAAGGTCATCGCCGTCCCGTCTGACCAGTACACGTACAACGGGACGAGCAGCAACAACTCGAGTAGCGCCATGACGGGGGTCCCGGCATGAGCACGACGACCACGCACTTCGTCGACGAGTACCCGTTCGAGGCGAAGGTCACCCGGGTCTGCCTGGCCATCGCGTTCGGGTCGCTCCTCATCGGCGGCCTGATGGGGCTGGTGCAGGCACTCCACCGCACGGGTGCCCTGCGTATCATGCCCTCGGCGGACTACTACACCGTCCTGACGGGCCACGGTGTCCTGCTCGCGCTCGTCTTCACGACCTTCTTCATCTGTGGCCTGTTCACCTGGGGCATCACCCGGAGCCTGGAGACCCCCATCCCCAACCGGAACATCACCCGCGCCTGGGTGCTGCTGATGGCGCTCGGGTCCGTCCTCGCGACGGTCGCCATCCTGGGCGGCTTCGCGGGCGAGATTCCGTTCCAGGCCGACGTGCTGTTCACGTTCTACGCGCCGCTGAAGGCACACCCCATCTTCTACATCGGGCTGGCCGCGTTCCTCGTCGGGACGTGGATCGCCGGCCTCGACTGGTTCCGGACCTTCTACGTCTGGCGGCAGGACAACCCGGACGAGCGCGTCCCGCTCCAGACGTTCATGGTGCTGACGACGATGCTCATGTGGTACATCTCGACGTTCGGCGTCGCCGTCGAGGTGCTCTTCTTCCTGCTGCCGTGGTCGCTCGGTCTCTTCGAGACGGTCGACCCGCTGCTGACCCGGACGCTGTTCTGGTACTTCGGCCACCCGGTCGTGTACTTCTGGCTGATGCCCGCGTACTTCGTCTGGTACACCATCCTGCCGAAGCTCTCGGGCGGGCGGCTGTTCAGCGACCCGCTGGCCCGCGTCGTGTTCATCCTGTTCCTCATCCTCTCGACCCCGGTCGGGTTCCACCACCAGTACATGGACCCCGGCATCCCGAGTGGCTTCAAGTTCGTCGCGATGACGAACACCATGTTCCTCCTGCTGCCGAGCCTGCTGACGGCGTTCACCGTCGTCGCCAGCATGGAGCACGGCGCGCGCCAGCGCGGCGGCGAGGGCCGCTTCGGCTGGCTTCGCGCCCTGCCGTGGGATAACCCGGCCTTCGCCGGGTGTGCGCTCGCTGGGCTGATGTTCGCCGCCGGGGGCTTCTCCGGCATGATAAACGCCGGGATGAACATCAACTACCTCATCCACAACACGCTGTGGGTGCCCGGCCACTTCCACCTCACCGTCGGCACCGCGGCCGCCCTGACGTTCATGGCCATCACGTACTGGCTGTGGCCGCAGGTCACCGGCAAGCGCCTGCAGTTCCGCGGCGTCGCGGTCGCCCAACCGTTCGTCTGGTTCCTCGGGATGACGCTCATGTCGAACGCCATGCACCGCGCTGGCCTCGCGAGCCTGCCCCGCCGGACGGCCGAACCCGAGTGGGGGCGCGTCACGGGCATCGCGTACGAGACGCCGTTCGGGACCGTCGCGGAGATGCAGCTCCAGATCGCCATCGGGGCGGTCCTGCTGTTCGTCTCCCTTGGCATGTTCTGGCTCGTCTTCGCCGGGACGTGGAACGCCGACCGCGAGAAGAGCAAGGTCGTCGTCGACGGCTTCATCCCGGAGCCGCTGTCCGGGCCGAGCGACAGCCCGCGGATCCTCGACAACTTCAAACTGTGGACGGCGCTGGCCATCGTCCTCATCCTGATCGCCTACGGCATCCCGGTCGTGGACCTGCTGGCGGATGGGGCGCTCACGCCGGGCTCGCCGCCGATCAACCCCTGACCGATGGAGCGCCGGACCCTCATCCGACTGCTCATCGTGGTGGGCATCGGCATCCCGCTGGTCATCGAGGGGGCGACGTTCTTCGGGCTGGTGTCGAACCAGCTCTTCGGCGGGGAGCAGCCGGCGGACCAGCGCGAGCCCGTCGGTATCGGCGACGAGGTCGTGCTGACGACGGAGCAGACGGAGCGACTCACGGACGCCCACTTCGAGACGGTCGACGGCGAGCGCCGACTGGTCGTCGAGGTGACCGTGCGCAACACCGGCAACGACCCCTACGAGTTCCGGGTCGACAGCGTGACGCTGGAAGACGGGACGACCCTGTCGGCGAACGCCTCGACCGGCAGGCTCGCCCGTGGGGAGACGGCCACGGTGTCGGCTTCGTGGGCCGTCGACGAGGGCGTCGCGGTCGCCTCACTGAACGCCACCTCGGTCGTCTCGACCGATAGCGTCACCGTGAGGAACCAGCACTCCGTGCCACTCGCGCCCGTCACCGAACGGGACGGGTGAACCGCCCTCGTCACGGCCAGAAACTGCGCTTTCGCTGACAGTGACACGTCGGACTTTCTATCTCAAGCCCCGACACCACCGTGTGATACATTCCCACGCATGTTTTCGATTAAATGAAACGCAACTCTTTTCTCGCACAACCGGGTATGGAAAAGTACGATGGTAGGTGTCTGCTTTACAGGTCGGGTTTGTACCCGCTAAATCACAACTTCACCTACCGGTTCTCGCGTTGGCAGACACTGACCAGCCTGAGGAACGTCACCCATGTCGAAATCAGAACAACAGATAGCGGTAGTACTACCAGACGGCTCGGAACTCGCGGTCTCGAAAGGGGCGAGCGTCGAGGACGTCGCGTACGAGATCGGCCCCGGTCTCGGGAAGGACACGGTCGCCGGGAAGATCGACGGCGACCTCGTCGCCAAGGAAGCGACCGTCTACGACGGCGCGAAGATCGAGATCGTCACGGACCAGTCCGACGAATACGTCGAAGTCATGCGTCACTCCGCGGCCCACGTCCTCGCACAGGCCGTGCTCCGTGAGTACCCCGACGCGAAGCTCGCCATCGGTCCGCCGACCGACGAGGGCTTCTACTACGACTTCGACGACGTCGACATCGACTCCGACGACCTGCCCGCACTGGAAGCGGAGATGCGCGACATCATCGAGGCCGACCTCGACATCGAGCGCGAGGTCGTGAGCTACGAGGACGCCAAGGAGCGCCTCGCCGACCAGCCCTACAAGCTTGAGCTGCTGGAGGAACTCCACGACGAAGGCAAGGAGATCACTTTCTACAGCCAGGGCGACTTCGAGGACCTCTGTGCCGGCCCGCACGTCGCCTCGACGGGCGAGATCGGCTGCATCGAGCTCATGGAGATCGCCGGCGCGTACTGGCGCGGCGACGAGGAGAACGAGATGCAGACCCGGGTCTACGGGACGGCCTTCGAGAAGGAGTCCCACCTCGAACAGTTCCTCGAGCGAAAGGAGGAGGCCGAGCGACGCGACCACCGCAAGATTGGCAGCGAGATGAACCTCTTCTCCATCCAGGACGTGACGGGACCGGGCCTCCCGCTGTACCACCCCAACGGGAAGACCATCCTGCGCGAACTCGAGCGCTTCATCGAGGGGATGAACCTCGATGCTGGCTACGAGTACGTCGAGACCCCCCACGTGTTCAAGACGGACCTCTGGAAGCAGTCGGGCCACTACGAGAACTACCACGACGACATGTTCCTGTTCGACGTGGGTGACGACGAGTACGGCCTGAAGCCGATGAACTGCCCGGGTCACGCCGCCATCTACCAGGACCACTCCTGGAGCTATCGCGAACTGCCCATCCGCTACGCCGAGAACGGGAAGGTCTACCGCAAGGAACAGCGCGGGGAGCTCTCCGGGCTCTCGCGCGTCTGGGCGTTCACCATCGACGACGGCCACCTGTTCGCCCGCCCCGACCAGATCGAGGCGGAGGTCGAGGCCATCATGGACATCATCATGCAGATCCTCGACACCTTCGGGCTGGAGTTCGAGGTCGCGCTCGCGACCCGTCCCGAGAAGTCCGTCGGCAGCGACGAGATCTGGGAGCAGGCCGAGGAGCAACTCACCTCGGTCCTGGAGAAGCGTGGCATGGACTACGACCTCGAAGAGGGTGACGGCGCGTTCTACGGCCCGAAGATCGACTTCGCGTTCACCGACGCCCTCGGGCGCAAGTGGGACGGCCCGACGGTCCAGCTCGACTTCAACATGCCCGAGCGCTTCGACCTGAGCTACGTCAGCCAGGAGAACGAGCACGAGCGCCCGGTGATGATCCACCGCGCGCTGTACGGTTCCTACGAGCGCTTCTTCATGGTCCTCATCGAGCACTTCGCGGGCAAGTTCCCGTTCTGGCTCGCCCCCGAGCAGGTCCGCATCCTGCCCATCTCGGACGACAACCTCGAGTACGCCTACGAGGTCAAAGAGCAGTTCTCGGAGTTCCGTGTCGAGGTCAACGACCGCGACGCGACCATCGAGCGCAAGATCCGCGGCGCACACAACGACCGCGTGCCGTACATGATCATCGTCGGCGACAACGAGGAGGAGGCCGGCAACCTCTCCGTGCGTGACCGCAAGGAGCGCCAGGAGTACGACGTCGACACCGACGAGTTCCTCGAGCACCTCCGTGCCGAGCGCGACCAGAAGCACGTCGAGCCGAACTTCCTGAGCTAGGACGAGCCCACGGTCGTGCCCACTTTCTAACCCGACCGATTCGATGTATTCATGATTGTGTAGTCGTGCATAGTGGGTATGAACCGAGCCGAGAAGGCGGCCCTCCAGCTGCGCGCCGTCGACGTCCTCCAGATGTTGAAGGAGACGCGGACGTACGACGAGCTGGCGGCGCTGACGGGGCTGCCGGCAGGCGACCTGAACCGCTACGTGAACGGGCACGTCCTTCCGAGTGCTGACCGGGCCCGGGAGGTCGTCGAAGGGGTCGGTCGCGACGAACTTGCCGCGGAACTGGGCGCGCGCATCCGGGTCGACGACGAGGGCTACGTCGATAATTCGGCAGCTGTCTTCGACCAGGCCTTCCTCGACCTCGTCGCGCCGGTCGCCGCGGACGCCTTCGCCTTCGACCGCCCCGACGCCGTCCTGACGGCCGCGACCGACGGCATCACGCTCGCCGCCTCGATGGCGAGCTACTTCGGCGCGGACTGCGTGTACGCGAAGAAGTCGAAAGAGACCGCGGTCGAGGAGTTCATCGAGGCCCGCCAGCGCCTCCAGTCCGGCATCGAACTCACCTACTATCTGCCGGCGTCGGCGCTCGACGCGGGTGACTCCGTGCTCGTCGTCGACGACCTCATCCGCTCCGGCGAGACCCAGGAACTCCTGCTCGACATCGTGGCCGACGCGGGGGCCGACGTGGCGGGCGTGTTCGCGCTCATCGCGGTCGGTGACGAGGGCAAGGAACGGGCGGCCGAGCGGACCGACGCGCCGGTCGGCGCGCTGGTCGACGTCGAACCCTGATTCTGGCTGCGTCTCCCTGCTGTCACACGTCGCGCTCGACCAGCGACTCGCGCGTCTCCCGGATGACCCGGGCGACGCGCGTCACGTCCGTGCCCTCGTCGGCGATGTACTCCGCCAGTGACTCGGTCGCCGTCAGGAGCCAGGCAGCGCGCTCGGCGATGCGGCGCACGTCGCCCGGGCCGACCCCGTAGCGTTCAGCCACCGTGTCGGCGTCCGCGCCCTCGGACCAGTCCGAGAGCATCTTCGCGGTCTTGAACACGTCCAGCCACGCCTGGAAGTCGCCGTCGAAGTCCATCACCGACTTCGTGAGTTCGGACTCGCGGCGCATCGCCTCGTCGGTGAGCCGACCGGCCTCGTCGTTTCTGGTGTAGAGTTCGGGCATGTCGGTGGTGTCACAGACGAGTTCGAGCACGGTGAGGGGGGTGAGCCGCGGGTTGTCGGCGGCCCGGCCCAGGGCGTCGATGACGGACGCGCCGGTGACGGGGTCGACGTACACCCGGGAGACGAGGGAGCCGAGTTTCGTCGCCCGGAGGCCGTCGGTGCGGTCGAGCATGCCCGCCGATTCGAGGTAGTCGAGCACGTCGTCGACGACGGCCTCGAGGTCGCTGCCGGGGCGCTGGTGGCCGTAGAACGTCTCGTCGAGCAGTTCGAGGACGGCGGCACGGGAGTCCGCGAAACCCGAGGCGACGGTCGAGAGGACGTGCGTTCGCAGGGAGACCTCGCTGTGGAGCTTCGAGGTGACGCGCTCGGGGTCGGCGCCGATGTAGCGCTCGCGCAGGGTGTCGGCCTCGCCGTCGCGGGCGACCAGCATCGCCTCGCCGTAGGGGTCGAGGTGGGGGCGACCCGCCCGGCCGAACATCTGGTGGACTTCGAGGACGGGCAGAGGCTCCATCCCGGTCCCGTCGTAGCGTTCGTGGTCGCGGACGACGACCCGGCGGGCGGGGACGTTCACGCCCGCGGCGAGGGTGGGGGTGGCGACGATGACCTTCAGCTCGCGGTCGCGGAACGCGGTCTCGACCAGTCGGCGGTGTTCGGCAGACAGGCCGGCGTGGTGGAAGGCGACCGCGTTCGCGGCACACCGGGCGAGTTCCATCCCGGTGTCGGTGGCGGCGCTGACCCGTAACTCCTCGGCGACTTCTGGCGCAGAATCGAACCACTCGTCCACGAGGTCGGTCGCGAGGCCCTGTGCGGCCCGGCGCGAGGAGACGAACACGAGGCACTGGCCGCCGTCCTCGACCGCGTCACGGGCCAGCGCCACGGCGGCGGGGTCGCCACCGGTGTCGACGTCGCGCTGCTCGCCGTCGTCGAAGCTGATGGTCTCCTCGGCGTACACGCCCGTTTTCAGGTCGACGGGCCGCCAGGTGGAGCGGACCAGTTCGGCGTCGAGCCAGTCGGCGATCTCTTCGGCGTTGCCGACCGTCGCGGAGAGCCCGACCAGCTGGATGTCCGGCGTGAGCCGGCGGAGTTTGGCGATGGTGACTTCCAGCGTGGGCCCGCGGCCGTCCGCGTCGAGCAGGTGTATCTCGTCGACGACGGCGCAGTCGATGGCCTCGACCCACGCCGCCCCGTTCCTGATGGCAGAATCGACCTTCTCTGAGGTGGCGACCACGATGTCGTGCTCGGCGAGGTCCTCGTCGGTCGCGTCGAAGTCGCCCGTCGAGATGCCGACCGAGACATCGGGCAGTTCGCAGAACTCGTCGTACTTCTCGGTCGCGAGCGCCCGGAGCGGGACCACGTACAGGGCGGGGCCGTCGCTCGTGAGCATCGCGAGCTGGGCGACGAAGGTCTTCCCGGAGGCGGTCGGCACCGCGGCGAGGACGCGGCCGCCCTCGCAGACACCGGCCTCGACCGCTTCGACCTGTGGGGGATAGAGTTCTTCGACCCCCTTCGCGTGGAAGTGGTCGACGAATCGGTCGGCGAGGGGCAGGTCCGCGACGTCCATTGCCATGACGTTGTGCGTCCCGGTATAAAAATTGGCGTAGTGACTCTGGATTGAAAGTTTTCGGGACGGCGTCCCGAACGACGGTCGGTACGGTCCGTCTGCCGGATGCAGATGGACCGACTGGTGTGCTGGGTTCCTCAAAACGAGGTGATAGGTGTGTGGTTCACGGGCCGGTATCCACCCCGTCCGCGACCCGCGAGGCATGAATCAGAAAGCCGATGGTCGTCGTGGCGCTCTGTCGGCTTTCGGAGGGTACAACCGTGAAAATATACAGGATTGTGTGTATCCCAGGGCTGAATTTCCGTAAGACTTTAATTTAGTAATTCTGTGGTTGGCCATACGTGCATTATGGGTTCCAGTGAAAGCACGGCAAACCAGTCCACGTCCACGGGTGGGGACAGCTGGTTCGCCGACTACTTCGGCTTCGAGGAGCACGGGACGAACCTGAAAACAGAGATTGTCGCGGGTATCACGACGTTCCTGACGATGAGCTACATCGTCGCCGTCAACCCCGCCATCATGAGCAACGCGGTGCAGATCCAGGGCTACTCCCAGGGACAGGTCATCCAGATGCTGGCGGTCGTCACCATCCTGGCGAGCGTCGTCGCCACGACTGTCATGGCGTTCTACGCGAACAGACCGTTCGCGCAAGCGCCCGGGCTCGGCCTGAACGCGTTCTTCGCGTTCACCGTCGTCCTCGGGCTCGGCATCCCGTGGCAGACCGCCCTCGCCGCGGTCTTCGTGGAGGGTGTCATCTTCATCGTCCTCACGGCGGTCGGCGCGCGTGAGTTCGTCGTCGGCCTCATCCCTGAACCGGTCAAGTTCTCGGTCGGGACCGGTATCGGGCTGTTCCTCGGCATCATCGGCCTGGAAGCGATGGGCGTCATCACCGGCGAGGGTGGTACTATCGTGGCGCTCTCGTCCATCGCCCAGAGTCCGGTCGCCATCGTCTCGATTCTCGGCCTCTTCCTCACCTTCGGGCTGTACGCCCGCGGCGTGAAGGGGTCCATCATCATCGGTGTCGCTGTGACGACGCTCGTCGGGTTCGGCCTCTCGTTAGCTGGCTACGCGCCGACGGTTCTCTCCGGAGCGTTCATCAACGAGCAGGGGGCCTTCGTCGCGAGCGAACTCCCCGCGGCCACCTACGACATCACGCCGCTGGTCGGCGCGTTCATCAGCGGCTTCGGCAACGTCGAGGCGTTCACCTTCGCGCTCGTCGTGTTCACGTTCTTCTTCGTCGACTTCTTCGACACCGCCGGCACCCTCGTCGGCGTCGGACAGGCGGGTGACTTCCTCGACGAGGACGGCGAACTCCCCGACATCGACAAGCCCCTGATGGCCGACGCGGTCGGTACGACCGCGGGCGGTATCCTGGGCACGTCGACGGTCACGACCTACATCGAGTCCGCGACGGGTGTCGAGGAGGGCGGTCGCACCGGCATGACGGCCCTCGTCGTCGCGCTGCTGTTCCTCGTCTCGCTCGTGTTCGTCCCGCTCGCGGCGGCGATTCCGGTGTACGCGTCGCACCTCGTGCTCGTCGTCATCGCGATTCTGATGCTGCGCAACGTCGTCGAGATCCAGTGGGACGACATCACGCACGCGGTGCCGGCCGGCCTGACCATCATGGTCATGCCGTTCACGTTCTCCATCGCGTACGGTATCGCGGCAGGTATCCTCAGCTACCCGCTCGTGAAGACGGCAGCGGGCGAGTTCGACGACATCTCGGCCGGGCAGTGGGTGCTCGCCGGGGCGTTCCTCGTCTACTTCGTCGTCCGTACCGGCGGCGTCCTCGGCTGATCACGGACAACTTACGTTCTCCGCGGCGCACATCGCCGTCTCGTTGACGGCGTAGATGGTCACGGTCCCGCTCTGGTGGGCGACCGTGATTCCCGGTTTCTCTTCGAACGCGACCAGTTTCCGGTCCGGATACGCGAGCGTCGGCCGGTCGTACTGGCGGCGCTCGTCGGGTCCGACGTAGACGTACTGTACGTCGTATCTGGCCAGCAGCTGCGCCGACGCTGACCAGTTACCGCTGTATATCGCTGCGGTGTCGTTCACCCGGCTCTCGTACGGTTCCATGCCGCGATAGCCGGCCTCGTGCTCCCAGCCGACGACGGTCGGGAGGGCGGTCAGGGTCGCCGGCGCGGAGTGCCACGTGTACGTCTCGTCGCCGGCCTGGGTGAGGATGGTCGGCGTCCCGTCTCGCTGGTTCAGCCAGTCGATGGCCGCGGATTCGTTGGGGTGGGCCCGCTCGACGTATCGCGTCGCGTCGAGCGAGAGGTCTGCCTGCCCGGGGTTCGAGACGACCGGGTCGACCTGGGTGTTGTAGACGAGCACCGGGAACGCGCAGGTCGAGACCAGGACGGCGACGAGCAGGACGCTCGTCAGGACGGTCTTCGAGGGCGCCGCCGGGAGGTCCCGGTTCTGTCCGAGCGCTCGCAGCGACTCGTGCAGTCGGTCGTGCCACCGGCCGAGCACGACACCCAGCCCGACGCCCCACAACGTCCAGACCTGTATGGATACCTTGTAGACCGTGTTCCACCGTTCGTGGCCGCCGACCGGCCAGACCCGGGCGTAGGCGAGTTCCACGATGAGCAACAGCCCCGCCCCCGCGAGCACGAGTGCGGCGGTGAAGTCGGCCCGGGCCCGCGAGAGCACCCAGCCCGCCAGGAACAGGGGGCCGAGGACGGCGAGGGCTGCGAAGTCGACGGCGAGACCAGCAACCGACACCAGGAGCACGAGGCCGACGCCCGCGGTTCGCCACCGAGAGCCCGCGGTCCACGACAGCACCCGCGGCAGCAGGACGAGCGCGAACGGCACGGCGAACAGGCCCCACGCGAGCAGGAACGGCACGAGTGCGCTCCGCGGTGGGAACAGCCCGACGCCACGGCTCACCGGCGTGTGGTCGAGCAGGAACGGTGCCGCGACGAGCGCGCCGCCGACCCCGACCACGACGGCGCTCACCGCCGCGGAGGCATGTCTGGTCACCTCCCGCCGCCAGCGACTCCCCCGGTCGAGCCCGGGGAACGGGTGATCGCCCGCACAGGCGACCGTGAGGGCGACGAGGCCGCAGGCGGTCGGGACGCTCCAGAGGTTCGTCAGTGCGAGAAGGCCGACGACCGGAATCACCGCGAGCAGGCGGAGCCAGCGCTGCGGGTCGGTGCTCGGGGCTCGCCACCACGCGAAACAGAGCGCGGCGACCAGCAGGAGGAACGGCAGTGCCATCATGTGGGCGTGGAGGTCGCCGTTGACGTACTCCCACGAGGGCGAG
Organism: Haloarchaeobius pelagicus; assembly: GCF_051207375.1. Classification (NCBI taxonomy): domain Archaea; kingdom Methanobacteriati; phylum Methanobacteriota; class Halobacteria; order Halobacteriales; family Halorubellaceae; genus Haloarchaeobius; species Haloarchaeobius pelagicus. The sequence continues at coordinate 528,803 of NZ_JBPJZD010000002.1, read as the reverse complement.
ACGACGAGCGTCCCGTCCAGCACGTACCGGGTGTTCCAGTAGCCCCAGTTCGCGTAGCCGATGACGCCGTCGAGTGCCTCGCCGGTGGGTGCGCGGATTCCCGCGACGGCGGCTCGACCGTACTGCTCGACGAGCGAGTCGGGCAGGAACCCGAGGAACACCCGGACCATGGGTGCGAGGTTGTTCCCGAACGCGACGACCACCGCGGCGGCCACGCCCGCAGCCCGGGGCGACCGGTCCCGCGCGTCGGCGATGGTCCCCGCGAGACTGTACGCACCCGTCGCGATGCAGGCGAAGAAGGTCGGTATCGCCAGATTGTAGGCGTACCTCGACTCGACGCCGGACAGTTTCGCGACGATTCCTGCGACGAGGTGGCCGCCGTAGTAGTAGCGCAGTCGTTCGCCCGCGAACCAGAAGTCCTCGGGCGGAAGCTGGTCGGCGCGCAGGACTCCACGGAGGAGCCCGTAGTCGAGGAACTTCTCGCCGCCCGGCGGGATGGCGGCAGGGTGGACGAGACGAAGGGACAGCATGGCCGCGAAGGCGACACCGAACACCGCGGCTGTTTCGAGGGCGGTTCGGCGGGGAACGGGTGGTGCGACTCGGCTCGCGAGGAGGCTCAGACCGGCGAGGAGCACCACCGCTCCGATGACCGTAGTGGTTGTGAAGCTGACCTGTCCAGCCCAGTAGGTGAACAGGGTCACCACGACCAGGGCGATGGGGAGGGCGAACGCGGTGCCGTGGTCATAAGACCGTGGGAGGGCGGCGGCCGCGAGCGGGGTCCCGACGGTTGCGAGCAGGGCGAGCACGATGAGCCACACCACGAGTGGGCTCACCAGCACGTGTCGAAATTATCAGAGAAACAGAGGTAAGTGTCTTGTGCACCGGTGGTCCGCCTGCCATGGGTTGCCGGGCCATTCTCGCCGTTCAGCTCCCGGCGGTGGTCTGGCACCGGGCACACACAGGACCGCTGGCCTCTTTATATAGGGATTCCTACGTCCGGCCAGCCATGACGCTCGAACTGTACGAACTGCCCGGGTGCCCGTACTGCGCGAAAGTGAAGTCCAAGCTCGCCGACCTCGACCTGGAGTACGTCTCCCACGAGGTGCCGCGCTCGCACTCCGAGCGCACCGAAGTCGAGGATATCAGCGGCCAGACGGGCGTGCCCGTCCTGGTCGACACCGAGCACGGCGTCGACGGGATGCCCGAATCGGACGACATCGTCGCCTACCTGGAGAAGACCTACGGCGCGGAAGCGTAAGCCGGCCGCTACACGCTGTCTGTTTCGACGAGAGAACGACCGCCGCCAGTGCCGACTCAGGCCGGCTCCTCTTCCACGTCGGTCCGCTCGCGGATGAGGTCGCGCAGGTCGTCGGCGTCGCGCATCTGCTCGACCTCCTCGCGCTCGATGATGGCGGTTCCATGCACGGACTCGCGCTTCGAGCGGTCGACGAAGTACACCGACCGGGTGCGGGTCACCGACCCGATGGAACTCATGATGCGGGCGCGCTTTTCGGCGGCCTTCGTGAACTTCGAGTGGCCGGTGAGCAGCGTGTGCTCGCGGACGTCACGGTGTGACACCGGCCCCTCGTCGTCGGCCTCGTTGTCCTCGCTGACGGCCTTGAACGGCGAGCGAAGCGTCGGATGCACGTCGTAGCCGACGCGGGTCATCACGGTCACGATGGGTTCGTCGTCCGGGTCGGCCTCCGGGTCGTCCGGTGTCGGCTCGGCCTCGCGCACCTCGTCGGCCCCGTCCATCACGTCGACCGGGGCGGTCAGGGGTGCGTCGAACATCTCTTCGAGGCGCATCGCCACGTCGACGGAGGCGTTCATGCCGTCCTCGTACTTCGAGACGGTACGCCGGGAGACGCCGAGTTCGCTCGCGAGCTGTCCGAGGCTCATGTTCTGCTGTTCGCGCTCGTCCGCCAGCAGCTCGCCGTCGATGTTGACGTACAGGCCGCCGGGAGCCGCGTAGATGAGCGGCGGCACCTTCTCGACGAACAGGTCCATCGCGGTGTTGGGTGCCATGACGGGAACGCCGTGGCGGAAGTACACCACGTCGGGCTTGAGGTCCTCGTCGCGCGTTCTGAGACCGATGACCAGGGGCGTCGCGTCCAGGTACGACCCGAGCCGTCGCATCTCCGCGCCGGTCGCCGCGTCGAAGGCGTCGATGTTCGAGAGGATCTTGACGAGGACGAGTTCCTCGCCCCGGCGGGCTGCCAGGTCGAAGCTCTTCGGACGGATGACGCACCGGTCGCTCACGCGGAAGCCTGCATCCTGCAGCATGGCGGTGAGGTTCTCGACCAGTGCATCCCGAGACATACGGACACGTAAGTTGTTTCTCGCATATATGTGTTGTGTCGGAGCGAGGGTGGGTGAGTCGGGCGTTTTCGCGGGTATCGCTCCGGGGCGGTGGTGGTGGACAACCGTGCCCGAACCGGTCCTGGCGGGCTGCTCGAAGATTCGTGTCTGGCGCGGGGGAGGCAGTGTCTCGTGCGGAACCACAAACAGAAACACAGTCTGTGGATTCCGGGCCCCACACGCCGATTCGCTCGGTTCAGCCGACCCATCCCGGATGGCCACCAGTTATTTGTCATCCTGATTTGACTGTCAACCCAATATGGGGATTGGACCAACGCAGCGACGAGCATTCCTCAAGAAGTCGCTGATGGCAGGTGGTATCGGACTCGTCGGAACGACCACGGCGACGGCGGCACGCGAACTCACGGTCGACAAGGACGACCCGGATGCGTACGACCGGATTCAGCGGGCTGTCGCGGAGGCACCCGACGGGGCGACCATCCACATCGCGGGTGGCACCTACGAGCAACAGGTCGGCATCCCGTCGTCGAAATCGCTCACGTTGCGAGGCGACACCGGCGGCGACGAACCCGGGGCGGGCCCGGATGCGCCGGTTATCGACGGCGGCGGTGTGGCAGGGGCCGGTGGCATCTCGATGGAGAACACCGAGGACGGTCCCTCGTTGACCATCGAGGGCGTCGTCATCAGGAACTTCGGCGTGGACCTCAACTCACCCGGACAGGAGACCAACGAGGCTGGGGCTGGCATCCAGACCGGGTACCGGTCCAACGTCACCATCCGTGACGTCTCGATGGACCATATCGTCGGGTCGGCTGTCGCTGTGTACAACGGCGGACGGGGAACCTCACGGAACTGGACGGTCGAGCGCTGTCGGTTCGATTCGATTGCACACACGGCAATCAATCTGTCCGGCGTCAGCGATTCGGTGGTTCGGGACAACGTGATAACGGCTTCCGACTCGGTCCCCGACGCGGAGGGGAACTGGTGGGAGCAGAACACACCCGACGGCAATCCCGTAAACGGCATTCGAATCCAGGCCAATGCACAGGACGGTCGGACTTCGGTATCGCGGAACGTCACGGTCGCGGCCAACGAGGTCGTCGGCCGGTTCGACATCTCTGGTATCAAGGTGTTCTCTCACAACTACTCCGGGGCGCAGTCGCTCGTCGAGCAGGTCACCATCCGGGACAACACCGTCGAACTCACCTCGGACGGCGACGATGACATCCAGGCCAACGAGAAACACGGCATCATTCTGGACGCGAACGGTGGGCCGGACTGGTCACGAGCCGCGGCGATTCGTGACGTGACTATCGAGGGTAACCGGGTCACCGGCGCGAACCACGCCTACAAGTTCCTGGCCATGTCCTCGTTCACGTCGGACTCGGACACGAAAAGCGGCGTCCGAGACGTGGTCTGTCGCGACAACGAGGCGGTCGACTGTGGCACCGGCTGTATCCCACTGACGACTCGTGCCGGTGACCTTGCCGACGTCACCGTCGAGGAGAACCGGTTCGAGAACTGCCAGCTCGGGGTCAACGTGTGGAGCCGTGGCCGTCTGGTTCGCGGTGTTACCGTTCGAAACAACGAGATTCATCGAGATGTCCGACCCGACGAGTACGCGGAGAGGCACGGAATCCAGATCGTCGGCTACGGTGCTGATATCGAGGACATCCAGGTGACTGAACAGGACATCTCGAAGTACAACCTCGGTGTCGTCGTCTTCGGGGTGGGAGACACCAGTCGTGACGGCCGGGCTGAACACGCTACTGTACGGAACGTGGTGGTCACCGACTGCACCATCTCGAACAACGACGTCGGCATGCTCACCTGGGGATACGACGATGATTCCACGCTCGAGGCCACCGTGGAACGAACGACCTTCGAAGCAAACGAGAGAGGTGTCACAACCCGGGGGACCGCCTCCGGGGACGACCTCCACGTCCACCACTGCAACTTCCTCGACCACACCGAGGTCGCCGCGACGAACGAATCCGGCAACGGTGTGGTCGACGCGACCTGCAACTTCTGGGGGCACCCGACCGGCCCGACGACCGACGGGAACAACGCGGGCCGGGGAGAGCGCGTCGGCGACGGTGTCGACTACGACCCGCTGCTCCCCCAGCGGTTCGAGCGCGTCTCGGAGCACGCCTGCCATCCGGCTCCCGGCGGCTCCGGGAACGGCGACGACGAACAGGGCAACGGGACGGGCACGTAACGTCGCTGCACTCCCCAATTCTTCGGGTACGAGTCGAAACCCCGATAGCCACCGCCCTACTTCTCGCACACGATGACGGTCATCGGGCTGGACGACACGGACTCTCGCACCCGCGGGATGTGCACGACCTACGTCGCGAACCGGGTCGCTGCGCGTCTGCGCGACCGCGGCGCGACGGTCGAGCGCCTGCTCCTCGTCCGGCTCAACCCCGCGGTGGAGTTCAAGACCCGCGGGAACGCGGCCCTCGCGATTCACACCGATGCCGACCCGGAGACGGCCCTCGAACTCGCCCGCGAGGAGCTGGATGGAGCCGCTGAAACCGACGACCCGATGACCAACCCCGGCCTCGTGGTCGCACCTGGGTCTCCAGACGAGGTGCCCGACGCGGTCGCCGAGTTCGCCTGCGATGCCCTCCGCGAGATTATCCCGGTCGACCGAGCCGAAGCACTGGCCGACGAGTTCGAATACGCCCGCGCCGGCTGGAAGAACTCGCAGGGACTGGTCGGTGCGCTCGCCGCCGTCGGTGCCTGGACCGCCTTCGACGACTGGACGACCGAGCACATCAGCTACCGCGAGCCCGAGCGATGGGGCACCGAGCGCGACATCGACTACGACTCGCTCTTCGCGGCGGCAGACGAGTACTACCCCCGCGCCTGGGACACCGTGGACCGGGTCGAAGGGGAGGCAGTCTGCGTGCCGCACACACCGTGTCCCATCCTGCACGGGATTCGTGGCGATGACCCTGAGGCCTGCCGGAATCTAGCAGGAGCCATCGACTCGGAGCCGGTGTTCGACGCGGCGACGTTCCAGACGAACCAGGGGACTGACGCCCATCTGGCGCCCGGGGAACTCGGCTCCTTGAACGAAGACCGGGCGTACCGAGTCTCGGGTGTCGTCGCCTCAGAGCCCGAGACGAGGCGGGGCGGGCACGTCTTCTTCGAGTTCGGGGATTCAGCGGGTGAGACGTCCGTCCAGTGCGCCGCCTTCGAACCCACGAAGCGCTTTCGCGACCGGGTTCGCACTCTCCGAGAGGGAGACGAACTCACGGTCTGTGGCGAGGTCACCGATGGAACCCTGAAGCTGGAGAAGTTCGCGGTTCGCGAACTGAACCGGACTGGCTACGAGACCCCCGTCTGTGACGGCTGCGGGAACACGATGAAGTCCGCGGGCCGGAACCAGGGCTATCGATGCCGGGACTGCGGGACCGATGCGTCGGGGAAGGTCGAGGTTTCGGTCGAGCGCGAGCTGGAGACCGGGTGGTACGAGGTCCCGCCGTGTGCTCGCAGGCACGTCGCGAAACCGCTGGTGCGGGGTGGGTTCGACGCCGAAACACATCCTGAGCGTTGACGCAGTCGGTTCTGGTTGATTCTGGTAGTGTTTCGAGCGTTGCGGCTGGTTCGACTTCGTCGACTCTCGCTAGCGTCCATAACCGCACCACTCCCTCCCCAGCCGACTCCTTTCACTTCGCTACGCTTCGTTCCAGTCGTCCCTCGCGCGACTCGACTTCGCGGGCTCACTGGCGTTCGCCACCCTCGTCAGCGCGCGCCACCCGCCACTGAAAAAGTAGAACCCCTTCGCTTCCACTCGACCCTGACTACCCAAACCGTTCCCAGGCGAGCCGCAGGCGCTGGGCGTGGTCTTCGTGCAGCACCTCGTCACTGGCAGCGAACGACTCGGGCGTGAACCAGCCGACTGCCTGCACCTCGTTCAGGGCCTCGGGCGCCCCCATCGTCTCCTCGGCGCGGACCGCGAACCCGATGGAGACGACGTACTTCCCCGCAAACGGGCCGCTCGTGAACGTCTCGAGGAGTGTCAACTCGTCGGGGTCGACGCTGACGCCGGTCTCTTCTTCGAGTTCGCGGGCGGCAGCTTCCTCGGGGGTCTCGTCGGCCTCCATGTGGCCGCCGGGGACGCCCCACTCGCCGATGCCTGGGTCGACGTCGCGCTGGCCGAGTAGCACGCCCTCGTCACCGACCACGGCGACGCCGGCGGTCGGGATGGGGTTGTGCCAGACGATGCGCTCGCAGGCGGGGCAGAACCGCCGGTCGCGCCCGTCGACGTGCGTGCTCTCGGTCTCGGTGCCACAGTCCGGGCAGAACGAGGCGGGGGACCTCGTCACGGCTCAGAGCGTCGTCAGGCCGCTCCCGGTGAGCGGGACGACCACGTCGTCGTCCTCGTCGAGGACGCCCATCTCGCGGTACTTGGTGAGCGCGGCGGGCGCGGTCGCACAGGTGGGTTCGACGTAGAAGCCGCGGCGGTGGAGGGCATCGAGCGTGTTCTCGACGATGTTCTCACCGAGGGCGATGCAGTCGCCGCCGGTGGCCTCGATGGCGTCGACGAGCTGGTCCTTCCGGGCCGGCTCGCGGATCTGGATCCCGTCGGCGATGTCGTTGGGGTGGTCGTCCTCGGTTTCGGGCGTGCCGTGGAAGGTGTCCGCGATGGGCGCGTAGCCGGCGGCCTGCGCGCCGAGCAGGCGGGGCATCGAGTCGATGATGCCAGCGCGCTGGAGCACGTCGAAGCCACGGTAGGCTCCCAGCAGGAGGGTGCCGTGACCGACCGGGGTGACAACGGCGTCGGGGGCACTCCAGTCGCGCTGGGCGGCGAGTTCGATGGCGAACGTCATCGTGCCGGCGTAGAACGCGGGGTTCCAGGCGTGGCTGGCGTACCAGCCCTCGCCGTTCTCGACGGCGTCGATGGCCGCCTTCGTCACGTCCTCGCGGGTCCCCTCGACGCGGACCGGGCGGGCACCCGAGCGCTGGATGGCCATGAGCTTCGACTGCTTCACGTCGGCCGGGACGTACACGTCGGCTTCGATGCCGGCGCGGGCCGCGTAGGTCGCGATGGCGGAGCCGGCGTTACCCGACGAATCTTCGATGACCTTCTCGACGCCGAGGCCGGCGGCCCGCGAGAGGATGGTCGTCGCGCCGCGGTCCTTGAACGAGCCGGTCGGCGAGACGTACTCGAGCTTGAACTCGGCGTCCCATTGGGGCGCGTCCACCAGTGGGGTGAACCCCTCGCCCAGCGTCACGCGCTGGTCGACCGGCATGAACTCGTGGAACGTCCAGAGGCCGCGGCGCGTGTCCAGCTGGCTGACGGGGAGCGGGTTCCCGTCCGGCAGTGGCGGCGTCTCGAGGTCGAGCGCGTGGCCGTCTGTCGGACACCGCCACGGTTCGTCCGCACTTGCTTCGTGTTCGGTGCCACACTCGGGGCAGTAGAGGTGCTGCATTGGAATCAGTAGGAGTCGATGTCCGTGCCGACCGAGCAGACGTACTCGCCGGTCGCGACCTGCGGGAGCCGCCGGGCGCGCCAGAAGATACCGTTCGAGTCGGCGGTCACTTCGGCCTTCAGCTGGCCGAACGGGTCGGTGACGGTGAACAGGACGTCGCCGCGGTCGACCTGCTCTCCGAGGTCGGGTTCGAACGTCACGAGCCCGCCGGCCGGCGAGCCGTACTGGTCGAAGCCCTTCGCGCGGGTCTGGGTCTCCGTCGTCGCGTCCTCGTCGAGGAAGTCGTAGTACCGGAGGACGTTGAACACGCCTTCGACACCGATTTCGATGCTCTCGTGGTCGAAGCCCACGGTGCCGCCGAGTTCGGGGTCGATGGTCGGGATGCCCTCGTCGGGACCGGCTCGTGCAAGCTGGCCGTCGGGGCCCTTCTGGTCGAGGATGTGGCCCGCGCCGAACACCTTCGCGAGTTCGAGGCACTTCTGGTGCAGGCGGTGGCGGCGGCCACAGCGCACCCGCGTCTCGTTTATCATCCGGCTGTCCGACCCCTGGTGGAGGTCGAGGATGAGGTCGGCGTCACGGGCCGCGTCGAAGGTGGCCGCGGCGAGGCGCTCGGACGAGGTGCCGTCGTGGTCGCCGGGGTAGGTTCGGTTCAGCTTCGTGTCGTCGATGGGGTTCCGGTGCGAGTCGATCTGGAAGCCGTGGTAGTTCACGATGCCGACGATGCGTATCTCGCCGGCCAGCGTCGCCGGGTCCAGCTGGGGGAACACCTCTCGGATGACGCCGACACCGTTCAACTCGTTCCCGTCGCTCACGGCCTGCATGTAGAGGGTCCGGCCGTCCCGTTCGCCGTTCACCACGGCGACGGGGAGGCCGACCGGGCTGCCGTCGCGGGTCTCCCCGACGGTCAGGCGACCGGTGTCGACCTCGCCGGGGGCCGCGCTCGCGGTTCCCAGGGTCGTCATTGCCCTACAGATAGGTCGGTCACCCTTTAGGTGTTCGGTATACGAACCGACATGCGGCGGCGTCACCCGCTGGGTTTTCGCGGCCTCAGACCTCGCGGTTGACGTAGTTCGCGCCGTTGAGGAACATCGAGACGCCGGTTCGCCCCACGAACTCGTGGGTCGCGCTCCCGCCGTCCGCCTCGCCGAACTCCATCGCCAGCTGGCCGTTCTCGACCCACACGTCGAGTCGCCCGCCCGTCTGGAGCGTCTGACTGATGCGCGTGAACCCGAGGTGTCCCGAACCGTCGAACATCGTCAGCTCGGTGCCGGCCGGAATCGGGTCGCCGCTCTCGTGTTCGATGGTGACGACGCGACGGTCGTCGCTCATCGAGAGTGCCACCTCGGGTGCGCGCCGTCGGGCCTCGGCGGTCCACGACGGCTCCGAGACGCTGGTTCTGCCGACGTCGCTGGTCTCGATGCGCGCGAGCCGTGATTTCTCCTTCCCGTCGTACTCGGCGACGAACGTGAACTCGGCCACCAGTTCCTCGATGATACCGCGCTCGTCGACGGTGAGGTCCGCGCCGAACTCGTTCACCGACGTGGCACCGAAGCGGTTCTTGAGCGGCGTGGGGTCGGCTACCCCGGTTGCCTGCAGGTCCCACGTCACCACGTCGCCGCTCGTATCCGGTTCCGACGGCGCGCCAAACGTCCCTGCCCGGAGCAGCTTCTGGAGGAACCGGTAGGCGGTGAACTCCCGGGCGGGAAGCGTCATCGGGGTCGCGCCGTACCGGACCTGTCCCTGGTGGGTCTGTCGCCAGACGACCCCGCGGCTGCTGTGGTACTTCTTGACCTCGGTGTTGAACTGGGTGGTTTCGAGGACCCGACCATCGTCCGCGACCTGGTACAGTGCGTTCTCCAGGTCCCCACCGAACTCCTGGTCGACGATGCGCCGACGGAGCGTGAACGAGGACCCCGTGAGGGCGCTGCTGTGCGTGTCCGCGAGGTAGGTCTTGATACCGTCCTCGTCGAGTCCGGAGGGGTAGTCAGGCACCTCCGAGGCGGAGCCCTCGGTCTCGGCGGTGGTGTCCGCCTCGGTCGCCGTTGCCGTCGCAGTCGGCGTCTCGGACGCGGTCTCGGATACGGTCTCCTGACCGGTGGTCGCGGCTCCCGAGTCTTCCAGTCTCAGACAGCCTGCGGTACCAGCGAGGACGGCGAGGGTGCCGAGGAGGTGTCGGCGTTGCATACCTGTGCCGTTCCGAGCGACTCGCCTAAACGTATCGGCCGTTTCGGAATACGAGTCGAGAGCCGAGCGGGGACCGCGACTCTCCTCGGTCGTCACTGCGGCAGCTCGATGTTGCCGAAGTACTCGGCTCCCTCGCGGTGCATCCAGAAGCCGTACCGGCCGTCGAGGGGCGTGGGGTTCGCGTCCGCCGGCTTGCCGCCGCGGTTCCAGCGGAACCGGTCGTCCTCCATCCAGAGGTAGAGCGTGGTGCCGGCCTCGACCGGCTGTTCGAGGTCGCGGTACCCCCAGTTCCCGCGGCCGTTGCGGTCGTAGAGGACGACGGCGGTTCCCGGGAGCATCGCGTTGCCGCCCTGGTGGTCCATCCGGACGTAGTTCCCGTCGTCGGTGATGCGGGCAGTCACGTCGGGTGCCTGCTCGACCGCGGTGCTGTACCAGTCCGGTTTCGAGGCGTCGGTCGAGCCGATGTCCGCCGCCCGGTAGTCGACGCGGACCTTGAACAGGCGGTCGGCCTCCTGGTGGAGGTACGAGAACTCGGCGACCAGTTCGGCGATCGCGCCGCTCTCGAGGACTGTCCCCTCGGCAGCGTACGACTTCAGCTCCTTCCCCTCGTACTCGTCCATGAGCGCCTGGGGCTCGCCGATGCCGTCGGCCGTTATCTCGAAGGCGCGGTCGTCGGTCTCCTCCGGGGCGTCCCACTGGCCGGCGAGGATGAGCGTCCGGAGGTCCCGCGCCCGGATGAGCTCCTGGCGGTCGAAGGCGGACCGCTGGCGGCCGTAGGTCGACTGTCCACCGACGTCCTGTCGCCAGTAGGAGCCGTCTGCGGTGCGGTACATGTCGATGGCGCTGCCGTCCTGCCAGCGCTCCAGTGCCCCCTCGTCGCCGACGAGCGCCTTCCGTGCCTCGTTGGTATCGCCGCGGGTGAGGTTCGTCGACCGGAAGGAGACGGTGAAGGAGGTCCGCGAGAGCGCGTTGACGTGTGCGTCGGCCAGGTAGACGGCCACGCCGTCGTCCTCGAGCCCCGGCGGTCGGTCGAGCGGTTCGGCGGACTGCGCTTCGGTCGCGGTGTCGGCCTTCGTGTTGGCTGCGGTCCCGGTCCCCGTGTCCGTCACGGAGAACGTCGGGGGTCGTGTCGTCTCGGTGTCTCCTCCGCTGAGGCGGAGACAGCCGGCGGAGCCGACGAGTGCCCCCATCGTCCCCAGTAGTCGGCGTCGTCGCATGTCGAGTCGATAGATAGATTTGACGTGTTAAAAGTCCGACGGCACCGTCGGAGCACTACTTCGGCAGCTCGATGTTGCCGAAGTACTCCGCGCCCTCGCGGTGCATCCAGAAGCCGTACCGGTCGTCGAGGGGCGTCGGGTTCGCGTCCGCCGGCTTGCCGCCGCGGTTCCAGTGGAACTCGTCGTTCTCCATCCAGAGGTAGAGCGTCGTCCCGGCCTCCACCGGGTCTCGTAGCTGGCTGTAGCCCCAGTTGCCGCGATCTTGTGGGCCGCGGTCGTAGAGGACCACGTTGGTTCCGGGCAGCATCGCGGTGCCCCCGGCGTGTTCCATCCGGACGTAGTTCCCGTCGTCGGTGATGCGGGCAGACACGTCGGGTGCCTGTTCGACCGCGGTGCTGTACCAGTCGGGCTTGGAGGCGTCGGTCGACCCCACGTCGGTCGTCCGGAAGTCGACGCGGAGTTTGACGAGTCGGTCTTGCCCGTCGTCCTCCCGCAGGAGCGAGAGTTCGGCTGTGAGCGTCGACACGATACCATCTGGCCGGACTTCCCCTTCCGCGGTGAACGACTCGACGGACTTCGCCTCGAACCGCCAGTCGTCTTTCAACCTGCCCGTCTCGCCGACGCCGTCGGCTTCGATGGTGAACGTCCGGTCGTCGGTCTCCTCGGGTGGCTTCCACTGTCCGGCGGCGAAAAGCTCCCTGAGCTGGCGGGCCCGGGCGAGCTGCTGGCGGTCGAAGTCGTACCGGCCGTGGCCGTAGGTGGACTGCCCGCCGACGTCCTGTCGCCAGTACGAACCCTCGGCGGTGCGGTACATGTCGATGGCGCTGCCGTCCTGCCAGCGCTCCAGTGCGGCCGACCCGCCGACCAGTGCCTGCTTCGCCTCCGCCGTTTCACCCCTCGTGAGGTGGGTCAACCGCCACGTCGTGGTGAAGGAGGTCCGCGAGAGGGCGTTGAGGTGGGCGTCGGCGAGGTACGCCTCGACCCCGTCGCCCTGCAGCCCCGGCGGTCTGTCGACGGGTTCTGCGGTGCCAGATTCGGTCGTGGTGTCGGCCTTCGTGTTGGCTGCGGTTCCAGCCGCGGTGTCGGTCGCGGAGACCGTCTGCGACCCTGCCGTTCCGGTCGCCCCACCGCCTTCACTGAGACGAAGACACCCGGCAGAGCCGACCAGTGCCCCCATCGTCCCCAGTAGTCGGCGTCGTTGCATGTTGGTGTGTCGTTCGCCCGAACTGTCATAAATCGCGTGGCCGACCGCACTGTGCAGTACGACCCCGTCGGTCGCAATCGGGCACGACCGAACCGGTTTTGTCGGCCTCGCTCACAGACACGTCTATGGCAGAGAGCGACACGCCCGGGGCGCTCACGTACTTCCGGCAGTTCTTCGCGCTGGAGCGGGACGTGTTCGTGCTCTCGGTGGCGATGTTCGCGTTCAGCCTCGGCTTCCAGATGACGGGCCGGTACATGGGCGAGTACATCGTCGCACTGGGCGGGACCTCGGTCGTCGTCGGGCTGTACGGGAGCTTCGGGAACCTCATCGGGGCGGTGTACCCGTATCCCGGCGGGGCCGTCTCGGACCGTATCGGCTCGCGGACCGCCCTCACCGCCTTCGGGTTCGCCTCCGCGGTCGGCTTCGCGCTGTGGCTGTTCGCCGAACAGCTCGCGGTCGGGCCGATTCCGGCGTGGGCGTGGATTTTCGCGGGGCTGGTGTTCGCACAGGCCTGGAAGTCGTTCGGGCTGGGCGCGACGTTCGCCATCGTCAAGCAGTCGGTGCCGACCGACCAGCTCGCGACGGGCTTCGCCAGCACCGAGACCTTCCGCAGGGTGGCGTTCCTGATCGGTCCGCTCGTCGCTGCCGGACTCGTGGCGGCCTACGGGTTCGACCTCGGCTTCCGGTACGTCATCGCGGTCGCCTTCGGGGCTGCACTCGTCGCGACCGTGGCGCAGTACGTCCTCTACGAGTCGGAGGGCGACTCCTTCGGGAAGGAGTTCGCCGGCGTCTCCCAGATTCGCGACGACCTCGCGAGCCTCCCGGCACCCCTGCGCCCCCTGCTCGTCGGGGACACTCTGGTCCGGTTCGCGAACGGGATGGTGTACGTGTTCGCGGTGCTGGTCGTCACCCGCGAGTTGCAGACCACGGCGACGATCTTCGGCGTCTTCCTCGCCCCGGAGGCACTGTTCGGCGTGTTCCTCGCCGTCGAGATGGCGGTGGCGCTGCTGACGATGGTGCCCGTCGCCAAGCTCACCCAGCGCTCCGGCCTCGTGCCGGTGGTGGGCCTCGGCTTCCTCGTCTACTCCGTCTTCCCGGTCCTGCTGGTGAACGCGCCCGACGGCGGCCTCGACATCGCGGGCATCGCCCTCTCCGAGGCGGTCGTCGTCGGGGCCATCTGGGCCTTCTCCGGACTCAGGTTCGCCGGCCTCCCGGCGCACAAGGCGCTCATCGTCGGCCCGGCCGAGAAGGACGCGGGCGGGCGCGTCACGGGGTCGTACTACCTGGTCCGGAACGCCATCACCATCCCGAGCGCCGCGGTCGGCGGCTGGCTCTACAGCACCGGCGGGCTCACGCTGGCCGGTCTCGACCTCTCGGGCCCCCAGCTCGCGTTCACGGTCGCGACCGTCGTGGGCCTGCTCGGGACCGGCTACTTCCTCGTGCGGGGCGAGGAGTTCGGCCCGTACGCGTGAGGGCCACGGAACCGCCAGCGAGGGACCGACGCGGATTTGTGCCTCAGTTCCCAAGGTCGGCCTGTGAGCGAGAACACCGACACAGGCCAGGACCGCCCGGGCCGCCCGCCGATGGTCCAGTTCTTCGCGGCCCTCGGCGCGGGCCGCAATGTCAAAATCGGCGTCGCGAGCGGCCTGGTCCTCGCGTTCGGGCTGTTCGTCTTCTTCGTCGCGATTCCGAGCATCGTGGCGGACGTGCGCCCCCGGACGGGCTCGCCCCTGCTGTTCGTGGTGCTCGCGTTCGTCGTCTTCGTCTCGACCGCGATGTTCGTCGCGACGGTCCTCACCGCCCGCAACGCCGTCGCAGAGGTCATGGACCCGCCGAAGTGGGTGCGTCGCGCCGGGACCGTCGGCGCGCTCGGCGGGCTGGTCTGGGTCGGCCTCTCGGGGCTCGCGGTGCTGTCCGAGACGACGTCGCTGGTCGCGGCTGCACCCTCGGGTGCGACGCTGTCGGCCGCCGCGCTGCTGTTCCTCCCCGGTATCTGGGCGGTCTACACCAGACTCAAGTTCGTCGCAGGTGACCTCGGTCGCCTCGCCGTCCTCACGTCGGTCGTCGGGCTCGGCACCGTCCACGTCGGCGCGTTGCTGACCCCGGAGCCGGTGCTGTCGACGACCCAGGTCCCCCTCGTCACGCCCTTCACCACGGGGCTGGGCCTGCTGCTCGTCGGGACGTTGCTGTTCGGGCTCGCGGCTCGCGAGGAGTTTGGCGGGCTGGCACTGGCCGCAGCGGCCGTCGTTCCGCTGTCGGCGGTCGGCTTCGCCGCCGTCGCCGTCACCTCGGTCCCGGCCTGGGTCGGGCTCCTGACGGTGTCGCCACTCGGGCTCGCCTGGATACTGCTCGGAAAAGCGTGCCGCGACTCGCCGACGCCGGCGGGCTGGGAGCCCAGCGACGACGACGACGAGCTATTCGAATTCGTCGAGTGAGTCGTCGCCCACCAGTTCTGCCAGTCGGGTCGCCCCGGTGCGGGTCCCTTTCGCGATGAACACGTCGCCGACGCGGAGCTCCGTCTTCGGTCCCGGCATTATCTCCCAGTCGTTCCCCGCGGCGTCGCGGTGACGGACCGCGATGACGCGCATCCCGGTGTCGGTCCGGACCATCTGCTCGCCGAGCGTGGTGCCCGCGAGCTGGCTGCCGGGGGCGACGGTCAGCCGGACGATGACCTCGTCGGACTCGAAGACGGCCTCGGCGACGACCGGGTGGGTGCCCATCCCGCGGAGGACGCCCTCGGCGATCTCGAGGGCGGCGTCGCTGATGACCTCGGTCGCGCCCGCCAGGTGCATCAGCCCGCGCAGGCTGACGGGGTCGTCGACACGTTCGGCGGCCTGCAACACCCACGCCTCGAAGCGGGATTCGAGCGCGTCGACCTCGGCCTCGAGTTCGGCGACCTCTTCGGCCAGTGCCTCGCTGCCGTACAGCACCGAGCCGTAGGCCACGTCGACCGCGAGTTCGCTCATGTTCTTCATGAGGACGATGGAGTCGACAGCCCGTTCGAGGTCCTCGATGCCCTCCTCGACGGGTTCGGGTGCGACGAACTCGTCGCCGGTCACGTTCTGGTAGACGGTGGCGACGTTCTCCTCGGCACCGCGGAGCAGGACCACGTCACCGGGTTCGAGGACGGTGTCCTTGCCGGGGTTGAGGTGCCAGTCGCCGCCGCGACGCATCGCGATGAGGCGGACGCCCGTCTCGGTCTCCATGTTCAGGCTCCCGAGGCTCCGGCCGGTGACCGACGAGTCCGCCGCGACCGTGGCGCGGACCACCGTCTCGACGGCCTCCGGCAGGGTCGTCCGGATGGCGTCCGGCAGGCCGATCTCCTCGAGGACGACCTTCGCGATGTCGCCGGTCGCGTCGCTGATCTTCTCGGTCGCGCCGACCATCCCCAGCACGGGGGCGAGTTCCTCGGCGTCCTCGGGCGAGCGCGCGGCCATCATCAGGCTCATGCGGGCCCGCATCTGCAGGACGTCCATCCGGTCCTCGAGTTCGAGCACCTCCTCGGCTACCTCCGAGCTCCCCAGCAACACCGCCGAGAACGACAGGTCTATCATCAACTCGGCGGTGTCTTTCATCTCCGCGAGCACCTCCTTGACGCTCACGGGCTCGTACTCGACGTCACCGGCATCCATGGCCCGACGTTCGCCCGGCCGCGAGAAAAGCGTTGCCCGGCTCCATCGTGCGGGGGGCCCACTGCCCAGAACCCACATCTTCATGTCGTATCACAGGTCGTCTGTGAGGATTATCTCGTCGGTGGGCCAGATTCTCACACAGTTGTCTAATTCCAACTGGTGATGGGTTGAAACGAGTTGGGGTGTTTTGGGCAGACTTCCAGCAGTAACGGCGTAAACGACAATACTTTTCGGGGGGCGTGCGCAAGGCTCAACGTATGTCTGACGACCTCAAGAAAGGGCTGGAGGGCGTTCTGGTCGCCGAATCGGATCTGAGCTTCATCGACGGTGACGAAGGGCGTCTCATCTATCGCGGGTACGCGATCGAAGACCTCGCCCGCGATGCCAGCTACGAGGAGGTCCTCTACCTCCTCTGGCACGGGAAACTCCCCAATCGCGAGGAACTCGACGACTTCACAGCGCAGATGGCTGCGGAGCGACACGTCGACGAGGGAGTCATGGAGACGGTCCGCGAACTCGCCGAGCAGGACGAAGAGCCGATGGCCGCGCTCCGGACGACCGTGTCCCAGCTCTCGGCGTACGACCCCGACGCTGGCGCCGACTCCACCGACGAGGACGCGAACCTCCGAAAGGGTCGCCGCATCACCGCGAAGATCCCGACCATCCTCGCCGCGTTCGTCCGCATCCGCAACGGCGACGACCCCGTCGAGCCGCGTGACGACCTGAGCCACGCCGCGAACTTCCTCTACATGCTGAACGGCGAGGAGCCCGACGACGTGCTCGCCGAGACGTTCGACATGGCGCTCGTGCTCCACGCTGACCACGGCCTGAACGCCTCGACGTTCACGACGATGGTCATCTCCTCGACGCTCGCCGACCTCCACTCCACGATTCCGGGCGGCATCGGTGCCCTCTCGGGCAGCCTGCACGGCGGCGCGAACCAGGACGTGATGGAGGCCCTGCTCGAACTCGAAGAATCGGGGAAGGACCCCGTCGAGTGGGTCGAGGACCGGCTCGACGCGGGCGAGCGCGTCCCCGGCTTCGGCCACCGCGTCTACAACGTCAAGGACCCCCGCGCGAAGATCCTCTCCGAGAAAAGCGAGGAACTCGGCCAGGCCGCGGGGACGCCCCAGTGGCACGACTACTCGGTCGCTATCGAGGAGTACCTCACCGCCGAGAAGGGTCTCGCCCCGAACGTCGACTTCTACTCCGCCTCGACGTACTACCAGATGGGCATCCCCATCGACATCTACACGCCCATCTTCGTGATGAGCCGCGTCGGCGGCTGGATCGCCCACGTGCTGGAGCAGTACGACGACAACCGTCTCATCCGGCCGCGTGCGCGGTACGTCGGGCCGATGGACGAGGCGTTCGTCGACGTCGACGAGCGGTAGAGCGCGACCGGAGGGAGCGTCTTTTTAGCCCAGCTTTTTCGAGGAGGGGTGCGCGGAGCGCACCCGACGATGAAAAAGGTGGTCGCATAACCGTCTCATCCGGCCGCGTGCGCGATACGTCGGGCCGATGGACGAGGCGTTCGTCGACGTCGACGAGCGGTAGAGTGCGAGGTGGCGGAGTCACCTCGATGGTGAACGGGCCGCAGGCCCGTGAACCCGCCCAGCCAGCGCGTTCTAGCCGTTTCTGACGAGGGAGTCACAACCCCACAACTCCTCGGCCCACCGCGAGTTCCCCCTTTTGCCAATCGTGCCGTTTCTCTGGATATGCGCTCTAGACGACAGCTCCTCGCCGGCCTCGCCACCGCCGGCCTCGCCGCACTGGCCGGCTGCACGAGCCTCGGCATCGGCGGGGGTGGCCGGACCGTCGACTGCTCCAGCCGGGGGTCCATCCCCACGCCCGGCCCCATCGGGATGGTCCGGGCGGAAGCGGACGGGGACCGGGTCCTGTTCCTCATCGGGGTGAAAGCCGAGGCGGTCGAGACCGAGGCGGTCGTCCGCATCGGGGTGTACGACCAGGACGGGGGGCTGGTCCACGACGTGCCGGTGATGGACAACCAGGAGGACAACGGCCTGACCGTGACCGGGCTGGAACCGGGGATGATACCCTACGCCGTCGACCTCGGGCCGGCACCGACTCACGGCTGGTACCGGGTGGTGGCGTACGACCAGGCGGGCGAGGTGGTCGGGGAAGCTGTCGAGCGATTCAACTGTTTCGTCGACGGGACTGTCTGAGCCGGGGTTCGAGACTAAAGGCGGTCCCTATCCCCTGCGGTCCCGTCATACCGCATATGGAACCTGATGTGTGCGCGGCCATTCAGGCGAACCGGATGGTCGAGTTCGAGTACGATGGCGTGGGCCGCGTCGTCGAACCGTTCTATCACGGTACCACCAGGTTCGACGAGGAACTGCTCTGTGGCTACCAGCGGCCCACGGCGGCGGACCAGACCGGCGGAAGCGACGATGTCGGGGGAGCGGCGGTGGCCGATTTCCTCACGACGGGGGACGGCTGGCGGGTGTACGACGTGAACCGGATCGCCGACCTGCGCCTGACTGACCGGTCGTTCCCGGGGAACCGGGCGGTCCCGGCCGACGTGTTCCAGAACTCGCTGGACCACGAGTGCTGTCGCCTCTAGTCGGCGTTCGACTCGGTCAGCCCGCGCGTGATACGGACGATACCCACGAGCGACAGCGCCAGCAGGACGAGGGCGAACGCGGCCTGCACGAGCGGTTCGAACTCCGTCCCGACCCAGAGCCGGATGAACCGCGAGGCGTTCGAGTAGAAGACGCCGAGCATGTACAGCGAGACGAGGGTGAGCACGCCGAGCGCGAGCCAGGAGAGTTTCGTGCGCAGGTCGCGGTCGGTCCGGGCATCGCGCTGGGACCGGCGGGGCTCACGACCCTGGGCCTCACGGCGGTCGGTGGCGGCCGGTTCCGCGTCCCTGACGGGGACGTCTTCGTCTGCGGCCGTGTCGTCCTCGTGGTCGGTGTCGATGTCGTCGCTGGCTGCCCGGTCGGTGCTGTCGATGTCGGTGGTGTCGGGGTCGTGGTCTGGCATGCTGTCGGCGTCGCTGGTAGTGGTCTCGGGGTCGGTGCCACCGTGCTGGTCGGCCGGTGGGTCGTCGCGGCTCATCGGTGGACCCTCCGTGCGACCAGTGCGGTCACGAGCACCGCGACGAGGGCAACGGGCAGGCCGAAGCCGGGCTGGCCGCCGGCGTCAGCCTCTGGCGATGCCGTGGTGGGTGGGCCCGTCGCTGGACCGTCACCGGTCTCGAAGTCGCCGGACTCGAAGCCCCCAGCCGACCGGGTCCAGTTGACCGTCAGCCCCTGTCCGGGCGCCAGGTTCGCGACGGAGCGCTCGGTCCCGACGATGGTGTCGCCCTTCCAGAGGATGGCATCGAGGTAGTAGTTGTACCCATCTGGCACGGTCAGGTCGGCGGTCGGCGTCACCGTCTCGCCCGGGGCGACCGACCCGACCTGGACCGTGGTCTGGTCGGCGACGACGTTCGAGCCGTTCTGGCGGGCTTTCAGGACGAACCGGAGGTTCTCGGCGGGGTCGTCACCGGTGTTCGTCAGGTAGGTCGTCACGGCCAGTGTCGCCCGGTCGTTCTCGACCGAGGCGACCCGGTACTCGATGACGGGGAGCTCGGCGTCGCCGTCGAACTCGTGGAAGCCGACCGGGGTCTCTGCGTAGGCCGGAGTCAGGCTGTCGACGCCGGAGACGGTCCGCGAGCCGACCGTCATACGCTCCCCGTCGCGGTAGAGGACGGCCTCGACGCGGTAGCCACCCTCGCGGGGGACCGAGAGACGGCCGGTCCGGTTCAGCTCCGACTCGTTCCGGAGGTCGCCGAAGGCGAGTCGCGTCGTCGCCTCGACGAGGCCGGAGTCGGTGTCGACCGCCCGGAGGACGACGGTCACGTTCGGGGCGGGGTTACCGCGGTGTTCGACGTAGGGCGTCACCTGGAGGGTCGCGGTCCCACCGGTGACCTGCCCGGCCGAGATCGTCATCTCGGTGAGTGCGACCCGGCCCGGCCGTTCGACCGGTTCGTCGGCGGGTGGGGGCTGGAGGGCTCCCGGGACGGCCACGAGGACGCCGGCAGTGACGAGGAGGGCGGCCACGACGACCGCAGCCAGTCCCGTCTCTGGTTTCATAAGTGCCGATTCAGTCGGTTTTATTAAATGTCTTGTGTGGTGAGGGGACGACATCCCGGGGCCGAAACCACTTAGTCAAACACTCCCATGATTGGTGGTAGTTACTCGACCACTCGATTCGCTGATGATGGGACACGACACTGTTTCCGTGTCCGTCCTCTGTGTCGACGGGGATGCGGACCGTCGGCAGGCGCTGGTTTCGGCCATCGCCGAGACGGCTCAAGAGACGGAGACGGTGACTGCAGAGACGGCGGCGGCAGCTCGTGACCGGGTTGCGGACCCGACCGAGCGACCGGACTGCGTTCTTACGGCTGCCAGCCTCCCCGACTCCGACGGTGTCGGCTGTCTCGGGGATGTCCGCGACGTGGCGTCGAAACTGCCGGTCGTCGTGGTCACGACGGACCGGGAAGCGGTCGCCGCTGCCGCACTCGACGCGGGTGCGACCGACGTGGTCGACTGGGGCGACGAGACGGCACGGCGGCTGGCTGCGAGACGAGCGGTCGCGGCCGCACGACACTTCCGGGCCGAGAGCGGCCGGTCGGCCGACGCTCGCGTCGTGACCATGTTCGAGAACACCAGCGACGCGATCGCGGAAGCCAGGCTCGAGGGTGACCACGCGTACGTCATCCGTGTAAACGAGTCGTTCGGCAAGGTGTTCGGCTACGACCCCGAGGAGATGGTCGGCCGGGACCTCGACGAGGTGGTCCACCCCCCGGGCCGCCGCGATATCGGGCGCGAGTACAACAGGCGGGTCGCGGCCGGCGAGTCGTTCGAGACCGAGGGGACCCGGATAACCGCGGACGGCCCGCGAGAGTTCCTGATGCGTTCGGTCCGCATCGGCGACCGGAGCGACCTGGCCTACTTCGTCTACACCGACGTCACGGAGCGAAAGCAGCGCGAGAAGGTCCTGCGGATGATGCACGACGCCACCCGGGAGATGATGGTCGCCGAGACGAAGGCCGACGTGGCCGGCCGGGCGGTCGCGACCGGGCTGAACGTCCTCGGGCTGCCACAGACCACGGTGTTCCTCGTCGACGGTGACGTGCTCGACCCGGTGGCGACGACGGATATCGACGGCGTGGACCCGGTCCCGCTCGACCGGCAGACGGCGCTCGCCGACCTGTTCACCAACGGGGAGACGGGAACCTGCTTGCTCCCGGGAGCGAACGAGGACACCAGGGTTCTGGCGGTCCCACTCGGCAGGCACGGCGTGCTGACGGCGGGCGGGCTCCACGACGAGTCGGTCGACGACGCGACGGTGCGAGTCGCCGAACTGCTGGCGACGAACGTCGTCTCTGCGCTGCAACGGGCCGAACGTGAGGACCTCCTCCGCGAGCGCGAGGCCGAGGTCAAACAGCAGCGTGACCGGTTCGCGGCGCTGTTCGAGAACATCCCCGACCCGGCGGTGTCGTACGTGTTCGAGGGCGACGGGACGATGCAGGTCCGGGCGGTCAACTCATCGTTCGAGACGGTGATGGGGTACGACGAGGCGACCATCGTCGGCAGGGACCTCGACGAGTTCATCGTCCCACCCGGCAAGGAGGGCGAGGCGACCGGGCTCAGCGAGGAACTCATCGCCGGGAACTCGATCCACGCCGAGGTCCGTCGCCAGACGGCGAACGGACTGCGTGACTTCATCCTCCACGGCGTCCCGGTCACGCTCGGTGAGCACAGCGTCTTCGGCTTCGCCATCTACACGGATACGACCGAGCAGAAGGAGCGCGAACGACAGCTTCGACGGCAGAACGAACGCCTCGACGAGTTCGCCAGCATCGTGAGTCACGACCTTCGCAACCCACTGACGGTGGCCCGGGGCCACCGCGACCTGCTGGCCGTGGAGTACGACCACGAGTCGCTGGAAGAACTCGACTGGGCGCTCGACCGGATGGAGGACCTCATCGAGGACGTGCTCGCTCTCGCCAGGAAGGGGAAGACGGTCGAGGACCCGGAGCCGGTCCCGTTCGAGCGCATCGTCACGGACGCGTGGGCGGGGTGTGACACCACCGGGTCCGACCTGATACTGGCCGACAGTTTTCCCCGGGTGCTGGCCGACGGCGAGCGCATGCGGGCCCTGTTCGAGAACCTCTTTCGCAACAGCGTGGAACACGGTTCCACGAGCAGCCGGGCGCAGCCCGGCGACTCGGTCGAGCACGGCACCACGGATGGCACCGGCGTCACCGTGACGCTCCAGCACCATCCAGCGGGATTCTCGGTCGCCGACGACGGCCCCGGCATCGACCCGGCGGACCGTGACCTCGTGTTCGAGCAGGGGTACACCACGGCGTCGGAGGGGACCGGGTTCGGGCTGGCCATCGTCGAGGACATCGCGGAAGCGCACGACTGGTCGGTGCAGATAGACGACGCGGCACCCGGGGCGCGGTTCGTGTTCTCGGGGGTGGAGTGGTGCGACGAGGCGGTGCTGGACGACGACGTGGAAGCCTGATCAGTCCGCCGCACTGCCCCGGTCGGCCATCATCTTCGCGGCCCGTCTCGCCCAGTCACCACGCACGAAGCCGACCGTGACGAGCACGGCAGCCAGCCCGTAGTACCCGATGATGCCACCGTACGCGCCGAGCACGCCGTAGCCCAGCGTCACGCCGACGACGTAGCTGAAGCCGAGGAAGAACACGAGCAGGCCGGCGACCCGGGCGACGAACGGGGTGCGTGTCTCGCTGCCGCCCTGGAGGCTCCCCGAGAACACGACGAAGGTGACGAGCGCGGGTGCGGCCAGCCCGTAGGTGCGGGCGAAGTCGACCGCGTAGCCGACGGTCGCGGGGTCACGGGTGAAGACGCGGACGAACAGGGGCGCGCCGACGACCAGTGCGAGGCCGATGCCCCCGACGGTCACCAGGCCGAGCAGGGCGGTCGCGATTCCGTTCTCCTTCGCCTGGTCCGGGTCGCCCTCGCCGAGTGCCTGCCCGACGACGACGCTCGCGGCGACGCTGTAGCCGCGAGAGAGGGGACCGGTCACCTGCTGGTAGAGACGGCGACCGACCTGGAAGGCGGCGTTGACCTCGGTTCCGAAGCCGAGCAGGAGGGCGTTGAACGGGAACTCGGCGAGGGTGTCGGCGAAGCCCTCGACGACGCGGGGGGCCGAGACGACGACGAGCTGGCGAGCGATGATGGGATTCGACGGCCGGGCGAAGCCGGCACTGGTTCCACCGAGCGACATTATCGTACAGAGCACGACCGCGGTGAACACGTTGCTGAAGGCGGTCGCGAGGCCGACGCCGACGATCTCGTAGCGCTGGAACCCCAGCAAGCCGAGGCCGAGCACCACGCTCCCGACGATGTTCAGCCCGTTCGAGACGATGTTGACGTACATCGGGGTGCGGGTGTCGCCGGTCCCCTGCAGGGAGCGGGCGGCGATGAGCGACACCTGCCGGGCGGGCGCGGTCGTGAAGACGATGGCGAGGTAGGTGCCGCCGAGCTGGGCGACGCTGTCCGACGCGCCGAGCAGCGAGATGGCCTCGCGGCCGAACAGGAAGCCGAAGGCGACGAACGGGATACCGGCGACCAGCCCGAGCAGGATGGCCTGGGTGACCGCCTCGTCTCGGTTCGCCTGTGCCCCGGCACCGGTGTCCTGGCTGGAGAGTGCGATGGCACCGCCGCCGAGCCCGAGGCCGATCCGCAGGGGGAAGCGGGCGTAGAGGTCGGCGAGGCCGATGGCGGCGATGGCGGCCGGCGAGAACAGTCCGGTGACGATGATGTCGGTGGTTCGCATCCCAGTGCGGAACGTCTGCTCGACCATCACGGGCCACGAGAGGCCGAGGACGCGCCGCCACACCGACAGTAGCCGGCCGCGGTTCATGGTCGGGTTTCCCGGTCTCGGGTCTTTTAGTCGTCGGAAGCGGAAGCCGCGTCATGGACTGTTTCGTCTACGGGACGCTCACGGACCCGGCCCGCGTCGACGAGCTGCTGGACGACTGGCGCTTCGGCCCCGACGCTGTCCTCCGGGGCGCACACCGGGTCGAGGGCCAGTACCCGACGTTGGCACCCGGCGGAGAGACGCCCGGGAGAATCCTCCGGACCGACGAGATCGACGCGCTGGACCGGTACGAGGGCGTCGACCGCGGGCTGTACGTCCGGGTGGCGGTGCCGTGGGCGGAGGGCAGTGGCGACCAGCCAGGCGGAGACGTGCAGGTGTACGTCGGGGACCCGGCCAAACTCGCTGTCGAGGACTCCATCGAGTGGCCCGGTTCGGGGTCGCTTGACGCCAGGGTCGCGAGCACCATGGCCCGGGAGTGTACCGTGGTCGCACGACCCGAATGACGACCGGCAGACACCCGTCTGACGCCCCTTTCACAGCGCCGCAGTCTTGCGATTACACTTTCACTCCGCTTGGCTGGCGTTTATATGGGTTCCGCCCAGTTCTCCACTTGCACGTCACACGCGTGCTCCCCCGTATTCCCCTTTCAGACCAACACCCGCGAGCCGCTGGCTCGAACACCGGTCAGGGTGGTCGCGTCTCGTCGGCGTCGCAGAATTCTCGTGCGAAAATAATTAACGACGTGCCCGCCGACGTTCCTGTATGCTCGAACTCGACGACGTGTTGGAAGCGATGCCCCGGGTACGTGAGACCTCGCGGCACACACCCATCGAGTACTCCCACACCTTCTCGGATATGACGGGAGCCGCGGTCCACCTGAAGATGGAGAACTTCCAGCGAACCGGGTCGTTCAAGATCAGAGGCGCGACCAATCGAATCATGACGCTTTCGGATGACGAGAAATCTGCCGGCGTGGTGACGGCGAGCGCCGGTAACCACGCCCAGGGCGTCGCCCTCGCGGCCACCCGCTCCGGGGTCGACGCGAAGATCGTCATGCCGGAGTACGCCCCCATCTCGAAGATAAAGGCAACCCAGAGCTACGGGGCCGAGGTCGTCCTCTACGGGACCGACTACGACGAGGCCGCCGAGAAGGCCCACGAACTGGAAGAAGAGGAGGGCCGGACCTACGTCCACGCCTTCGACGACCCGTACGTGATGGCCGGGCAGGGGACCATCGCGCTGGAGATCCTGGAGGACCTCCCGGAGGTCGAGACCGTCGTCATCCCCATCGGCGGCGGCGGCCTCATCTCCGGGATGGCGACCGCCATCAAGGCCAAGAGTCCCGAGACGCGGGTCGTCGGCGTCCAGGCCGAAGGCGCCTCGAGCGTCGCCCAGTCCCTCCAGAAGGGCGAGCGCTACGAGCTCGACAAGGTCGACACCATCGCGGACGGTATCGCGGTCCGTGGTCCCGGCACGCAGACCTTCGAGGTCATCAAGGAGCGCGTCGACGAGGTCGTCACGGTCTCGGACCCCGAGATCGCGATGGCGCTGACGTACGTCCTCGAACGCGGGAAGACGCTGGTCGAGGGCGCGGGTGCGGCTCCGCTCGCGGCCATCCTGTTCAACAAGTTCGACTACGACGAGGGCGAGGTCATCGTCCCGGCGATGTGCGGGGGCAACATCGACCTGAACATGCTCACGACGGTCGTCATGCGCGGGCTGGTCGCCACGGGCCGCTACGTGAAGATAAAGACGGTCCTGCGCGACCGCCCCGGCTCGCTCGAAGAACTGCTGCACATCATCGCCGAGAAGAAGGCGAACATCTACGCCATCCAGCACGACCGGACCTCCCGGCAGATCGGCATGGCCGACACCGAGGTCGAGGTCGACCTCGAAACGAGGGGCCACGACCACGTCGAGCAACTGCTGGAGGCGATTCGGGACGCGGGCTACGAGGTCGAAGTGCTGGTCTGAGTCACGTCGCCGCTCTCCTCTCGCAGGACCTCACTCGATGGAGAGGTCGCCGCTGTCGTCGCTCCCGTTCTCGTCCCACTCCAGGGCGAACTCGAGCTCGATCTCCGGCGACTTGCCGGACTTCGAGGTCTCCCGTTCGATTTCGACCTCGAACTCGACGCGCCCCGGTACCGAGAGCGTCACCGAGTCGCCGCCGGATTCCAGCGTGAACTCGCCACCGGAGTCGAGTCGGTCCGCGACCGTCCGAAGGTACTGTGCGACCTCGCTCGTGGTCATGTCCCGTTCGAACTCGAACAGCGTCTCTTCTGGCATTCGTCCAGCTACGGCACGCAGGCTATTGACTCTGCGTATCGGCACAAGGAGGAGCATCGCTCTGGTCGGGCCTGCCACGGCTCCGGGTCGCGCCTGTCACCGCTCGAGGTCGCTCCTGTCCCGCTCGCCGCTGGCAGCTACTCCGGGTCGTCGGCCGCCGTCACCCCGGCGTACCTGACCGTCAGGAACTGCCTGCCGAACACCCACATCTCGTGGGTCGCGACGACGCTCGCGTTCCCGTCCAGTGCCGGCGGCGCACCCGGCGCGTCGACCGGCCACACCCGGAACCGCTGTTTCATGGGTAGTTCGAAGGTCCCAACCGGCGTCACGAGGTAGAGCCCCGGGCCGCCGTCGGTATCGCTCACGAGTTCGACCGCACCGGCGTCTCCGAGGTGGCGAATCGACAGCACCGTCGAGAGATTCGTGAAGGGAAGGGGAACGCCGATGTTGACGAACCGTTCGTCCCCTCGCACGTGGGTCGCGTACATCGCGGTGAACACGCCTTCGCCAGTGTCGCGGTCGGTCCGGACCCAGGCCCGGGCACCCTCGCGGGGGTCGGCGGCCGGGTCGAGCCGTTCCAGGTGGTTCGTCAGGTGGCGAACCCGCGAATCGCCCGGTGCGGGGAGGTTCAGCTGTTCGAGGGCACCGGTGAGCAAACTCGCCAGCCACGCGCCGGTCCGGAAGGGGCGGTGCCACTCCGCGGTCAGGGCGAGGTCGTACTGGCTCGTCTGTTCGTAGAACTTCCGTACCTCGGGTGCGACCAGTGCGGGGTCGAAGTCGGGGCGAGCGAAGGTACCGAGGTCGTCCATCTCGCCGGGCAGCTCCTCGCCCGTCCCGACGCCGGAGCGCGCGACCCAGTTCGAGCCGATGCGTCCCCGGGCCGTGAGCGGGCAGAGGGGAACGTCGGTGACGCGCGCCGCGAGGAGTCGGCTGGCAGCGACCAGCAGCCCGCCCGCGAGCACGAGTCCGGCGAGGGCTCGTCTGGCCGGTGAAGCCGGGTGAGTCATCACGTCGATTCGTGGGGAGGCGAGTCCAAAGGCACCACGGTTCCGGCCACTCGCTGGCGGCTGGGGTCCTCCTGAGTCACTCTGTGGACCGGGTTTCGAGGGGCACACAGCTATTTCTCGCCAGCCCACGAGCAATCGTCCGTGAACGAGGAACACTTCCGGAAACTGGAGGGGATGTACGCCAGCGCCCCGGTCAACGACTTCTACGACCCGGAGTTGACCGTCCGCGAGGGTGAAGCCGAGGTCGTGACGCCCGTCGACGAGTCCCTGTGTCACGCGCTGGGGGGTGTCCACGGCTCGGTGTACTTCAAGGTGCTCGACGACGCGGCGTTCTTCGCGGCGAGTTCGCTGGTCGAGGACGTGGCGGTTCTCACCACGGAGTTCAACATCTACCTCGAACGCCCAGTCTCGGCGGGCGAGATTCGCGCCGTCGGCGAGGTCGTCAACGACAACCCGCGCCAGCTCATCGCCGAGGCCGTGGCGTGGGACAGCGATGGCAACGAGATCGCCCGCGGCAGCGGGACCTTCCAGCGCAGCGGGATGGAGTTGACGCCGGACGTCGGGTACGAGTGACGGCGGGAGCGCGGAAACGTTGCCGGGGAGTCGGGGGTTTTTAAGACGGCGGCGGTCGTCGGCCCTGACATGAAGCGAATCATCAGCACGGACGAGGCACCGGCCGCGGTCGGGGCGTACAGTCAGGCGACGACGAACGGCGACATCGTGTTCACCGCCGGCCAGATTCCGATGACACCGGACGGCGAACTGCTGGACGACGAGTCCATCACGGTCCAGACCCGCCAGTCCCTCGAGAACGTCAGCGCCATCCTCGAGGAGGAGGGCTGCACCATGGAGGACGTGCTCAAGGTGACCGTCTTCATGGACGACATCGAGGACTTCGACGAGATGAACGACGCGTACAAGGAGTACTTCCTCGACAACCCGCCCGCCCGCTCCGCCGTCGAAGTCGCGAACCTCCCGAAGGGCGTCGGCGTCGAGATCGAGGCCATCGCGTCGAACGAGTGAACCAGAGAGCGAAATCGGCCCTGCTGTGGGGTGCTGTCGGCCTGTTCGCCTTCCTCGTGCTCTACCAGGGGTACGTGGTACTCGGGAACGACGGTGTCGGCTTCCTGCCGGCGCTCGGCGTGGCTCTCGTCGTGGGTGCCGCGGTCGCCGCTGGGGCCTACGTCGCCGAGTTTCGCCTCCTCACCAGGGGGCGGTAGACTTTCGCACACCGTCGGACGAAACAAAGCCGTTAAATGCAACACCCGGTAACTCACTGGTGAAGCCAGGATGGCCGAACGGTAAGGCGCACGCCTGGAAAGCGTGTTCCCTTTCGGGATTCAGGGTTCAAATCCCTGTCCTGGCGCTCTCAGGATTTCACCGTCACGAGCAACCAGCTCGCTGTGTTGCGAGCAGTCGTGAAATCCTACACGCGTGAGAAGGGATTTGAGGGAGACGAGACGGAGCCCGGACCGGCCGAAGGCCACACGCCCGGACCGTCTCGGCGTGGTTCAAATCCCTGTCCTGACGTTTCTCACTGATTCACTTCCGACGAGCACCGCCTCCCGCCCCCAACCCCTTCGTTTCCGGTGCAACATTGGCTATCAGGGTGTTCCTGCCTGCCGGGTAACCCCCGCTTTTGTGGCTCCCACGCGTACGCAGGCGCATGTGTGGTCGCTACAGTCTCTTCGTGACGCCGGACGAGCTGGAAGAACGGTTCGGCGTGTCCGTTCCTGCAGACTACGGACCGCGGTACAACGCGGCACCGCGGCAGGACCTGCCGGTCATCCGGGCCGATCCGGACGCCGAACTCACCCGGGCGAACTGGGGGTTCCTCCCGTCGTGGACCGACGACCCGGACGACGCGCCCCGACCTATCAACGCCCGGTCGGAGACGGTCCGGGACAAGCCGATGTTCCGGGACGCCTTCGCGTCGGCGGGTGCGGGGGCGGACCTCGCCACGGCGGGTCGGTGTCTCGTCCCCGCAGACGGGTTCTACGAGTGGAAAGAGGAGGGAGGTGGAAAACAGCCCTACCGCGTGACACTCGCCGACGAGAAGCCGTTCGCGATGGCCGGGCTGTATGCCGTCTGGGAGGGCGTCGAGAAACAGACCGGGCTGGACGCCTTCGCGGGCGGCGGGAAGGCGGAGCCCGAGACCAGACGGGTCGTCTCGTTCACGGTCTGTACGACCGAGCCGAACGACCTCGTGGCTGACCTGCACCACCGGATGGCGGTCATGGTTCCCGAGGGCGAAGAGGAGACGTGGCTCCACGGCGGGGTCGAGGAGGCAGCCGGTCTGTTCGAACCGTATCCCGCAGGCGAGATGCGGGCGTACCCGGTGTCGACGGCGGTGAACGACCCGGCGAACGACTCGCCGGCGGTCGTCGAAGAACTCGGCGCGAACTGAGCACGCCGGTCTCGACCCGTGGACGTGCCTGCTCGCCGGCACGATACTATATAAATGCCTGTGTTCGGCGACCAGATTGCCGGCTCGTGGTTTGGTAAAGATGTGCATGGGTCGGGTGGTGGATGGCCACTGTACTGCGATTAGGCGGGTTTCCTGCTGGCCAGCCTCCCCACCTGCGCCGCACCGAATACCCAACTTTTATATAGAAGCACAATCAATGCCTCGACTGAACATGAGCCAGCGAATGCAGCAAGGTCAGCCGATGATCGTGATGTCCGACGAGTCCCAGCGCGTCAAGGACCGTGACGCGCAGGAGTACAACATCCAGGCGGCTCGCGCAGTCGCCGAGGCCGTGCGTTCCACACTCGGCCCGAAAGGGATGGACAAGATGCTCGTCGACTCGATGGGCGACGTCACCATCACGAACGACGGCGTAACCATCCTGAAGGAGATGGACATCGACAACCCGACGGCCGAGATGATCATCGAGGTCGCCGAGACGCAGGAAGACGAGGCCGGTGACGGCACGACGACCGCCGTCGCCATCGCGGGTGAACTCCTCAAGAACGCCGAGGACCTCCTCGAGCAGGACATCCACCCGAGCGCCATCATCAAGGGCTTCCACCTCGCCAGCAAGCAGGCTCGCAAAGAGGTCGACGACATCGCAGAGCGCGTCGACGCCTCCGACGAGGAACTCCTCAAGAAGGTCGCCGAGACCTCCATGACGGGCAAGGGCGCAGAGCTCGACAAGGAGCACCTCGCCCAGCTCATCGTCGACGCGGTCCAGTCCGTCACCGTCGAGGGCCAGGTCGACATGGAGTACCTCAACATCGAGACCCAGACCGGCCAGCCCGCCTCCGCCTCCGAGCTCCTCAAGGGCGCGGTCATCGACAAGGACCCGGTCCACGACGACATGCCGAAGACGGTCGACGACGCCAAGGTCCTCCTCCTCAACGAGGCCATCGAGGTCGAGGAGGCCAGCGTCGACACCGAGGTCAACGTCACCGACCCGACCCAGCTCCAGCAGTTCCTCGACCAGGAGGAGAAGCAGCTCAAGGACAAGGTCAACGCCATCGTCGAGTCCGGTGCTGACGTCGTCTTCTGCCAGAAGGGCATCGACGACCTCGCACAGCACTACCTCGCGAAGGAGGGCATCCTCGCCGTCCGCCGCGTGAAGAAGTCCGACATCCGCTTCCTGCGCGAGATCCTCGGCGCGTCCGTCGTCTCCGACCTCGACGACTTCGACGCCTCCGACCTCGGCGCGGGCTCCATCAGCCGCGACGCCGAGGACGAGCTGTTCTACGTCGAGGGTGCCGAGAACGCCCACGGCGTCACGCTCACCCTCCGCGGCTCCACCGACCACGTCGTCGACGAACTCGAGCGCGGCGTCACCGACGCCCTCGACGTCGTCGCCCAGACCGTCTCCGACGGCCGCGTCGTCGCTGGCGGCGGTGCCATCGAGGTCGAAGTCGCCTCGCGTCTCCGTGACTACGCCGACTCCGTCGAGGGCCGCGAGCAGCTCGCCGTCGAGGCGTTCGCTGACTCCCTCGAGCTCGTGCCCCGCGTCCTCGCCGAGAACGCTGGTCTCGACTCCATCGACATCCTCGTCAACCTCCGCTCCGAGCACGAGAGCGGCAACAAGCGCGCCGGCCTGAACGTGTTCTCCGGCGACATCGAGGACACCTTCGACGCTGGCGTCGTCGAGCCCGCTCACTCCAAGGAGCAGGCGTACACGTCCGCCACCGAGGCCGCGAACCTCGTCCTCAAGATCGACGACATCATCTCCGCCGGCGACCTGTCGACCGACAAGGGCGACGACGAAGGCGGCGCACCCGGCGGCATGGGCGGCATGGGTGGCATGGGCGGCGCGATGTGAGAATAGGCTAACACCTACTTCACACCACTCGCCGACCACCTGTCCCGACCCGCAGACAGCCAGACGCAGTTTCCGAATCGCAGTTTTCCGTTTTCGTCTGTCATCCCACACACTCCCGTTTCCCGCGCTGGACAGCGACAGCCCAGCGAACTGGAGGAATCAGGTCTCTGTTGAATCTCGCTGGAGACGTATCTCTACCTGGGGGAGTCACAATGGGATTCAGGAACCACCTTCACGTCTGTCAACACTGCGGTGTCGTCCACGCGACGTCGTCGTCCACCGGCCCCCGTCGCTGTGCGGTCTGTGACGACTACGACTTCTCGGCGTACCATCCCGAGAGCCACGTCGAGTGGAAACTGTTCGGCGAGTTCAAACACGCGGTCGGCAAGAAGTCCGTCGCCGTCGAGGTCGAGGACGGTGCGACGGTCGCCGACGCGCTCCACCTGCTGCTCGACACGTACCCGACCATCGCGGGGACGGTGTTCGACGATGCGGGCGAGTTCAGGCCGGGCGTCCACCTCGTCGTCAACCACGACGACGTGACCTACGACGACGACCGGTTCACCGCGCCGCTGCACGACCACGACGAGCTCGGGCTGTTCGCGGCCGTCGCCTGAGGGGGTGACGGCCGCGGCTGGCCGGTCCGACTATTCTCGCTGCCGAAAAGGTGACCGGTGCTACGGCTTCGCCGCGCCTGCCGAGTGCTTACGAGCCTTCTCGACGGCGGAGACGCGGGCATCGGCGCTCTGTTCGGCTTCGGGGTCGTCGTCTATCTCGATGTTGGTGACGAGTCGGCCGTCGGCGGCTGCCTCGTGGGCGGCCTGGAGCGCGGTGAACACCTCGGCGGCGGTTTCTGCCTCGACGATGGTGTCCATCCCGGTCGTCTCGTAGGTGACGCCGGTCTCCTCCAGCGCGTCGAGCGCGCGGGCGATGGACTCGGACATGTGCGATTCTCCGACGGGTAGTATCTCGAACCGGGCGATGACTGTCATGGCTGTGGTGTGACGGTGTGGTCTGGTCGCGATTCGAGCTAGCATACACCACGACGGCGAAAATCGCTTTCTTGGGCTATCGGGACGGCCCAGCGGGCGAGAGAGTACAGCCAGCGAGGAGAACGCGGCTGCTGGCCGGTGCTGGCCGGCGGTCGCGGCCGTGTCGCAAGCGCACGCGAGGGCGCGAGAATCGAGTTACTACTCGAGGTCCAGCTCGAACTGCTCGTTCTCACACACCGAGTTCAGGACGACGGAGGTGTTCGACTCCTTGATCTCGGGGTCGGTGAGCAGGCGCTTGATCTGTGTGTTCATGCCGTCCGTATCGACGAACTTGCCGATGGCGATGACGTCGTAGTCGCCGGTGACCTCGTACACCGACACCATCTGTTTCTCCTGGCGGAGGCGTTCGGTCACGTCGGGGAGGGCACTCCCCTCGACCTTGAGCTGGAGGATGGCCGTCACGTCGTAGCCGAGCTGGTCGTAGTCGATCTTGGGCGTGTAGCCGCGGATGACGCCCTCTTCCTCCAGCGCAGAGACGTGGTTGGAGACCGTCGTCACCGAGACGTCGAGCTGTTCTGCGAGGCTACGGAGACTCGCGTCCCCGTTGTCGAGTAGGGCATTCACCAACTTCGCATCGAGATTTTCGTACGTCATTACGTCAGAACTACGCCTCCAGCCATTAGAATTTTACGAATATCCAGTTCCACTGGGAGGGGGGTAGAATTGCGTATAACAGTAGGGTTTTTGTAGTGGGGATAGTTGGATTACGCGACCAGAAAGATGACAAGCGGAAACCTGTCTGCGGAAGAAGAAGCGGTCATCGACCAGATCGAAGAACAGAACGTCGACTTCCTGCGCCTCCAGTTCACGGACATCCTCGGCACCGTGAAGAACGTCTCCGTCCCGGCCAGCCAGGCCGAGAAGGCGTTCACCGAGGGCATCTACTTCGACGGGTCGTCCATCGACGGCTTCGTCCGTATCCAGGAGTCCGACATGCGTCTCGAGCCGGACCCGTCCACGTTCGCCGTCCTGCCGTGGCGGAACACCGAAGAGAGCGCGGCCGCGCGCCTCATCTGTGACGTGATGAACACGTCCACCGGCGAGCCGTTCTCGGGCGACCCGCGTGGCGTCCTCAAGCGCGCCATCGAGCGTGCCGACGACATGGGCTACGACATCAACGCCGCCCCCGAGCCGGAGTTCTTCCTGTTCGAGGAGGACGAGGACGGGCGCGCGACGACGAAGACCAACGACGCCGGTGGCTACTTCGACCTCGCGCCGAAGGACCTCGCCCAGGACGTCCGCCGTGACATCATCTACGGCCTCGAGTCCATGGGCTTCGACATCGAAGCCTCCCACCACGAGGTCGCCCAGGGCCAGCACGAGATCAACTTCACGTACGACGACGCCCTGTCGACGGCCGACAACGTCGCGACGTTCCGGTCCGTCGTCCGCGCCATCGCGGCCGAGCACGACCTGCACGCGACGTTCATGCCCAAGCCCATCCCGCGCATCAACGGCTCCGGCATGCACACGCACATCTCGCTGTTCCAGGGCGGCGAGAACGCGTTCCACGACGACGACGACGAGTTCAACCTGAGCGAGACGGCCAAGCAGTTCGTCGCCGGTATCCTCGAGCACGCGCCGGCCATCACGGCGGTCTCGAACCCGACCGTGAACTCCTACAAGCGCCTGGTGCCCGGCTACGAGGCACCCGTCTACGTCGCGTGGTCCGACCGCAACCGCTCCGCGCTCATCCGGAAGCCGGCCGCCCGCGTCCCGGCCGCCAGCCGTATCGAGGCTCGCTTCCCCGACCCGTCCTGTAACCCGTACCTCGCCTTCGCGGCGCTCATCCACGCGGGTCTCGACGGGATCGAGCAGGGCCTCGAGTGCCCGGACCCGGTCCGCGAGAACATCTACGAGTTCGACGAGCAGAAGCGCGAGGAGTACGGCATCAACACGCTGCCGACCAACCTCGGCGAGGCAGTCGACGCCCTCGAGGAGGACGAGGTCATCGGCGACGCGCTCGGCGAGCACGTCTACGAGAAGTTCGTCGAGGCCAAGCGCGCCGAGTTCAAGGACTACCTCGTCGACGTCTCCGACTGGGAACTCGACCGCTACCTCGAGACGTTCTGAGACCAAGAGACATATAATCGTCTGCTGGCTTTTTTCGGGTGAATGGTCGAACTCGCGTGGCTCACAGACTTCTCTATCGCGTTCATCGAGAGCTACGGGTTCATCGCCCTGTTCGTCTTCGTGGTCCTCGAGACCTCGTTCATCCTGCACTTCATCCCGAGCGAGGTGGTCATCCCGCTGGCCGCGCTGTTCATGATAACCGGGCCGACGACGTTCGGGCTGTTCGTCGCCGTCTCCGTGGTCGGCGGTATCATCGGGAGCCTGCTGTGTTACTGGTTGTTCGGCGTCAACGGTGAGCGCCTGATGCGCCGGTGGGGTCACATCGTCCGGATGCCCGACGACGAGATAGACAAGAGTCAGGAGTGGTTCAATCGCTACGGCGAGGGCCTCATGTTCTGGGGTCGGTTCCTCCCCGTGCTCCGCACGCCCATCTCCATCCCGGCAGGGTTCGCCAAGATGGACCTGACGAAGTTCAGCTTCTACTCGGGTGCGGGCTGGGCCATCTACGTGGCCGCGTTGGCCGGTCTCGGCTACTCCAACGGCGGCGAGGCGAAAGCGCCCATCGAGGTCGCCTGGGCCGCGGTGTGGCCCGTCGTGCAGGCGAACCCGGTCGCGTCGACGGTCGTGGTCGTGCTCGTCACGGCTCTCGGTACGGTGGCGTGGCAGCGTCGGCGGGCGTTCCCGTTCTGAGACCGGGGACCGCGACGACCGTCACGCCGGCGAGTAGTGCGGCGGCGAAGACCCACAGCGGTTCCGTTCCGACTCCCACGATGACCAGCCCGAGCGCCAGCCCGACGCCGCCCACGACGGTGAGCGGCCGCCAGAGCGAGCGCGAGGGCGACCACGGCTCGCTCGGCACGTCAGTCGCCTGCCAGCCGACGGCCGCCCCGATGGCGAACCCGACCGTCGCCATCGCGTCGCTGGTGGGGGCGGGTGCCGTCGCGAGAACGCTGAGAATCCCGATGCCGACCGCCAGATAGAGCGCGACCCGCGGCTCCCGCCTGTCGAGCAGTCTCGTCGCTAGCAGGAGGTAGGTCACGCCGAGACTGAAGCCGATGATGACGTCACCCAGGTAGTGCGCCCCGAGGTAGACGCGGGCGAACCCGACGCCAGCGATGATGGCGGCGGCGGCCCCGTACGCCCGGCTGGTGCCGCGTCGCATCGCGAGCGCCAGGTAGACGACGGTCGTCCCCATCGCGTGCCCGCTCGGAATCGCGTAGCCGTCGGCCTCGCTTGCGAGGCGGTACGAGGTCCGGAACAGCCAGGGGACCGACTCCGCGGGGACCGGTGGCCCGATGGTCGGTCGGGGGACGAGCAGGAGGTTCTTGAGGAAGATGACGAGCGCGAGCGCCCCGAGCCCGATACCGAGCAGGTGGACGGCGCGCTCCCGGTCGGTGAACCAGTACGTGAGCACGAGGAGCGCGACGAGGAACACCGGGTCGCCGAGGTGTGAGACGAGGCCGACCGCCGGTGCGAGGACGTCGGGGACGAGGCCGCGGGCGACTTCGGTCGCCCACTCGCCGCGGGTCAGGAGCGCCATTCCTGGACGCGGTCGCGGAGGCGGCCGGGCACCCCGAGGACGGTGAAGGTCACGCCGACGATGACGAACAGGGTGTACAGCCCGAGCACCGACAGCCAGATGATTATCATCGCGAACACGACCCAGCCGTCGCCCTCCATCTTCGGGGCGTAGAGCAGGCCGAGGGTCATGGCGGTCCCGTAGAGCAACACGAGGTAGGGGCCCCAGCCGCGGGCGTGGCCGCGTCGGAGCTTGCGCCGGACGTACCGTTTGAGGTCGGACTCGACCGTGTCCTTGTCGACGGTCCGGGATTCGACGTCCTCCTCGAACGATTCGAGCTCCTCGCGCAACTCGGCGACCGAGGCCTTGCTGGCGCGCTGGCCCTCGACCTGGTCTTCGAGGTCGGCGAGGCGTTCGTAGAGCCGGTCGAGTTCGGCGTCACGGTCGTCGACCGGTTCGTCGTCCCCGGCCGGACCACCGTCGCCCGACGGGTCCGGGTCCGCTGCCGGGTCGGCGTCGTCGCCGCTGTCGGCAGGTGCGCGTTCCCCCTCGTCGGGCCGGTCGTCGTCCGCCGGCGGCTCGTCCTCAGGCATCGTCTTCTGTCGGTTCTTCCTGTCGCAGGCCCGCGGTTTGAAGGTGCCGGTCCACGGCGGCTGACAGGTCAGGGTTCAGGTTGGCCGTCTGCCCGGCCAGCACCGCGTTCAGGGCGGTACCGAGCAGCAACATCAGGGCCCCGAAATAGAGCCACGTGACGAGCAACAGGATGGCACCGAAGAAGCCGTACAGCGACGCTGCGCCCGCGTAGCCCGCGTACAGGTTGAAGATAACGCCCATCACGGTCCAGCCGGCGGCCGCGAACAGCGCCCCCGGAACGGCCTCGCGCCAGCCGACGTCTTCGTCGGGGAAGAGGTAGTACAGCGGGTAGAACGCGAAGGCGAGCGCGAACAGACTGACGACCGGCCCGAGGATCGATTCGAACGGGAACTCGACGAGCTGGACGACGGTGATGGCGGCGATGGCGATGAAGGCGGCGGCACCCACCGCGGCCAGCCCGACCGCGGCGTCGGTGAGCTTATCGACGAAGGAGTGGCCGTTCCCGTTCCCGTACACCTCGGAGAACGCCTGGTCCATGCCGCGGAAGACCTTGAGACTACTCCAGATGAGCACGCCGAGGCCGACCACGGTCGTCGCCGAGCGGCCCTCGGTCGTGGTGAGCACTTCCAGCAAGACCTCCTGGCTCGCGGGGGTGATCACGTCACTGGCGGCGTTCACGACCTGTGTTGCGAGTTCTTCCCCACCGATGCTGGTGGCGACGGCGACGGCGAGGAGGACCAGCGGGATGAGCGAGACGAAGGCGTAGTAGGCGATGGCCGCCGCGAGGAACGTGAGCTGTTCGGCCTGTGCGAGGGCCACGACGGCGAGGAGGAGCGACTTCGCACGCTGGAGCCGGGGTGGCAGCGACTCCGCTGA
The DNA here is from genome assembly GCF_051207375.1 of Haloarchaeobius pelagicus. NCBI lineage: Archaea > Methanobacteriati > Methanobacteriota > Halobacteria > Halobacteriales > Halorubellaceae > Haloarchaeobius > Haloarchaeobius pelagicus. The sequence goes on along the minus strand of NZ_JBPJZD010000002.1, from coordinate 491,241 downwards.
TGGCTGGGACACACGTGGACGTACGCCGAGAGGCTACAAAAAGGCCCGCCGACGGCCCATTGGTTACGGGACAGCGTCGCCGGCTGCCCTCGTCTCAGTCGCTGGTCGCGTCGTGCATCTCCGGAATCGAGGCGTCGGTCTTGAACGCGGTCCCGCCGTAGTGGGCGCGTTCGGCCTCGTATCCGGCGTCCCGGAGGGTTTCGAGGAACTCGTCCATGCCGCTGGCACCGCGACCCCAGAGCTTGCACAGCTTGTGCTGGTCGTAGTGGGTCGGCTGGTCGAGTTCGCGCTCGATGGTCGTACAGAGGTCGCGGGCGTTCTCGGCGGTCCCCATGTCGTCGGTGATGCGGTCGCGCACGTCGAGGGTGAAATCGCGGTCACGGTAGGGGCCGAGCCAGAGCGGCCCGGCTTCGAGCAGGCGGTTCGAGTCGCACTCGGGGCAGGTCTCGGGCGGGTGGGCGATGAGGCCGGGGTCGGGCTCGCGGAACAGGCAGTCCTCGCAGTGGTAGAGGTGGCCGAGCTGGTCGAGGCTCCAGTTCGCCGCACTCGGCTTGTGGGTGAGGTCGAGGTAGGTGCGAACGTAGTGACTCGTGGCGTGCGTGAACAGGGGTTCGATGCCCACGTCGAACCGGGCCGCGCTCCGGGCGAGCGCCCCGAGCAGGATGCGAACGCCCATCTCGGCGTGGTACTCGGTGTTCCGGGGGATGGCGCTGTACGACCGGATGCCAGATTTGAAGTGCGCGCCACACAGCGGGGCGGTGTCGGTCGCCGTGATACACGCGAGGTCACGGGTGTTGGCGAACACGGTGTCGGCGAACGGCATCGGCGTCCCGAACGGGTCGATGTCGGCCACGTCGACGTACTCGTCCCAGAGGTAGGCGTTCACGTCGCGGTGCAGGACGGTGCCGTCGAGGTCGTTGCGCGCGAGGTTCTCGCGGGCCAACTCGACCGCCTCGGGGTCCACGTCGCACATGGTGACGTCCCAGCCGTCGGCGGCGGCCCGGACCCCTCGGATGCCCGAGGCGGTCATCGCGTCGAGGTACGTCGCGGCCCGCTCGTCGTGCTCGCGGTAGGCCCGCAAGACGGCGATGGTGAGGTCGCGATTCAACTCCTGTTTCGGGTTGAAGAACACCGAATCTGTCTTCCCCGTGCCGTCTTGCTCGGGCACGTCGACGGTGACCTGACCCTCCGTGACGTCCATACTCCTCAGTCACCGAGGGAAGGCGTTAAACCGCTCGATACGAGTGGGCGCGCCTTTTATCGAACTCGGCGCCGTCCATTATACCAGGAGATGGCATCGAGTATGGTGGCGTCGACGGATCGAATCTCGGTCGTTCACGTCGACGACGAACCATCGTTCGGGGAGGTCTCGGCAACCTTTCTGGAGCGGATGGCAGACGGATTCGAGGTGACAGACGTTACGTCGGGGAGCGAGGCGCTCGACCTCGTCCGGAACGGGGTCGACTGTGTCGTCAGTGACTACGATATGCCGGGCATGGACGGACTGGAACTGCTCGCGAAGGTGCGTGAGGTCGACGAGGACCTTCCGTTCATCCTCTTTACGGGGAAGGGTTCCGAGGAGATCGCCAGTCAGGCGATCTCCGAGGGCGTGTCCGACTACATCCAGAAGGGTCGGGGGACCGACCAGTACACGCTGCTGGTCAACCGCATCCAGAACCTCGTCGGGCGCTACCGGACGGAACGTACCCTCCGCCGCCGGTTGCACGCCATCGAGACGGCCAGCGAAGGCATCGCCATCCTCGACGCCGACGGCGTCTACACGTACATGAACCGCGCCTACGCCGCGGTGTACGGGTACGAGCCAGAGGACATCGTCGGGAACCACTGGCACATGCTGTACGGTCCCGACGAGGCGGCCCGGTTCGAGGACAATATCCTCCCGGAGATGGAAGAACAGGGCTCCTGGCACGGCGAGGCGGTGGGGCAGCGCGCCGATGGGTCGCCGTTCCCCGAGTCCGTCTCGGTCGCCGTGCTCGACGACGGCGGCCACGTCTGTGTCGTCCGCGACCTGACCGAACAGGTCGAACTCGACGCCTCGCTGCGACAGGAGCGGGACCTGATGGACCGGCTGTTCGAGACGAGCCCGGTCGGCATCGTGCTGGTCGATTCGGACCGGGTCATCGTCCGCGCCAACGACCGGGCGGCGACGCTGCTCCGCATGGACCTCGGTGACATCATCGGGACCACGTACGACGACCCGGACTGGGGCCTGTACACGTTCGACGGCGAGGAGTACCCGATAGAGCGACACCCGACGTACCGGGTCCTCGAAGCCGGCGAGACGGTCGTCGGGGAGGACATGGTGGTCACCCGCGGCGACGGCGAACGGTTCGAGTGCAAGGTCAACGCCGCGCCGCTGTTCGACCCCGGCGGGGAACTCGAGTACGTCGTCGTCATGTTCGACGACATCACCGAGGTCGAGGTCGCCCGGCGACAGCTCGAAACCGCGCTCGACCAGCTCGCCGACGCGAACGACCTGCTCACCGACGAGGTGTACCCCGGGCTGGGTGTCGCCCGAAGTCACCTGCGGCGGGTGTCGGCCGGCGGCCCCGTCAGGGACCACGTGCTCGCGGCCCAGGGGGCTATCGAGCGACTGGTGCCCATCATCGACGACCTGACCGATCTCACGACACCCCCGGACCCGGAGCCCGACGACGAGCGAGCGGTAGTCCCTGGCCGCGAGCAGGACTGACCGACCAGCCGAACCTGTTTTCACGGGGCCGTCCGTACGTCCGCCAGTGATTCGGGTGTTCGCTGTCGGGTGGTCGGCGTGACCGACGAGGACGTGGTGGCCGAGTGGCAACGCCTGCTGGAGGAGGCCGGCAGCCTGACGCCCGATGCGGCCAAGCGCATCATGCAGGTCCACGGCGACCGGGGCCACCACGCCATCGAGGCGGTCTCGGAGCGTCGCGTGAAGCAGTACCGCGACTTCACCGTCGTCGTCGGCTACGAGGACGAGTACATCGTCGAGGCCGGCGGCTGCAACTGCAAGGACGCCGAGTACAACCTCGACCCCGACGACCCGACCGAGCAGTGCTGGCACGCGCTCGCGGTCGCCATCGCAGAACGCGTGGACGCGGTCGACCACCACGACATGTGGTACTCCGAGGTCAGGGAGTTCCTGTGAGTTATCTCAAGCTATAACTCCTCGGAAAAATAATCGGCCGGGTACACGTGAAATCCGCTGCCCTCATCGTCGCAGTGATTGCCGCGCTACTTGGTGCAACCAGCTACGTCGTCGGTGTCGAGAACGGGACGCAACTGTACTACGCCCTGATGACGCTCGGGCTCGTCTCCCTGGCGTATCTCGCCGCAAAGGGGCGATTCTCAGCGTCGGCGTAGGACCGACGGGTCAGGACTCGGCACAGAACTCGACGAAATTTTTCAGGATACGAAGCCCCGTCTCCCCGCTCTTCTCGGGGTGGAACTGCGTCCCGAAGACGTTGCCCTCGTCGTTGGCGACGATGGACGGGAACTCCACGTCGTACTCGGTCGTCGCGACCGTCGCGTGTTCGTCGTCGGGCGCGGCGTAGTAGGAGTGGACGAAGTAGGCGTACTCGCCATCGATTCCCTCGACGAGGGGGTGCTCGCGTTGCACGTCGAGTTCGTTCCAGCCCATGTGCGGGACCTTCTGGCCCTGCGAGAACCGGACGTTCGTGCCCGGAATCAGGTCGAGGCCGCGCACGTCGCCCTGGCCCTCGCGGTCGGCTTCTTCGCTGGAGGTCAGGAGCATCTGCATGCCCAGACAGATACCGAACAGGGGCTGGCCGCGGTCGGCGACGGCGACGAGTTCGTCGCGGACGGACTCGGCGTTCTCCATGCCTTCGCCGAAGGCCCCGACACCCGGGAGGACGACGCCGTCGGCGGCTGCGAAGTCCTCGGGGTCGCCCGATATCTCCACGTCGGCACCGGCCCGTTCGAGCCCGCGCGTGACGCTGCGAAGGTTCCCGAGACCGTAGTCCACGACGACGACCGAGGCGAGCGTCTCGCGCTCGTCGGTGACGGACTGTTGACTCATGGGTAAGCGTCGGCCCCGCGCCGCCAAGTCGGTTTCCTTTCCGAAAGCTATAGCCACCAACTATTTAGAACCGAGCGAGCTATTTATTAATAATAGAAGCGTTTAAATTGTAATTCTTTGAACTGCTAAACTGATGCGTCGACGACGCTTCATAGAACTTCTGGCCGCGTCCGCGGTTGGCGGAACCGCGGCGGCACGAACCGGGCATGGCACCCTCACCACGAGCGTAACATCACTCCGATTCCACTCGACCTGCAGTCTGTACGGGGCGGACGGCGGACCGCTGACGGACAGCACGGTCGTCCCCGTGTGGGCGGAAGACGAAGCGACCAACGACGACCAGGACTACGACGACGACGCGTTCGTCTACTGGGACTGGCGACAGATTCCCCTCGTCGCGTCCGAAGACGGCGTCGTGGCGTTCGGCTCCGTCCTCGTGGACGACGCGAACCTCGACGGGAGCTACGACAACGAGCGGTTCGTCCTCAACGTCTGGGACCAGGAACTCGGCGGGTCCGGCACCGTCATCTGGGACGAGAGCAACGGACAGTACTACGACCTCTCGAAGTTCTCCTCGTTCGAATCGGCGGCCGAGAGCGCGGGCTACGACGTCCAGCCGACGACGAACCTGCACAACGACCTGTCGGGGGCGGACGCGGCGGTCATCACGTCGCCGGGTGATGCGCTCTCCGACGGCGAACTCGACAAGCTCGCACAGTTCGTCAACGGCGGCGGCGTGCTGTTCCTGCACGACCAGTCCGACTACAACAACTACGACCAGACGAACCACCTGAACGACATCACGTTCCGGCTCGGCCTGTCGTTCCAGTTCAACGACGACCAGGTCGCGGACACCCAGAACAACGCCGGCGCGTCCTACCGGCCGACGACGACCGTGTTCAACACGGACTTCGGCTACTTCGACGGCGGGTCGGGCGGTGGTGGCGGCGGTGGCGGCGGTGACGACGGCGGCGATGACGGCGGCAGCGGGTCGCCGGACACCACCACGGTCACCATCGAGAGCCTCTCCGACGGGGACACCTTCGACGTGACGATGCCGGACGGCAGCGTCGAGAGCATCCGCGTCCTCGGCATCGACACGCCCGAGAAGGCGAGCAACCGCTCTGCCGAGCGCCCGCCCGAGTGGGAGGGCATCGAGTCCTACGACTACCTCGCGACGTGGGGCGCGAACGCGACCGACTTCTCGAAGCAGGCGTTCGACGTGGGCGACACGGTCGAGATATTCTACGACGACAACGAGGGCCAGACCGACCCGTTCGGTCGCCTGCTCGCGTACGTCAAGTACGACGCGACCGGCGACGGCAGCCGGGACACCCTCTACAACCGCGAACTCATCGAGCAGGGGTACGCCCGGGTGTACGGGTCCGCGCTCACCAAGCACGACGCCTTCCGCAACGCCGAGGCGACCGCACGCGCCAACGGGACCGGCCTCTGGGCCAACAGCGACCCGAACGCCTCGACCGAGATCCGCGACGGCAGCTACTCGGAGCTGTTCTTCCCCAAGGCGGCCGCGGTCGAGACCAGCACTGGCGCGCTGGCCGACTCGCGCGCCCCGGTCTACGACCAGTCCGGCGCGACGCCGCTCGTCGGCGTCGATTCGAGTGCGAACGTCGCCATGGTCGGCGGCCTCACCATCGACGAGTCCTACGAGTCCGAGGAGGGTTACCCGGTCGACACCTCCCAGTACGGCAACTACCCGTTCCTCACGAACCTCGTCGACTCGCTCACGAGCAGTACCGGGAGCATCGTCATCGACGGTGGGCACGGCCAGTTCGGGTCCGACGCCGCGCTCTCGAACGAGGATGCGGCCTACTACCAGCGCTACCTGGAGGGTCAGGACATCGCGTTCGAGCAGCGCAACGACCTCGCCACCGCGGACCTCTCGGGGGCGAGAGCGGTCGTCGTGACGACACCTTCGAGCACGTTCACGAGCGCTGAAAAGACCGCCCTCTCCGACTTCGTTACGGCCGGGGGTGCGGTCGTACTGATGGGTGCGTCCAACGGCGACGCGACCGACCTGAACGACCTCGCGAGCGCGCTGGGAACCGACCTACGGCTCGGCGGTTCGGTGCGTGACTCCAGCAACAACCTGGACAACGACGATACCGTGCCGACGACGAGCTCGTTCGACAGCTCGTTCGGCCTGTTCGGCCCGTACAGTTAATCCCGTCTCTCGATTTTATTTTTGCCGGTTATTTTTGTTTTTTACTTCGGATAGTGACTAATGGAATCTACATAGTTCCACGTAGACAGATTAGGAACTTTTAAGGTCGACATCAAGAACTATGAATTGATTCGCTATGGAAAGTCGACGCGATTTCCTCAAGGCAGCAGGTGTGGCAGGGGCAGCGGCCCTTACCGGAACAGCAGGGTGTCTCGGTTCGTTCGGCGAACAGGCGTACGGTGACGGGACAGTCCAGTTCATGATGTCCCCGTCCGAGCCGCAGAACTACATGAAGAAACAGTACGGCCCGATGCGGGACTACCTCAGCGAGGAGGTCGGCAACGACGTCGAGCTCCAGTACGCCGCGGACTACAGCGCCGTGCTGCAGGGCCTGGGCAGTGGCTCCGCAGACATCGCCGAGACCGGTCCGTTCGCCGCCGCGCTCGGTGTCAAAGCCGACAAGGCAGAGATCGCCCTCCAGCGCCACGCGTACGGCTCCTGGGACTACACGAGCGTCATCGTCACCCGCGAGGACAGCGACATCGAGTCGCTCACCGACCTCGAGGGCAAGCGTATCGCCTTCGCCGACATGACCTCCGCGAGTGGCTCGCTCTACCCGCTGTACATGCTGCAGGACGCCGGCCTCGAGATCGGTGAGGCCCCCGTCAGCGACAACGGCGCGGACTTCACCGGCACCTGGTCCGGCCACGCCGAAGCGTTCAGCGCGCTGCAGGACGGCCAGGTCGAGGCCGCCGGCGTTGGCAAGTTCATCACGCAGGGTGACAACGGCTACGTCGACGGCATCCGCCCCGTCATCGACTACAAGAAGGAGTACGGCAACGGTATCCCGCGCGCACCGATGATCGTCAGCCCGGAGCTCAGTGACTCCGAGAAGGAAGACCTCGTCAACGCGCTCAAGGACGCACCGGACTCGGCCTACCTCGGCGCGAACGGCAAGCCGAACTCCGAGACCGATGCCGACAAGGAAGGCGTCGTCGAGGACGACCTCTGGTTCGACGGTGTCCGCCCGGCCGACCTCGAGACCTACCAGCCGGTCATCGACGTCGCCAACGAGCTCAACCTGAGCACCGACCTGCTCGACTCCGCATAAGCGGCGATTTCCGACGGAGTCGAGTCCGAAACAAACTAACCCTCCTTCACGAATTATTTGGTAATGACAGCGATACAGGTGGAGAATCTCACGAAACGATACGGCGACACAGTCGCACTCGACGACGTGTCATTCACGATACCCGATGGGGAGTTCGTCGTGCTGCTCGGGCCCTCGGGTGCCGGGAAGTCGACACTCCTGCGGCTCCTCAACGGGCTCGCAGAGCCCACGGAGGGCGGCGTCTACATCGGTGACTCGAAGGTCACCGGCCGGCGCAGTGACATCGGGATGGTGTTCCAGATGCACTATCTCGTCGAGGCGATGAGCGCGTACAAGAACGCACTCACGGGTGCGCTCTCCCGCGAGGACCTCATCAGTAGTCTGCTGACGCGGTACGACCGCGAGGACAAGGTCACCGCGCTCGAAGCGCTCGATACGGTCGGCCTGCTCGACGAGGCGAACCAGCGCGCCGGCTCGATGTCCGGCGGGCAGAAACAGCGCGTCGGTATCGCTCGCGCACTCGTCCAGCAGCCCTCCCTGTTGCTGGCCGACGAACCCGTCGCGAGCCTCGACCCCAAGGCCGCAGAGGAGGTCATGGGCTACATGCGACGGGCGGCCGAGGAACGCAACCTGACGACCATCGCGAGCCTCCACCAGGTCGGCCTCGCCCGCGAGTTCGGTGAACGCTACATCGGCCTGCGCGACGGCAAGAAGGTGTTCGACGGCGGCAGGGAAGAACTCACCATGGACATCGTCGACGACATCTACTACTCCGAGGACGAGGAGATGTCCGCGGCCACCGCCGAGGAGGTCGCCCAATGAGCGACGAGCCCGCCACCGACGGGGGCACCGTCTCCGGCACGGACCCTCGTGTGACGGAGCGACTCGAACTCATCGAGCGCCAGCAGCTCATCCGGCGCGGCCTGTACGCCGGACTCGTGCTGGCCATGCTCGTGTTCACCGGTGCTGGCCTCGTCTACCTCGACTTCACCGTCGCGCAGGTGTTCCGGCAGGGACCGGTGTTCATCTCGAACCTGCTCGAGTTCCTCAGTCCCGACTTCTACTTCTTCACGCTGCACTCCCAGGACCTGGGTCTCCACGGCTGGAACGCCCTGTTCGGCAGCCTGACCCACCCCGGGTCGCTCGTCGAGGCCGTCCTCCAGCGTGACCAGGCGACCTCCATCGTCGGCGCGAGCGTCGTCACCATCGTCGTCGGCGCGACCGGGACCATCGTCGGGTTCCCCCTCGCGCTGTTCTTCGGCGTGATGGGCTCGGAGCGCGTGACGCCGTTCCCGTTCAACTTCATCTTCCGCGGCACGATGAGCACCATCCGGGCCATCCCGGCCATCGTCTGGGTGCTGTTCTACATCCCGGTGTTCGGCCCGACGCCGCTGTCGGCGATGTTCGCCATCGCGACCGACACCATCGGAAACATGGGCCGCCTGTTCACGGACGAACTCGAAGAGGTCGAGGACGGCCCCATCGAGGCCATCTCCTCGACGGGTGCGGACCGCTCGCAGGTCATCACCTTCGGGATGCTGAGCCAGGTGTTCTCCTCATTCATCGCCTGGGCACTGTACATCCTCGAGATCAACGTCCGCATCGCCATCTCGCTCGGTGTCGTCGGTGCCGGTGGTCTCGGCCAGTTCATCAAGGGCCAGCTCGCCCAGCTCGCGTTCAGTCACGCGGCGGCGGGCATCTTCATGGTCATCGTCATCGTCATCTCCGTCGAGCTGTTCTCCTCGCGGCTCCGGTCGCGCCTGCGCCCGGACGAGGAGGTCTCCGAGGGCTTCTTCGACAGGCTTCGTGGCCTGTTCGACGGCGACAAGTGGCTGGGTCGCAGCGCCTAGAAGTCGCCTAACCGCGACTGACCGCTTTCTCCACCGTCTCCACGCACGCCGGCCAGCGACGCGGCTTCGGCGAGCGTCTCCTCGAACGGTTCGCGCTGGCTCCGGTCGTACAGCGTCGCCGCGGGGTGCAGACAGAGCATAACCCGCCGGGGCTCGCCGGCGATGCGGACCTCCTCGACGCTGCCGGTCTCTTTCGTCACCGCGACCGACCGGTCCAGCAGGTGCTCGGCGGGGACCTTCCCGAGCGTGACGATGACCTCGGGGTCGACGAGGTCGATCTCACGTTCGAGGTACTCCCGACAGTTCGCGAGTTCCTCCTTGCGTGGATTGCGATTGTCCGGCGGTCGACAGCGCACGCAGTTCGTGATACGGACCGTCTCGCGGTCGAGGCCGACGTTCCGCAGCTCCTCGGTGAGCACGTCGCCCGACCGGCCGACGAACGGTTCGCCCTCCTCGTCCTCCTGCGCGCCGGGTGCCTCGCCGAGAAAGAGCACGTCTGCGTCGTCGGGGCCGACGCCGTTGACGATGCGACTGCGCGACTCACAGAGCTCCGGGCAGCGCTCACAGGCCGTCACCTCGAGGCCGTCCATGTTCTCGAGGGAATCCGTGTTTGCCATGTCCGGATGGGCGCGCCCGGCGTACCTAATCCCTGCGGAGCGCGTCCCCCGCACGGGCGGCCATGCGAGCCACCCGGAGCGGTTCGGGTCGCCCACCTTCAGGGGTGAACGCCCGCACCACGTCGCGCGCCTCGGCTGGGTCCACGCCGACCGCCCGGACGTACACGGTCTCACCGTTGACTTCGACGGGGGTCCGGTCGGGCTGTGCCCGGTAGGTCGCCAGCCGGGCCTCGCGCGCCTCGCCCTCGAACGCCTCGCGGATGGCGTCGTCCAGGCCGTCGCTCGCCTCGTACGTCACCGAGAGGACCGGCCGGTCGATGGCGTCGGCCAGCCGGTGCATGTCCAGCAGGTTGTACCATGCCAGTGCGATACCCGACACCATGACGTACCGGACGTCCTCACGGCCGAGCCGGTCGTACAGCCCCTCGACAGCTGCGGTCACGTCGCTCCCACCGACGGTACACGTCCCAAAAGAGAGACCGTCTACAACGCGATTCGCTCTGACCACGACACCCGCGAGTGTGCTCTCGTCGTCCCGGAACGATTCGGCGACACCCAACGCCCGCACTCCGGGCTTCACGCGTGACTACTCCTCTGTCTTGATGTCTTTCAGCCGGTCGATAAGTTCGTCGTTCGACGCCCCGTTCTCGAACTCGATGCTTCCTTCGTGGTTCGATTCCCGTGTGTTTACTGACTCGCTCTCGTCGAGGTCTGTGTCGATGCTCTGGTTCTCCTGTTCCGATTCGTCGTAGCTCCCGAAGCCCATGCGTTTGGGTATAATCGTTAAGGACTCAAAAAAACCACGGCCATGCCTTGGAATACCAACCCATTCGGTCGTCGAAACGGTGTTTGCCCGCCCCGCCACCGTTTTCTGGCGTGGCCACGAGGCTCCGAGTATGAACGTGACCCACGTGACGGCAGACGCCGACGTGTTCACCTGTAACGCCTATCTCGTCACCGGCGAGCGCACGACGCTCGTCGACGCCGGGGCCATGGAGGGCGTCGTCGAAGTCGTCCGTGGCCACACCGACCACCTCGACCAGGTGGTCCTCACGCACCAGCACGGCGACCACGTCGCCCAGCTCGATGCCGTCCTCGACGCCTTCTCGTGTGACTGCTACGCCTACGCCCAGCATCCCCGCCGGACCCACGAACTGGACGACGGCGACTTCGTGAAGATCGGCGACGAGACGTTCGAGGTCGTCTACACCCCCGGCCACGCCGCCGACCACGTCGCCTACGTGAGCGAATCGACGCTGTTCTCGGGCGACGTCGTGGTCCACAACGACGCCGCCTTCGACTACGGGAGCTTCGGCCGGACCGACATGGACGGGCAGTCGCGCGAACGACTCATCGCGAGCATCAAGGACCTGCTCGACCGCATGCCGGACTCGGTCGAACACATGTACGCCGGTCACGGCGACGAGTTCCACGGCGACGTGCGCGACGTGGTCGAGACCGCCCTCTCTCGGGCCGAGCGCCGGCAGCCGAAGTACCCCGGCGAGTGAGCGAGACAGACGCAACGCTACGGGAGTGCTGCCTCGGAGAGAAGGGTCGAGCCGATTACGCCGCGCGCTTTTCCTTCGCCTTCGGGCGGAGCTTCTGGTAGCCGCACTTGCGGCACTTCTCCGCGCGCTTCGCGTTGCGGGCGTTACATCGCATGCAGATCATCTTCTCGAGCGTCCGGTCGACCGCAGCGTCGAATTTAGCCATATCGTGAGTTCATGCGGGTGCGGATAAAAGCGTTTCCGAGTCGGGTCGCCCCACGACCCCACCTGCACGACCATTCAAGACCGATGCCGGGGCCAGTCTCGGCATGCACTGACGAGTCACCGCGCGAGCGTCCGCGGTTGTGCGGCACCCGCTCGCGCGGGATAGCAGATTCCGTACCGTCTGCTCCCCCCGTGCCGTCTGTTCGCCATTCACCCGACGACCAGCGACCGCTCACTCCTCGTCGTCCTCGTCCGCGAGGTAGTCGTCTTGCACCGCGACGACCGCCGTTGAATCCGCGCACTCGCTGTAGCGCCGCAGCGGCTCCTCGTTGAGCGTCAGGAAGGTCTCGCCCCAGGTGAACTTCGCGAGGATCTCCTCGGCGTGGTCGCGCTCGCCGAGGATGCACAGCGCCGCCGCCAGCGCCTCGACCGTCGTCAGCTTGAACGGCCGGCCGTAGTTCACCGGGTTCGCCGCGACGAGGAACGGGAGCGCCCGGTGCTCACCCGGCATCTCGAACATCGCGGCCTCGGCGGTCTCCCACGAGCAGTCCAGCGCGACGAGGTTCGTCGCGTCCGCGTCGGCCGGCGAGAGCGCCTGCTCCGCGTGGGGGTTGAGGACGACGCCGTAGGGGGTGGCCCGGTTCGAGCGGTGCAACTCGGCGAGGTCGAACCGCGCGAGCTTGCGGGCCGTGCACTTCTTCGGGTCGTCGTCACCCTCGTAGCGGACGTGGAGGTTCACGCGAGGGAGTTCCCCGTCGAGGGAGAAAAGCGCCTCGCTACCCGAGCTGGTCGCGAAGCTCGTGCAGGTCGACCAGCACCTCGTCGCGGTCGAGGATGGTGTCGATGTGGTCGTCACGGTCGCCGACGGTCTGGGCGTCGAGCTGACCGAACAGGTCGGTCAGGAACGGTTCCATCGCCTCGCGGAGCTCCGGGTACGTCGTCTCCACCCGGGCGGCCTGGAAATCGAGGGTGATGCCGTTTGGCCCTTCGTGCACGTCGTACCCCAGAAAGCGGGGGTGGCGGGGCTGCTCCAGCCGGGCGAGGTCGTACAGTCGGAGCAGCGAGTGCATCGAGCCGTAGGTGTGCAACACCTGCGAGCCGTCTGCCTCGACGCCGAACTCGACGTGATCGGAGGGACCCGTCACGGCGGCCTCCCAGCCGCCGTACACACCGTGAACCTGAAAGCGCAGCATGGACGGATGCAGGGGCCCCGAGGTGAAAAGCGACGCGTCCGGAGAGATGTCGACGGTTCGGGCAGCGACGCCCGGTCAGTCCGCCTCGTGGACCGCTTCCCCGCGGAGCAGCCGCGAGGCGATGGTGAACGTCTGCTCGGCCTCCCGGCGGGTCGGGAAGTGCGCCGCCATGTAGCGGGCGACCGCGACCATCGCGACCCTGGCCCGGTAGTCGTCGCCCGCGAGGTCGAACTGCCGGAAGCCAGTTTCGAGCGCCTGCAGCGTGTGGAAGCCCGCGTCCTCGCGCAGGAGACAGTGCCCGAGCGTCCGCTTCAGGTCGGCGGGGTCGCCCCCGCAGTCGAGGAACTCCCCGACGAGTCTTCCTGCCTCGTTCACCTGCCCCTCCTCGTCGAACGTCTCGCGGAGGTCGTAGAGCACGGCGGCCGGGCCGCGGTCGCTGCTGGCAGGCTCCGGAATCGGCGCGGGCGGCGTGTTGAGGAACCGGTCCAGATACACGTTGATCGCTGCGTCGAACACGCCGCGGTAGAGTTCCGTGGCCTCGACGCGCCGGGTCGCCTGGTGGACCGCGTTCGCGTAGGTGAACGTGTGATGTACCGTGTTCCAGTCGGAGAACTCGTTCGCGGTGCCGAACTGGGCGACGCGAGTCGCAGCGGCGTGGGCCACGGCGTGTGCCAGCTCCTCGGTCGTCGCCCCGGCTTCGATTGCCCCACACAGCGCAGCCACGATGTCATGCGGGTCGTCCGAGAGCAGCGTGTCCTGGAAGTCCGCAGGTTCGGTCCACGTCTGGCCCTCCCCGCTGGCCGCCAGGTCGTCGAGGTCCTCGAAGGCGTCGTCCAGCAGACTGGCCAGGTCGATGGGCTGTCGCCACGAGGAGAGTTCCTCGCTGCGCTGGGCGGCGGTCAGTCGCTCGACGAGGCTCGCCAGCGTGTCGTCCGCGGCGTCCCAGCCGACGTGGTCCAGTGTCTCGATGGCCTTGTTGACGAAGTCGAAGGAGTGCCCGGAATCGAGGTAGCGGTGGTCGGTCGCCGCGGCGAACAGCATCGTCTCGACCTGCTCGCGGTCGCAGGTCTCGATGGCGGTCCGGAGGACGCGCTCGGCACCATCGGCGTCGCGAACCTCGACGTTCTCGCGGAACCACGATTCGAGGCGCTCGGGGTCGACCTCGCGCGTCGAGAACGACGGCTGGTCGAAGTTCGGGGCCTGTCCTGCACAGTCGGAGGCGACGTGGCGCAGGCCGGTGTAGAGTGCCCGTTTCTGGTCCTCATCGTCGAGTTCGGGGAGGACGTTCGCCATCGCGGCGAGGATGGTGAGGCCAGAGGACCAGCCCTGCTCGCGGTACCGGGTCCCGAACCGGACGCCCTGTGCCAGTGGGTCGACGGGGTCGATCTGCTCGTTCAGCAGGCCGATGGTCGCCTTGGCGACGACCAGCCGCAGGTTCTCCTCGAGACCGGTGTCGAGACGGGTCGCCCAGTGCTCGGCGGGCTCGGTCTCCAGCGGTGGGTCCGGGTCCACGTACACTTCGCCGTCGCGGACCTCGACGGGGTAGGTCTGGACGTCGTCGGCCCAGGGGTCGAACGTATCCCCGCACGAGAGCTCGAACCGGGCGTGGTGCCAGTGACAGGTCAGGACGCCCTCGTCGACGGTGCCATCTGCGAGCGGGAATCCCATGTGTGGGCAGCGGTTGTCGACCGCCCGGACCTCACCCTCGTGGTAGAAGACCGCGATGGCGTGACCCTGCGGGGTGACGAGCTTTCGGCCCTCCGCTTCGAGCTCGGCGAGCGACGCGACCGGGACGAACGAATCGTCGGTTGTTGCCATGGCACAGGGTTCGGTCGCCGGGTGGAAAACCGTTCCCTGAAGCGCGTTCCTGTATGTTAGCTGAGTTGTCTGGCGACGGCGCGGGCCGGCGGCCAGAGCTAAGTTCGGGGGCACACAACGGGAAGCCATGTTATCGGTTGGCTCGCACGCACCGGACTTCGCACTCCCCGGCGTCGAGAACGGCGAGATCGGCGAGTTCTCGCTGTCCGAGGCGCTCCGCGAAGACGTGGTCGTCCTCGCGTTCTATCCCGCGGACTTCAGCCCGACCTGTACCTCCTCGCTGTGTACGATGCAGGATTTCGACCTCCTGAACCTCGACGCGGACGTGACGCTGTTCGGCATCTCCGGGGACTCGGTGTTCAGCCACCGACAGTTCGCCGAGATGAACAACATCACGTATCCGCTCCTGACGGACTCCATCGGCGAGGTCGCCGAGGAGTACGGCGTCTGCATGGACGACTGGCGCGGCCACCGGAAGGTCCCGCAACGGTCCGTGGTCGTCATCGACGACCGCCAGCGCGTCCGGTACACGTGGACGACCGAGGACCAGCGGGTCGTCCCCGAGCTGGGCGAGGTCCGCGGCGCGCTCGACGACGTGCGGGACGACCGGACCGCCATCCAGCGCTACGCCCGCGGGTTCGAGCACTACGACGGCGGCCACGACCGGTTCGAGACCGCGTGGTCGATGTACGAGATGGAGGCGTGGGGCGGCGCGGTCGACCAGTTCGACGAGGCGGTCGCGTACTTCGACGCCGCGGCCGAGAGCTTCCGGTCCGCCAGGCGGTTCTCGGAATCCGCGGAGGTCGAGGCGGCCGCGGAGGACGCGCGGTCCCGGAGCGACGACTTCCGGCGGGCGGCGAAGTGGTACGCCGGGGCGGCAGAGCACTTCGACGCAGCGGACGCCGAGCTGGGCGCGGAGTATCAGGCCGATGCGGAGCAAGCACACGAGTCCGCGAGTACCGGGGACGAGCTCCGCAAGCCGAGTTCGCTCTTTCCCGACCAGGCCTGACCGCGACGGACCTTTCTACCACCGGGTCGAAGCGTGGGCATGGACCTCGCCGAGCCTGTCGCTACGTACTACCGAGCGCTTGACGAGGGGGCGTACGAGTCGCTTCGAACGGCGCTGTCGCCGGCGTTCGTGCAGCATCGCCCCGACCGCACCTTCGAGGGACGCGATTCGTTCGTCCGGTTCATGCGCGAGGAGCGGCCGCGGAGTGACACGACTCACACCGTCGAGGCAGTCTACCGGAACGGGACGGAGACGGCCGTCAGGGGGCAGGTCGTGACCGACGCGGGTGACGTCCTGGTCCGGTTCGTCGACGTGTTCGAGATCGCGGAGGGGGAGATAACGGCGTTGTCGACGTACACCCGGTAAGAAATCTGTTACTGCTGTTCGGTCTCGACTGCCCGGTCTTCCGGTTCCTGTCCGTCAGAGACCAGCACGTCGCGGCGTTCCTCGTACTCCTCGCGGTCGATGTCGCCGCGGGCGTACGCCTCCCGGAGGGCTTCGAGTGCGGAATCTTCGTCGTCGCCGCCGGTCAGGAGTTCGCGGCCGACGCCGGCCGCCAGCAGGACGAGCACGGCGGGGAGCCCGAATACGATGAGGATGATGAGTATCTCCGGGCCGCCGATACCGCCGACGAACAGGGGTGCGGGTGTAGCCAGGGTGTCGAGTGCGAGGACCATCGTCGGTGTCGAGTTCGTGCTCACGACGAATCAACTTTCTGCGGACTCACCGCCGGTCACGTTCGAGGACGTCCCGGCGCTCCTCGTACTCGTTGCGGGTGAGGTCGCCACGGGCGTAGGCGAGCCGGAGCGCTTCGAGTGCAGAATCCTGCTGCCGGTGGCTGGTGAGCCCGCGCACGGCGACGACGAGCGCGAGGACGATGCCCACGGGGAGCGCGATCAGCAGGAACAACACGAGGAGTTCCGGGCCACCGAGGCCGCCGAGGAACGCGGTCAGCATGGCGGGCACCGGGTGGGCGGGCGGCTACTTGCGGCACGGTCGGTACTGACGGGGTGCATACCGGAGAAGACGGGCCGGGAGAACGAAATGGTCGACCCGGACTGTGCAGGGGTTACTCGCCCTTCCCGAGGGCGCTCTCGCCGACCTTCTCGTGGCCCTCGATGACCTCGGTCCCGCCCATGTACGGGCGCAGGGCCTCGGGGACGGTGACGGTGCCGTCCTCGTTCTGGTAGTACTCGAGGATGGCGACCATCACGCGGCCGACGGCGGTGCCCGAGGCGTTGAGCGTGTGGAGGTACTCCGCGCTCTCGTGGTGCTCGCGGCGGAAGCGGATGCCGGCGCGGCGGGCCTGGAAGTCCTCGAAGTTCGAGGCGCTCGACACCTCGAGCCAGCGGCCGCCCAGTCCCTCGGGTGCGTCGTCGCTCTCGGTGCCGGGGGCCCACACCTCGAGGTCGAACGTCTTCGCGCTGGCGAAGGTGAGGTCGCCGGTACAGAGCGAGAGGACGCGGTAGGGCAGGCCGAGGCGTTCGAGCACCTCGGCGGCCTCGTCGACCAGGTCCTGGAGGCGGTCGTAGCTCTCCTCGGGTTCGACGAAGTTGACGAGTTCGACCTTGTTGAACTGGTGGACGCGGACGATTCCCCGCGTTTCGGTCCCGTGTTCACCGGCCTCGCGCCGGAAGTTCGGCGTGTACGCCTGGTGCTTCAGCGGGAGGTCCTCCCGCAGGAGGATGTCGTCGCGGTACATGTTCGTGACCGGGACCTCGGCGGTGGGGCAGAGCCAGAGGTCGTCGTCGTCGTAGTCGTCGAACTCGTCGCCGCCGATGCGGTAGGCGTCCTCGTTGAACTTCGGGAGCTGGCCGGTGCCGCGCATCGAGGTCGATTTCACGGGGACCGGCGGGAACACGTCGACGTAGTCCTGCTCGCGGTGGACGTCCAGCATGAACTGGATGAGCGCGTGTTCGAGGCGGGCACCGTCGCCCTTGAGGAAGTAGAAGCCGGCACCGGTGGTCTTCGCGCCGCGGGCCTCGTCGATGATGTCGAGGTCCTCGCCGATGTCGTAGTGCGGGGTCACCTCGTCTGGCAGGTCGCGCAGGTCGTCGAAGCCCCAGCGGGTCTCCTCGACGTTGTCCGACTCGTCCTCGCCGACCGGGACCGACTCGTGGGGGACCTGCGGGAGTTCGAGCAGGCGCTCGTCGAGTTCCGCGTCGAGCTCGTCGGCACGGTCTTCGATGGTCTCGAGCTCGTCCTTGAGTTCGCTGGACTTCTCGATGGCTTCCTGGGCCTCCTCCTCTTTGCCCTCCTGTTTGAGCTGGCCGATTTTCTGGCTCACCGTGTTGCGCTCGTGGCGGAGGTCGTCGCCTCTCGCCTTGAGTTCGCGCCACTCCTCGTCCATGTCGAGGATCTCGTCGAGGTCGATGTCGTAGCCTCGGTTTGCGAGGCTCGCACGGACCTCCTCCGGATTCTCTCGGATGTACCGGCGGTCAAGCATTTGCCGAATTCTTCACGAGGGCCCGGGAAAACCGTATCGGAACCGTGGTCCGGCGTGGCACAGGCACGGTAGCGCACCGCACTGCTTGCCCACCACGACTGAATCTTTTTCCCGGTTCGGGTCGCGTTGATACACATGGCTCCAGGGGACCTGCAGGAAGTCACGACAGGAGAGTGTACCGACCTCTACTACGTCGACACGGGGATGTACGATACCGAGGAGTACGGTGCGGTGTACATCCTCGATGCCGAGCAGGTGGCCATCGTGGACACCGGCATCGGCACCCACTACGAGCGCATCCTCGACGCGCTCTCTGAACTCGACATCGCGCCCGGGGACGTGGAGTACCTCGTGCCCACACACGTCCACCTCGACCACGCGGGTGGCGCGGGCTACCTCGCCGAGGCGTGCCCCAACGCGACGGTCGCGGTCCACGAACGTGGCGCGCGCCACCTCGTCGACCCGTCCCGGCTCTGGGAGGGGACCAAGGGAGCCGTCGGCGACCAGATAGAGTGGTACACCGAGCCGAAGCCCGTCCCGGAGGACCGGATTCTCGAACTCGCCGATGGCGACGTCATCCGCCTCGGCGACCACTCTCTGCACGCCACCGATGCCCCTGGGCACGCGCCCCACCAGCACATCTTCTACGACCCGACCAACGACGCCGTGTTCACCGCGGACGCGGCGGGCATCTACGTCCCGACGTTCGACAGCGTCCGGGAGACCACGCCGCCGCCGCAGTTCGACCTCGAACAGGCCATCGACGACGTCGAGAAGATTCGCGCTATCGCGCCCTCGACCCTGCTGTACCCGCACTTCGGCCCGACCCCGACCGCGGACCGGCTGACCGAGTACGAGGCCCAGCTGGAGGCGTGGGTCGCCACCGTCGAGGAGATGCGCGAGGAACTGGCGGACGACGAGGCGGTCGTCGAGTACTTCGTCGAAGACACGGAGATGACCGAGGTGTGGGGCGAGCGGAAGGCCCGCGGGGAGACCGCGATGAACGTGCGGGGCGTGTTACGGTACCTGGACAACAGGCAGTGAGGACGGCCGACCAGAAACCGACCGAAAGTTCATAGGTTTTTATTCTGTTTGCCCTGCTTGGGTATGATATGAACTGGCAGGACGCGGAGCGGGACTACGAGGACGAGGTTATCGGGCGAACCAATCTCGCCCGGATGTTCGAGGAGGCAGCCGAGCGATACGCCGACCGCCCGGCACAGCTGTACAAGGGCGGCGTCTACCACCGGTCACTCACGGAGACGGTGCTTCCCGAAGTGCCGGACGAGGAGTACCGGGCCATCAGCTACGCCGACATGCAGTCCATCGTGCGGCATCTCACGGCGGGGTTCCGTGACATCGGCGTCGAACCCGCGGACCGGGTCGGGCTGTTCGCGAACACACGGATGGAGTGGGCGCAGTGTGACTTCGCGCTGCTCGCGGCCGGTGCGGTCGTCACGACCGTCTACTCGGGCTCGTCGAAGAGTCAGGTCCAGTACCTGCTGGACGACCCGGACGCCGACGGGGTGGTCGTCGAGAACGCGGATATGATGAACCGGGTGCTGGAGGTCGAAGACGAACTCGACCTGGAGTTCATCGTCGTGATGGACTGGATCGAGGGCTTCCACGACCGGGAGGACATCTACACGCTGAACGAGGTCCACGACCGCGGGGCCGAGGTATTCGACGAAGACGCCTACCAGAACTGGGTCGACGAGCGCGAGTGGGACGACCTCGCGAGCCTCATCTACACCTCGGGGACCACGGGCCAGCCCAAGGGCGTCCAGCTCACGCACGGGAACTTCCGGGCGAACGTGAACCAGATTCGCAAGCGCTACGGCCCGCGTCCCGACAAGGGCGACACCCCGGTCATCGACGAGAACACCCGGAGCGTCTCCTATCTCCCGCTGGCGCACGTGTTCGAGCGCACTGCCGGGCACTTCATCATGTTCGCGTCGGGGGCGGCGGTCGGCTACGCCGAGAGCCCCGACACCCTGCAGGCGGACTTCGAACTCGTGCAACCGACGGCCGCGACGAGCGTCCCGCGGGTGTACGAGAAGATATACGACGCCATCCGCGAGCAGGCGGCGGAGTCGGACATGCGCCTGAAGATATTCGAGTGGGCGACCGACGTGGGCAAGGAGTACCACACGACCGAGAATCCCGGCGTCGGGCTCCGCGCGAAGGCGGCGGTCGCGGACAAGCTGGTGTTCAAGAAGGTTCGCGACGCCCTCGGCGGGAACATCGACTACCTGCTGAGTGGTGGCGGCTCGCTCTCGGCAGAGCTATGTGCGCTGTACCACGGGATGGGCCTGCCCATCCTCGAGGGCTACGGGCTCACCGAGACCTCGCCGGTCGTCAGCGTCAATCCACCCGAAGAACCGAAGATCGGCACCATCGGCCCGGCGCTGCCCGGCGTCGAGGTGACGGTCGACGAGAGCGCCATCGACCAGGAGCCGTTCGCGGACGACCCGGGTATCGTCGGCGAGTTGCTCGTGAAAGGCGAGACGGTGACCCAGGGCTACTGGGAGAAGCCCGGGGAAACCCAGCGAGCGTTCACCGAGGACGAGAACGGCGACCGCTGGTTCCGCACGGGCGACATCGTCCACCAGCGCGACGACGGCTACCTGGAGTTCCGCGAGCGCTCGAAGCAGTTGCTCGTGCTCTCGACCGGGAAGAACGTCGCACCCGCACCCATCGAGGACGCGTTCGCATCCTCGCAGGTGGTCGAACAGTGCATGGTCGTCGGTGACGGCGAGAAGTTCATCGGGGCGATCATCGTGCCGAACGCGGAGCGTCTCCGGGCGCTCGCGGCCGACGAGGGCATCGACCTGCCGGAGAACCCCGGGGCGCTCTGTGCCCACGAGTTCGTGCGCGAGACCATCGAGGCGGAGGTCGACCGCCTCAACGAGAACTTCGAGAAGTACGAGCGGATCAAGCAGTTCCGGCTGGTGCCCGAGGAGTTCACCGAGGAGAACGACATGCTCACGCCGACGATGAAGAAGAAACGTCGGAACATCCAGCAGCGGTACGCGGACGAGATCTCGGCACTCTACGCCGAGGACTGACGCCCCACGTCCCGTTTCCTGTCAACTTTCGGCTACAATGCTTATTCTGTGCCATGTCAACAGTTGGCGTATCATGGACTGGCGGGACGCAGAACGGGCGTTCGACGGCGACGTCATCGCGATGGAGCCGTTGCCCCGGACCTACGAGAAGAGTGCCGAGCGACACAGCGAGAAGCCGGCACAGAAGTACAAAGGTGGTATCTACGAGCGGTCGCTCGTCTCCCAGGGGGTGGTCGACGCCGCACCAGACGGCGATTTCGCGACGCTCACGTACGACGAGATGCGCGACATCGTCCGGAACCTGGCGACGGGCTTCCGGGCGCTCGGGGTGAAACACGGCCAGCGGGTCGGCATCTTCTCGGACACCCGGATGGAGTGGGCACAGACCGACTTCGGGCTGCTCGCCGCCGGGGGCGTGGTGACGACGGTATACAAGTCGTCCTCGCCGGAGCAGGTCAAGTACCTCCTCGGCGACTCCGGCTCGGTCGGGGTCGTCGTCGAGAACCAGGAGCTGCTCGAACGGGTCGAACAGGTCGTCGACGCGCTGGACGTTCGGTTCGTCGTGGTGATGGACGACGTCGACCCGGTGTACGACGACCGAGACGGCATCTACACGCTCGCGGAGGTGTACGAGCAGGGGAAGAAACGGTTCGACGAAGACGCCTACCAGGGCTGGATCGACGACATCGACCTCGAGGACCTGGCGAGCCTGGTCTACACGTCGGGGACGACCGGCCAGCCCAAGGGCGTCCAGCTGAGCCACCGAAACTTCCGGGCGAACATGAACCAGATGCTGCGACGGTACGGGCCCCGACCGGACCGACCGGATTCGGTGCCCGACACCGGCGACGCCCAGACCATCTCGTTCCTCCCGCTGGCACACGTGTTCGAACGCCATGCCGGGCACTTCCACATGTATACGGTCGGCAGCTGTGTCGGCTTCGCCGAGAGTCCCGACACGCTGAAAGAGGACTTCCAGTTGCTCCAGCCGACGGTCACCTCCGCGGTCCCACGGGTGTTCGAGAAACTCTACGACGCCATCCGGGAGCAGGCACAGGAGTCGGCGTTCAAAGAGCGCGTGTTCAACTGGGCGACCGAGGTCGCCCGGGAGCAGTACCATACCTCCTCCCCGGGGGTCGTCCTCGGCGCGAAGCTGTGGCTGGCGGACAGACTCGTCTTCTCGACGGTCCGGGAGGCGCTCGGCGGGAACGTCGAGGTGATGCTGTCGGCCGGTGGGAGCATCTCGCCGGAGCTCGCCGCGCTCTACAACGGGATGGGGCTCCCGCTCTGGGAGGCGTACGGCCTCACGGAGACGGCCCCCGGCGTCACCGCGAACCCGCCGGAGGAGCCGAAGGTCGGGACCATCGGCCCGGTGGTCGAGGGAACCGACATCAGGATAGACAAGTCGGTCGTCCCCGAGGGTGACCTCCGCGACACGCTCGGGGAGACGGGTGAGCTGCTGGTCAAGGGTCCGCAGGTGACCCGGGGCTACTGGAACAAGCCCGAGGAGACCGACGCCTCGTTCACCGAGGACGAGAACGGCGACCGCTGGTTCCGAACCGGTGACATCGTCACGAAGCGCCCCGACGACTACCTCGTGTTCCGCGAGCGCTCGAAGCAGTTGCTCGTGCTCTCGACCGGCAAGAACCTCGCACCCCAGCCCATCGAGAGCACCATCTCGAACGCGGCGGTCGTCGAACAGGTGATGGTCACGGGTGACGACGAGAAGTTCGTCTCCGCGCTCGTGGTCCCGAACGTCGACGAGGTGCGGTCCCGGGCCGCCAGCGAGGGTGTGGACGTCCCGGACGACGACCAGGAGCTCTGTGCCCACGAGTTCACCCAGGGGCAGATCCAGGCGGCCATCGACGAGGCGAACGAGAGTTTCGAGAAGCACGAGCAAGTGAAAGCGTTCCGATTGGTCGCGGAGGAGTGGACCGACGAGAACGATATGCTCACGCCGACCCTGAAGAAGAAGCGCCTGAAGATCAGGCAGCGTTACGACCATCTGTTGACCGACATCTACGGCGACGAGCAGTCGGCCGACGCACCGACAGCGGATTGATATGTATAAACCGGCGTAAACCGACGACTCAGCCATAAACTATTATGGTGTGTACCGTGTGTTTCGTGCCAGACTATGGACTGGCGGGAGGCAGAACGGGAGTTCTCGGACGAGGTGCTCGTCGAGAACAACCTGGCACGAATGTTCGAGGAGAGCGCAGCGCGACACGCCGACAGGCCGGCACAGATGTACAAAGGAGGCGTCCACGACCGTGCACTGGCCGAGACCGATGCCATCGATGCGGCACCGGACGGCGCGTTCGAGACACTGACATACGACGAGATGCGCGACATCGTCCGGAACCTGGCGGCGGGGTTCCGGGCGCTCGGCCTCGAGCACGGCCAGCGCGTCGGGATGTTCTCCGATACGCGCATGGAGTGGGCGCAGTGTGACTTCGCCCTGCTCGGCGCTGGCGCGACCGTGACGACCGTCTACAAGTCGTCTTCGCCGGCCCAGATACAGTACCTCCTCGGAGACCCGGGCGCGACCGGCGTGGTCGTCCAGAACGAGGTGCTCCTGGAGCGCGTCCTGGAGGTCGTCGACTCGCTGGACGTGCGGTTCATCATCTCGATGGACTCGCTCTCCGAGGAGCACGCGGACAGAGACGGTATCTACACGCTCGCGGACGTCTACGAGCAGGGCAAGCAGCGATTCGACGAGGACGAGTACCAGGGCTGGATCGACGCGGTCGGGATGGACGACCTCGCCAGTCTGGTGTACACGTCCGGGACGACCGGCCAGCCCAAGGGCGTGAAGCTCAGCCACGGGAACTTCCGGGCGAACGTGAACCAGTGTTACCGACGCTACGGCCCGCGTCCGGACAAGTCCGGCAGCATTCCAACGGTGGACGAGAACACGCAGACGGTGTCGTACCTCCCGCTGGCACACGTGTTCGAACGGTTGACGGGGCACTTCCTGCAGTTCGCCGCCGGGGCGTGCGTCGGCTACGCCGAGAGCGTCGACACCCTGAAAGAGGACTTCCAGGCCGTCGAGCCGACGACGGCGACCAGCGTGCCGCGGGTGTACGAGAAGATATACGACGCCATCCGCGAGCAGGCCGAGGAGTCGTCGCTCAAAGAGCGCGTGTTCAACTGGGCGACCGACGTCAGCCGCGACTACTACCGTGCGGACAAACCCGGCCCGATGCTGAAGACGCGCTACTGGCTCGCCGACAAACTCGTGTTCAGCGACGTGCGCGAGGCGCTCGGTGGCAACATCGACTTCCTCATCAGCGGCGGCGGCACGCTCTCGTCCGAACTGTGTACGCTGTACCACGGGATGGGCCTGCCCATCTACGAGGGGTACGGGCTCACCGAGGCCGCACCCGTCGTCTCGACCAACCCGCCGGAGGAACCGAAGATCGGCACCATCGGCCCGGTCGTCTACGACCAGGAGACGAAGATAGACCGGACGGTCGTCCCGGAGGGCAAGTTCACCGACGCGCTCGGGACCTTCGGCGAGTTGCTCATCAAGGGCCCGAACGTCACCGAGGGCTACTGGAACAAGCCCGAGGAGACGGAGAAGGCGTTCACCGACGACGGCTACTTCCGGACCGGTGACATCGTCCAGGAACGTCCCGACGGCTACATCGTCTTCCGCGAGCGCGCCAAGCAGTTGCTCGTGCTCTCGACGGGGAAGAACGTCGCACCGGCTCCCATCGAGGACGCGTTCGCCTCCCTGCGGACGGTCGAACAGGTACTCGTCCTCGGCGACGGGGAGAAGTTCATCTCGGCGCTCATCGTCCCGAACTTCGAGGCCCTGCGCGACGTGGTCGACGCCGACCTGCCCGACGACCCGAAGGCGGTCTGTCGCAACCCCGACGTCCGCGAGCTCATCCAGGCAGAGGTCGACCGCATCAACGAGCGCTTCGAGAAGCACGAACAGATCAAGGAGTTCCGGCTGGTGCCCGAGGAGTTCACCGAGGAGAACGGGATGTTGACCCCGACGATGAAGAAAAAGCGCAGCAAGATCACGGAGCGATACGAGGACTTCGTCTTCGACATCTACGAGGAGGCGAAGTCGGCGTCGACGGCGAGTAACTAACCCCCGAAAATTTCCGGGAATCCTCGATGGCAAACGGGTCGTTTATACTACAGGCGACCTTCGTCCCCGCCACATGGCGGACACCCGAGGTGACGCGTCGTGCTAGCCCTGACAGCAGCGGCCGCTGGGAGCAGTAGCCTCCTCGCGCTCGTGGCGCTGATACTCGCGCTCGGCGTGGGAGCGCAGGTACTCGGCGACCGCTTCCGCGTGCCGAGCGTGCTGTTCCTCATCATCACCGGCATCATCGTCGGTCCCGAGGTGCTGGGACTGGTCACGCTGGAGACGTTCGGTGGGCCGAACCCGCTGTCGGCAATCGTCGGTTTCGCCGTCGCCATCATCGTCTTCGAGGGCGCGTTCCACCTCAAACTGGAGAAGCTCAGAGAGGCACCGTCAGCGACCTTCCAACTCGTCACCCTCGGCGCAGCGATCTCGTTCCTCGGCACGGCCATCGCCGTTCGCTACCTGCTCGACGCCGAGTGGGGAATCGCGTTCCTCGTCGGCTCGCTGCTGATCGCGACGGGGCCGACGGTCATCACGCCCATCCTCGAAGTGGTCGCGGTCCGCGACCGCGTCGAGGCGGTGCTGGAGACCGAGGGTATCGTCAACGACGTGACCGCGGCCATCCTCGCGGTCGTCATCTTCGAGACGTTCCGTGTCCAGGAGCCCGGCGTCAGCGAGTACGTGCGGCTGTTCGCCGAGCGACTGGGGACGGGCATCCTGGTGGGTCTCGTCGTCGCCGGCATCATCTGGTACCTGCTCCGGCACGTCGACCTCTCGCCCGCCAACGCGCCGCAGAACGCACGGCTGCTCACCCTGGCGGGGGCGGTCGTCGCGTTCGCGGTCGCGAACGAGATCTACTCCGAGGCGGGGGTCGCCGCGACCGCGACGGCCGGCATCGTGCTCGGGAACGCCGACCTGCCCTACGAGGAGCAGATAGAGTCGTTCAAGGGCGACGTAACCCTGATCGTGCTCTCGTTCGTCTTCATCGCGCTCGCCGCGTTGCTGGAGTTCGAGAAGCTGCTCGACCTCGGCTGGCAAGGCATGGCTGTCGTCCTCTTCATCACGGTTCTCCTCCGGCCGGCGCTGGTGTTCCTCAGCACGACCGGGAACCGCCTTACCACCAACGAGCGCTGGTTCATCAGCCTCGTCGGCCCCCGCGGTATCATCCCGGCGTCGGTCGCGACGCTGTTCGCGCTCGAGCTCTCGAACCCGGAGTCCGCGATAACCAACCTGGCCGGTGCCGACATCCTCGTCGGGACCGTCTTCCTGGTCATCCTCGTGACGGTCGTGTTCGAGGCCGGACTCGCCAGACAGATCGCAGAACTACTCGACGTGATTCCAATGCGTGTACTCGTAATCGGAGGCGGCAAGGTGGGTCGACAGCTCGCCGCTCGCCTCGAAGACCGAGGGGAGAACGTCGTCATCATCGAGAAGAACCCCGAGATAGTCGAAATCGCCCGTGAGGCCGGCTACACGGTCCACAAGGGTGACGGCACCGACACCGACGAGTTGCGCTCGGCGGGTGCCGGAAACGCGAAGATTCTCGTGGCGGCAACCGGTGACGACGACGCGAACCTCCTCGTGGCACAGCTCGCAAACAGCAAGTTCGACATCCAGACCATCATCGCCCGGGCGAACAACCCGGACAACGTCGAGGCGTTCGAGGACCTCGGTGTGCGGACCATCTCCTCGGCGATGGCGACCGCGTGGGCCATCGACAACGAGATAGAACGGCCCGCGCTCGCCAACTGGATGACCCACATCGGCCGGTCCGGGGACGTCCAGGAGATACAGGTCACCTCGGAGAAGCTCATCGGGCGCACCGTCCGCGAGATTGGCCCGGAACTCCCGGAGGGGTGTCTCATCGCGCTCGTGAGCCGCAACGGCGACACGCAGGTCCCCGACGCGGACTTCACGATGCAAGAGGGCGACCGCATCACCCTGCTCGGTCGGCGCGATGGCGTCCGTGAAGCGATGAACCTCTGTAACCCGAGCGACTGACCGACCTTCGTTTTCCTGCGGTTGATGGGCGGTTCGACGTTTCTCAGCCGAACAGCGCGACCGCGAGCAATCCCACACCGACGACCAGGTTCGGGTCGCCGGGGTCGGTAGCCGCCGATGCTGCCGTACCCATGACGGCGACCTGTGCGAGGAGTGAGACCATCAGGGTTCATCCTCGTACTGGTGGCCGTGTCCTCGTCGGCGTGGGTGCTGGGCTGTCGTCGTCGTTCCGCGGCGCATGGCTACCCGGTTGGCCGAGAGGTGGGTAAATACTGACACCATGTCTGTGGTGTCCCCGTGACGCCCCGGCTATCGGTCGAACACCCACGTTCACCGCGGCGTCAGACGCGCCGCTCGCTTGCGAGTCGTGCAACAACGTTTATCGGGAATAGACCGTTATCTCGGAACATGAAACACGCAGTCGGTCCACTCCTCACGCTCGACGTCGGTGCCCGCGAGACACACGAGACGGACATCGACGACGTCCTCGAATCGTTCATCGGTGGCCGCGGGGTCGGCACGAAACTCGCGTACGACCGGGTTCCTGTCGACGTCGACCCGTTCGACGCGGAGAACTCCCTGTTCTTCGCGACGGGCCCGATGCAGATGTCCCAGATGTCGTTCACCGGCCGGATGAGCTGTACGGGCGTCTCGCCGCTGACCGGTGGGCTGCTCTCCTCGAACGCGGGCGGGTTCATGTCCCGGAACTTCACGGGCACGGGCTATAGCGCGGTCGAGGTCACGGGCGCGAGCGACGAACTGCTCGCCATCCACGTCACGGACGAGGGCGTCGAGTTCGAGGAGGTCCCGGAGCTCGAGGGCGCGACCACCTCCGAGGTCTCCGAATACATGGACGCGACCCACGACCTCGAGGAGGACCAGGTCGCCTGCATCGGCCCCGCGGGCGAGAACCTGGTGCGCTTTGCCTCCATCATGACCACCGAGACCCGTGCCTTCGGCCGTGGCGGTCTCGGGGCCATCCTCGGGTCGAAGAACGTCAAGGCGCTCACCTTCGGCGGGGAGGCCACGCCCGAGGTGACCATCCCCGACGTGCAGATGGACGTCCACCGCGAGGCCGCCACGAGCGACCACATCATGCGCCGGCAGGGGACGACCAGCGTCACCTCCTACGCGAACCACGTCGAGGCGCTGCCGACGCGGTACTTCTCCGAGCTCTCGTTCGAGGGTGCCGACGGCATCGGCGGCGACGCCGTCGAGGAGAAGAAGTACAAGAAGGGCACCTGCTCGTCCTGTGCCTTCGCCTGCAAGCTGCCGACGAAGGACGAGGAGTCAGGCATCGAGACGGAGGGCCCGGAGTACGAAACGGTCATGTCGTTCGGCTCGAACGCAGGCATCGACGACGTGGTCGACGTGATGAAATCGAACGAGCTGTGCGACGAGTACGGGATGGACACCATCTCCTGTGGCGACGTGGTCTCGGCGTACCTCGCCAGCGAGGACGAGTTCGGGAACGCCGACCTGGTCCACGAGACGGTCGAGAAGATCGCCAGGCGAGAAGACATCGGCGACACGCTCGCCGAGGGCGTCGCCCGCTGTCACGAGGAGCTGGGCGTCGAGAACTGGTCGGTCAAGGGCATGGAGTTCTCCGCCCACGACGGCCGGACCCTGAACGGCCAGGGCCTCGCCTTCGCCACGGCGAACCGCGGTGCCGACCACATGTACGCCGAATTCTACTCGCTGGAGTACCCCCTCGTCGGGAAGGACAAGGCCGTCCCGAAGGAGGGACTGGAGGGTAAGCCCCCGAAGCTCGTCGAGAAGGAGAACCACGCTGCCGTGCTGGACTCCGGCGTCGTCTGCAAGTTCTCCCGTGACTTCGTCGACGACGAGACCCTGGGCGCGCTGCTCGACACGGACTACGACGACCTGCTCGACGTCGGCGCGCGCATCATCGAACTCGAACGGCACTTCAACAACCAGCGCGGCTTCGACCGCGCCGACGACAGCCTGCCCTACGACCTGCCGGACTTCGAGACGGCGCTCTCGGAGTACTACGAGGTCCGTGGCTGGAACGACGACGGGACGGTCCCGGACGGCACCGTCTCCGGCCACGCGAGCGCTGACGACTAGATGAACTCCGCGGTCATCTCCACGTTGCCGGACGACCATCACCAGCGCGTCCTCGACCTCTGGGATGACCTCCACGACGAGTTCGGTATCGACCCCGCCAGTGAGTTGCCACCGCCGCACATCTCCTATCACGTCGCGGAGAAGTACGACAAGACGACCGTCGAGTCGCGCCTGCACTCGGTCACGCCCGAGGTCGACCCCTTCACCGTCCACACGGGCGGGCTCGGGGTGTTCACCGCCGCGCCGGTCATCTACCTCCCGCTCGCGCGGTCACCCAACCTGGCCGCGCTGCACGACCGGGTCTGGACGAGCCTCACCGACTTCGCGGACCACGCCGACCACTACTACCACCCGGACCGGTGGTTCCCGCACATCACGCTGGCGTACTACAGCCTCGACGAGGAGCTGGTCGGCGACGTGGTGTCGTACCTCTCGGACCGGTCGTTCGACTGGGAGATGCGCGTCGAGGACATCGCCCACCTGGAGTCGAACGACGGCGAGACGAAGATCTGTTCGCGCGTGGAGTTCTGACCGGTCACTCCGCCAGCGATTCTTCGACCTCGGTCGTCACCTCGAGGAACACCTCCTCCAGACTGCGCCCCTCGCCGGATTCGGCGCGGCGCTTCAGTTCCTCTGGCGCGCCCTCGGCGACGAGGCGGCCGTCGTGGAGGACGCCGATGCGGTCCGCGAGTTCGTCGACGACGGGGAGGATGTGCGTCGACAGGAAGACGGTCATCTCCTGGCTGGCGAGGTCGGCGATGGTGTCGCGCATGGTCCGGGCGGCGCGGGGGTCCAGCCCCGAGGTCGGTTCGTCGAGGAACACCACGTCGGGGCGGTGCAGCACCGCCTGGATGACGCCGGTCTTCTGGCGCATCCCCTTCGAGTACGCAGAGATGCGCTTGTTGGCGTCCTCGTGAAGGTCGAACCGCCGGAGGAGGGAGTCGATGCGCTCGCGGGCCTCGCCGTCGGGGATATCGCGGAGGCCGGCGATGTAGGTCAACTGCTCGCGGCCGGTGAGTTCGTCGTACAGGGGGGGCTCCTCGGGAAGGTACCCGATGTGGGGGGTGACGGCGTCGCGGTCGGTGACGGGTTGTCCGGCGACCCGGGCGGTCCCCGAGGTGGGCCGGATGAGCGTCGTCAGCATCCGCATGGTCGTCGTCTTGCCCGCGCCGTTGGGGCCGAGGAAGCCGTACACGGTCCCGGACTCGATGGAGAGGTCGAGGTCGGCGACGGCGCTCGTCCCGTCGTACTCCTTGGTGAGCCCGTCGGTCTCGATGGCGGGGACTGCCATACGCTGGCGTTCACTCGGGGTTGGTAAGAAAGTTCGCGGTTCGAAAAGGGTCGGTTGCTGCGGTCAGTCCGCCACCAGCACGCGGTCCTCGGACGCGAGCGCTTCGAGGTCGTCCAGTCGTTCGGTGA
The DNA here is from genome assembly GCF_051207375.1 of Haloarchaeobius pelagicus. Classification (NCBI taxonomy): domain Archaea; kingdom Methanobacteriati; phylum Methanobacteriota; class Halobacteria; order Halobacteriales; family Halorubellaceae; genus Haloarchaeobius; species Haloarchaeobius pelagicus. Next base: position 460,580 of record NZ_JBPJZD010000002.1, on the reverse strand, counting down.
CGCTGACTGCGGCCGAGCCCTGCCCGTGGGGGACGACCCACAGGAGCTCGCCCGTCTCGTCGTACGATGCGAGTGCGACGAGGGGGAGGACCTGCATCGTCACCGGCTCGCCACCGCGGGTGAGCACGGCCGTCCGCGAGAACGCGTGGAGGTCGACCCCCTCCGACGCGGCCCACTCGCGGTACTCCGCAAGTCGCTCGCTCGCCTTGCGCTCCGATTCGGTGCTAGCGTCTTCGGGGTCGATGGGAGCGTACTTTCCCCATTGCTCTACCTGGACCTCGTCAACGACGCCAGCGTCTGCGAGTCCCTTCGTACACTCGACGAGGCCCTTCTCGTGTCTGCACATCCATTCGCACGACGGCCGAAGCCAGAGCTCCAGCCGAGTCCCGGTCTGAAATTCCCCGGTCATGCCTGTACTAATGGGACGGATGAACCTAAGGTGTATGGGTGTATGTCACAAACCAACACAGTACGCGATTGACACGTCCACCTGAACGGTCCCACACCGAGGTCGGTTCTGCCCCTCGGTTTTCTCGAAACTATCCTTTGGCGGACAGTTCTTCCTGTTGGACTGTCGTCCACATGCACCGACACGTCCGACGCGCGTGGAACACACTGCCCGCGTGAGTATTCACAATCGTCTGGATATTCCGTTGATAGTTCATCCTGCTGTCACTCTGTTCTCGTGTGCAGATAGGTGCGAAAACAGGACCGGTTTCTTCGCTGAGCTATCTCTCCACTGTCGTATCTGCCAAATGTTTGGTCTGGTGGGTGGCAAATCGCCTGTTTTCAGAAATCGCTAACCCGTGCTGAAGCCTCGTATTGTGGCTCGAAAGTCGACTCTGAAACAACAGACGAGTATTGACTGTATTCGGACCATTCAACCAATAGACTGGTCTGTTTCTGGACTGCTCGGGTCGCCGCTGCGCCATCGTCCCCGGAAATCGGCGGTTCACCCCCGCTTCCTCGGCGGTACACGTTCCAGATCTTGACTGTCACGAGTGATGGCCGGTTCGTGGGCGGGGTCTCTTCTCGACCGACCGGGATTCGTCTCGCTTCTCGCGTGACTCGTGGCGTTGCCGCTCACGGGTCACTTCGTTCCCCGTTCGCATCGAGGCGACCGCGTCGCTTCACTATCACTCGCCACGCGCAGTGCTCGACAAAAGCTGGGACAAAAAAGTGAACTCGAGAGCCCTTACTCGCCTTCCACTTCGAACTCGATGGCGGCACCCTGGCCGAAGCCGACGCACAGGGTCGCCAGTCCACGGCCGCCACCGCGCTTGCGGAGTTCGTGGATGAGCGTCACGGGGAGGCGCGCGCCGGAGGCACCCAGCGGGTGGCCGATGGCGATGGCACCGCCGTTGACGTTGAAGATGTCGTTGTCGATGCCGAGCTCGTCGCGGGCGTAGACACACTGGGAGGCGAACGCCTCGTTGAGCTCGACGAGGTCGTAGTCCTCGATGTCGCGGCCGTTACGCTCGAGCAGGCCGCGGGTGGCCGGGACCGGGCCGATGCCCATGACGGTCGGGTCGACGCCGGCGACGTTGTTCATGCCGACCTCGGCGAGAATCTCGAGGTCGTGCTCCTCGGCGAACTCCTTCGAGGTGACGAGCGTCGCGGCCGCACCGTCGGAGATCTGGCTGGAGTTCCCTGCGGTCACGTCCTCCATGAACACGGTCGGGAGACTCTGGAGGGTCTCGAAGTCGGTTCCGGGCCGGATGCCCTCGTCTTCCGTAACCTTCCCGTCGGGAGTCTCGATGGGGATGATCTCGTCGTCGAACCGATCCTCTTCCGTGGCCGCTGCGGCGCGCTGCTGACTCTGGACGGCGTAGCGGTCCTGTTCCTCACGGGACACGTCGTACTCCCGGGCGACCTTCTCCGCGGTCATGCCCATCTGGAGTTCGATCATGTTGTACATGTCCTGGAAGTCGGGGTGGAAGCTTCGGCCGTCCATCCCGCCCTCCATGGGGACGTTGGTCATGTGCTCGAAGCCGCCCGCGATGACGCAGTCGCGGTTGCCCGCGGCGATGGCGTCGCTGGCGGAGATGACGGACTGCATCGAGGACGCGCACCAGCGGTTGATGGTCGTCGCCGGGACGCTCTCGCCCAGTTCGGACATGAGGGCGATGACGCGTCCGACGTTGTTGTCCTGGTGGCCGCGCTGTTGCGCACAGCCCCACATGAGGTCGTCGACGTCGTCGCCGCTGAGGCCGGTCTCCGCGAGAATCTCGTCGATGAGCGGGACGGCGAGGTCCTCGCCGCGGATGTCGGCGTAGACTCCGTCCTTCTTCCCCTGCGGTGTCCGGTACGCTGCCGCGATGACGGGCGTGTTGGCTGCCATGCTACGTACGTGGTGGTCCTGCCCCTTAAATCACCGTAGAACTCCAAGTAATCTCACCAGGTGTTTATTTGGGGTTGAGGCTCCAGTACCACCGCGGGCTGTGAGCGGTCCAGTCCTGCGTTTCGGTCGAAATTGCTGTCGAACCTGCGTGAATACAACGAATGAGGAGTTGATGTGGTCGTGGTGGCTCGCCCGGGGAGCGGCGGCGTGTCGCCCTGGAGAACGGGGTCGCGCCACGCACGACCGACCCTCGTGTTCGCCCGGCGATGAAACCCAAAAAGCGTATACCCGCTGTGTTACTCTGCGCCACTAATGTCAGACGAGTCCCCGCACTCGCCCGACCGTCCGTCGGCGGACACCGCCCAGGCCGACGGTGGTGCCAGCGGGAGCGCCCAGTCGGTCGACGACCCAGCGACGGCGGCGGCAGCGTCGGAACCGCCAGAGCCCGTCCAGGACGAGCAGTCGCCCGCCAGCGAGTCTCTCGCCGACGAATCCGGCACCAGCAAGTCCCTCACCGACGCGGCTCGCAGCCGTGTCGCCGACCGGGACAGTCTCGTCCCCTTCCCCTCCACGGACAGGGCCCTCGGCGCGCTGGTCGTCTTCGCCGTTCTCGGTCTGGTCGCTCGCCTGGTGTGGCTCGGCCAGCGCGTCGCCCACCAGGACGAGGGTCGGGTCGGCTACTGGATCATCCGCTACCTCGAAAGCGGTGTCTGGGAGTACCGCCCCATCGTCCACGGCCCGTTCCTCTTCCACGTGAACAAGTGGGTCTTCGAGTTCCTCGGCCCCTCGGACTTCACCTCCAGGCTCGTCCCCGCCATCCTCGGGGCGTCGATGCCTCTGGCCGCGTGGCTCTACCGCAAGCACCTGCGGGACACCGAGGTCGTCGCGCTCGGCCTGCTGTTCGCATTCAACCCGGTGTTGCTGTACTACTCGCGGTTCATGCGCGAGGACATCCCACTGGTCGTCTTCACGGCGTTCGCGCTCGGGTTCTTCCTGCGCTACGCCGACGACCGCAAGCGCTGGCACCTCGCCGCCGGGGTCGGCGTCTTCGCGCTCGCGATGACGACCAAGGAGAACGTGCTGCTCTACCCGGTGTGCTGGCTGGGGGCGGCCGCGCTCTTGCTCGACCATCGGCTGTTCCGCGCGCCGGCCCGCGGGGAGTCCGTCCTTTCGGTGCTCGTGGACTACCTCGACTGGCTCGCCCCGTTCGACCTGCGTGGTACCTGGAGCGAGCTACGCCGGGCGAACGGTGGGGTGCTGGTCGACCGCCACCTCGCCTGGTGGGGCGGCAACTGGCAGTCCGTCGGCTTCGCGTTCTCGCTGGTCGTCGAGTTCGTCGCCATCATCGTGCTGTTCTACGCGCCCCGCGGCGGCGGCTTCACCGAGGAAGGCGTCGCGGGCTGGCCCGGCCCGGAGCAGGCCGGGATGGACATCGGCCTCTGGAACGCCATCGGCTCGGCCGACGTGGGCATGTTCGGAGCTATCGTCTGGGAGTCCCTCGTCGGCTCCTGGGAGGAGTTCATGGGCACGTGGGGTGGCGGCCACGGCAACCCGTTCCTCCAGTTCTTCGAGCACTACGTGACGGTCATGCTCGACGGCGCACTCGTCGTCCTGCTGTTCGCTATCGTCGGCTTCATCGTGGACCGCTACTCGAACCGCGGCCCGCGGGACTTCGTCGCGCTGTGTTCGTACTGGGGCTTCGTCAGCATCCTGGGCTACCCCATCGCGACCGACATCCGCGCTGGCTGGGCGACCACCCACGCCATCTTCCCGCTGGCCATCCCGGCGGCAGTCGGTCTCGCTATCGTCTTCCGGTGGGGCGTCGACGCCTTCACCGACGACGACGCGGTCGGCGTCGCGCTCTCGGCCGTGGTCGTCCTCGTGGTCCTGATGTTCATCGCGGTTCCGGCCGGCAACCTCGTCTACAGCGAACCGCAGAGCCCCGACAACTCGCTCGTCCAGTACGCGCAGTCCTCGAGTACCGACCTCAAGCCGACCCTCGCGGACGTCGAACGGGTCGGCTACCAGCACGGTGGCATCGATGAGACCGACGTGATGTTCTACGGGAACGGCTACTACGTCTCGAACGAGTCGGAGAACCTGCAACCGAACGCCGGGGGTGGCTACTTCGACCGCCGGACGCTGATGTGGTACATGGAGATGTACCAATATCGGGCACTCGACGACCCGGATGCCGCGTTCAACTACGACTCGACGCTCTCGCTGACGGCACTCAACGAGTCGAAGCCCCCGGTCATCATCGCCATCGGGAACGGGAGCAACGGCGACGACGCCGACGAGATCCACGACTGGGCGCTGGAGAACGGCTACGAAGCCCGCGAGTTCCAGCGCTTCCTGACCACCAACCGGACCGACGAGGGCCTCGGTCCGGGTACCCCGTTCATGATCTACATCGACGAGGACGCGCTGGAGGAGTCGGGGTCGAACAGCAGTGACCGGACGACGGCCGTGGCTGGTGTCGGGCACGATGCGGCCTCGATTCGTGTGCCGGTCGACCCGGTTGCGCGTCCCGCGGTTTGAACTGCAGGCTGGATTCTGGCGGACTGTCCCCTGTCGAGCCGTCCCCGTGAGTCAGCAGCAGACGGGCTCGCGCCTTCGAGCACGCGCCAGAGCGGTCGCAGCGACGACAGCGCGCCGTGTCACGGTCCCCCTGTCGCGTGGTCGCATCCCACGAGAACCGCGGATTCCACGTAGTTCGACGGTCTTAAGCGCGTGTGGCCAGTACGCTACGGGGAATGAGTACCGCGGCGCTATCGGTCGTCGAGTTCCTGTTGACAGCCCACGTGTACACCAACGACCGTGAGCTGGACGAGAACGACCTGCCCCCTCGGTATCGCCGGGTTTTCTACACCGATGGGGCGGTCGAGCGTCCGCTCGCAGTCACGAACAAGACGGCCCGCGCGGCCACGGGAATCGATCACCCGTGGGACGCCGTCTCCGACCTGATGTTCACCGACCGCGACGAGTTCTCCGGCAAGCTGAACCTGACCCAGCCGGAGATGGCCGAGCGCTGGCTGAAAGAGCGCATGGACGATGCCGACATCCTCCAGAACCCCGTCCTCGCGTCGGTGTTCGAGGACGAGGAGGACGTCGACGTCACCTACGAGGCGGCACGGGAGACCAACCGTCCCATCCAGGCCGACCGCGTCTGGATCGACTCGCTGCTCGACGAGATGTTCGAGGACGAGGAGGACGAGGAGATGCTCGACCTCGTCGACATCCGGGCACCCGAGGAGATCGACCAGACTCTCGACGACATCGTCCTCACCGAGGAGCAGGAGGGCGAGATCCAGAAGGTCGTCAAGGCCATCGAACACCGCGACTACCTGGCTGAAATCGGCCTGCGGGAGATCGGCAAGCTGCTGTTCGTCGGCCCACCGGGCACCGGGAAGACCTCCGCCGCGAAGGGGCTGGCGTACAAGCTCGACCTCCCATTCGTCGAGGTGAAGCTCTCGATGATCACGAGCCAGTATCTCGGGGAGACGGCCAAGAACGTCGAGAAGACGTTCGAGGTGGCAAAGCGGCTCTCGCCGTGTATCCTGTTCATGGACGAGTTCGACTTCGTCGCGAAGACCCGCGGCGGGGACGAGCACAACGCCATCAAGCGCGCCGTCAACACCCTGTTGAAGAGCATCGACGACATCTCGCTCATCCAGGACGACGTGTTGCTCATCGGCGCGACGAACCACCCGGACCAGCTCGACGCCGCGGCCTGGCGTCGCTTCGACGAGATCGTCAACTTCCCCAAGCCCGACCACGGGATGCGGGCGGACATCCTCCGCATCATCACCCGGGCGATGGACATCGAGGAGTTCGACCCCTACGCTATCGCCGACATCACCGAGGGGCTGACCGGAAGTGACCTCCGGCTGGTCATGCGCGAAGCCGTCCTCGACGCGCTGACCGAGGAACGGATGACGCTCACACAGGAGGACCTCGAGGACGCCGTCGCCGACTTCGAGGAGCGGGACAACCTGAAGAACCTCGACATGATGGACGACAGTGACGCGCTGGTCGCCGGTGACGGGAGCGGGCACGACCACGACCACGACGACCACGACGACCACAGTCACGACGACCACGACGACCACGACCACTGAGCTATGGAGGTGACGCTGCTCGGGACCGGCGACACCACCGGCACGCCAACCGTCGGCTGCGACTGCGACACCTGCCAGGAGGCCGAGCGCCGCGACGTCGAGCGTACGCGGTTCTCGGTCCACGTGTACAACGAGCGGACCGACGAGTCGCTGCTCATCGACGCGAGTCCCGACTTCCGCTACCAGTTCCTCCGCGAGGACGTCCCCCTGCCAGACGCGATGATCATCTCGCACATCCACTTCGACCACCTCGATGGACTGGGCAATGCCTACCGGCTGTTCGACGAACTGGACGTGTTCGCCGCGGACGAGACCGACCCCATAACCGACGAAAGCGTGGCCGACACCGTCTCGCGGAAGTACGACTACCTCGACGCGGTCACCGTCCACCCCGAGACCCCCATGCAGTCCTTCGAGACCTGCGGGTTCGAGGTGACGCTGGTCCCGGTGGATCACCCACCGCTGGTCTGTTACGGTCTCCGCATCGAGGACCTCGAGACCGGCGCAGTCCTCTCGTTCTCGGGTGACACGAGCTACGGCCTCCCCCCCGAGTCTCGCGAGGTCCTCGCCGATCCCGACCTCCTGCTCGCGGACGGTATCGTCCCGAGCGAACTCTGCAAGTACCACCCCCTCGGCGGGAAACACGAGCACGGCGACGTGTTCTACACGTTCGGGACGAAGCACATGACCCGGGAGGGGGCACTGGCGCTCGCCGAGGACTTAGACGCCAGCGAAACCCGGGTTGTCCACGCCGCACACTACTACCCTGTCGAGCAGGCGTTCGAGGAGCCTATCGCGGTCGACGGCGAGACCTACTCGCTCTGAGAGACAGAAAGACGTTTTTCACCGCAAGCCGCCAGCCGAGACATGACCATCGCTCCCACGGTGCTCGTCCTCCCGGCGTTCGTCCACGACGCCGAGACGCTCGACGAGCGCCAGCCGTGGCTCGACCGCTACGGGTTCGCGAACGAGCGCGACCTGCCTGGTGCACCCGAGCCGCTCCAGTACACCGACTCGACCGACGGAACCGGCCCGCTCGCGCTCCTCCCGACCGGGATGGGCAAGGCGAACACCGCGACCACCGTCGCGGCCGCCCTCACCAGCCCCGAACTCGACCTCTCGGAGACACTGTTCCTCTCGGTCGGTGTCGCGGGCGGCCCACCCACGGAGACGACCATCGGCTCCGTGGTCCTCGGGGACGCCATCGTCGACTGGGACGTGAAGGTTCGCTGGGACGCCGCCGAGGGCGACGGCGGGGTTCCACTCGAACTGAACCCCTACCGGCTGGACGACCACGTCTTCCGGCCCGATTCTGCACTACTCGACTGGGCCGCCGAACTCGCTCGTAAGACCGACCTCGCGGACGACCCGGAAGTGAAAGCCCACCGCGAACGGTACGAGGGTCGGGGTGCTCACGCGGACCCGCAATTTCTCGTCGGGACCAACGTCTGCGGCGACGAGTTCTGGCACGGCCGGGTCCTCGCCGAGCGCGTCCAGTGGCTCTGTGACGAGTACGACGCCGGCACCTACTGCGCGACCGAGATGGAGGACGCCGCGACCGCGACCGCGCTCTACCGGTTCGGGCGACTCGACGACTACCTGAGCATACGCGGTATCGCGAACTTCGACCGGCCCCGGCCCGGAAAATCGGTGGCAGAGAGCCTCCACGACGAGGACTTCGAGGCCGGGTTCGAACTCGGCCTCGAGAACGCAGTTCGGGTCGCCAGCGCGCTGGTGGACGAGCGCCTCGGCTGAGGGTTCAAATACTAGAGGGTGGCCACCCCCGGCATGCCCTGAACCACTGACGCGGACGGGTCTGCGGTTGCACGGCGATCCCGTTCGCGCGCCTCTCTCTCGCCGTCTGTTCGCCCCTACGTGAACCGGTCGAGTCCCGACTGTCGCCGCGCCTGTCCCTCCGGGTCGGCGACCCAGGGCGTCCGCCGGTCGCGCTCCGCCTCGCCGTCGACGACCGGGGGGTCTGCTTCCTCGAACCCCGGGCAGTCCGGGCCGCACTCGTTCCCGGGGTCGACGACGCGTCCCTTCCAGTCGCAGTAGGGCACGCCCCCACCGCCAGCGACCGCCGTGTCCTCGACTTCGGCACAGCCCGGGAAGTCGTAGCTCCGCCAGCCCTTGCCGTAGGCGCGCTCGGCGAGGCGGCGTCGTGCCCGCGATTTCTGGTCGGGGTCGGCGATGCGGACCTCGGTCCAGCCCGCGTGCTCGTCGATGATCTCGACGCCTGGGTCGGCCACTGGCAGAGCCATCGGCTCGCGGATGACTTCCCGCGAGAGCGTCTCCGGGTCGAAACGCCACACCCCGACCTCTTCGGGGATGCGGTTGAGGTGCGCCCCGGTGACGTGGCTCGCCGTCGCCAGCACCACCTCGTCGACCAGTCCGAGGCGCACGTCCTTGCGGAGCTGCGTCTCCAGGTCGCCGGGCGCGCCGAGGTCGGGCTTGTTCTCGATGGCCAGTACGCGGCCGAACCAGTCGTCCGGATAGCGACACGTCTGGCGGACGTAGTCCCGGCCACTGCGTCGCTCGCGCTCGAAGAAGCCGATGTCGGTCGCCCAGTCGACGACGTGGCGCGCCCGGTCCGGGCGGCAGTCGAAACCGTCGCGGTAGTAGCGTGCTCTCCCGGGGCCGATGTCGCTCTCGATGGCGAGGTCGGGGATACGCTCGGCGGTGATGGCGGTTCGGTCGGCGAAACTCGGTCCGGGTTCGACACAGATCACGTCGAGGACGCGTCTGCTGCTGTGGACCCCGCCACCGAGCTGGCGGGCGAGGACGGCGTCACGCTCGCGTTCGAGGAACGCACAGAGGTGGAGTTCGAACCCGAATTCTCGCACGTCTCCCGTTCGGTGGGCTGTGGCCTAAAACCTCGCGCCAGCGGTGCGTGAAGACAGCAATAGGAGAAGAGACTCGTCGGTCGTGGAGCGCTACAGCGCCTCGCCGATGGCCTGGACCGCGAACACCGGGAGTGCGACGAGGCCGCCGATGATGGCGACCCAGACCGCGATGCCGATGGGAAGCGCGAGTGCCGGCACGGCGGCGACGGCGGCGAAGACCACTGCGACCGCCAGCACGGCGGCCACGACCAGGAGACTGGCGCGTCCGACCACGGCGGCGATCGAGGCGTGCTTCTGGGGTGCGATTCGGTGCGAGGTTGCGGTGTCGTGTATCATCAAGTAGAGAGAGTACCCCTGAGGATAAATATATAACCTGAACTACATTTCTGTAAGCCGCCGTACTGAAATCCGCTTCAGTCGAGCGACTCCCCGAAGTACTGGACGGCGAGTATCGGCAGCCCGATGGCGAGACCCAGGACGACGACCCAGGCGGCGATGGCCAGCAGCAGGCCGAACCGCGGCATGAACCAGAGCAGGACGAACAGGACTGCCGCTGCTGCCAGCACGGTCAGCAACAGCAGGCCAGCGAGTCCGAGCAGGTCGAGCGTGTGCGAGCCACGCCGGGCGATGGCCTCCTTCGTCGATGTGACGTTGCGGCGCATACGGACACGTACGCGTGCTGGGACCAAATCGATGTTTTACGCGAGAACGTCCTTTTCGCGTGAGGAAAGCGACTGCGAGGGCTGTTCCGGCGGTCTCCGTCGACTACCGTTCGCGCTGGCGCTGGACCCGCGTCGCCTCGAGGGACTCGTCGAAGGTGACCTGCAGCGTCTCGTCGTCGAGCGTGACCGAGACGACGACCTCCCACGGGTCTTCGGAGACGACCTCGTTCGAGTGGTCGCTCACGCACCACGGCAGGTCCCAGTACGGCGTGTCGTTCAGGTCGATGCCGTGGTCGCGGTGGAAGGTGACGGCGTCGGACTGGTCGAGCAGGAGGAGCCCGAACGCCGAGCACAGGGAGTGGCCACACTGCTGGCAGGTGTGTTCGACGCGGAGGTCGAGGCCGATGCAGCAGTCGCCGCCGCGTTCGATCTCGCTCTCCATCCGGCCGGCACACTCCGGACAGACGCCGTCGGCCGCGAGACAGTGCAGGTGGCGGACGCGCTCGTCGAACGCCTGCATGACCTCGGCCTTCGTCCGGTCCTTGAGTCCACCCGGCGGGAACGGGTACTCGCCGTGGGCGTGGCCGCAGTCGGGGCACTCGATGGTGATGTTCTCGTTCTCGTACTCGGCGAGGAGGGTCGCATCACAGCTCACACAGGTCCCGTCTATCTCGAAGGGGTCCCAGTGGGGGTCCTCGGTGAACTCGCCGGCGAGGAGTGCGCGGACGACCTTCTCGCCGGCATATCGGAGGTCGTAGCCGTCGTCGGTCTGGACGACGAACTGGCCGAGCAGCTGCTGCAGATGGTAGTTGAACTGTGCGGAGTCGCGCATCCCGACTTCCTCGTGCAGTCGGGAGAAGCGGACGGGCCGGTCAGGCAGCCGCCAGAGCGCCTCGAGGATGGACAGCCGCGTCTCGTTGCCGATGACGGAGAACGCCTCGGCGGGTTCGACGCAGTCCTCGCAGTCGGTGATGCTCGCTTTGCTCATACGAGACGTATCTCCCTACCGGAATAAAGACGTTCGCTGAAACGAGTTTTGGTAACAGAACTGTCAGTACTCGTGGGTAGTTATTTTTCGGTGACGTGAGTACGCCGTCGTATGGTTCCCCCGCCCACCACCGAGATGCTCGTGGTGTTCGCCGTCACCATCGCGGCCCTGCTGTTGTTCCTGACCGAACTGGTCTCCCCGGACGTGACGGCACTCGGGGTGCTCGTCTCGCTGGTCGTCCTCGAACCCTGGACCGAGGTCGACGCCAACACGGCCATCCTCGGGTTCGCCAGCTCTGCCACCATCACCATCATGGCGATGTACATGCTGAGCGAGGGCGTCCAGCGGACCGGTATCGTCGACCAGCTGGGTGCCTTCCTCCGACGGGTGACACACGGCGACGAGAAACGGGTGCTCGCGGCGACGGTCGGGACGACCGGCCCACTCGCCGGTATCGTGAACAACACGCCGGTCGTCGCGGTGTTCATCCCGATGGTGACCGACCTGGCGGAGGACAGCCACCTCTCGCCATCCAAACTCCTGTTGCCCCTCTCGTATGCGGCAATGCTCGGCGGGACGCTGACGCTCATCGGGACTGCGACGAACATCGTCGCCTCGGACCTCGCGAGCGACCTCATCGAGGGCCGGTCGGGCATCGGGATGTTCGAACTCACCCCGCTGGGCATCGTGGTGCTGATCGTCGGCAGCGCCTACCTGCTCACCGTCGCGCCACGGCTCATCCCCGAGCGCATCGAAGCCGTGCTGGACATCACCGACACGTACGAGGTCAGCGACTACCTCGCGCAGGTCCGGGTCCGTGAAACCTCGTCGTTGGCAGGGCAGCGGCTCGACGACGCGTTCAGGGAACTCGGCCGAGACCTCGACGCCTTGCAGCTCATCCGGGACGATGAGGTGTTCATCACGCCGAAGACCGACCGCGAGATACTGCCGGGCGACGTGCTGACGCTCCGGGCGAACCTCCAGGAGATAAACCGGTTCGCCGAGGAGTACGACCTCCGCCAGCTCCCGCGTGAGGAGGTCACCGGCGACAGCCTGAGTGCCCACTGGATCCGTGGTGAACTCGTCGAGGTGGTCCTCCCGCCGAGTTCGGGATTCGACGGGGAGACACTCCGTGAGCTCAGCTTCCGGGAACGGTTCGACGCGACCGTGATGGCCATCCGGCGAGGCAGCTCGGTCTTCCACGAGCAACTGGCGGACAAGACGCTGGAAGCCGGTGACACGCTGTTACTGTACTGCCGGTCCGAGGCGGTGTCGCTACTGGAGGCCGACGGCGACCTGGTCATCACGCGGAGCGCGGGAGAGGACGGCCAGCGGGAGCTGCCGGAGCTCAGTGTGAAGACCCCGATCGCCATCAGCATCATGCTCTGGGTCGTCCTGGCGGCAGCGTTCACCCGGCTCCCCATCGTCATCACGGCGCTGGCGGGCGTCGTGGCGATGGTCGTCACCGACTGCCTCGACACGAGCGACGCATACGACGCGGTCTCGTGGGACGTCATCTTCCTGCTGGCGGGCATCCTCCCGCTGTCGACCGCGCTGCAGGAGACCGAGGCAGCCCAGTACCTCGCGGACCTCGTGGTGTCCAGCGCCGCGACCACGGTCCCGGTGCTCGGACTCGTCGCGCTGTTCTACCTGCTGACGAGCCTGCTGGCGAACGTCATCACGCCGGTCGCGAGCGTGGCACTCATGATACCGGTCGCGGTGGGGACCGCCCAGCAACTACCCGGCACCGTCGACCCGTTCTCGTTCGTCCTGGCGTGTACCTTCGCCGGGTCGACCGCGTTCATGACACCTATCGGATACCAGACGAACCTCATGGTGTACGGCCCCGGCGGGTACAAGTTCACGGACTACCTCCGGGTCGGGGGACCATTGCAGCTGTTGCTGCTGGTCGTGACGACGCTCGGCATCGGCGTGCTCTGGCCACCGGTGGGCTGAGCAGACGGGACCGAGAGGGAGCGCTCCGCGCGCGAGAACGGTGGGTTTATCAGGCGCACAAGGGTAGACGTAGCCAAGATTACTCTCGATATGGCAGGAAAACACCAACAACCGGAGGTGAACATCGGCCTCGTCGGTCACGTCGACCACGGGAAGACCACGCTCGTGCAGGCTCTGAGTGGCGAGTGGACGGACCAGCACTCGGAGGAGATGAAGCGTGGTATCTCGATTCGTCTCGGCTACGCCGACGCCACCTTCCGGCGGTGTCCGGAGTGCGACGAGCCCGAGTGTTACACCGTTGAGGACACGTGCCCCGAGCACGACGTCGACACGGAGGTCGTCCGCACGGTCTCGTTCGTCGACGCACCGGGCCACGAAACGCTGATGGCGACGATGCTCTCCGGCGCGGCGATCATGGACGGTGCGGTCCTCGTCGTGAGCGCGACCGAGGACGTCCCGCAGGCCCAGACGGAAGAGCACCTCATGGCGCTCGACATCATCGGCATCGACAACATCGTCATCGCCCAGAACAAGGTCGACCTCGTCGACGCCGAGCGGGCCCGCGAGAACTACCAGCAGATACAGGACTTCGTCGAGGGGACGGTCGCCGAAGACGCCCCAGTGGTCCCCGTCAGTGCCGGGCAGAACGTCAACATGGACGTGCTGATGCAGGCCATCGAGGAGCGCATCCCGACGCCGGAGCGCGACCCGGACGACGATGCGCGACTCCACGTCGCCCGCTCGTTCGACATCAACCGCCCGGGCACGACCTGGGAGAACCTCATGGGCGGCGTCATCGGTGGCTCGCTCGTGCAGGGTCGTCTCCACCCGGACGAGGAACTCGAAGTCCGCCCGGGCCGCGAGGTCGACGAGGGCGGCCAGACCGAGTACCAGCCCATCACGACCTCCATCCGGTCCATCCAGGCCGGCGGGCAGTCCACCGACGAAGCGTCGCCGGGCGGCCTGCTCGGCGTCGGGACCGGCCTCGACCCCTCCTACACGAAGGGTGACGCCCTCGCCGGCCAGATCGCTGGCCCGCCGGGGTCGCTCCCGCCGACGTGGGAGTCGTTCACGATGTCGGTCGACCTGCTCGACCGCGTCGTCGGCGAGGACATGGACGAGGTCGAGGAGATCTCGACCGGTGAGCCGCTGATGCTCACGGTCGGCACCGCCACCACGGTCGGCGCAGTCACGTCCGCCCGGGGCGGCGAGTGTGAGGTCAACCTCAAGCGCCCGGTCTGTGCGGGCGAGGGTGCGAAGATAGCCATCAACCGCCGCGTCGGCGCTCGCTGGCGACTCATCGGCGTCGGCACGCTCCAGGGATAGATGACACACCGGGTCGCGCTCGATACGAGTTCGCTGATGATGCCCGTCGAACTCGACGTGCGCCTGTTCGACGAACTCGACCGTCTCCTCGAGGCGGCCGACCTCGTCACACCACAGGCGGTCGTCGAGGAACTGCGCCGCCTCTCGGAGAAGGGTGGACAGGAGGGCACCGCCGCGAACGTCGGGCACGACCTGGCGACCGAACGCTGTCTCATCGTGGACACGGACGAATCGTACGCCGACGACGCCCTGGTCGAACTCGCCCGCGAAGGGCAGGTCGACTACGTCGTCACGAACGACCTGCCGCTGCGAGACCGGGTGCTCGACACGGGTATTCCGGTAATAGCTTTACGGGGCAGGAACAAACTCGCAATCACTCAACCATAACAGATGTACAAGCGCGTCAGGCTCAAAGACACGGTCGAGGTGCCGCCGGAGGAACTCGGGGACGTCTCCCCCGAACTCGTGAAGAAACTGCTGCAGGACAAGCTCGAAGGACGGATGGACGAGGACGTGGGCAGCGTCGTCTCCGTCACGAAGGTCCACGACATCGGTGAGGGCGCGGTCCTCCCGAACCGTCCGGGCGTCTACTACGAGGCGGACTTCGACGCCGTCACGTTCGACCCGCAGATGCAGGAGGTCGTCGACGGGACGGTCGTCGAGGTCGTCGAGTTCGGTGCCTTCGTCGGCATCGGCCCCGTGGACGGACTGCTCCACGTCTCCCAGATCTCCGACGAGTACCTCGCGTTCGACCCGGAGAACCAGCAACTCGCCTCGAACGAGTCCAACCGCACGCTCGGTGTCGACGACGCCGTCCGCACGCGCATCGTCACCAAGAGCATCGACGAGCGCAACCCGCGGGACTCCAAGATCGGGCTCACGGCGAAACAGCCCGGCCTCGGCAAGCACGGGTGGCTCGAGGACGAGCGCAACAGTCGCGAAGCGCAGGCGGGTGATTAGATGGCGAAGAACCGAGTCGTCTGTCGAGACTGTCACCGGGTGAACGAGCCCGACCTCGACTCGTGTGACGGCTGTGGCTCGACCTCGCTGACCGAGGACTGGGCCGGCTACGTCATCATCGCCCACCCCGAGGAATCCGAGATCGCCCGCGAGATGGAGGTCACGGAGCCGGGCAAGTACGCCCTCAAAGTCAGATAACGTGCCCGAGGAAGCGCGCGACGACGGCGTCTTGCTCACCCTGCCCAGAGCGCTTCGGAGCGCGTTCAAGGACCCACTGGGTCCCGTCGAGACCGATGCAGAGATTCTTCTCCGGGACGTCGACGGCCCGCTCGTGGCCGTCGGCGACATCGTCACCTATCACTTCCTGCAGGCTGACCGCCGACCGGACGTGGCGCTCGTCGACGAGTACACCAAGCGCGACCGCGTCGATGACGAGATACACGAGGTCGTCGTCGACCCCGACGTCACCGTCTCGAATCCGGCGGGCGCGCTGACCGAGGCACTCGTCGTCGCCATCCAGGACGGGCTGGCGGCCGACGAGCCGACGACCATCCTCGTCGACGGGGAGGAGGACCTCGCTACCTTGCCCGCGATTCTCGCGGCCCCTGTCGGCGCGAGCGTCGTGTACGGCCAGCCCGACGAGGGCATGGTCCACGTCCGCGTCACCGAGGCCATCCAGGCCGACATCCGCGAACTGGTCGAGCGGATGGACGGCGACCACGACCAGTTCTGGTCACTGTTCTGACAGCAGACCGCGGCCGGCGTGGGGCGTCGGCTCGGTCTGGAAACCGGACACGAGACCCTTCACTTCGAAATCCTTTTACCCGCTACGAGGGGAAGTAACTGGTAACTGGATATCATGGACATCGACATCATCTCCGAAGAGGAGAACCCCATGTTGCACCGTACGGACGTTACGTTCGAGATGGTTCACGAGGAAGCGACTCCCTCGCGCCTCTCCGTCCGAGACTCCCTCGCGGCCAAGCTGAACAAGGACGCGGACGAGGTCGTCGTGCGCAAGCTCGACACCAAGTTCGGCATGCGCAAGACCGTCGGCTACGCGAAGGTCTACGACTCCGCCGAGCGCGCACAGGAGGTCGAGCAGGAGCACATGCTCGAGCGAAACAAGATCGTCGGCACCGAAGAAGGCGAGGAGGCCTAACTCATGGCGCGCTACGAATACTACGACGAGGACGGCAACCCGACGAAAGAGCAGTGCCCGCGCTGTGGCGACACGTTCCTCGGCGACTACGGCGACCGCAAGCACTGCGGCAAGTGCTCCTACACCGAGTGGGAATAGATGCGAGTCCTCGGTATCGAGGGTACGGCGTGGTGTGCGAGCGCCGCGCTGTACGATACCGAGGCCGCTGACGACGCGGACACGATTTTTATCGAATCAGACGCCTACCAACCGGAGAGCGGCGGCATTCATCCGCGCGAGGCCGCCGAGCACATGCACGAGGCCGTGCCCGAGGTGGTCGCGACGGTCCTGGAGCGCGCCGATGGCGACATCGACGCGGTCGCGTTCTCCCGCGGCCCCGGGTTGGGGCCGTGTCTTCGAACCGTCGGCACCGCCGCGCGCGCACTGGCCCAGACGCTCGACGTGCCGCTGGTCGGCGTCAACCACATGGTGGCCCACCTCGAGATCGGCCGCCAGCAGTCCGGTTTCGACTCGCCGGTGTGCCTGAACGCCAGCGGGGCGAACGCCCACCTGCTCGGGTACCGGAACGGTCGATACCGGGTGCTGGGCGAGACGATGGACACCGGTGTCGGCAACGCCATCGACAAGTTCACCCGGCACGTCGGCTGGTCCCACCCCGGCGGCCCGAAGGTCGAACAGCACGCGAAAGACGGCGAGTTCTGTGACCTGCCCTACGTCGTCAAGGGGATGGACTTCTCGTTCTCGGGTATCATGAGCGCGGCCAAGCAGGCGTACGACGACGGTGTCCCGGTTGAAGACGTCTGCTTCTCCCTGCAGGAACACATCTTCGGGATGCTCACCGAGGTGTCCGAACGCGCCCTCTCGCTCACCGGGAGCGACGAACTCGTCCTCGGCGGTGGGGTGGGACAGAACGCCCGACTGCGCGAGATGCTCGAATCGATGTGCGAGGAGCGCGGTGCCGAGTTCTACGCGCCCGAGCCGCGCTTCCTGCGGGACAACGCGGGGATGATCGCGGTCCTCGGTGCGAAGATGGCACGGGCCGGCGACACCCTCGCTATCGACGACTCGGCGGTCGACCCGAACTTCCGGCCGGACGAGGTCCCGGTGACGTGGCGCGGCGCGGACGAGGACGTCCACGTCAGCCCGGAGACGGGCGTGACGGTCCGCGGGGCCGAGGCCGTCGTCGAGTTCGAGGAGGACCGCGTCGTCAAGCGTCGCGTGCCCAAGGCGTACCGGCACGCCGAACTCGACGACAAACTCCGGCGCGACCGGACCGTCCTCGAAGCGAGATTGACGAGTCAGGCGCGCCGCGTCGGCGTCCCGACCCCCGTGGTCCGCGACCTCGACCCCACGGAGTCGACCATCGTCTTCGAGTTCGTCGGCGAGAGCGACCTGCGTGAGGCACCCGCCGAGGCGGCCGTTCGAGACGTGGGTCGCCACCTCGCGGCCATCCACGATTCGGGGTTCGTCCACGGCGACCCGACCACCCGGAACGTCCGGGTCGGTTCTCGCACCTACCTCATCGACTTCGGACTGGGCTACCACACCGACCACGTCGAGGACTACGCCATGGACCTCCACGTCTTCGACCAGAGCCTCGTCGGGACGGCCGACGACCCGGAACCCCTCCGCGAGGCGGTTCGTGACGCGTACCGCGACGCGAGCGAGCAGGCTGACGCGGTGCTCGGACGGCTGGCGACCGTCGAGGGGCGTGGCCGCTACCAGTCGGGGTGATCCCCGGAACCCGGGGTCGGACTGAAGGGCCTCCCCGTCGAATCGACAGGTAGCGATGCCTCCGATACGACGGCTGGTCCTGGACGTACTGAAGCCACACGACCCCAACGCGGTCCGGTATGCCAGGGGTGTGGCGGGTCTCGATGGGGTCGAGGGTGTCAACGTGGTGCTCGTCGAGACCGACCGCCAGGTCGAGACGGTGAAGCTCACCGTCGAGGGCTCCGAGATCTCGTTCGAGACGGTCCGCAAGCGCGTCGAGGACCTGGGCGGGTCGGTCCACTCCATCGACGAGGTGGCGTGCGGGGAGCAACTCGTCGAACAGAGCGAGACGCCGCAGGATTAGATGAGCCGACTCGATGCCCTGCAGGCCGCGCTCAGACGACCGTCGGTGCGGTCTATCTCCCGGCGCTACTTCGTCTCGAACGGGTTCGACGGGACGCTCACCAGCATCGGCGTCGCGACCGGCGCGTACCTCTCGGGCGTGCCCGACGGGCGGACCGTCGTGCTCGTCGGGGTCGGTGGCGCAGTCGGCCTGTGTACGTCGGGCGTGTGGAGCGTCTGGGAGATCGAACGTGCCGAGAAGCTGAGCCAGCGTCGCGAGCTCGAACGCGCCATGCTCCGGGACCTCGACGACACGCACCTCCAGCGCGAGGAC
Source organism: Haloarchaeobius pelagicus (assembly GCF_051207375.1). Lineage (NCBI taxonomy): Archaea > Methanobacteriati > Methanobacteriota > Halobacteria > Halobacteriales > Halorubellaceae > Haloarchaeobius > Haloarchaeobius pelagicus. Next base: position 441,832 of record NZ_JBPJZD010000002.1, on the reverse strand, counting down.
CGCGCCGGCCGGGCGGTGAACGCCATCGCCAGTGGGGTCGGGCCGCTGGTCGGTACGCTCACTCCACTGGTCCCGTTCCTGTTCGAGGGGTGGCTGGTGTCGCTGCTGCAGGCGACGCTGCTTTCCGTGGCTGTCGGCGTCGGTCTCCTCTTCGCCTTCGGTGCGTACATGGGTTCCATCGCCGAACTCAACTGGACGGTGACCGGGATTCGGATGGCGCTCGCAGGCGTTCTCGTGGCCGTCGTGAACGTCCTGTTGCCGGGGTGAGAGGAGGTACGTTTTTACCTACAACGGACGTAAAATTCAGTATGGCAGACAAGCCGAGTTCCGGTGAGATCCTTGGAGTTCCGTACAACTTCGAACGCCCCAGCCTGAGTCGAATGCTTTCGTCGTACTGGAAGCCGGGCAAGGGGATGCTCGTGGAGAAGCCGTTCGGTATCGGATATACGCTGAACCTCGCGAACTGGCGGTCGTGGGTCGTCCTCGCCGTCGCTGGCGGGATGCTCTGGATGGAGCGTGGCAAACAGAAGGGCGAGACCGAGGCGGCAGACGAGCCGGTCGAAGTCGTCGTCGAGGACTGAATCGGGGCTGACCGACGGCAGCGGTCGATTCCTTCGTTTTCGTTGCTAGCCGCCACAGCGATGCGTGTGGTCGGGATTTACCTGCCAGCCGCGACCGGTTTTCATTATGAAGTACCTCTCTGTCACGCTCTCGCACTCGGACGAGACGATTCATCCGATGCACGCGTTCGTCTGCGAGCACGGCGGGTACAGCGACTACCGCCTCGTCCACTGGGCCTTCGCGAACGACGAGGCGAACACGCTGCTCTTCCACGTCCGCGGCGACCGCGAGGCGTACGAGGACCGACTCGCCGATGTCGATTCCGTTCGGTCGTACGAGGTCGCGCCGCTCGGCGACGACCGGTTCTACGTGTACGTCCTCGACGAACCGGGCGAGACCGGCCAGCAGCTGCTCACGGCGTTCTCGAAGCTGAGTCTCGTAGCTGTCCCGCCGCTGTCGTACAACACCGACCGTTCGGTCTCCTTCGGCATCCTCGGCGAACCCGATGCCCTGCAGGCCGCACTCGACGCGACACCCGACGGCATCGACGTCTCCATCGACCGCCTCGGGAGCTACGAGGCCGACCCGACCGCAGCGGGCGTCCCCATCACCGACCGCCAGCGAGAGGCGGTCCGGGCCGCCCAGCGAGTCGGCTACTACGACGTGCCCCGCGAGGGGTCGGTCGCCGACGTAGCCGACGAACTGGACTGTGCGACCGGAACCGCGGCCGAGCACCTCCGGAAGGCGGAGTCCACCCTGCTCGGCGACCTCGACTGCTGACCCTCGCCAGCAACCGACGCCTCTTTGCCTGCTGCCCGCCGGCACTCGCACATGACGATTCGCTTCGTGACGAGCAACCAGGGGAAGGTGCGCGAGGCACGCGAGTACCTCGGCACCGACGCGGTCGAGCAGGTGAACTACGACTACCTCGAGATACAGAGCGACGACCTCGCGGACATCGCGGCCCACGGGGCTCGCGAAGCCTACGAGCAACTCGACAGCGACGAGCCCGTGCTGGTCGACGACGCGGGCCTGTTCCTCGACGCGTTCGACGGCTTCCCGGGCCCGTACTCCTCGTACGTCGAGGACACCGTCGGCGTCGAGCGCGTGTACGAACTCACCGACCTCCAGGACAACGACCGCGCGTACTTCCGGACCGTCCTCGCGTACTACGACGGCGAGGAGACGACGACGTTCGAGGGCGCGGTCCCGGGCCGCATCGTCGCCCCGCGCGGCGAGGGTGGGTTCGGGTACGACCCCATCTTCGAGCACGACGGGAAGACGATGGCCGAGATGAGTACCGAAGAGAAGAACGCCATCAGCCACCGGGGGCGCGCCCTCGCGAAGTTCGCGGACTGGCTCGCCAAGGAACCGGCCGAGCGCAAGGGCCCGCGCTAACCTTTTTCCGAGAAGCCGGGACCAGATGGGGCGTGACCTGACCCCCGCCGCCCGGCGGCCGAGGCTGGTGCGTGGCGCACCGTCGGGCCGACTGCGAGCGCCGCCTGTTCGCCATCCTCTCGAACCCACAGTCGAGTCGAACCGCCAGCCGGAACCCGAACCGGTTTCTGATACCGGCCCGCCCGTCCCGGTATGAACCGCGACACCGCACTCGTGACCGGTGCTTCCTCGGGCATCGGCCGCGAACTCGCCCGCCAGTTCGCCCGCCACGGCCACGACCTCGTCCTCGTCGCCCGCCGCGAGGACGAACTCGCCGCGGCCGCCGAGGAACTGGAATCGCGCCACGGCATCGAGGCAACCACGATTCCGAAAGACCTCGACGACGAGGCCGCCCCGCAGGAACTGTACGACGAGGTCCACGAACGCGGCCTCGACGTGGGCATCCTCGTCAACAACGTCGGCATCGGCACGTACGGCCCGTTCTCGGAATCGGCCCTCGACCGCGAGCAGACCCAGCTCCGGCTCAACGTCACCACGCTGGTCACGCTCACCCGGCTCTTCCTCGACGACTTCACCGAGCGAGATGCAGGAAAAGTCCTCAACGTCGGCTCCGTCGCTGGCTTCCAGCCAGGCCCGTTCATGGCCGGCTACTACGCCAGCAAGGCGTACGTCAACTCGTTCACGGAGGCCATCGCCGAGGAACTCCGGGATACGGGCGTCAACGCGACCGTGCTCTGCCCGGGGCCGGTCGACACCGAGTTCCAAGCGCGCGCCGGGATGCAGGATTCGGCGGTCGGGTCGACGTACATGCAGCCGGTCGAGGCCGTGGCCAAGGCGGGGTACAGGGGTGTCATGAGCGGCGAAACCGTCGTCGTCCCGGGACTCTCGATGAAGGTGCTCACGGTGCTCGCTCGCGTGACGCCCCGACCCATCCTCCGGCGGGTGGCTCGCCGGGTCAACAGCGACCGGTAAGCTGAGCGAAACGTTTACCTCTCATGTTGTCATCGCTGAAAATATGTCTCAAGAGAGCGTTCTCCACCGCGTCGGTCCGAAGCGACTCGCGCTGTTCATGGCCGCAGGAGCTGCACTGGTCACCGCGTCGCCGATCCTGTTCTTCGACGACATGCTGATGACTGTCGCCACGCTCGCAATGGCCCTCTTCGGGCTGGTGTTCCTCTACGTCGTCCTTTCACGGTTGTTCCAGAACCACCTCGACGCGTAACGACTCAGTCGCTCACTGCCGCGGGTCCACGTCCGGTCCCGGATACTCGTCGCCGACCACGGCCTCGTAGAGGCTCTCCGGGTCGAACAGCCGCGCGAACGCGTCCGGCGGCCGGACGCTCAGTGACATGTGCTTGTTCATGCCCGCACCCGCCTTGGCGCTCCCGAGGCCGCGGTCGAAGCTGAGCAGGTGGGCGGCCTCGCCGCGGTAGGCAGACGCCAGCCCGGGGTGGTCGTTCGGCGGGTGCTCGACCGATTCGACCTCTTGCTCGATGCGCTCGCGCCAGTCGGCAGCCAACTCGGCGTCGGCCAACTCGGCGATGACCGTCTCGGCATCGTCGAGCAGGTGGTCGCTCGCCACGAGCGTCATCCACGAGTGCCCGCGAACGTGGTCGAGCGCCTCACGGCTCGGGCCGTCACAGAGCAAGTCTGCGGCCAACACGTCCGCGTCGGCGACGACACGCGTGCTCGCCTCAGGCATCGTCCTCGCGGTGGCGGCGGAGCGTTTCTCGGACGGTCTCCTCGTCCACGTCGTAGCTGTCGGCGCGCTCGAACAGCTCGGCCCAGGTCATGTCTGGGTGCAGGAGGCCGGACGTGAAAAGCGACTCGTCGGCGAGGGTCAGCGCTCCCACTGGTCGGTGGCGTGGACCGTCGCGAGCGCGTGTACCGGGCCAACGACGGTCGTCGCGAGGAACGTCCCGACCGCGAGGGGGAGGTCGACGTCGAGCAGGGGAACCGGGCTCGCAAGGAGATGGGCTCCGAGGCCGAGGACGGTCACGAGACCGAAGGTGAGTCGGTTGTGGCCCGCGGTCAGCGTCATCGACCGTCTCAGTGCGTCCACGACCGACCGGCCGCGGAGGAGCAGCACGGGCACCGGGTAGGTCCGCATCGCGACGACGAGCATCCCGAGGACGGCCAGCAGCGTCGCCGGGAAGCCGACCCAGAGCGCCAGCCCGCCGACCCCGCTCCCGAGCGCGCCGAGGACGAGGGCGTAGGCGAGCAGTCGGCCGACTGGCCGCCGGCCCCGGCTCGTCTTCGCGTCGAACCGGCTCACCACCAGTGCCATCGCGAGGACGCCGCAGGCGACGGCGAGGACGTTCGCCGCGAGGGTGCTCGCCAGGTATGCTGGTTCGAGTCCGGGGAGACTCGTCGGCCAGGACTGGACGACCCGGACCACGCCCGGGAACGAGCGTATCCGGACGTGTATCAGGCCGTTCGTCCCGGTCGTCTGCACGTCGACGGGCACGGGATCTGCGAGCCGGAGGGTGTCGACGGCGGCGACGACCACTCCGGCGAGGAGGTACGGCACGAGCAGCGCGGGGTCGTCCCAGATGTCCTCGACGGCGTCGCCGATGAGTCCCATGGTACCGCTGGAACGCTGTCGCTGGTCGGGCTGCTCGCTCGCGCTCATCCGGGCACCTCCAGCGCCAGGAGTTCGCGCAGCGCCGGGGCGTAGAGACGTCTGTCGCCTGGCGTCGGGACCGATAACTCGTCCTCAGCCGGATTCGTCCACCGCCAGCGTTCGGTTCCGTCTGTGACGTCCCGGGCGACGATGGTGTCGTAGTCGACCTGGTAGAGCGTCTCGCCCGCGACGACGGGCGGCCGGTCGTGGGAGCCCGCGGGCACCGACCAGCGGTGCTCGCCGGTTGCGGCGTCGAGCGCGACCAGTTCGTCGTTCTCTCCCTCTTCGGTGTTGACACCGACGAAGAGCGTCTCGTCGGCGAGGGCGGGGCGGCTGCCGTTGCGAGCCATCAGTGGCTGGCTCCACACCTCCTCGCCCGTGGTCGTGTCCAGCGCGGCGACGTGCTCGCTGCGGGCGAGGTAGAGGCGTTCGTCGTCGGCGACGAAGCGGTTCCAGTCGACGATCTCGATGTCTCGCCGCACCCGCCAGCGTTCGGTGCCGTCGTGGTCGACCGCCACCACCACGTCTGCGAAGTTCCCTGCGAACACGGCGCCGTCGGCGACCACGGGTTCGTGCAGGCCGTTCTCGGCGGTGACGTGCCAGCGCTTCCGGCCGCTGCTGGCGTCGATGGCGACGAGGGAACCGTCCCCTGAGACGGGCCCCGACCAGTACACCGTCCCGTCGGCGACGACGGGCCCGGAATCGTCCGCGCCGGTAGTGAGGGACGGGAACACCGACTCGCTCGGTGGCCCGGGAAACTGCCAGCGTTGGCGGAGGTTGTCCGGGACGCTACTCGACGGGTTCGCGGCCGTGACGGCCCCGCCGCCCCCGAAGACCAGCGTCTCGTTCCGGTAGGCCGCCGTGGGGGCGACGACCGGGGCCGAGAACGTCGTCTCGGTGCCGCGGGCGCGGACGGTTCCGTCGGTCGCGTCGACCGCGAGAAATCCGCCGTCGGGATGGTAGAGCGTGCCGTCGAACAGCGTTGCCGTCGCGTTCGGAGCGCCGATGCGTTCGAGGTCCGTGCGCCAGGCGACGCCAGGCTGTTCGCGAAGGTCGCCCACCGGGCTGTGGCCGGTTCTGGCGGCGTCGCCCCGGGGATGTGTCCAGTCCCCAAGAGCGGGGGCTGGCGGGTCGGGCTGGAGGGCGTTGCACCCACTCAGTCCCACTGTCGCACAGCCGAGGAGGAAGTGGCGTCGGGAGGGGGACCAGTCGGTCATCGTCATGAACGTATTTCGGAACTGGCATATTTCCGTCGGTGCTGGCCGTCGGAATTGACTACCCGTCGAGCCGGCTGCGGTGTGCTGCGGGCAGTCCCACCGCGACAGCCTCGCCGACCGCTGGCGGGTCCTGGACCAGCGCCTCGATGGTCGTTCCCTCGATGTCCAGCGTCACCCGGGTCGCAGCCTCCTCACGGGCCGCCCGTTCGACGGTCCCGGTGTACTCCCCGTCGCCGATTCGGACGTGTTCGGGTCGGATCGCGACCGACTCGGCCTTCGAGCCGACGAGGCTTCCGGGGAGCACGTTCGCGCCGACGAACCGGGCCACGAACGCGGTGGCCGGTCGCTCGAACACCTCCTCGGGACTCCCGACCTGGACGACCTGCCCGTCGCGCATGACCGCCACGCGGTCGGCCAGCGCCCGGGCGGTCGTCCGGTCGTGGGTGACGTACAGCGCCGTCACCTCGTCCAGTACGTCCGCGAGGTCACCCCGGAGGCCCCGACGGGTCGGTGCGTCGAGTGCCGACAGTGGCTCGTCCAGGAGCAACACGTCGGGCTGGATGGCGAGCGCCCGGGCGAGGGCGACGCGCTGTTGCTCACCGCCCGAGAGCGTGTCCGGATAGCGGTCGGCGAGGTCGGCCACGTCGAGGTCTGCGAGCAGGTCGTCGGGGTCGCCAGTGTCGTCGTGGTACTTCGCCCCGAAGGCGACGTTCTCGCGGGCGGTCATGTGCGGGAACAGCGCGTAGTCCTGGAAGACGAAGCCGAAGTCGCGATGCTCCGGCGGGGCGTCACTGAGGTCGTGGCCGTGGCTCGCGACGGTTCCGTGGTAGGTGTGGTGGCCGCCGACGCACTCCAGCAAGAGGGTCTTCCCGCTCCCGCTGGGGCCGAGGACGACCAGCGTCTCGCCGGTCTCGACCGCCAGATCGGCGTCGACGGTGAACGGCTCGGCGCCGGGCGCGGTGAACCGGGACTGGATGGTGAAGTCGAGGCTCACGAGGCACCACCCAGCTGGCCGAAGCCGAGCCATCGGACGAGGAGGAATATCAGGAGCGAGAGCACGAGCAGGACGAACGCGACCGACCCGGACTGGTCGAGTCCTGACTGGTTGTACTGCTGGAAGATGTACACCGGGGCGTGGGTGCCGAGGACCGTGTCGAACGCGGGCGGGTAGAAGAACTCGACCGTGTAGGCGACGACGGCGACCGCGCCGAACTCGCTGACGCCGCGGGCCCACGCGAGGACCCCGCCGGTTGCGATGCCGCGTTTGGCGAGCGGGAGGCTCACCCGCAGGAACGTGTCGGTCTGGGTCGCACCGTGGCTCCGGGCGGCGTATTCGAGTCTGGGGTCGACCGCCTCGAAGGCGTCACGGGCCGCGTTCACGGCGAAGGGGGCGGCCACGAACGAGAGTGCGAGCACCATCCCGGCCATCGTCCCGAGGACCGAGACGCCCGGGAGGACGCCGCGGCGGCCGAAGCCGAACAGGATGAGGATGCCCGCGACGGAGTGCGGAACCACGAGCGGGAGGTCGACGAGGGCCGCGATGACCGCGTCACCGGGGAAGCCTCTGGCGAGCAGGTACGCCAGCGGGACGCCGAACAGGAGTGCGAGGACCGCCGCGACCAGTGGCGCGTATATCGTCAGGTAGAGCATCTGGTGGACGGCCGGGTCGGTGAGGGCCTGGGCGACCAGGGCGGGTTTCTGGCGGGCGACGAACAGCCCGAGTGGGAGGGCGAGTGCCAGCAAGAGGACCGTGCCGAGGGTCGCGGTGGCGAGGCCGAACCAGCCCCGGTCGCTGACGTACCCCAGCGTGGCGGCGCTGGCGAGGGCGAACGGGACGTAGAGCGTCGGCATGTCGAGGACGACCAGCCCGGCGAAGACGGCGAACTGGACGGTGGCGACCGCGACGGCGAGCGAGCCGCGGCCGAGCGTGTCGCTCATCGGGGCTGTCCCGGTCGCCGTCTGGTCTTCCATCGCCATCGAACAGGGAGTGTGGAGTGAAGAACCCCGCGCTACAGTTCCAGGGGACCGAGGCTGGACTTCGCCTCGGCCATGGCCATGACGCTCTCCGGCACGTTGCTCTTCCCGCTCTCGGGAACGACCAGCGGCGAGACCGGGGAGAACCCGTTGTCCTCCAGGATGGCCTTGCCGTCGTCGCTGGCCATGAACTCGACCCACTGCGCGCCGAGGTCGGGGTTCTCGGCCACGCCGGGGACGGTGATGCCGTAGGCGATAGGCGCGCCAGTGTAGGTGTTCCCGCCGGCGTTCACCGTCGCCTTCGCGTAGTGCTTGGCGTGTTTCTGGTCGGCCACGGCGAGGTTGACCGCCGGCTGGAGGTCGATGACGTTCACGTCGTGGCTCTTGCCCGCGGACTTGTACTGCCAGGCGTAGTCGAGTTCGCCGGATTCGAGCTGGGCGATGAGCTCCGTCTCGGTCCCCGAGGGGATCTCCGCCTGCTCGATGAGCGCGTCCCGAGTCTCCTCGTCGTAGAGGCGTTCGCCCTCGAACTCGATGGCCCCGAGCTTCATCGCCATCCGGGAGCGGTAGCCGTTCGGGTCGACCGCGGGGTCGCTGTGGGCAACGGCCACGTCGTCACGGGACAGGACCTCCCACCAGTTCCCCGTCGAGAACTCGTCTGCCCCGGTGGACTCGTCGGTGTAGGCGATGGCCATCGAGTTGGTCGCGAAGATGCTGTACCAGCTGCCGTGGTCGGGCAGGACCATGTCCCGGATGAGCCGGAAGTCGGAGACGCCGAGCACCTCTGCGGACTTGCCCTGCTCGGTTATCTTCCTGGTCGACCCCACGGAGCCCTTCGCCTCACGGACGACGTCGGCGTCCTGTTGCTCCTCGAACGGCCCCTCGGCATCCCCGAACGGGGCAGCCAGACTGCCAGCGTGGAAGATGGTCGCCGTATCGCCGCCGCTCCCGCCCGTGAACGACGAGATACACCCGGCGAGTGCTGCGGTCCCTGTGGCTGCCGCGCCGGCGAGAAACGTTCGGCGCGAGTAGCGTTGTTCCGACATAGATACAACGGTGTTTCGACGGGGGTGACATAACGGTTTTGCCGACGGGTCGCGGACGGTTGGCCATGGAGGGCGACTTCGAGGCTGGTCTTCGGTCGGGCGACGTGACCTTCGGGGCCGACGACGCGACGCTGCTGTGGGCCATCGACGACGCCGGCTCGCTGAACCGGGCGGCAGACGACCTCGGTCGCTCGTACGCCCGGGCACTCGCCCGGCTGCAGACGCTGGAGGAGACGTTCGGGTCGCTGGTGGAGCGCACCCGCGGCGGCTCGGGTGGTGGTGGCAGTCAGCTCACGCCCCACGCCCGGGAGCTGCTCGCTCGCTTCCAGCGCCTCAGCGCCGAGTTCGCCGGCGTCGCGGAGGCCGACGAGACCGTTCTGGATGGGAGCGTCGTGGACCGCGACGGGGAACTCGGGACGGTCGAGACCGCTGCCGGCCGGGTGCGGGCACTGGTTCCCCCCGACGCGACCGCCGTGCAGGTCTGGCTCCGCGCGGACGCGGTGACGCTCCACGAGCCGGCCGACGCGCCGGCTGCCGGCGGCACCAGCGCCCGGAACCGGTTCGAGGGGACCGTGACGGGGGTCGATGCCGGGCAGGCCATCGCCACGGTTTCCGTGGACGTGGGCGCGGATGCGCCGCTCTCGGCGCTCGTGACGATAGACAGCGTGGCGCGACTGGGGCTGGAAGCGGGCACACCGGTCGTCGTGACCGCCAAGGCGACCGCGACCCGGGCGGTGGCGTCAGACCGGGGTGTCGAGCGCCCCGTCGACGAGTGAGGCGAGGTCCCGTTCCGCCTCGTCGTCGACCGGCGTGAACGGCCGTCGCGTCCGGCCGGCCGGTTGCCCGCGGTGGCGCATGGCGGCCTTCAGCCCGGGGACGCCGTGCCCTGCCGTGACGGCGCGATTCAGTTCGACGAGCGACTGGTTCAGGCTGCGCGCGCCGTCGATATCCCCTGACTGGTGTCGCGCGTACACCTCGCTGGCCAGGTCGGGGACGACGTTCGCCATCGCCAGCACGCCGCCGGCGGCACCGTAGTCGAGGCCGGCGGCGTAGATGCTCCCGCTCCCGACGAGGACGTCAAAGTCGGCGTCGTCGGTGCGCGAGACGGTCCGCTGGAGCGCTTCCAGGCTCCCGCTGGAGTCCTTGATGCCAGCGATGTTGGGGTGGGTCGCCAGCTCGCCGACCGTCTCGGGCTGGAGCACCGTGTCGGTGTACTTCGGGACGCTGTAGAGGTAGATGGGGATGGCACTCGCGTCGGCCACGTCCCGGTAGTAGTCGGCCATGGCCGCCTGGTCGTGCTGGTGGTAGAACGGGGTGACGACCAGCGCGGCGTCCGCACCCACTTCGGCCGCGGCCGCGGTCTGCTCGCGGGTCTGGTGCAGGCCGGGGTGGCCGGTCCCCGCGAGCACGGGCAGGTCGGTCTCGTCGGCGACGATCTCGACCACCCGCGTCCGTTCTTCGGGTGTGAGCAACGCGGCCTCGCTGTTCGACCCGCAGGGGACGATGAAGTCGACGCCCGCGTCCTCGACCCACGCGACCAGGGCACGGAGCGCGGCCGCGTCGATGCTCTCGTCGTCGGCGAACGGCGTCACAAGCGGCAGTCCGGTTCCTCGCATGGTCGCCACGACTCACCGCCCTGGCAAAAGTGTGGTCGCCCCGGCCAGCTGGGTACTGGCCCGTCGCAGATACCGGCACCGTCTGCAGGAACCACAGCCGTTCATACGGGGTCTGACGGGTGTCTGACGTAGTTTTATACTGTCTCCGCGGATGGCTGAAACCGGGTGCGCGGTCCGACGGCCTCGCGATCCCATCCTCACTCGGCGCGCACCCCGGCACACCGCTGTCTCTCCCCCCACATCGCTCCTCTTCCCCCCTTTCCGGTACGACTCGACCGTCGTCACTGTGCGTTCGATATCCGACGAAAACGAGCGTGCTGCCTGCGGTCAGGCCGACAGTGCGTCTCGCACCTCACCGACGCGTTCGGTCTCGACGACGACGGCGAGCTGGTCTCCGGCCTCGATGCTCGTGGTCGGCATCGGGATGGTCAGGGACTCGTTCGCGTGGCCGTGGGCGTAGATGCGGGCCTCCTCCGGGAGGTCGACTTCGACGACGCGCTTGCCGACGAGCGGAGAGTCCGCCGGAATCTCGAACACGGAGAACTGGAGCTTCTCCGTGATGTCCGCGAGGACGTTGAAGTCGCCGCCGAGCATGGCGGTCTTCGCGCCTGCAGCCCCGAGGCGTTCGGGGTAGATGACCTCGTCCACGTCGTTGGCGTACTTCTCGTAGATGTCCTCGCGGTAGTCCTCGTCGATGCGCAAGACGGTACGGGCCCCGTGGTGTTTGCCGACCATGCAGGCGGTGAAGTTCACGTTCAGGTCGGGCGTGAGTGCGGCGATGGCGTCGGCGTCCGCGATACCGGCCTCTTCGAGGATGTCCTCCTCCTCGCCGTCGCCCTCGACGACGGTGAAGCCCTCTTTGCGTGCACGTTGGACCTTGTCGTAGTCGTTGTCGACGACGATTACCTCGTGTCCCTCCTCCGCGAGGATGCGGCAGGTTCGGGTTCCGACTCGACCGTAGCCCACGATAACGAACTTCATGGGGAACGCTACGCAACCGGGGGGTAAAAAAGTGCGTTCGTCTCGGGCATCGGTTTCCCCCAGTGCGATTCTCGAACTCGGCAGGACGAATCGGCCGGGCTCGCGTCGCGCCGACGGTGTCGGCGGTGTACCTGGCAATCGTTTCCTGTATCATACCAGCCCGTGATAATTTGGTAGTTTGTGGCAAACTAACACAGGTTCTGTGAGTTCTTGATTATTCCAGCGCTCGAGTGTAAATTCATCGGTGACTCTGGGAGAGGCTACCATAGGTGCTTATACCACCGGGTTTGAAATGGAATGTCATGGGTGGCACCAACAATCGCGGCACGGGAACGAGTAGACGCACTGCACTGAAGACCCTCGGCGCGGCCGGGGTGGCCGGCCTCACCGGACTCTCGGGTTGTCTCGGCGGCCTGGGTGGTGGCGGTGGCGGCACCGACACGCTGACAGTCGGCTACACGACCTCGCTGTCCGGCCCGTTCGCCGTGTTCGGCGAGTCGGCGCTCGACGGCGCGAAGCTGGCGGTCGAGGACCTCAAGGACGAACTCGGCGTCGACATCGAGATCAAAACCGGCGACACGAAACTGGAACCGAGCACCGGCGTCAGCCGGATGAAGAAACTCGTCACGGAGGACGGTGCGGACTTCACCATGGGTGCGGTCTCCTCCAGCGTGGCGCTGAAGATGGGCGAGTGGGCCTCGCAGAACGAGGTCGTCTACTTCCCGACGGGCGCACACAGTGACGCGCTCACGGGGAGCGGCTGTAGCAAGTACGTGTTCCGGCCGACGACCTCGAACTCGATGCTCGCGGCGACCATCGGCGAGGAGATGGCGAACCAGGCGGACAACTGGTACCTGCTGTACTCCGATTACTCGTGGGGGCAGACCGCCCAGGCGGCGGTCACGCGCATCCTCGAATCGCAGGGCAAGACCGTCGTCGGGAAGTCGGCGACGCCGTTCCCCAACGACGACTACGCGCCGTACCTCAACGAGGCGAAGTCCGCCGACGCGGACGGTATCGGCATGCTCGTCGCGGGGCTGGACCTCCGCAAGGCGACCAACCAGCTCCTCGCGAAGGGTATGCACGAGGACCACGTCCTCGCGATGCACCAGCTGGAGGACGCGGTCTACAACGACAAGAAGGCGGCCAGCGTGCTCGACGCGGCCGGCCAGGTCTGGGGCCCCGGCGTGGAGAACAGCGCCAGCAACGACTTCGCGACCCGCGTCGCGGAGAACTCCGAGACCAGCCCCTACGTCCGGCACTACCTCGGCTACGTCTCGATGGACCAGGCGGTCCGGGCGGCGGTCCGGGCGGATTCCTCGGGTGCCGAGGAGATGCGGTCGGCCCTCGAAGGCCACGAGGTCACCTCGCCCGCGAAGGACATCAAGGGCGGCGAGAAGATGTACTGGCGTGAGGGCGACCACCAGCTCATCCAGCCGACGTTCAGCATGGAGGCGCTCCCGGAGGGCGACATGCAGGACGACCCCTACAAGCGCTGGTTCACCGCGACCAAGACGTTCGCGGGGGACGACGTGGCGCGTTCGGTGGCCGACACGGGGTGCTCGTTCTAACAGTCGATGAGCACGACACAACTCACGCGTGAACGACTCGTGAACGTCTCGCCCGTCTGGTGGGCGGTCGGCGTCGTGACGCTCGTCCTGCTGGGCATCACGGCGGCGGTCGACCCGGGGCTGTTCATCGACCAGGCCATCGGTGGCCTCGTCTACGGGATGGTCCTGGTGCTCATCACGCTCGGGCTGTCGCTCATCCTCGGGCTGATGGGCATCGTGAACTTCGCCCACGGGGCGTTCTTCATGCTCGGCGCGTACGCCTCGTACTCGGTCGTCGTCACGCTGGGGCTGCCGTTCTGGGCGGCCCTCGTGCTCGTCCCCGTCTTCGTCGGGGTCGTCGGCGTGTTGCTCGAGATGACGGTTCTCAGGTACCTGTACGACCAGGACCCCATCGTCAGCCTGCTCGCGACGTTCGGCCTGACGATGATGATGGAGCAGGTCATCGAGAGCCACTGGGGCACCCAGCCGCTGGGCTACGACAAGCCGGGGCTGCTGGCGGCGAGCGTCGACCTCGGCCCGACGCAGGTGGGCGCGTTCCGCCTGTTCATCGTCGCGGTCGCGGTCGTCACCGTCGTCGCCGTCTACGCGCTCATCTCGAAGACCGACTACGGCCTGACCGTCCGGGCCGGCGTCCAGGACGGCGAGATGACCGAGTTCGTCGGCGTGAACCTTCCGTTCCGCTTCACCACGATGTTCTTCGTGGGGGCGGCCATCGCCGGCCTCGCCGGCGCGCTCTATGCACCCGAGTACACGATGAACACGACGATGGGCGAGACGTTCGTCATCCTCGCGTTCGTCGTGGTCGTTGTCGGCGGCGTCGGTAGCCTGTTCGGCAGCGTCGTCAGCGGCATCATCATCGGCGAGGCGCGTTTCCTCGTGCCGGCGGTCGGCGACGCGCTGTCGGAGGTCACCGGTATCGGCCTCCTCGGCGCGGACATCGGCGGCATCGTGCCCTATCTGGTGATGGTGCTCATCCTGCTGGTCAGACCACGCGGCCTGTTCGGCGAGGAGGGGTTCCTCGAATGAGCGGCGAGACGGTCCACGGCGAGGCCGAACGCGACTCCGACGCCCTCGCCACGGCGAAGGCGCTGGCCCAGCGCTACCGCATCCCGCTCGGCCTCGTCACGCTCGTTGTGCTGCTCAAACCGCTGGTCTCGCTCCCGTTCCTGCTCGGGTTCGAGGCCATCGCGGCCACGATGCTCATCTGGATGCTGTACGTCGCGGCGTTCAACCTGCTGTTCGGCTATACAGGATTACTCTCGTTCGGGCACGCCATGTTCCTCGGCATCGGGATGTACGCCGCCGCGTTGGGCGTCTCCGGGCACGCGGGCTTCCCCGTGCTCGGGTTCCCCCTTTCGACAGTACTCGGGATGGTTCTCGCGGCCGGCCTGGGGTATGGCATCGGCCGACTCACGGTGCAGAAGGGCGAGATATACTTCGCCTTCCTGACGCTGGCGGTGGCCCAGGCCATCCACTTCACGGCGAACAAGAACCCCGGCGAACTCACCGGTGGCTCGAACGGTATCTCGCAGGGCGTCCTGCCCGGCTTCGTCGAGACGACCCGGGGGCGACTCAGCCTGCCCCTCCCGTTCGACGTCGCGGGCTTCGGCTCGCTCGACTGGTACTGGTTCGTCGCGCTGGTGTTCCTCGCGGCGATGCTCGCGCTCTGGCAGATCACGCGCTCGCCGTTCGGGCGGTCGCTGGTGGCCATCCGCGAGAACGAGAACCTCGCCCGCGCGATGGGCGTGAACACCACGCGCTACAAGGTGCAGTCGTTCACCCTGAGCGCGATGTTCGCGGCCCTCGCCGGGGCACTGCTCTCCATCAACGACTTCGGGGCGTCACTGGAGACGCTCTCGGTCACCACGAGCGGTGACACCGTCCTGATGGCGGTGCTCGGCGGGGTCCGGTACTTCTTCGGCCCCATCGCCGGGGTGTTCCTCTGGCAGTTCGCCGAGGAGTTCCTCACCGACTTCGGGGTGTTAGACCTCGGTATCGTGAGCCTCGACCTCGCCGCGGACTGGCCGTTCTTCCTCGGTGGCATCTTCGTCATCGTGGTCGTGGCGGCCCCGCTCGAAGGCGTCTGGGGCTTCCTCACCGGTCGCATCTCCCGACTCGTCACGCGGGTCCGGGGTGATGCCGAATGAGCGGTGAGGCACCGGGCAAGATGGACGTCGACGTCGACCAGGCGGTCCCAAAGAGCGAGGCCGCCCTCGCCACCGACGGTCTCCGGAAGACCTTCGGCGAGGTGACCGCGGTCGACGACGTCTCGCTCGGCATCGAACCGGGCGAACTCCGGGCCGTCATCGGTCCGAACGGGGCCGGGAAGACCACCCTGTTCAACTCCGTCATGGGCACCCTGGAACCGACCGCGGGGCGCATCTACCTCGACGGCACCGACATCACGGACGACCCGGAGTACGACCGCCCGCACCAGGGGCTGGCGCGGTCGTTCCAGTCGAACGAACTGTTCGCCGACCAGACCGTCCTGGAGAACGTCCGCGTCGTGGTCCAGACCACCGAGCGCGGCGACTTCAGCTGGGACCTGTTCCGCGACCACCGCGAGGTCGGCGAGGACGCGGCCCGCGAGCACCTCCGGCGCGTCGGCCTCGACGCCGACCCGGACACGCTCGCGAAGAACCTGAGTCACGGCGACCAGCGCCGCCTCGGTATCGCGATGGCGCTCGCGACGGACCCGGACGTGCTGTTGCTGGACGAGCCGACCTCGGGGATGAGCCCGGACGCGACGAACGCGACCGCGGAACTCATCCAGTCGCTCCAGTCCGAACTGGGGCTCACGCTCGTCCTCATCGAACACGACATGGACGTCGTGCTCTCCATCAGCGACCGCATCAGCGTGCTCAACCGCGGCTCGATAATCGCGACGGGCACGCCCGAGGAGGTCCAGGCGGACGAACGGGTCCAGGACGCCTACCTCGGCGGCATCAGGGAGGAACTATGAGTTCTGACACAGCGACACCACGCGACGGCGAATCGGACGCAGAGGGAGACGTGGCCGACGGCCCGGTCGTCCTCGACGTGGCCGGCCTCGAAGCCGGGTACGAGACGGGACAGGTGCTGTTCGGCGTCGACCTCTCCATCCACGAGGGAGAACTCGTCTCGCTGCTCGGCCGCAACGGCGCGGGCAAGACGACGACCATCCGGGCCATCATGGGCGGTGACGTGCCCGAGGTGACCGGTGGCGACGTCCGCTACCGCGGCGAGTCCATCCTCGGGCTGAAGTCCTACCAGCGCGCGAACCGGGGCATCGCAATCGTCCCCGAGAAGCGACGCTGTTTCCCGCGACTGACCGTGGTCGAGAACATCAAGCTCGCGGTGAACACCGTCGACGACTCGCTGTCGGTCGACGCGGTCCTCGAGTTCTTCCCCGAACTCGACGATATGCGGGAGAAGCACGCCCGGAACATGAGCGGGGGCGAACAGCAGATGCTCGCCATCGCCCGGGCGCTGGCCGCGAACCCGGACCTGATGCTGCTCGACGAACCGTTCGAGGGGCTCGCGCCCTACATCGTCCGGCGCATCGAGGACATCATCGCGGACATCAACGACGAGAAGGGCGTGACCGTCTTCTTCGTCGAACAGAACGTCGCGGCCGCGCTCGCCATCGGGTCGCGCCACTACATCCTCGACGAGGGACAGATCGTCGCCGAGGTCAGCACGGAGCGACTCCGAAAAGACGACGCCCTTCGGAAGACGTACCTCGGGGTATGAGTACGGGTATCACAGACGCGTTCACGGAGTCGGTCGCCGAGACCGGGGCGACCGTCGAGGTCGTCCCTGCGGCGGACGCCGAATCCGCAATCGCGGCGGCGGTCGACGCGCCCACTGTCGGGACACCGCTCCCGTTCGAGGGCGTCGGCCTCCCGGAATCGGTGGCGACCGACCCCGGTCCGTCCGACCTCGCCGACGCCGAGACGGGTGTCACGCCCGCCCGCCTCGGTGTCGCCGCGCTCGGTAGCATCCTCATCCGGTCGACGCCGGAGGGCGACGAGCCGGTGAGTCTCTACCCGAACCGCCACGTCGCGGTCGTCGCGGCCAGCGCGCTCGTCGTCGGGACCCGGGACGCGGTCGACTGGCTCGCCGACGAGTTCGAATCCGGGCGCGATTCCTACGTGTTCGCGACCGGTCCGTCCGCGACGGCCGACATGGGTGGCCTCGTCGAAGGGGTCCACGGCCCGAACGAAGTACACGTCATCGTCATCGAAGACAGATGAGCACAGAACGAAGACGCAAGGCGGCGGAGATTCGTCACCTGCTCGACGCGGAGGGCCCGAACATCGGCCCGAGCGTCCAGGACAAGAACGAGAAGCGCTACGCGGCCATCGACCGCTTCGACGACTGGGAAGACAGTCGCGAGGCGGCACGGGCCATCAAGGAGGACGCCATCGCGAACCTCGACCACCTCATCGAGACGGTTCGGGCGTCGGTGGAGGCCAACGGCGGGACGGTCTACCTCGCCGAGGACGCGGCGGACGCGAACCGCTACGTCGAGGAGGTCTGTGAGTCCGAATCGGCGGAGACGCTCGTGAAGTCGAAGTCGATGACGACCGAGGAGACGGACCTCAACGACGCCCTCGCGGACGCCGGGGTCGACGTGTACGAGACCGACCTCGGTGAGTTCGTCATCCAGCTCGCGGACGAATCCCCGAGCCACCTCGTCGGCCCGGCACTGCACAAGTCCCGCGAGGAGATCGCCGACCTGCTCAACGACGTATTCGAGCCCGAGGAACCCCTCGAAACGGCCGAGGAGATGACGAAGTTCGCCCGGGACTACCTGGGCGAGCGCATCATGGAGGCCGACGTGGGCGTCACGGGCGCGAACTTCGTGATGGCGGAGTCGGGCACCATCGCGCTCGTCACGAACGAGGGCAACGCCCGCAAGTGCGCGGTCACGCCCGATACGCACGTCGCGGTCGCGGGCGTGGAGAAACTCATCCCCTCGATTCGCGAACTCGGACCCTTCATCGACATCATCTCGAAGGCGGCCACGGGGCAGGACATCTCGCAGTACATCTCGCTGTTCACCCCACCCACGGACTCGCCGACCTTCGACTTCGAGACCGACGAGCGCGGGTTGGGCGAGGACCGCGAGTTCCACCTCGTGCTGCTGGACAACGGTCGCTTCGACATGCGCGAGGACGAGCACCTTCGCGAGACGCTGTACTGCATCCGCTGTGGCGCCTGCTCGAACTCGTGTGGCAACTTCCAGGCCGTCGGCGGCCACGGCTTCGGCGGCGAGACCTACTCCGGCGGCATCGGCACCGGCTGGGAGGCCGGCGTTCACGGTCTCGACAGCGCCGCGGAGTTCAACGACATGTGTACCGGCTGTACCCGGTGCGTGAACGCTTGCCCCGTCAAGATCGATATCCCCTGGATAAACACGGTCGTCCGCGACCGCGTGAACCGGGGCGTAGACGCCGACGCCTTCGACCATCTCGTGGAGGGGTTGACACCCGACGAGGAGCCCGCTGGACTGGACCTCGGCACGCGCCTGTTCGGGAACTTCGACACGGTCGCGAAGCTGGCGAGTGCGACCGCCCCCGTCTCGAACTGGGTGGCCAGTTCGGAACCGGTCCGGGCCGGGATGGACCGCTTCCTCGGCATCGACCGCCGTCGCGAGTTACCGAAATTCCAGCGCGAGACGCTGGTGAAGTGGTTCGACTCGCGAGGCCCGACCGTCTCCGCCGAGGAGGCCGACCGCGAGGCCGTCCTCTATCCGGACCTCTACACCAACCACGTGCTGGTCGACCGCGGGAAGGCCGCGGTCCGGGCGCTCGAAGCCCTGAACGTCCACGTCAGGGTCCCGAAGGTGGCCTCGTCCGGGCGCGCGCCGCTCTCGCAGGGCATGGTTTCGACTGCAGCGGACCACGCCCACGAGGTGTACGCGAGCCTCGCCGAACACATCGACGCGGACCACGACGTGGTCGTGGTCGAGCCCTCGGCCCTCGCGATGTTCGACCGCGAGTACGAGAAGTTCCTCGCGCCGAAGTCCCACGAGCGCCTGAGCGACGCGAGCTACGAGGTGATGGAGTACCTGTATGGTCTCCTCGAGAACGGGGCCGATTCGAGTGCCCTGGAATCGCCACCTTCCGAGGTGGCCTACCACAGCCACTGCCAGCAGCGGACCCTCGGGCTGGAACCGTACACCGTCGCGGTGCTGGAGGACTGTGGAGCCAGTGTCCGCACCTCCAACACCGAGTGCTGTGGCATGGCCGGGAGCTTCGGCTACAAGTCGGAGTACTACGAGATGAGCATGACCGTCGGCGAACCGCTCCGCGAGCAGTTCGCGGGCGAGCGGACCGTCGTCGCGTCGGGGACCTCCTGCACCGAGCAGTTAGGCGACCTGCTCTCGCAGGGGATTCGACACCCGGTCGAGTTGCTCGTCCGGTAACTCAGGCGGTCGCCGTCGCGTTCGTCTTTTTCAGGCTGCCGACGCGTTCGCGGTCCCGTCGTGAATCCCGGACAGCGTCGAGGGGGCCGGCCCGTTCACGATGGTCACCTGCTTCCCCTCGACGGTCACCCGGAAGGCGTCGGCGAACGGCCCCTGAAGGATGAGGAACGTGTTCTCGTCGACCTGTTCTGCATCGTGATAGCGCAGTAGTTCGCGGTAGGCGTCGGCGAACTCTCTCGCATCAGCGTCCGAGTCCCACGTCGTGTGCCAGACGTAGCCCGTCTGGTCGCCGTTCTGGTAGGCGTACAGCGTGTCGCCTGCCCAGCCGTCACTCGGGGGGAGGTCGTAGTCCAGCGGGTTCGAGCTGTTCACGCTCCCGTTCGCATCCGTGTTGAGGAAGTCCTCGCGCGAGACCAGCGTCGCGTTCCGGTCGTCGTAGAGGGTGTACGCGAACATCGTGGCGATGCCGGCCTCGCCGAGGGTCGACCCCGGCGGCCCGACGTCGACACGCTCCCACGCCTGACTGCTCCGGTCGGGTTCTTGCACCAGGTCCGACTCGGCGTCGAGGTCCTGCTCGATGACCTGCTCGCTCGACAGGGGTGGGTCATCGTACAGGTCGTCCACGCCCTCCCAGCCGTCCTCGGCGTAGATGTCGTGGACGAGTTCCTCGCCCTCGGCGTAGGGGAAGTACGAGAGCAGGTACAGCCCCATGTGGACCGACGGGCCGTCGTCGGTGCTGGCTGCGGTCTCGCCGTCGCCGTCCTCGTCAGCCCCGCCGTCGCCACCGGTCCCGTCGTCTTCCAGGCACTCCCAGTCCGTCGAACACCGCTGCTCGTACCGCCGGTCGACGAAGTTCGCGTCACCCTCGACCAGCGAGATGACCCCGCGAACCTGGTCGTCGTTCATGTTCCTCGGCACCGGGGTCGAGACGAGGACCTGCCGGAACTGGTAGGCGTGGTAGAGTTCCTGGGCCAGCGTCACCTCGTTGAGCCGTGCCGGGTCGCTGTTGGAGACGATGACGATGCGGTCCTCCTGGGTGTCGTAGTAGCCCTGTACGGTCGAGCCGCGGTTCTCGGACTGCTGCTGTTGAGCGTCGGCCGACTCGCCCACGAGGAACAGCGCCTCGTATCGGGCGGCCTGTTCGGTGGCCGCGGCCTGCAGAGTCGCCGACGCCTCGGTGTCGCCCCCGCCGCCTGCGGCCGCGGGCATCGTGTTCCGGTACTCGCTCCGCGTGACGAGTTCGACCGGGACGGGTCGTTCGAACTCCACGCCCCGGACCTGTTCGACGCGGGCCATCGCGCGGGCGACGACGGCGTCGAGTTCGGCGTCGCTGAGCCCGTCGGCGGTCGTGACGTTCAGCGATTCGTCGTACCAGAACCCGTCCTCCCAGCCCTGCGGGTCGCTCGTCGGGTTGGTGACGCTCGCGTTCCCCGCGAGCGAGTCGTTCACACCGAGGGTCCCCGACTCCTGTGCGCCGATGGGGACCGCGTTGCAGCCGGCGAGGAGGACGACGAGGACGAGGGCGAGGCCGAGCAGGCCGAGCTGTCGCATTCCTCAGACGGTTGGGGTGGGGACGGTAAAAGCCGTGTGCCCGACCACGCTCGGAGGGGCTGTCGACCGCGTCGTCACTCCTCGGGGTCGGGATGCCCGAACAGCGCGTCGAGCTCGAACAGCGGGACGATGTCGCCGGTGGCGTAGTCGCGCAGGAGTCGCTCCAGTTCTTGGAACGTCGCCGTCTCGGTGAGCCCGTTCTCGATTCCGTCGACGTAGGCTTCGCCGAGCGCGACACCGATGTGTTTCCCCTGCATGACCTCGTCGGTGATGCCCATCCCGGCGAGGTAGCCGTCGTGGAAGTCGTACTCGGCATAGCGAACCTCGCCGGTGTCGATGTCCTCCCAGCGACAGAGCCGCTCCAGCTTCGGGAAGGTCGCGCGGCCCCGGAGCCGGTCCTGGTAGGCATCGCCCGCGTGTACGGCGAGGTCGACGTGGCCGGCGAAGAGCCGGTCGAGTTCGGCTTCGGCCTCTGGCCACGCGCCCGCCTCGGCTACCTCGCTCGCCCAGTTCCGCAGGTGGATCTCGTCGAACCCGGTCCCGTGGTAGGTGAGCGTCCGGTCGACGGGGCGGTCACCGACCCAGTCGAGCACGGCCTGCAACACGTCGGCGGTGTGTTCGTCCTCCCACCCGCCCTCGCGGAGGAAGACCGCCGTCTCGGGGTCGTCGTCGGGCGAGGCCGCGTAACCCACCGCGACCGCCACGAGTTCGAAGTAGTCGGTGTCCTCGAAGTCGCGTGGCTTGCCGTGTGGACTCGCGGTCTCGATGTCGAGTGCCAGCGTTCCCATACCGGGGAGACTCGGGGCAGGTACAAATCGGTGCCGTGTCCCGGTTTTCTGGACTACCTCGACCGCGCGGTCGTGCTACCCCGACCGCGACGGCTTCGAGGAGACCCCGCCCTCGTAGTCGCTCTCGACCGGTCCGAGTGCGTCGATGGCCGCCTCCTCGGCCTCGCGAGCCGGGCCCAGTTCGGTCCCGTCCCGCTCCGATTCCAGATGCTCCGTGACGGTCATTTCGTAGGCATCAGAGAGGGGCGTCGAGTCCCAGCCGAGGGCGGCCAGCTTCTCGGTCGAGACGAGCATCGGTTCGTCCGTGAACAGCGGGAAATCCGAGGGAGACAGATCATTCGCGGCGAGTTCGCGCTCGCTGGCGTACACCAACTCGACCTCGGTGTCGAGGGCATCGGCTGCCAGTTCCAGCCAGCCCGCGAGCGTCGTCGCCTCGCGGTCCGCGACGTTGTACGCCTCGCCCGGGTCGCCGCGCTCGGCGACGAGTCTGAGCGCCCGCGCCACGTCCGCGACGTAGGCCCGGTGCAGCAGGCTGTCGCCGTCACCGGGCACCAGCACCTGGTCGTACTCTGACACCCTGTGCAGCCAGTAGTCGGTCCGCTGGGTGTAGTCGTGCGGGCCGTACACCAGCATCGGGCGGACCGACATCGCGTTCACCCCGCGGTCGGCGGCGTCGAACACCTCGCGGTCGCACTCGGCTTTCCGGGGACCGTAGCTCGCCATCGATTCGTCGGTCGCCTGCTCGGGGGTGCACTCGCACAGCGGCGTCTCGTCCTCGCGCATCGGAATCGGCTGTTCGCCGTAGGCCGACCCGGAGGAGACGAACACGTACGCATCCACGTCGGCGAACACCTCGGTCGCGGTCGCAATCTGCTCGGGGAACATGCCAACGAAGTCGATGACGATGTCGGGGTCGACCTCGTCGCGGGCGGCTTCGAGGGCGGCGTGGTCGTTCCGGTCACCCTGGTAGTTAGAGACCCCGTCGGTGTCGGCGAACGGGTCTGCGGCCTTTCCCCGGGAGAAGGTGGTCACCTCGTAATCGTGTGCGAGCAGTTCCTCGACCGTGTGGCGACCGATGAAGCGGGTACCGCCGACGAGCAGGGCGCGTGGCATGGGGTGTATCGGTTCGGAAACACGATAACCGTGGTGCTGGTCGCGGCGGTCTGCTGAAAGAAGGGGACGACAGACAGTTCTCCGACCTACTCCTCGCCCACCGAGACGAACGGCAGCGTCGCGCGCTCGGTGTCGCTGTAGGCCAGCGCGTCGGCCTGGCTCACGCTGTCGGGCGTGACCAGGTCCATGATCCACGGCGCGTTGTCGACCGCGCCGGGTTTCGCGCCGCCGAAGGTGTAGCCGCCGGCCGTCTCGTTGACGGGCCGGAGCCCGCCGAAGTTCTCGGACTGGACCATCGTGACGAGTTCGAGGTCCGCGGCGTCCACCCCGTCGAGGGCCTCGCGGTCGAGGCTCAGGGTGACGGTTCCCGCCGCGGTGTCGACGCTCTCGCGCACGGTGACGGTGTTCCCGTCGGCGTCGGTGAGCGCCGCGCCGGTCGCGTCGATTGCACTCTTGGTGAAGCCGCTGATCTCGAGGCGGTAGTGCCACGCCTCGGCGAAGTCGACGTTCGCGCCGAGGTCGTCGAGACTGGCCGTCGACCCGCCGGCCTTGTTCGGGTCGCGGAGCCAGCAGACGAACATGTGTGGCGAGAACCCGCGACTGCTTCCGAACGCGTTGTTCAGGGTCTCGACCTCAAAGCGGAACTGGTGGATGCTCGGGGTCTGCTCGACCGTGACCGCGGTGAGGTCGAACACGCCCTCGGGGAACGCGCCGGCGGTCGGGTAGGTGTACTCGCCGGGGCCGTGGTCGTCGCCGGTCGGGTCGCTGATAGTCGCGACCGTCTCTGGCGGTTTGACCGTGACCGTCTCGCTCGCGAGCGTCTCCTCGCCGGTTGTCTGGACGACCACGTCGTAGGTACCCGGCGTGTCGATGGCGTAGGAGAACTCGTACGTCTGCTCGGTCGAGTTCGGCGGGAAGCGGACGTTCGCGCTCGCGGCCACCTCGCCGTCGACGACGAGTTCGACCGTGGTGCCGCCGATGTAGTCGCCCGAATTCGAGCCGGTGGCGCTGACGAAGGGCTCCTGGACGAACGTCTCGTCTCTGATTTCGACGTCGAGGTCCTGCTCGGGATACTCGTACTCGGGCAGCTCGGCCACGTCCGCCCAGTCCGCGGGGCGGATGCGAACCGCGGTTCCGCCGGACTCGATGGTCGAGGCGAGCAGGGTCGTGTCGGCGGTGACGATGGCCTCGTCGATGCGCACGTCGGTGAGGTTCTCGTCGAAGCGGGCGTCGATGCCGTCGGAGTAGATCTCGGCGACGTACTTGCCTTTGGTGTGGCCCGTGCCCTCGCCGTTCTCTTTGCCCTGGCCGTTCCCGTTGCCCGTGCCGCCGCCGTGGCCCGTCCCCGTGCCCTCTTCGTGGCCGTTACGCGTGCCGGTGGCCGAGTCGAGGAAGTCGAGGGGAACGTCGAGGGCGCGGCCGTTCTCGTCGGTCATCGCGCCGACGAACCACTCCGCACCCTTCTGCCGGGCGGTGACCATGTAGGAGCCGATGTCCGCGTCGACGACGCGGGTGTCGTCCCAGCCGGCGGCCGGCACGTCCTCGATGAACTGGAAGGCGTCGACTGTGGGGCCGAGCGTCGGGTCGGGTTCGGGCTCGGGCATCGACGCGTCGGGTTCCGTGACCGCGACCGAATCGAGGTTCAGGCCGCCGGTGTCGTCGTCAGCGAGTGTGAGCGCGAGGTCGTTCTCGCCCGATTGGAGCGTGACCGTCGCCGAGACGGTGGTCCACTCGTCCCAGTACGCCGTGGGCGGGAAGGTGACCTGCGTGGTGTCGCCGTTGGCGACGATGGTCGCGGTCCGGGGTTCCTCCGCCGGGACCGCGTTGTTCTCGGCGTCGCTGGCGTAGCGCAGGTGGACCGCGTACTCGCCGGCCTCGGGGACGTCCTCGACGGTCCACGAGAGCGACGCGTCGGTGGCGACCGTGTTCGGGTCGACCGGGACGTACCGGCCGCCCTGCGCGCCGGCCCAGCGCGCCTTCGTGGTGAACCCGTCGCTGTCGGCGAACTCGGCCTGGCAGACCTCGTCGACTGCACAGACCGCGGGCTGGTCGGCGAGGTAGGAACTCGGCAGGTCAGCCACCATGTGGAGGCCGCTCAGGTAGGTCGGGTACATCGCGAGCTGCTTCGCCCGCGTGGTCTCGATTCCCCCGGAACCGGAGTCCATGTCGAAGATACCCGGCGTGTACTCGACGGGACCGCCGAGCATCCGGGTGAACGGGAACGTGACGTGGTGCGAGGGGTCGATGTAGCCGAAGGCGTCGTACTCCTGCCCGAGGACGCCCTCGCGGGTCATCACGTTCGGGTAGGTCCGGCGCTCGCCCGTCGGTTTGACGGGCTCGTGGACCTCCAGCATCTGGCGGTGTTTCGCGGCTTCCTGGTACACCAGCCGGTGGTGGTTCACCAGTGCCTGGCAGTGGTGGTTGTACGTCGTCCCGTCGATGGAGACGCCGCTGTCGGCGACGTAGCCCGTCTTGATGGAGTTGATGCCGAGGTCGTCGTAGTCGGCGAACGGGTTCGGGTCGTTGTCGAGCTGGGCTTCGTAGTTCGAGACGTTGCCGGCGGTCTCGTTGTGGGCCGTCATCGCGACCGGCGGGTCGAGCTGGGCACCGTGGTCGGTGACTGCCTCGATGTCGAAGTCGGGGTACGTGTCGTCGAAGTCCATCGTGCTCCCGTCGCCGGGGTAGGAGTCCCAGCCCTCGTTCCACCCCTCCACGAGCACGCTGTCGATGCCGTGCTCGCTGGCGAAGTCCATGTACCGCTTCATCCGGTCGGTCTGGGCCCCGTGGTTGCCCGATTGCGGGCCGGTGTACTCCCAGTCCGCGCGCCCGGTTATCATCAGCCACCAGACGCCGAGGAACTTCTGGGGCTGGATCCAGTCGGTCCCCTGCGGGAACTCCTCGGGGTCCATGGGGTCGTTCAGGTTCAGGACGAGGCTCGACTCGACGAGGTCACCCGGGCGTTCGCCGACCTGTATCGTGCGCCAGGGCGTCCGGTGCGGGGCCGCCGCCGAGACCTTCGTCCCGTCGGGCATCGGTGCCAGCGTGGACTGGACGGTGGTCGAGCCCTCGGCGACCGGTTCGACCGCCATCGCGGCGTAGTCGACCAGGTTCGCCTCGTGGACGCTGAGGTAGCGCCCGCCCGCCGTCTCCATCGTGATTGGCGTGTGTGCGCCCTCGTAGGGCGTTCCCGAGCCGACCTCGCTCAGGGGCGTCTCCTTGTAGGCGTACTCGTAGCTGTTGAAGTCGTTCTCGACCCACCAGCTCGTGTGGTCGCCGGTGAACGCGAACTCGGTCCGTTCGCCCGTGACGACGAACTCGCCGAACCCGCTCTCCTCGGGGAAGACGTACCGGAAGCCGACGCCGTCGTCGAAGGCCCGGACCTCCAGCGTGAGGTGGCGACCGGGGTCGGCTTCTTCTACCAGCCCGAGTCGAAGCTCCTCGTACTGCTCGCGAATCTTGTCGTACTGGTCCCACACCGGTGTCCAGGTGGTGTCCTCCGTGGCGCGCTCGCTGCCGGTCACCGTGACGCCCTCGCCGAAGGCGGGCTGGTCCTGGAATGCGAAGCCCAGCCGTGAGTCGGCGACGACCGTCTCCCCGCCGTGGTTCATGCTGTAGCTCGGTACCCCGTCCGCCACGTCAACCGTCACCGCGACGTTCCCGTCCGGCGACGTGACCGTCTGTGTGGCTGCATCGTTCCCCGTCGTGACCTTCGCGGCCGTCTCGTCGGCGACCGTCAGCGAGAACGCCGACGCCGCGACCAGCGAGGCCAATCCACCCACGAACTCGCGCCGGTCCATGGATGGTAAAGTGTGATTACTTCGTTCGTCAAACATCGACTAGCATGGCAGAGGGGCGCATAATAAACGTACCTATCTAATCTGACACGTGTATTTCTCTCAACTGATTCGATTGCGTATCGAGATGCAGTACAGCGGGTGTGGTTGTGTCTTCAGGCAGCAGCACCCGTTTGTAACAGGAGAACAGAAGAACTGAAAACGCTGACAGAGTTCGCCAGTCGCGTCCCACAGGTCAGGGCAACAACCCCTCGGGGAACGTGAGCACCCCGGCCTCGACGAGCACCAGGATGAGGACCGTGTACCCGACCGACAGCAGGAGATCGCGGGTGAGTCGCTTTCTCGTGTACGGCTCGTTCTCCCCGGTGACGACGCTGGTGGTGCCCTGTTGCAACAGCACGAACCCGAGAACGTTCGTCAGCCAGTAGCCGACGACCAGTGCAGGGACGAACGACCCGTGGACCAACAGGGCGACGACCGTCGCGAACGCGTACGCCAGCGGGACGTTCACCAGCAGGTCGTTCCACCACGAGAGCGGTGAGAGGATGAAGCCGACTGTCGCGAGGAGCCCACCCTTGATGCGTTGTCGGGTGTGGCGTAGCATGTGTGCCTCTGTGACACACTGTAGGCGAGCTGCGAGTATAAGCGAGATTCCTCCCGTTTCGAGGTGTAGGCGGCGAGAGAAGTGGGTGGGTATCGGCCGGGAGTTGAATCCGTGACAACCCCGTCGCTATCGCTCCGGGGTTAGTCGCTCGGAAAAAGCCTAGGCCGGGATTTGAACCCGGGCTCTCGTCCTTACCAAGGACGCGCTTTACCGCTAAGCTACCCAGGCACCGTGTCGCGTTCGGCGCATTTCATGGTTGCCCGCTCGTATCTTTAAGGGCTTCGATTCGTCGTCACGAATCCGTCGCCGGCTGGCGGACATGATCGTCAGCGCTGGCCGCGTCACCGGCGGTCGCGCCGGTCTGGAGGTCCGTGTGGGCCGGGAGTGATGCCGCGGCGTCGGGGAGCCCGATACCGGCGGCGACGGCGAGGTCGTCGACCTGTGCGAACAGCTCGGTCGTGGGGGTGGCGTCGACGGCGGTGACGCCGGCGGTGGCGGCGAGTTCGAACACGTCGCGTTCGAGGGTGATGTCGAGCGCGGCGGTGTCGGCGTCGGGGGCGCGGCGGCCGGTCTGGTCGCGACCGAACCGGCGGACGGTGGCGACGGCCTTGCTGGCGGCGTCTGTTCGCGCGAGGAGATAGAAGCCGCGGGAGACGAGGACGGTGGCGGCGAGCGAGTCGAGGTTGGGCTGGGTGTGGTCGTCGCTGTCGGTCCAGGGTTCCTCGTGGGCCAGCGTCCGGGTGAGGCGGAGTCCGTCGTAGATGAGCTGGACTCCAGCGGCCCGCTCGGCGACGGACGCGGGGTCGACGGCGTCGTCACAGGCGCGCGCACAGCGAATCGTCAGCACTCCTGGTGCCATCGACGCCGACTCGAGTCGCGCCTCCAGGTCGTCCCGGAGGCGGTCCGGATAGATGTCCCGGATGGCCTCGATGGCGGCACGGCGGCACGTAGCGGCCTCGTCCATTGGCAGTCGCTAGCGGTGGGAAAGGCAAAGACCTTTGGAAAACCCGACAGACGCAGGGACATGATTCAGACGGAGGTTTCGGGGGACGTGACGACGGTTACGATCTCCCGGCCGTCGCGGCGGAACGCGTTGACGCGGGCAGGACTGGACGACCTGGCGGCCGCCATCAAGGCGGCCGAGACCCCGGTGGTCTACCTGACCGGCGCGGCGGGCGCGTTCTCCGCGGGGGCCGACTTCGACGTGGTGGCGTCGCTCGACCACGATGACGCGAGGACGTTCGCGCGGCAGGGTCAGCGAACTGCACGGACGATCGAGACCGCCGAGAACGTCGTCGTGGCAGGCATCGACGGCCCGGCGCGCGGCGGCGGGGTCGAACTCGCGCTGGCGTGTGACATTCGGGTCGCGACGCCCGAGGCGACGTTCGCGGAGACGGGCGTGACACTCGGGCTGTTCGGGGCCTGGGGCGGCACCGTCAGGCTGCCCCGCGTCCTCGGAGAGGGCGATGCGATGGACCTCGCGCTCTCGGGGCGGGTGGTCGACGCCGAGGAGGCGCACCGGATGGGACTCGTGTCGCGGGTGGTCGAGGACCCCAGGGCGGTGGCCGAGGAGGTCGCCGCGAACGAGCCGGACGCGCTGGCAGCAGTGAAGCGGCGGATGCGCGACGGTACCGACCGGGTGGTGCAGGAGGCCCGCGAGGCCGAGGTGTTCGCGGACCTCGTCGTCGAGCACGCCGACGAATTAGGCCGGTAACAGGCTGGGCACCGGGGTACCGACGGCGCAGGGAAGCATTGATTTCGGTCGGGCACTCCTGTGCGCGTGTGCACGATTGCGACTACTGTGGGGCCTCGTTCGACGCCGAGGAGGCGTACCTCCGCCACCTCCGCGACGAGCACCCGGACGACCTGGGCCGCATCGAACAGCGACGCGTCGCCGACCTCGACGATGGCGACGGCATCCCGACCAGCACCCTCGCGCTGGGCGCGGTCGGGGTCGTCTTCGCGCTCATCGTGGGTGGCTTGCTGGTGAGCCTCAGCGGCGGGTCCAGCGCCAGTGCGGCGAACGCCCTCGCCGGCGATAGCGTCCGTCAGCCCGCCAGCCTCGGGACGGTCCACCAGCACGGCTCGATGACCGTCACCATCGACGGCCAGTCGCTCGACTTCAGCCAGAGCAAGTACCAGCTCCAGGACGACTACTTTCACTACGAGAACGGTGGCGGGAGCCAGTGGCACGTCCACGGGCAGGGCGTCACGCTGGAGTACGCTCTTGAGTCCCTGGGGATGGGTGTGACCGAGAACGGCCTCGCCTTCGGTGACGACGTCTACCGGTCCGGCCAGGGCTCGACGGTCGTCTACGAGGTGAACGGCCAACCCGTCGACCCGGAGAGCTACGTGCTCAAAAGCGGTGACAGCGTCCGTGTGGTCGCCGAGGACCCGGTCGACGAATAGGCGATTCTCACCCAGTTTTGGCCGCTCGCTCAGAGCCGCAGCTCGGACGGCGCGGGCGGCATGTGGCGCTTGTGCTCACTGGCCTCGTACAGCCCGCGGACCGTCTCCACGTCTGCTTCCGGGATACCGAGTTCGCGCGCGGTCGCGCTGGTCGATGCGCCGCCCTCGATGTGGAGCGCGATGACCGCGTCGACCGTGTCGTAGTCGACGCCCATCTCCTGTGCGTCGGTCTGGTCCTCCCACAGCTCCGCGGTCGCCTCCTTCTCCGCGAGGTCCTCTGACGCGCCCATATACGCCGCGAGCTGACGGACCTGCTGCTTGTAGAGGTTCCCGATGGGGTTGCAGTCGACCGCCTGGTCGCCGTACTTGGTGAAGTAGCCCGTCAGCGCCTCGGCCTTGTTCCCGGTCCCGAGGACGATGCGGTTCTCCTCGTTGGCGACGTAGTAGTTGACGACCCCGCGCAGGCGTGCCCGGGCGTTGCCCACCGCGACCGTCGACCCGTCTGCGTCCGGAATCGCGTCGACCAGTTCGTCCACGATGGGGCCGATCTCGATGGTGTCGTACTCGATGTCCAGCGTCTCCGCGACGCGCTCGGCGTCGCTCATGTTCGCATCACTGGAGACCGACGCCGGCAGTACCAGCCCGCGAACGTTCTCTTTCCCGAGCGCCTCGACGGCCAGGTACGCCGTCGTCGTGCTGTCGACACCGCCCGAGAGCCCGAGGACGGCCCCGTCGGCGCCCGCGGCTGCGACTGTGTCCTGGATGAACGAGACGATGTGGTCGCGCTGGGCGGCCAGCTCTTCCTCCGAGAAGCGAAGGTCCAACATTATCGTGGCCTTGCACCTGCACCCGTTAATACGTTGCTCGATGCGGCCGGAGGCTGGACGTTCGTCCAGCTATGTGGCTGGATTGCGGTGCGTAGTGGTTCGGGCCCGTCGCTCTGGACTACACAGTCGAGACAGCCCACAATATGACACATCTTTTATGGTTTTGTGGGCCCGTTTTCGAAAGGTCCGATGGATTCGACACCCTCCCGACGAACGTTCCTCTCGGCAGGAGCGCTCGTGTCGCTCGCCACCCTGTCTGGCTGTTCGACGACCGACTCCGACCAGCGATTACGTATCCGAGTGACGAACGAATCTCCCACATCCCACGAACTCGTCGTCAGGGCGTACCGGGACGAACACACGCTGGCCCGACAGTACGTCTCGCTCCCAGCTGGTGAGTCTGGTGCGGCCGTCAACCTCGAAACAGTCCTGCTTGTTGAAAACGCGTCCAAAGGGGACGACGTTCACGTCCGCGCGACGCTCGACAGTGTAGACGGTCGCTACGTGGACGCGCCGGTCACGTTCGATTGCACGCCCGAATATCGAGGCAATTCGGTCGCGGTCGTCGTCGAAGCGGGCGATTCGATAGCCTTCCGTGGCGAGTCCCGCTGCTTCGACGAAACCACGGGATTCGCGCGAACGTCTTCCCACAACCGGGGGTGACAGCGTGGCGCTGTCCAGCGGCTTTTGCCCTGCCAACATCATGGGTATTCGATGTCTTTAAAAAGCCAGGTCAGCAATAGTACAGTACAGCGGCACAACGCCAGTGAGCGCCGGTGTCTCCACGAACGAAGTGAGTGGAGGCTCGGCGCGAACGAACGTAGTGAGTGAGCGCCGGTGGTCCAATGGTAGGACAGTGGCTTCCCAAGCCACTAGTCCGGGTTCGATTCCCGGCCGGCGCATTCCTTTCGTCCACAGGTCTTCTACTCCTGCTTAAGTTCCCAAGCTAGTGATATCCTCCTCTCGAAGTGAGAGGCTTCCCACGCATGGGGAATACCAGTCACTAGTCGACGCCAGAGTCGCATTGCGACTCCGACTCGCCTGACAGACAATCGGTCTGTCGAACGTCACCAGGACCTCCGGTTTTGGTTGACTCACGAGACCCTGTCTCGTGAACGCTGGCAGAGGGTTTCGACTCTCCGGTACTGCTGGGCGTCATCTGCGTGGATGTGCGCTGCCCACAGTGAGTCGTGGCGGTATCACAACCGCTCCCATCCCGAGGTGAATCATCGCGTTCCACCTTGTCAAGCGGCACGCTCTCTCCCCACGGGTCAACTCGTCGTGCGATATTCGCGGAAGCGTTGATATCGGCCTGGAACGTCGAAACGTGGCAGTTGTCGTTGGGACACTTGAACTCTGCCTGTGAGTCCCGATGACCAATGCGGTGGCACGAGTGGCACGTTTTCGAGGTGTATGCCGGGTTCACGTACTCTACCGGAATGCCTGCTTCCGTTGCCTTGTCCTCTATGCGCCCTTGCAGTCGAGCGAAGGCCCACGAGTGGAGACGGCGGTTGATGTACCTCCCGTAGTCGAGCCGCTCACGGATGTACGTCAAGTCCTCCATCACCAACACCGGGTTTTCGTACTGTCTGGCGTATTCGACGGCCTGCCGAGACGCTTTTTCCACGATGTCGGTGAGCGCGTTCTGGTAGTGCGAGAAGTTGTCTTCGATACGCCACTCGGACGCTTCGCGCTTTTGGAGCCGCTTCAGGGTCGTATGCATCTCTTTGCGGAGATGCTTGGCTCTGCTTCCGCTACACACGAACGGGTCAGTCGGAGCACCGTCCTTG
Organism: Haloarchaeobius pelagicus; assembly: GCF_051207375.1. Lineage (NCBI taxonomy): Archaea > Methanobacteriati > Methanobacteriota > Halobacteria > Halobacteriales > Halorubellaceae > Haloarchaeobius > Haloarchaeobius pelagicus. The sequence continues at coordinate 409,557 of NZ_JBPJZD010000002.1, read as the reverse complement.
AGGGCACAGCCCGTGATGAGGGCGGTTTCTCCGATATCTAAACCGATGTGCGTGGCGTCACCGTCAGTCGTTGGTTTCTCGACTTGGTATTCAACGGTGACATGCAGTACCCAGCTCTTTCGGTGTTTCTGAAGCCGTATCTCACCCGCTTTCAAATCGTCGGCCACGAGGTCACACCAGAGCGATCCCTGCTCGGGGTTGATACGGAGCGGAATCCAAAAGTTCGTTCCCCGACCGGGACGGGGAACCCACCACGTGAATTCGTAGTGACGGTGCTCCGAATGGTCGAACCTCGCGGCTTGGTTGGTGAGGCGTGCAGGGTGATTCTCGTCTAGCTGCTCGGCTTCGTCCGTCTTCTGCAGTTTCGGAACGTAATTGCAGAGTGCGGCTTTGGCCTGATATGGGAGATTGTAGGGGGTAACGATGTCACTGACTGATGACATCGTACTCGCTCCGGCGTCGAACGCTTCTTGCAGACCCTGACGATACGTTTCGAGAAGATCCTCGAGTTTAGACTGCTTATGAGCAGTGGGCTGGACAAGCGTCGCCTCCAACGTCTTGGTCACAATTGTAGTCATCGAACTGGGTGGCGCAACCGTTGTATTACCCCGGACAGTTTTGATTCCTCTTTCTATAGGTATAAATTTTAACCTTTTATTGTGTTCTCGGGAGGGTGGGTTCCTTTCTTCCATGCTGAGCAGGGTCGGCACATCTCCCCGATTTCTCCCCGAGATGTCACCAGGACGTGCAAACCCGCCGACGGCTATCGATAGTAGTCTCTCCCTACGCCGTCTCGCCGCCGGGTTACAGCGGAACTACCGGTTCGATAACATACTATTAGCTATGATTCTACTGGCCGATTGATGAGTTGGGAGTTGGGAACCTGTGAGCTACAACGTACAACACGACAGTGGGGCATCGTTCGAGACCACGCTCGGAACGTTCTACGAGACACACGAGGAGGCACTGCTGGGCATCCACTACGACAGCGAGGCTATCGTCGAGCGATGGCCGCAGCTGGCCAGAGGGTACTGTGACAACGACTTCACGATGGTCCGGGCGACGGTCGCGGGCGAGTGGGATACCATCGACCACGACGACCTGCATGTCGACCCCGACGAGTACCTCCGCGAGGAGTAAGGACCGATAGTCGCGCTGGTGACTCGTTCTCGCATCGACCAGCGGCAGGTGTCGGACGCGAAAGTATCAGGAGAACTGGATTCGTAGCGTCGGCCATGGTCGGACACGTCAACGAGGCAGACCTGGAGTGGGACGAACTGGAGACGGGCGCGACGCGCTTTCGGCGCAAGCGACTCGGTGGTGCAGCCGACGCCGAACAGCTGGGGGCGAGCCTGTACGAACTCCCGGCTGGAGCGCGCTCGTGGCCGTTCCACTACCACACGGCGAACGAGGAGGCCATCTACGTGCTCGCGGGGACGGGAACGCTCCGAACCGCCGATGGGGGGCAGGCGCTCGAACGGGGTGATTTCGTGGCGTTACCGACGGGCGAGGAGGGTGGCCATCGTGTCGTCAACACGGGCGAAGAGCCGCTTCGCTACCTGTGTGTGTCGACGATGCAGGAACCTGACGTGACGGTGTATCCGGACTCTGGAAAACTCGGCATCTTCGCCGGTGCCCCTCCGGGGGGTGATTCGGCGGCCCGAACCGTGGATGGCTACTACCCCCGTGATGCGGCCGTCGATTACTGGGACGGCGAGGAGCGGTAGTCGGACTGCGCGACGGCGACTGTCGTATCGGACTCGATCCAGGCGTCGAGGTTCTCTCGGTCGTAGATGATGAGGCCGTTGACAGTCTCGCGGCCGACGTAGCGCTCTGCTTCGGTATCGGTCGTGTTCATTCGACTCGATTCAGGCTTCTGCGCGGGTCGGTATATGTTTGCTGGCCAAGACCGGCCGAAACGGCTAATAGGTGGGCTGAAACGGCCGAAACGCCTATGTGCCAGAGAGGTCGCCGGCGCAGTACCGGCAGTACCGGAACGTCGGGTCGAGCTCGTTCGGGGTGCCGCAGTGTGGGCAGTGCCGGCTGTCGCCGGTGGGTTCGCGTCGGCGGGTCGCGGGCGCGCTCGACGCTCGCTCCTCGAAACCGATGCCGTCGCCCTCGGGGACGGCGCGCGACGGCCCGCTGTCGGTCTGTCGCCGGTAGTAGATGTAGACCGCCAGCTGCAGCGCTGCGAACACGAGCAGGTAGCCGATGGCCCAGTCCCAGACCTCTGCCATACCGTGGTATAGCGTAGCACGCTACTTTACTGTTGGTACTTGCCTCTCAGGTGCACCGAATTCCGTCAGAGTTAGGCACCGTCACCTGCAGGCTCGGGTATGGAACGACGGTCCCGGATGCTCGCGGTTTCCGCGCTCCTCCTCCTCGTCACGGCGTATCTCGGGTTGCAGGCCGCCTTCGGTGCGCCTGCGGCCGCCGCCACGCCGATGGCGACCGAACAGAACACGACGAACGAGACGGCATCGGTCCTCGAACAGCACGCCGGTAACACGCTCATCGGCATCCAGAGCTACGGCGACGCGTACGAGGGTCGCGCCATCGAGGTGACGCCCTCCGGTGAGGTGATCTGGGAGTACGAGCCCGACAACTCCCGGGTGTTCGACGTCGAGATGCTCGAGAACGGGAACATCCTCGCCTCCGTGGCGACGAACCGCCCATCGAGTGCGTGCCCCGAAGAGTTCGCCGAGGGCGGCTGTGTCCACAACCGTGTCGTCGAACTCGACTACGAGACGAAAGAAGAGGTGTGGAACCACTCGTGGTACGACGTGTTCGTCCACAACCACGAGGTCCACGACGCCGACCGGCTGCCGAACGGCGAGACCGCCATCATCGACATGGGCAACAACCGGGCGTTCACGGTCGACCAGCAGGGTGACATCACCTGGGAGTGGCACGCCCGGGACCACCTCGGTGAGGGAACCGAGTTCGACCAGCAGTACGACAGTCCCGAGTACACCGGCCCGGAGAACGACTGGACGCACATGAACGACATCGACCTGCTCCAGAACGGGAACTTCCAGCTGTCCATCCGGAACTTCGACGTGGTCATCGAGGTCAACCGGACGACGAAGGACGTGGTGAGCGTCGTCGGGGTGCCGGGTGAGCACGACAAGCTCTACGAACAGCACAACCCGATGCGGCTGAACGGGACCACCCTCGTCGCGGACAGCGAGAACGACCGCGTCGTCGAGTACGACGTCGAGACCGGCGAGAAGGTCTGGGAGTACAGTCAGGGTATCCTCTGGCCGCGTGACGCGGACCGACTGGAGAACGGCAACACGCTCATCGTGGACACGTTCAACAACCGCGTCATCGAGCTGAACACCGAGGGCGAGGTCGTCTGGCAGTACGGCGGCATACAGATGCCGTACGCGGCCGACCGACTCGGCGGCCCCGAGGAGGGTGGCGTCGATGCGACCGGGGAGAACCTGACGAGCAAGGTCGAGGGTGACGGTGTCGAGAAGCAGGTCGGCACCTACGTCGCCTGGGCACGGTTCGTCTTCCCCGGCTGGGTGTCGTTCGAGGAGTTCGCGGCAGCCGCCCTCGGGGCGGTGTTGTCGCTCGTCCTCGTGTTCGACCTCGCGCTCTTCGGCGTGGCACGACTGCGCTGAACCGCGGTCGAGACAGTCCTTTTCTGGCTACGGCGGCAGGACCCTGAACACGGCGTCGTCCGTCGGTTCAGGGTCGCCCTCGCCGTCCTGGTCGCTCGTCGTGAGGTAGAGATGGCCGTCGGGGCCGGTGAACGTCGTCCGGATGCGACCGAGGTCGCCGAAGAACGTGTCCTGTTCCGTGGGGCCGTCGCCCGCGATGACGACGCGGCGCAGGTGCTGGCCGGTGAGTGCGCCGACGAAGAAGCTGTCCTGCCAGCGCTCGATACCGCCGCGGTAGTAGGTGAGGCTCGCGGGCGTTATCTGGGGGCTCCACGACACCAGTGGGTCGACGAACCGGTTCGCCCGTGTCTCCCCGGTGACGACCGGCCAGCCGTAGTTCTCGCCCGGCTGGACGCGATTGAGTTCGTCGTTCCCGTCGAGGCCGTGGTCACAGAGGTAGCACTCCCCCTCGACGAACGTGATGCCGAGCGGGTTGCGGTGCCCGTAGCTGTACACCGCGTTCCCGAACGGGTTGTCCGGGTGGGGCTCGCCATCGAGGGTGAGCCGGAGCACCTTGCCCGCGAGGGAGTCGGTGTCCTGTGCCGATTCCGGGTCGTCGGCGTCGCCGGTGGTGACGTATAACGCGTTCTCCGGGCCGACCGCGAGCCGGCCGCCGTTGTTGACCCCCGCGGCCGGTATCTTGTCGAAGAGGACGCCGCTGACGGCGAAGTCGCGGTCGACGGCGAGTTCGAGGATGCGGTTCCACAGGCCGGACTTGCGCTGGTACGTCTGGTAGGCGAACGCCCGGGTCGGGTCGGCGGGGTCGAACGTGAGCCCGAGCAGGCCGCTCTCGCCGCGCTCGACGGTCTCGCCCGTCAGGTCGCGCACGAGGCCGGCGTCACGGCCGGTCGCCCGCTGGATGCGGCCGGGGCGCTCCGTGAGGTAGAGTTCGCCGGTGCGCGGGTGGAAGGCGGCCCCCCACGGTGTGTCGAGGCGCATCCTGACGCGTTCGAGCCGGACGGGGTCGGGTTCGTCCGTCGTGGGCGTCGGCTCGTCGTCGTCGTCGAGCGTCAGACAGCCCGCGCCGGCGACGGTGGGGAGGGCGACGAGGGTGGAGAGCAGCCGGCGGCGTCGCATCGTCATGCGATTCGGCCCGACACGGTAAAAATCTGTTACTCCCGGGACGACAGGTCACGTCCGAACTCGTCGAACGCCTCGAAGTCGTCCGGGAGGTCGTACGGGATCTTCCGCTCGTCCTGGCGGTTGACACCAGCGTCCTCCAGCGGTTCGGCCTCGTCCTCGAACCCGGGCTTTATCTTCACGCTCTTGGCGGGTTGGCCGACAGCGATGTGGTGGGCGGGAATGTCGTGCTGGACGACGCCGCGAGCGCCGACGACGGCGTTCTCGCCGACCTTGCAGCCGGCACGGACCATCACGTCGAAGGTGAGGCGCACGTCGTCCTCGACGATGGTGTGGAAGTTCTCGATGGCGGTCTGGTCGACGACGTCGTGGTCGTGGCTGTAGACGTGGACGCCGTCGGAGATGGAACAGCGGTCGCCGATGGTGAGCTTGCCGCGGTCGTCGAGGTGGACGTCGTCGTGGATGACCACGTTGTCGCCGATGGTGATGTTGTGGCCGTAGGTGAACGAGATGCCCTTGAAGAAGCGGCAGTTCTCACCCACGTCCTCGAAGAGGTGTTCGGCGAGCATCTGGCGGAAGCGGAGCGCGAACTCGACGTTGTCGGCCATCGGTGTGGCGTCGAACTGCCGCCAGAGCCACTGGAGGTGCTTCGAGCGCTTGAACGCCTCCTCGTCCTTCTCGGCGTAGTACTCCGATTCGAGGGTGGTGTTGCACGGGTCGTACCCCTGCAGGCGGACCCGCTCGGCTGCGGAGACGTCTTCGCCGTTCTTCCAGCGCTCGTAGGCGTCGCGGTCGCCGTGGAGGTCGACGAGCACGTCCTCGACCACGCTACAGGTGCTCTCGTCGGAGGAGAGTCGTTCGTCTACCTCCTCGATGAACGCTCGAACGCCGGCCTCCGCACTGTCCGGCAACGAGACGTGTCGCTTCGTCATGGGCGGTCATTCGTCACGGACACATATGGTGGTTCGGTTGTGCGAACTCTGTACCACACGGGCAGTGTTGCCGGGATTCGCCCGTGTGCGACTCGACACCCCCGGTGCGGGACTTGCCGGGAAGGACAATAACTATTTACTCGGTAGCGAGTAGTTTTCCTATGAGCGACGAGACGCCCGGCTCCGCGACACCGACCGTGCATCGCGACCGGGACGAGACCGACACGGAGCGCGACGACGCGACACGGGACGTGCCGGAAATGAGTACGTCTATTCACTCGGAGACGAGTACGTCGTGTATGACCGAGCAGACGCCCGGTTCCGCGACGCCTGCCTGGACCCGTGACCAGGCCGCGACCATCACTCGGCGTGACGACGCGACCGCACCCATCATCTACCCACCTGCGAGCACCACGGATTCCGAGAACCACATCTGGGACACGTGGCTCCTGCGCGAGCGCGACGGCAGCATCGCCACGCCCGGTGGCTACCGCGTCATCTTCTGTCTCTCCGCCTCGGCGGACCTGCTCCCCGGCAAGCGCCACGACGTGGCGACCATCCGGTACTACTACTCGAAGGACGGCGAGCAGTGGAACCGCGGCGGCGTCGCCGTCGACCCGGATGAGGCGTTCGGCTCTCGACAGTGGGCCGGCTCCGCGCTGCTGGACGACGACGGCACCTGCTACCTCTACTACACCGCGGCCGGCGAGTCCGGCGAGGACGAACTGACCTACACCCAGCGCCTCGCCTGCGCCTCGGGCGGCACCGTCGACACGAGCGGCCAGGGCCTCAGCCTCCAGGGCCCGTGGGAGCACGAGATCCTCGCCGAGCCCGACGGCGACTGGTACGAGACGGAAGACCAGTCCCGCGGGATGATCTACACCTTCCGCGACCCGTGGTTCTTCGAGGACCCCGCCGACGGCGAGACCTACCTGCTGTTCGAGGCGAACACCCCCGTCCCGGAGGGTTCGGACGCCTGCGGCGGCGACGCGGCCCAGCAGGAGTTCAACGGCAGCATCGGCATCGCCCACTCCCCGACGGGCGACCCGACCGACTGGAATCTCCAGCCTCCGCTGCTCGACGCAGTGGGCGTCAACCAGGAACTGGAGCGCCCCCACATCGCCGTCGACGACGGCCAGTACTACCTGTTCACCGCGAGCCACGTCCACACGTTCGCGCCCGGCCTCTCCGGGTACGACGCCCTCTACGGCTTCGTCGCGGACGAGTTACGGGGGGACTACCAGCCCCTGAACGGCTCCGGGCTGGTGCTGACCAACCCCGCGAACGCCCCCTTCCAGGCGTACTCGTGGATGGTGTACCAGCACCGCGACGAACTGCTGGTGACGAGCTTCTTCAACTACTACGACTTCGACCGGCCGTCGCTGGACGACGTGGCCCTGCTCCCCGAGGACGAGCAGCTACGTCGCTTCGGCGGGACGCTCGCGCCGACGGTGCGGTTAGGGTTCGAGGACGCCGAGACGTGGCTCCGTGGGGTGCTGGCCCATGGGCATCTCCCGACCGAGGACGAGGAACTGCCGCCTGTGGAGTTCGCGGAGCGGTACGGGACTCGCGAGGAGGACTCTGGGTACTCGTACCGGTGAGGCGTGTTTGCGGGGTCGCTGAGAGCTGACTTTTCCCCGCTGATGGTCGAACTGGTTCTGGTGACGGCGAGCAGGTCACTCGCGCTGGTGGCACTGGAAACCGCCCCGCACAGCACCGCCACCGCCACCGCCCCGCCACCGCACAGCACCGCCACCGCAACCACACCCTCCCCAGCCGATTCAGGTCCTCGTTCCGCTGCGCTCCACTGCGGTCCTCATCCCTCGCGCGAGTTCGACAGGAGCCACTCGCGATGCTCGCGGCTCCTGCCCGCACGCGCCAGAGTGTTCGTGAAAACCCAGAAAACAGCCGTTTCTCCTGATCTCACCGTCCAGCCGGCCACACGCTGTCGAGCTCCCAGCCTTCGACGTCGACGTCGACGGGCCCGCCGAGTGCCCGAATCGAGGCCCCGGTCGCGTCCGCCCGGGTCGGGTACACCCGGCTCGTCAGGCAGCGGTGCTCGTTCGCGAATATCTCGATGACGCTCCCGTCGACGAAGACGTGGAGGTCGACCTGGCCGTCACCGTCGACCGGCATGTGCTGGTCGCCGGGGTCGGCGGCGGGGTCCTGGCTGCTGTGTGAGCGGTCCACGACGACGGACTCGCCGTCGTAGCGGATGGCGGTGCGTTCCGACAGGGCGGGGGACTCGCAGACGCCGAGTTCGAAGGTACCCCCCGGAGAGACGTCGACCGAGAGCTGGAGTTCGGCCGCACCTTCCAGGTCGAGCCGGCGATGGGCGTCGGTCGGGAGCCCGAGTTCGCGCGATTCGGCGTGGCGCTCGCGGAGCGTGGCCAGCTCGGCGGCGGGGCGCTGGCGGAGGCGGCCGTCGTCGCCGAGGTCGAGTTCGCGGGGGAGGGACATGAGCCCGGACCAGCCGGCCTCCCACTGGGCTTCCATGCCGCGGGCCTCGGGCAGCCAGCCGAAGGTGAGTTCCCGGCCGTCGTCGGTCGAGAGCGACTGCGGGGCGTAGAACGCGCCGTAGTCGAGTTTGCCCTCGTAGTCGGTGGTGAACGCGGGCGCGGAGAGGTCGGCCTCGCCGAGGAAGTACCGGACCTCGTCGTAGTTCGAGACGTGCAGGAGCTGTTTCTCGCCGAAGTCGAGGAGTTCGGGGCACTCCCAGACGGTGCCGTGGCCGTCATCGCCCGTCAGGAGGGGGCCGACGTACTCCCACTCGCGGAGGGTCTCGCCGCGGTAGAGCAGGGCGGTGCCGCCGACCTCGGTGACGCCCGAGCCGATGAGCTGGTACCAGTACCCGTCGTCGCGCCAGACGCAGTGGTCGCGGAACTCGGCCTCCCAGTCGTCGGTCGAGAGGATGTCGATGTCCGTGGGTGCCTCCTCGATGATGGGGTTGTCGTGGTGTTTCGTCCACGACTGGAGGTCGTCGTCGCTGGTGGCCAGACACGGCAACTGCACGTGGCCTTCGCCACCGGTGTAGAGCAGTGTCGGGGTTCCGTCGTCGTCGACGACCGCACAGCCGGACCAGCAGCCGTCGTGGTCCGGTCCCCCGGGAGTGGGTGCCAGCGCGACCGGTTCGTCGCGCCAGTGCACCAGGTCCCCGCTGACGGCGTGACCCCAGTGGATGGAGCCGTGGAACGGCCCACTCGGGTTGTACTGGTAGAAGACGTGGTACTCCCCACCATATTCGATGAGGCCGTTCGGGTCGTTGAGCCAGTTCGCGGGCGGCGAGAGGTGGTACGCGGGGCGGTGGTGGTCGTCGGCGAGGTACTCGCGTAGCTGGGTGAAGCCCTCCGTCGTCGCGGGCCGGCCGGTCACGCCCCGGGTTCGGGAACTCGAAAGCGTCGCGAGCAGGTTGCGCACGAACTGCTCGTGGCGCATGGCGTCCTCGTAGTCGCCGGGGTCGCGGAAGCCGAGCGCGGAGCCGGCCCCGATGACCTGGCCCGCGCCGGGCGTCCACTCGACGAGGGTGCGGTGGCCGACGAGGTCGGCGTCGCCCCGGACCGAGCACGCCAGCACGTCGCCCGAATCCGGGACCACGCGCTCGTACCGGGCGAACGCCTGTTCGCGGTCGGGCGCGCGAGTGAAGATACGCCGGCCCTCGAACGTCTCGAACGCCGGGTGGTCGTCGTGGAGCGACCGGCGCAACATGCCGGCCCGGCCGGTGATGTCGTCGACGCCGGTGGCGTCGGGGGCGACCGGGTCGATGCCCAGCTGGTCGACGGCGGCCAGGGCGCGCAGACTGAGCAGGAGGCCGCCACCGTTCTCGACGTAAGCCGACAGGGGCTCGCCGGCGGCTCGCACGTCCGCACCATCCAGCGGGCGGTCGCGGTGCCACCAGACGGCGTCGTACGCCGCGAGGTCGACCGCGCCGTCCGCGACCACGTCCAGCGAGATGCGGTCCGCCCGGGCGGCCGTCTCGGCACACCAGTCGTAGGCGGCCCGCTGTTCACTGGTCAGTTCGGCCACGTAGAGACACGCGACGCGAACCGGAATTCCGTCCATTGGCAGTTTTTAACTCGGCACCGAATGAAAAGCGTTGCTTCTCTCTCGTCACTCGCGGCTCGTGAAGGGCTCCGAGCGGACCCCGTTCCCGGCCGATTCTTTCTCAGTGGTCGAGAACGAAGCACACCCGCTAAGTATCCCGGTTCCTAACCCGGGGATATGCACTATCGCGAACTCGGCGATTCCGGACTCGAGGTCTCAGAGATCGGGTTCGGCGCGTGGGTCGTCGGCACCGACTGGTGGGGCGACCGGACAGAAGAGCAGGCCAAGGAGATGGTCCGCTACGCGCTCGACCAGGGTATCACCTACTTCGACACCGGAGACGTGTACGGCCACGGCCGAAGCGAGGAACTCATCGGTGAGGCGCTGCGTGACCGCCGGGACGAGGTCGTCGTCGCCACGAAGGTCGGCTACGACTTCTACAACAACCCCCAGGCCGGCCACGGCGAACTCCCCAAGGAGATCACGCCCGAGTGGATTCGAACCGCGACCGAGCGCAGCCTCGACCGTCTCGGCTTCGACACCATCGACGTGCTCCAGCTCCACAACGCCAACGTCGACGAGGTCGACGCCGACGTCCTGGAGACCCTCGACGAACTGAAAGAGGAGGGCCTCGTGAACGCCGTCGGCTGGGCGCTCGGCCCCTCCATCGGCTGGCTGGCCGAGGGCGACAAGGCCATCACCGAGGAGTTCGACTCGCTCCAGCTCGTCTGGAACATGCTCGAGCAGGAGGTCGGCGGGCACTTCCTCGACACCATCGCGGAGACCGGCTCGAACACGAGCCTCATCCCCCGCGTCCCGCACTCCTCGGGCGTCCTGAACGAACAGGTCACCCGTGACACCGAACTGGCCGAGGACGACCACCGCTCGTACCGGCCGGACGCCTGGTACGAGACGGGCTGGGACAAGCTCGACACGGTCCGGTTCCTCGAACGCGACGGCGAGCGAACCATGTCCCAGGCGAGCCTCCAGTGGCTGTTGTATCACGATTCGGTGGCGACCATCACGCCGACGTTCCGCACCCGCGAGGACATCGACGAGTGGGCAGCCGCCAGTGACGTCCCGCCGCTCTCGGACGAGGAGTTCGAGCGCGTGCAGGACCTCTACGCCGACGGGTTCGACGTCGACCGCGACGACGGGATGGACGTGCTCCGTTCGTCCGTCGGCGGGGAAGATATAGAAACCGCCGGGATAGACAAGCGTGTCGCTTAAATAGGAAACGAGCGATTAGCTATACCCTCCGGCGCACTACTTATATACGCCCTTCTCGCGGGAGCGTCCAGCTCGCCGTGAGAAGCGTGCAACGACGTTCGCCACTGACCGGGATTCGGAGCACAGTGCGCTGGTATCACTCCCGGTCGGCCGCACGGCGTGCGGAAGAACTCCGATTTCGTTTCGACTCCGTGTCGAAATGCATCGGTTCCGCTCGCACTCGTGTGCGACACGGTGCACCGTCCCGACCCGTCGGCTACCCCCCACACCGACCGGTCGGGGCCATCTGCCGTGTCTGGCCGCAAGCCCCCCGCGGCCCTGGCAGGTGAGGGCACGCGACAGACGCGCCGCAACGAGACCGTCGCGTTGCCTCGTGACCTCTCTTTCAGCAGCCGCTCCTTTCCCCATCTGAATCGAGTCTCCGTTGGCTGTCGCTTCGGCTCTCCACGCGGTTTCTCCGGGGTACAGCGTACAGGAAACAGCGCAGCGTACCGGAAACAGCGCACAGGGAACCGTGTCGGGGAGACCCCTGTTCTTCGAACACTGCGGTCGCGGCCTGCTCGGCCGATTCAGGCGAGGAACACGTGTCGCGGGCGGTCCGCGAGGACGTCTCGGCCCCAGTCGACCGTGTCCGAGAAGGCGTCCGAGCGGAAGAACGCCATCGCGTCCTCCTGGGACTCCCAGCGCGAGGCGATGAACATGTCGTCCTCGTCCTCACGGTTCGCGAGGAGGTCGGTCTGGATGTGGCCGTCCATGTCCTCGAGCACCTCGCCGACGACGCCGAACTTCTCGACGAAATCCTCGCGCTTCTCGGGCTTGACGGTGTAGAACATCCCCATCGTGCCCCAGGTGTCGCTGTCGGCGTCGTCGCCGGCCTGCCGGACGATACCGGGGAGGTCGGTGAGGAAGCCACTGGCGGTGTCCGCCGCCGATTCGGTCTCCCAGACGCTCGCGATGGCGGCCGGGGAGTCGCCGTCACTCTCGTACACCGCGGTCTTGACGTGGGAGTCGTAGTGGTCGAAGTTCTTCCGGAGACCGTCGACCTCCGCGAACAGCTCGTCGGTGTCGGCCTCGGAGTAGAGGACGACCGCGTACACGTCCTCACCGTGGGGTTGGCCGCCGTAGACGCCGCGGTCCTCGAGTTCCTCGCGGACCTCCGCGCCGTGGTCGGTCGGCGGGCGACCCGAGTCGTCGCCGTGGCCGTGTTCCGCGCTGTCGCCGTGGCCGCCTTCGCCGTGCGGGTGGCCGCCCTCACCGTGGGAGTGCCCGCTCTCGCCGTGGTCGGACGCCCCGTGGGGGTGCCCGGCGGCGTCGCCGTGGGGATGCCCTTCCTCGGCCGGGACCGCCTCGCCGGCCATGAAGGCGTCGAGGTCGTCCGGCTCGAACCGGCGACCGAAGTAGAACGTGCCGAACTCGGCGAACCGGCTGGAGGAGGGGTCAAAGCGCATCTCGTACAGCAGGTCCTTGATCTCGGTCGGCTCGTCGGACCAGAGGGTGACGCCCCACTCGTGGTCGTCGAAGCCGACGCTGGAGGTGATCATCTGGGTGACCTTGCCGGCGTAGTCGCGGCCGATCTCCCCGTGGCTCGCCATGTGCTCGGCGCGCTCGTCGTGGGACAGGTCGTACCAGTTGTCCTCGGGCGTGCGACGCTTGTCCATCGGGTAGAACGAGACGTACTCCATGTCCGGGATGTCCGGGTGGAGGCGGGACTCGATGTACTGCGCCAGCCCGGAGTCCTCGTCCATCTCGCCCTCGAAGTACTCCCGGGCGCGCTCGGTGTAGCCCGAGGCCTCCGTGACGGAGACGTACGAACTCGACTGCTCGGTGTACTCCGCGAACGCCGTGTTCTCGAAGCTCCGTTCGAGTCGGTCGAGGTCGCCCATCGACTCGCGCAGGTGCAGGACCATGAGGTCCGCCTTGTGCCCGATGATGGTGAAGACCGCCGTGCCACCCACCTCGGGGCTCGAATGCGCGTCGAAGAACGACCGGGCGTCCGCCAGGGCCCGTTCGCGCTCGCGTTCGGGGGCGTCACGCCACGCGTCCCAGTCGACGGTTCGGAAGTCGTGCAGTGCGTACCAGCCCTCCTCCGTCATCGGAGGTTCGCGTCGCTCCATATCGTCGGCTTGGGAGACCGAGAGTAAGGACGTGTTGGTTCGTCGTCCGTGATGCGGGCAACCCCTCGTGGGTATCGAAACCCTATTACTACCACCGAGGAAAGCCTCACGCGATGCGGAAAAGCGGCCCGCCGAAAGGACTCATCGCGTATCTCGTGCTGGAACTCCTAGAGGAGAAACCGCGCTACGGGTACGAGATACTCAAGGAAATCCGTGACATCAGCGGCGGCCACTGGGAACCCTCCTACGGCTCGGTGTACCCCATCCTCTACAAGTTCGAGGACAAGGGCTGGGCCGAGCGCATCGAGCGCGAGGACGAACCGGATAGAAAGTACTTCGAGCTGACCGAGGCGGGCCGCGACGAACTCGCCGACCGCCGGGAGGACAGCGCGACGAAGGCCCGCGAGTTCGCGGACGTCATCCTCGGCTTCTACCACGTCTACGTCGCCTTCGCGACCGACGAACGATTCGATGTCCCCGAAATCGACGGCGAGTGGCGCTTCGACGACGAGTTCTCCGGCTGGGTGGTCGAACAGATGATTCGCCACCACGAGCACTACTTCGCCGACGACTTCGACCGAATCGAGGACACGCCCGAGGAGTTCTACGAGCGCCACGACATCGACCAGGACGACGAAGACTGAGTCGACGAACCCGCGAAAAGGAACGAGCTGTTCCCTGTTTTCAAGACCTCGACCGTCAGCCGAACAGCTGCGGCCCGAGGATGAGCACGAGGAAGCTCACCAGCATGGTGAGCCCGACCGTCGTCGTGACCATGCGGACCCGGCGGCGAGTCGCCTGGATGGGCAGCCGGGACATGACGGCCTCGGTCGAGGTCCGCAGGATGTGCCCGCCGTCGAGCGGGAACGCCGGGATGCAGTTGAAGAAGCCGAGCTGGATGTTGATCCAGCCGGTCCAGAACAGCAGGTTGGCGAGCAGGAACACGCCGCCGCCGAGGAAGCCCAGTGGCCCCGTGGCGACGTAGAAGTTCGTTATCTCGCCGGTGAACCCCGCGAAGTTGTACGGGAGCGTGCCGGTCGCGCCCGCGACGACGCCGACGACCGGCAGGATGAGCACGAACAGCATCTTGCCGAAGAACGAGGATGCGAACGCGTTCAGGCTGGCCTGGTCGCCCCCGCCCAGGATGGCGAGGTAGCGGTCGGCCGGGTAGAACTGCACGCCGAGGTCGGTCACGTCGAGACCGGCCGTGCCGAAGGAGGTCGCGAACACGCCGAGTTGCGGGTTGCCGTCACGGCTCCCCATCTCGACCTGGTAGGTCTGGCGCTGGCCGTCGTCGTAGGCGACGATCTCGACGGTCTGGCCCGGCTCGGTGGTCTCGATGGCCTCCGAGAGGTCCGTCCAGGTGACGGTCCGCTGGCCGGCGAACTCGGTCACGATGAGGTTCGTGTCTGGTTCGGGACCCGCCGCGGCGAAGGCACCGTCCTCGGCGATGCGGACGTACGCACCCGCGACGAACGTGGTGGTCACGTCCTCGCCGCCGCCGGTGGTCGCCTCGACGGTCACCGGGCCGGGCGACTCGGCGAGGGCCGCGTGGAACTCCGAGACCGTATCGACCGACGTGCCGTTCACGGTCCGGATGGTGGCCTCGGCGTCGAGCCCGGTCGGCCCGTTCGCCAGCGCCTCGCGGACCAGGACGGCCCGTTCGAGCGTCCGCGTCTCCTCACCGTTGACCGTTATCTGGACGGTCTTCTCGTCGGTCGCGTCGAGTAGCTCCGTGAGGTGGGAGTTGTTCTGGACCGTCGCGCCGTCGACCGCGGTGATGCGGTCGCCGCCGGAGAGTCCGGCCTGGTCGGCGGGTGAGCCCGCTGCGACGCCGCCCAGCAGCGCCCCGTCCGCGACCGCGATGGAGCCCGCGACCGGCCCGAACAGCAGGGCGAAGGCGACGATGGTGATGGCGAAGTTGTTCGTCACGCCGGCGGCGAACATCCGGGTCTGGCCGCCCCGGGACGCCTCCCGGCGGGAGTTCTCGTTCGGTTCGACGAACGCCGCGATGGGGAGGATGGCGAGCAGCCCGATACCCATCGATTCGATGTCGATGTTTTCGACCCGGCAGAGCAGGCCGTGGCCGCCCTCGTGGACGATGAGACCCACACCAAGGCCGAACAGGATCTCGGGTGCCACCGAGAGCGGCAGGAAGTCGTTCACGCCGGGGATGACGAGCACGTTCTTCGGCTGGTTCACCGCCGTCGGCGGCGGCGGGTTCTGTATCGTCGAGAGTGCGGCATCGAGCAGGAAGACGAACGCGCCGAACATCACGACCAGCGCGATACCGACACCGACGTTCGCCCAGGCCCGCCAGAACCGACGCGGTCCGGCGGCCCAGTTCAGGAACTCCCGCCCCCGCTTCGTGTGTATCAGCAGGATGGGTCCCTGTGTGGAGACGTACGAGGGGAGGAGTCCCTCACGTTTGGCCACCAGCACCGCCATCCAGTAGACGGCGAAGCCGGCGAATACCAACTGCAGAGTGGAGACCATTACCGGTGACTGGGGCAGGGACGGGCAAAGGAGTTTGGTTTGGGGGAGGGTACGTGGTGTTCTGGGAAACCTCTCGGGGCGGTTAGGGAGCTATACTCGCTCCGTCGTGCGAGCGATCTCCGTCTCGCCATCGGAGACGACGATTTCAACGAGGAGGTCAGATTCGTACTGATAATCGTCCTCGTAGGCTGGTGCGCCGACGAAGTGTGTCCGACAACTGTCCGGTGACTGTTCGACGGTGAACGTCTCTATGTCCCGCTCTTTCCCCAGGAGGCGCAGCTCCATCGTGTACGAGTCCGCGTCGGTTTCGTCCAGCGTGATGTGGTAGTAGATGTCCTGATTGAACGTGTTCACGTGGAGTAGTTCGATCTGTAGTTTCGAGTCGGCTGGTTCGGGACACGTGACACGCTCCGGGTCGCGTACGTACCGGTACACGAACGCCTGCAGGTCGAAAATGACGTTCCGGTTGGCTTCCGTGTTGTCGATCACTAGCTGGTATATGCCCGCGGGAAGTCGCTGCGTCACTTCGGTTTCGCTGTCGAGGTTCAGGTCGAACGTGCTCGCGCCGGGCAGGTAGAGTTCGCCCGCTTTTATCTCGTCGAGATCGTAGTCGAAGAACGGCTCCAGGTTCGCGACGACGACGTTTACCGGTCCCATCTCAGCGTATCCTTCGGTATCGTGGGCCGGGGTGAACGTGTATTCGAGTTCGAAGAAGTGCGGCGCGTAAAAGAGGTGATACTGGCTCTCACCCGCCTCCAGCTGGGGCCTCTCGAAGTACTCGTTGTCTGCCTCGAAATTACGAATCTGGCCGTCACGGCCGGGGCGAACGGAATCGGAGACGCAGCCTGCGAGTCCAGCGACGCTCGATGCGGAGAGGCGTGCGAGAAACCGCCGCCTGTCCAGCGGAAACCTGCGCATGGGCTGGTTGTCGTGGGGATACACAAAGGTTTCACGCCCGAAACGTTCTCCTGTTCGCTCCCGCAGAAACCGCAACCCCCGAATTCAGGCTTCTCGCCGCAGCCGATTCACGACGAACTCGCGCTCCAGCTTCGAGAGGAACGGGCCGAGCTGCGGGCCCTGGTCCTGCCCGAAGAAGAGCTGGTAGCCGGCACCGAAGAACGACCCCATGTCGAGGTCGCGGCGCTTGGCGGACTCGTAGATCTCGCCCTGTATCGCCTCGCCGTCGTGGCCCTCCTCGATGAAGTCGGCGAGCTGGTCGAGGGCGGCCGCGGTCTCCTCGTCGAAGTCCACGTCCGGGAGTTCCTCGAGCACGGTGTAGTTGTACTCGTTGTCGGTTCGTTCGGCCCAGTTCGCGGCGCGCTCGACGCGCTCGAAGGCGGCGTCGATGGTCGCGTCGTCGGCGTCCTCGGGAATGTGACCCTGCTTCTTCGCGTGGTCGATGCGGGTCTGCTCGTCGGGGAACATCGAGAGGACGGCCGCGAACGTGTAGGGCAGGCGAATCCGGTCCTCGTCGATGTCCTCGACGACGAAGGGGTAGACGCGCTCTGCCTTCGCGATCTCGTCCTCGGTCCCCTCGACCTCGCCGAAGTAGAGCTGTTCGTAGCGGTCGAACTCGTCGACGAGCTGGTCGAGGCGCTCGATGGAGAAGTCACGCGCCTTCTTGGGGTCCTTCGCGAAGAAGTAGCGGACGACCTCGGGTTCGAGGAGTTCGAGCACCTCGCCGACGAGGATGATGTTCCCTTCCGAGGAGGAGAACGGCTTGCCGTCGAGGGTGAACCACTCGTACACCATCGGGACCGGCGGCTGGATGTCGAGGACGTTCCGGGCGATGTCGTCGCCGGAGGGCCACGAGCCCTCGGCGTGGTCCTTCCCGAACGGCTCGAAGTCCACGCCCAGAACCTGCCACTGGGCGGGCCACTCGAAGCGCCAGGGGAGCTTGCCCTCGCGGAAGGTCGCGGTGCCCTCGTGGCCACAGCCCGAGATGGTGTTGTCGCCGGCCTGCATGTCGGTGCAGACGTAGTCGACGGTGCCGGCCTCGGTGTCGATGGCGGTCACGGTCTCCGTGATCTTCCCGCACTCGGAACAGATGGGGTTGAACGGGACGTAGTCCTCGTCGACCTTGTCCTGGTAGTGCGAGAGGACCTCGCGGGCCTCGTCGGCGTGGTCGAGGATGAACTCGACGACGTCGTCGAAGCGGCCGTCCTCGTACATCGCGGTGTTGGACTCGATGTCGAACTCGACGTCGAGCAGCTCCGCGCTCTCGGTGATGAGGTTCGAGAAGTGCGCGCCGTAGGAGTCACAGCAGCCGAAGGGGTCCGGGATGTCGGTGTAGGGGTGGCCGAGGTTCCGGCCGAGTGCGCCGGCGTTCACGTCGCCCAGGTCGACGATGTCGCCGTCGAGGTTGGCGAGCTTGCGCGGGAGCTTGCGCAGGGGGTCGCGGTCGTCCGCGGTGAACACCTGGCGGACCTCGTGGCCACGCTCGCGCAGCACTTCCGCGACGAAGTAGCCGCGCATGATCTCGTTGACGTTGCCGAGGTGCGGGACGCCCGAGGGAGAGATACCGCCCTTGATGATGATGGGCTCGTCGGGGTTGCGGGCCTCGACGACGTCGGCGATGCGGTCGGCCCAGAAGACGTGGCGGGCCGTCTCGCCGTCTCGGTCGTCGTCGGCCGAGAGGGTGTACGGACTGGTGGCGTCGTCGGTGCGGCTCACCGGTCGCCCACCCCGATTCCTGTCGGTCGAACACGTGTCTGTTGCATGGAAGAGCGTACCGCTGTCGCGCTCTTAAGGGTTGTCAACCTGCGAAAACGGGTCACACGGGGCTCGCGGCGGCGGGTCGGGGGTGTCGCTCTATTCGACCCAGTACGTCAGGTTGTCGCCGGTGCCCTCGGGGATGATGTCGGTGCCGTCGTGCTCGCCGGTGCGGACCGCGTCCAGGACGCGCGTCGGGTCGTTCCCGTCGAGGACGATGGTGCGTATGCCCGAGCGCTGGATGATCTTCGCGGCGAGGAGGTCGACCGGGGCGGACGACCCGGCGTTCATCTCCAGCCCGGCGATGACCTCGACGAGTTCCTCGGCGGAGAGCTGGTCGTACTTCTCGGCATCGGGGTCCTCGTTGGGGTCCGCGGAGAAGACGCCGGGGACGGAGGTGGCGTAGACGAGCAGGTCCGCGCCGACGTACTCCGCGACCGCGGCTCCGACGGCGTCGGTCGTCTGGGCCGGGGCGACACCGCCCATGACGCAGACGTCGCCGTTGCGCATTATCTCGCCGGCCTGTTCGTAGTTCTTCGCGGGCGCGGTGACGACGTTCTCGCCGAGTGCGGCGATGAGCAGGCGGGCGTTCAGCCGCGTCACGTCGATGCCGAGCTGGTCGAGTTCGATCTCGTTGGCACCGAGGTCGCGGGCGGTCCCGATGTAGTCCCGGGCGACGCCGCCGCCCCCGACGACGGCTGCCACCTGGCACCCGTCGTCGACGAGTTCGTTGATGACGTCGGCGAACGCCGAGACGCGCTCTGCGTCGAGTTCCGGCGCGAGGACGCTCCCGCCGACGGAGACGACTACTTTCATTGTCGCCGTGTAGCCCACTGCATCTCTTAAGGATTGCCAAGTCGGGACCGGCGGGAACGCGTCTGGCCAGGACGCGTTCTCCATAGTATCCACAGCATACCGCGGTGCAGTCATCGGGTTCTGGATAGCGACCGGCGGTGTTCGTAGGTGGTTCCACCGTGCCACCTGCGTGGCTACCCAGCTGGAACCCACGTTTCCCGTCGGTGACCGACTACTGGTAGGCTCAGACTGTCACTGTCGAAACGGCTGGTAACGGGCTACTCGACCGTTCGAGACGGCAATTTTCGGGTGAACGAACCGTCTCCCTTTTATGTCAACGTCGCATATTCTATGGTATGCTCGGGGCTCTCGTTGCGATAGTGTTCGGTACCGCCTGCTGTGCCATACTCGGCTACGCAGTGGTGCAGTATCGCACGGGGGCCCTCTCGACGACGAACCTGCGGCGTGTGACCGGCCCCACCTTCGGGTCCCTCTCGCTCGTCGTCCTCGCGTTCGGGGAGGAGGCCGGCCAGCCGATGTTCGGGCGCGCTGGCGGTGTCCTCTTCCTCTTTTTCACCCTCGTCGTCGCCAAGGACTCGCTCTTCGAGGGGGTCCGCTGGCTGTTCCGCCTGCCGCCCGAACCCTGATTCTCACTGGCCGGGGCGATACCTACAAGCGCCTGCCGCCGCTTCGCACGGATATGTACGTACTGGGTGTCGTCGGTCCGTCGGACTCGGGCAAGACGACGCTGGTGAGCCGGCTGGTCGAGCGCCTCAGCGAGCGTGGTCGCGTCGCGACGGTGAAACACTGCACGGTCGACCCGGACATCGACACCGAGGGCCGCGACACGGCCCGGCACCGGGCTGCCGGCGCGGACGTGACCTACGGGGTGGCAGAGGGTTCGTGGTTCGCGACCGGCGACGAGCGGACCCTGGACGAGACGCTCGACGACCTCGCCCCCGACTACGACTTCTGCCTGCTGGAGGGGTACAGCTGGGCGAACGTCCCGCAGGTCGTCCTCGGCGGGCGCGACCACGCGGGCGAGGCGCTCGTGACGGGTGAGACCGCAGACGACGTGGCCGTGGAAGCCGTCTGTGACGCACTGGCGGACACCGACCCGTACGAGTGCCTCGACTCGCTCGTGGCGCGCGCGAAGCGTTCGCCCGACGCGCCGAAGGCGGGTGCCATCGCCACGTTCACCGGACGCGTCCGTGCGAAGGACCACGACGAGGACGACGTGACGGAGTCACTGGAGTTCGAGAAGTACGACGGCGTCGCCGAAGAGCGCATGGCTGCGCTCAGTGCGGATCTCGAATCGCGCGAGGGCGTCCACGAGGTGCTCATGCACCACCGCACCGGCGTCATCGAGTACGGCGAGGACATCGTGTTCGTGGTCGTGCTCGCTGGTCATCGTGACGAGGCGTTCCGGACCGTCGAGGACGGTATCAACCGGCTCAAGGACGAGGTGCCGATATTCAAGAAGGAAGTGACAACGGACGAAGAATTCTGGGTACACGAGCGCACCTGAGCCGGCGCGCACCGACGCAATCGCGGCCTGAAAGCGGTCTCTCTTGCCGATATATGTCGCTGTAGCTGAACGAATCCGAGCCCTCGACGGATTCGGGATAAAAGCGTTAGCGCCGTCTATAAAACGTCTAAACATCTCTCGAAGCGCCGTTAAAGGTAATAAAAAGAATACAATGAGGCGAAATACGGCGATTTCACTCGAAACGTGGCGAAACAGCCCGAAGCATCTCCCCTTTATAACATCTCCCGGCAGATAGGATTGGTCGAGGCGAAAAGAAATGAGCGTCACTCAGAACCCCTCCGCTGACAACGAGCCCGCAAACAAAGAGACACGCCTTGCCGACTACCTGCGCGAGAAGGCGAACGACGGCGAGATGTACTTCAAGTCGAAGTTCATCGCCGACGACGTCGGCCTCTCCCCGAAGGAGATAGGCGCACTCATGGTCAAGCTCAGAGAGTCCGCGACGGACCTCGAGATCGAGAAGTGGTCGTACACGAGTGCGACCACCTGGCGCGTCGCACAGGCCTGAACCCGGACCGGCCTCCCACACCACCGGTCCCGCAGGTCCCCGCGCCTCGCGACCTCGACCCGTCCTGACCTCCCCGCACCGCACGCAGACAACCTCCCACCCGACTCCCGCACCGCACGCAGACAACTCCCGCACCGCACGCAGCGCTCCCACACCCGCTGCGAACGACAGCCCACCCACACGCCGTCCGCTCCCGCACGGCCCCCGGTGGCCTGTCGTGGTCCCCCGTCTGTCATCTCACCACACCGGTGAGCGACAGCTATCCCGCTTCGGCCCTCCCACCCTCGCGGCGCTCCTGCTGGCAGCACGCGCGCTGGTTACGGCAACGTGACGCCGCCGTGGGTTTTTACGCGACGATGCCGTAGGCTCGGTAGATGTCTGCCAGGGACCTGTCGCCAGACGCCGGCCCACCGCTCTCGTCGTTCGACGACGAGTTCTACGTCGAGGAGGTCCGGACCGACGGCGAGACGCTGTACTACTACGGGATGCCCCTGCGGCAGCCCGACGTGGTGATGCAGCACGTCTGGCAGACCTTCCACGACGCCGGCTACGAGCCACAGCTCACCACCCGCGCCGGCCGGTACGTCATCGTCGCCGAACCCGCCGGGGGTGGCATCGACGGCATCCCGTGGAAGAACGTCCTGCTGTTCGTCGCGACCGTGTTCTCCACCCTGCTGGTCGGTGCGCAGTGGTTCTTCATCGACCCGTTCGCGAACCCCCTGGAGGCGGTGACGACCGCGTGGCCGTTCTCCGCGGCCATCCTCGTCGTCCTCGGCACGCACGAACTCGGCCACTACGCGATGAGTCGCTACCACGACGTCGACGCGTCCTTACCCTATTTCATCCCGTTCCCGACCCTCATCGGGACGATGGGGGCCGTCATCCGGATGCGCGGGCGGATGCCCGACCGAAAGGCCCTGTTCGACATCGGCGCGGCCGGCCCACTCGCGGGCTTGGTCGCCACCGTCGTCGTGACCGTCGTCGGCCTGCAGCTCCCGCCGGTCCAGGCTCCGCCGGGGTTCGACCCCGGCCCCAACGCGGTGACCATCCAGCTGGCGTTCCCGCCGCTCATCCGCATCCTCGCGGAGCTCACGAGCCAGCCGCTCAGCTACCAGGACCCGACGGTGAACGTCCATCCGGTGGTCATCGGCGGCTGGGCGGGCTGTTTCGTCACGCTGCTCAACCTGATTCCGGTGGGCCAGCTCGACGGCGGGCACATCATGCGCGCCATGTTCGGCGAGCGCCAGGAGACGCTGGCGACGCTGGTGCCGGTGGGCCTGTTCGGCCTCGCGGGCTTCCTGCACTTCGTCGAGCACTACTCGCTCAACAACGTCTTCATCTGGATCTTCTGGGGCGGGCTCGCGGCGTTCGTGGCCGCCGCGGGTTCGGCCCGGCCGGTGAGCGAGGAGGAGGAACTGGACACGACCCGGATGGCGCTCGGTGTGTTGACGTTCCTGCTGGGTGTGCTCTGTTTCATGCCCGTGCCCGTCGCGATTGTGGGCTGAATCGGCTGTTCTTGGTGTTGTGAGGTGGGTCTGGTGCGAGGTGAAGCGGCTCTTCCAGCGAGCAGCGAACTCGCGCTGGTGCAGTGGAACCGCCACCGCACAGCACCGCCCCGCTCCACACCCTCCCCAGCCGACTCCCTCCGCTCCACTACACTGCGTTCCGTTCCACTCCGGTCGTCCCTCGCGTGGTTCCGGCGCGCGGTCTCACTCGCTCACGGGTCGTTCCTCCCCGTTCGCTGTCGAGGCGACTGCGTCGCCTCGCTCGCCACGCTCGCCAGCACGCGCCAGACTTTGAATCCAGTACTCGAAAACCAGTCCCTGCGTCTCACTCCCCGTGCGTGAACCCGCGGTCGGGGAGCGCCTCGCCGTCCATGGTGATGCCCTCGCCGGGGTCGGTGACCTGCCCGATGACCGAGAGGGGCGTCGGGGAGTTCTCGCGGGC
Organism: Haloarchaeobius pelagicus; assembly: GCF_051207375.1. Lineage (NCBI taxonomy): Archaea > Methanobacteriati > Methanobacteriota > Halobacteria > Halobacteriales > Halorubellaceae > Haloarchaeobius > Haloarchaeobius pelagicus. The sequence goes on along the minus strand of NZ_JBPJZD010000002.1, from coordinate 386,485 downwards.
GGCCGCCAGGTCGGACTCCGGAATCGTGAACACGAGTTCGAAGTCCTCGCCGAAGAAGCAGGCGAGTTCGCGGGTGTCCTCGTCGTCTTCGGCCACGTCGTGGACCGCGTCGGCCACCGGGATGGCATCGAAGTCGACAGCGAAGCCGCAGTCGCTGGCCTCCGAGAGCTGGTGGACCGAGCGCGCCAGTCCGTCGGAGGAGTCCATCATCGCGGTCGCGTGGGCGGCGAGCACCTGCCCGGCGGCGACGCGGGGTTCGAACTGGAAGAGGTCGTTCGCGCGCTCGGTGTCACCCTGCTCGAACAGCCGGAGGGCGGCCCCAGAGCGCCCCATCGTTCCGGTGACACAGAGCAGGTCGCCGGGAGTCGCGCCGTCTCGGTGGACCGGGTCGTCGGTCCGGCCGAGGGCGGTCGTGGCGACGGTGAACTCGGTGTGGGAGTCGAGGTCGCCACCGACGTACTCGGCATCGACGGCCGCACAGACCTCGCGAGCGCCCGTGACGAAGTCCACGAGGTCGCCCTCGTCGAATTCGGGGGCGGCGTACACCGCGACGGCCGCGGTCGCCGTCGCGCCCATGGCAGCCACGTCCGAGAGCGACGCGCCGACGGCTCGCCAGCCGGCGGTGTACCGGGTGGTCCCGGGCGGGAAGTCGGTCCGCTCGTGGAGCATGTCCGTCGTGACGACCTGGCCGTCCACGACGGCTGCGTCGTCGCCGGCGCGACCGACGACACCGCCGAGCAGGTCCAGGGCAGCCCGTTCGTCCATTGCGTGCCTCTTTCACACGGGTGCCAAAAAACGGACCGGTCCTGCCCGGGGGACGTGGGAACACACCCGGCTGGAGTCGGTGGGTTCAAGCGGATGACGGTCAACGGGACCCGCATGGCAGGAGATTGGGACGTTCGCCCCATGGTTGCCGGCTTCGTCGGTGCCATCGTCGTGCTGGCCGTGCTCCTGTGGTTCGTCGGGTTCGAGGCTGTCGTCGCACAGCTCTCGATGGCCGACCCGACGGTGTTCGCGTTCGTCCTCCTCGCCGCACTCGTCTGGTTGCTCGCCTGGGGACTCGCCCTCCGAACCGTCCTGCGTATCCTCGGCATCGAGTTCTCGGTCTGGGACGCCTTCCTGGTCTATTCGGCCGCGACCTTCGCGAACAACGTGACGCCGTTCGGCCAGGCTGGCGGCGAACCGTTCAGCGCGCTCCTCATCTCCCGGCGGGCCGACAGCGAGTACGAGACCGGGCTGGCCGCTATCGCGAGCGTCGACGCCATCAACTTCGTCCCGTCGGTCGGGTTCGCCCTGATCGCGCTCGGCTACTACGCGGCGACGGTGACCCTGACCGACCGGCTCGCGGACGCGGCGGTCGTGGTCGTCGTGTTGACGGCCCTGCTCGCGGTGGCGGCGACCCTCGGCTGGCGAAACCGGTACCGGGTAGAGGAGGCCGTCGTCATGGTCGTCTCGCCGCTCGTCTGCCGGGTCGGGCGGGTGATTCCACGGGTCGATCCGCCGGGACCGGCCGACATCCGGCGTCGCATCGAGGGCTTCTTCAGCACCATCGAGCGCGTCGCGAGCGACCGCTTCTCGCTACTTGCGACCCTCTCGTACTCGGCCCTCGGCTGGCTCATGCTCGTGGTGTGCCTCTGGCTGTCGCTGTACGCGCTCGGGTTCCGTGGGCCGGAACTGTTCGTGGCGGCCATGCTCGCGGTGCCACTGGGGACCGTGGCCAGCATCACCCCGCTGCCGGGCGGACTCGGCGGTATCGAGACGGTCCTGCTGATGGTGTTGCCGACGGTGACGGGCCTGGAGGCGGCGTCGGTCAGCGCTGGAATCCTGCTGCACCGGCTCGCAACCTACTGGTTTCCGGTGTTCGTCGGGGGCGGCGCGATGGCCGCACTCGGGGCGTCGGAGCAGGAATAAGACGATGGTCTTTTAACCCGCGCGAGGGAACTGGCTTGCAATGACAACGATGTACGACGTGCCGGCGGACGCCCTCATCGAGGCGCTCGCCGAGGACCTCGAAGGTCGACTCGAACAGCCCGACTGGATCCAGTTCACGAAGACCGGTGTGAGCAAGGAGCTCCCGCCGGAGCAGGAGAACTTCTGGGCGATCCGTGCCGCTTCCCTCCTCCGCAAGGTCGCTGACACCGGCCCGGTCGGTGTCGAGCGTCTCGCCACCGAGTACGGCGGTGCCACGGGCGGTTCCAACCGCTACCGTGTCGCCACCTCGAAGCGCTCGTCCGGCTCGAAGAAGGTCATCCGCACCGCGCTCCAGCAGCTCGAAGACGAGGGTCTCGTCCAGACGCAGAAGGGTGCCGGCCGCAGCGTTACCGACGAGGGCCGCAGCCTCCTCGACAACACCGCGGACCAGGTCATGGCCGACCTCGACCGCCCCGAACTCGAACGGTACGCGTAAGCGTCGATTCTCAACGTTTCACGCACCCACCAGCGACAGCACTCTCCCGCAGTCGAAACGATTTTCCTGCACAATCCACAACAGAGGAGTATGAGCGGCAGCCCCAACGACGACGAGATCGAACGGCTTCGACAGGAGAAGATGGAGAAACTCCGCGAGCAGCAACAGCAGGGACAGGGTCAGGCCGACGCTGAATCCCAGGAGGCCATGCAGGAGCAGGCCGAGGCCCAGAAGCAGGCGCTGCTTCGCCAGTACCTCACCGACGGTGCCCGGCAGCGCCTGAACTCGGTGAAGATGTCCAAGCCGCAGTTCGGCGAGCAGGTCGAACAGCAGATCATCGCACTGGCACGCTCCGGGCGCGTCCAGGGCAAGATCGACGAGGAGAAGATGAAGGACCTGCTGCGCGAACTCAAGCCCGACTCGAAGAGCTTCAACATCCGTCGCTGATGCGGTTGGGCCTGCTCTACAGCGGCGGCAAGGATTCGACGCTGGCGGCGCTACTGTGCGCCGAGTTCTACGACGTGACACTGGTCACCGGGAGCTTCGGCATCACCGACGACTGGGAACACGCCCGCGACGCTGCCGAGGCGGTCGGGTTCCCCCACGAGCGACTCGACCTCGACCGCGAGGTCGCCGACGACGCGGTCGACCGGATGCTCGTCGACGGGTTCCCCCGGAACGCCATCCAGGACGTCCACGAGCACGCGCTCGAACAGCTCGCGGAGATGGAGTTCGACGCCATCGCCGACGGGACCCGCCGCGACGACCGCGTGCCCACGGTCTCGCGAGCACAGGCACAGAGCCTGGAGGACAGACACGAGGTGGACTACATCGCCCCGCTGTCGGGCTTCGGTCGTGGGGCGGTCGACCGTCTCGTCGAGGCCGAACTCGACGTGACCATCGGCCCGAGCGAGGAGATCCGCCGGGCCGACTACGAGGCGGAACTCCGCGCGCTGCTGGCCGACGAGCACGGACCCGCCGCCATCGAGGACGTGTTCCCCGCGCACGACCAGACGTTCGTCACCGGCACGCGGTGACCCGCGGTTTTCGACCGTGAGTCAGCGAGTTCGAGCCACGGGTGTGTCGGGTGGCGTGTCGTTCACTCGATATTGTGTGGGCAATAGGTCCCGGTAGGTGTTCGGAGAATATCATATCGAGCCTCGCTGGCCGCGCTGGTGGGAAGAAATCCGCATCACCCGTCGAACCCCTCTGTTTCGAGTGGAAAAACGCAAAAACCACTTGTGTGTTTCTTCTGGTTTATCCGGGCTCTGGGTCACGAGTTTCCATGACGTGTCCAGATACTCGAATTTCTCGGCCGGCGGAAAGAGCGTCGTGGGTCGGCCGTTGCGGAACCGCACTGGTCAGGTCTCGAAGACGAACCGGGCACCGCCCTCGCGGCTCTCCTCGACGTGGACCGACCAGTCGTGGGCGTCGGCGATGGACGCAACGATTGCCAGCCCGAGGCCGGAGCCGTCGTCGCCGGTGTGGCCGCGCTCGAACACTTGCTCGCGCTCCTCCTCGGGGATGCCGGGGCCGTCGTCGGCGACGGCGAAGCCCTCTGCCGTCTGTTCGACGGTGACCGTCACGTCCTCGCGGCCGTGTTCGACAGCGTTGCGATAGAGGTTCTCCAGTAGTTCCACGAGTCGCGACCGGTCGGCGTCGAGGGTGCCGCCGTAGTCGACCCGAAGGGTCGCATCGCCGGTCTGGACGCTCTCCCAGGCGGCGGTCGCGGCGGCATCGAGGGCGACCGATTCGCGGTCGCCGACCACCCGGCCCTGTCGGGCGAGTTCGAGCGACTCCTGGATGAGGTCGTCCATGCGGTCCAGGGAGTGCTTGACCTCCTTGAGGTGGGCCGGGTCCCCACTGCGGAATGTCTCTTCGAGTTGCGCCTGGGCCACGCTGAGTGGGTTCCGCAGGTCGTGGCTGACGACGCTCGCGAACTCCTCGAGGCGGGCGCGCTGGCGCTCGGCCTCGCGGGCCGCGATGCGCTCGCGGACCTCGCCGGTGCCTGCCACCGCGCCTGCCCCGACCCCGACGGTCCCCGACGTAAGCGTGAGATACAGCGGTTCGGGTACCGAGACGCCGTCGGTGAGCAGGATGAGGAGATGCAGCGAGGTGACCATCGCGGCCACGAGGAAGCCGAACAGGCCGTAGGCGAAGACGGTGAGCCGGTCGCGCGAGTCCACGCCGTCGCGGATGAGTTGCCGGTCGATGACGACGACAGCCACGCTCGCGGCGAACGGGAGCGTCCCCTCGATGGCGTCCCGGATGAGGGGGTCGGGGTCGACGACCGCCCGGACCAGGATGACGGCGGCGAGCAGCGTCCCGAGGGCGGAGAGCGGCGAGACCGGCAGGCTGGTCGCCAGCTCCTCGACCCACGGTCGCTCCTCGTCGCGCGGACGCCCGCTCATCTTGACAGCGATACCGGTCGCTGGACCATAACTCCCGGGGGCGGCTGCAAACTCCCGGGGCCGGATGAAAGGTTTCAAGCGCGCTGTGACCCAACCGCGGCGTATGTACGACGGACTCAAGGGCTTCCGTGATATCTACCCGGCGGAGATGGCCGCCTACCGGGCGGTCATCGACACCGTCGAGGACACGGCCCGCCGCTACGGGTTCCGCGAGATCGCCACCCCGGCGATGGAGAGAACCCAGATGTACGTGGACAAGTCGGGCGAGGACATCGTCGAGGAACTGTACGCCTTCGAGGACAAGGGCGGCCGCGAGGTCTCGCTCACCCCGGAGCTGACGCCGACGGTCGCCCGGATGGTCGTCGCCAAGCAACAGGAGCTCTCCAAGCCCATCAAGTGGTTCTCGACGCGCCCGTTCTGGCGCTACGAGCAGGTCCAGCAGGGGCGCTTCCGCGAGTTCTACCAGACCAACGTCGACATCTTCGGTTCCTCGGAACCCGAAGCCGACGCCGAGATTCTGGCCTACGGCGCGGACATGCTCACCAACTTCGGCCTCGACGCCGACGACTTCGAGCTGCGGGTCTCCCACCGCGACATCCTCGGTGGGCTGCTCCGGGAGTTCGAGACCGACGAGGCGGTCGACGTTCGCAACGCCATCCGCGCCGTCGACAAGCGCGCGAAGGTCGAGGAGAACGAGTACCTCGACCTGCTGTACGAGGCCGGCCTGAGCTACGACCAGGCCCGCGAGTTCGACGACCTGCTGCTCGCCGGTGACGAGGACCTCGACGCCCTGACCGAGTGGGCCGACAGCGAGCAGGTCCACGACGCCGTCGCGAACCTCCAGAACGTCCTCGCCGCGACCGAGGACTTCGGCGTGCGCGAGTACTGTGAGGTCTCCCTGACGACTGCCCGCGGGTTCGACTACTACACCGGCGTCGTCTTCGAGTGCTTCGACTCCACCGGCGAGGTCTCCCGCGCCGTCTTCGGCGGCGGCCGCTACGACGACCTCATCGAGGACTTCGGCGGCCAGCCGACGCCCGCCGTCGGGGTCGCCCCCGGCGTCGTCAACTCCACCCTTCCCCTGCTGCTCCAGCGCGCCGGCGTCTGGCCCGAGGAGGCCATCCAGACCGACTACTACGTCCTGCAGGTCGGCGACACCCGCCCCGTCGCCTCGCGCATCGCCCGGGAACTGCGCGAATCGGGCAACATCGTCGAATCGGACGTCGCCGGCCGGTCGTTCGGTGCCCAGATGAACTACGCCGACTCCATCAACGCCGAGACCGTCGTCATCGTCGGCGAACAGGACCTGGAGAACGACGAGGTCACCGTCAAGGACATGCAATCGGGCGACCAGACCACCGCCCCCGTCGACGACTTCCCCGGCGACCGCGCGCACCCGACGCTCGAAGACTTCGAGTAAGCGACTCGATTCTTCGGCTTTTCCCGATCAGCAGCCGTGGCGCGCGAGACAGCGACCCTCGAACGACAGTGAGCGGTGTCGCGTGTTTCGCGCGAGGGGCGACCGGTGTAGAACGGAGCGAAGCGGAGTGGCACGGAGGGAGTCGGCTGGGGAGGCCGTGGTGCGGTGCTGTGCGGGGCGGTCATGGCCACCAGCGCGAGTCGTCGAATCGGGACTGGGAGCAGTCGATTCAGAAAACGCAGCCTCTCACAGAGAACTGGCAACCAGAACAGAAACCGCGGTTACAGCGCGTCCACTTCGCGCTTCGTCCGGTCGATGACCGCCGCCCGGACCATCGCGCCGGGTGTCGTGAACTCGGTGGTGCGCGAGAGGAACGAACTTGTCTGGGTCGCGGGGCTGTCGGCCTCGCCCGGCTTTCGGGCACTGAACGCCGCGCCGATGTCGTCGCCCCACGGGCTCGCTGCCTGAAGGGCCTCGAAGTCGTCGAACTCGGTATGTGCGGCGATGAACCCGGCGGAGAACAGTTCGGCGAGGCTGTCGGTGTCGCCCTCCCCGACGGATTCCGCGAGGGCCGTGCTCTCCTGTAAGGTTTCGGTCAGTGCGGTTATCTGGGCGTCCGTGAACTCCTGGTCCGTGATGCCGAGTGCGGCCGCGAGGTTCGGGCCGATGAGTTCGGCGACCTCGTCCCCCGAAAGCGTGTCCATACCCCGTCTGTCGTGGGCCGGGCGTCTAAGCGTACCGGGTCGTGTGCTCCGGGTCGTGGTAATCTCTTTGTCACGTCACCGCCAATTTCGCACATGGTCCTCTCGCATCAGACGACCGCCCTCCTCGTCCGCCTGCTGCACCTGCTGGCGGTGACGGTGCTGGTCGGTGGTGCCGTCGTCGTATGGTTGCAGTTCCGACGCGGTCTGGTCGGGCCAGACCACCGCCTCCCCGCGGCCGCGAGCTACGAGTGGCTGTTCTGGGGGGCCCTCGGCGTGGTCGTGATGACCGGCGTCGGGAACCTCGGGGCGCTGGCTCCGGCCGTCCCCACGACCGAAACGCGCTGGGGGGCGGTCCTCGCGCTGAAACTGGGCGTGCTCCTCGGGTTCGTCCTGTTCTCGATGGCCCGGTCACTGGCCGTCGTCCGGGTCCGCCGGTTCGGGCTCTCCGGGTCGGACGCTACTCTCACGCGTGCCTACGGGCTGACCGCGGGCGTGCTCGTGCTGTTGCTCTCGCTGGCGGAGGTGCTGGCACATGGCTGACTCGGGCTTTCTCGCCGGAGAACAGCCGACGCTGCTGGCGTGGTGTCTCGGGACGTATCACACCGCGACCCTGACCGCTGCCGGGGTCACTGGCCTGCACCTCTCCGGCGCGGTCGGCGACCTGCTGGGCGGCCTGAACACGGTCGTCGGGTTCGCGGCGTTCCTGTACCTCTGGGCGGTGACGCTGTGGACGACGACCCGGGTACTCGGGGCGGTCGAGCTGTTCGGTCCCGACCGGTCCTCGGCACGCGCCGTCGTCGCCGCGGGTGCGAAGTGGGGTGCCGTCACCGGCATCCTGTTCTTCCTCGGGGTGTTGCTCACGCTCGCGTTCGCGTTCCTCGGCGAGGTGCTCGTTCTCCTGCTGTTCGCTGGCATCGGCGGTGCGTTCGCCCTCGCCATCGGGGCGGTGGTCGGCCTCGCCTTCTCGCTCCTCGACGTGGCACTGCTCGCACTCTCGCGGTGGCTGGTGCCGACGGGTGCGCCCGCGGCCGCCGAGTAGGGTGACCCACGGACTCGGCGGCGAAACGCGCCAGCTACAAACCTGTGCCCGGCGAACTTCCGCCAATGCGCGCGTTCCGCATCGCCTACGACGGCCGCCCTTACCACGGTTTCCAGCGCCAGCCCGACGTGTCGACGGTCGAGTCCACGCTGTTCGAGGCGCTGGCTGGACTGGGTCTCCTCGATGCGCCCGACGAGGTTCCCCAGGGCTACGCGGCGGCGGGCCGGACCGATGCGGGCGTCTCGGCGGTCGCCCAGACGGTCGCCTTCGAGTGTCCCGACTGGCTGACGCCGCGAGCGTTCAACGGGCAGCTTCCGGCGCACGTCCGCGCCTGGGCGAGTGCCGACGTGCCCGAGGACTTCCACGCGACCTACGACGCGACGAGCCGGGCGTACGAGTACCACCTGTACGCCCCGGGCGCCGACCCCGAACTGGCGAGCGCGGCGATGGCGAAACTCGAGGGAACGCACGACTTCGCGAACCTGACCGCCACCTCGAAAGACGACACGGTGCGGACGCTGGAGACCGCCACGGTCGAGTGCGACGGCGAGTTCCTCGTGTTCTCGGTTCGTGCCGACGGCTTCCTCTGGGAACTCGTTCGTCGACTGGGGTCGCTCGTCCGGGCGGTCACGACGGGGGCAGCGCCGCTCTCGAAGGTCGACCGGGTCCTCGATCCGGAGCCACTCCCCGGCCACGAGGGTGTCCCGCCGGCGTCGCCGATGGGGCTCGTGCTGGTCGATGCCACGTATCCAGACGTGCGATTCGAGCGCGACGCTCGCGGGGTCGAGAGTGTCCAGGACGTGTTCGAGACGAAGCGAGCCGACGCGGCGACCAGAGCCAGGGCTGCCGGGTGTGTGGAAACAGCGGTGGAGAAAACGGAAAACGATGAATGATGTACGGAGACGACAGCGAACGCGACGGGCCGGTCTCCCGGAGGTGGGTCACCCGGACAGCAGTCGAGTGTCCCGAATGGCAGACTGGATGGATGGGCTACCTCGCCCGTCGGTGGCTCGCGCGGGTGACGGCCCGCCCGAGTCCGGTTCGGTCGTTACCTCGGTGGCTCAGTAGTAGCCACGCCGCATGGTGCGGGTTTGCTTCTTCTTCAGGCCACTGGGGCAGGTGTTAGTCGCGCATGGGTCGACGTCGGCGCAGGGGTCGACTGCACACGGGTCGACGTCAGCACACGGGTCGACTGCACACGGGTCGACGTCAGCGCACGGGTCGACCGCGCAGGGATCGACGTCGGCGCAGGGGTCTGCACACGGGTCGATGTCGGCGCACGGGTCGGGTGCCTCCATCGTGATGGTGATGGTCCCGACGGGGCCGTCCCAGCCGTGCTTGACGCAGTCGAGGTCGCACACGCCCAGGATGCCCTGGTGGTGGTGGACGAAGCCCTCGGCGTTGCAGGTGAGGTCCTGCTCCGAGGTCGCCTGGGTGCCGCTGGAGACGACGTCGGTGAACAGGAACGCTTCCTGCACGAGGTCGGCGGCCTTCTCACTGTTGCATTCCACACCCGCGTCGTACGCGAAGATGGGTGCGGTGACGACCTCACCCGGCCCACGGGGCATGCGGATGGAGTCGACGCCGGCGAACCCGTCGTTGGTCGCGAGCATCATCGCGGCCATCGAGAGCACCGAGTAGCGCATCGGCGCTTCGATCTCGATGGTCGTCCTGTTCGATATCCCGGTGTTGAGCGGGTCGGTGGTCGACATGACCACGTCGTCACCGATGTTGAAGGCGAAGATGTCGGTGCCGTCCTCGGCGCTGACACCCAGCGTGTTGATCATCGGGCCGAGGTCAGCGTTCTTCGCGAGCGCGGCGAGCTCGGGGCACGCCTCGCTCCCGACCTGGAACAGCTTGGCGAAGCGGCTGTGGACCGCCAGCGCGGGCGGCGTCCACGCCTGGCCACAGGTCAGGTTACAGATGTCCACGATGTACTTCACCGTGGGTTCACAGACGGGCTCGGGCTCGCACAGCGGCTCACACACGGGTTCTGGTGCACAGGTCCCGCAGGGGTCCGCGGTCGGACCGTAGAAGCCGCGGCGACCGTAGCGTCCGCGCGCGGAGGCGGTCCCGACACCACCGACCAGTGCGGCCCCCCCGATACCGAGTGTCGTCAGAACAGTACGTCTGTTTACAGCGTTGTTGTGTTTGCTCATTATATGTTGTGTCGCGCTGTCGTGTAGTGACAACGCATTACCGTGCATCCCCCCTGCACATGGGCAAGTTGTCGTTTCGCATCAGTAACTACGGCTGGGTTAGATAGTAAGGATAACTCAACAGACCTGTGTGGTTATTGTAAGTAGTCAACTATGTAATCGATAAAAACCTTGAGGAGATTCGTAGAAAGTGCATGAGGGGTCGGTAGGTTAGTGTCTGCAACTCAGTAACGTAACCAACCAGAAATCACCTTACTCGGGCCAGATACCGGCGGCCCGCATCCCCGGTTTGAACGACTGCTCTCGGAGCGCATCGCGGAGCGATTCAGCACCCAGACGACTGAAGTTTCTACACGCCAGGGAACGTACAAGTAAGCAGGTGAGCATGGCGTGTTCCCGTAACGTTCGGGAATCTACCTTGTCTCTCGTGTCGGCTCGCGTGTGCGTCATGCCGCGGCCACGCTCGCCACTCTCGGAGTGGAGTTGCAGAGATGGCACACCAGCGCGCAAGAACGGCCAGTGGTCGCTCCATGGATGTGGGTCGGGCCGTACGTGGACCGGGTGGTCGGTCTCGCTGGCGAGGTCCCGGGCAACCGTCTCCAGTTCCGGGTGTGCGTGGGTGTAGGCCACGAGGTCGCGGTGGCGGCCCGCCCCGTCCACGTTGACGACGGCCGTGATGCGGTCGGTGTCGAGGCGCTCCGCCAGCGCCTCGCTCCCGAGCAGGCCGACCTCCTCGCCGCCGACCCCGGCGACACGCACGCGACAGTCGAGGTCGACGGCGGCGAGTGCCCGGGCCAGCGCGACGACGACGGCGATGCCACAGCCGTTGTCGAGCGCGCCCTCCCCCACGTCGTGGGCGTCGAAGTGCGCCAGTACCAGAATCTCCTCGTCGGTGTCAGGGCCCAGGGTCCCGTGGACGACGTGGGTTTCGCCCGCGTCCGTGCTCGCGTCGACCGACAGCCGGACCAAGCCGTCGCGCTCGGCGTACTCCCTGAGCCACTCGCCCGTCTCGTAGGAGACGCCGACGCCCGGGATGGCACCCTCCTCGTCGAACCGGAGCGAGCCGGTCGGCGGCAACTGGCCGGGCTTGTGGTTCGCGAAGACGAACGCCTCGGCACCCGCCTCTGCTGCGTGCCCGTACTTCTCCATGCGGTGGACGAACCGCTGGTCGCTGGGGGTCGTGGTGCTCGCGAGCGCGACCGCGCCGTCGAGGTCTGCCGCGGCTATCTCGTCCGGTGTTCCGTGGCCAACGTCGACCAGTCGGGCGTTCGTCTCGCCCGCGGGCGAGTACGGGAGCGCGACCGCCTCGAAGGTCCGTTCGACCGGGTCGGTGACCGCGAACTCGGTGTGGCCTCGCGACCAGCGGGTGATCGGTGAGGTCTCGTGCGTGAGAGTCGCGACGCCAGCGTCCGCGAACGCGTCCACGACGAGGGCGGCGGCCCGGGCCTCCCCCCGATGTCCCGCGAGTCGGTCCTCGAGCTCACAGAGTGCGGTCAGGAACTGCCAGGGGGTCTCGTCGCGCCAGACCCGCCCGAGCACCGCATCGATATCGGTCATACCTGGTGGTGGGTGGGGCGGGGGGAAAACCTTGGGTGTGAGACCCATGAACCGACTGGGAAAACCGAAACTGTCGGGGGATAGTATGGAACTGTCGGGACAGAGATTCTCCCCGTAGATAGTTGCTACCGGGCGTTCAATCCGATGAAACAGAGTGCAACAGGGGCGGACAATCCAGTGAGAGAGCATGAACTTCACGAACGGATTCAGGGGTTCATACTCCCCGAGCGCCCATGGAGAAACGTGGCATGATGACAGTACTCCAGTCCCTGAAGACCGCGTTCGAGTCCGAGTCCGAGGAGCGCCACTACCACTACGACTGTCGGGTCTGCGGGACCAGCTTCGAGTCCGACGAACCCACCGTCGACACCCTCAGCTGCCCGGAATGTGGAATCCGGTCCTGGTTCGAGAGCTCCTGACCGAGCGTCATCCCACCGCGCGTCGAACTCCCGAACACCCACCCCACTGGCACCCAGAGGCACCCCCTCACCCCACAGCGAACCATTCGAGCCCGGACCGCTCCCACCCGACACCGTCGCGAGCGGGTCTCACGCGGTCGACCTGGCATCATGCCACGTCGGCGCTCCCGGACCCGGCCCGCCTCACCTATCGCCTGACCCCTGCGACATCTCTCGTTCTCGCCGACCCGCAGTGGACGCCTGGTTGGCAAGGCTTACCTCGTTTCGATTCGAAGCCAGTGCCATGAGTTCAGTCCCCGAACGGTCCGAGATAGACACCGAGTACACGTGGGACCTCGAGTCTATCTACGCGACAGACGAGGAGTGGGAGGAGGCGTTCGAAACGGTGCAGTCACGACTCGACGACCTCGAGCAGTACGAGGGGCAGGTCACCGACGACGGCGAGACGCTCTATTCGGTCCTCCAGCTCCGCGACGAGATTATGCGCGAGGTGTCCATGGTGTACTCCTACGCCCGCATGCGCAAGGACGAGGACACCACGAACCAGCAGTACCAGGCGTTCACCGCCCGGGCGCAGTCGCTCTCCGCCGACGCCTCCAGCGCCGCCTCGTTCATCGACCCCGAGATCCAGTCCGCCACCCGCAAGGAGATTACGGCGATGGTCGAGTCGACCGAGGGGCTCGAAACGTACGACCACTACCTCGACGACGTGCTCCGGATGAAAGCACACACGCGCTCGGCCGAGGTCGAGGAGCTGCTCGCAGACCTCAGCGAGGTCACCGGCGGCACGAGCGAGGTCTACAACATGCTCGCGAACGCCGACATGGAGTTTCCCACCGTCGAGAAACCCGACGGGAGTTCGGTCCAGATCACCCAGAACAACTTCACCACCCTGCTCAAGAACCAGGACCGCGAGTTCCGCCAGACCGTCCACGAGTCCTTCTACGAGGACTGGGCGGACGTGCGAAACACGGTCGCCGCGGCGTACAAGAACGCGGTGAAGGCCGACGTGAAGACCGCACAGGCCCGCTACTACGACACCGCCCGCGAGGCCGCTCTCGACGGCCCCAACGTCCCGGTCGAGGTGTACGACAACCTCCTCGAATCGGTCCGCGAGAACCTCGACAAGCTCCACCGTCACACCGAACTCAAGGGCGAGGCCCTCGGCGTGGACGAGGTCGAGATGTGGGACCTCTACATGCCGATGACCGAGACCGAGAGCCCCGACGTCTCCTACGAGCAGGCGTGTGAGTGGACCGTCGAAGCCCTCGGCGCACTCGGCGAGGAGTACCAGGAACGAGTTCAGGAGGGCCTCGACTCCCGCTGGGTCGACGTCTACGAGAACAAGGGCAAGCAGTCCGGCGCGTACTCCGGCGGCACCTACGACACCCAGCCGTTCATCCTGATGAACTGGCAGGACGACATCTCGAGCATGTTCACGCTGGCCCACGAACTGGGCCACTCCATGCACAGCCAGTACACCAAGCAGGAACAGCCCTACGTCTACTCCGGCTACGAGATCTTCGTGGCCGAGGTGGCCAGTACGGTCAACGAGGCGCTGCTCACCCAGCACCTGCTGGACACCGTCGAGGACGAGACGTTCCGCCGCCACGTCCTCAACGAGTACCTCGAGCGCTTCCGGTCGACGCTGTACCGCCAGACCATGTTCGCGGACTTCGAGCACCAGACCCACAAGCTCGTCGAGGAGGGCGAGGCGCTCACCCCCGACGCGGTCGACCAGGTGTACGGCGACCTCAAGCGCGAGTTCTACGAGCCCGCGAACGTCGACGAGCACATCGAACGGGAGTGGATGCGGATTCCCCACTTCTATTATTCGTTCTACGTGTACCAGTATGCAACTGGTATCTCGGCCGCCGTCGCGCTCAGCCAGAAGATCCTCGACCCCGACGACGAGGCGGCCGCAGACGACTACCTGAACTTCCTCTCGAAGGGCTCGCGGGAGTACCCGCTCGAACTGCTGCAGGGTGCCGGCGTCGACATGGGCACGAAAGAACCCGTGCAGGCCGCCCTCGACGTGTACGGCGAGTACCTCGACGAGATGGCCGAGCTGATCTAAGCGGGTTCGCTTCTTGTCGCGGTTTCTCTGGGCTTGCGGTTCGTTCGCGCGTTTCGACCGTTGCATCGAGACGCCCGAATACTCGATACAATCCCAGCATCGGATGCAGGGCTTATTTTAGCGCCCCAGTGGGAGGTACGCCAATGACCGATGCGTTCGCAGACAGGACCCTCGCCGAGCACCGGCGTGTCTTCGAGAAGATATGGTGGCAGAACCCCGAGCGACAGAACGCGACCTCCTCGTCCTGGTGGTTCTTCATCCTGTTCCCGGAAGGCGAGGAGGGGTACGGTCCGAGACAGCTCATGTTCTCGGTCGCGGCCTGTGTGGGTGACCAGTCCCGCGTGAACGACCTCCCGCCACAGGGAATGGATGCTGACCGCCCCGTCGCCGACGGCGTGGACAGATTCAACGCGACGACGGTTGGCTGGGCCGGCGACGAGGACGTCGTCCACGACCACGTCGTCAGGCAACCAGCCGAAGCGGTGCTCTCTCGCGATGACCAGCGTCTCGACGCCTGGGCAGACCGCGAGGACGGCACCAGACGCGGAAGCGAGATTACAGCGCTCTCTGACCGTCTCGGGCTGCGAGCCCACGTCGTCGGTGACGACGCCGAGGCGGAGTTCGAGGCATGGGGCGACCTCGACTCGAAGATGACCGCACCACACCACTCGATGGATATCGACACACCGTTGGGTGGTGCCGAGGTCGTGGCCTGGCGGCAGATGGAGTTCGAAGGGGAGTTCGACCTCCCCGACGGCCCCGAGACGCTGTCCGGCTCGTGTTACTTCCAGCGCGTGTGTTTCGACATGCCGCTGATGCCCTGGAAGTGGGTCTGGGCCATCTTCCCGGACGGGACCTCGTTCTCCGTGTTGATCCCGTTCATCGGGCCACACCTGTTCCGACGGGGCTACAAGTTCTTCTCCTCGGACAGACTCGAACGCCTGACCATCCCCCTTCGACAGAACGGGTTCTGGAACTGGGGCTCGAAGGAGGGGCACGTCGAGTTCGACAGGATTTCTGTCGAGCCACTGCTGGGCAGCGGCGAGCACCCTGACTTCGACGTGCGCGTCGAGAACGAAGCGGGCGATTACGTGCGGTTCGTCGCCCGGACCTATGGCCATGCGCGGAACTGGCTCGACCGGCCGAGACTCGGTGGTCGGCTCGCGTCGCACTGGAGTTACAACGAGTTCATGTTCCGGATGACCGGCCTTGCCGGACGCGTCGGTGGGACGCCGATCGACAGCGAGTCACTGGGGACCGGCTTCGGAACGCTGGAGTACAGCACCGGGCTGGGTCTGTGAGCCACCGGGCGTTTTACCAGTTCGACAAGCGGTTGTGCTATCGGTGCAAGAGACAGCGCACGAATCGAGTACCCACCACTGGCCAGTTGGGGAATGATTGATTCAGCGTTCTCTGTCTGTCGCTTCGCCCAGTGTTCTGAATCAACCCTGTCAGATGTACCGTGCTGAATACAGAGGGTGAGTTCAGTAACGGAGCCAACATGTTTCTGAAGATATATTAGTGCCTTCTTTGTAGCACAAGACTGATACGGTGCCCTCCATCGAAACTACTCGAAAGGTTGCCCTTGGCCTCACCTGTGCGTACGTACTTGTGGTCTTACTCCTCGGAGTCGTTGTATTCCGACAGACTCTACTCTCGATCTTAATTGTCCTTCTTGGGGTCATTGTGTACCTTGTATGGCGGCTGCTATGGGGAGCCGGCCCTGGAAATGGCGATGGCTCTGTAGACGCTACGTAGATTAGGAGTTGGCCGACTCGCGCCCTGCATTCAGCAGCGCCGCAAGAACATTCCCAGCTGCTGCCAGAACCTGCGTACTGCATACAGAGGGTGAGTTCAGCACACCAACTGCGTTACATTCGACTCAGATCGGATACTGCACGATTGCGCGCCGAGCACGTCCTCTCTCCCGGCCTATTCGATACGGGGGGTTCGCCCTTGCATAGTATCAACAGGTATTCTATCGCGGAGGAGTTTCCTCTGAACGATGCAGCGCCGAACCATCCTCGGACTGGCCATCAGCGCCGGGGCCGTCGGCGTGCTCGGGGCCACAGCCAGGGTCGCCGACGAGCCCTCCCTTCCACCGGCCACCTACGCACAGGAACCGGTAGCTTCGACGGGTGAACGGAACAATCCCGTCGTGGCCACCGATACGACGACGGCGGGAAGCGAAACGTACGGGACCGTTCGACAGTTCGCGTCGGTTCTTGACCTCGAATCGACCGGTCGCTACGCCCTCGTCACCAAGTGCCATCTTATTCCAGGGTCGAACTACGAGGCGGGGACCGAGTGGGAAACTGCCTCATTGACGGTCGAACACAGCTGGCGCTCCGGTTCGCTCGTCTCCCACTCTGGTGATGTTGTTCCGGCTGCCGATGACGACGCCGACTCGAATCTCTACTTGAGTACCGACCGCTCAACGAAGCGGAACCGGTGGGATCTGACGTTCGACCCCTCAACGGGGAACTCGAGCACCCTCCGCTTCGCCACCGTCGTGGACCGTGAGGAAGCCCCCGGGACAGGCGACACTCTCGTCGACGCGATGTTCGGTGGAGGATTCACGAAGGGATTCTTCGGGGCCTCAGAGCGGGATCTCGCGACGGCACAACTCGTAATGCAGGGAGAGAACGAGTAGAGTCGAAGTCGCCCACACGCCCCCGACGAGTAAACACCACCACACACGTTTGTCCGCTTCTGCTACTGGGTTCGGGGTACCAAGCGGACGGTCTGCAGACAGCTCCGAACGCCAAGTGTCTCACCTGCACGCAACGATTGAGTGAGGCAGGTTCGGTGACCGACTCGCGCCCTCTATTCAGCACGGTACTGAGAGGACCAAACGAGACTGTCAGGAACATCGGCGGTTCACTCGCATTCTGAGTCTGTCAACTGAGTCTCTCCACTGATTGAGGTAGCCGTATTGCCCGACTCAGATGGCTACTAAACCATTATCTCCGAAATCTCGATAGTCCAATCCGGTTCCTCACTGGACCTGTCCACGCAGTCGAAACCACCTTCGACGTCAACGCCGTTCTGATACGCTTGCCGAACCGTTCGATTGAGCGCTGATTGGAGTTCTTCTACTGTCTTCGGGCCGTCAACCTCGGGATTAGATACTGTCATGTTTCTCACTGTCGGAAAGGAATGCTAGACGGCAGTCGTGATTGAGCCGTCCCTTGAAGGAACCTTCCCCCGAGCGAATCCGACAGCACTTGGAGCAAGTCAATAGGAGATTCACTAATCCAGCATCTGTCTTCGTATTGGTCCCCCCGCCGGATATAACCCGTTTATCAGTTATCGGGGTATTCAGTACGGTACTGAGAAGACTGCCTGATATGGGCAGAATCATCAGCGATTCACTCGCACCCTCGGTCTGTCGGCGCAATCAGCGAACAGACGCCGAAACAAACGAGAGTCGGTTGCTGGCTTCATCCTCTGTCTCTTGCATACCGATTGTATCCATTGCTGAGGGCTTCGACAGAGCTTGGTTTTCGCGTGTCGCGGTTTCAATCTCGTCCGATTCGATTGCTGGGACTGGTGGCGACAAGCGGCGTGCTCACGCCGGTGGAAGTGGGACCGCCACCGCACAGCACCGCTCCGTACCACACCCTCCCCAGCCGACTCCCTTCGTTCCATTTCATTCCACTCCGGTCGTCCCTCGCACGCTTCCGACTCGCGGCTTCACTGGCGTTCAGCACGCTCGACCGCGCGCGCCACCCGGATGGTCGTGGTTCGAGGGGGATGTCCCCCGCCTTCTTGCCCGGTTACCGGACCCAACGACCGTCGACCCACACCCCCAGCAGACCGACGGAAATCAACCTTTTGGACAGCACACTCTCCCCAACCCAAAGGCTATTTTATGCGCCACGCATACGACCGATAACTCATGTCCCGGAGTCCTTCGTTGCCCGACCGCCCCCGGCTCGACCTCGACCCGGAGATGTCGGACGACGAGCGTCTGATGGCTCTCAAGAAGCACCTCGCCGACGTCTCGCAGGTGCACGAGCAGCTCTCCTCCCAGCTCGAATCGGCCCACGGCCGTCGTGAAGACCTCAAAGAGGAGGTCGACCAGACGGAACGCGAGAACGAGGCGCTGAAGACGTCCTCGCTGTATATCGCGACCGTCGAAGAGCTCGAAGAGGAGGACCAGGAAGCGGTGGTGAAACAGCACGGTAACAATCAGGAGGTCCTCACGGACGTCTCGCGTCGCATGGCCGAGGAACTGCAGGCCGGCGACCGCGTGGCGGTGAACGATTCGTTCTCCATCCAGACCATCCTCGCCAACGAGACCGACGCGCGGGCGCAGGCGATGGAGGTCGACGCCAGCCCCGATGTGACCTACGAGGACATCGGCGGCATCGACGAGCAGGTGCGCGAGGTGCGCGAGGCCGTCGAGGAGCCGCTCATCGACCCCGAGAAGTTCGAGGCGGTCGGCATCGACCCGCCGTCGGGCGTCCTGCTCTACGGGCCGCCGGGCACCGGGAAGACGATGCTGGCGAAGGCGGTCGCCAACGAGACCGACGCGACGTTCATCAAGATGGCGGGCTCCGAGCTCGTCCGCAAGTTCATCGGCGAGGGCTCCCGGCTGGTCCGTGACCTGTTCGAGCTCGCGACCGAGCGCGAACCGGCAATCATCTTCATCGACGAGATCGACGCCATCGCGAGCAAGCGCACGGAGTCCAAGACCTCCGGCGACGCCGAGGTCCAGCGGACGATGATGCAGCTGCTCTCCGAGATGGACGGCTTCGAGGCCCGCGGGAACATCCGCATCATCGCGGCGACGAACCGCTACGACATGCTCGACCGCGCCATCCTGCGCCCGGGCCGGTTCGACCGTCTCATCGAGGTGCCCGAGCCGAACGGCGAGGGCCGCGAGCAGATCTTCAAGATCCACACCCGGAACATGAACGTCTCCGACGACGTCGACTTCGGGGCGCTCGCCGACCGCACCGGCGGCTACTCCGGTGCCGAGATCGAGAGCGTCTGCACCGAGGCCGGGATGTTCGCCATCCGCGAGGGCCGCACCGAGGTCCGCGAGATGGACTTCACCGAGGCGCTCGACAAGATCGAACGCGACGACGGCAGCGACTACGTCCCGTCGGCCGGGCACGCGACGTACCACTACTGACCGGGACTGCCGGGGCCGGGACACACCGACCGCGCAATCGCAACCCCCTTTTCGACGCACCGATTCTCACCCGGTATGGAGCCGATTCGCATCGTCTGGGGCCAGGCGACCGGCCCGACCGAGATGTCGTCCTACGACGCGGCGCTCGCCGAGGCCGGCGTGGAGAACTACAACCTCGTCGCCGTTTCCTCCGTGATTCCACAGGATGCCGAGGTCGAAGTCGTCGGCACCGCACCCGACCTCGGCCCGGTCGGGGAGCGACTGACGGTCGTGCAGGCCCGGGCGACGACCACGGAACCGGGGCACGTCAGCGCGGGGCTTGGCTGGGCGCAGTCGCCCGAGGGTGGCCTGTTCTACGAGGCATCCGGTGACACCGACGAGGCGGACGTGGACGAGCGCGTCCGGCGCGGGCTGGCGGCCGGGCAGGCGCTTCGCGACTGGGAGTTCGAGGAGCCACACGTCAGGGTCGAGAGCGCCGCGGTCGAGCCCGGAACCTACACGACGGCGGTCGTGCTGGCGGTGTACGGCGGCAGCGACCCGCTGCTCTGAGTCGGGATTGCAGTAGCCGAACCCTTTTTATCCGTTCTACCACTACGGACGGTAGCGAGTTTTTATGAACGGAAACAATCCGTATGCCGGACTCCCGGGCAGTACGCAGGCCGGGAAACGCGCAGACGCGGACGTGCCGGAACTCTCCCCCGACCAGACGCGGGCCCTGCGCCGCGACGTGACGGCCATCGCGGCACGCACCCGGGAGTTCCTCCCGAGCGAGTACGTCGTCAACGGCGACGTGACACAGGGCATCAGCGGGCCGCAGGCGACGGTGGCCGTTCGGCCGCCGGCGGGCCACCCCGTCAGTGCCGGGTTCACGCCGGATATCGACGACGTCGAGGGCGAGTACCTCATCGACCCGGACGAGCAAGCGGAGGTCGCCCGCGGGCTGGCCGCCTCGGCGGCCCTGCAGGTCAAGCAGGCGATCCAGGACTCCGTCACCCCTACGGCGCGATAGGCCGGGTCACCCGGCTCCCACCGACCTCTCGGCGCACCGATTCACTTCGGGGTAAGGTCGCGTTCTCGGTATCCTAACTCCCGCGTAGCAACCTGTAGGAGCATATGGACTATTTCCCCGGGAGACCATTCTCTGTGTATGAGACGGGGCGAGGAGCAACTGGCGATAACGGCGTCCGGACTGCGGAAAGTGTACGGGCCGGTCGTCGCCGTCGAGGGGCTCGACCTCGCCGTACCACGGGGGACCGTCTACGGGTTCCTCGGGCCGAACGGGGCGGGGAAGACGACGACGATGGGGATGCTGACGACGCTGGTGCCGCCCACGGCGGGGACGGCGGCCATCGTCGGGGTCTCCATCGCAGACCGGGAGGGCGTCAAGCCCCACGTGGGCTATCTGCCCGACGAGCCGCCGCTGTACGACGAGTTCACGGCACGTGAGCAACTGGGGTTCGTGGCGGACCTGCGCCAGCTGGAGCCCGAGGCGGCGGCGACCCGCATCGACACGCTGCTCGACCAGGTCGGACTGGCGGACGTGGCCGACGAGCGCATCGAGTCCTACTCGCGAGGGACCCGCCAGAAGGTCGGGCTGGTCCAGGCGATGTTGCACGAGCCGGCCGTGCTGTTCCTCGACGAGCCGACGAGCGGGCTGGACCCGCGGGCGGCCCGGGAGGTGCTCGACCTCATCGACGGGCTCGCCGACGGCGGGACGACGGTGTTCCTCTCCTCGCACGCCCTCTCCGTCGTCGAGGAGCTGGCGGACGTGGTCGGGGTACTCCACCTCGGGAAGCTGGTCGCCGAGGGCACGCCCGCGGAGTTGACCCAGCGCGTCGCCGACGGTGAGCGCTCGCTGGAGCGGGTGTTCCTCGACCTGACGGCCGACCAGTCGGAGGTGTCGGTATGAGCCAGGCCGGGGGCGGCGCTGGCGGCCGGGCGGAGGCTGCGGGATGAGCGCGCGCTGGCCGCGGGCGAACGTCGCCTGGCGCATCGCGAGCGCCGAAGTCCAGCGCAACGGCCGGCGCTACATCGGGAGTCGCCACCACGAGGCGTTGCTGGTGCTCGCGCTCGTCCTGCTCGCGCCGGTGTTCGTGGTGTTCGTGCAGGCGGCCATGGCGGTCGGCCGGTCGCTCGCGGCCGGTGACCCGACCACGGTCAGCGCGGCCCGGTACTACCTGCCGGGCGTCGTCGTGTTCGTCGTCGTCCTTGGGGCCATCCAGGCCGGGCGGCGGGTGCTGTCGTTGGATGCCCGAGAGATGATGCTGACCGCGGTCCCGGTGCGGACCCTCGTTCGCGGCCTGTTGCTCGCCGACCTGTTCGAGTGGACCGTGGTCTTCCTGACGCCGGCCACGATTCTCGTGCTGGCGGTGGCGATCGGTGCTGGCTCGCCGATACTCGCCGTCGCCGGGACGCTCGCCGTCGCCACCCTGTTCGTCGCGGCCATCCTGTTCGGGTACGCACTCGGGCTGCTGGTCCGGCTCGGCCTTCGACGGGTCCCCCTGCCCACGTCGGTCCGGTCGGTCCTGGGCGCGCTCGGGGGTGTGACCGCGGCAGTTATGGCGGGTGGGCTGGTCGCCTTCGCAGGCAGCATCGCGGTCCACGGCCCGGCACCGACGGCGACCACCGGGACCGGAGCCGGTGGGGTGCTCGCGCAGGTCTCGATTCCGGTGGCGACCCTGCCCGCGGGTGACCCGCTCTCGCGGCTCTCGTGGTACGCCGACCTGCTGTTCGTCGGCACGCCCGCGGTCGAAACGCTGACGACCGCGACCCTCGTCGCGGCCGTCGCCGTCGTGTTGACCATCCCGGGTAGTCTGACCGTCATCTCCGTGTTCTCGCCGAGTTTCTGGTACGGTGACGCACCGCTGTCGAGCGACGGCCGGACCCACATCGGCTCGCAGTCGGTCCGGTCGCCCTCGCCCACTCGCCGCGTCGCGACCCGGCTCTGGTGGCGCGCCGTTCGGTCCCCGCACCGCCACGGCTACGTCTTCTACTACCTGTTCGCGCTCGGGACGCTGCTGGTGCCCGTCGTGGTGTATCCCTCGCTCGCGTTGACGCTGGTCGGCACGTCGTTCGTCCTGCTCGGCGTCTGGCTCGCCGGCGCGCTGTTCGGGCTGAACCCACTCGGAGAGGAAGAGGAGATGCTCGCCCAGCTCCTGCTGGCGACGATGCCCGCGGCCGTCCTGTTGCGGGCCCGGATGTTACTCGGAGTCCTCGTCGGTGTCCCGCTGGTGCTCGTCGGGACGACCCTGCTCGCGCTCGGGCCACTGGCACCCCTCGACGCCCTGGCGGTCGGCGGGTACTGGGTCGCGCTGACGCTCGCCAGCGCGGCGTTCGCCCTCGGTGTGGGGACGCTCGCGCCGCGGTACACCCCGGTCAGGCTGTTCGCCCGGGTCGAGAGCGTCGCGCCCTCGGTGACCGCCATCGTCTACCACCTCGTCGCCACGACCGTGCTCGTCGCAGCCGGACCGGCGCTGGTGCTCGCCGAGTTCGACCTGCTGCTCGTCGTCGGCTTCCTGTTCGGGCTGCTCGTCCTCGTCACCGACGGCTCCTACCGCTACGCCCTCGAATCGTTCGAGGCTTTCGGCCGTGACCCCGGCCGCGTGCGCTGGTCGCGCCGCCTCGCGGTCCACCTCGCCGTCGGCGTCGCGGTCATCGGGACGCTCGTCTCCTCGGCGGTCGGGCTGGCCGCGCTCGTCGTCCTCCCGGGCGACGGCGTCACCGACCTCGTGTTGCTGTTCGTCGCGGGCTACTTCGGCTACCTGCTCGTCGTCGTGCTCATCCTCGAGGGGTTCGGGGACGGCATCCGCGGGATGGACGTGTACTGGCTCTCTGACTCCGACGTCACGCACGTCATCGCCGGTGTCGCCGCCACCGGTGCGGTCGAGATGGGCGTCGTCGCCATGGCGTGGTACTTCGACCTCCCCGTGGCCGAGCACACGCTCGTCTCCTACGCGGCGCTGGGCGGGGCCGGGCTCTTGCTCTCGGTCCTCCCGCTCGTGTTGCTCGTCAACGGCCCCATCGAGGAGCTGATGTTCCGCGGCGTCATCCAGCGCAACCTCGACCGCTCCTTTACGACTGCGGGCGCGGTGATGGTCGGCTCGGCCGTGTTCGCCATCGCGCACCTGCCGATGTACTCCGGGACCCCCGCCGCGGTCGGGATGGCGCTCGCCCAGCTGTTCGCCATCTCCATCGTCTGGGGGACGGTGTACGCCCGCACCCACAACCTCGCGGTCCCGATGCTCTGTCACGGCGTGAGCAACGCGCTGGCGGTGGCGCTGCTGTTGTTGTGAGCACCGTGGAACTGGTCGATTCTCCAGAACGTTGAGGGTATTTATATAAAGGGCCGTACTGGGAAAGCCGGTAGACGATGTGGTTCCGGTTGGAAGGTGCGGATAGGTTGCGGTAGGGGCGGCGACGATTGCTTGGGGGAGCACGCCGACCGCCCGATTGTTCGCAACCTCGCAATCGCTTCCGGGGGGAAGCCAGAACGGGGGAGAGACAGCACTGACTCACGTCGACCTGTCGGGGTCGCGTACCCACTGATGGGGATGAGACGAACGGAAATCGAGTCGGCCCGTCGGGCTTACTTGCCCCAGAACGGGTCGACCTTGCGGCGTTTTTCGAGGTAGAACGAGAGCGCTTCGCGCTCGTCCATCGGGATCTCCTCTTTGAGTTCCTGCTCCAGAATCTTCGCGTGCTTCTCGGGGAGTTCGATCCACAGCTCGTCGTTCTCCTCGATCTGGCGACCCACCGTGGGACCGTCGATGGCGACCGAGACGCGGTTGCCGGCGCGGGCCTCGTCGACGTCCTCACCCTGTTCCTGGATGCCCTTGACGGAGCCGACGCGTTTCGGGTCGTTCCCCTCGAACTTCACGACGTTCTGGTTCTTGCGGAGGGTCCCCGAGAGAACCTCGACGCCGACGACGGCGGGGTTGTTCTGGCGGAAGGTGTGGTCGGGGAGGATCTGGAACCGGCACGGCCGGGCGATGTTCTTCAGGACGGTGTCCTGCTGTTCCTGCTTCGTGCTCTCGACGAACTCCTCGTACTCCTCGATGAGCTGGTAGATGACGTCGTCCGTGTAGATGCGCACGTTGTCGATGTCGGCGCGGTTCTCGGCGTCTTTCAGCACGTCGACGTTGAAGCCGAGGATGGTCCGGTGGAGGTCGTCGTCGGCCGTCGAGGCGACGCTCACGTCCCGCGGGGCGATGTCGCCGACCTCGGCGCGGACGATGGGAATCTCGGCCTCCTCGAGGGCGTTCGCCATGGCTTCGAGCGAGCCGAGGGTGTCGGCCTTGACGACGACGCCATCCTCTTCGGTGGAGACGGCGAACTCGGCGAGTTCGGCCTCCACTTCGGCGACGACCTCGTCGAGGTCACGGTCGCCGACGACGCGGACCGGCGCGCCGGACATCGCCTTGTCGAGGTCGGGTGCGGCGACCTTGATACCGGAGGCCGCTTTCACCTCGTCGACACGCTCGAAGCGGGACTCGGTCCGGATCTCGGCGAGCGGGCGCGGCTGCAGGAGGGCGCGCACCTCGGTGACGATGGGTTCGTTCTTGCTGCCGACGACGATGGTGTCGTCCTCGCGGATGATGCCGTCGTAGAGGACGAGGTCGATGGTGGTCCCGAAGCCGCGTTCCTCCTTGACTTCGAGGACGGTTCCGACACCGGGGCCGGTCACGTCGATGGCCATGGCCTCCTTCATGTAGCGCTGGGAGAGGCCCATCATGACGGCGAGGAGGTCCGGGATGCCCTCGCCGGTCATCGCGGAGACGGGGACGACCCCGACGTTCTTCTGGAAGTTCTGCACGCGCCAGTACATGTCCGCGGAGAAGCCGTTGTCGGAGAGTTCGCCGATGATGGAGTAGAGCCGCTGGTCGAGGTCGTTCCGGACGCGGTCGGACTGGGCCTCGTAGGTCTGCTGGATGGGGGCGTCCTCGTTGGCGTTCCAGCCGGGGACGGTGTCGACCTTGTTCGCGGCGACGATGAAGGGGGTCTGGGTGTTCTGCAGGATGTCGATGGCCTCCAGCGTCTGGGGCTGGAAGCCGTCGTTCACGTCCACGACGAGGACGGCGATGTCGGCCAGCGCGCCACCACGGGAGCGAAGCGTACTGAACGAGTGGTGGCCGGGCGTGTCGATGAACAGGAGCCCGGGGAGGTCGAAGTCGTCCGGGTCGACGAGCGACCCGGCCATCTTGGAGACGACCTCGAGCGGGACCGCGGTCGCGCCGATGTGCTGGGTGATGGCCCCCGCTTCACCCTCGATGACGGCGGAGCCGCGGATCTTGTCGAGGAGGCTGGTCTTGCCGTGGTCCACGTGGCCGAGGACGGCCACGATGGGTGTCCTCAGCGTGTTGGATGCTGTGTCGGTTTCGGAGGAATCTGTATCAGACATGGCGAACACCCTAGAAGGTTCTTATCTGAGAGTACTCAGGACGGCATTTAATTCCATCGTCACGGTCGTCAGGCCCTGTGAGGCGTCGACACGTTTCGGCTCCATGGTCGACCGGGGCCGGCACACCGGCGTCGCTCCGCGGTGTTCCCCGTGGCGTTTATTAGCACCCGTTGGGAAGACAGTGGTATGTCCGACATACTCGCGGAGAACCTCTCGGGGAAGTCCGTCATGGGCTCTGACGGGACGGAACTTGGGATGCTGTACAACATCACGATGGACCTGAAGAGCGGCCGACTCGACGACCTCGTCGTCGAACCCGGTGACGAGACGCCTACTCGCGCGATCGACTACAACCGTGACGAGAACGGGCGCTTCCGGGTCCCGGTGGACAACGTGCAGGCAGTGAAGGATTACATCGTCGTCCAGCGGTAAATGTACGTTCTCGACTCTTCCGCGTTCATCAACGAGTACCACACGTCCAACGACACCGCCACCATCCCCATGGTCCGGGACGAGCTCGAAGGCGAGAGCGTCTACCGGTACGACGCCATGGAGGGGGCCGGGATGCACGTCCACATCCCCGACACCGAGACGACCGAGCGCGTCCGACGGGCCGCCAGAGAGACGGGCGACCTCGACGTGCTCTCGGATACCGACATCCGGCTGGTCGCCGCGTCGTTCGAACTCGACGGGACGCTCGTCACCGACGACTACGCCATGCAGAACGTCGCCGAGAAACTCAACGTCGGCGTCGAGGTCA
This sequence comes from Haloarchaeobius pelagicus, assembly GCF_051207375.1. Taxonomy (NCBI): domain Archaea; kingdom Methanobacteriati; phylum Methanobacteriota; class Halobacteria; order Halobacteriales; family Halorubellaceae; genus Haloarchaeobius; species Haloarchaeobius pelagicus. The sequence continues at coordinate 359,992 of NZ_JBPJZD010000002.1, read as the reverse complement.
TCGCTCGCGACGGCATCGACGAGCGCCGCGACTGGCGGTTCCAGTGTGCGGGCTGTGGTCGCGAGTTCGACGAGAACAAGGACCGCTGCCCGATCTGCGGGAGCGCGCTCTCGCGGAAGAACCCCTCGAACTAGTACCCCTAACCCCTAGTTTTCGACCTGTTCGAGGCCGCGTTCGATGAGTTGCCGGAGCACCGCCTGTTCGGTGAGGTCGAACTCCTGTGCGAGCGCGTCGACCCGCTCGCTCATGTCCTCACCGCAGACGATGGAGTACCGCTTCGTCATACGAGGCAAGCTACAACGGGGATATCGAAAAAGGTTCGTCAGACAGCCGTAAGACGGTCTGAATCGTCACACGAGCGTGAACAGGGTGACGTACGCGCTCTCGACGGCGTTGTTCGTCAGGTCGACGTAGCTGCTGGCGAACGCCAGCGCGTTGTACGCGCCGTGGATGAACGCCGGCACGAGGACGTTCTCGGTCCGGGCGTACACGCCGCCGAGCACGAGCGCGAGCACGAAGATGACCGCGAGCGAGGACGCCAATGCGGCGGGACCACTGCCGGTCGCGTAGGCCGGGATGTGGACCAGCGCGAAGATGGCGCTGGCGACCGCGACCGCACCGACCTTGCTGAAGTGCGTGTACAGCGACTTCTGGATGACGTTGCGGTAGAGCAGCTCCTCGCCCGGGCCGATGATGAGCAGCGAGAGGGGGATGAGCGGGAGCAACAGCGCGGGGTCACCCTGCTGTGCCTGCTGGGCGGTGCTGTGCTGGGCGGTCGAGAGTCCCAGGACGTTGAGGAGGGAGGTGATGGCGATGAATCCCAGGAGCAGGATGACGAACCCACCGACGGCCCAGCCCACGTCACGGAGCGTCGGGACCCGCAGGTCGACGAACGACCAGTCCCGGTCGGAGTACTTCAGGTAGGCGATGGCGAGCGTGAGCGTCCCCAGGCCGAGGCTGAGGACCGAGATTATCTGCCCCTTCGGCCCGGTCGGCTCGAACTGGCCGAAGACCAGGACTGCTCCCATGTAGAGGACCAGCTGGTATACGACGAGGACCGGGAGGGAGGCGAACCCGAGCAGCGCGAACCGCAACACGGTCTTCGCGGTCATGGCCGCCGTCACCTTCGATGGCGGGGAGGGCGAGGGCGAACCGGTGTGGTCGACGAGCGAATCGTCCATACCGGAGGTAGCGAACGGAGAACTATAGGCTCTCTGCTATGGTGAATAGGCTGCGCACGGTCGAACCGGCCGCGAAAACGGGCCGCCGTTACTCGACGAGCAGCTCGGTCTTCTCGGCCACCGCGTCGGCCTCCTCGAAGTCGCCACCGCCGAGCAGGCCGCGAGCCGCCTTCTTGCCCCACTCGACCGCGGGCTGGACGAAGGTGTCGACGCCGTAGAGTTCGCCCGCCATGACGCAGGCGGCCTCCATCCCGTACAGCAGCGAGCCGACGCCGCGCTCGTCGACGCGGTCGAGTTCGACCCGGACGTTCGGGCGACCCGCCGCGGCCAGGCTGGCCTCGGTGGCCTCGAACTCGGCGTCGAGCAGGGTGCCAAGACCCTTGCCGCCGAGGTAGGCCAGGTCGTCGAACTCCGTCTCCGGAATCGTGGTGTCGTCGTACTCGCGGGGCCGGACGAGGGTCACGAGCTTGTCGCGGGGGCCGGCGCGGTAGAGCTGGAGCTGGGAGTGCTGGTCGGTCGCGCCGAGTGCCCGGGCGGGCGTCTGGCCGAGGCCGTCCTTTCCCAGACTTTCGGCCCAGAGCTGGGCGAACCACTCGGAATAGGTCTCGAGGGATTCGGCGTAGGGCATCATCGCGTTCACCGAGGCACCTCGGACGTCCATGGCGTACGAGATGGCACCGTAGGCGTAGGCGGGCGAGTCGAACAGCGAGCCCGAGAGCTTTGCCTGCTGCTCGGCCGCGCCGGCGACGAGTTCGTCGAGGTCGTGGCCCTGGATGGCCGCACAGGCCAGTCCGACGGTCGAGAGCGCGGAGAACCGGCCCGGAACGCCGTCGGGAACCGGGAGCGACGGGAGGTCGTGACGGTCCGAGAGCGTCCGGAGGGGGCCGGACTCGCCGGTCGTGACGAAGGTGCGGTCGGTCCAGTCCACACCCGCGGATTCCATCGCGTCCTGCACGACGAGGAAGTTCGCGAGCGTCTCCGCGGTGGTCCCGGAGCGCGAGACGACGTTCACGGTCGTCTTCTCGAGGGGCAGGTCGGCGAGCAATTGCGAGACGTGCTCGGGGTCGACGTTGTCGAGGAAGTAGGCGTCGACGTCGCTGTCGAGGGCGTCCGCGATGGTCGCCGCGCCGAGCGCGCTCCCGCCGATGCCGACGTTGAGGACCGCCTCGCTGTCGTCGAAGGGTGCGACCGCGTTCTCGATGGCGGCAGTGTCGACCGTCTGGGGCAGGTCGAGCGCCGCGTAACCGTGTTCGTGGTTCGCGATACCGTCCGCGATGCGTTCGTGCGCCCGGGCGACCTGTGTGTCCAGTCGCTCCAGCGCGTCCCGCGAGATGCCCGGCGAGGCCTCCTCGGCCAGGGCGTTACCGATGTCGACGTACATACCGAGACTCGCTCGTGGCAGTGACAAAACGCTGGTGATGCCCACATCGGGGCTCGAACCGTACCCGGGCACGCCGCGGGACCGCGCCGCTTTTGGCCCTCTCGACCCAAGTCAGGGCGATGACCGACGAGGCCGAGGAGACCTACGACGGCGTGTTCGGCGCGTTCCCGTACGCCCTCCGCCAGAGCGAGTCGCGCCTGTTCAAGCTGTACGCGGTGGTCGGCGGGCTGCTCGGCGTCGTCCTCACGTTCTACTTCGGGGCGGCACTGGCGGTCCAGGTGGCGAACACGCTCGGGTCGGTCGGGGGGACGTTCACCTTCCTCCGGGCGTTCTACATCTTCTTCGGGCTGCTCGTCGTCGCACCCGTCCTCGCCCCGGTGCTGTTCGTCGCCCGCCGACACCGCCGGGTCGGGAGCGACACGCGCTACGACCTGCTGATGGCGGCGACGGGGTTCCTGTTCCTGCTCTCGCTCTATCTCGCGCTCGTCATCTCCATGCCGCCGGAGTTCACCCTCGACGGCGAGACGGTCACTCGCCCCGCGCCCGGTGGCCTGTTCGCGCCCGTCGTCAGCCTGCTCTATGCGATGCCGCCGCTCTCCAGCCCGCTCCCGCCGGTACTGGTCGGGGCGCTGATGCTCCTGCTGGGCCGACGACGAAACCCGGAAAAGGCCTGACCGCTAGCCTCGGGACATGAGCGAGAAGACCGCGACGTTCCTCGTGACCGAAGCTGACGAGGGCTCGGCCGTCCTGCGCGACGTGGACACCGGCCAGATTCACACCCTCGGCGAGAACGACGGCTACGAGCGCCACCAGGTGCTCGGCGCGACCATCGCGCCCGTCCCGCCGATGGAGGTCGTCTGGGAGGTCGTCGAGGAGGACTACTGCCACACCATCGAACTGGTCGACAGCGACCTCTCCCCGACGACGCAGGCGATGGAAATCGCCGAGGGGCTAGAGACTGGTGACATCGAGCGCGTCGAGCGCGCCGGCACCGGCGAGATTCACGTGCTCTCTGTGCCGCCGGAGCAGACCGAACAGGCCGCAGCAGACGTGCTGGAGGACCCCGAGACGGTCGCCCGGGCGGCGCGGGTGAACGCGATTCGCGTCGAAGTCCGGCGCTCGGTGGAAGACGGCGTGTTGAACGTGCGGTACCTGCCGGACTGAGTTCTCGTCTTCAGGAGCCTATTCGGTCGCCGGCCCGGCCTGACTCTGGACCTTCCAGCCACCTTCGAGGCCGCACTGTTCTCTGACGGTGTACTCGATGTCGGTGTCCGGTCCCATCTCGTCGCCACCCTCGACTTCCTCGACGCGGAGGGGGACGTCGTAGGTGCTGCCACAGCAGCCGACGTCGACGAACTCCTCCCAGATGTCGCCGACGGCGGCGGTCTCTCGGGTCCGGCGCAGCCACGCCTTGAAGTGCGAGGTGGCGACCTGGTCGCGGCTCCAGCCGGAGAGGTCGGCCGGGTACGACAGGACGACTCTGCTGGCGTACTGATTCATACCGGAACCTACGACCTGCCGACGCAAAAGCCTCCCCCGCGGGTGCGCCGATTCTACACGACTGGACGGGGAGATAAGAAGGCTTAGGTGGGCCGATACCGGACCGGCGTCCATGAGCAAGTTCGAGGTACCGGAGATAGACTACACCCCGTACTCGAACCGCCAGCTGGCGGCGGTCCCCCTCGCGTTACTCGCCGTCGCGCTGGTGGTCATACTCGGGTGGTACGTCGTGTTCGGGACACCGGTCGGGTTGAGCACCGACTTCACCGGTGGCACCGAACTCACGGTACAGACAGACACGCCACGAAGCGAACTCGACACCGCGTTCGATGCGGACATCGTCTCGAAACAACGGGTCCAGGGCCCGTCGATCACGGAGCCGACCTACATCCTGACGTTCGGCCCCGAGACCAACGGGACGGTACTGGCGGACCAGGCGCAGGCGAACCTCCAGGCCACCTGTTCGAACCCCGACGAGTGCGAGCTGGTCCAGGCCCGCCAGACGACCTCGCCGAGCTTCGGGAGCAGCGCCCGGACGACCGCCGCACAGGGCCTCTTCGCCGCGTTCCTCGGCATGAGTATCCTCGCGTTCGTCTTCTTCCGCTCCTTCGTCCCCTCCATCGCCATCGTCATCTCGGCGTTCTCCGACATCGTCATCCCGCTGGCGGCGATGAACCTCCTCGGCATCAAACTCTCGCTGGGGACCGTCGCCGCCCTCCTGATGCTCATCGGGTACTCGGTGGACTCGGACATCCTGCTGAACAACCACGTCCTCCGTCGCTCCGGTGAGTTCTACGACAGCGTCCACCGCGCGATGGAGACCGGTGTCACGATGACCATCACGTCCATCGCCGCGATGGCCGTGATGACCGTCGTCGCGACGCTGTTCGGCATCGAGCTGATGGCCTCTATCGGCCTGGTGCTCGTCCTCGGTCTCGCAGCCGACCTCGTCAACACGTACATGCTCAATCTCAGCCTGCTTCGCTGGTACAAACTCGGGGAGGTGACGCCGGAATGAACCTCCGCGAGAACTGGCGCGTCGTCGTCCTCACGCTCCTGCTCGTCGGGAGCGGGACGATACTGTTCACACCCGGCCTCATCGCCGGAGCCTCCGGGCCGACCAACCTCCAGTACGGCCTCGAACTCGACGGTGGGACGCGCATCCGCGCCCCCGTGGTCGGGATGACCGCCGAGAAAGTGAGTTACGGCGGCTTCGAGGATTCGAGCCAGATCAGCGAGGCTCGTCAGCAGATCGCCAACGACCTCGGCGTCGAACTGCGTGACGTCTACCTCCGCCCCGAGGCGGGTACCGCAGAGCTGTTCACCGACTCCGTCAGCCAGTCGGAGTTCGTCTCCGCGCTCAACGACGCCGGCATCCAGTCCACCGAGGGCGGGCCGGTGACCACCGACGACGTGCGCGACGGCGTCACCGAGTCCACCCGCAACCAGATCACCGACGTCCTGAACCGGAAGCTCGAGGCGACCGGGCTCACGGCCGGGTCGGTGACGACGGCGACGACCGTCGACGGGACGAACTACATCGTCATCGAGGCACCGAACCAGGACCCCGACGAGCTGCGCAATCTCATCAGTGACCGTGGTGTCGTCACCGTCTACGCCCGCTATCCGGGCGAGAACGGGACGATGGAGGAACAGCCCGTCATCACCTACGAGGACCTGAAGAGCGTCGGCGCGCCCGAACAGAACGACCGTGGCACCTGGCAGGTTCCGGTCGTCCTGAACCAGCAGGCCGCCGGCCGGTTCACCAGCGTCATGGTGGACAACGGGTTCACCGGGTCCGGTGCCGGCTCGCCCGAGTGCGGCGGTGACTCCCGTAACGACGCGGGCCACTGTCTGGTGCTCGTCTCCGAGGGGAACGTGACGAGTACGTTCTCGGTCGCCCCGAGCCTCGCCAACAGCATCGAGTCGGGCGATTTCGCCGATGACCCGCGGTTCGTCATGACCACGGGCTCGCGTGCCGAGGCCCGCGAGGTCTCCGTCGACCTCCAGGCCGGGTCGCTCCGTGCACCGCTCGACTTCGAGGAGTCCCAGGTGTTCTCGCTCGAACCGGCGCTCGCCCAGCGCTTCAAGCTGAACTCGCTGCTGACCGGTATCATCGCGGTGCTCGCGGTCAGTGGCGTCGTCTACCTGCGCTACGGTGAGCCGAAGGTTGCACTGCCGATGATACTCACCGCGCTCGCGGAGGTCGTGCTGTTGCTCGGTTTCGTCGCGGCGGTGCGCCTCCCGCTCGACCTCTCGCACATCGCCGGGTTCATCGCGGTCATCGGGACCGGGGTGGACGACCTCATCATCATCGCCGACGAGGTGATGGCCGAGGGTGGGGCGACCTCCTCACGGGTGTTCCAGTCGCGCTTCCGCAAGGCGTTCTGGGTCATCGGTGCGGCCGCGGCGACGACCATCGTGGCGATGTCGCCGCTGGCGGTGCTCTCGCTCGGTGACCTGCGCGGGTTCGCCATCGTGACCATCCTCGGCGTGCTCATCGGGGTGCTCATCACCCGGCCGGCGTACGGTGACATCCTCCGGTCGCTGACGACCGGCGAGCACTGACGACCGACCCGTCCACCGGCGATTAGGCCGGTCTCCCTTCTGTGTGGCTGTCGTCGCATTTCGCCATGCCCAGTGTCCTCTCTCTTCTGGCGACCGATGGGAGTGGCACGGTCGTCGACAGGCAGCCACTGGCGGTGGCGGGCTCGCGGGTTCCCTGACCGGGGCGTCGTCGGCCGTCAGAAGTCGCCCAGGCCGGTCTGTTCGTGTGCCGCCAGCACGTCCGCGCTGGTGGACCACGAGGCGCGGGCGAACGGGGGGAGTTCCCCCGTCTCGGCGACGTAGTCCGCGAGGAACTCGCGGGTCGTCGGGTCACTCGGGTAGCCCGAGCCGACCGCCCCGTACTCGTCGGCGAAGCCCGCCATCTGGGCGTCGCGTTCGACCTTGGCGACGATGCTGGCGGCCGCGACGACGGGGTAGGTCTCGTCCGCGCCGTGTTCGGCGGTCACCTCGATGGCGCAGGAACAGTGCTCGGTGACGCGGCGGCCGAACCGGGCCTCGTCGGTGTCACCGGCGTCGAGATAGCCCGAGAGGCCGTCCACGCCCGCAGCGTCGAGGGCCTCGGCGTGAGCCAGTACGGTGAGCGTGTTCATGTCCGTCTCCGGGTCGTCGATACGTTCCGGTGGTATCTCGGCGAGGCCGATTCGGACCCGGTCGTCCGCGCGGAGCGTCGTGGCGATCTCCTCGCGCCGGGCTGGCTGCACCCGTTTCGAGTCGTCCACGTCTTCTGGGAGGACCGCGTCGTCGGGGACGACCACGGCCGCGGCCCACATGGACCCCAGCACCGGTCCCTTCCCCGCCTCGTCCACGCCGAAGTGCATGGTCGAGTCCTTTCCGCTACCGCGACTTCTACCTTCGTGGTTCGGCGCGCCGGCTCCGCTGTCGGCGCTCGGAGTCGCTCGAAAAAGTCGAAGGTGTACTAGTCGTCTGCTGGCGGCTCGGCGAGTTCCGGCCCGTCGTCGACGTCGTGCTCGTCCGCCGTCTCGTGCTCGGCCTCGGGTTCGTGGGTGGTGGTTGCTCCTGCTACATGGTGGCACATGGGGTATCCCCTCGGGGCGTGTTCACGTACCACACGGTCAAAAGCGTGCCGCCTGGCAGGACACCGACCTGTCGCCCGCTCAGCGCAGGTAGTCCGGGTCGTCGAACTCCTCGTCCTCGCCCTCGACGGCGAGTACGTCGAGCGCGGTCACGGTCGCCTCCGTCCCCAGGAGGCCCGCGAGCGAGGGTTCGGTCCGGCCGTCGTCGCCGCTGATGAGTTCCTTGATGTAGAGGCCGCCCTCGCCGTGGATGTCGACGGTGGCGTGGCGGTCGTCTTCCAGGTCGGCGGAGATGTCGTAGACGGTGCGGGTCCGGTCGAGGCTGGCGCGGCGGTGGTCGACGCGCTGGGGCGTGTGCTGGGTGACGGTCGTGCCCGTGAGTTCTGCGACCGCGTCGGCGAGCGCCTCCTCGGTCACGTCGTCACCGAACTCCACCTCGGCACGGTAGGTCTTCGAGGCGTCGAGTTCCTTGACGCGCTCGACCATCTCGTGGGTGGCGAGGCGCAGCCCGTCGACCTCGACGGAACCCGCGGCGGCCTCGTTGATCTCGGCTTCGAGCGCCTCGGCGTCGGGCGAGCGGACCTTGGGGTCCTTGACTTCGACGACGAACGGCCGGCCCGTCCCGAGCATCAGGGCGTCGACGTCCTCGCGGCCGGCCCCGTGGAAGATGGCCTCCGAGCCGTCCATCGCGTCGAGGACGTGCGGGGCGACGAACCCCTCGACGCTGTCGTCGTAGAGATAGCCCGACCCGCCGCAGTAGTCACACGGCTCCTCGCCCTCCTCTCGGGAGAGCTGGACGCCGGTGCCGCCGCACTCCCGGCAGGGCCATTCGGTCTGGGGGATGTCGCGTTCGAGCTTGCGGTAGCGCCCGAACACGAACGCCGGGTTGACCTGCACGTCGACCGCGTGGGTCGAGGGGTCCTCGCCGGCGCGTTCGAGGTCGATGACCGCCAGCACGTCGGGACGCTCGAAGTCCACGTCCGTCTTCGTACGCTGGCCGACGCGCTTGCCGACCTCGCGATTGAACTCAGACTTGAAGAGTTCGCCCGCGTCGGGCTCCATGCCGGCGTCCTCGCGGAACAGCATCTCGTTCTCCTCGACCAGCGGCGGGGCGCGGGTGCCGACCTGGTAGGTCTCGAAGCTGACGCCCTCCAGTCCCTCGGCGATGAGTTCGGCGTAGGTGTCGAACCGGGCGGTGTGGCCCTCACACACCCAGCAGTCCTCGCGGTCAGGGGACTCGTACGGTTCGTCGTCCTCGAGGGCGATGCTGACGCGCACGGCCTTCCCGCGCTCGGCGTTGGTCAACCCGAAGCTCCGGTCGGCGAAGGGGCGACCGAGACAGGGGTCGCAGACGGGCCCGGTGGCGACCAGCTTCCGGGCGGTGTCGAGTAGCTCCATTACCGGTTGCCAGACGCCCGCTGGCTTAGTGCCTTGCCATCTCGACGTCTGGCCCAGAGGCCGGCGAGCGCCCCGCCGAGGACGTGGCCGCCGAGGGCGAGTGCGAGCAAGAGCCAGCCGTCGAGACCGGGCTGTGGCGCGAGGAAGGCGTAGTCACCCATCCGGGGCCAGAGTGAGACTGTCGTGAGCAGGAAGCCGAGACCGATGCGGAGGCGTGGGAGGATGGTCAGGACCGCGACGAAGGCTGCCGTGGCGGCCAGTCGGGAGTCGCCGTCTTGCCAGGCCGCGCCGAGTACCACGAGTGCGGAGAGGGTCACGACGGCCCAGAGCGGGCTCTGGAGCAGCAGGCCGACCATCGCCCCAGCTCCGGTGAGGACAGCGAGGGCGGCCCCGTTCCTGGTGCCGACTTGGAGCGGGTCGGGTCTGCCGGGGCCATCCCACTCGCGGAGTCCCCACCAGCCGGCGGCCAGCCCGCCCAGCACTGGGGCGAGGCGGGCGGGACTCGCCGGCTGGTAGAACCCCGGGAGGTCGGCCGCCGTCGCGAGGGGAATGGATACCAGGAGCGCGACGAGTTCGACGAGGTAGCCCGCGGCCAGGCTACGCCACGAGACCATGTGTGTCCTGAGGCTCCCCGCGACGTTCAAGCTGACGACAGTTTCGGGGACACTGGCCACCTCACCCCTCCCGTACACAGGCGTCGACTCCTCGCCACCGCGGGTGGGCTCTCGCTCGGCGGACTCGCTCGGCTGTCTCGGTCGCGGCACCACGAGCGACTCCCTCCCGACCGTGCTCCTCCTCCACGGCGGCGGGGGAAGCAGGGCGCGCATCGCGCGAACGAGCCGGTTCCGGGAACTCGACGGGGGCCGCACAGCCTGGGCGGTCTTTCGGTGGCGTCGCCCGACGTATCACTGTCGGCCGATTAGTATTCGTAGGGTGCCTGTCTCTTCGGTGGTATGACACGGCGACGACGTATGCTAAACCGCCGGGCACTGTTACGAACCGCGGGTGCATCGGTCTCTGGACTTTCATTCGCGGGCTGTCTCCGGCTGTCGAGTGGGGAGCAAGCGACGAACACGACCCGGGGGACCGCCGGGACTGCGAGAACGGGGACCGCGGGGACGGGGACTGCGGGGACGGAACGCGATTCCGACGGCGACGGTGTTCCAGACGCGGACGACTACGCTCCCCGGGATCCCGACGTCCAGCGCAAGTCCGACGTGGAGGACGGGAACACCGCAGTGGAGACCGGAACCGACACCGCAGTGGACACCGGAACCGACACCGCCACGACGGCGCAGCCAGCGACCACCCCGGACACCGGCTCCTGGGCGACCGCCGAGCGCGGTGACGCGACCACGACGGTCCTCGCCCAGGACGAACTCGAGTTCCGGGTGGTGCAGTGCTCCAGGGCCGCCGCGACGAAGGAACTCGGCGACCGGTCGGGGACCCTCCAGTTCGAGTTCGACTACGAGACCGCGGCCGAAGCATGGTGGGAGCTCGCGTTCTTCCAGGTGTTCGAGGACGGCGTGGAGGTGCTCCGGATGACCGTCCACACCGACCCGAAGCTGCAGATGAAGGCCTACGGGAGCGCGAGTGGGTCGGTCGACAGGACGGTCTCGGTCGACGGCGAGACGTCCGTCCGGTTCGGCATCATGCCCTCCGACTACTGTGATGCGGGCGACCACGCCTGGACCACGTTCCACGTCTCGGACCTCGTCATCACCGCCCGCTGAAGCCCCTGTCTTCGGGCGTCGTCACTGTCGCCGGCATTCCGACGCCCCTTTGGCCCCGTCGCGTGTCTCCCCGCTATGCGCCAGTTCATCGTTCTGGGTCACGAGGTGCCGACGACCGCCGACTTCTCGCTCGACGCGCTCGCCAGCGAGGCCGGCCGGATGGACCTGCTCGCCCGCTGTCTCAATGCTGCGTTCCTCGCCAGCCACGGTATCCGCGAAGACGTCCGCGTCCACCTCGTCATTGGCGACGAGTACACCGTCACCGTCGACGGGAGCGAGGTCCGGAACCTCCACCCCGACGAGCGCTCCATCGCCGCGCTCGTGCGAAACGCCCTCGACCACCGCGAGGACGCCATCGGGCACATGCCCGCCGAGGCCTCGCCGGGGGTATCCATCCGGCGATTCGGGTTCGAGACGATTCTCGAGGAGTGCGCCCGCGACGGGACCGTCATCCAGCTCCACGAGGACGGCGACCCCGCCAGCGAGGCCGAGATACCCGAGAACCCCGTGTTCGTCCTCTCGGACCACACCGACTTCACCGACGAGGAGGAGTCACTGCTGGCCGACGCTGCCGACCTGCGCCTCCGGCTCGGCCCGCGAACCCTCCACGCCGACCACTCCATCACGGTCGCCCACCACTGGCTCGACACTCAGGGATACCAACACTTCTGACGCGAAACCAACGGTCGAAATTAAGTGGCCGGCGGGGGAGGAGTGAGACGATGAGTCAACGCGACGCCCCCCAGAGCTGTACCTTCTGTGAGCGAACCTTCTCCAGCGACGACGCGCCCGACCTGCACTCGCTGTGTCACCGGCGGGTCGACCTCTCGACGGAGGCCGACGCCGTCACCGAACGCTTCGCCTGCGAGCACTGCTTCGACGAGATATCGGAACTCACCGACGACATGGCCGCCTACGACGTCGACGCGACCGACCCCGACTCGCTCGGCGAGGTCGACGACTGCAGCCTCTGTGGCGACGCCTTCGGCGACGACGACAGCCTCGAACTCCTGGCCGTCGACGATTCGTGCTATCTTCTCTGTGCGGACTGCACCGGCGTGTTCGACCAGTTCGTCGCGAACGTCCCCGAGATGACGCCCGAAGCGACCGCCGACATGGAAGCCGCGGTCCCGGCCGGCCACGGCGACGACGTGGACCCCATCGAGGTCGCGGACGAGCCGGACGAACCGGGCGGGGATTCCGACGACGCGGCCGACGACGAGTTCGACGACGCGGTCGATGCAGCAGGTGAAGATGACCCGGTGGCGCTCCACGACGCCAACGAGGCCGCCGAGGCGGTCGCGGCCGCCGACGCCTCCGACCTGAAGAACGTCCTCGACTCCGGGCTGGACGACGTCGAGGAGGGGTACGAGATCCGCTTCGACGTCCGGCGCGATTCGCGCGACGGCTCCTCGGAGATCTCCACCATGGACGGCGTCGTCACCCGCGCCGAGACGAGCTACATCGGCGGCTCGACCATCTACGTCCACGGCGACGACGGCGAGGAGTACCGCCTCGAATCCAGCTTCTCCTCCGAAGCAGTTCGCGTCTCGACGGTCGACGGCCACGACCTCGACTTCCGCGGCCACCTCGACGCACTCGTCCGATTGGAGTGAGACTGGGTGGCGTGTCGTCTTCCGATTCGGAAGCGTTAAAAGTAATCCCGGCGTTGTTTTGCATGCGGGCCGGTGGGGTAGCTTGGTATCCTTCGGCCTTCGGGTGGCCGTAACCGCGATTCAAATTCGCGCCGGCCCACTACTCCCGCATTTCAGTTTTCGTGAGCGGTAGGTATTGTTCACAGTGAACCCGTACTCGTCAGACTCGGATAGTTAGAAATTCGAGTATGTGACCTGAGCGAGGCCGTAAGCTGCTGTAGTACTACTCTCCTTCACCACTTTACTATCTTTCAAGATTTGCACAGTCAATTTGTTTGAGCTGTCATCTTGCTTCTGAGCGTTCGCAGAAATCACGCTTGGTTCCCCATCAATTGAAAAAGTCTTGTTGCCAGAACCATCGACTGATCGGACAGAACCGCCCTCCCCAATGCTACCCTGCCAATCTCCATCGTACCTAATCCGCACTTTGAACGTGCTCTCTGATGAGGTGCCCGAGTTGCTGCTTGTCTCAGTCTGTATTCCGTCCTCCGACGTGACCTGGGCGAGGCCGTAGTCTGCGCTTGTGGTTCGTTGAGCGATTACCTCTCCGTTCTCGAGAATCTGTACTGTGAGAGTTCCAGAATCTCCATCTGACTTTTGAGCATTTGCTGAGACGATGAAAGGGTCTCCTTTTACATCGAAAGTCTCGGTCCCTGACCCATCGACTGACCGAACCGACCCGTCTCCGCCAATTGACCCGGTCCACTCTCCATCATACTTAATCCGAACCTGATAGTCCGACGATGGAACTTCTGTACTAGTTTCCGTCTCTGTAGAGGTCTCTGTGGGGGTCTCTGTCTCGGAGGTAGTCTTAGTTTGTTTCTGTTTCGATGTATCTGTAGACGCATCTGTTGTCGTTCGTCTCGCCGTTGTGTCTGTTGCTTTTGAACCTCCGTCTGTTTGATTGGCAGCCTCTTCTGTGCACCCTGCAAGGGATGCGAGGACGGCTGTTCCTAATGAGAGGAAAGAACGTCGCTTCATAGACCAAATCTCTCCCCCAGCTTATTGTTTCTTTCCGACGTGTCCAATAGAATATGGTGAAGAAATTACAATCAGCACGGTCTCAATAAATCCCAGCACTTCGTAGTTCATAGAGAAGCACCCCACAGAACCCCGAAAGACTCCGATATTCACCTCGGTTAGCGACGTAAGCAGAGTCCGGGTGTCTCAGTTTTCATGAGTAGTGTCCCTCCGTTCGAGTCCTTTTGTCAAACCTCTCCCCCGACACACCACCACAGGATGCCACCCCTTAACCACCCCCAACCCCACACCCAACCAATGACAGACGAACTCGATTTCGACATCCTCTCTGCCGAAGACATCACGACGAGACGGGACGAGGTCGTCACCGCAGTCAAGGACCACGCGGGCCAGATCGCCCGCGAACTCGCTATCCTGCAGGGCGGCGACTACGGCCAGGAGACGTTCTCCACCAGGAAAGGAAAGTGGACGCTGAAGTACGAGGGCGGGGCGCTGCAGTACCTGCGGTACAAGGGGAAATCGGGCGGCGAGATATACGTCGTCTCGACCAAGCAGCCGCCCGAACCCGAAGACCTCGCCTCGGCGATGCGGGACTACGACGAGTTCGTCGAGTCCTATAACGAGCACGTCCGGTCGCTCGACGGCGTGCTCGACGACGTGGACGCCGACTTCCCCGCGGTCGAAACGACGGAGACCGTCGTCGCGGAGCGCGACCGCATCCTCGGGCGCATCCGCGAGGTGTGTGACACCATCTGTGGCGAGTTGCATCGCTACGACGGGACCGACTACGGGACCTTCCGGACGACCGTCTCGGGCACGCGCTGGGAGCTGAAGCGCGAGGAGAGCCAGGCGTCGTACCTCCGCGTCGGCGGCGAGGGCGGTATCTACCTGCTGTCGCAGTACGAGGCGCCCTCGGCACCCGACGTGCGGGAACTGACCGACGAGTTCGTCGGGTTCGTCGAGGCGTACAACGAGCACGTCGACGAGCTTGAGGCGAGTCTGTCAAAGGTGTCGCTGGGCGGGGAGTGAACCGCTGGGTGCCCTGGACGCTCGCATATCTTCTTCTCCTCGCGTGACGTTTCCACCGCAATGACAGCGCCAGTCGAGACGGGTGGGGAGCGCGGTGAGGAGCCATCGGCCGTCGCCCGGAACGAGGCACTGGAGGGTATCGACTGGCCGCTGGTCGGCTTCTTCGCGCTGGCGTTCGCCATCGCATGGGGGACGCTCGGAATCCTCGCGGTCATCGCCGAACAGTCCGGGGTCGAGAGCGCGATCCGGCTGCTGGAGATGGGCGAGGTGATGCAGTTCGAGGGCGCGGACCTGGTCGTCCCCGGCTGGGTGGTCTACCTGCTCACCCGGCTGGCCGACTTCTCGTTCTCCATCGCGGGCGTGGTCGTCGTCGCCCTGACGGCGGGCCGGGCGGGACTTCGGGAACTGTTCGGTCGGCTGGTCCGGTTCGATTTCCCGCGGGTCTGGTACCTCGTGGCGCTGCTCCCGGTCGGGTTGTTCGCCCTGTCGGCGCTGGTGTTCGGCCTCGGAACCGAGGGCGTGTTCGGAAGCCTCGACCTCTCGCTGGCGGCCATCCAGGCCGCGCTGTTCGCACTGAACGGCGGGTTGCTCGTCACGCTG
The DNA here is from genome assembly GCF_051207375.1 of Haloarchaeobius pelagicus. Classification (NCBI taxonomy): domain Archaea; kingdom Methanobacteriati; phylum Methanobacteriota; class Halobacteria; order Halobacteriales; family Halorubellaceae; genus Haloarchaeobius; species Haloarchaeobius pelagicus. The sequence continues at coordinate 344,932 of NZ_JBPJZD010000002.1, read as the reverse complement.
TTCCTGCGTGGGCCGATGGGTGAGGAACTCGGGCTGCGTGGCTTCGCCCTCCCGCGGTTGCAGGCCCGGATGAGCGCGTTCCGGGCGAGTGCCATCATCGGGGCATTCTGGGCGTCGTGGCACCTGCCGGTGCTCGTCGGGCGCGGCGTGGTGACGATGGTGGTGTTCCTGCTCGTCGCCTTCTCGCTGAGCTTCGTGTTCACCTGGCTGTTCAACGGGGCCCGAGGGTCGCTCGTCCCGCCCCTGCTGTTCCACGCCTTCCAGAACAGCGAGGAGCTGTTCGAGACGGTGTTCCCGGCCCTCGTCGGCACCGAGTGGGAGCTCGTCTCGACGCTCTCGTTGCTCGTGTTCGGGCTCGCGGTCGGCGTCCACCTGTGGCGAACCGGTCGCCGTGCGGCGTCGTGAGCGCGCGAGTTGGTTTCCGTAGATTCATGTCGGGGAGGAACGACGGATACGCCAATCAGTGATGGCTCGGACACGAGGGGACGGTCTGGACACGCGACCGTCCCGACAGCGACCGGCGGTGGAACCATGCTAATCATCGTCTGCGGCCTGCCCGGGGCGGGCAAGACGACCGTCGCCGAAGACCTCGCCGACCGCACGGACGGGACGCTGCTCCGGACCGACGTGGTGCGAAAGGACCTGTTCGACGACCCGGACTACACCGAGGTCGAGTCCTACATGGTGTACGAGGGGCTGTTCGAGCGTGCGAAAGACGTCATCGAAGCCGGCGGCACCGCGGTCCTCGACGGGACGTTCCAGCGCCGGGGCGACCGCGTCCGGGCGGCGGCCGTCGCCCGGAAACTCGGCGTCGGGTTCGAACTCGTCGTGGTGACCTGCGACGAGTCGGTCGTCCGGGAGCGTATCGCCGCCAGAGAGGGCGACGAGAGCGACGCGGACTTCGAGGTCCACCAGCACTTCCGCGACATCTTCGACGACATCACGATGGACCACGACAGCATCGACAACTCGGGGACGCTGGCCGAGACCGAAGCACAGGTCGACGCCGTCTTCGCCGAGCGGTTCGCGCCGGCGGTCGAACCGTAGGTCTCGCGGCTGCCGATTCTCTGGGTCGATTCAACAGCTAGCGACGGGTTCTCGGTCCGGGCCCTGTCTGACCGGGCGGCTCTCCCCGGACGGCAGCGAGACGACCGCTGCGAGGGCGCGTCGGCGAGTGAGTTCGGGGGGCACGGGTACGTCACTGGTACGGCGACCGGTGGCAAAAGAATGGTCCGTCGGGTACGCGACCGACGGGTCGTTCAGAGGAGCCCGCCGAGTGGCGATTCCGGCTCGGGGTCCGGTTCGGCCATCTCGGTGGAGACGTTCAGCGTCTCCAGGAAGGTGACCGCTGCGGCGATATCACGGTCGTCGGTGACGGCGATAGCGGCCGCGACCATGCCCTCGGCGTTCGCCGGCTCCGCGATGAACTTGATGACGAGGTCGTCCGACCCGCCACAGTTCCCGTGGATGGTGACGATACCCTCCAGGCCGTTCTGGTTGGCGTACTCGATGCTCTCGCCGGACTTCTGGCAGTTCACCGGGAACCCCTCGGTCTGCTGGCTGAGCTGGGCCGGGTCGCCCGTGCTGGTCGGCATGTAGACGACGACGGCACCGGGTGTGACGATCTTCGACTCCGCCGACTCGAACGAGGTCGCGAACGTGTCGAGTTCGGGTGAGAGCAGCAGGTTCAACTCGGTGTCCGGGCTGCCGATGGTCACCGCCTCGGTCCACTCCGTGGGCACCTGGACGCTGATGACGCCGGTGTCGTCGGTGACGGTCTGGTAGCCGGTGTACTCGGCCGGTTCTTCCTCCGCTTCGGCAGGTGACTTGCCCAGTTGCGTTATCGGGGCGGCACGGGCGACCGGGGCCGTCAGGAGTGTCGCTCCGAGGGCTGCCACGCCAGCGAGGACGGTGCGGCGGCTGTAGGCGGACGATTCGGTCTCAGAATGGGCGGTAGGTGTCATGAACTCCCCTCAGGTGTGCTAGTAACTAGCACGAAATGTAGGCCGGGCGCGGGCATAACGGAACCCTTGATTTCCGGCATCCGTCGTCGACCTGACCCCTCGTTCCGGTGGAGATTCCGGTGGTGTGAGGAGCGTCAGGAGAGGCGGACCCGAGCCTCGCGCTCGTCCCACGTCGGGTCGACCCGCAGCGTGTCGAGGAACGTGAGCGCCGCAGCGACGTCGCGGTCCTCGGCGATGGTCACCGTCGCGAGGACGATTCCGTCGCCGTGGACCGTCGTCGCGAGGTACTTCAGGACGAGAGCGTCGGTTTCGCGGCAGGCTCCATGCACGGTGACGAGGCCGTCGAGCCCGTTCGTCGTCGTGTAGGGGAGCCGGTCGGTCGCGGTACAGCCCAGCGGCCACTCGCGGGTTGCCGTACTGAACTCGCTCGGCTCCCCGAGCAGGTCGGGCATGTAGACGGCGAGTGCGCCCCGGGTGGCCGTGTCGGCGGCGCGGAGCGTGAACGTCGTCGGTGCTGTCACCGCCACGGGCGAGGCTGCCACGGCCACCCCGGTCGCCGGGTCTCCGGCCACCGCGGTCCGGTGCCACGCTGCTGGCACCGTGGCGACGATGCAGCCGCTTCCGTCGTTGACCGTCCGGTACCGGCTGTACGTGGTTCCCGGTTCCGGGCCAGTCGTCGGGGTGGGGCGCACGACCGGCGCGGCGAGGACGCTGGCACCGACCGCCCCGAGGCAGGTGAGGACGGTGCGGCGGCTCCAGGCAGGTGATTCGCTGGCGGAGTCGTCGGAAGGCGTCATGTGGCTCTCGACGTGTAGCATCCTGGCTCACGGGCTGTCGGGTGCTATCACGCAACATACGATGGTGGGCGGGATAACGCGACCCTTGATTCCCGGCATCCATCGTCGACCTGACCCCTCGGGCCGATGGGGGGTGGCGAGCGAGAACGGACCCGGTCTGTCAGTGCTGCCTGCGCGCCTCTCGGTGGGGTGCTACCCGCCGTAACACGTTGTCGGTCGGGGGCCGAAGCGACTGTATGGACATCTCGTCATCAACGCCGACGCCGTGAAGTACACCGACACGACCGACGCGGAGCGACACCACGGCTACGACGCCCAAGTCTCCCACCAGCAGGACATCGACGACGTGGCCGCCTACGTGGAACGTGCCTGCGAACACCTCATCAGTGACGGCACTATCTGAGCGTGAACTCGAAGCGTGCGCCGGGCCGGGCCGGGTCGGTCGTCCCGTCGTCCCGGTCGCGCCCGTCCCTGACCGCGACCGTCCAGCCGTGGGCGTCGGCGACCTTCGCGACGATGGAGAGGCCGATGCCGGTGCTGCTGGCACTCCCCGAGTAGCCCGATTCGAACACCGTCTCCCGTTCGGACTCCGGGATTCCCTTGCCGTCGTCTTCGACGTAGAAGCCCGGCTGGTCGGCGGCACTGGGCGACGACTCGTCCCCGGTCGACCGGTCTGCTGACGGTGCCAGCCCATCCCCGTCGGACAGCGCCCGCGAGAGCGTCCCGACCCGGACGTCGACCGGTTCGTCGTTGTGCTCGACGGCATTCCGATAGAGGTTCTCGAACAGCTGCTTGAGACGCTGCCGGTCGGCCGTGACGACGATGTCCGTTTCGACCTCGAGTGTCGACTCGCCGGTGTCGACGACCGCCCAGGCATCCCTCGCGACCGCCGGGAGCGCGACAGCCTCGAAGGCGTCGGGGTCCGCGCCTTCCCTGGCGAGGGTGAGCAGGTCGTCGATGATGTGCTCCATCCGCTCGTGGGACTCTACGATGGCCTCGAAGTCCTCCGTAGCCCCCGTCTCGCGCGCCATCTCCAGCCAGCCCTGGGCGACGGTGAGAGGGTTTCGAAGGTCGTGACTGACCACGCTCGCGAACTCGTCCAGTCGGTCGTTCGTCCGTTCGAGTTCGGCATTGGCGCGCTCGAGTTCCTGCTCGCGCTCCTTCTGCCGGGTGATGTCGTGGAACACCGCGATGATTCCGACGACCTGGCCGTGCCCGCCGACGAGCTGTGACTGCTGGACGCTGAAGTACCGCCGCTCGCCGTCGACGTCGAACGAGATCTCCTCGGTGCGATCGTCGACCCCGTCGTACGGTGGCAGCAGGCGCTCGGACTCGTCGACCACCTCGCGGACGTGCTGACCGATGAGGGTCGTGCCTCCCGTCCCGAACAGGTCGTCGGCTGCGGCGTTGGTGTCCACGACGCGCCCCGCCTGATCGATGACGAGCACACCGTCGTCGAGGGTCGAGACCACGCGGTCGTAGGCGACCGGGACGAGGTCGAGCAGCCGGTACCGGTAGAGGCCGACGGTGAACGCGACGCCGGTGACGGTGAACGCTAGCGGGGTGAGGTCGAGCAGCGTCACCTCGAGCAGCGCGAGGACGTTCGCGACCCAGGGGAGACCGATACCGAGCAAGACGAAGAAGCCCTGGATGCGGTACAGTGACCGGGTCTGGAGCAAGAGCTGGACGAGCAGGACGGTGCCAGCCAGCAGGAGGACGTAGCTGAACAGCGCGTGGGCGATAGCTCCGACGTGGGGGTGGGCGGTGGCGACCGTCATCGGGGCCAGCCCGGGGAGTGTGACGGTTTCTACCCGTGCTTCGCCCCACAGCAGCGTGTGGGCGTTGTTGGTCACGAGCAGGACCATCCCGAGCAGCGGTTCGAGGAGGAGCACCCCGAGGAGCCGTTCCGTTCGTTCGTCGTCGCGGCCAGTGAACTCGAGGGCGAACGCGAGCCACGCCAGCGGGATGATGACCGCACCGAGCCACTGGAGGTCGGCCCAGAGGAGCTTGCGTGCCGGTGACGTCGCCGTGACCTCCAGCGCGTGGAACACGAGCCACTCCGTCACCCCGACCATCAGCACTGCAAGCGGGGTCGCACCAGCGGCTGGCCGGTACTGCCAGGCCCGAACCGAGACGGTCGCCGAGACGACGACTGCCACGACGAGCGCGAGCGTGTATGGGTGTAGCTCGATGACCATGATGGGTCGTCCTCACCCCCTTCTTCCGATACCCTCTGCGATACAGGACTTTAGCTGTCATGGCCATATCGGTACGTGATGGGTCGGTGACGGGTTGGCTCCCACGTGTCTGCCCGATAGGACACCGGACGGCCTCGACGTTGGTCCGACCGGTCCCGCCTCCGGATGCAACACCCTTAACCGGCGAGTCTTCCGAGGCTCAACCGATGACACACGCCATCGAGGTCACCGACCTCGTGAAAGAGTACGGGTCGTTGCGCGCCCTCGACGGCCTCTCCCTGCAGGTCGAGGAGGGCGAGTTCTTCGGCCTGCTCGGGCCGAACGGGGCCGGCAAGACCACGTTCATCAACATCCTCGTCGGTCTGGCCCGGAAGACCTCCGGGGAGGCCAGGGTGTTCGGCCACGACGTGGTCGACGACTACCGGCAGGCACGGAACGCCATCGGGCTCGCCCCGCAGGAGTTCAACGTCGACCGGTTCTTCCCCATCGAGGAGGTGCTGGTCCACAAGGCGGGCTACCACGGCATCCCCGAGGACGAGGCGCTCGACCGGGCACACGAGGCCCTGAAGCGGGTCGGTATCTACGACAAGCGGAAAGAACGGTTCGACTGGCTCTCGGGCGGGATGAAGCGCCGCCTGCTGCTCGCCCGGGCGCTCGTCACCGACCCGGACCTGCTCATCCTCGACGAACCGACCGCCGGGGTCGACGTGCAGTTGCGCCACGACCTCTGGGAGGTGGTCTCCGAACTCAACGACAACGGGACGACCGTCCTGCTCACGACCCACTACATCGAGGAGGCAGAACGCCTCTGTGACCGTGTCGCCATCGTCAACCAGGGCTCGAAGGTCGAGGTGTCGACGCCGGACGAACTCATGGGCCGCGGCACCGACACCATCACCGTCACGCTGCGCGAGGCACCGGCGACCGCGCCGGAACTCAATGGAACCCTGGACCGGGTCGAGTCGGTGGAACTCGACGGCGACCGGCTGCTCGTCCGGGCCAGCAACGGCGGCGCGGTCACCCCTGCCCTGTTGAACGAACTGGAGGCGATGGGCCACGAGATCGTGAACCTCGACATCTCGCGGACCTCGCTGGAGGAGATATTCGTGGAGATGACGGGTGATGGCCGATGATCGGCCTCGAAACGGGCACCTGGACGCTCACGAAGCGCGAGATACTCAGATACGTCCGTCGCCCCCGCAACACCTTCTTACCCCCGTTCATCAACAACGTGCTCTACTTCGCGGTGTTCGGGGTCATCCTGGGCAGCCGCATCGGCGAGTACGCCGGTGGCATCCCCTACATCACGTTCGTCCTGCCCGGCCTCGTCGTCCTCGGGGCTGTCTCGAACGGGTTCGAGAACGCCTCGTTCAGCATCTTCCACGGACGCTGGAACGAGTACATCCACGAGGTGCTCACCTCGCCCCTCTCGTATCGCCAACTGGCGTTCGCCTATGTCGCCGCGAGCGCCCTTCGTGGGGTCCTTGTCGGCGTCATCATCGCCGTCATCGGCGTCGTGTTCACCATCGCGAACCCGGCCTACGGGATGGTCTCGGTCGCCCACCCAGTCTACCTCCTGGTCTCGCTCATCACGGTCGCCGCGCTGTTCGCCTGCTTCGGCATCCTTGGCGGCCTCTGGGCGCGCGACTTCGACTACCTCACCGTCCTCAACCAGTTCATCATCCGCCCGCTGGTGTTCTTCGGTGGCGTCTTCTACCCCCTCGCGGCACTGGAGGGAACCGGCATCTGGTACTCGCTCTCGTTCCTGAACCCGATGGTGTACATGGTGAACGCGGTCCGGTACGGCTTCCTCGACTTCTCGGAGGTCGACCCGACGTTCTCGCTCGGCGTCTTGCTCGCCATCACGGCCGTCATCTTCACCGTCGACGTGCTGCTGCTCAAGCGCGGCTACGGGTTGATGGACTAGCGGCCACAGGCAGGTTCGCTGCCTGTTAGCCGGCTGTGAGCGACGAAGAGAGCACCCACGTCGTGAGACACAGTACGCCGACGCCCAGTCCGAGCATTACGTATGCGAGGACGGCCCTCGCTCGCCTGACGAAGGGGTTCAGTGCCGGTTCTCGGGTTCTCCAGTGTCGCCACACGATGACCGTGAACACCGGCGACAGGCCGACGATGAGCAATCCGATGGAGAGCATACGAGTCTGGTCTGCCTGTACCAGGAAGTTCAGGCCGCTGAAGAGGAGACTGACACCCATACATACTCCGGCGACGGTTTCGAGCTGGCTCGTCTTCACGTCCCTCATCGGGAAAATTTCTGCCTAGCTTCAGATGAACCTATCGGTGGTGGTGCCGTCGCGCTCCGGAACCGGGCGTGCGTACCACCCGATTTTTCTTCCGTCCTGCGTCAGTGCACCGTATGACCACGGACTGGACCCACGGCCAGACCATCGTGAACGACGTGCGCCTCCACTACGTCGAGGCCGGCGACCCCGATGACGAGACGGTCGTCCTCGTCCACGGCTTCCCTGAGTTCTGGTACTCGTGGCACCACCAGATTCCGACCCTCGCGGACGCGGGCTATCACGTCGTCGCGCCCGATATGCGCGGGTACAACCGCTCGGAGAAACCCCACGGCGTGGCGGCCTACCGAATCACGGAACTCTCGGCGGATATCGCCGACCTCTGCCGTGAGTTCGACGCCCCGGTTCACCTCGTCGGGCACGACTGGGGCGGCGGTGTCGTCTGGGATGTGGCCGCCCGGACGCCCGAGGTCGTGGAGACACTCATCGTGATGAACGCCCCACACCCCGGCCGATTCGAGGAGGTCTTGCGGACGAGTTCGAGCCAGCGAAAGCGTTCGTGGTACATGTTCTTCTTCCAGCTCCCGTGGCTCCCCGAGCGGGTCATCACCGGCCTGAACTGCCGCGCCCTCGGCTCGATGCTGCGCGACGGGACCGTCACCCCCGGCGCGTTCACCGACGACGACGTGGCCCGGTACAAGGAGGCGTTCTCGCGGCCTGGCGCAGCGACCTCGGCGATCAACTACTACCGGGCGCTCTTTCGAGAGGGCCTCAAAGACAAGCTTCCGTTCGTCTCGGCCGCGACGGCCGAGACGCAGGTCGACGTGCCCACCCTGCTGCTGTGGGGCGAGAAGGACGACGCGCTGGAACTCGAACTCACCGAAGGACTGGACCGGTGGGTGGCCGACATCGAGGTCGTCCAGGTCCCCGATGCGAGCCACTGGGTCCAGTTCGACGCGCCGGAGACGGTGACCGAGGAACTCCTCAGGTTCATCCGGATACACGAATAAACGCACTGCCCTCCTAGAGAGGACATGGCACGACACAACCGCTGCAACATCTGTGGGAAGGACTTCGACCAGGGCGGGAGTCTCAAGGAACACGTCGAACGACGCCACCCGAAGGCGGACGTCCACTGGTGGATGGTCGCGGAGAACCCCGAGAAGGAACTCCAGTTCGAGGGCCGATAGGGTACTTTTTCTACGCGTCGGGCCGAGCACTCGGACATGAGCGACGCGCACGACGACGCCGACGCGCCCGAGAGCGACGACCCGCTGGCCTGGGAGGTCACCGACTCGTGGGTGGGGTACGAGTGCCCCGGCTTCGACATCGTCCACGACGAGGTTCGACTTCCGGACGGCACCGAGACGGACTACGATTACCTCGTCGAGCCCGAGGCCGTGGTGGTCCTGCCGTTCACCCGCGACGGCGACGTGGTCGTCATCGAGGAGTGGCGTCACGCCGTCGGGCGGGTGAACCGCGGGCTCCCGGCGGGCAGCGTCGAGGAGCACGACGACGACCTCGCGGTGGCCGCCCGCCGCGAACTCACGGAGGAGACGGGCTACGACGCCGACCGGGTCGAACACCTCACGACGGTCGAACCGGCCAACGGCATCGGGAACTCCCTCTTTCACTACTTCGTCGCCTACGACTGCGAAGACGTCGACGGGCAGGACCTCGATTTCAACGAGACCATCCGGGTCGAGACGGCCGAATACGACGACCTGTTGGCCGAGGCTCGCACGGGCGAGTTGCGGGACGGCCGAGCGATGACCGGCCTGCTGTACTACGAACTGTTCGGCGACGACGAGTAACCAGAGTTCAAATACCATCGGGCGGCCAGCCCCGGCGTGCACTGACCGCAGTCACCGGGCGGTCCGCGGGTGTGCGACGCCCCGTCCGGTGTTCTCCCGTCGCGTCGCCTGTTCGCCATCCTGTCGTGTCCAGCAGCCCACTCCCCGCCGCCCGTGGCATCCCGTGGCACAGTGGTTATGTCTCCCCAGCGCCTAGAGGCGTCCGTGCCCGAGTCGTTCCTCTCGTTCCGCCAGCAGACCATCATCCGGTTCCTAGGCTTCCTCGTCCTGCTCGTCTACGGGTTCCTCGCCGGTGGCGGCCTCTGGTTCGCTATCGCGGCCGCGGCGTCGGTCTACCTGGAGATTCGGCGTCCCGGCGTGTTCTGGTACGGGCGCGGGGAGCGACGGCGGCAGTGACCGGAGAGCCCCGGCACTGCCCCGCCACCGCGCCTAAACGACACCCTTACCGGCGCTGCCCGGATAACCGAGGCCAATGAGAGACCACTTCGAGCTTCGGGACGCCGACGCGGGCGGCCGCATCGGGGAGCTGACCGTCCCCCGGGCGGGCGTCACCGTCGAGACACCGGCGCTGTTGCCGGTCATCAACCCGAACATCATCACCATCCCGCCGAAACGACTCGAAGAAGAGTTCGGCGCGGAGATCCTCATCACCAACTCCTACATCATCAAGACGACCGAGGACATCCGCGAGCAGGCCCTGGAGGAGGGGCTGCACGAGTTGCTCGACTTCGACGGGGCCATCATGACCGACTCGGGCAGCTTCCAGCTCGCCGAGTACGGGAAGATAGACACGACGACCGAGGAGATCCTGCAGTTCCAGCACGACATCGGGAGCGACATCGGGACGCCGGTCGACATCCCGACGCCGCCGGACGTCTCCCGCGAGCAGGCCGAGGAGGAGCTCGCGACCACGCAGGAGCGCCTCGAACTCGCCGAGACGGTCGACGTGGGCGACATGCTCGTCAACGCGCCGGTGCAGGGCTCGACCTATCCGGACCTCCGCGAGGAAGCGGGGAAACACGCCGCCCGGACTGACCTCGACGTGTTCCCGGTCGGCGCGGTCGTCCCACTGATGAACGACTACCGCTACGGCGACATGGTCGACGTGGTCGCCGGGGCGAAGCGCGGCCTCGACCAGGACTGCCCGGTCCACCTGTTCGGCGCGGGCCACCCGATGATGTTCGCGCTCGCAGTCGCCATGGGCTGTGACCTGTTCGACAGTGCGGCGTACGCGCTGTACGCCCGGGACGGCCGCTACCTGACGGTCCGGGGGACCGAACATCTCGACGACCTCGACTACTTCCCGTGCTCGTGTCCGGTGTGTACCGAGTACACCCCCGCCGACCTGCGCGACCTGTCCGAGCGCGAGCAGGAGGAGGAACTCGCCGCGCACAACCTGCACGTCACCTTCGAGGAGATTCGACGCATCAAGCAGGCCATCCGGCAGGGGAACCTGCTCGAACTCGTCGAGGAGCGCGCCCGGTCGCACCCGGCGATGCTCGACGGCCTCCGGGCGATGACCGACCACGCCGACCAGCTCGAGGAGACGGACCCGGTGTCGAAGGGCGCGTTCTTCTATCTCTCGAACGAGAGTTCGCATCGCCCCGAGGTGTTACGCCACCAGGAGCGACTGGACCGGCTCTCGCCCGAGGGCGACGTGCTCCTGACAACCGACGAGCACTCGAAAGCCTTCGACGAGTCCTGGAAGGTCGTGCCGCCGTTCGGGCCGTTCCCGAAGGCGCTGCGCAACACGTACCCGCTGACCGCGGAGATTCCGGACCGACTCGACGACGACGCCTACGAGCAGGCCGCCCACGGCGTGGCCCGCCTCGTGGACCTGAACCCCGAGACCGACTTCACGCTGGCCCACGACGACTGGCCCGACACGGCGATTGAACTCGTTCCCGACGGCGTCGAACTGGTCAACCTCGTCGAGCGCAGCGAACGACTGCCCTGAGTCATTCTCACTTCTCTGTCGTCCCGGAGCCACAGCCCGGCCGTGTCTTGAACGCGAGTGCTGGTCCTTCCTGAATCGCGACTGTGCAGTCACTGCACGGTTGGTCTTCGGATGCCCTCCATGGGAGTTCGAGTCGGTCGGTGACCGTCGACTCCGGGGCGTTCGGGCCGACGAGGGTCCCGACGACCTCGAACTGTCCTCGCTCCTCCGGGAGTCTCTCGGTGATGGTGCCGCCAGTAATCGCCAGATTGCCCTTCTCGGTCGTCGAGGCTGGTGGGAGGTCGACGGTTCGCTCGAACACCTGTTCGTCGTCGCTGTAGACCGCTATCCGGAGTGTGTGGTGTTTTGACAGGTAGTTCCGATACCTGATTCGTCGAAGCTCCGTCGTCGGTGGGGCCGGGTCGGAGAACAGCCCCGTACAGCCTGCGAGTCCCGCGGCTGTCGCGCTCGTCGTCGCTGCGAGAATCCAGCGCCGTGTCCGCGCCATACGACGACAGTACCTGCTAGCACGGTATCATCTTTGTGCTGACTCAGTCGTCGTCCTGAAGGGGGAGGGGGGAGAATCGAGGTGGGACCGACGCCTGCCGTCGATCCCGTACTCGGTCGCGTGTGGGGAGGGCCCTGCGCTAGTCGTCAGCCCACGATGGCCTGCTGCTGGCCGCATCCAGTCCACCTGCCGTCCGCACCCACTCATCCCTACTGGTGATTGGATAATCATCCTGTCCGTTCACAGTGCCACGCTTTAGGTGGGGGAGGAAAGCAAGACTGTTGAGCGTGGGTCCCCGAGACGGGGCTATGACCGAGTACTTCGAGGTACACGAGCGCGACGGTGCGGCCCGACGGGCGGAACTCCGCCTGTCAGCGCCGGTGACGACACCGGCGCTCGTGGACGACGTGGTCGCGGACGCCGGGAGCCTCTGGCCCGGCGAGCGAGCGCTGCCGGAGGGCGACGAGTCGACACTGACCATCCTGCCACACCGCGGGCTGCCGGCCGGGACGGCCGACGAGGTGCAGGAATCCTTCAAGGTCGACTACCCCGACGTGGATTTCCCGAGCGCGGTCGTCGTCTCGACCGATACGGCTGAAGACTACGGTGCCGACGTGTACGTCCTCTCCGACGCACAGGGCTCCGTCGGCCACGGGAAGGGGATGAAAGACGCCATCCTCGCCGTCAAGGACGCGGTCCCGGACGACACCGGCCTCTATCTCTCCGGCGTCGCCACGCCCCGGAACGTCGCCGTCCTCGCCTACGCCGGCGTCGACCTGTTCGACGCGTCGAAGGCCCGGGCGAAGGGCCTGGAGGGCGAGTACCTGACCACCGACGACCGGTACTTCCTCGAGGACCTCGACGAGCTGCCGTGTTCCTGCCCGGCCTGTCAGGTCACCCGCGAGGAGTTCGACCGGGCTGCCTGCGCCGAGCACAACGTGAACGCCCTCGAGGCCGAACTGTCGCGGGTCCGCCGGCGCATCCGCGACGGCCGCCTGCGCGACTACATCGAGGGACAGGCGCGCCAGGACCAGTGGCTCACCGCGCTCTTTCGCGAACTCGACCAGCAGTACAGCTATCTGGAGAAGCGGACGCCACTGTACCGCGAGGCCGACCTCGACGCGACCACCGAGGACACGCTCAAGCGCGTGGAGATTCAGCGCTTCGCGGACCGAATCACTGCCCGGTACACCAACCGCTTCGACGGCCACCCCCTGGTACTCGTCCCGTGTTCGGCCCGCAAGCCCTACAGCGAGTCCCAGAGCCACCGCCAGTACATGGAGGCGGTGAACTTCCGCGGCCACATGGTGTCGATGACCTCGCCCATCGGCGTCGTTCCACAGGAGTTGGAGACGACCTATCCTGCACAGCACTACGACTCCGTGGTGACGGGCTCGTGGACCGCCGGCGAACTCGAGTTCGTCACGGAGGTCCTTCGCCGGTACCTGAAGCGCAACGACTACCCGCGGGTCATCGCCCACCTGCCCGAGGACTACCGCCCCATCGTCGAGGCTGTCGAGGACGACGTCGACGTGGACATCGAGTACACCGTCGAGGACCACCCGACCACGTCGGCCAGCCTCTCGAACCTGCGTGACGCGCTCTCGGGCGAACTGAAGTACTCGAAGCGCGAGCGCGAGCACAACACCGTCCGGGCCATCGCGGACTACCAGTTCGGCGACGGTGCAGGCGACTCGGTGTTCGGCGACTTCCAGACGACGAGCCGGTACCCGAAGATACAGGTTCGCGATCCGGATGGAACCCAGCTCGCCACGCAGGTCCCGAACTACGGGACGCTGTCGCTGACGCTCGAAGGCGCGAAGCGCTGGGACGACTCCGACGTCCCGACGAAGCGCGTCGAGATCGACGGCTTCGTCCCCCACGGGAGCGTCCTCGCGCCGGGCGTGGTCGACGCCGACGAGGACATCCGCGTCGGCGACGAGGTCGTTATCGAGGGCCCGAGGGCGTTCGGTATCGGTCGGGCCCAGATGCACGGCGAGGCGATGGTCGAAAGCACGCGCGGCGAGGCGAGTTCCGTGCGTCACGTCGAAGAGAAGTAGTCCGCCCGAGAGACTTTTGCCGGCCGCCCGAGACCGAGACACCGATGGCAGTCGTCGCCGACCTGGAACAACGAGCAGGCGTCGGCATCGGCGGTATCGTGCTGTACGTCGTCCTCTTCACAGGCGGCATCGCGGGCGCTGCGATAGTGGGAGACGTCGACACCGACCGGCTGCTGGTTCTCGTCACGATGCTCGGCTACGGCGTCGGCCTGCTGGGTGTCGCCGTGGCGCTGGCGAACCTGCCACGACTGGTGCGCATCAGGCTCGCCTCGGTCGTCGACGGCCGGGTGGCAGCTACCGGCTGGTGTCGGGCCGAGGCATCCCTCCGGACACCGTTCAGCGCCGAGGACGCGGTCTTGTACGTCGCCAGGGTGCTGGAGAACTCGGTCGACGAGGAGCCGGCGGTGGAGGACGAGCGGAACTGGTCGCTCGCCACGCGCCGGGCCGAAGCGACACCGTTCGAGGTTCGGTGGGACGGGCGCAGCCTCCCGGTCGAGCCGAGTGACGCGACGCTTCGCCCCGGCTCGTTCGGGCAGGTCGCCGTCACGGCCGCGGGTGACGAACTCCCCGACCACATCGAGGCGGGCTGTACCAGAATCGGATTCAACCGGAGCGACGAGGCGCATCATCGGTTCGAGGAGGCGGTCGTCCGACCGCGTGAACAGGTGTTCGTCCTCGGTCGCGAGCGGGCGGACCGCATCCACGCGACGCTCGTCGCTGACGGAGGGTTCCCGGACCGGGTCCGCGGGCGGGTCGTCGACGGCGTAACGCTCGGCGGGCTGGTCGCGGGGGCGTCCTATCTCGGGTTGCTGGTCGCGGCCGGGGTCCTCTGACCGGCGTGCCTTTTTCACCCTCGGCCACTTTCCCCGGGGTATGGACCACGTGTCACTCGGTGTCCCCCAGCAGATTCTGGACTCGCTCCCCGAAGACGGCGAACCGGCTAACTCTGACATGCAGCGAGCGGTCGCCACCTGGGAACAGCGCATCAACCGCGCCATCGACGAGGCCGAGACCGAGCGCGAAGCGGCCGCCTTCGTCGCGGACGCGGTCGAGCGGATGGAAGAGCGCGTCCAGCGCTTCGACGACTTCGTGCCCGAGCTGCGCGCGTGGGGGCAGTCGCCCATCTACGCCATCGCGTGGCGGAACCTGAACGCCGACCTCGTCCAGCAGCTGTACGAACACGAGGACGTGGCGGAGAACCTCGACCGCGAGCGCAACGCCCGGCTGGTCGAAGACGGCATCCGACTCAGCGACAAGTAGACTCGGGTCAGGCTTCGACGACGGCTTCGGCTCGTTCTCGCCCCGTTTCGAGGGCTACTTTCGCGGCACCGCCAGCCTCGCGAGCGGTCGCACCGTGCCCCACCCCGACCCGCCAGTGGGTGCCGGTCAGTTCCTGTACCCGGTCGATGGTCACCGAGAAGTCGGTCGTTCCGGGCGGGCAGACCGCGATGGCGTTGTCGCCGCCGACGAAGAAGGTGAGCGCGCCGTGGCGCTCGTGCATCTCGTCGGCCAGTGCGTCACACCCGCGGCGGATGGTCCGGTGGGCGGTGTAGGCGTCGTGGCGGTCGGTGTAGGTGCCGGTCGCGTCCACCACGTCGAAGTGCGCGACGGTGAGGTCGCCAGTGTCGTCACCGAACGAACCGCGGAGGGCCTCACGGCGGTCGCCCTGGGCGCTCCCGGCGTCCTGCAGGGCGGCTGTCGCGTCCGCGATGGCAGTCGCGGGGGTCTCGTCGATTCCGACGCCACAGCTCAGGGTGACGGGGAACCGGTTCCGGACGCGGGTCTGGAGTCGTTCGTGGCCCTCGCGGTCGAGGCCGTTCGTCACCGCGAGCAGGTTGTCCCAGCGCGTCGGGAACACGTAGCCGTCGACGCTATCGACGGCGGTCGCGAGGGTCGCGTAGACGCGGGACTGGAGGGTCTGGAGGTCCATCTCGCGCCGCGGGTGCGGCGTCGTCGTCCACGGGCCGTAGTCGTCTAACTGGAACAGTGTCCACTGCATCTCAGGCCACCGTCTCCTGTCTGGCGACGTCCGTCGCCACTGGGTCGGCCTCGAGAATGACGCTATCGCCCGGTGCTGGCGCGACGTGCCCGTTCGTCTCGATTCGCAGTCGATACTCCTCCTGTTCGGGGTCGGCAGCGAGCACCGTCCCGGTGCCCGCGACGAGTCCTGTGTACACGATGTCTCGGACTCGCCGCCAGCCTCCAAAACCTGTTATGGTTCTCAGTTCTGGAACGGCGGTCGTGCGAGGGCAAACTGGTTGCGGCGTGGTTTTATACAGCCCGGACGAATCTTTCCGACAATGAATCTCGAGTTGCGGTTCTTCGCGAACTTCCGTGAGGCGGTCGGCCAGAAGACCATCACGCGGGAGTACGACGAGGAGGCCGCGACGGTCGGAACCGTGTTGACCGCACTCGAAGCCGAATTCGGGGGGCTCGAGGGCGAACTCCTCGAAGACGGCGAGATACGGCCCCAGCTCAGCGTCCTGAAGAACGGCCGTGACGTGGTCCACATGGAGGGGACGGCGACCACCCTGGACGACGGGGACACGCTCTCCGTCTTCCCACCGGTCGCAGGTGGATGATGGGCAGAGAACGAGCGTGGCGCGGCATCTCGAAGCGACTCGCCATCCACTACCTCACGAACCTCGGCGGTGAGCAGGCGGACGACGACACCGTGGTCGCCGACGACTGGCGAGCCACGCTCTCGGCCGACAAGGTCGGCATCGGCCCGACGCTCCAGATAACCGAGGTCACCGTCCGCTTCGAGGGTGACGACGACGTGCTCGACCCACTCATCGAGCGGTTCGCCCAGAAGGCCATGCGGGCCGGTGGCTGAGATGGACGGGTTCCCGATCGAGGGGCAGGTGCTACTTGTCACCGCCGCGAAGGCGAGCGTCCCGCCGAACCGACTCCCCGAGCTGGTCGACCTCGTGCAGGCCGACCTCCGGCTTCGCGCCGACGACTACCGCGTCAGCTACGAGTGTATCCACGACGACGAGAAGTACGCGGCGTTCTTCGTCGAGTCCGGCCACTGGGTCGACATCGGCAGGCGGCTCGGCTTCGACCGGCGGGACTACGAGGCGGTCCAGCGGGCCCACACGGAACAGCTCATGCGACTCGGACGGGAGACCGACCGTCGCGAGGAGTTCGACGCCGCCCTCGACATCCGCGAGTGCGTCCTCATCGGGAAGGACTCGTACGAGTCGGTCGAGGCGGCGGAGACGGCGGAGGCGGCCGACCGGCGCGGTCACTCGACGCAGTCGTGAGCCTGGCGGACTTGCGCCGTGAGTTCGACGCGGTCGCTGGCCGTCGCGAGGTGTGAGTCACAGTCACAGTCCGAACAGCCGAAGCCCGGAGCCGCCGGCTCCAGTCGTGAAGCGACTGCGCATTCTACGTCCGCGTCGACCGTCCGAACGTCGGTCCGGAGCGTCACGTCGGGATGCCCGAGCAGGTAGTCGACGTGCCAGTGTCTGGTCTCGCGCTCGCCCGCCGCCAGCTCGTGGTGCCGGTCGGCCCGTGAGAACCCGCCGGGACCGAACGCGCTCCCGGTGTAGGCGTACCACCCCGATTCGAAGTCGACCGGCCCGAGCGCGCCGACCTCGATGGTCACGTCGCGGTCCAGTTCGAGGAGCAGCGTGTAGGTCCCAGCAGCCATCGGGCGCGTCTTCGGGACTCGCGAAAATGTGTCTCTCGGTTCGATGGTCGAGTACGCGATGGACGGACCTGCGGACGACTCAGAGGTACTCGACGCCGTCGGCGGTGATGTGTACCGTCTCCCCGTCGAAGGTGGTCAGGGAGAACCCATCGAACCCGTACGAGTCGGCGTAGGTCCGGGCGCGGTCGACGAGGTAGGCGAGCGCGATGGCCTCGCCGAGGCGGTAGCCGGCTGTCGCGTCGGTCCGGTAGTGGATACCGGCCCAGTTACGGCCGATGGCGATGTTATCCGCGAGCTTGTTCAACTCGTGACCGACGGTCAGGGGACCGTCGTACCACGGCAGGTCGTCGGTGTAGTAGAGCAGGTCGCTGCCCGTCGGGTCGGTGAACACCGGGTTCAGTATCTCTGCGTCCTCGTCGAAGTACGCCTTCAACACGGTGACGCAGGCACCGGAGAACGAGGAGTGTCCGGCAGGATAGGACGGGTGACACGGTGACCCCTCGGGGAACGCCTGCGAGAGCAGGTAGCTCCCGTTGGCCGCCTCGGCCGCCTCGAGTGCGTACGAGTCGAGGATGGTCGAGGACAGGTGGTCGCTGTAGTCGACGTAGCCCTGCATGGTCGCGTTGACCGCCCCGCCGAGTGCTTCGGGACGCGGCCGCAGGTGGACGTCCCACTTCTGGACCCAGGCCGCGTGGAGCGCGGGGCGCGAGACGTCCGCCACCGCGGTCAGGACGTCACCGATACCGAAGTCGACGAACCCCTCCTCGATCTCGGTCTTGCCCAGCAGGTCGAACGACAGGGCGAAGTCCTGGTCGACGTAGCCGTCACCGAACAGGATGAGCGCCGCGTTCATCGGGAGTTCGAAGATGGCGTCGAAGTGGACCGCGGTCGTCAACCCCCGCCCGTCGTGGATGAACCGCCGGTCGTCCTCGTTCAGGGTGAACGCCTGGGGCGTCACGCCCTGCTGGACCGAGAGCCAGTCGGCCACGTCGGTCATGTAGTCCGCCTCGGGAGCGAGGAAGTACTTCTGGTCCTGGATCAGCCCCTCGGTCCGGGGGATGCTGTGGAGCAGGAACTGCGAGACGTGCGGCCCGATGGTGCTGCCCGGCAGTGTCCCCCTGAACAGGTGCAGGTCCGGAGGGGCATCGACCGGAACGGTCCCGTCGTCCGAGACGACCGGTGTCGGCCCGGTGAAGACGTCGAGCATGGCCAGCTCCATCGCGGCGTGTTTCGCCGTCTCGTCGTCGCGGAAGTCGAGGAACGCGGTGTCTCGCAAGAGCGACTGCCAGTACAGTTCGACCAGCTCCGCACCCGTCTCGTCGCTGGTGACGGAGGGCGCGGGCGGGATGGTGACGTCGTACCAGTCGCGGCCGACCAGCCCGTACGTCTTCGCCGACCGGGGGTTCACCAGCCCACGGTCCCCTGCGATGTCGTCGGGGTGCAGCGTGTCAGTGCCCTTGATCTCGCCGATCATCCGCTCCACTGCATCCGGGTTCGGATAGCCGAACACCGGCTCCCCGTTCTCCTCGACGACGTCGTGTTTCAGGCACTTCCCGTACACCGCCCACGAGCCGAGTTCGCGGTCGCCGTTGTTCAGCTGTGCCGGCGGTTGCGGCGGCATCACGTCGTCGTGGGCCGTCTGCTGGCGGAACTGGTAGACCGACGTCAGCCGCTGTTTCAGCGTGTTCTGTTCGATGGCGGTCGCGACGCCGGGTCCCCCGCCGGCCCCGACCGCACTCTGGTCCTTCTTGCCGTTCGATTTCCCCGGTTTCGCACCGACGACTCCGCCGAGGAGGGTCAACGCGCCGAGCCCTGCCAGCACGGTTCGTCGCCCGACGCGCAGCGGCGTCGATTCGTTCCCCTCGCGTTTCGATGTACTCATGATGACTCCTGTCGAGGCGGGTGATGTCCCACCTACCTGTCACAGAAGATGCGAGGTTTGGATATAACAGAAACACAAGGTTACGGGGCAGAAACGAACGGCGGCGCTGGTTTCAATGAAATTCTGAGATGTGTCATATCCGGCCCGCAAAGGAGTCCGAATCGCTCAGGCCGGGACGACGCCGTCGGCCGTGATACGGATGGGTTCGCCGTCGAAGGTGGTCAGCGTGAACCCGTCGAAGCCGTAGCGCTCGTCGTACGTCTTGGCGCGGTCGACGAGGTAGCCGAGCGCGACCGCCTCACCGAGCCGGTAGCCGTCGTCGGCGTCCGAGCGGTAGTGGATACCCGCCCAGTTGCGACCGACGGCCATGTTGTCGGCGAGCTTGTGGAGTTCGCCACGGACCGTGAGGCCGGGTCCTGATTCGGGGCTCGCGTCGGCGTACGGGACCATCGCGTCCTCGTCGAAGTACGCCTTCAGCACCGTGACGCAGGCCCCGGCGAGCACGGCGTGGCCGGCCGGGTACGAGGGGTGCGTCGGCGACCCTTCGGGGTAGGCCTGCGAGAGCAGGTAGGTGCCGTAGCGTTCGTGCGATTCCTCGAGCGCCTCCGAGTCGAGCAGGTCAGCCGGGAGGCCGTAGTCCGCGTCACCAGTCAGCTGGTCGTGGACCCGCCCGCCGTACGTCTCGGGCCGGAGGCGACGGTTCACCAGCCACTTCTGCACCCAACTCGCGTGCAGGGCGGGATGGCTCACCGCGACGACGGCGTCGAGCACGTCGGCCACGCCGAAGTCGACGAAGTAGCCCGACGTCGGCGAGGCCGGGAAGCCCGGCCCGAGCGGGACGCCGAGGCCGAGCAGGATGAGCGCGGCATCCTGGTACGACTGGTACACGTAGTCGCGGTGGACGTAGGTGGTCAGGTCGCGCCCCGTCTGGAGGGTGCGGTGTTCGGTCTCGTACTGGTCGCCCGATACCGGGGCACTCCCGCGCTGGATGGCCAGCCACGACTCCCAGTCGGTCATGTAGTCCGCGCCCTCCTTCGCGACGCGGTACACCTGCGGCTGGGCCATGCCGTCGCCCCGCGGCACGGCGTGGTAGAAGAACTGCGAGAGGTGCGGGCCGACCTCGCTCCCGGTGAGGCTGCCCCGGAACAGCAGGTCCGTGGTCACGTTCCCGTCTCCGTCGGTCGGGCCGGGGTAGCCGGCGAGGGTCGAGAGTTCCGCGGCGGCGGCCTGCGCTCCCGGGTCGGTCCCGTAGTCCGTGAAGGCAACGTCCCGAAGGAGCGACTGCCAGTAGAGTTCGACCATCTCGGCGGCCATCTCGTCGCTGTCGAAGGCAGGGGCCGGCGGCATCGCCAGCGCGTGCGAGTCCGGCCCGGTGATGTCGTACGACCCTGCTGCGGCCGGGTTCGCGAGCTTCCGGTCGGCTTCGGGTGCGAGTGGCACGTCCCCGAGCGACGCGTTGCCGAACAGTGCGTCGACGAGCGTCAGGTAGGCCTCGTCGTCCCCGACACCGTGGCCGTCGTGGGGCAGGGCCTTCGTGAACATCGCGGCCGTCCCGAAGCGCGCCTCGTCGTCGTTCGATTGCCACCCGGGTGGCTTCCCGGCCAGGCAGTGATCACGGGCCGCGTTCGACCGGATGCGGTACGTCGACATCATCCGGTCGTGCATCGCGCCCGGCGAGCCGGCGGGCGGTCCGCCCCCGCTCGACTTCCCGTCGCCCGGCTGTGCGACCGCGCTGCCGACCGTGCTCAGTACGCCCGCTGCCCCCAGTCCGGCCAGAACCGTCCGCCGGAGTATGCCGTGTGAATCGTCTGCTGTGGTCATAGTCCCCCGATCCCGTGGACGCCGTGTGGGTCCACGTCTACCCAGACATACTCGATACGTGAGGTTACTTATGACCTGCATCGTCCCTGCCGAACGGCAGATTATCCCGCCTCTCGGCCGAATCCACGATTCCCGTCGAAACGGCCGTCGAAGGCGGTAACCAATCGGTAAGCTCCCCTTACCGGGGGCTCCTCGATGGGGACCGCCGAAAAAAGACGAATCGGTGTCGTGTGGTCGTCGTCGCCTGCTCAGTCGTCTGCGGGTGCGGCCGAGTCGCCGGAGCTGACGCCGGTGCCCGGGCCGATGTCGATGCCGAGGTCGTCGAGCTTGTCGTCCGGGACGACGCCGTCGACCCAGCCACGGTGCTCGTAGTACTCGGCCTTCATCTCCTCGAGCTCACAGTACTCGCCCTCGCTGGCTCCCTGGCCGCGGACGCCGTCCTCGAGGAAGCGCTCCGGCAGCGAGTCGTCGTCGCCGTCGAAGCCGACGAGGTTGTTGTAGTAGCGTTCGAGGTTGTAGATGCGCTCGCCGGCTTCGAGGAGGTCGTCCTCGCTCCACTCGAGGCCGGTGATGCCGTTCCACTGCAGGACGTACTCCTCGATGCCTTCCGCGAAGGCGTTGAACTTGCAGATGTCGAAGGAGTCCGAGATGCAGTGCAGGTCCTGGAAGGTCGCGGTGAGCTGGCCCTTGCCCTCCCACTCGTAGGGGTCGACCTTCTCGGGGACGCCCAGAATCTCGGCCGAGGGCGTGTAGCCACGCAGGTGGCAGGCCCCACGGTTCGAGGTGGCGTAGCCGATACCCATGCCCTTCATGCAGCGCGGGTCGTAGGCCGGGATGGTCTCGCCCTTGACCGCCAGCGAGTTGTCGTGGGCGTCCATCTCCTCGGCGACGTGGTTCGCGCCGCCGGCGAGCAGGTCCGCGAGGTCGCCGTCGCGGTTCGCGATGTCGGTGATGAGGTCGATCATCGCTTCCTTGTCGCCCCACTCGACGCCCTCACCGAGGTCGTCGAGCTTGCCCTCTTCGGTCATCTCCATCGCCATCGCGATCATGTTCCCGGTCTCGATGGTGTCGATGCCGTGCTGGTTGCAGAGGTCGATCATCACGGCGATGGAGTCGCGGTCGTCGTTCATCGAGTTCGGGCCGAGCGCGAACGCCGACTCGTACTCGTAGGACTCGCCGCGGACGTTCATGTCCTGACCCTTGTGCGTGTAGGTGACCTCGACCTCCTTCTTACAGGCGACCGGGCAGGAGTGACACGTCGGTTCGTCCACGAGGATGTTCTCGCGGACGTTCTCGCCGGAGACCTTCTCGGAGTCGATGTTGGGCTCGCTCGGGTCCGCCTCGGCCTCGGAACTCGTCGAGGTGTACCGGCCGTTGCGGGTCGGCAGCCCGTCCATCTCCTCGGTGATGTTCATCAGGACGTTCGTCCCGTACAGCGAGAGGCCGCCCTCGTTCGGGGCGGTCACGTCGGACTCCTGGATGGCCTGCATGGCCTGCTGGTGGCCCTTCTTGAAGGTCTCGGGGTCCTTCGGCTTGGGCATCTTCGTGCCCGACTTGATGACGATGGCCTTGAGCTTCTTGTTGCCCATCACGCAGCCGGTGCCGCCGCGGCCCGAGGCACGGTCGTCCTCGTTGACGATACAGGCGTAGCGGACCTCGTTCTCGCCACCGGCCCCGATGGCCATCATGGACATGTTCTTGCCGTAGCTGCCCTCGTGGCGCTCTTCGAGTGTGTCACGCGTCTCGTGGACGGACTTACCCCAGAGGTCGCTGGCGTCGTGGAGTTCGAGTTCGCCGTCCTCGATGACGGCGTACACCGGGTCGTCGGCCTGGCCCTCGAACAGGAGGCCGTCGAAGCCGGCCCACTTGAGGCGGGCGCCGGACCAGCCGCCGTGGTGGCTGTCCGTGACCGTGTTCGTCAGTGGTGATTTCGTACAGACCGCGATTCGCCCGCTCATCACCGTCTGTGTGCCCGTGAGTGGGCCGTTCATGAACGCGAGAAGGTTGTCCGGCCCGAGCGGGTCCACGTCTGCCCCCTGCTCGAACACGTACTTCACACCGAGGCCGCGGGCCCCGATGTACTTCTTGGCGTCTTCGTCGTCGATACCCTCGTAGTTCACATCTCCCGAGGACAGGTCGACCCGTGCGACGTGGTCCTGGAAGCCACCGATGTCTGTCATTGTAATCCCTAATCATTAGGTACGGACGGGACTCTGTTAGTCGTTGGCAAAGCGGGTGTAACTGGTTTCGGTTACCTCTCCGCAGGCAGGCGGTCCGCAAGCGCATCGGCGTACCGGTCCACGAAGCGGGTCACGGTCGGTCGGAAGTTCCGCGGGCGCATGGTTCCGAGGTCGCCAGAGGGACGGAGTCGGCTCTCCCAGCGAAGCACGGCAGCGAACTCGTTACTGTCGACCGTCAGTTCGACCGTCCCGGTGAGGCTACCGTAGTCCCCGTCGCCGTCGACGTCGAACGTGATGCGCGGGTATGCCTGCTCGCTGACGGTCGCGGTCGCGTCGACGAGCGTCAGCGCCCGTTCGATGGCTGTCGGGTCGGCGATGGCGTCCCAGACCTCGTCCGGGGAGACCCGGACGAACCGGCGGCTCGCCACCACGGTGACGGACTCCCCCCGCGACCCTGCAGCCGTCGGCACGACTCGAGATACGTGACAGACAGACATACCGTCTCTCTTTCTTCCGCGACGGCGAGTTTTTAGTCTCGGGGCCGCGAGTACCGGCATGAATCGCCGTTCGCCGGCAGTCAGCCGCCCCTGGATTCCGGTTCTGGCGTGGGCGGGTGTCGTCCTGGTCGCGTCGGTGGTCGACCCGCCGGGGAGTGGTGGGGGGACAGGCGGCCTCCTCGCGTTCGACAAGGTGCTGCACGCGCTGGGATACGCGACGCTGGCCGTCCTCGCGGCACGGGCGGTTCGTCCCCGTGTCCTTCGTTCTGGCCTCCTCGTCGTCGCCGGTGTCGCCCTGTTCGGCTTCGGTGTCGAGGTCGTCCAGTGGCCACTCCCGTTCCGGACGTTCAGTCTCGCCGATGCCGCGGTCAATGGGCTGGGAGCGATGGTCGGTGTCGCGGTGTGGGCTAGCTACAGCCGGGTCAAAAAGGGGGCGTCTCGCTGAGTCACCACGGGAGGTAGCGGGCGTACACCACGGTCGGGACGCGCTCGCCGCCGACCATGCCGGTTCGATGCTCCCGGAGGCAGAACCCGCGTGCCTCGTAGAACGCACAGCCGATGTCGTTCGCTTCGGGCGTCGTGAGCACCAGCGCGGTCCGGTCGGCGGGCAGAGCCCCGCCGATGGCGTCGAGCAGTCTGGTCCCGATACCCCGCCCCCAGTGGTCGGGGTGGACGTACAGCTCGACGAGTTCGGCCTCGTCGTCCCCGACGAACGAGGCGGTATCGGTCCAGTCGGCGTAGGCGTAGCCGACCACGTCCGCCCCATCGCTTGCCACGACGAAGCCGGGGTGGTCCCGCACCACCTCGTACCGGGCGCGGATGTAGGGCTCGCTGGCGGCCGCACCGCCGGTCGCGAGCACGCGGGGCGAGAACACGTCCGCGAAGGCGCTCGTCCACGCCGCGCGGTTCACGTCCTCGGCGGCCCAGACGTCGTCGACCGACTCAACGCCCCTGACATCGGGTGTCATCGGGAGTCTGGAGGGGATAGGGGGAGATAGGCCTTCTCTGCTCGGCCGACACGAAAACCCGAATCGATTTTACGTCAGAGCGTACACTCCACCCTGTGAAGATGCGCGACCCGTCCGGGGCCGACGAGCCTGAGTTCCAGGCGGTCGTCGACGCCCTCGACGACCAGGACTGTCACGACATCATCGAGTCGCTCACCGAGGCGATGACTGCGAGCGAGATCTCCGAGTCGTGTGACATCCCCCTGTCGACGACCTACCGGAAGCTCGACCTCCTCACGGAGGCGTCGCTCCTCAAGGAGGAGACGCAGCTCCGTTCGGACGGTCGCCACACCTCGATGTACCGGGTCGACTTCGAGAACGTTGCTATCATGCTCACGGACGAACACACACTCGACTTGCGAATCGAACGGCCGCCCGAAAAACCGGAAGAACGCCTCGCCTCGATGTGGAAGGAGGTGCGCAAGGAGACATGAGTCACATCACCCCACTCGTCGTCGCGTTCAAGACGCTCACGCTCGTGATGGGCGGGCTCATCACCTACCTCGCCGCGAAAGCGTACCGCCGGACCGGCTCCCCCGCGCTCCGGGCGCTCGCGCTCGGGTTCGGTATCGTCACGACCGGTGCGGCCATCGCTGGCGCACTGGACCAGCTGTTCGCCGGTGACCAGTCAACCGCGCTGGCCATCGAGAGTGCGCTCACCACCATCGGCTTCAGCGTCATCCTCTACTCGCTGTACGCCGACTAGTCGGTCCGGAACTCGAAGCGACACCCGCCGTTTTCGCCGTCGGTCACGGAGACCGTCCAGCCGTGGGCGGTCGCGATCTCGGAGACGATACCGAGCCCGAACCCGGTCCCGCCCGTGGCGGTCGTGTAGCCCATCTCCAGCACCGCTTCTTTCTGCTCGTCGGGGATACCGGGGCCGTCGTCCTCGACGTAGAAGCCGTCCGGCGTCTTCCCGACGATGACCGTTGCGGCGTCGCCCGCGTGTTCGATCGTATTGCGAAAGAGGTTCTCGAACAGTTCTTCCAGCCGGTCGGCGTCCGCCTCCAGCGTCACGTCGTCGCCCACCGAGAGGGTCGCGTCGGCCGTCTCGACGTGTGACCAGGCCTCTCTGGACGCGTCGCCGAGCGAGACCGGTTCGGTCTCGCCGACGATGTCGCCCTCGCGGGCGAGCGTGAGGAGTTCGTGTATCATCTGGTCCATCCGGTCGAGTTCGACCAGCACGTCGGGCAGGAGGGACGGGTCCTCGCCGTCGTATGCGGTCTCGGTGTAACCCCTGGCGACGCTGAGGGGGTTGCGAAGGTCGTGGCTCACCACCGAGGCGAACGCGTCCAGGCGCTCGTTCTGGCGGGTGAGCCGGCGCTCGCGTGCCTTCATCTCGGCGATGTCGGTGTAGATGAAGTAGCCGGTCGGCTCGTCGTCCTCGGTCGAGATGGGGACGCTCCGGAGGAGGAACGGGCGTTCCCCGTCCTCGGTGAGGCGGACGACCTCCTGGTCGAGTCGCTTCCCACCGTCGACGGCCGCATACAGCGTCTCCGCCCCGTCCGACTCCGGGACGATGAGGTCCGCGACGGACTGCCCGACGGCCGTGTCGGGGTCGTAGCCGAACAGGCGGACGAACGCGGAGTTCACCCGGTCGATGTACGGTTCGCCGTCCACGAAGGTGTACTGGAGCGCCGCGTCGGGCACGTTCTGGAACAGCGCGGCGAACCGGTCGCGTTCGCGGGTTACCACGTCCTCGTAGCGAACCCGTTCCAGTGCGTGTTCGACGCTCGCCACGAGGAGCTCCGCCAGCTCGCGGTCGGCCGCGGAGAACGCCCCGACGGTCGTCGAGATGGCCTGGAAGACGCCGTCGTCGCCAAGCGGGACCGAGAGGACCGCCCGGTAGTCCTCGGCGGTCGGTTTCGCGTCCGCGTCGGCCCGCAGGTCGTCGACCAGCTGTGTCGTCCCCGTCTCGATGGTCCGGCCGGCGATGCCCTCCCCGGTCGCGTGGAAGCTGGCGGGGTGGAGTCGGCGGGCCACGGTCGCGACCGGGCGGAGTTCGCCGTCCTCCGCCCGGCAGATGGAACAGGCGTCGAGGTCGAGGACGGTCTGGGCCACCGAGATGGCGTGTTCGTATATCTCGCTCTCGGCGTCGAGCGCGTCGAAGACGGTCGTCCGTTCGAGGAGCACGTCGAGACGCTGTTCGGTCGAGGTCACCGGGTCTTCGCCGCCGGTCGCACCGCCGAGGACGGCCTTGACGCGAGCGACGACGACTGCGTCCGGCGCGTCCGCTCGAACGACGTCGGTCGCGCCGGCCTCGATGGCCAGACTGGCGTCGCCCGACTCGGGGACGACTGCAACGACCGGCAGCGTCGCCGTCCGTGCCCGGATCTCGTCGACGGCGGTCGCGTCCACCACCGCGCCGTCGACGGCGTCGAGGTCGGCCGTCGTCGGGTCGGCGGTGCGGACGACGTCGAACGTCGCCGCGAGCGCGTCGTCGACCCGGCCGCTGCTGGTCAGAACCTTCGTCGAATCTGCCACTACGCTCTCAGATGATTCCGCGAGTGCTTGAGGATTACGGCGAGTCAGCGACCGCGTGAACTCAGACGACGGGGTAGAACGGTGCGAGGTCGCCGGACCACGACGGCTCGCCGTCGCTGATGACGAGGTAGTCGGGGTCCCGGAGGATGGCCGTGAGGTCCATCGCGGAGACGGTGAACGGGCGTCGCCCGCTCAACAGCCGCTGGGAGACGCCCTCCACGTCGGGGTGCCACACGAGGCCGGCGATGGCACCGCCGGGTTCGCCCACGACCTCGAAGGTCGCGTCACCGTTGGCGGTGACGGTAAGCGGAATCGAACTCACGTTGTCGTCTTCGGGCAGCGCGTTGGTGCCGTCGCCGACGACGCGGAACGTCTCGCCGTCGCCGAATTCGTGGGCGATTCGAGTGGCGAGGTCGACGCCGTACCCCTTCGAGAGCAACTCGACGAGGGTCGTCGGAACCGCCGTCCTCTCGTCCGTCCGGACCACGCCAGCGACGCTTCCGCGTTCGACGAGGTCGGCCGCGAGTCCCGCGTCGGTCGGCCCGTCGAGGACGACGGTTCGTGCCTTCGAGACGAAGAGGTCCCCGACGGCGAGGGTGCCATCGGCACAGTGGAACCCGTCGCTGGCGTCGCCGAGGAAGTGGACGAGGTCGGTCCGGGTTTCGAGGGCGTCCCTGAGCGCGACCCGGGTCGGCCCGACGATTCGGGAAACGGTCGCGGCCGTCTCGTCGACGGTCGCCTCGTAACGGTCGGCGACGGCCTGGACTGCGGCGGCACGGTCGGCCGAGCCGACCACGAGTATCGACGTGTCGCTGTCGCCCGCGGCGAGGTGTTCGAGGCGATGCTGGTACGCCCGGGGGCGGGCCTCGAAGGCGTCCGGGTGGCTCCCCTCCCCGAGCCAGCCGACGATTCCCCGGCGGCGCTCTCGGGTCAGGTCGAGCGTGTCGGCCGCCGACGGGAGGTACACCCGCCCGAGGTAGGACATCGCGAACGGGAGCACCGGAACGTGTTCGGCCGCCGGCTCCGCGAACAGCACGTAGTTGCGGGACGGCAACCGGTCGTCGAGGGCGGCGACCTGCGGGTCGAGGGCGTGCGCCAGCCGCTCGGCGACCGACGCGTCGTAGGTCGCGGTGAGGTCGGTGTCGATGGCCGCCAGCAGGTCGAGCTCGACGAGGTCGCCCTGCGAATCCGGCCCCGCGGCCCGGATGATACAGTCGAGGTAGAACACCCGCTCGAAGAGGTCGGCGGCCTCGAACTGGAAGTCGGGCAGCGCCGAGAACTCGTGGGCGATATCGACCGCGGGTGCCCGCAGCAGGGGGCGCTCTCGCCCGGGGTCGACGCGGACCGTCGCCCCGAGGTAGTGCACCAGCGGGGTCGCCGGGAACAGCGGTGCCAGCGCGTCCGGGACGACGAGTTCGATGCCGGTCTCCGGCGTCGCCTCGCGGACCGCGTCGGGCACGTGGGTCTCGTCGCCGAGTTCGACCAGGGGTGGGTGTTCGCGCCAGCCCGGCAGCGTCCGGTCCGGTGTCATCCGTATGTGGGCGCTCGAGAGATGCGTGAGCGCCGTCGCCACCCCGGTCGGTGTCGGCGGCACCGTCACCGTGTGCTCCGGATAGTCGACCATGGTCCAGAAGCCGAGCGTGACCGCGGTCGGATGCTCGAACGTGAGTTCTGCCGTCCCGCCGGCCCGGCGACGCAGGGTCGCCGCGCCGTCGAACCGGATGTAGGCGGTCAACTCGCCGGAGAGCTTCACGGTGTACTCGCCGTCGGCGAGCTGTTGGACGGTCTTGTACTCCGGGAGCTTCTCGTAGCCATCCCCGTCGAGCGACACCTCGACGAGCACGTCGGGAACGGCGAGTTCGAGGACGCGCCCGGTCACCGTCGTGTCGAGTTCGATGGGGATCGACGGTCCGTCGGCTGGCTGGTCCCATCCGACGACGCCGAGCTCTATCGACCGGTTCGCCCGGTCGACGGCGTGGAGCGTCGCGTTCTCGACGGAAACGTCGACCATGGCCTCGGCTACGACGAAGGTGCGCTAAACTGTTGTGGGCGACCACCCACCGTGGCGGCTAGATTCTCATCCGCTTGGAACCGTCGAGGCCGGTTTTTTCGTGGCGTGTCTAGCACCGTCTGTATGTCGACGAAACGAGCATCACAGTCCGAGGAACCGCTCCCGACCGTCTTCATCGCGCTCGCCCTCACAGGTGTCGTCGCCGCCGGGTTCGTCCTTCTCGGTGGGACGCCCGAGGCCGGCTACGCCCCGCCAATCACGACGAACGTCGGGACGCTCTCGCTCGGGCTGCTTGCACCCCTGATCCTGCCGTTCGGGCTGCTGGTCGACGAACTTCGCGACCGGCGCTGACAGCTGCCACGGGCGACGAGCCGACCCGAAGCCGATTTACGCGCCGACCCGCTGGTTTCTGGCAATGAGCAAGCCCACGCCCGAGGTCTACGAGAAGGGCAAGGGGATGGACGCGCACAACAAGGTGATGCGCGACATCCGCGCCAAGAAGGACAAGACGTACGACCCGCACGAGCCGACGCGGGTCTGGCTGGACGAGGACAACACGCCCAGTGGCGTCTACCAGTCGCTGACCATCATCCTCAACACGGGCGGCTGTCGCTGGGCCCGCGCCGGTGGCTGCACGATGTGTGGCTACGTCGCGGAATCGGTCGAGGGCGGCTCCGTCTCCCACGAGGCGCTGATGGACCAGATACAGGTCTGTCTCGACCACGAGGAAGCGGAGGCCGACGAGAAGTCCGGCCTCATCAAGATATACACCTCCGGGTCGTTCCTCGACGAGCGCGAGGTCCCGGCCGAGACCCGCCAGGCCATCGCGGAGACCTTCGGCGACCGCGAGCGCATCGTCGTCGAGTCGCTCCCGGATTTCGTGACCGAGGCGAAACTCGACGAGTTCGTCGAACAGGGTCTCGACACCGACGTGGCCGTCGGCCTCGAGACCGCCACCGACCGCGTCCGTCACGACTGCGTGAACAAGTACTTCGACTTCGCGGACTTCGAGGACGCCTGCGCCGAGGCCGTCGCCGCTGACGCCGGCGTGAAGGCCTATCTCCTGATGAAGCCGCCGTTCCTCTCGGAGCCGGAAGCCCTCGAAGACATGCAATCCTCGGTCCGGCGCTGTGCCGCCGTCGAGGGCTGTCACACCGTCTCGATGAACCCGTGTAACGTCCAGCGCTACACCATGGTCGACGACCTGTTCTTCCGCGGTGGCTACCGGCCGCCGTGGCTCTGGTCGGTCGCCGAGGTCCTCGAATCGACCGCCGACGAGGACGTCATCGTCGTCTCGGACCCGGTCGGCCACGGCTCCGAGCGCGGCCCGCACAACTGCGGCGAGTGCGACGACCGGGTACAGAAAGCGATCAAGGACTTCGACCTCCGACAGGACCCGAGCGTCTTCGAGCAGGTCTCCTGCGAGTGCGAGGCGACGTGGGAGCACGTGCTCGAGAACGAGACGACGTTCAACATGCCGCTGGTCGAATAGGCGAGGACGGCCGGCCGAGACGGGTCAGTCGTCGGCCGGTTGCACGGTCTCATCGGAGACCGCGAGCGGGACCGTCATGGTGACGACGGTCCCGCGCGGGTCGTTGTCATCGAACGACAGCCAGCCGCCACACTGCGTGACCACCCAGTTGACCAGCCAGAGGCCGAGCCCGCTGGCATGTCTGAGCTGCGTTATCTCCTGTTCTTCCGCGATGAGTGCGCGCTCTTCCTCCGGGATGCCGGGGCCGTTGTCGGCGACGGAGAGTCGCAGGAACTGGTCAGACCCCTCGTCCTGGAGCGCCGTGACGTAGACGTGCGGGTCGTCGGTGTCGTTGTGCTGGAGCGCGTTCTCGATGACGTGGAAGATGGCGGTCCGGAGCAGGTCGTCGGCGCGGACCGCGGCGTCCTCGGGGAGGTCGGTGGTGATGGTCGCCCCCGGGTACTCCTGGTTGAGCCGCGAGATGGCGGTCTGGACGCTCTCGTCGAGGTCGACCGGGCCGGTGGCGGCGTGGTCACGGTCCAGCGTGCGCTCGACCGCCCGGGTCTTCTCGGCGAGGCTGACGAGCTCGTCCGCCCGGCTGAGGATGGTCTCGGCGTAGCCGACGGCGGTCGTCCCCTCGACCACGTCCGCGAGCATCTCGGCCGAGCCACGGATGATGTTCATCCCGTTGCGCAGGTCGTGTCGCAAGACGCGATTCAGTATCTCGACGCGCTTCTGGCGCTCCTTGCGCTCGGTGATGTCGGTGTAGACGCCGAACGTGCGGGGGTTCTTCGCGTCGAACTCGACCGGGACGACGGTCATCAGGAAGTCACGAAGACCGTCCGTCGTCCGACGTTTCACCTCCTGTTCGACCAGTTCACCGGACTGCGAGCGCTCGTTGATGTAGTCCGACTCGGCGTGGCGGTCCGGCGGCACGATGAGGTCGTCGAGATACTCGCCCGCGATCTCTGCTTGCTCGTACCCGAAGACGCGTTCGAACGCCGTGTTCACCTCCTGGATGACGGGCTCGTCGTCCTCGTGGTGGGCGTAGACGACCGGGTCGGGGACGTTCTCGAACAGGGCCGCGAACAGGTCGCGCTCGTTCAGCAGTTGCGCCTCGAACCGTAGCTGTTCGATGGCGTCGGCGACGTGGCTCGCCAGAAGCTCGGCGAGTTCGAGGTCGGACTCGTCGAACCCGGCGACCTCGTCCGAGACGGCCTGGAAGACGCCCTTGTCGTCGATGGGGACCGACAGCAGCGACCGGTAGGTCCGGTGCTCGGGCGTGGCCTCGTTCTCGCCCTGGATATCGTCGATGAGGAACGACCGGCCGGTGCGGTGGGTCTTGCCCGCGATGCCGTCGGAGATGTGCGAGCGCTCCTTGTAGCCCTGTGGCTCTATCTCGGAGGAGATGCCGGCCGAGACGAGGTACTCGCCCTCGACGCGGTCGACGCCACAGATGTCGAAATCGAGGATGCCCTCGGCCGCCTCGACCGTCAGGGTCCATATCTCGGCCTCCGTCTCGCAGTCGTCGAGGTCCGAGGCGACGCCGTGGAGGTTCTCTATCTTGCGTTTCTGCTCGACGAGTTCGTCCGCCATGCGCTTTCGTTCGGTGATGTCCCGGACCACGACGGCGGTGCCGTCGAAGCTCGACTCGTCGGGCAAGAGGGCGAGGGTGGCCTCGCAGGGGACGCGGTCCCCGTCCGCGGTCTGCACTTCGACCTCGAAGGTGGTCGAATCGCGGTCGTCGTCGTCGATGAGGTCGAGGAGTTCGGTCCGCCCCCGTTCGAGGTACTCGGCGTCGAGTATCTCCGAGGCGGGCATGTCGAGTAACGACTCGCGGTCGTAGCCGGTCAGCTCGGTCATCGCGTCGTTGACCGTCCGGAAGTGGGCGTCCTCGTCGAGCGCGAAGACGGCGTCGCCGGCGGCCTCGACGATGGCTTGCTGGCGGCGGAGTTCCTCGCCCTGGGCGCTCCGGTCGAGGGCCGCCGTCGTGGTCGACGCGAGGATGCCGGCCAGGTGGGCCTCGGTCTGGTCGAACCCGCCGGGGTCCTCGTCGGCGAACGCGAGCACGCCGTGGTCGCCGAGCGGGACGACCAGCGTACTCTCCAGGCCCGAGTCCGCGGGCAGGAGCGTCCGGGACGTGGCTCCCTCGTCGATCATGGCCGCCTCGCCCGACTGGAACACCTGCCACGTCAGACTCTGCTCACCGGTGAGTTCGTCGGTCTGTTCCAGCATGGTTGCGGCCTCGTCGGTCGCCGCGGTAGGGACGAGCGAGTCGGCCTCCTCGTCGTACAGCATGACGGCGGTGCACGTCTGGTCGAGGACGCTCTGTGCGGCCTCGACCGCGAACTCGGCGACGCGGTCGCGCTCTTCGACCCGGATGAGTTCGCGGGACATCGCCTGCAGGTCTTCGACCGTCTCCCGGCGGTCGACGCGGTCGGTCACGTTCTGGACGAACGAGAGCGACCCGACCAGGTTCCCGTCCTCGTCGGTCAGGGAGGTGTGGTACCACTCGCAGGTGAGGTAGTCGCCGCCCTTGGTCAGGTTTCCGTTCACGTTGACGTCGACGGTCACCTGCGAGAGGTTCCGCTCGCACACCTCCCGCACGGCGGGTTGTTCCGCCGGCGGGACGACCAGGTCGACGAGGTCCTCGCCGACGGCCTCGGTGCAACTGTAGCCGAACAGGTCGACCGCGCCGTCGTTCCAGGCGGCGATGTCCCCGTCGAGGTCGCACTCGACGATGGCGAGTGGGGCCTGCTGGTAGACGAGTTCGAGCCGGTCGTGGCCGACCACCGACGCCTCGGCGTCGAGTGCCGCATCGAGTCGCGACTGGAGGGTCTCGACGCCGTCGCTGGCAGGCACGTAGGCGTCCATCCCGGCGGCGAGGGCGCGGCCGGCGACCGATTCGTCGCCGTCGGCCGTGTAGAGGAGGAAGGGGACGTCGGCGGCGTGTTCAGACAGTGACTCGTAGAGGTCGAAGGCGTCGCCGTCGGGGAGCTTGTAGTCGCTGACGACGCAGTCGATTGCGCCATCGCTCGTGACAGCGTCGAGTGCGGTTGCGGTGTCCGCCACGGTCACGACGCGTTCCGGGGGCGTGGGCAGCATCTGGGTCGCCTCGTCCGACGTGAAGCCGACGACGAGGACACGTGTTCCACCATCCGTCATTCTCTGGTTCTGTCGGGGTAGCCCCACACCCCTGTTTCACCTCAACCCTTTCCCTGCACACTCTTATATCTTTGAGCCGTTACGGCTGCTGAGTTCGGATGGGAACCGTCGAAAGTTCGCGAAGAATAGGGGTGCTACGGACGGTTCTGCGCTACTCCGCGACGGCCCTGGCGAACCCCCGAAGGAGGGGGCGACCGTCGATACCGCCGATGTCTTCCAGCGCCGCGCGCTCGGGGTGGGGCATCAGGACGGCGACCGAGTCGTGCTCGCCGAGGATACCGGCGACGTTGTGCTTCGACCCGTTCGGATTGGCGTCCTCGGTCAGTTCGCCGGTCTCGTCGCAGTAGCGGAAGAGGATGCGGTCCTCGGTCTCCAGCTGGGTGAGACGGTCCTCGTCGACCTCGTAGCGGCCCTCACCGTGGGCGATGGGTAACTGGATGACCTCGCCTTCCTCGTACCCCTCGGTCCAGGGGGTGTCCGCGCGCTCGACGCGGAGATAGACGTGTTCGCACTGGAAGCGGGCGCTCGCGTTCGTGGTGAACGCGCCCTCGGTGAGGCCGGACTCGCAGCCCACCTGCGCGCCGTTGCAGACGCCGAGGACGGGCACGCCATCGCTGGCGAGTTCGCGGACCTCGTTCATCACGGGGGAGCGGGCTGCCATCGCGCCGGCACGGAGGTAGTCCCCGTAGGAGAAGCCACCGGGGAGCATGATGCCCGTCGTGTCCTCGGGGAGGCCGTCCTCGTGCCAGACGATCTCGGCGTCGATACCGAGGTCGGTGAGCGCGCCCAGGGCGTCGCGGTCGCAGTTCGAGCCGCCGAAGCGGATGATGGCGACGGTCATCCCTGTTCGGTGACCTCCACGTCGTAGTCGTGGATGGTCGGGTTGGCGAGCAGTCGCTCGGCCATCTCCGAGGCGCGTTCGCGGGCGTCCTCGTCGGTTTCGGCGTCCAGGTCCACCTCGAAGCGGTCGGCCGACCGGAGGTCCTGCAGGTCGAAGCCGAGGCGTTCGAGCGCGCGCTTGGTCGTCTCGGCCTCGGGGTCGAGCACCCCCTGCTTGAGTCGGACGGTCACCGTGGCGGTGTAGCCAGTCATCGGTCGATGGTGCGTGGTCATGCATGATAGGGGTTTTGGAAGTGCCCGGATAGACACGAACGTGGATACCGCTCTGCGGGGGCATGGCGTGTTCGGCACGTGGGTTATGCTCTCTCGGTGCCACTATACGGTATGAAGCGTCGCATACTCTACGCCGGATTCGGGTTCCTCGCGGGTGTTCTGGGCCTGTGGACGGCCTGGGGCCTCTACGTCGACT
Organism: Haloarchaeobius pelagicus; assembly: GCF_051207375.1. Taxonomy (NCBI): domain Archaea; kingdom Methanobacteriati; phylum Methanobacteriota; class Halobacteria; order Halobacteriales; family Halorubellaceae; genus Haloarchaeobius; species Haloarchaeobius pelagicus. The sequence continues at coordinate 309,912 of NZ_JBPJZD010000002.1, read as the reverse complement.
ACACGACGGAGCGAGTCCAGTACGACCGCGTCGCCCACTTCGACGGTATCGAGCTGCGCCGGTACCCGGCGACCATCGCGGTCAGTACGACCGCGAGTTCCGGCGACGAGGCGTTCCGCCGGCTGTTCCGGTACATCTCGGGGAACAACACGCTGGGCGAGAAGGTGTCGATGACCACCCCCGTCGCGATGGAGGGCGAGACCATCCCGATGACCGCGCCCGTCACGTCGAGCCAGGTCCCCGAGGGCGTCACCATGTCGTTCTACCTGCCCGCGGACTACGACTACGAGGACGCCCCGGAGCCGCTGGACGACCTCGTCTCGCTCGAACTCGTCGGCCCGCGCAACCTCGCGGTGCTCTCGTTCTCGGGCTGGGCGAGTTCCGGGACGGTCGACGCGAAGGAGGACGAACTGCTCCGGACCCTGGAGGCCCACGGCATCGAACCGACCGGCGAGCCGTTCTTCATGGGCTACGACGACCCGTGGACGCCGCCGTTCATGCGGGAGAACGAGGTCGCGGTCGCCATCTCCTGAGACCGGCCGTAACCTTCGCACGGATACGAAGTCTTTTGCCCCCAGTCGCCTGAGCCTATCGTGATGTCTCTTTCGAGCAGCATCAGGAGGTGGTGTCGATGACGACTGACTTGACCGAAATTACGGTCATCGGAGGAGACAAGACTGGACTCATCGCACGCGTCACCTCGTTGCTGTTCGAGCGCGGAATCAACATCGAGGACCTCGACCAGGCGGTCCGGGACGATATCTTCCGGATGACCATGCACGTCGATACGACGGACATGGTCTGCAAGCCCGAGACCCTGCGCGACGACCTCCACGACCTGGGCGACGACCTCGGCGTGGACGTGCAGGTCCGGTTCCCGAGCGACCGGGAGACCCAGCAGATCGCCGTCCTCGCCACGCAGGAGAGCCACTGTCTCGAACGCCTGTTCCAGGCGTGGGCCAGCGGCGACCTCGGCGCGGACATCTCGGTCGTCATCGCCAACCACGACGACCTCGAGCCCCTCGCCCAGAAGTACGAGATTCCGTTCCACGACGTCGGCGACGAGAAAGGGACGCCCGACGAGGACGAGATACTGGACCTGCTCGCGGAGTACGACGCGGACCTCATCGTCCTCGCACGCTATATGCGCATCCTCAGCCCGGACGTCGTCTTCCGGTACGAGGACCGCATCATCAACATCCACCCGAGCCTGCTCCCGGCGTTCCCGGGCGCGAAGGCCTACCGGCAGGCGCTGGAGGAGGGCGTCCGCATCGCGGGCGTCACCGCGCACTACGTGACGACGGACCTCGACCAGGGGCCCATCATCACCCAGCGCGCCTTCGACGTGCCCGACGACGCGACCATCGGCGACCTCAAGGAGCGCGGCCAGCCCCTCGAAGCCGAGGCGCTCCTCGAGGCGGTTCGGCTGCACCTCAACGGGGACGTGTCGGTCCACCGCGGCCGCACCCGGCTCCGCGAGGCGCACGAGAACTCCTACCAGCTGGGCCTGTCGACGGCGGCCCGCGACGCGAACCCGGACCGGCCGGTCGACGGTCTCGGTGACATCGTCGCCGGTGACGGCGGCGACTCCGACGACTAGGCGGTCCCGACGAACTTCTCTGTGCTCGGCCTGCCAGTGGCGACACTGCTACCGGCGCACCGGCCCGTGGCAGGATTTCACACGGACGTTCATATCATATTAACTGTCTAAACACCTTCCAGTTCCTCCCCCATACCCGGGGTTACCAGATGACCTGTGCAATCTCGTAACTGTAAACACTTGATTAACGATAACCGATATATGTGGTCGTTTGGACTGAAAAAACGAAAATGCTTGGAGAAGTCCAGCGCGCGGATGAGGTGTGTGCCTGAGCATGGCACACAAGAAAGAGGACGTGAAAGGCGAGCTGTACGGTGATGCGGTCCGGGAGAAGATAGAGGAGTTCGCAGAGCGCGGCTTCGCCTCCATCCCGGAGGACGAACGCGACGAGTGGTTCACGCGCTTCAAGTTCTGGGGCGTGTTCCACCAGCGCTCGGGACAGGAGTCGTACTTCATGATGCGGCTGACGAACTGCGGGGGCATCCTGGAGCCGGGCCAGCTCCGGGCCATCGGCGAGGTCGCCCGCGACTACGCGACCGGCCCCGCAGAGAACCCCGAGTTCGGGAACGGCTGGGTCGACTTCACGACCAGACAGTCCATCCAGTTGCACTGGCTCGAGTTGAAGGACATCCCCGAGGTCTGGGAGAAGCTGGAGGCGGCAGGTGTCTCCTCCCGGTCTGCCGGCGGTGACACGATGCGGAACATCTCGGGCTGTCCCGTCGCCGGGAAGGCCGAGGAGTACGTCGATTCGCGGGGAATCCTCGACGAGATCCAGGAGACCATCCGGAACGACGACGCGCTCAGCAACATGCCCCGGAAGTTCAACATCTCGGTGACGGGCTGCCGCCAGGGCTGTGCGCAGGACTCCATCAACGACGTGGGGCTCGAACCGGCACACAAGTTCATCGACGGGGAGGAGACCCCGGGGTTCAACGTCCGGGTCGGCGGCGGCCTGGGGGGTCGTGAACCCCGACCCGCCCGCCCACTGGACCTGTTCGTTCGGCCGGAACAGGCCGTCGAGACGGTCCGGACGTTCGTCGAACTGTACCACGAGGAGGGGAACCGGCAGAACCGCGCGAAGAACCGGGCGCGGTTCTTCGTCGACGACTGGGGCACCGACGCCATCCGCGAAGAACTGGACGAACGTCTGGATTTCGACCTGGAGCGCGCAGGGACCGACTTCCGCGGCGAGTACACCTACAACGCCGGGAAGCCCACCGAGCGCGGCGCGCACGACCACGTCGGCGTGTACGACCAGCGCGACGGGCGGAACTACGTCGGACTGAACGTCCCGGTCGGTCGGATGACCGCCGAGGAGACCATCGAACTCGCGGACCTGGCCGACGAGTACGGCTCCGGGGAGATTCGACTCACCCGCCGGCAGAACCCGGTCGTCGTGGACGTCCCGGATGCGGCACTCGATGGGCTGCTCGCTGAACCCCTGCTAGAGACGCACAAACCCGAACCGAACCCGTTCGTCCGCGGCGCGATGGCCTGTACGGGCACCGAGTTCTGCTCGCTCGCGCTCACCGAGACGAAGGCCCGCATGGCCATCATGCTCCGGTGGCTCCGGGCCAACGTCGAACTGCCCGACGACGTCGAGCGCATCAAGATACACTTCTCGGGCTGTACCGCCGACTGTGGGCAGGCGATGACCGCCGACATCGGCCTCCAGGGCATGCGGGCCCGCAAGAACGGCGAGATGGTCGAGGCGATGGACGTCGGTGTCGGCGGCGGCATCGGGGAGGAGCCCACCTTCATCGAGTGGGTCCGCCAGCGCGTGCCCGCCGACGAGGTCCCTGGCCTCCTCAAGAACCTCGTGGAGGCGTACGCCGCCCTGCGCCAGGACGGCCAGACCTTCCGCGAGTGGGTCGACGCGACCGGGCAGGAGACCCTCATCGAACTCGCCGAGCCCGAGGAGGTCGAGGGGTACGAGGACCCGTGTCTCACCGACGCGAAGCAGTCGTGGTACCCGTTCGTGGACGACGACACGCCGGCCCCGGAGGTCCCGACGGAACCGGCCGCGGTGACGGAGGAGGGAGAATGACCGGGGCGACCCCGTTCGACAGCACGAGGGAGGTGGTCGACTCGTGACCGACTGGGTCTCGACCACCTGCATGCGGTGTGCCGTCGGCTGTGGCCACGTCCAGCGCGGGGTCGACATCGGCTACGGCCTCGACACCGTCCGGGGCGACGCGATGCACCCCGTGAACCGCGGGCTCGCGTGCCAGCGCGGCGTCAGCGAGACGGCCGACCCCGCGGGCGAGTGGCTCACCCAGCCCATGGTCCGGAGCGACGGCGAGCTCCGCAAGACCACGTGGGACGTGGCGCTCGGCCGGGTCGTCACCGAGTTCCGCGAGGCGATGGAGCGCGACCGCGATAGCATCGCGGTCCTCGGGAGCGGCCAGCAGACCAACGAGGCGGCCTACGCCCTCGGCAAGCTCGCCCGGGGCGGCATCGGCACCCGATTCTACGACGCCAACACCACGCTGTGCATGGCCAGCGCGGTGACGGCGTACTACGACGCCTTCGGCAGCGACGCACCGCCGCCGACCTACGACGACATCCCGGACGCGGACAACCACGTCGTCTGGGGCGCGAACCCGGCCGTCGCCCACCCCGTGATGTTCCGGTGGATCACCGACAGCGCGGACGAGGACGACGGCGAACTCGTCGTGGTCGACCCGGTGCGGACCGAGTCCGCCGAGGCCGCGGACCGCCACGTCAGCCCGGACCCCGGTGGGGACCTCGACCTCGCGCGGGCGGTGCTCGCGCAGGTGTGTGCCACCGACCGTGTCGACACGGAGTTCGTCGAGGCGTCGACGACCGGCTACGACGACCTGAAGCAGAACCTGCCCGACCCGGAAGTCGCCGCCGAGCGCGCCGGCGTCCCCATCGAGGACGTCGAAGCCCTCGCGGCCGCGTTCGACCACGACGCCCTCGTCTACTGGGGGATGGGCGTCAACCAGAGCGTCCAGGGGACCGAGACCTCCGGCGCGCTCATCGACATCTGTCTCGCGACGGGGTCGATGGGTCCCGGCAACGGCCCGTTCTCGCTGACCGGCCAGGCCAACTCGATGGGCACCCGCGTCTGTTCCTCGAAGGGCTCGTGGCCCGGCCAGCGCGACTTCGCCGACCCGGACGAGCGGGACCTCGTCGCGACCGAGTGGGACGTCCCGGTCGACCGGCTCCCCGACGACACCGGCCCGGGGCCGGTCGGGACCATGGACGCCATCGCCGACGGGCCGGTCGAGGCGGTGTACGCCGTCGCGACCAACCCCGTGGCTGGGATGCCCGACGCCTCCGCGGTCGCCGAGAAACTCGACGATGCGTTCCTGGTCGTCCAGGACGCGTTCGAGACCGAGACGACCGAATTCGCCGACGTGATCTTGCCCGCTGCGACGTGGGGCGAATCGGATGGAACCGCCATCAACATGGAGCGGACGGTGTCGCGGGTGCGGCCCGCGACCGACGTGCCCAGCGGGGTGCGGACCGACCTCGACATCATCACGAGCATCGGGAACGCGCTCGCGGACGGCCTGTTCGGCGAGGCGACCGACCCGAAGACCCTCTTTCGGGAGTTCGCCGACCTCACCGCGGGCACCCTCGCCGACTGTTCGGGAATCAGTTACGAGCGCCTCGAGGCCGAGTACGCGGTCCGGTGGCCCGCGCCGGGTCCGAAAGACAGCGGCGGCTACCGGTACTTCGACGAGGAGACGGAGGAGTGGTCGTTCCCGACGCCGTCCGGCAGGGCGCGGTTCGCTGGCGGCACGGGGAGAGACCTCCCCGAACCGGTGGACGAGGAGTACCCCCTGACGCTCACGACCGGCCGCGAGGCCGACGGGTACAACACCGGGATTCGCTCGCGAGGGGCCACGGGGGACGCCCCACCGGTGCGGGCGCGGGTCCACCCCGATACGCTCGAGGCGCACAGCGACCGGCTCGAACCGGCTGATGGAATCGACGAGCAGGTCACCCTGGAGACGAGACGCGCCAGCGTCACGGCCCGGGTCGACGCGGACGACGCCGTCCCCGAGGGGCTGGTCTGGTTGCCCATCCACCACCCGGCGACGAACGCGCTCACGAGCCCCGCGACCGACCCGCGGTCTGCCGAACCGAATCTCAAACAGTGTGCGGTCCGGCTCGTGGCGCCACAGCCCGAAATCGTGGTCGTGGGAGGTGAGCGCGTATGATATCTCGCAAGGTCGAGCAGCTGCTCATCGCGACGCTCGGCTTCTTCACCGCGTTCTTGCTGTGGTTCTCGACGGCCGCGTTCAGCCCTTCAATCGGGCAGACGTTCTCGCTCAGCCTTGCCGAACTGGGCCTGCTGGCGAGTTCGGCGATCTGGCTCGCACCGCCAGGGAGGGTCGCTGCCGGCTGGGCGGCCGACCGCCTCGGCGCGCACAACGTGTTCGCCATCATCCTCGGCTACTCCGGCATCGTGAGCATCATGTCGGCGTTCGCGACCAGCTACGAGATACTGTTCTTCGAGCGGCTGGTCGTCGCCTCCGCCGGCATCAGCTTCGTCGTCGGTATCCAGCACGTCGCCCAGTGGTTCGACGAGCACGAGATCGGGACGGCCGAGGGCCTGTACGCCGGGACCGGGAACGTCGGGGCCGGCGTGGGCGCGCTCATGCTCCCGCGCATCTACGGGACGAACTACACCGACGCGTTCCTGCACATCGGCGTCCTCGCACTCGGCGTCGCGGTGCTGTACAAGTGGCGCGGCGAGCCCGCACGCGACGCCGCGACCGCCGAAGTCGCCAAGCAGAACACGTCGCTCGGCGACACGCTGTACGTCTGGACGCGCTACGCCGCCATCGCGCTGATGCTGGCGTACGCGATGACGTTCGGGCTGGAGATCGCGATGAACTCCTGGCTCCCGAGCTACTACACGGAGGGCTTTGCGGCCTCCATCCGTGACCTCGGCTTCACCGACGTTGCGGCCATCCAGACCGCCGCGGGGACGTTCGCGGCCGTCCAGTCGTTCAACGCGTCGCTGTTCCGCCCGTTCTCGGGCTACATGTCGGACCTGTGGCAGCGCAAGGGCTGGACGCCCTATCCCATCCTCTCGACCGAGCAGGCGTACGCACCCCGCGTGCACTGGCTGCTGACGGCGCTGCTGCTGGTCACGCTGATGATGGTCCTGCTGACGGTCGTCGGCCTCGCAGGGCTGCTCCCGGCCTCCGTCATCGTCCTCGCGATGTTCGGCATCGCGGTGAGCTTCGGGACCGGCGGCGTCTTCGCCATCGTCCCGCTCATGTTCCCGGACCGGCCGGGGACCGCCTCGGGCTTCATCGGTGGCATCTCCACGACCGGCGGTATCGTCTACCCGCTGGTGTTCGGCTACGTCCCGAACATCCACATGGGCTACGCGCTCGCCGCGCTCGTGTTCTTCGTGCCCATCATCCTGTTCTACCTGTGGGCGATGCGGAGCGGGAGCGGCATCGAGGCCCACGGCATCGGGACGCGCGACCGCTGGCTCGACGACGGGTCGGGCAGCACGACGGCCACGCCAGGGGGTGATGACTGATGGCCGAAACCGAGCCGGAGTACGACTCGTGGTACAGGTGGGGCAAGGTCGCCCTGTACGCCGAGATGGGCATCGCGGTGCTCGTGACGGTGTTCTCGCTGTACCTCGCGTTCAGTGGCCAGACGGGGTTCCTGGCGTGACTGGCGCGCCCGAGGCGGCTCGCGGTGCCATCGTCCTCGCGGGCGGCCACTCGACGCGCTTCGGCGCGCCCGACAAGGCGCTGGCCGAACTCGATGGCGTCGCGCTGGTTCGCCACGTGGTGGACCGGCTCGCACCAACGGTCGACGAGGTCGTCGTCCCCTGCCGCGAGCCACAGGTCGCCGGGATTCGGCGGGCGCTCGCGGGCGCTGCCGTCGAGACGAGCGTCGTGGCCGACGATATCCCAGAGCGGGGGCCCGCTGGTGGCCTCCTGACCGGCCTCCGGGCGAGCGACGCCCCGGTCGTCGCCGTCACCGGCTGTGACATGCCGCGGCTGGACCCCGACTTCGTGGCGTCGCTGTTCGCCGAGATGGCGGGTGAGGCGGGCGTCGTGCCGGAGTTCGGCGGGCGTCGCCAGCCCCTGTGTGCCGTCTATCGAACCACGGTCGCCAGCGCGGTGTGCCTGCGGGCGCTCGGGGCGGGAGTGCAGTGTCTCCGCGATGTCGTGGCGCGACTGGACCCGACGGTCGTCGACGAGGAGACCGTTCGTGCACGGACGGACGCAGCGACCTTCGAGAACGTGAACTCGCAGGCGGACCTCACGGTCGTCGAGGGACGCGTCGTCGCGGACTGAGGAAGCGGTCTGTTACGCCGGGTGTCGGTGCAGCGCCGTCACTCGCCTGCGCCGTCCCACTCGTCCAGACAGTCGTCGTCGCAGAAGTGTCGGTGTTCGACGTTGCCATCCTCGACCCACGAGCGCACGCGATGTTCCTGCCCCGTCACCGCCGCGCCGCAGACCGCACAGGCGGGCGCTTCGTCGGGATCGACGTCGCCCAGATCTGAAGTCGGGTCAACCATACTACTCTCCTGAACGACCCGCAGGGCTTCAAGCCCGACGACGCTGGCAATTATTCGACGGCCTCGGCCGGGCCGTCCCGGACCTTCACACCTTTCGATGCCAGGTGACGGAGCTGTCGGTTCGCGAAATCCTCCTCGCTGGTGCCCCGCGTCGCCAGCACGTACATCAGCGCGTTCCCTTCGGGGCGCATGGTCCGGCCGGCGCGCTGGGCCCCCTGGCGGCGCGAGCCACCGAGTCCGGAGGCGACGATGGCCAACTCGGCGTCGGGCAGGTCGATACCCTCGTCGCCGACGCGGGAGATGACGAGCACGTGACGCTCGCCCCGGCGGAACTCGTCGAGCAGTTTCCGGCGCTCGGAGTGGCGCATCTCCCCGGAGATGAAGGGGGCGTCGAGGGCATCGGCGAGCATGTCTCCCTGGTCGAGGTACTCCACGAAGACGAGCGCCTTCTTCTCGGGGTGCTTCTCGAGGAGGTGGCGCGTCTCTCGAATCTTCGCGGGGTTCATCGCTGCCAGCAGCCGCTTCTCGTGGCCCGGGTCGGCGCTCGCGTGCTCGTTCTGGTCGTCGTCGTCGGCCCACGGGACGTAGTGGATGTAGACTTCGGGCTCTTGCACGTAGCCCGCCTGGAACAGGGCGTCCCAGTCGGTCCCGATGGGTGGGCCGATGAGGGTGAAGATGTCCTCTTCCTTGTCGTCCTCGCGAACCGGGGTCGCCGTGAGACCGAGGCGATGCCGGGACTGCAGGTCGGTGGAGCGTCGGAACACCCGCGAGGGCACGTGGTGGACCTCGTCGTAGATGATGAGCCCCCACCGGCGCGAGTCGAACAGTTGTCGATGGCGGTCCATCCCCGCCGTCTGGTAGGTCGCGATGGTCACGGGCCGAATCTGCTTCTCGCCGCCGTGGTACTCGCCGATCTGGTCGGCCGTGAGCGACGTGTGTGCCAGTAGCTCCTCGCGCCACTGGCTGGCGAGTTCGCGCGACGGGACCAGGATGAGCGTCTCTCCCTGCACCGCGGCCATCGTCCCCATCGCGGCGACCGTCTTTCCAGAACCTGGCGGGCCGACCATGATGCCCGACTTCTGCTCGGTGAAGCGGTCGACCCAGGTCTGCTGGTAGTCGCGCAGATTGAGGAGCAACTCGATGGGCAACTCGTCGCCCGATTCGAGGTCGCGCTCGTCCCTGACGGGATAGCCGGATTCGTACAGAATCCGCTTGATTTCGGCGATCTTCTCGTCGGCGACCCAGCTTGTCGTGTCGTCGATGGACGCTCTGAGGTGGGTGTCGTCGAGCTTCTGGCGGGCGACGTTGCCCATCAGGTTCTCGCTGGCGGCTTCGAGGACAGTGTAGCCCTCCTCGTGGGTCGAGAGGACGAACTGGTTCGCGCGCTTCCACTGGTCCTCGACCCACTCCTCGAAGTGCGGCGAGCGCTCCGGAATGACCTGCCGGATGGTCCGCATCAGCTTCTCGAAGTCGTCGTAGGGGGCCTGCCAGATGTCCTCCTGGCGTATCTCGTAGAGATACCCCCCGGAACGGGTGGTGTCGACCAGGTGGGCGAACTGCGAGCACTGCGCCCGGGTGAACTGCGTCGGCTGGTCCACGACGAGCCGGCGACGGCTCGGGAAGAAGACGACGCGCTCGCGGTCGACCATCTCGGCCCAGTCGGTCGCGTACCACACCGTCGGGTCGGTCTCGACCGTCTGGTGCTGGACGTCACCGCGACGCTCCAGCTGTTCGAGGGCGCGAAGGGCGCGCTCCTGGGTGGTGTCGAGCTTGCGGGCGAGCTGGGTCGCCGTGATGACCGGCTGCCCGTGGGCTTCGAGGGCGTCGTAGAAGCGGTTTACTGGTACCTCGTCCGACTCGTCGGTCGGTTCGTCGGGCGGAGACTCGGACTCGTCGGCTGTCACTACACCGTGGTTGTCGCCGGAGGGAGAAGGTGGTTTCGTCGTCGGGGCGCGCGTTACCCTTCGGTGGTGTCCTGCGTGGATTCCAGGACGGGCTCGTTCAGGATGGACGAGAACTCGAACCGGGCCCCGCCCGACTCGCTCTCGGTCGCCGTCACGTTCCAGCCGTGGGCGACGGCGATGCTCTCGACGATGCTGAGCCCGAAGCCGGTCCCGTTCTCGTCGGTGCTGTACCCGTACTCGAACACCTTCTCTCGCTCCTTCTCCGGGATGCCGGGACCGTCGTCAGCGACGAAGAACCCGCCGTTGACCCTGCCGAAGCGCACCGTCACGTCGGGTTTACCGTGTTCCAGACTGTTGCGGAACAGGTTCTCGAACAGGGCACGCAGTCGTTCGGGGTCGCCCTGGACGGACGGGAGTTCCTCCTCGACGACGAGCGAGGCGTCCGGCGCATCGACGACGTCCCAGGCGCGCTTGGCTGTGTCCGTGAGCGAGACGGCGTCGAACTCCTGGACGATTTCGCCCTCCTTCGCGAGCCGCAGCAGCGAATCGACGAGGGTCTCGATGCGACAGAGCGCGCGGTCGGCCTTCTCGATGTGCTCTCCCGCATCTTCCGGGTCCCCGCGGGCGAGTTCGAGGTGCAGCGACGCCGTGGTGAGCGGGTTCCGCAGGTCGTGACTCAGGACGCTCGCGAACTGCCCGAGTTGTTCGACGCTGCGCTGGAGCTGTCGTTCGCGTTTCGCCTGTTCGGTCCTGTCGTGAAGCACGCAGACGAATCCGCGGTGCTCGCCCGAGCGGTCGTTGACCCCCGAGAGGGTGAAATCCACCCAGTAGCGGTCGCCGCCCCGCTCGACGCGCCACCCCTCCTCGTGGACAGGCCCGTCCTCGCGTGCCCGTCGGAGGTGTTCCTCGGGGAGCCCGGCCGCGATGTCGTCGTCGGTGTACAGGATGGAGATGTGGGCGTCGATGATCTCCTCCCGGGGATAGCCGTTGATGCGCTCGGAGCTGGTGTTCCAGCTGGTGACGTTCCCGTCGGGGTCGAGACCCACGATGCCGTAGTTCTCGATGACCTCTATCAGCAGGTCGAAGCGTTCGCGCTCCTCGAACAGGTCGAGTTCGTTCCTGTCCGCGTCGGTGAGGTCGCGGGCGACGACGACCATCGCGCTCGAATCGGCGTCCCAGATCGCGTGGGCCGCCCGGATGTCGCTCCCGTCCTTGCGCCGCTGGGTGAGTTCGCCCGTCCACTCGCCCTCGCGGGGGACCGCAGACAGGATGTCCGCGTACTCGGGGTCCGTTCCGTCTCGTTCGAGGACGGTCCAGGCGGTGCCAAGGAGTTCCGACGGTTCGTAGCCGTACATCTCCGCGTAGTAGTGGTTGACGTAGATGTAGTGCCCCCCGGCGTCGACGATGCTGATGCCCGTGTTGACGTTGTCGAGTGCGTCCAGCTGGCGAGCGACCAGTCTGTGCTGACTGTTCTCCTCGACGGCCCGCTCTATCTGCTTCGCCAGCAGTACGAGGGATTCGCTCCCGTTCCACTGGACGTAGTGCGTGACGCCCGAGGCGAAGGCGTCGGCGACGTGTTGGTCGATCCCGTCGTCGGAGAACACGATGAACGGGGTGGGCAACTCCCGCCGGCGGAACTCGCGGAGGAACGAGAGGTCCCCTGCGTCCGGCGCGGAGAACGCCGTGACGATACAGTCCACACCTGCCCCGTCAGTTTCCAGTGCGTCGAACGCGGCCTCGTGGGTGGCGACCGACTGGACGACCGCCGACTCACAGCCGCGTTCGAGGGACTCGGTGAGCAGGCTACGAGTGCTGGACTCGACTGCGACGAGCAGGACGTCGATGGTCTCGCCGTCCTCCCGGTCTGTCCTGCCTTCGATACTCATCTCAGGTGGGATGTACGGCACCTTCGCGGGTAAGTCGCGCGGTTGGTCTTGTTCAAGTGACAACTGGCAGCCGTCGCACCTGTGGTCGAACCCGGTGTGAAGGAGAGGGGTCGACGACGCAGCAATCGTTTACCTATCAGTACAGAGGGGGTATTTGGACTCGAAAAAGCCTCCCATGGCCTTCGACCTCGATGGCTTCCCGCGAGTCGGCCGCCTGCTGTTCGTCGCGCTCGTCTTCCTGTTCGTCGGCTTGGTCGTGCTCGCGCTCATCATCGGGCTGGCCAGCGCGTGAGCGTCTCCCGAGTTCGGATATGGGTAGCGGGCCGCTTGCTGGACGGCCCAGCAGCTGCTCACCCGACCAACAGATGGAGAAGCACGACCCAGGCAGTCGTCCCCGCGAGCAGGAACAGGACACGCGTCACGTCCGTCTCGGTGCCGGGAATCAGGTGTGCAAGCTGCGCACGCCGGAACCCGAGGCGGGGAAACGACTCTTCGCGTCGGAGCCGTACCCGGTGCATTCGCCGTCGCTGGCTGTGGAACGCGGCCTGTTTCGACGGGAGGGCGTTCTCTCCAGCGATTCGGCCCAACGCCTCGTACGCGTCCATCGCTTTCCTGAGGCGCTCTGCGTCTGTTTCACCGTCTCGCTCGTACCGGTACTCCGAGTCCGGGTCGTAGAGACAGCGGTTCGTCTGGTGTCTGTCGAATACGGTCTCGGTATCGACGACGACACCGTCGATTCGGGTTCCGGCGAGTGCGGACCCGCTCAGGTTCGCACCGGACAGGTTCGCGCTCGACAGTCTGGCCCGTTCGAAGTTCGCATACGTGAGGTCTGCCCCATCGAAGTCCGCTGCCTGCAGATTCGCCTGTTCGAAGCACACACCGCCAGCCTGCGCGTCGGTGAACGACCCCTCGGGGAGGGACGCGCTGGTGAAAGAGGCGACTCCCTGGAAGCCGGCGTCGTCGAACTCGGGCCGTAGTCCGAACCGGGCTTTCTCGAAATCGGCTTCGTCGGCGAACGTCGCGTCTCGAAACACGGCCCGTCCCTCGAATCGCGTCACCTGAAACCGGGCCACACCGTCGAACGTCGCGGCGTAGAAGAAGGAGTCGCTCGCCAGTGTTGCGAGGCTGAAATCACCCGTCTCGGCGAACGTCGCCTGCCTGAAGTGAGCACCGTCGCGGAACGTAGCTCGCTTGAAGTCGGCCTTCGCTCCGAACGTCACACCCATGAAGGTGTTCTCTCCCTCGAACACGGTGCTGGAGAACCGGGCGGGCCCTCCGAACTCCGCCCAGCTACACTTCGCCCGGCCCCGAAACGTCGCGTTCCTGAACGTGGCCGCGGCTTCGACGCTCGTCTCGGCGAAGTGCGTCTCTCCCTCGAACGTGGCTGCGTCGAAGGTGGCTTCGTCCCGAAAGTCGGCGTCGGTGAAGTACACGTCGTCCTCGAACCGGGCCCCTTCGAAGCCGGCCGCCACCTCGAACACGGCGTCTGAAAAGTTCGTGGATGTGTCGAACGTACTGCGCTCGAACGAACACGCGCCCCGAAAGGTCGCCCCACGAAACGACAGGAACGGGACGGAGAGCGAGCGTCCCGAGAGGTCGACCGGCCCGTGGAACTCGGCGTGCGAGAGCAGTATCTCTGCGTCCGATTCGAGTTCGCCCGCGTGGTCGCACAACTCGAACGTCCCGAAAATCGCCCCGGCGAACTGATGCACCCGGGTTCCGTCGTCGGCCGTCTCGCGGGGAGTCGGACCGTTTTCGATAGAGCGAACGAACGCATCGACCACGGCGTCGTCGTCCTTCCGGTCGACCGGGAGGTGAAAGAGACACAGGTATTCGCCGTCGGCAGCGTCGTGTGGGCAGTGCCATCGGCCGTCGTCTGCGAGGAGTGCATCCCCGATGTAGCAGTCTTGCTTCGTCTCTGCGTTCCACATGTCGCTGTCTGAGGAATCGATGACGAACTCACAACTGCCGCCAGTGGGGGACATGGCTCGACCAACGAAGGAGAACGTATTCAAACTGGTTGGACGAGTTACCGGTCCAGCGCCGCGCTCAGAGCCGCCGAACGGCCCCGATGGCCGAGTCGATGGGCGGCGCGTCGAACAGTTCCAGCCCAGTGTAGGCGTTCGCCCCGGCGGTGTACATGTCGCTGGCGACCTGCAGCACGTCCTCGTCGAGGTGGTCGGGCTGGACCTCACACAGTTCCCGCCAGTCCGCGATGTTCTCGGCCTTGGCCTGCTCCTTCGCTGCACCCACAGCCTCGACCCATTCGGGCTGGGTGCGCTTGTGGTACTGCCGGATGACCTCCTTGGATATCTGGGTGCCCTCGTAGCTGAAGCGGTTCTCGTCGAAGGTGCCGACCACGTCGGCGACGCGAATCTCGCCGTCGAAGTAGAGGCACTCTATCTTGCCGTCCTCGTGGGTCAGCCCGCCCGCGGCAGCCTGCTCGGTGACGATACGGTTCACCTCGCGCGCGACAGCTTCGAGGTCGTCGATGTGGGCGATGCCCGCGATGTCGTCGGCTTCTTCCCGGCTGAGATAGCGGTCGGACTCCTCGTACTTGGTGGAGAACTCGACGATGGGCTCGTCGAGGTCGACGACTTCGTCGGGCCAGGACTCGAAGTCGAGGCCGTGGTCGGCCGGGTCGGTCCGGCTGCGCAGGCTGGAGCCGACGGGGACGCGGTTCCGGAAGACGATCTCGAGGGGGACGAGGTAGTTCTGGCCGGCCTCGGCGTGGAACGCGTCGTAGTCGTAGTCCCGACCCTCGTGGGGGAGGTCGGGGACCTGCGTGAGGTCGATGGCCATCTCCCACGGCGGATGCGAGGCCTCCCGGAGCGGGACGACCTCGCCGTCCTCGACGACGCCGCGGTAGTGGGTGGGGACGCCCTCGTCTTCCAGCAGTTCGAAGTTGTACGCGCCCATCGAACAGAGCGACGCACCCTTGCTGGGAATCTGGTCGGGCATCTTGCCCCAGTCGAACACGGAGTAGTCGTCGGTGAAGACGAACGCGCCGAGTCCGAGTTCGTCGGCCGACGCCGGTTCCTCGATGCGGAACTCCTTGACGGACGTCACGGGGGACACCCCCGCTCGCGAGTGCTCATGTGGGAACGCGCGAAGTGCGCCACCAAGAAGGTTTCATTCCGTGCTCGTGAGGCGGCCCCGGCCGGTGCCACCGCAAAGCGGTCCGGCGCGAATACATATCGCGACGATTACCTATATCTCGTCCGGTGACGTATCTGGAGGTATAGAGCGGGGAACGGCCTGTGGCCGGCGATTCCGCGCGACACGAGGGAACCATGACAATCATCGTCGACATCTCGATTCCTGCAACCCAGTTCGCCCTCGGGCGGCTGTTCGACGCGTTCCCCGACATCGAGGTCGAACTCGAACGACTGGTCCCGATGGAGACGGGCATCATGCCGTTGTTCTGGATGTCGGGGGCGGACGAGGCGAGGCTCCAGCAGGCGCTCGCAGACGACACCCTGACCAAATCGGTTCGGTCCCTCACCGAGACCGACGACCGGTCGTTGTTCGAAATCGTCTGGAGCCCGGATGTCAACGGCGTAATCCAGCCGCTCATGAAGAACGAGGGCGACGTGTTGCGGGCGGTCGGAAACGCCGACGAGTGGACGTTCCGACTGCTGTTCGCCGAGCGCGAGAACCTCACACAGTTCCGAGAGGACTGCGAGGCGCGTGGTGTCCAGATCGAACTTCGGCGAATCTTCAACCCCGCGTCGGCGACGGGGGAACCACTGCTCACAGACGAGCAACGCGAGATGATCGCCCTGGCGTTCAGGGAAGGGTACTGGGACGTGCCACGGCACACCACACTGGGTGAACTGGGTGAACAGGTGGGAATCAGTGATTCGGCCGCCTCCCAGCGGCTCCGGCGCGGTGTCAAAACGCTGGTCAAGGATACCGGCCTGGACCTCTGAGGCTCGTCGAGTCGGTAGTGATACCGGCGAGATGCCGTCGCTCCCGCGACGTTTTTACGCTTTGAACGGGACGGTAAGAGATAATGACCGATACGTTCGACACCGCTGCGGCCGACCTGCCGTCGGACGGGTTCGACTTCGCACACGTTCCCGAGACCGATCAGTCGTTCGAGAACGCGCTCGCGAAGGCCCGTGACGGCGAGCGGCTCACTGTCGCAGACGGTATCGAACTCATCACGACCGGGACCGACGTCGACGGTTTCGACCTCGTCCGCAAGGAGAAGGTGCTGCAGGCGGCCGACGAGCGCCGCCAGGACGTCGTCGGTGACGAGGTCACCTTCGTCGCGAACCTGAACAACAACGTCACCACGGCGTGTAACACGGGCTGCCTCTTCTGTAATTTCAAGAACACGGCGCACACCTTCGAGGAGGACTACGACGGCGAGCACGACGGGTTCACGAAGACCCCCGAGGAATCCCGGCGTATCGTCGCGGACGCGGTCGAACGCGGTGTCTACGAGATAACCTCCGTCTCGGGTCTCCATCCGGGGTTCGCACTCGACGACGAACACCACGAGATTCTGCGGGACTCGGATTGGAAGGAGACGAACTACAAGCCGCCCGAGCGCTACGCCACCGACCCCGGGACCTACGTCGAGCAGATACAGGCCATGTCCGTCGACGACGTGCACCTGCACTCGATTACCCCGGAGGAGGCGTACCACGCAAAGCGCGGCACCGACTGGAGCTACGAGGACGTGTATCAGAAACTCAAGGACGCCGGGCTGGACTCGGTTCCGGGCACCGCCGCCGAGATACTCGTCGACGAGGTGCGCGAGGTCATCTGCCCGGGCAAGATCGGCACCGACGACTGGCTCGAGGCGATGGAGGCCGCCGCCAACGTCGGCCTCGGCCTCACCGCGACCATCATGTACGGGCACGTCGACAACGCGGCCCACCGCGTCATGCACCTGAAGGAACTCCGTGACCTCCAGGAGCGCGTCGACGGGGCCATCACGGAGTTCGTCCCGCTCTCGTTCGTCCACGAGAACACGCCACTGTTCGAACACGGCGTGGTGACCGAGGGCGCGAGCCGGGCCGAGGACGAACTCATGATCGCGGTCGGTCGGCTCTTCCTCGACAACATCGAGCACGTCCAGTCCTCGTGGGTGAAGTACGGCGACGAGCACGGCATGAAGATGCTCAACTGCGGTGCCGACGACTTCATGGGTACCATCCTCTCCGAGGAGATAACCAAGCGCGCTGGCGGCCAGTACGGCGAGTTCCGGACGTTCGACCAGTACGTCGAGATGGTCCGGGCCATCGGGCGCGTCCCGGTCGAGCGCTCGACCGACTACGAGCACCGGCGCATAATCGAGGGTGACGGCCCGTTCGGTCCCGAACTCGGGCCGAAGGCGGACGGGACGCCGCTGCTCGACCCCGGCGAGGTGCCCGAGACGACGGGCGACGTGGCGAGCGCAGACGACTGACTTTTGCCGCGGGTCGCCGTACCCGGATGCATGAACACGCTCGCGCCGGCCGACGCCGACGACCAGTGGCGACTGCCACAGCACGCCCACATCGTCGTCTACGAGCGCGAGGGCGGGCGCGGGCTGCTCACCATCTACGACTGCGCCGCGGCCCAGAAGCCGCCCTCTGCCCAGTTGCTCGGCGACCTCGGGAGCGTCCGCGCCGCCCACGAGGTCCAGCAGAACCCGACGGGCTACGTCGTGCGGATGCGCGAGCCGTCGGTGCTCGCGAAACAGGGCGGGAACCACTGGGTCGTCAGGCCGGTCTCCGACAGCTGAGGCGTCTCGCGGGCGAAATCAAGGATTCCCTCTTACGGTCAGCCGGGCAATCTCGACGTGAGTATGAACTTCAGCGAGTTCGTCGGTCAGGTCCAGCATCGTCTCAGTCTCCCGGACGAAGGGGAAGCACTCCGGGCGAGTCGTGCGACCCTCAGCACCCTCGGTGAGCGACTGCAAGCTGGCGAGGCCAAGGACCTCGCGGCGTCGCTCCCGATGGAGATAGACCGGTTCCTCACGACCGCGGAGTCGGGCCAGCGCTTCGACTTCGACGAGTTCGCCGACCGTGTGGCCCGGCGGAGCCACACCGACCGGCCGGACGCGATCTACCACGCCCAGCAGATAATCGCTCTGGTCGCCGAGACCGTCGCACCGGGCGAACTCGACCAGGTTCGCGGGCAGCTCCCCGACGACTACGACACGCTGTTCGAGTTCGTCGAACCGGAGCCGCCGAGCGCCTGAACCCGGGTGGCCGCGCTTACTCCGAATACCCTTCCTGCACGAACCGTGTGCTCTCGTAGATGTTGAGCAGTTCCTCGATGAGTTCCTCGTGGGTCTCGTCCTCTTCGAGGTGCGTGTCGAGGCGTGCCTTCAGGTCGTCGGAGATGGTTATATCGTGTGGCATGATACCCATGCACAGCTACGTCGGCAGCACGCAAGAAACGACGGGATGATTATCAGCGACCGGTGTCGTGTACCTGCATCGGTTCCCGTTCCCGGAGCAGGACGCGCAAGCGCTGTTCGCCGGTGCTCGTGATGCTGTAGGTCTCCCCGTCCCGCGACCGGATGTACCCGGCGCGTTCGAGGTGTGTGCACTGGTAGCCGACTGGACCGGGGTCGCCACCGAGTGCGTATCGCAGTTCTGCGACGTGCATCGACGAGACGGCGTCCAGCGCGCTCAGAATCGCTTTCTCGCTCGGGACGTTCGTCGTGATACTCTCTCCCATCCCACCTCGACATACGGGACCATCAGACATGAATCCGACTAGGAGTACTACTGACCACTCGATAGACTGCCAGCCCACCGCCCCACTGCGCGACGTCGCCGTCAGACCGTCGTCTCGCCGCGCAACACGCGTCGGTAGCGTCGGCCCGCGGGCGTGTCACCGGTCAGCGCCTCGCGGATGGGCTCGGAGAGCCAGCCGTCGCCGGGCGCAGGCTCGCCGTCGAAGTCCGGAGACCGAAGCTCGGCCGGCAGGTACCGTTCGTACACCGGCAGGCGCTCGCGCAGGGGAACCCCGGCCTCGTCGGCGATGTCGCGCAGTTCGCGCAGTGCCGGCCACTCGTAGTCCGGGTTGATGTAGTCGTCCGTCACGGGCGAGACCCCGCCGAGGTCGTCGACGCCGCAGTCCAGTAGCTCGCGGGTGGGCGAGAGGTTCGGCGGCACCTGCACCGACACCTCCTCGGGCAGGGCGTACCGGGCCATCGCGACCACCCGGCGCATGGTCTCGACGTCGGGTTGCTCGAACCGCGAGCGCTCGTTCGGGACGACGTTCTGGACGATGACCTCCTGGATGTGGCCGTAGCGCTCGTGCAGGTCGCGGATGGCGAGCAAGCTCTCCGCCCGGTCCTGCCAGTCCTCGCCGATGCCGACGAGGATGCCCGTGGTGAACGGGACCTGCAGTTCGCCCGCGTTCCGGAGCGTGTTGATGCGCTGGCCCGGCGACTTCACCCGCGGGCCTGCGTGCGCCGACACGTCGGCGGTCGTCTCCAGCATCACGCCCATGCTCGCGTTGTAGGGCGCGACGAGCGCCATCTGCTCGCGGGTCTGGTCGCCGGGGTTCGAGTGGGGTAACACGCCTCGCTCCAGCGTGTGCTTGCAGACGGCTCGAAGGTAGTCGTGGATGGAGTCGTATCCCCAGGCGTCCAGTTGCGCGTGAATCTCCTCGTAGCGGTCGTCCGGGTCGTCGCCGAAGGTGAACAGCGCCTCGGTGCAACCGGCGTCGGCACCCGTCTCGAGTGTCGCGTTCACGTCGTCGTCGTCCATGAGCGTCGCCTGCCCGGGCGGGTCGAAGAACGTGCAGTAGGTACAGGTGTACCGGCAGGCGGTCGTCAGGGGCAAGAAGACGTTGCGAGCGAAGGTGAGTTCCTCTGCGGGCTCGACGTCGTCGGGCGTGACCGAGAGCAGCTCCGTTACGTCGGCGTCGTCGAAGGTGATGTCGATGTCGTACTCGTCAGCGCCCTGTATCACGACTGGGCGTGCGTGTTCGACCGAGAAAAGCGTGTCTCATAGGGATTCCTGTCAGCGTGGGCAGCGATGACCGACCGATGTGTTCGGCCGATACGGAACTGACCGACAGCAATCCCTCCCGCACCGCGGGGAGAGAAAGCCAAAAGGGAGGATTGGTGGATTATCCCTACACGAGGCCTCGTGTACTACACCCGACGACCAGCCCACGTAAAGGGGTTCGCTCGGTTTCAGCCGTCGACTCGGGTCACGTTCACCCGGCCGTTCCCACGCTCGATTCGAAACCCGTGCTCGCGGAGCCAGGGCCGACAGCGGCCGTCGTCGTGAATCAGTACCTCGACGAGGTCCGCGGGTTCGTCCACGTCGGTCGCGAGGCGATGCGAGTCGACGACAGCAACGTCGGCACCGACCGACGTGGCGGCCGCCCGATGGTCGAGGTAGGACGCGCCGTGGTAGTCGACCCGGAACTCGGGGTGTCTGGCGACGAACGCGTTCGTGCCACCACCGCGCCCCGGCGCGAGCACCACGTCGCCCTCCATGGTGAGAAGTCGGTCGAGGCTCTCGGGCGTGGCAAGCGCGAGGTCGGCCATCACGACCGCGACCGGTTCCCTGGTCGCGGCGAGAACTGCGTTGACCGCGTCGGTGAGCGGCCGGTCGTCGACGGTAACGGGCGCGTCGATGTCGAGCGGTTCCGTCGACAGCAACTCCGGTTCGTGGCCGACCGCGCGGACAGCCGCGAGGACGTCCTCGCACATCACCTGTGCGAAGTCGGCGCGCTCCTCGGGAGTGAGCACTGGCGAGAGACGAGTCTTCGGCTGGTCGGGCGCGAACGGAACGAGAAGTCGCATGGTGACTCAGCCCAGGCGGCTGTAGTCGTCCTGTTGCTGCCGGTACCAGTAGATGCCCCCGCCGACGAGGAGGAGCACCAGGATGGCGGCACCACCGTAGAGGAGCAGCTGGTTGCGCTGCTGGGCTGACGCGGCCGACTGCTCGGCGCTATCTGCCTCGTTCTGTGCGCGCTCGGCGAGCGTCTGTGCGTTCTCGAAGTTCTCGCCCTCGTACGCCGAGATGGCCGACTCGACCGAGGATTCGGCGGTCGAGGTGTCGCCACCGGCCGCCGCTGCCTCGTCGATGGCAGCCTCGGCATCGGCGATGGCCTGGCGTGCGGCCCGGCTGTCCTCGGTGTAGTGGTGTGCCTCACGCGTCGCGATGTCGTTCGAGGTACCACCGTCGCGGACCTGGGTGAGCGATGCCACGACGAAGGTCTCCTCTTCGGCGTAGGTGAAGTTCTCGACCTCGGGGACGGTCCCGGTCACCTCGATGGTGATCTGGTTGGCGTCGTTCGCCTCGGCGTCGATGTTCGAGTAGTTGAACGACTGCCCGTCGAAGGACTGTCGGTCGATCTGGTTCCCGGTGTCGGTGTCCGTGGTCGTCACCGTCCACGTGACGTCGGTCAACTCGGTCTCACCGCGGAGCGTCCACGACGTGTAGTCGGGGTTCTGGTACAGCTCCCCGAGTGTCACCGTCGCGGTGTAGTCCTCGCCGACCTGCGCTTCCGAGGACACGTCGTCGCTCGTGACCTGGACAGCCGTGGCTGTCCCGACCGCGGCGAGCGCGAGGATGGCCACGACCGCAAGCGTTGCCCACTTAGAAGAGTGGCTCGAGTTCATCCTCGTCATCTTCGACTAGGTTCTGTAAGTTCTCTTCGCTTTCCTCACGGATGGAGTCGATGTTGTCCTGTGCCTCGATTGCGACCTGCTGCAGCTCCTTGATACGCGGGACGTTGTTCACGCCTGACAGGAGTATGCAGGCCGCGACCTGGGGTTCGTTGAGCGGGTAGTCCCCACCGCGAACCTCCATCGACCCGGTCTGCTCCTCGAGCCACTTCCGCCCGCGCTCTATGCCTTTGCGGTTGAGGTGCTTCGTCGGGCCTGCCATCACGAGGAGTGCACGTTCCGCGCCCTCGATCTCGCAGGGGAGCGTGAGTCGGCCGAGCGCAGCCTTGCGCACGAGCGACGTGATGCGGTTGGTCGTGTGTGCGGTGTCGACCTGGTCGTCGTCGCCGCCGGTGAAGCGCGAGAGGAGGCCGCCGTCGTCCTCCATCTCGACCTCCTCGGTCGCGTAGCCGACGGTCGAGACGCCACCACCCGCGAGGGTGTTGATGATCTCGGAGGAGTCGACGACGCTCTCACCGACCTCGTCGCCAGCGCCGATCTCACCGGCACCGAAGAGGACGCCGAAGCGGCGGACGATCTCCTCGTTGATCTCGTCGTAGCCGCCCTCGACGGACTCCCCGGCCTTGCGCCAGGCGTCGTTGTCGAAGACGAGCAGGTTGTCCACCTCGCGGACGAAGGTCTGGAAGGACCGTGCCGCGTTGAGGGTGTAGATCCCACCCTCGTCGGAGCCGGGCAGGACGCCCAGCCCGTAGACGGGGATGGTGTAGATGCGTTTGAGATGCTTTGCGAGGACGGGTGCGCCACCACTGCCGGTGCCACCACCCATGCCTGAGACGACGAGGAACGCGTCGACCTCGTGGGTCGGGATGGAGTCGATTGCTCCCTGTACCTCGTCGATGTCCTCCTCGGCGACTTCCGCGCCGAGTTCGTTGTCAGCGCCCACGCCGTGCCCTTTGACGCGGGACTGACCGATGAGCACACGATTCTCGTCCGGGATGTTGTCAAGGCCCATCAGGTCGGCTCTCGCTGTGTTGACAGCGATAGCAGCACGGATGATGCCACTCTGGGTCCGTTCGTCGTACTCGACGAACCTGTCGACTATTTTCCCACCGGCCTGACCGAATCCTATCATCGCCAGTTTCATGGAAGGGGGTCTCCGTTGGATGTGAAGAATGGGATTATCGATATAAGCCTTTGGATGGTCTGATTCTCTAACAGGTGTCAGGACTGCCTGAAAAAACGGGAGAGGTCGCTTCTATCGCCGAAAATGGTCGGTGAAACGTAATCCTTTCTTCAGTGACATTTCGTCACTCTATTTAAGCGTGTGAGGTCGGTGCATCGGCGGTCTGTGTCAGTCCGAGGTACGACTGCAGGGTTGTCAACTCGGCTGGGTCGACACCGAACGCGGTCACATCGTTGTCCGTCACAGTGTTGTCCATCTTCAGAGAACGAGCCTGGTCGGGACCGAAGGGGATGAACGGGATCGGTCCCGCGACGGTCAGGCCGAGCTTCGCCAACGCCATCGGGATGGGGAGGATGGTGATGGACTTCCCCGCGGCCTCGTAGGCGAACTCGGTCACCTCGGCCAGCGTCACCACCTCGGGCCCACCGATTTCGTAGGTCTGCCCGACGTGTTTCTCGTCCTCGACAGCGTCGGCCAGCAGCGGCACGAGGTCACCCACCCAGATGGGCTGGAAGCGCGTCTTCCCGCCGCCAGGGAGCCCCGTGACGACCGGGGTCGAGAGCTTCTTGGTGAACGAGACGAACTCGCCACCCTCGCCGAAGACGACCGACGGCCGGAAGATGACGTAGTCGAGGTCCGAGGCCGTGACGATCTCCTCGGCCTGCCCCTTCGCGCGGATGTACGCGGTCGTCCCGTTCGGGTCCGCACCGAGCGCCGACATCTGGACGAGCTTCCCGACGTCGTGCTCCTCGCAGGCGCGCACGACGTTCTCAGTTCCCTGTCGGTGGACCGAGTCGTGACTCGCGTTCCCCTTCGGCTTGAACAGCGGTGACAGCGCGACCAGGTTGACTGCCACGTCCTGGCCCTCGAAAGCGTCTACCATGGACTCGTAGGCGCTCACGTCGCCCATGACCGTGTTCACCGTGTTCGGCAGGTCGGCGCTGTCGGGGTGCCGGGCCAGTGCTGTCACCTCGTGGCCGCGGTCGAGGAGTTCTTCGCAGAGGCGTTGCCCGATGAAGCCGGTCCCACCAGCGACGATTACTTTCATATTTGATAGATAGTTCGGGATTCGGATAAAGGCATCCCCAAACGGGGGTGGGGAGTGAGGTAAGCGACGGAATCGAACCAATCACCGGGCGCGCGCTGGTGAGTGTGCTTCGCGCCAGCGAAGCCGCGAACCGAAGCCGTGCGAGGGACGACCGAAGTGGAGTGAAGTGAAACGGAACGAAACGGAGGGAGTCGGCTGGGGAGGGCGTGGTGCGGTGTTGTGCGGGGCGGGTGCGGTCACAGCCACCAGCGCGAGTGAACTGCCTGTCGAAGTCGAGGACCACGGTAATCGACAGTCAGACAGGACCGACGGCCGAGACGACTCTCACAGCCACGAGCATTCAAATACCAGCGGGCGGCCACAGTCGCCATGCCCTGACGACCCACCACGCGAGGTCCAGCGGTTGCACGGGACAGCCTCGCGTCGGCTCCGCGCCAGTTCCGTCTGCTCGCCATTCACTCCTGTCTGCTCACTATTCACACCCGCCTCGGACGGTCCTGCAGTCCCGACTCTCTCCCGACACAGAGACGACAGACAGAAACCCCCTCCGTCGAAAGCCGTGGGTATGCTCGTCACGCTGGAGGGACTCGACGGGAGCGGCAAGACGACCGTCTGGGAGGCGCTCCACGACACCTACCCCGACGCCACGTTCACGCGCGAACCGACCAACTCGTGGTACGGCGAGTCGGTCAACCGCGCCATCCAGGACGACGACGCCGACCCGCTCGCCGAACTCTTCCTGTTCATCGCCGACCACGCCGACCACCTCTCGCGGGTCGTCCGGCCCGCACTCGCCGACGGCGACCTCGTCATCTCCGACCGCTACTCCGATTCACGCTACGCCTACCAGGGCGCGACCCTCGACGGGGAGATCAAGCGCCCGATGGAGTACATCCGCGGCGTCCACCAGCCGTTCACCATCGAACCCGACGTGACCATCTACCTCGACGTCGACCCCCACACCGCCATGCAGCGCTCCGGCGCGACCAACAAGTTCGAGCAGTCGAAGTACCTGACGAAGGTCCAGCAGAACTACGAGCGGCTCATGGAGTTCCAGCCCGAGCGGTTCGTGCAGATCGACGCGACGCGCTCGCCCGAGGAGGTGCTGGAATCGGTCGAAGAGGTCTTCGAAGCGATTCTAGAAGAAGAGTAGCGCCGCCTTCACCGGTGCCCTGCTACCGAACCGCCTTCAGACAGACCGACTTCGCCGCGTCCTGCTTGAATCCGGCCGCTATCTCGGGATACTCACGAGTGAACGCCTCGTCGGGCGTCGGTTCGACCACGTCTCGAATCTCGAAGCCAGCGTCGAGAACTGGCGAGAACAGCCCTTCGATGGACCGCCGGTAGTACGTGGCCCGGTTGCTATCCGGCCCTGAATTCCAGACGATGTCGTAGCGCTCGGTCTCGTCGTAGACGGGTGTCGCCGATTCGGTCTCGACGGTCGCCTCCATGTCGCCGGGCATCGTCTCAGTCGGGTACTCGCCCTCGCGCACGACCACGTAGTCGTGGACCGGGTTGTGCGTCGAGACCACGAGGACACCACCGTCGACGAGCACCCGGGCGAACTCCGAGAGGGGAACAGACAGGTCTTCGAGGTGTGAGAACGCGTGCTGGCAGCAGATCACGTCGATGCTGTCGTCGTCGAGGAAGTCGAGGGGCTGCGTGAGGTCCGCCTGCACGAACTCGGCGTCTGGGACCTGCTCCCGCGCCCGTTCGAGCATGTCCGCGCTGACGTCGATGCCGGTCACCTCGGCACCCCGTTCGACGTACCGGGCGGCGTAGAACCCGGAGCCACAGCCAGCGTCGAGCACGCGCTTGCCCTCGAGGTCGGGGAGGAGTCCCTCGAAGGTCTCCCACAGCAGCCGTTCTCTGGACGGTGACGAGACGATGTCGTCCCACAGCTCCGCGAGTTCGTCGTAATGCCCCGCGATGCGGGGGTTGACGTCCTCCATGTTCGACCGTTCACAGGTCGGTGTATAAACAGGTCTGCTGTCGGGAATACTGGCCGCTATCCGTCCCACCTAGCGCATCGTCTCGGGCAACTCCATCTCGTCCGGGGCCGGCATCCAGAAGAAGTCTACAGTGACGCCGAGGACGAGTGGAAGTGCAATCGCCACGAGCAGGGCGAGCTGTGGCGAGCCGAGGTTCGCGCCGAGTTGCAACACGCCGGAGATGAGCAGCGTGGTGGCGAACAGCAGGACGGGCGTGATGAGGGCGACGTAGACGATTGGACCCCAGTCGGTGTCGAGTCGCTGGCGGAAGAACCGCGTCGAGACGGCCGCGATGGCCGTGTTGACGACCACGAGCACCGCGAGGCCGATGATGCCCACGAGTGAGACCATACCGTCCCTAGGAAACGGACGGCCTTTGACGTATCGGAACGGCTTTCAAGTGGGCAAGTTTTGCACAGCACATGCATCGAGTCATCGGAGAACGCGACCTCTCGGACACACCATTCTCGCCCGACGAGGCCCGCGCGCTCTACCGCGACATGGTTCGTGCCCGCCGCTTCGACGAGCGAGCACTGGCGCTCCAGCGCCGCGGGTGGATGAGTGGCTACCCGCCGTACAAGGGCCAGGAGGCCTCACAGGTCGGTGCCGCCCACGCGATGGCGGCCGAGGACTGGCTGTTCCCGACGTACCGGTCGAACGGGATGCAGATCGCCCGCGGCGTCCCCATGAGCGACATCCTGCGGTTCCGTCGTGGCCAGCCCGAGTACACCTCTGACCACGACGTCCCGAACTTCCCGCAGGCGGTCCCCATCGCCACCCAGATTCCCCACGCGACCGGGGCGGGCATGGCGATGAACTACGAAGACGACGACGGCGCGGTCCTCTGTTACTTCGGCGACGGCGCGACGTCCGAGGGCGACTTCCACGAGGGGCTCAACTTCGCCGGCGTGTTCGAGACGCCGACGGTATTCTTCTGTGAGAACAACAACTGGGCCATCTCGCTGCCCCGTCGCAAGCAGACCGCCGCGGCGTCCATCGCCGACCGTGCCGAGGCGTACGGCTTCAAGGGCGGCCAGGTCGACGGGAACGACCCGCTGGCGGTCCGAGAGTTCGTCCAGAGTGCGCTCGAGTCAGCACGAGACGGGAAGCCGGTGCTCGTCGAGAGCATGACCTACCGGCAGGGCGCGCACACCACGAGTGACGACCCCTCGCGCTACCGCGAGGACGAGGACGAAGACTTGCCCGAGTGGCGGACCCGTGACCCGCTGGAGCGCTACGAGGAGTACCTCCGCGAGCAGGGCATCATCACCGACGACTACGTCGAGACCATCCACGAGGAGGCCGACGAGGAACTGACCGACGCGGTCGAGCGTGCCGAATCTGGCGAGCCCGCGGACCCGGACGAGGTGTTCGATTCGGTGTACGCCGAGATGCCGAAGAAACTGGAGAAACAGCGCGACTGGTTACGGTCGTTCGCAGCCGAACACGACGTGCAGGAACTAGAACATTAGCTGGCCCGCTACTGCAGGCAGATGTACGTCTTGGTGTCGGCGATACCGTCTAACTTCTGTAACTTGCCGACAACAGTGTGCAAGACGTCGTACACCTCTTCGGTCTCGACCTCGGTGATGATGTCGTAGTTCCCGGCGACGATGTGGGCCTCGCTGACCGGGTCGAGGCCACGGATCGAGTCGAGGAGTTCTTCGGACTTTCCTGCCGCCGTCTTGACCATGATGAACGCGTGAACCATTCGTGCTGTGGTAGTCTCTGTCATAGCAAAAACCTTTGCCCTGTTCGGGGGAGGGCACCGGGGTAAGTTATTCAAGGGGGGTGAGCGTACACAGTGATATGCGGTTCGTTATCATTGGCGCAGGTCGAGTCGGACTCCGCACGGCTCGTGTTCTTCGGGACGAGGGACACGAGGTGACGCTCATCGAGACCGACGAGCGGAAGGTCAAGCGTGCTCGCGACCAGGACTTCACGGTCGTCGAGGGCGACGGGTCACGTGAGGACATCCTCAACGAGGCGGGGGTCGCAGACGCCGACGCGGTCGGCGCACTCACAGGGGACCTCAACACGAACTTCGCGGCGTGCATGATCGCCGACCACCACGGGGCTCGGACGGTCATGCGCATCGACGAGGACTACCGCGAGGACATCTACCGGAAGTACGCAGACGCGGTGGACGAGGTCGTCTACCCCGAGCGGCTGGGGGCAATCGGGGCGAAGAACGCCCTTCTGGGGGGTGACATCCGTGCCATCGCGGACATCGCCCAGCACCTCCAGCTGGTCGAACTCAGCGTCACGGAGGAATCCCCGATGAAGGGGTACTCCATCGCCGAGGTGGAACTCCCGAAGACGGCGACCATGATCGCCTTCGGCAAGCAGGGCCACTCGATGACCATCCCCGACCCGGACGAGTCGCTCGAACTCGGGGACCGCGTCGTCGTCCTCGCGGATTTCGACGTGCTCGGCGACGTCCGGCAGCTCATCGTGGGTGACACGAGTCGTGCGGCACCCGCAGGAGGAGTCTAACCATGGCAGTCACAGCATACATCATGATAAAGGCGAACACGGGCGAGGCGGACCGGCTCAGAGACAGCATCGAAGACATCGACGGCGTCGAGTCCGCGTACATCGTCGCCGGCGACGTCGACGTCATCGCGAAGGTCCACGTCGAGACGCCCGGCGAGGTCAAGGACATCGCCGCCTCGCAGATACAGGGCATCCGCGGCGTCGAGGACACACAGACGTACATCGCGATGGACTGACCGGCGGGCTCGGCTCGTCGGCTGGCGATCCGCGTCGCGACGGTCACCACCCTACAGCGGTGGTCCGCCGCTCGACCCGCCGCCGTTTACGGCGTCTTCACTGTTCTGCACGGCCGACTGCATCAGTTCAGCGGCCGCACCACCGTACTCGTAGCCCGGGACGATACCCTGGGCGTAGGTCCCCTCGACGAACTCGACGAGCGTCTTCGCGTCTTCGACGCCCTCGCTGGCGGTCCATGCGATATAGGAGAGTTCCACGACGACTTCGTCGTCGGTTCGCGTGACGCTCGGGGGCTCGTGGGTGTTCGTGGTGGCGACGTCGAACGTGTCTTCGAGGCGAAGTTCGAGTGTCTCGAACCAGCCGTCTTCGACGACCTCGTGGACTGTCTCGCCAGTGACTGCGGCGTCGAGTGTCGGGAGGCGCACGGTGACGGCGAACTCGCCGTCGCGCTTGCCCTCGGCGCTACTGGCCGTCACGACAGCCTCGAACACGGTCGTATCGAGGATGTAGCCCGACTCCGTGGGGGTGAACGCGTCGTGGCGCGCGAACGCCTGGTCGACTGGGGCGGGTATCTCGCTCATGCGCCGCCGCTAGGGTGCCAGCTGGCAAGGGCGTTGCGCTCTCGCCCCTCGTGACCTCAGTTCTCGCGGTCCGCGAGGACGCCCTTGACGGCCATCGCCAGTTCATCGAAGTTCGACAGGGTCAGGCCGTCGGTCGTGACGAACACGCCACCACTGTCGGTGGTGGTCCGGACGAGGAAGCCGTTCTCGAACTTCCGGATCGTGTACTCGTACTCGCCCAGCTCGGATGTCTCGTAGGCGGCCTGTGTGGTCTTGAACTCCCGCCACTCGTGGCCGACGAACGTCGAGAGGTCGGCGTCTCGCTCCAGGTCGCTTCGCAGGTAGAGCTGCTCGAAGTCGTCACGGGTGAAGTACGTGATGGAACGGAGGCTGTCGCCTACGGTCGTTCGACACGCGCTTACCAGTCTGTCCTCGTCACGTTCGGTCAACAGGGTCGCCATGGTCCTATTCCTCCATCCATGCTCATAAGAGCGATGTTGTGTGTCAGGGACGTCGATTGTTATCAAGATTTGTCACGAACCAGCATACTTACAGCAGATACATGTATAAAACCCGAATGGTTCCTGCGTACGCGGGGGCCATCGACCAGGACGACTGTCTGTCATGACATCTGATCGTGTTGGTCACCGGCGACTACCGTGCTGCCATGCCCGGGTAGTCGCTTTCTGTGGGCGGTATCGCGTAGTTTTTTCACCACCCTCCGGGTAGGTGAGTCGAATGGAAGGCGTTCTCTGGCACCTGCTGGCGAGTTCGCGGGGAGCCGCGACGCGGGTCCGGATACTCCGCGCCATCGAGCAGCGCCCACGGAACGCCAACGAACTCGCGACCGAACTCGACCTCGACTACACCACCATCCGCCACCACACGGAGATACTGCTGGAGAACAACGTGCTCCGGCGCACCGACGACGACTACGCGGCGGTGTACCTGCTCACCGACCAGCTCCGGTCGAACTGGGACGTGGTCGAAGAGATACTCGCGGTCGTGGACACGGAGGACCCATGATTGTGGACGAATTTTGGACAGCACCTATACTCGACGCGATGCAACGGAGGGACGATGACCCTGTGGCTTGAGGCTGCCCGCATCGCCGCGGGCGTGAACGCTGTGCTCTTGCTGGCCCTGGGGTGGGTCTGGCTGGGCAACTACCGCAGCCACGGTGCGCGCCACACGCTCGGCCTGCTCGTGTTCGCTGCGTTCCTCCTCGTCGAGAACGCGCTCTGGCTCTACTTCTATCTGCTCCACCCCGCCTTCATCGGGTGGTTCGAGGCTGCCGGCACCGACGTGCAGGTCGGCGTGACCCTGCTCTGTGGGCTCGAACTCGTCGCGCTCGCGTTCATGGCACACCTCACGCTTCGTTGACCCAAAATCGTCCCGTTGACGTCCGGCGATTGGGGACGAATTTTGGACGCAGTTCGGAAAACCTCTTTTCCGTACTGCACCACACAACAGGTATGGCTTACACACGACGGTCCCTGCTCGCCGCCACCGGAACCACCCTGGCGCTCGCCGGCTGTCTCGGCGACGGTGGCGATGCCGGCGACGCGACGGACACCGACACGCCGACCGCGACCGACACCGCGACGCCGACCGATACCGCGACAGAGACCCAGTCGATGGGCCCGACGGTCCAGGTCGCCACCCACCCCGACCTCGGCGACATCCTCGTCGGTCCCGACGGGAGGACGCTCTACATGTTCGACTCGGACACGCAGGGCAGCGGTTCCAGTACCTGCAGCGACGGCTGCGCCAGCGCCTGGCCACCCCTGACCGTCGATGGAATGGCCTCGGCTGGCGATGGCGTGACCGCCGAACTCACCACGTTCGAGCGTGAAGACGGGGCCACGCAGGTCGCCGCCGCCGGCTGGCCACTGTACTACTTCGCCAGCGACAGCTCCCCCGGTGACGCGAACGGCCAGGGCGCAAACGACGTGTGGTGGGTGCTCCGGCCGGATGGGACGGTGGTTCGTGGGTCCGATACCGACACGGCGACGCCAACCGAGGGCGGCGGCGAGGAAACGACGACCGACCCGTACTACTGAGTCCGCTGGCGACTCCCCGAGACGTGGGTTCCAGCCCCCACGTACTTTTTTCTCACATTCCCTCGAACCACGGCTATGGACCCCCGCATCCGGCAACACGCCGAGATAATCGCCGAGCACTCGACCGGAATCGAGGCCGGCGACCACGTCATCATCCGGAGCCAGCAGGCCGGCCGTGACCTCGTCGTCGCGCTCCACGAGGTACTCGGCGAGCGCGGAGCGCGTCCGGCAACGACCTGGCTCGACGGGCGAGCACACCGGGCGTACCTGCGGGCGGTTGACCCCGACGCCCTCGACACCCCGGAACACGTCCTCGCCTTCGTCGAGGCCGCCGATGTCATCATCGACATCAAGGCGACCCACAACGCCTACCGGACCAGTGATGTCCCGGCTGAGACAGGCACCGCTTTCGGCAAGGCACACCAGCCCATTCAGGAGGCCCAGTCGGAGACGCGCTGGGTCTTCACGCAGTTCCCCACGCCGGCTAACGCCCAACAGGCCGAGATGAGTACGGCAGCCTACGAGGACTTCGTCTGGAACGCTATCAACCGTGACTGGGCCGCCCAGCGCGAGCACCAACAGCAACTGGTCCGGATTCTCGAGGCTGGCGAGGAGGTATGTATCCGCGCCGGTGACACCGACGTCCGCATGCACATCGACGACAACCCCGTCAAGAACGACGCGGGCGAAGTCAACCTTCCCGGAGGCGAGGTGTACACCGCCCCCGTCCCGGACTCCGTCGAAGGCACGGTCGTCTTCGACAAGCCTGTCATCGTGCGGGGGCGAGAGGTAACCGGCACCCGGCTGACGTTCGAGGACGGCGAAGTCGTCAATTTCGAGGCGAAGAAACACGAGACCCGGCTCGGTGAACTACTCGACACCGACGAGGGCGCCCGCCGGGTCGGCGAACTCGGCATCGGCATGAACCGCGGTATCGACCGCTTCACGGCCAACATGCTGTTCGACGAGAAGATGGGCGACACCATCCACCTCGCGCTCGGGAACGCCTACGCAGACACGGTGAGCGAGGACGGCGAGCGCAACGAATCTGCCATCCACCAGGACATGCTCGTCGACGTGAGCGAGGACGCCACCATCGAGGTGGATGGTCAGGTGGTACAGCGGGACGGGACGTTCGTGTTCGAGGAGTAGGGAGCGTCTCCGATTGCGAGCGGCGTAGCCGCGAGCAGTAGCGAGGTTCGGAGCGAAGCGAAGAACCTCGTCTCTGAACGGCGAGCGTAGTGCGCCGTGAAGACGAGTTCGAGGCGTAGCACGTGCGAGGGGCAGGAATACGGGGCTCGGAGGCGCGTCTCTGACTGGCGTTCGGGAGCGGTGTGGAGGAGAGGATGGGGCAGGATTCGAACCACGGTCGCAGCGAGCTGCTCCCTGATTCGAATCCTTTGCTCGCATACACGTCTCTCACTGGCGTTCGGGAACGGTGGGAGGAGGAGACGGGGCAGGATTCGAACCACGGTCGGACGTGCTCGCTTCGCTGCGCGCGACCTCCCTGGTTCGAATCCTTTACTCGCATACACGTCTCTCACTGGCGTTCGAGACGGTATGCGAGGGGCAGGATTCGAACCCGCGAACCTCTACAGGAGCGGATCTTAAGTCCGCCGCTTTTGGCCAAGCTCAGCCACCCTCGCGCAGTCTGGCGTATTCGGAGCGCCCCTAAGACGGTTTCGCTTACGAGGCAGCACTGGGAGGCAGTTCTCACGGTCGCCTGAACTGACCAGCCGTATTTTCGGTTCGAGACGACTGTCGGCCACAGGCGAAAAAATCGCTATTCGCGCCGGTCCCCTACGTTCGAGTATGACGTACACACGTCGGTCCGTACTGCTCGCGAGCGCCACCTCCCTCGGCCTCGCCGGGGTCTCCGGCGTTGCTGGCGCGTTGGCACCGCAGGCCCGACCCCAGCTGGCCACCGGAGCCGCGACGCTCCAGACCGGGACCGTCTCGGGCGTGGGAGAGCCGGTCCTCGTCGACAGCGACGGGATGACGCTCTACATGTTCGAGGCGGACACGCAGGGAAGCGGCGAGAGCGCCTGTACCGGGGGCTGTGCGAACGCTTGGCCACCCCTTCTCGTCGAAGACGAGGCCAGTGTCATGGTCGCTTCGACCGTCACCGCCAGCGTCGCGACCATCGAACGCGCCGACGGCACGACCCAGGTCACCGCCGAGGGCTGGCCCCTCTACCGCTTCGCCGGGGACGAGAAGCCCGGGGACGCGAACGGGCAGGGTCTCAACGACGCGTGGTGGGTCCTCTGTCGCTGCGGCAGGCCCATCCGGACCTAGACGAGGGGCAGCGCGCCCCGAGAAAGGATCCGCTTACCAGTCCACGCTCAGCGTGCCGTCCCCGTGCGGGTCCGGGGAAATCTCCTTGTCAGTCCGGCGGTCCACGACGTGGATGATACCTGCGCCCTTCTTCGCCGGGCAGGCTTCGGCGGCCTTGATGTTGTGGTCGAGTTCGTCCTCGTCGAAGAAGTACGTCTTCGGCCGGGCGAGCGCGGTCGAGATGTCCATCTCCCAGTTCGCGGAGACCTCGGCGCACTTCCCCGCCCCGAAGCACTTGTTCGCCTCGAAGATTATCTTGTAGGGCTTCTCCTCGACGGGCGGGGCGTTGGCCTCGCCGATCTCGCTGGGGGCGTGGGCGTCGTCGGCGTCGCTCATTGCTGGGGGTTCGGGGCGCGAGGGACTTTCGTGTGTCGGTCCCGGGTTCGGGCTCCGACCTGACGGAGAAGGTTTATGTCTCGAATCTGTGAACTCCCGGGTATGTCCCCCCGCTCCTCCCGCCGAGCCCTCCTTGGCAGTCTCGGCGCGTCTCTCACGATGCTCGCCGGGTGTACGTCGTCCCCCGACGACCCACCGCCGGCAGGTGTCGACTCGATTCCCGAGCCCGACGACCACATCTACGGTGCCGACGGCGAATGGGGAAGCTTCGGCAGCGACCGGAGCCACACCCGACAGGTCAGCGACGGGAAGGCGCCCGTCGACGGGGTCACCGAGAAGTGGCGCGTCGAGGTGCCACAGCTGACCCGTCGCCTGGAACCGCTCGTCGCGAACGACGTCGTCTACCACGTCTACGACCGGTCGTTGCACGCCCTCGACGCGGCCGACGGGAGCGTCCGTTGGCGACTCCCCGACGTGGACAAGCTCCCGCTCGTCACCGATGGCACCGCGTACGTTCCGGTCGAGAACCGGCTCCTGGCGGTCGACCCACAGACGGGAGACCAGTTCTGGGAGCGCGAGCTCCCCGAACACGGCCACGTCGGCACGCCCGTGGTGGACCCCGACGGCCGACTGTTCGTCCCCGAAGGCGAGACGCTGTTCGCGCTGGACCGTGAGACCGGCGAGACGGCGTGGTCACGCCGGCTGTTCGGGCCGATAGTCGGGCCGCCGGTGCTGGTCGATGGCTGGTTCGTCGCGGTCGTCACCGAGGCGCGGAAGCTGTTCCTGCTCGAGCCCGACGGTACCGGGGCCGGCGAGTGGACGTTCCCGGCCCGGCCGCAGAGTCCCCCGACGGCCGACACCGACGGCATCTACTGCAACTTCGTCGACGGGATGACCCGGGGAATCCGGACCGAGTCGTCGCCACGCGGCGACGTCGACTGGCAGGCCGAGACCGGCTGGAACAACGGCGGGCTCGCGGTGAAGAGAAACCTCTACGCGGCCGGAACGAGGGGATTGGCCGCCATCGATCCCGAGACTGGCAGCGAGAAATGGACCTACGAGACCGGCAACTGGCGACACACCGCGCCGGTGCTCGCCCGCGACACCCTGTTCGTCGGCGGTGACAAACTGTACGCGCTGGACCCGACGCCCAGTGGCGGCGTGCTCGACGACGGGCCAGCGACCCGATGGACGAAGTCGTTCCACGGCGAGGTCGGGCCGGGCCCGGTCATCGACGACGGCGTCATCTACACCGTCGCAGAGACCGGCGAAGAAACGTACCACCTGCTGGCGCTCTCGTGAGTCTCAGTAGCTGACGACCGCGGCCAGAATCCCACCCGTCTGGCCGATACCCACGAGCGCGAACCCGGAGAGGGCGGTGTCGAGGCCACCCATGAGCGCCGGCACCACGTACAGAATCGCCCCGAGCAGGCTGAGACCCGCCCCGGCGAGGTACACCTGTGGTTGCCGGTCGACGTGCAGGCCGGTGTAGACGTAGCCCGCGGCCGGGACGAGCATCCAGCCGACGACCGTCACGGCGGCGAGCGTCGTGCTCACGGGGTCGGTGAACAGCGCGACGGTGCCGAGCAGGTTCAGGGCGGTCCCGACGACGAGGACGGCCTTCCACGCGAGCAACACACCTTCTTGCATGTCCTGCCAGGACAGCACGGTGAACGCGACGAGCAGGACGTCCATCACGAGCATCCCGACGCGGACCGTGTGCGTGCTGGCGACCGCCAGGTGCGCCAGGGTCGCGAAGGTCCACGCGAGCGGGACCAGCAGTGCGGGGCCGGTCTCTCGGAGCCGACGGAGCATACCCGTCCTGTCGCGGGCCCGGAAGTAAACCCTATCTCCGAACCAGTGACCGCGAGCGCCACGGCTGGTCGATGTGGCGTCGAAAGAAAACGGGTGTCTGTGGCGACTTACTCGTCGTGAACGTCGATGGACTCGATGACGACGTCCTGCGTCGGCTTGTCCTGGGCGTCGGTCGGCAGCGAGCCGATCTCCTCGACGACGTCCATGCCGTCGATGACCTTGCCGAAGACGGAGTGCTTGCCGTCGAGGTGCGGCGTGGCGTCGAGCGTGATGAAGAACTGCGAGCCGTTCGTGTTCGGGCCGGCGTTCGCCATCGAGAGGACGCCGGGGCCGTCGTGGCCGAGGTCCTCGTGGAACTCGTCGTCGAACTGGTAGCCGGGGCCGCCGCGGCCGGTCCCGGTCGGGTCACCGCCCTGGATCATGAAGCCCTCGATGATGCGGTGGAAGATGACGTCCTCGTACAGCGGCTCGCCCTCGATGGTCTCGCCCGTCTCGGGGTCGGACCAGGCCTTCTCGCCTGTGGCGAGGCCGACGAAGTTGTCGACCGTGTTGGGGACGCGCTCGTCGTACAGCTCTACCTCGATATCGCCGCGGTTCGTGTGGATGGTGGCAGTCAGGTCACTCATGTTCGGACCGACGGCCTGCCGGGGGAAAACGTTGTGGATTGTCGGCACGCTTACCCTCTTTGCACCCGTCTATTCGCGGCATGGCTGACACGACGTTCCTCAGGGGGGACCGGCTTTCGTTGCGGGCGGTCGAACCGACAGACCTCGACTTCCTCAGGCAGTACCAGAACGACCCCGACCTCAGGGGTCGACTGACCCGCGCGTTCCCACAGACCATCTCCGACGCCGAATCGTTCCTGAATTCGGTGACAGTTCGGGACAACCTCGCGTTCATCGCGACCGAGGGCGGCGACCGCGTCGGGTTCGTCGCGCTGTTCGACGTGGAGCACGTCCCCGGACGGGCGCGCCTCGGCTACTGGGTCGTCCCCGAGTATCAGGGGCAGGGCTACGCCACCGAGATGGTCGACCTCGTCGTCGACTACGCCTTCGACGAACTCCGCCTGCACAAGGTGACCGCGGACACCCTCGCGAGCAACGACGCGTCCGGGCGGGTGCTGGAGAAGTGCGGGTTCGAGCGCGAAGGGGTGTTGCGGGAACACGAGTATATCGACGGCGAGCACGTCGATAGCCACCTCTACGCAGTCTTGCGGTCTTCTCGGTAGTGCGCAGATTCAAGAGCCAGCCACCCGAACGATTCTATCGAATGACCTGCTCGGCTCGCCATCGCAGAGAGCGCGTGACACTCGCCCGGCTCCCGTCGGGCGTGGAGATCACGACGACGGTCCACAGCTACGAGGGTCCCGATGCGGGCCCGACGGTGTACGTGCAGGCTGCCCAGCACGGCCGAGAGATCAACGGAACGGAGGTGTGCCGCCGCCTGCACGACGAGTTGCCGACGACGGAGCTACGCGGTCGCGTGGTCGTCGTCCCGGTCGCGAACCCGCTCACGTTCGACCGGGTGTCGTACACCACGCCGGAGGTCCTGGACTCGGTGAACCCGAACATGAACCGCGTCTGGCCAGGGAACCCGAAGGGGACGGTCCACCAGCGGATGGTGGCCAGCCTGTGGGAGTACGCCGGCGATGCCGACGCCATCGTCGACCTGCACACGGGGAGTCCCGACATGCAAACCCACACGGTGTTCATGGAGGGCGACCCCGGTTCTCGCGACCTCGCGAACGTGTTCGGGACGGACCTCCTGCTCGCCGAACAGGCCGGTGAGGAAGCCCCCGACTCGTGGCATCGCCGCGGATTCGACGGGAAACTCCGGGTCGTCGCGGCCCGCGAGGGCATCCCGGCCATCACGCCAGAGCTCGCCCACAACAAGCAGATCGTCGAGGACGCGGTCAAGATCGGGGTCCGTGGCGTGTTGAACGTGCTCCGCTCGCTCGACGTGCTCGACGGGCAGGTGATTCCGACCGGGGAGCCACGGCTCGCGCGTAACCACCTCGGGCGGGTCGACGCCGGGGAGTCGGGCCTGTTCCGCCCGGCAGGGGGACTCGAACTCGGCCAGACGGTGTCGGCGGGCGACGACCTCGGTGTGGTGTACGACCCGACGACGTACGAGGTGCTCCAGCGCGCCGAGGTGACCCGCGATGGAATCCTCTACGCGATAACGCGGGAAGCGACAGTCAAAGGCGGGGACCGGCTCGCGAGCGTCGCGGTTCCGCTGGAAGAGTGATTACCTGCCGGGCAGGAGTTCCGTGATGCTCGCCTTGCGAACGTCGCCGTCGTCCATGACGATGATGTCGAGTTCGATGTCGTAATCGTACAGCAGTTCGCGGCAGCCCCCACAGGCCGACGTCACCGCCGGGTCGTTCTCCGGGTCGTTGCCGGGGTAGTACACCGCCGCAGAGCAGTCGAACCGGGTGTGGCCGTCCTTCAGCGCGTTCGCGAGGGTGACCGGTTCGCCGTGGACGCTGGCGTTCCCGATGCGGGAGTTCACGTTGATCGCGGTGTACACCTCGCCGGATTCCGTTCTGAGGGCGGAGGCGACGTCGTGTCGCTCCGGGTGGAAGTGTTCTTCGAGGCAGGCTTCCGCCTCACGGATGAGGTCGTAATCTGCAGCGTAAAGTGACCGAGAGTCCATGCCCTCGATTCGAGTGTCGGCACCAAAAGGGTGCGGTTACAGTTCAGAAGTCTCGGAGGTCGTCTAGCACTGCGGCCGCGTCGCCCGATTCGATGGCTTCGCGGGCCGCCGCCAGTCCCTCGTCGAGGGCAGACACGTCATCGCGGGCGTACATCCGGAAGGCCGCGTTGAGGGCGATGGCGTCGGCGAACTGGTCGTCGCGCTCGCCCGCCAGGACCGCCTCGGTGATGGTCGCGGACTCTTCGGCGACGTTCTCGACTTCGAGGTCCTCGCTCTCGAAGTCCATGCCGAAGTTCGCGGTCTCGATCTCGTAGTCAGAGAGTTCCTCACCGTCCCATTCTGCCACTTTGGTGTACCCGGGACGGATGTCGTCGTACCCCTCCATGCCCTGGAACATGACGACCTTGTCCACGTCGCTCTCGCGGCTCTCGACGAAGGTGTCACACACCTTCTTCGCGAACGCGAGGTGGTAGAACGAGCCGAGGTGGACCGAGGCGTTCGCGGGGTTCGCGAGCGTCTCGATGGTGTTGACGAACGAGCGAACGCCGAGCTGGTCGCGCTGCTCCCAGAGCGCGTGGACCTTCGGGTTGAACTCGGGCTGGTAGTAGAAGCCGAAGCCGGTCTCGTCGACCATGTCGGCAGACTCCTGGACCGAGAGCTCGGTCCGAATCCCGAGTTCGTCCAGCACGTGCTTGTAGGCGTCCTGCTTCTGGGTGGGGACGCGGTCACCTGAGTGCGCGACCACGGGGGTGCCGGCCGCCGCGGCGACGACGCCCGCGCCGACGCCGAAGATGGCCGAGCGGCCCTTGCCGTCGTAGTTCGCGCCGCAGTCGACCGGGTCACAGTCCGGCTCCGCCGTGACGACGCTCTCCTCGCGCATCACGTCGGTGTACGCGCCGAGTTCCGCCGCGTTGTTGTGCTTCCAGCGGTTCGCCAGCCAGAATCCCCCGAGGGTAAGATCGTCCGGTTCGCCGCCGAGGATGCGCTGGAACGCCTCCCGGGCCTGTTCGCGTGTCAGGTCCTCCGCGGACTTCGGACCCGAGCCACACACTTCCGTCATCAGCCGTTTCAGCGGCCACTCGCCGTACTCCTGGGACGTTTTCGTCATGGACGGGCGTTAGGACGGTCCGGCCAAAAGTCGCCCGGTCCGTTCTCGGGCCACGGGAACGTCGGGACTCTCGCTACTCCTTTCTGTAGCTCGCGGTCCGCCCCCACGAGGTCTTCTTGCCCCACAGCCCCGAGCGCATGCACTCCAGCTCGACGATCTGGGAGTTGTCCACGAACAGGTTCACGTTCGGGCCGAAGTTCTTGATGTACCACTCGAACACCGGCGGGTCGGCAGCCTCGAACACGCAGTTCTCGATGCCGACCTCGTTGGCGATCTGGAAGGCCACGTCGGTCCGCCACTCGCGCACCCGCTCGGTGATGCCCTCGGATTCGACCATTATCTTGTACGCGCCGGCCTCCAGGTGGCGCTCGGCCTCGCGGATGGCGCTCGTCGGGTCGATGGCCGCCTCGCTCTCCAGTTCCTCGACGCTGGAGGCACCACCGGCCCCGAACTGGACGTTGATCTCGGGCTTCGGTTTCAGCCCGTAGTTCGCGACCGTCTCGGTCAGGGCGACGAGGTCGTCGGTGTCGATGGCGAGGAAGCCCGACGAGATCTCCACGATGTCGAATCCCAGGTTCTTCGCCTCCTCGATGTAGCGGTCCACGAGGTCGTTATCGCGGACGAGGACGTTCTCGACGAACCCGCCCGTCGAGACCATGACGTCGAACTCGTGGCAGGTGTCGATGAGTTCTTTCACTGCTTCCTCGGGCATCAGGGCGAACGAGCCGCCCGAGAACTTGTAGATGTCCACGTACTCCCCCAT
Source organism: Haloarchaeobius pelagicus (assembly GCF_051207375.1). Classification (NCBI taxonomy): domain Archaea; kingdom Methanobacteriati; phylum Methanobacteriota; class Halobacteria; order Halobacteriales; family Halorubellaceae; genus Haloarchaeobius; species Haloarchaeobius pelagicus. The sequence goes on along the minus strand of NZ_JBPJZD010000002.1, from coordinate 269,803 downwards.
CGTCTCCAGGATGTCCCGCAACTCGCGGGGCCCCATCGGGTCGTAGTACGGGCCGCGAATCTCGGTGATGCCGCGGTCGCGGGGTTTCTCCGGCCGGTCGTTGACGTGCAGGAAGTCGAAGGCGCGAGCCATGAGGGAAGTTGGGTCGCAAGTCGATTAGGAGTGCGGCTTGGTAACACAAGACGCTCCCTGTGCGGTGGGCGTCCTGTCCCCGACGGCCTAACCGTCTGTGCCCACCCGTTACCCGTCTGGAGTCCCTCGTCTCGAGTATGGTCGACAGAGAACTCGGACAGGCGGTCATCGTGTACGACGACCCGGACGGCGAGACCGTCGAGAAGACGGTCGAGAACGAGCACATCGCGTACTTCCAGGACCACTGGATACTGAAGACCGGCGAGGAGGACGGCCGCGACCTCGTCCGCCGCATCCCCATCCAGCGCGTCCACTACGTCGAGCGCTCTGTCGAACAGTTCGAGCGCGAGGTCAGCACGCTGCGCGACCAGGTCCAGTCGGTCGCCGACGACCTGCGCTCGAAGCTCCTCGGCGGGGAGGGCGGGCGCGATAGCCACGACCAGGAGCCAGTCCACATCGACGTGAACGAGGGGAACGACGACCGCGGTCGCTGACCGGCCAACCCGGCAGGCGGCCCTCCGTCGCTGGCGTGCGGTGCGGTTTATCCACCGCCTAGCCGCTGTCTCTCCGATTCTGGCGGACTTAGCAGGCTCGTAGCAAGGGGTCCCGGGCTGCAAGTGTGTCGTGAATGGGTTCAGAACGAACGCGCCGTCAGGTCCTCCGGCTCGCCGGCACGGGTGCCACGCTCGGCCTCGCGGGCTGCACCGATGCCGGGTTGATTGGGACCGAACCACCGACCGACACCCGGACGGAGCGCCGTGCCGATACGACGACAGACACGCCGACCGAGACCGACACGACCGACGAAACCACCACCGAACCCGATGACCCAGCCATGAGCACCGTCTTTCACTTCTCGAAGCCGCCGGAAGAACAGCGCCACGCCGTCGCGAACGTCGCGAACCTGCTGGCAGACGACTCGACGCCCGTCGACCAGACCGTCCTCGTCGCCAACGGGCAGGGCATCTACCTGCTCACCGAGTCCGAATCGAACTACCCCGAGAAGGTCCGCACGCTCGCCGAGCAGGGTGTCTCGTTCCGGGCCTGCCAGAACTCGATGGCGGCACTGGACGTGGGCGAGTCCGACCTCCTGGACGTCGTCGAGACCGTCCCCGCGGGCGTCGGCGAGCTCACCAAGCTCCAGGCACGCGACGGGTTCGCCTACATCGAGACGCCGTAGGCTGGCCGGACCGGTCACCGGCCGTTACTTCAACAGCGCGACCAGGTCCTCCACGTCGTGTTGCTCCAGTTGCAACACCGCCTCGACGATGTCATTCCGGTGGTCCTCGTCGTACCGCCCCTGGGTAAGGTCGTGGAACTTCGCCTCCACCTGCTCCCAGGCCATCGGGTCGGTCGGGTGGCCCTGGAACCCCGATTTCTCGATCTCGTAGGTGGTGCCGTCCTTGAGCGTGACGTGGAGCAGTGCGGGCATCTCCCCCTTCTCGAACCGCGTCGTCAACGCCTCGTCCTCGCTGACCTCGACGGTCCGGAGCAGCGTCTGGACGTCCTCGCGCCGGATGCGGTCGCGGTCGTAGGCGTCGATGCCGAGTTCGCGGTCGGCCAGCGCCGCCGCCAGCATATAGGGTAAAGAGTGGTCGGCCTGCGCCTTCGTCTCCACCTCGTAGCGGCTGCCCTCGCCGCCGCCGATGATGAGCTTCGCGCCCGCGAAGGTGTCCAGATGGATGCGCTCGACCTGTGCCGGGTCGATGTCTTCGGACTCGGCGAGCTGGATGATGCCCTCGACCGCGGATTGTGCATAGGTCTCGGCGACGTAGCGCTTGGTCATGGTGTCGAACACGCGCTCGCAGGTCGGGTCGAGGTCGACCTCGAAGTCACCCGAGATGACCTGCTGCCAGCCCTTCTGTCCCTCGAACAGGTTCGTCGGCCCGTCCATCCCGTGGCGGGCGAGTCGGACCGAGTACACCCCGTTGCGGGCCGCGTTCGCGCTGGCGACGCCCTTCCACTCGTTGATGCCGCCGGTCCGGGTCACCCGCAGGGCGTTGTGGGCCGTGCCGGCGATGCCGATGGCGTTCGCCAGCGCGTCCGGGTCCAGGCCGTAGGCCTTGCCCGCGGCACAGGCCGACGAGATGACGGTGTGGGTGACGTGGTCCCAGCCGCGGTCGCGGACCGGCGCGTTCCAGGCCAGTTCGCCCTGTACCTCGTAGGCGACCCCGATGGCCTCGAGCAGGTCCTTCCCGGTGCCGCCGGCGTCCTCGGTGCAGGCGATGGCGGCCGCGATGTTGTCGCTCGGGTGGGGCGTCTCCCCGGGCGCGAGGAATGAGTCCATGAAGTCGAGGTACCGCACCAGACTCGTGTTGTGCATCGTGGCCTCGTCGGGGCTGGCTCGCGCCCGGTGGCCCCACAGCCGACAGGGTCCGTCCCGGCCGTATTCGGTGACGGTGCTGAAGACGGTGTCTGTCGTCTCGGCGTCGAGGGCGGCCACTGCGATGCCGAGCGAATCGAGCACGCGCTTTTTCAGTTCGTCGACCACGTCGTCCGGGAGGGCGTCGTACTCGACGGCGGGCACGAACTCGGCGAATGTCTGGGTTTCGACCATGCTAGAGAATGCGGGGCACACCCGGAAAGCCGGTACCCACGAGTGCTCAAGCCGAACGACGTGCGGAGGTGGTCGTGACGGGGGTCCGGTCGCCGTGCTACGCGATCCTGTAGCCGAACTGGATGCCATCGTCGTCCACCCACACCGACAACCGACCGGAGGCAGGACGGTCGTCCAGGTTCCACTCGTACGTGGCCCTGTCCGCCGAGTCGGTTCTCGCCGCCACGAGATACACGCCGGACGCCCGATGCTCGAACAGGTCGAGGTAGCGTTGGCGCTCCGGCCGAAGACTGAACGTGTCGTCGAACACGGCCGCTCCAGACGACTCGTCTGTTATTCGAACCCTGAAGCGGCGGGTTTCGTCGGTCCCGTTCGAGACGCGAACGTCGACGTGGTCGTCGCCAGTGCCGACGTCGGTGGGATAGGTCTGGTTGAACGTGGTCGTTCCCGTCTCGCGCTCGGTCGCCGCCCCGGGCGCTGTCGTCGTCGCCCCGGGCGTCGACTCGGAGAGACAGCCACCGACACCGAGCGAGAGGGCGGTCGCGAACGGCAGTTTCACGACCCGTCGGCGGGTGTGGTCACCGTCGGCCATCGAATCGGTCGTCGCAGGCGCTCGTATTCCCCTCCATGCATGGCAGTTCATGCATCCGGGTGTCCGGTTCGGCGTGGACGTCGCCGTTCGAAACACCTACCCTCCCGAACTCCCTAGCACCGGCGATGAACACGCAGTCGGGTGACTGGCGAGCGAGCCTCGACGACGTGGACGCTCGCCTCATCGACGAGTACCAGTCTGGCTTCCCGGTGACGGCCGACCCCTTCGAGGTCGTGGGGGACGACCTCGGCGTCACCGCGGCCGAAGCGTTCGAGCGCGTGACCCGCCTCCGGGAGTCGGGGGTCTTCCGGCGATTCGGCCCGGTGCTGAATCCGCCCGTCATCGGCTCCTCGACGCTGGCCGCCGTCAAGGCCCCCGAGGACCGCTTCGAGGAGGTGGCCGGGGTCATCAACGGCTACCGGCAGGTGAACCACAACTACCGCCGCCAGCACGAGTGGAACATGTGGTTCGTCGTGACCGCCGGCTCCCGCGAGACCCGCGACCGCATCCTCGGCGAGATCGAGGAGCGAACCGGCTGCGAGGTGTTGAACCTCCCGATGCTCACCGACTACTACATCGACCTGGAGTTCCCGGTCGTGAACTCGGACCGGTTCGCCCGAGAGAGTCTGGAATCCACGGACGTCTCCGCCACCCGCATCTCCGAGAACGCGACGGGCGACCTCACCGCCTTCGAGGGCGACCTGCTGCTCGCCATCCAGGACGGCTTCCCGCTCTCACAGACGCCCTACCGCGACCTCGCGGCCGACCTCGACGTCGACGTTTCGGACGTGCTCGACGCCATCGAGCGCCTCCAGGCGAACGGCTGCATCAAGCGCATCGGCTGCATCGTGAACCACGTCGTCACCGGCTTCTCGAACAACTGCATGGTCGTCTGGGACGTCCCCGACGACGAACTCGACGAGCGCGGGCTGGCGGTCGGCGAACTCCCCTACGTGACGCTGTGTTACCACCGGCCGCGCCGGCCCGAACAGGACTGGCCGTACAACCTGTTCACGATGATACACGGGCGCGAGGCCGAGGCTGTCGACGAGAAGGTGGACGAACTCGCGAGCGAGTACCTGCCGTTCGAGCACGAGCGGCTCTACTCGACGGAGACGTTGAAACAGACGGGCGCGCAGTACGACGAACTGGTCTGAAGCGGTTCTACTTGGAACTGAACAGGATCATCGGGCCGAGCACGAGCAGTCCGATTCCGAGGAACGTGTACTCGACGGGTGCCAGGCTCGCCGGGGTCAGCACGAAGATCGCGCCGAACGCGACGACGTTGATGCCGATTATCTTGGCAGATTTCAGCGGGAGCGCCCCGACGACGGAGAGAATGAACGCTGCCAGGAGCGCCTGCCCGACGTTGTACTGGAGCAGGAAGTTGTCGATTATCTGTAGTGGGAGCGCGGTCATCCTTGGTCGATACTCCCGACGAAGCGGCCTTAATGCTAACGAAACGTGGCTACTCTGGCCCGGTGAGGTCGAGGGGGCGAATCCAGCGGAACCAGAAGGCGAGCGCGACGCCGCCGAATCCGCATGCCCACGCGACCGTCCCGATGAACGGGTAGCCGGCCGCGGTCAGCATGTACTTGAGGATTCCGGGGACGATGACGCCGAACGCGACCGTCAGCCCGGCCAACACCGTCTCATCACGGTCGAGGGCGGTCGTCGAATGTTCTCCCATACATGGCCCTACGGCTGGGCCAGCGTGAAACTCACGGTTTCGGCTACAGGTGTCGAACGAAGTACGGGGATGGACGCACGCGTGCTGTCAACCATGGAGCGTGTGACGTGCGTCCACGTGTGACTACTACGTGACGTACCAAAAGCGTCACTGGGGCTGTGCACGGCGAGTGCGCCGCCGCTGGCTGGAACGTGGACCCTCGAAAGAACGGTGTGGGAATCGTGGGATGCCTGCAGTGGGATGTCTGCAGTGGGATGCCTGCAGTGGGATGTCTGCAGTGGGATGCCTGCAGTGGGATGTCTGCAGTGGGATGTCTGCAGTGGGATGCCTGCAGTGGTGGCTCCGCTCAGACGCCGAGGTAGCGCTGGCGGAGCGCTTCGTCTTCGCGCAGTGCGTCGGTCGTCACCTCCTCGACGATGTGGCCCTCGTCCAGGATGTAGTGGCGGTCCGCGACCGCCATCGCCATCCCGACGTTCTGTTCGACGAACAGGACGGTGATACCCTCCTCCTCGTTGATGTCCGTGATGATGTCCTCGATGCGCCGGACGATGTAGGGCGCGAGCCCTTCGGACGGCTCGTCGAGCAGCATCATCTCGGGGTTCGACGCGAGTGCCCGGGCGATGGCGAGCATCTGCTGTTCGCCCCCGCTCATGTTCCGGGCGTGTTTCGTCCGCATCTCCTGCAACTCGGGGAACGACTCCAGGATCTCCTCGCGGCCACGCGGGTTCGGCGCGTGGTTGATGGCCATCTGGATGTTCTCCTCGACGGTGAGCGCCGGGAAGCACCGGCGGTCCTCCGGGACGAGGCTCACGCCGGTCGCGGCCACCTCGTAGGGGGCTTTCCCGACGAGTTCGTCACCGCGGAACCGGATGGAACCCGACCGAACCTCGGGCACCTCGGTCCCGATGACCGAGCGCATCGTCGTGGTCTTCCCGGCCCCGTTCCGGCCGAGCAGCGAGACGCGCTCGCCCTCGTACACCTCCATGTCGACACCGAACAGGACCTGCCCGGTCTCGTAGCCGGCTTCCAGCGAGTCGATGCTGAGCAGCGGGTCCTCGCCGGGGCGACGGTCGGTGGCGTCGATGGGGTCTGCAGGGCTGTCCGCGCTCATAGTTCCTCCCTGACGCCGCCGAGGTAGGCGTCCTGGACGGCCTGGTTCTCCTGGATCTCTGCGGGCGTGCCGGTCGCGAGTTCCTCGCCGCGGTTCAACACCGTGACCCTGTCGCTGATGGAGAGGACGACGTCCATGTCGTGCTCGATGAGCAGCATCGTCAGGTCGAACTCCTCGTGGATGTCCTGGATGAGCTCGGCGGTCTCGGTGGTCGCGCTGGGACTCATGCCCGAGGTGGGTTCGTCCAGCAACAACACGTCGGGGTCGGTCGCGAGCGCCATGGCGATACCGAGCAGGCGCTGGTCGCCGTGGCTCAGGTTCTTCGCCGTGGTGTCCGCGACGTGGTCCAGGCCGAGGCGGCGCAGGAGCGACCGGGCCCGTTTCAGGCCGACCGACTGGCCCTGTCCGAGCAGGTCGAGGCTGAACTCGCCCGCCTCCGCCGTCTGCACGACGATGCGGACGTTCTCCAGCACGGTCGCGTCGGTGAACAGCTGGTTCGACTGGAACGACCGGGCGATGCCGACGTGGGCACGGCGGTGCTCGGGGAGGCCCGTGATGTCCTCGCCGTACAGCTCCACCGACCCGCTCGTCGGTTCGAGCACGCCCATGACCTGGTTGAAGAAGGTCGTCTTCCCGGCCCCGTTGGGACCGATGATGGCGCGCAGTTCGCCCTCGGGGATGGCCAGCGAGACGTCCTCGTTGGCGTACAGCTCCCCGAACGCCTTGGTCAGTTCGTCGGTCCGCAAGGCGACGGTGTCTGTCGGTTCGGTGGTGGTCGTGGATGCTTCTTTGGTACTCATTCGGTGTCACCTCCGGTGAGGCGGGCCGCGGCCCGCTGGCTCGCGCCCTTCAGGCCACCCCACAGCCCCTCGCGGGGCGAGGAGAGGATGATGAGCACGAACAGCAGGCCGAGCAGGAACTTCCAGTGCTCCATGTACGGTTCGACGTTCAGGGTGACGAGCGCGAACTCCGACAGCGGGAGCTGGAGCAGCTCGAAGTCGGTCAGGTAGTCCTCGCTCCCCAGCCAGACGAACACGCCGGCGAACGGCCCGGCGAAGTAGTTCATCCCGCCGAGCACCGACATCAGGACGGCGTCGCCGGAGGTCGTCCAGTGGAACGTCTCCAGGACCGCGCCCTGGTCGTTGATCTCGAGCAGCGAGCCCGCCAGCGAGGCGAACAGCGCCGAGATGGTGAACGCGTACACCTTGTAGCGCGTCGTGTCGATACCCATGGCGCGGGCGAGTTCCTCGTTCTCGCGGATGGCCCGGAGCGTCCGGCCGAACGGCGACCGGAGCAGCTGCCAGAGGCCGACCGTCGCCACGACGAAGAATATCGCGACGAGCCAGTACCAGTCGAAGTCGGGGATGCCCACGAACGAGACGAACTTGTCGCCCCGGTCCGCGAGAATCCACGCCGGCAGGGTGTTACTGGAGATGCCGTCCGACCCCTCCGTGAGCCCGCCGGGGTTCTGGTTGACGACGTAGTAGAACGCCTCCCCGAACGCGATGGTGAGCATCGCGAAGTATATCTCGCCCTTCTCGGCGATTATCTTCCCGATGCCGAACGCGACCGCGGCGGTTGCGGCGAGGCCGATGACGGTTCCGAGGAACCACGGGATGCCGAACTTCGAGAGCCCGATGGCCGTCGAGTACATCCCGATACCGAGGAACATCGCGTGCCCGAACGAGAGCACACCGGTGAACCCCAGCAGCAGGTTGAACCCGGCGACGAATATCATCCAGATGAGGATGGTCGTCGCGATGTTGCCGTAGCCCAGCACCCATTCGTGGGCCACGACCGGCCGGAGGACGAGCACCAGCGCGATGAGCGCGAGCGGGATACGGAACTCCCAGAGGAGGCTCCTGTCGGTGGCCTCGCCCATGCCGGTCCCGTAGCCCTCGCCGTCGCTGGCGAGGTCGGGTGCGTCGTCGCTCATTCGAGGAACCCCTCCGTGCCGAACAGGCCGCGTGGTCTGGCGAGCAACACGACGATCATCACGACGAACGGGACGAGCCCGCCGACGCTCGGGATGACGAGCCACTCGGGCCCGATGGTCATGCCGAGGCCGGCCGCATCGACGACCGGCTGGACGACGGGCTGGGTCACCTCACTCAGGCCCTTGAGGACGGGCTTGGTGAGCAGGATGGCCCACCCGATGAGCAACCCGGCGACGACGCTCCCGAAGATGGAGCCGACGCCACCGACCACCACGACGATGAACGTCATGATGATGAAGGAGATGCCCATGTCCGGCTGGAGGCCGACCTCCGCCCCGCGGAGGACACCGCCGAGGCCGGCGATGCTGGCCCCGAGGATGAACGTCGCGGTGAACCGGATGGGCAGGTTCGCGCCGAGTATCTCGGTCATCTCGGCGTCCTGGACGCCCGCCCGGACGGTCAGCCCGAAGTCGGTGTTCGTCACGAGGTAGTAGACGAACACGATGGCGACCGTCGACACCGCCACGGTGAACAGCCGGAACGTGCTGACGCTCGTGACGCCGAGGTTCGTCGTCGTCGAGAGCGACGCCGGAATCTCCATCGACAGCGGGGTCGACCCCCACTGGTAGCGGATCCACTCCTGGAGCATCAGCGTCAGGCCGAACGTCGCCAGCAGGCCGACGATCGGTTCCTGGCCGTACAGCCGGCGCAGCGCGAGCAGTTCGATGGCCGCGCCGACGACGCCGACGAGCAGCGGGGCGACGATCAGCGCCGCGAAGAACGGGAAGTTCATCACGGCGACGAGCTGGTAGGCGAGGTACGCCCCCAGCATGAACAGCGCCCCGTGGGCGAAGTTCACGACGTTCATCAGTCCGAGGATGAGCGACAGGCCCAGCGCGATGAGGACCAGTATCATCCCGTAGACGAGGCCGCTGATGGCCTGGTCGACGAACAGGCCGGGGTTGGTCACGAACGCGATTCCGAGGAGGACCGCCAGCACGGCCGCTGTCGCGGCGAGCCGGGGCGAGGCGAGTGCCTCCTCCCTGAGACGTTCGACGACACCTGATTGTGGTGTTTCGGTCATTCCTGCGTACTCTCTCTAGATAGTGTGGTTGGTGATGGGTCGGCGACGCTACAGGCTGCAGCCCGTCTCGCTGGGCTCGCGGGCGACCTCGTCACCGGGCGTCTTGCTCGTGTGCTTGAACCAGCTCTTGTAGGGGTCGTCCTGCATCTCGGACTGCTCCCTGGCCTGGACCGTCGACACCGGCTGGATGAGCTGGTGGTCGTCGGCCCGGAAGTACATCTTGCCTTCCTTGAGCTTGTGCTCGAGTTCGTGGCCCTCGAGTGCGCCACGGATGTCGGCGGCGTCCTTCGAGCCGGCGCGGATGGCCGCGCGGGTGAGCTGGTCCATCGAGGTGTAGCCCATGAAGTGCCGGGAGAACGGCGATGCACCGAACTCGCTGGCGACGCGTTGCTTCACGCTCTCACCGAGGTCGGTCGCCGGTGAGGATGCGGCCCACGGCGTCGCCCACAGGCCGGCGGCCGAGGCGGCCTCCTTCCCGATGCCCCAGAAGACGGACTCCTCGAACAGCGGCCCGGCCATCTTCATGTCCTCGTCCATGCCCTTGTTGAGGAACTGCTTGGTGACGATGCGCTGGTCGGTCCCGGCGATGACGACCGCGAGGCCGTCCGCGCCGGAGTTCGCCGCCTCGTTGAGGTACTGCGTGTAGTCCTGCGAGGGGAACGGCGTGCCGACCTCGCCCTCGATGGTCGCCCCGTTGGCCTTCAGGGCACCCTTGATGGCCTTCGCGCCGGTCTGCCCCCAGGTGTAGTCGGCGTACATGACGAACCACGAGTCCGCGTAGTCCGCCATCTGCGTGCCGAGTGCGTTCGCCAGCATGGAGTTCGAACACGTCGGGCGGAACATGTTCGAGGCGCACTTGCCGCCGGTCGTCGCGTCGGAGTGCGACCCGGCTGCCATGTACGCGACGCCGTTGTCCGACGCCCAGTTGCCCATCTTGATGGCGACCGAGGAGGAGACCCCACCGAGCGTGAAGTCGACCTGGTCCTCGTTGACGAGGCGCTTCATGCGTTCGAGACCGGTCCCTGGGTCGGTCTCGGTGTCCGCGGTGACGAGCTCGATGTCGACGCCGAACTCGTCTTCGAGGTCGGCCTTCGCGAGCTTCGCGCCCTGCACTTCGCCCTGCCCGAGGAAGGAGTACGAGCCGGACTGCGAGGTGATCACACCCACCTTGAACGACATGTCCTCCCCACTGGACTGCGTGCCACCCTGCGTGCCGCCGTTGTTACCGCCACCGCCACCACCGCTGGTGTCGGGATCGCTGGTGTCTGCGCAGCCGGCGAACGCTGCGACTGCCCCCGTCCCGAGTGCCTGCAGGTACCGCCGTCTGTGCACCGTGCTACCACTGTTGTTGCCGTTTTCTGGCATGGAACAAGCATACGAACAAGGGTATAAATAGGTTTCCCAAGTAGTAATTGTTATTACTATTTAAGGTGTGGGGTAGATTGCGATTTTCTCGGGTCTCAGGGCCTGAAATTGTGGTTTGGGGTTCCTCGGTCGCTCGGTTGATCTGTTCTGTGACCATTACTCTAGTCCTTCGCACGCGACCCAGGGGTTCGCTCCGGGGAGTTCAGTCGACTGAACCAAGAATTCATACAACTGAAACGGTCAGGTACTGCGATTTTGCCGGTTATTACTGTTGCTGACCGGACGAAACGCACATCGTATAGTCGTGTGAACTGGTGACATGAGCCGGACTCACACGTGTGTAGCGGCGGCTTCACACGACTGCAACGGTGGTTCACTCGTGTGTAAAGGCTTATACGGGGAGATGTACCACGGTGTGACATGGCATCCGAGGGTGGCGCGCGGGAGCGCGACCGGAACGACGACGGGCAGTTCTCCGACCGTATCCCGCTCGAAGCCGCACTCGCCGTGTTCGAGGGACAGGCCGATCGGGCGCGCCCGCTCACCGCAAGCGACGTACTCGAAGAGCTGGACTGCTCGCGCCGGACCGTCCACAACAAGCTCAACGACCTCGTCGAGCGCGGCGACCTCGAAACGCGAAAGGTCGGTGCACGGGGGCGGGTCTGGTGGCGGCCGCTCCGGGTCGACGCCGTCGACGAGAGCCTCGACGCGGACACGCGTGCACGCGAACACACTATTCCGGAACAGCCCGCCCCCGACGACCCGCTGGCGGAGTACCCCGCAGCGGTCCAGCGTGCGGTCGAGGACGTCGACATTCCCGGAACGGGGAGCACCGCGAAGGCACGGCAGGACGCGGTGCTGGCCGCCTACGACTATCTCACGGAGAACCCGAGCGCGAAGAAGGGCGATTTCCTCCAGGACGTCTTCCCCGAGCATCCGGCCGAGTTCCAGACCGCGGACGGCTGGTGGAACGCCATCCAGCCCGCGCTCAAGCAACTTCCGGGCGTCGACCCGCCCGAAGAGCGCGGGCACATCTGGCACTTCCTCGGGGGGTAACCCCGCGATTCCGGCCACGGGTCGGGGTTCGCTGCTCCCGACGGATAGATATAAACCGTCGGCATCCAGTCTACTGGATAGACACGACACGTGGTAGCAGGGTCCCCGTGGGGGTAGGCACGGCGGGGACCGGGTGACAGACAGATGGCGATGGAACGTGAGCAAGAGTCTGTAGATGAGACCGTCGACGAGGAGCCCGAGGTGTACGCATCGCCGTCGGAGGGCCGCGAGTACCGGGCCTCGGCGTACGCCCCGACCGCGTACGACAATCTCGAGGTCGCCCCCGAAGACGAGGAACACCCGGACCCGGGGACGGGCGACTCGTATCGGCTGGTGGACCTGCCTCGCGTCCCGAAGCTGACCCACGTCCTCGGCCCGAGCGCCATCATGCTCGGGGCCTCGCTCGGGAGCGGGGAGACCATCTTCTGGCCCCTGCTCGTCGCCCAGAACGGCTGGAGCATCTACTGGGCGTTCTGGGTCGGCGTCCTCACGCACTTCGTCATCAACACCGAGATACAGCGCTGGACGCTCGCGACCGGCGAGAGCATCTTCCGGGCGTTCGAGCGCGTCCACCGGGCCTGGCCCGTCCTCTTTCTCATCCTCGGCTTCGTCAGCTTCGGCTGGCCGGGATGGGCGGGGACAGCCGCGAAGGTCGGGGCGACCGGCCTCGGTATCGAATCCACGTTCACGCTGTTCAGCTACGAGTTCCTCGGCTGGAAGGCCTACGGCATCCTGTTGATGCTGCTCATCTGGGGCTCGTACCAGCTCACACCGCTGATGTACAACGTGGTCGAACGCGTCACCGCGGTCCTCGTTGCCTCGTCGGTCCTGTGCGCGATGGGCCTGTTCGTCCTGGTCGGCGACCCGGGCGAACTCACGAACATCCCGCTCGGCGCGGTGAGCATCGGGACGCTCCCGGCCGACGAGGACGTCGCGGTGTTCCTCGGCGGTCTCGCGTACGCGGGTGCAGGCGGGTATCTCAACCTCTCCCAGTCGCTCTGGGTCCGCGAGAAGGGGTACGGGATGGGCCGCTACCAGGGTCGCGTGCTCAACCCAATCGTCGGCGACGAGCCGGAGATAATCCACCGCGACGGCTTCTCGTTCGAGGCCACCGTCGAGAACATGCGCCGCTGGCGCGGCTGGTGGCGACTCGCCCAGCTGGAACACCTCGTGACGTTCGTCCTCGGCGTCCTCGTGACCGCGACGGCGATGATGGCCATCGCGGCGACCTACGTGACGGCGACGGACGCCGGCGGGGTCGAGATGTGGCTGACCGGCGTCGCGCCGGACCTCTCGCCGCTGGCGGGGGCGCTCCTGTACGGCGTTCTCTTCCTCGCCCTGTTCACGACCGAGTACGCCATCGTGGAGTCCGTCGTCCGCAACAGCGCCGACGTCATCTACGAGTCGGTCGGTCGTGAACGCGGCTGGAGCCTCCCGCGCATCTTCTGGTACCTGCTCACCGCCTTCGCGGGCTGGGGCATCCTCATCCTCACGCTCCCGATTCCCATCGAACAGCCGTTCGGCCTGCTGTTGACGGCGGCCGCGATGTCCGGGGCGATGATGTGGCCATACACCGCACTCACGCTGCTCATCAACACCCGGCGACTCCCCGAACACACCCAGCCGGGCTGGCCGCGCATCATCGCGATGTGGTGGGCGACCGCCTTCTTCGGGTACTTCTCGGTGTTGCTCGTGGGCAACACCTTCGAGCAGTTGCTCGGCCTCTCGGTCTTCCGGGTGACCATCGGCGCGGCCGGCAGCGCGCCCGGTGGGCTGGCGCTGTTCGTCGTGCTCGCCATCACCCAGGTGTACGTGATGTCGGCGTCGGCCAAGGCGAAGTGGCGCGCCGAGGAGACCGTCGAGGCCGCCGAGGAGGCGGACGGGCTGTTCTCGTGACGATGTCGGCAACGAGGGGCGGGCGATTCGACCGGGTTGCTCGCCAGCTCACCCGGGCCAGACTCGTCCTCTACCTCGCCGGTCTCGTCGCTATCGTCCTCGCCCGGGGGCTCGGCGAACCCATCCGGACTCCCATCGTCGCCGTCGCCCTCACGGTGATGGTCTGTACCTACGCCGCCGAGTCCTACGTCGGCGAGGGGGCGACCGGCCTGCAGACGACCGGCTCGCGCGTGCTCTTCCTCGTCGGGCTCCTCGGAATGGGGGCGGGTGGCTACGCCGTCCTCACCGGGAACCAGGTCGCCGGGGCGCTGTTCGTCGCCGGCGGTGCACTCGTCCTCCGCCGGGCGGTGGCGGGTGAGGACCGATGACCACTGTCCACGTCCACGTCCACCACTGCATGGCCGGCACGACCCCGTTGCGAATCGCGGACGTGCTGTTCACCGACGACTCGGTTGAGATCGGCGAGTACGCGACCGTGACGCCCATGTTCGGGCTGGTCACCGGGGGGCACCGGAAACGTGCCCGGGAGATGGCCCAGCGGTGTGCCGAAGACGGACCCACGGCCGTCCTCGACCACGCCGAGCGACACGTCTCGCTCTCCTACGAGGATATCGAGGCGGTCCGGCTGTACGACGGTGGACGCTTCGGCCGGCCGAAGCTCGCCATCGACACCGGTGACGGACCACCCTACGGCTACCGTATCCACGCCCCGGTCGAGGTGGCGTCGCTCCGGGACGTGCTGGTCGAGCTCGGCGAGGAGAAGGGATTCGTCGTGGAACCAGTCGAGGGCGTCGGGTTCAGCCCGCGCGAGAGCCTGCGCCGGTTCCTCGTCGACCGGTAGGTCGGTCCTCTCGGACCGCTATCTCAGGCCAGTGCCTGCTCGACGAGCTGGATGGGCGTCGGCGGTTCCTCGCTCTCGGCCGCGTCGCCCAGCGTGTCACGGTCCTCCAGCTGGGTCCGGCAGGAGGCACCGGGGGCGACGATCTGCTCGGCCTCGCTGGCGTCGATCTGGTCGTAGAGGATGTTCGCGATGGCCTCGGTCATGCCGCGGTGTTCGGCCTCGTAGCCGAAGCTCCCGGCCATCCCACAGCAGGTGGAATCCAGCGGGTCGACCGAATAGCCGGCCCGGCGAAGGACGCCCACCGCGTGGTGGTCCTTCTGGGTCGCCTTCTGGTGGCAGTGGCCGTGGTAGGCCAGGGACTCGTCCGGGGCCACGAAGTCGATGTTCTCGTCGAGGCCGAACGAATCGAGGTACTCACAGACTCCGTAGGTGTTGCCGGCGACCTGTTCGACCGAATCGCCCGAGAGCAGGTCGAGGTAGTCCGACTGGAACATCACCGCGTTCGAGGGCTCGACCAGCACCACGTCCCAGCCCTTGCGGACCTTCGGGGCGAGCGAAGCGACGTTCTCGCGGGCCGCCTCCTGTGCCTTGTCGAGGACGCCCTTCGAGTGCGCCGGGCGACCGGTGTCGCCGAGGTCGGGGACCGCGACGTGGACACCCGCGGCTTCGAGTACCCTGACGGCGGCCTTGCCGGACTCGGGGTCGTTGAAGTTGGTGTGGGTGTCCGGGAACAGCAGAACCGTGCGGGTCGCCGCCGACTTCGGCACCGTCGACCCGCCACGGGACTCGAACCAGTCACGGAACGTCTCGCGGTGGAACGTCGGCAGGGTGCGGTCCGCGGAGATGCCGACCAGCTTCTCGCCGAGTTTCCGGGCCGGGCCGAAGTCGGCCATCCAGTTCGCGATGGGGGCGGTCATGCTCCCGAGCTTCGAGAGCTCGTGGATGTTCGCGAAGAGGCGGTTCCGCAGGGGGACGCCCTCGCGTTGCTGGCGTTCGTGTTCGACCTCGACCTTGAGCTTGGCGAGGTCCACCCCGCTGGGGCAGTCGTTCTTGCAGCCCTTGCAGCCGATACAGAGGTCGAGCACCTCGTGTTTGAACTCGTCGGAGAACTGCTCCTCCTGACTCAGGTCACCGCTCATCGCCTGCCGGAGCATGTTCGCCCGGCCGCGGGTGGCGGTTATCTCCTCGCCCGAGGCGCGGTAGGTCGGACACATCACGCCACCGGTCGTGTCCTGGTCGCCCCGGCAGCCGCCACAGCCGTGACACAGTTCGACCATGCCCTGCATCCCGTTCTCGTTGTCCCAGGTGAGTTCGGGGTCGAAGCCGAGGTCGAACTCGTAGTCGGGGCCGGAACGCAGGTTCTCGGTCATGTCCACGTCGCCACACACCTGGCCCGGATTCAACAGCCAGTCCGGGTCGAACGCGCTCTTGAGGTCGCGGAACACGCCCCAGAGGTGCTCGCCGTACAGTTTCTTGTTCCACTCGGTGCGGGCGCGGCCGTCGCCGTGTTCGCCGGAGACCGAGCCGTCGTACTTGACGACGAGGTCGGTCACCTCGTCGGCGATGTCGTACATCGTCTGGACACCCTCGACCGACTTCGTGTTCACCAGCGGGCGGATGTGGAGGACGCCCGGGCCGGCGTGGGCGTAGAAGCTGGCGAAGGTGTCGTGCTCGTCGAGGATGTCCTGGAAGTCGGCGACGTAGGCACCGAGGTTCTCCGGCGGGATGGCGGTGTCCTCGATGAACGCGATGTGCTTCTCGTCGCCGGTGCGAGAGAGCAGAATCGGGAGGCCGGACTTGCGCAGCTTCCATATCTTCGCCATCTGCTCGGGGTCGTAGGCCTCCAGCGCGTCGAACGCCCGGGCGGGCTGGTCGACGCTGACGGCTTCGCCGCCGTCGGTCGCCTCGCCTTCGGGCTCGTAGTCGGCCAGGCGGTCGGCGAGCAGGGCGGCGACCTGCTCGCGGCCGTGGTCCTCGTCGTCGGCGTAGAACTCGACGAGCAGGGTCGCCTCGGTCCCCGCTGGCAGCTGGTCGGCGACCTGCTCGAACTCGGGGCGCTCCCGTGCGAGGTCGAGCAACACGTCGTCGACGAGTTCGACCGCGGCCGCGTCGTGTTCGAGGATGGCCGGCAGGTCGTCCATGGCGGCGACGAGGTCGTCGTAGCACAGCATGGTCAGCGCCGTCGTCTCCGGGACGGGTTCGAGGGCGACCTCGGCCTCGGTGACGACCGCGAGGGTGCCCTCGCTCCCGGACAGCAGCTTCGAGAGGTTGACGACGCCCTCCTCCTCGGCCTGGTCGAGCAGGTAGTTCAGGTTGTACCCCGAGACGTTCCGTTTCAGTCTGGGGAACTTCTCGCGTATCTCGTCGGCCTCCTCGTCGAGCACGCGCTGGACTTCCGCGTAGATGCGTTCCTCCAGGTCGCCGTCCGGGTCGGCGTACTCGCCGAGGTCGTCCACCGGGACGTCCTCGAACGTCGTCACGGTCCCGTCGGCGAGGACGACCTCGCAGGACTCGACGTAGGCGTCGGTCTTGCCGTACTTCAGCGAGTGCGCGCCGGTCGAGTTGTTGCCGATGGCCCCCCCGAGCACCGACTTGTCACCCCACGCCGGGTCCGGGGCGAACTTCAGGTCGTGCTCAGCGAGTTCGGTGTTCAGCCGGCCGAGCTTGACGCCGGGCTGGGCGCGGGCGGTCTGCCCGTCGGGGTCGACCGACACCACGCCGTCCATGTAGCGCGAGAAGTCGAGGACGACCGCCTCGTTCACCGTCTGTCCGGCGAGCGAGGTCCCGCCCCCTCGCGGGAGGACCGGGATGCCCTCGTCCGCGCAGTGCGACACGACGGCAGCCACGTCGTCGGTCGACTGCGGGAACACCACGCCGATGGGTGTCTTCTCGTAGATACTCGCGTCGGTCGCGTACAGCTGTCGCGAGTACGTGTCGAACCGCACCTCCCCATCGATGCGGTCGTCGAGCGTTGCCTGGAGCGGTGTCTCGGCTACCTCGTCGCTCCGGTAGTCGAAAGAACTCCGCCTGTCCGCCGCAGGGTCCGTGCCAGACCCTTCACTCCGTGCCATATCGAGAGCTACCGACTATCACGACAAAAAAGGGGGCGAAGGTGGCTACATTCGCTCGGCCGCCGGGTGCTCCCCGGGATGTGACTTAACCGGGTTCGTCGCGAATTGAAAGACATGAAACAGGGCAGCCGTCGTCGGTTCCTCCGGGCCGCCGGTGTCGCCGCCAGCGTCGGTCTCGCTGGGTGCTCCGGGACCCGCGTCGGCGAGCAGGGGGTCGACCAGACGGACGACGCCAGCGTGGTGGTCACCGGTGAGGGCTTGGGCCAGCAGGGCCAGACAGCCAGCTACGTCGACGTGTACGAGGCGGCAATCGAGTCCGTCGTGCTCGTCCAGGCCTTCCTGTCCACCGGGCAGAGCCAGGGCTCGGGGTGGGTGTACGACGGGAGCCACGTCGTCACGAACCACCACGTCGTCGACGACGCCGAAGTGGTCGAGGTCCAGTTCTCCGACGGCACCTGGGCGGAGGCGACGGTCCTCGGAACCGACCGGTTCAGCGACCTCGCGGTGCTCGCGGTCGCGGAGAAACCCGACTCGGCCGCCCCGCTCCCGGTGATGTCGGGGGACCCGCCCGTGGGGACACGGGTCGTCGCCATCGGGAACCCCTACGGCCTCGAAGGCTCGATGTCGGAGGGCATCGTCTCCGGGGTCAACCGCCTGCTCCCGAACATCAACGGTGTCCAGATCGCGGACACCATCCAGACCGACGTGGCGGTGAACCCCGGGAACTCCGGCGGGCCCTTGCTTCGGCTCGACGGGACCGTCGTTGGCTGTGTGAACGCTGGCGGCGGCGAGAACCTCGCGTTCGCCATCTCGGCGGCGATGATACGACGGGTCGTCCCCGAACTCATCGACCGCGGTGAGTACGACCACGCGGCGATGGGTATCAGTATGACGAACGTGACGCCGACGGTCGCGAGAGTGAACGACCTGGATGGGGTCTCGGGCGTGATGGTCGTCACGGTGGCCGACGGCGGGCCGTCGTCGGGACTGCTCCAGCCCGCGACGGGGACGAACAGCGTCGGTGGCGTCAGGGTACCGGTCGGCGGGGACGTGTTGCTCGCCCTCGACGGGACGCCGATTCCGACCCAGCAGGCGTACGCGGTCTACCTCGCGCTCCAGACGCGCCCCGGCGAGGTCGTGACCGCGACCGTCCTCCGGGACGGGGAACTCATCGAGCGAACGGTGACGCTCGGGACGCGGGGCGGGCTCACCTGAGCGTGCGCCGGGAGCCGTCTCAGTCGGCTCGGCGCGTCTCCCGTCTCCGGCGGCGAGCCAGACCGAGCAGTTCGAGGCCAGCCCGTTCCAGGGCGTCGTAGTCGTCGCTGGCGACCGCGAGCCGTGCGGCGTCCATGGCCTCCTGTACTTCCTCGTCCATGGATGCCAGTTCGTGACATGGGTACAAAACAGCGAGCCAAGCAGAGTGAAAGTGAAAGTAGTTGTTACACGCGTTCTGGCCCGAAAAATTATATCCTCCCCATTCGACGCGAACGATATATGTCCCCGTTCGATCGCGTCAGGCGAGGCCTCCGCACCCGACTCGGCCTGACAGGAGAGGACGCCGAATCCTACGTCTGTCGCGCCTGCGAGACGGACTTCCCCATCCAGCACCACGTCTGCCCGGAGTGTGGCAGCTACAGCGTCGAACGCCTCGACTGGTAGCCCCAGCGCTCTCTGTCCGACCGATACAGTTGTCCCGTTCCGGACCACACTCCACGACGATGGCACGGCCACGGGTGCTGCTCACGAACGACGACGGGATCGACGCGGTGGGGCTCCACGCGCTCCACGACGGCCTCCGGGACGTGGCGGACGTCACGGTCGTCGCCCCCACCGAGGACCAGAGCGGTGCGGGCCGCCGGAAGTCCTACACCGTCGAAGCACACGAGCACGAGCGCGGCACCGCCCTCGACGGGACCCCCGTCGACTGCGTGGCTGTCGGTCGCTACCAGAGCCAGCCCGCCCCGGACCTCGTCGTCGCCGGCTGTAACCCGGGCCCCAACATCGGGGCGCACAAGCTCAGCCAGTCCGGCACCGTCAGCGCCGCCATGGAGGCCGCGTTCCCCGGGATTCCGGGCATCGCCGTCTCCGCCTACGACCCCGAGGTCGGCGGCCTCCGCGAGTTCGAGCGCAGTGATTTCGACGAAGCTGTTCGCGTCACCCGCTTTTTGGTCGAACGACTCCACGACGCGGACTGGCTCGGCCCCGACTGGTACTTCAACGTGACCGTCCCGACCGACCGCTCCCGCGACGACGAGCTCCGGCTCACCCGGCCCGCTCGCGGCTTCGACCGCCGGGTCGTCGAGGGCGACGGCGACCGGGAACTCACCTTCGACAACCGCTTCTACGACCCCGTCGTCCCCGAACGCGACGCCCCTGCACCCGACCCCGACACCGACCTCGGAGCCTGCGCCGACCACGTCACCAGCGTCTCCCCGCTCCACGTCGGGGTGGAGACCATCGAAGACGAGCGGCTCGCGGAGGCGTTCACCGGCTTCGGGGACGACGCATAGCCCTGGCTCGTCGGTCGTCACTCACCAGTCGAGAATCGCCCACCCTACAGCGGCACCCACACCTTCTCCTCTATCGACTGCGGCACCGTCAGCACCGACCGCGTCACGATGCCCCGCTCCGTCGTGATGGTCAGCACCGCCCTGTCGCCCGCCCCGAGACCTGCCGCACCCTCTTCGGTGCCCGCGCGGACGTCCTCCACCGCGACGACGATGTGGAACACGTCCGTCTCGCTGTTCAACTCGGGTGCCGACCCGTCGTGGTCGATGGGGCTCACGACGGTGAAGTTCGTCCCGTTCGCCGCCCCCGCGGTGAAGTTCAGCGTCCGGTTCACCTGCCCGTCGGTGTACTGGATGGTCGCGTTCGACAGGTTGGTCTGGTTCATCCCCGCCCCGAGCTTGACGGTCAGCCGGGCCGTGCCGACGCTTCCATCCTCGGCGTCGACCTTCCCGACCTCGTTCACGACCAGCACGCCCCCGGAGATGTCTTCGAACGCCGCCGAGGTCTCGTTCTCGGCCTGCGTACTCAGCTGGCCCGCCCCACTGAGCAGGGTGCCCCCGGCGATGGCCGCCACCGCGACCATCGCGAAGAACATGAAGATGAGCCCAACCGAGATCTGGGCGCGCTCGTCCATACTACGCTCTGTTCGTGTTGGCAGTAGTATAGTTCTGTCGGGGGTGACTGTCGCGGTTCTAGACGTTTTCTCGATGCTTGATGTATTCGACGCGCACGGTCGCCGAAAGTCCCTGAATATTTACATGCTGGTGGATTGAACGCCCTGGTCTGGCCAGTCCTGCCGAGATGGTGAGCGTGCTCGTCGCGCTGGAGTTCGTCGTGATGGCCGGTGCAGTCCTCCTGTTCTTCCCTCTGGAGGCCGTGGCGCCGGTCCTCCCGCTCATGCTGCTGTTCGCCGTCGCGCTCTTCCTGTACTGGAAGTGACTGGTCGCTGGTCTAGTGACCGACCGTCCCTGCGGGAACGCGTTTATAGTCTTGATTGCCGACACCCTAGTCATGATGAATGTCTCCCACCACCGCCCTCGCTCCCTCCCACAGCCATGACCCGCTTCGTCGAGAACCCGACCCGAGCCGCGGCCTACGCGTTCCTCCTGGTCGCCACCGTCTTCGAGTTCGCCGTCACGGAAGGCGCGGCCATCGCCGCGGGTTCGGTGTCGTTCACGTCCGAATTCGTGTTTGGGACCATCGTCTCGGTGCTGCTCGTGGTCGTCGCTGTCGGGGGTATCTGGGGCGAGCGGACGCCGGTTCACGAGCGCTGGACCCCCGCTGCCGTCGCCCTCGCGGTGGTTTGGACGGCCTACCTCGTCGCCGGCGTCGCCTTCCTGCTCGCCGGATCCACCGACTGGACCGTGTTCGTGCACACCGCGCTCGCGGTCGGTGGCGTGGTCGTGTTCGCGTACCTGTCGTGGCGGGAGTGAGCGGTCTCGCCGTTCGCAGTTTCGCGGAAAAGTAGTAGACCGACTCGGATTGTGAACCAGAGGTAGACAGTCCGGGATGCTCGCTGACGCTGCGCTTCCGGGCTGTGACTACCAGGGTTCAAATCCTCGCGGATTCAAATTTCGCGCTCACTGCTCTCACTACGTTCGAGAGTTCGCGCAGAAATTATGGGCCGACTCGGATTTGAACCGAGAGCCTCCACCTTATCAGAGTGGCGCTCAACCTGATTGAGCTATCGGCCCGCCGTCGTTCGCATTTCCGAGTTGTGCGGTGGGAAGTATAAGGGTTTCTTTCTCGCAGAGCTTAGACAGGGGTTCTCACTCGTCGTCCTCGAACTCGATGGAGTACGAGTCGTCCCCGAGGTTGTAGGTGTCGTCAGCGTTGCTCCCGCCGGAATTCCCGCTACTGGAACCGCCGGAACCGCTGGAGCCGCCGGGACCACCACCCATCCCGCCGAAGCCACCCATCTGGCCGTTCCCGCCCTCGAAGTCGCCCTGGGGGAACCCGAACGTCCAGACGTTCCCGGAGGCCATGCCGCCGGTCTGCTTGTCGAGGTACGGCGTGACGATGTACTTCTTGAGCACGGCGCGGATGGGGATGCGGGTCACGGGAATCGTCAGCAGCAGGGCGACGAAGTCCGTGACGAGCCCGGGCGTGAGGAAGAACGCGCCGGCCGCGATGAGCAGCCCGCCGTCCATCAGCTCGTTCGTGGGCGGTTTCCCCTCGGCGAGCTGGCGCTGTATCTTCCGGATGGTGCGCCGGCCCTCCGCGCGCACGAGCAGCATGCCGACCAGCGCGGTCAGGACGACCAGCGCGGCCGCGATGACGATGGTCACCTCGGGCGCGAAGAGCGTGATGAGCAACAGCAAGGCGGCATCGAGCGTCGGGATGACGAGCAACAGCCCGATGAGCCGGAGTGTTCGCATGGGCGGGGATAGCGGGCCAGGGGTCAAAGCCCTTTTTCTACGCGAGGGTGTGCGCTGGCCCGAACTGTCGCCGGTCCCTGGCCGGACGGACCTTTATTTCGTGTCGACTCGTCGTCATCGCCACCAGAACCATGCGCCGCGCCGCCCTCTGTGTCCTCCTCGTCGTGCTCGTCGCGGGCTGTTCCGGACTGGTTCCCGGCGATTCCGATTCGCAGTCACCAGCGATATCGGCTCCGGGGTCGACCGTCACCCAGACCGAGCCCCAGGCCACGTCGACTTCCACGACCACGGGAGCCGACCCAACCACCAGTTCAGCTCAGCCAGCAGTGACCGTCCGTGGTGACCCACTTCCGGACTCTCTCGACACCAGGGACGTGGTCGAGCGCGTCCAACGATACCACCAGCAGAACCTGTCTACCGTCTCGATTCAGGTCCAGGAAGTACAGAGCACGTCGAGACCACTTCGGCCACCAGGTGGCGATGGTCTGGTGTCACTATTCGGGGAGACAGAAGCAGAACGATTCCCGGCGACGGGAGTAGTCAACGATAACGGCCCGGTTCGGTTCACGTACGAGGCGGGAACCGAGGCTCCCTTCGTCGAGCATGTACTCGTCCACGAACTGTCCCACCTGTACCAGACGGACGAGCGGCTCCGGACGTTCTCGGAAAATCGAGACCTGCGGTTCGAACAGACGACTGAGGGCCGATATCTGAGTCGTGCCGTCCTCGAAGGTGCGCCGACGTTCATCGCCGACGAGTACGTCCGCGAGTATCTCCCCGACACGAGGACACAGAGTGAGGAGATCGACGCCCGGTGGGACTCGTTCGGCATCTCGCGGCGGGCCATGTGGTCGGGCCACTATTTCGGTGCCCAGTACATGCATGCGCGGTTCGAGTCACCTCGGCAACTCCACGAGGTGTACGAGAACCCGCCACAGACCACGGCGCAACTGCTTCACCCTGAGCGGGCCCCCGACCCCGCGACCCTCTCGGTCGACTCGAACACGTCGAACTCCCCGTGGGACCTCTCGAACCGGGACGTGCGCGGGGAACTGTACCTCCGCGTTCTGCTGTCGCCGGAACTCGGCGACGAAGCCGCCGCGAAGGCCAGCACTGGCTGGGGCATGGACCGCGACCTGGTGTACTACCGCAATGCAGACGCCAGCCACGCCTGGGTGCTGCGCTGGGACGACACACAGAACGCGACCGAGTTCCAGAGCGCATTCGAATCGTTCCTCGGCGCGCGAGCAGAGCCGACCGGGAATGGCACGTGGACCTTCGAGGACCACACGTTCCGAGTCGAGCGACCCGACCCCAAGACGGTCACCGTCGTCTGGGGTGAGCCGGACTTCGTCGGGAACACCACGGTCGAGAGCGAGGACGGGACAGTAATCGTGACGCCACCCGAAACCGTTTCCAGCACCGGCGTGTCGCGGCACTCTTAGGCACGCGCACCCGAAGCCCCCCACATGGACGAGTCCGCAGCCCAGACACGGGTCGAGTGGCACGAGTGGGGACCGGACGCCTTCGAACTCGCCGCGGAGGAAGGAAAACCGATTCTGCTCTCGCTCTCGGCGACCTGGTGCTCGCACTGTCACGAGATGGACCGCGAGACGTACGACGAACCCCGAATCGCCGCGAACATCAACGACGGCTTCGTGCCGGTTCGGGTCGACGTGGACCGCAATCCTCGGGTCCGGGACCGGTACAACATGGGCGGCTTCCCGTCGAACGTGTTCCTCACGCCCGACGGCGAGGTGCTGACCGGGTCGGGCTACCTCGGCGAGGACGGCATGCGCCAGGTCATCGACTCGGTGCGACAGATGTGGGACCAGAAGGGCGCGGCTGCTGGCCGGGTCCCGCGGTCGGTGCAGGGCAACGACACCCCGGCAGGGGAACTCACCGAGGACATCGAGATCCAGCTGCTGGGCCAGCTCCGCGAGAGCTACGACGAGCGAAACGGTGGCTGGGGCAATGCTGAAAAGTTCCCGATGCCCCGGACCATCGAGTTCGCCCTGAAGCGCGAGCAAGAGCAAGCACTCCGGAGCCTGAACGCGGTCAGCGCGAACCTGCTGGACGACTACGCCGGTGGCTTCTTCCGGTTCGCCGCGAACCCCGACTGGAGCGGCACCCACCACGAGAAGCTGCTGGACACGAACGCCTCCCTGCTCCGGGCGTTCGCCAACGCCTACCTCTACACCGGCAAGGACGAGTACCGCCAGCCGGCACAGGCGACCGTCGACTACCTGACGGGTACGCTCTGGAACGGCGACGCCTTCGGCGGCGGGCAGGCTGCCGGCGCGGGCGCGAGCTACTACACCGCGGAGCCCAGCGACCGCGAATCCGCAGAGACCCCGACCGTGGACGAGACGGCCTTCGCGGACTGGAACGCCCTCGCGGTCGACGCCTTGCTTACCTACCACGCCTACACCGACGACGAGACGGCCCGCCGGTACGCCGAGCGCACCCTGGACTACCTCACTGCGGAACTCGTCGACGATGGCGTCGTCACGCACTTCCGGGCCGACGACGGGACGGAAGGCGAGGCCGGTCTGCTGGTCGACCACGCCCGCGTCCTGAGCGCGCTCACCCGGGCCCGGCAGGTCCTCGGCGCGGACACGCTGGACACCGCCCAGAACGTCGCCGACCACGCCATCGACACCCTGCTCGTCGACGACTCCTTCGTCGACGGCCCGCGCGAGGGACTCGGACTCCTCGACCGCCCGCTCCGCCCGCTCGACGGGAACGTCGAGTTCGCGGACGCCCTGCTCGACCTCGCGTTGCTCACCGGAGAGGACCGCTATCGCGACGTGGCGGCCGACGCGCTGGCCGCCTTCGCGGGCGCAGCGGACCGCTTCGGCGTCCGCATCGCGGCCTACGGCGCGGCAGTCTCGCGTCTGCTCTATGCCCCGCTCGTCATCGCGGTCACCGACGAGCCCGGGAGCGACCTCCACCGCGCCGCCCTTCGGATGGCCGACCACGAGAAGGTGGTCGTCCCGAACGCGACCGGCTACGAGGAACCGAGTGCGGCCTACGTCGTCCGGGGCGATTCCGTCGCCGACCCTGCCTACGACCCCGAAACACTCAGCCGGCGAGTTTCCGACGCGATGGAGTGACGCCCCGACTGCTGTCGGAAACTACCGTTGTGTTTATGGTTCTCCACTCTCATTGGGTTTATTATGGCGAGCCTCAGGGACCTCGGGTTGTCGGAGTACGAAGCGAGAGCATACCGTGCGCTGTTGAACACAGGCCCGACAACCGCCAAAGAGTTGTCGCGGGCCAGCGACGTGCCCATGGGCCGTATCTACGACGTGCTCAACAGCATCGAGCAGTACAACCTGGTCCGGAGCCAGACCGCGAGCCGCCCCAAGAAATACGTCGCCGTCGAGCCCGCGACCGCCCTCGACCGACTGCTGGAGGACAAGAAACGCGAACTCGACGAGAAGGCCGAGCAGTACGAGAACATCGTCGACGAACTCTCGGACGAGCTCGACGCCGCCGAACCCGTCGAAGAACAGTTCTGGACCGCCGCGGTGGGGCAAGAGGAGACCACCGACCTCCTGCTCGAACGGCTCACCGCGGCCGACCGTCACATCATCATGGTCGCCTCGGCCCAGACGCCCCAGTTCGACGTGACGGAGGTCGGCGACCAGATAGTCGAGCAACTCGAAGACGCGCTCGAACGCGGCGTCAAGATAGACGTCCTCCTCACCCGCCAGGTCGTCGACACCCTCTCGGAAGAGGTCGGTCGCAAGTACCGCGAGCGCCTCTCCTCTGACCCCGACTTCGAGGTCCGCACCAGCGAGGACGTCACTGGCACGTTCAACCTGCTCGACGACGTCGAAGTCGTCATCCAGGTGCCCAACCCGCTGGGCTCCTCGGGCGAGACGTTCGCGATGATCGACCTGAAAGACCCCGAGTTCGCGACCGAGGTGTACGACGAGTTCCAGCCGACGTGGGAGGACGCCGAGCCGCTGAGTTTCTGAACACCGACAGCCGGTCCCCTCTCGACGAGTATCGTACTTGCAAGCGAAGCGAGAAAGACGACGAGACGAGTCGCTGTCGGGTTAGTTTTCGCCGTTCAGTTCCGTCCGCAACTGCCCCATCTCGACCAGACGCTCGGCGTGGGCGTTGTGCTGGTGGATGGACTCGTCGTTGGACTGTTCCATATGAATCACGGCATCGTCCGGCAGGTGGTCGAACTCCGCGACCACGCCCTCGGCCATGGCACGCACGCAGTCCTCGACGAACTTCGCGTCGGCGTGAGCCTCGTAGGTCATGTGGTCTTCGTCGGGGCGCTTCGCGAGGTTGTAGATGCGGGCCGACATGGAGTCGCGGGCGACCTCGACGATGTCCATGAGGTCCACGTCGGGGGTGCCCTCGCTCTCGACGGTGATGGTGGCGTGGCCGCGCTGACTGTGGCCGGGCTGGGGCACGCGGTCGAGGAACTCCTCGGTGGTCTCGTCGTCGACGCCGAGGTCGGCGAGCACGTTCCGGGCGCGGGCGACCGACATACCCTGCGAGCAGGGACAGACCGTCATGCCGACGACGTGGGCACCGATCTCCTCGCGGGTACCCTCGTCGGTCGCGGTGGCGCTCGCGATGATATCGACGACGCTCTGGGTCTCGAGGCCGGAGGCGGGCGTGTTCTCGCGGGTGACGAGTTCGGCCTCCATCTTCACCTGGGCCTTGCTGGTGTAGTCGTGCTTGGCCAGCAGGCGCTCGGCGGCGTCGCCACAGACGTCCTCCACGCGGAGGGCTTCGTCGCGGGTCGCGGCTTCGAGCGTCTCGTCGATGACCTGCATGTTGCGGGACATGTCGGCACCCTTGCGCCACGACGGGAGGTCGACGAACACTTCGAACTCGGCCATCAGGACGATGGGGCGCTTGCCCTCACGGTGGAGTTTCACGAGCTTCTCGACGCCTGTGACCCCCACCTGGCTCAGCCCGACGGTGACGTCCGGGCTGGACGCCTGGACGTCCGGCAGTTGCTCACTCATTAGGTGCAGGAAGGGTCAGGAGTTGCTAAGGGCTTTCGAAAGTCGGGGGGCTTGCCCGTACCCGGATTCAATCCAGCTTGTTGAGGGCTTTGAAGAACTCGCTCGGGGGGCCGGCCATCCGGACCGGCTGGTCGGCCCGCTCGATGGTGACGGTCTCGGGTGGGTCGATGACCTGCTGGTTGCGGCCGTCGCTGATGACGAAGCCGGAGTCCGCGTCGTCCACACGGACCGTGACGGTGCTATCGGCGGCGCTCACCAGCGAGGGCATCGGTTCGGAGGCACACATCTCGGTGACGACGACGGCGTCGACCTC
The DNA here is from genome assembly GCF_051207375.1 of Haloarchaeobius pelagicus. Taxonomy (NCBI): domain Archaea; kingdom Methanobacteriati; phylum Methanobacteriota; class Halobacteria; order Halobacteriales; family Halorubellaceae; genus Haloarchaeobius; species Haloarchaeobius pelagicus. Next base: position 242,272 of record NZ_JBPJZD010000002.1, on the reverse strand, counting down.
GGGGCGGATGAACGGCCCACCTTCGCTGAGGTTGTACGCAGTGCTGCCCGCCGGGGTCGCGATGAGGATGCCGTCGCCCTGGCTGCCGGTGTAGAGCTCGCCGTCGACGCGGACCTCGAAGGAGGCACCCGCCCCGTGGCCGCGCTGGGGCCCCTGGACGACGATTTCGTTCATCCCGGGGTCGAGCGTCCAGTCCTCGCCGCTGGCCTGCAGGCGCATCATCTTGCGGATGTGCGGGACGCCTGTCTCGCGGATGTGTTCGACCTCCGCCTCGACCGCGTCGAGCGCATCGTCGGGCGAGACGGCGTTCAGGAAGCCGACCTCGCCGAGGTTCACGCCCATGATGGGGGCGGTCCCCGCGCCGCGGGCGGTGTAGAGGAACGTTCCGTCGCCCCCGATGCTCACGACCAGGGCACAGTCCTGCATGGCCTCGGGCGAGACGCCGTCGATGCCGAGGGCCGTGGCTGTGGCCGTGTCGACTACTATCGTCACGTCGCGCTCGCGGAGCATCTCGCGGAGTTTCTCCGCCAGATGGGCCGCACGAGCGTTGTCCTTCTGGGCGACCAGCCCCACCTTCATACCCGAGGCTACCGCCCACGAGATTAAAAACCCCATCGACAGCAACAAGGTTAATACCTGCGCAGGGCGTGGCCTCCGGTGTACGAACGGCGCGGTCGAGGAGGATTCCTCCGACGCGTCACCACGATAGCAATGCTCCCTTCCGACCAGACTCGTGCCGGCCACGACGCGGTGTCCGTTTCTGGCACAGTAGTGACACACCTGTTCGCTCGCCAGGAGCGGTGGTCACGGTGAGCGACGAAGACTGGTTCGAACGGGCCATCCGGGAGCGCAACCAGCGGTCGGACACAGCTGGCGGCGGCGGCGAAGACGAGGGGGACGACGCCACCGACCCCGACGATTCTGCCTGGGACGACGAGTGGCCCGACGACATGAGTGCCGAGGAGGCCGCCGCGGACGCGGTGGCCGAAGCTGGCACAGAAGCGGACTCGGTGTCTGACCCACCAGCGAACCCGGATGCCGATGGGCCCGCCAACGACAACAGCCCTGCCAGCACGCCCGACAGCAGCCCTGCCAGCACGCCCGACAGCAGCCCTGCCAGCACGCCCGACAGCAGCCCGGCCGAAGACCCCGACGGTGCATCAGGCTCGGGCTCGCTGTTCAACGACAACTTCGGGGCCGCCATGGAGAACGTCCAGATGCCGGACGTCGACGACGACGGTGGGTCCGGCGGTGCGGGCGACTCCTTCGACGTCGACGGGAGCCCGTTCGACGTGGGCAACGGCGAGTTCGACATGGCCACCGACGACTTCGGGATGAGCGCGGGATTCGACAGCGGCGGCGGTGGTTTCGGCGGCGGAGACCTCGGTGGGGAAGAGTTCGACTCCGACCTCCCCCGTATCAACCTCGGTATCACGGGCCTCGACGAGATGATCATGGGCGGCGTGCCCGAGCGCTCGCTGATGGTCGCGGTCGGCTCCGCCGGGACCGGGAAGACCACCTTCGGGCTCCAGTTCCTCGACCACGGCCTGCGCCAGGGCGAGCGCGGCATCTTCATCACGCTGGAGGAGAACCGCCGGCGCGTCATCAACTCGGCCACCGAGAAGGGGATGCCCTTCGACGAGTACGTCGCGGACGACCTGCTCGCCGTCGTCGACATCGACCCCATCGAGATGGCCAACAGCCTCGGGTCCATCCGGTCCGAACTCCCCCGGCTTATCCGCGAGTTCGGCGCGAGCCGGCTGGTGCTCGACTCGGTGTCGCTGCTGGAGATGATGTACGACGACCGGGCCAAACGCCGCAACGAGATATTCGATTTCACGAAGAGCCTCAAGGAGGCCGGCATCACGACGATGATGACCTCGGAGGCCAGCGAGGACTCGCCCTACGCCTCCCGCCACGGCATCGTCGAGTACCTCACCGACGCCGTGTTCATCCTCCAGTACGTCCGCCCTTCGGACTTCCGTGAGACTCGCCTCGCCGTCGAGATACAGAAGATACGCGACGCGAACCACTCCCGCGAGACCAAACCCTACGAGATCACCGACGAGGGTATCTCGGTCCACCGGCAGGCGAACATCTTCTGAGGAATCGCGAATATCCAGCCACTACCTTTCCCGCTCCAGAGCCTACGTCCCACATGTCATCGGTAGCCAGTGAGACGCTGCTCGCCAGTGGTCAGACCGCGGTCCGGAGGGCCTGAGATGGGACTCGTCGATTCGCTCGTCGTGTTCGTCGTGAGCTGGATCATCGGGACGGTCGGCATCGTCGCGGGCGTCCGGGCCGTCCTGGAACGGAAGACCGACGTCGGGTACGCCGCCGTCACGGCCCTGCTGGGAGCGGTCGTCTGGGGCGTGGTGAGCTTCCTCTTCGGGTGGATTCCGCTCCTCGGAATCCTCCTCGTGCTGGTCGCCTGGGTCGGCGTCATCAACTACCGCTACCCGGGTGGCTGGAAGACGGCAGCCGGTATCGGTGTGGTCGCGTGGCTCGTCGCGATCGTGGTCGTCTGGGTGCTCTCGGCCATCGGGGTCGTCGCACCGAACGTGCTGGGGATTCCGGGGGTGTAGGGCAGGTCCTGATTCAGCGGTCGATTCGAGTTTCTCCGGGGGGTGTTTTCGAGGACGGTGGTGACGGACCGAGGGTGCGAGTGAATCGGCACTGCTCCTGCCAATCTCGGGTGATTTTCTCAGTACAGTGCTGAATACAGAGCGCGAGTCGGCCAACTCCTAATCTACGTAGCGTCTACAGAACCATCGCCATTTCCAGGGCCGGCTCCCCATATCAGCCGCCATACAAGGTACACAATGACCCCAAGAAGGGCAATTAAGATCGAGAGTAGAGTCTGTCGGAATACAACGACTCCGAGGAGTAAGACCACAAGTACGTACGCACAGGTGAGGCCAAGGGCAACCTTTCGAGTAGTTTCGATGGAGGGCATCGTATCAGTCTTGTGCTACAAAGAAGGCACCAATATATCTTCGGAAACATGTTGACTCCGTTACTTAACTCACCCTCTGTATTCAGCAGGCGATTCCTGACAAGTTTGATTCAGAACACTAGATGAAGCGACAGACCCAGCCCCCTGCATCAAGCACCCGGGTGAGTTACGAATCGGAGACCGCTAACTGACGAATACTCCCAGAAAGCCCCCACCGCGTGCGCTCCCGCGACCCCGGCTGCGCTCCTCGGCTTCGCCTGCGGTGCTTGCCGGGTCGGGGTTCGCGCAGGCGGTGGCCCCTTTCAGTCCACTGTCGGACCTGCGGTCCGACGAGTTCCCGTTCGCTTCGCTCACGGGAACCCCCCGAACAGCACGGCACCACAGCCTGCCTTTCCCCGGAGACGACCACGCGCCTGTGCGGCGCGGGTCGTCTTGGCCGGTGGTGACTGTCTGGCCTGCTCACCGAACCACCGTCACCGGGCAGTTCGCGTGCCTGATGACCGCCTCGGCGACGCTGCCCAGCAGCATGCGTGAGACGCCGGAGCGGCCGTGGCTCCCGGTGATGATGTGGTCTACGTCGTGTTCGGCGGCGTAGGCGATGATTCGACGTGAGGGCCGCCCGACGACGATCTCGGTCTCGAGGTCGACGCCGACCTGGGCGGCGGCTCGCTCGGCGGTCGCGAGGCGCTCGGCCGCCGCAGTCTTCGCCTCCTCGTACCACTCCTCGGGCAGGCTCGGGATGGTGAGCTTGCGGCTGTAGCCGGCGGACGCGGGGTCGATGATGGTGAGGAGGGTCATCCGTGCCGCGTCGTCGAACTCGCACAGCGCCAACCGCAGGGCGTGGTCGGCCTGCACCGAGTCGTCGTAGGCGACGAGGACGTGCTCTGCCATTGGTATAGAATAGCACACTCTGGCCGATAAATGCATCTCCGCCGTCGCGGTGTCTCGGTCACGCGCTCGAAACCGACCGGAGAAACGCGCCTGCTCAGCGCCCGTGACTCGTCACACACGTCGAGAGGCCGATGCACTCGACGGGTTCGGAGTTGTCCGGCGAGTAGACGACCATCTGGCCCTTCTCCATGTAGGGCACCTTACTTTCGAGGTTCGCGGGGATGTTGACGCTCTTGATGGCGTCCTCGTCACCCAGGTTGAGGACGACGGTGGTGTTCACCTGCTTGAACACCGGGTCGGCGATGTCCTGGGGGTCCTGCGTGATGAGGAACAGCCCCAGTCGCTCCTTGCGCCCCTGCTTTGCGGCCTCGGTGAACTTCGTGATGACCTTGCGGGCCTGCACAGTGTCGGCGTCGGTGAGGAAGTTGTGGGCCTCGTCCATCCCGAGGACGATGGGGGTCTCCTTGATGCGGTCGAAGTCCGGGTCGTTCGAGAGCTTCTGGTCGACGAGCAGGCTGGCGAGGGCGAGCACCACGGTCGTCGTCGTCCGCGAGTCGTTGACGTGGTAGGTCGGGACCACCGAGAGTCCGCCCGGGCGGACGAACTCGTGGACGAGGTCGGTGATGGGCTTGGCAGACTGGTCGAACACGTCGGCGAAGCCGTAGGTCCGGCGCTTGACCGCGTCGAACGTCGCCTCGTGGATGCGCCCGGACTCGTGGAGTTCCTCCTTCAGCGCGGGGTCGTCGAGGAACGACCGGAACTGCGAGTAGGTCCCGCTGTCGCCGTGCTGGCGGAAGAACCGCCGCAGGAGCTGTTTGAGCGCGGGGTACTGGTTGTCGTTCAGGCCGCCGCTGGCGACGAGCCACGGGCGCGAGCGCACCATCGAGAACGGGATGGTGAACTCGACCTGCTCGGCGCGGTGGTGGTCGGCGGCGTAGCTCGCTTGCCCGACCTTCGGGACGAACGCCGTCGTATCCTCGATGCCGCCGTGGGCGATGTCCTCGCGCTCCAGCTTCCGCGCGAAGTCGTCGGTCATCTCGGGGTTATCGTCGTGCATCTGGGCGTACTCGTCCTGCGGGTCGAAGACGACCATCGCGGGGCGCACGTCGCGCCCGCCCTCCATGGGATAGGTGCGGTCCGAGTCGAGGTACTGCCGGAGGATGTTCTTCGCGCCGTGGGTCTTCCCGGAGCCGGTGCCACCCGCGACGAGGGTGTGGCGGAACACGAGCGGGTCGCCCGCCTCGTAGTCGTCTTTGAGCCGGTAGTCGATGGTCGGCGGCTCCGCGTTCGTGCGGACCTTCTCGCCACCGACGGAGAGATGTCCTAAAAAGACGCCCTCCTCGGGCATCTTCAGGCCGGTCTTTATCTCGGTGGTGTCGGTCGCTTCCCTGATTATCGTCTCCGGTTTGGGGACGCGGTCGACCATCCGGCGCTTGAGTTCCCCGCCGTCTCGCGGCTGCTCGCCGCTCGACTTGTCCGCGGCGGTTCCCGCCGCGCTATCCTCGAAGAGGACGGCCATCGGCTCCAGCGTCGCCATGAACTTGTAGTCGGCCTCGTCGATGCCGTCGCGGCGCATCGCTCGCCGGGCGTGAATCTCGGTCGCGTCGTCGGCGTGGAACGCCTGGGCGTACTCCAGCCCGGTGATCCGGGCGAACAGCTTCTCGCCGTCGGGGTACGGCGCGAGCAGGTACGAGCCGATGCGGACGTTCGGCCGGTTCCCCGTGGTGACGTACGCCCGCAACTGGGTGTCCTCCTCGCGCTCGGCGATGCGCAGCCCCTCCGAGACCGCGATGGTCCCGAGGCCGCGGTCGCGCCCACTCGGGGTCACGTCCATGCGCTGGAAGTCGTCGGTCTGGTCGTTGCCGTCGGTCGCGGTCGGCGTCTCGCCGGACGGGTCAGTCGTCGCGCCGTCGTCCTGCCTGGCGTCCCCGGCTGGTCCGTCGGCGTCGGCCGGCTCGTCGTCTACGTCGAAGTCCCCGAAGTCACCGAGGTCGGTCATACCCCAAGGCAAGGAATCGCGGCGTGAAACCGGTTTCCCTCGGTCGGGTGTGCGCCCGGCGTGACTCCAGCCCGTGGTCTTATCCGCGTCGGTCGCCTAGTCGAGAGGTATGTTGTTAGTTCGCGGCAGCGCGGCCGGTACTGACCTGACCGGCACCATCTACGAGCGGGGTGAGGACGCGCCGGAGTTCCGCGGTGCGCCCGACGAGGACGCCCCGTACGTCTGGGTGTGCGACGAGTTCTACGAGGTCGAAAGTGGTGGGACGGTCCAGGAGGTCGACGGCGAGGAGATACACATCGCCTTCGAGTCGCCGATGCCGCGCGGGTTCGACACCAAGGACCAGGCACTGGCCGCCGCCAAAGAGCACGTCCGGACCCAGTTCGCCCGCGTCGGCGTCGACCCGGACATGGTCGACATCTCGGTACAGAAGGCCGAAACCGCCTGAGCGGCTTTCTTTTACCCCCAGCGCGTGTCGTCGTAGTCTCGCGTGCGACGCGCCTGGAACGTCTCTTCGAGCGTCTCGGTGAGCGCCCGCTTCTCGTCGCGGCTGATGCGCGCGAGTTCGTCGGCCTTCGCGACGGCCAGCGGCGGGCCGCCCTGGGCGGCGATCTCCTGGAGCGCGAACAGCCGCAGGTTCTCCCGCGTTTCGGCGTCCTTCGTGAAGGCGTAGGGCGCTTCGAGCCGGTACACCAGGTCGTCACGCGGGTCGTAGACGACGCAGAACGTCACCTCGTACTGTTCGGGGTCGAGTCGACGGTCGGCACCGAGCGCGTCGCCACCCTTCGAAAGCGGGTGGTCCGCGCCGCCGCGGGAGCGGAACCAGTTCGTGCAGGTGAGGTTGTGCGTGTCGCGCTCCCAGCGCTCGGCGTCGTGGTCGAACTGACCGCGTTCGAGGATGCGCGTGAAGAACGCGGAGTCGTCGACCCAGGGGGCGTGGCCGCCCTTCTCGCGCACGGTGCGGGTGATGACCTTCGTCGCGGGGTTCTTGACGAACCCGACGAGGGGCACATCTCGCGTGACGAACGTCTCGACGAGCTCGACGTAGTTCTGGACGACCTCCTGTGGCTGTTCCTCGTCCTCCAGCAGCGCGGCCAGCTCGGGGTGCTGGTCGGCCCACTTGAACAGCCCCTTGGGATACAGCGGCCCGTCGAGCACCAGCAGGTCGTCGACCAGGTCGGCCTGCAACAGCGCGTGTTCGGACTCCGCGAGGTAGAGCGCCAGCGCGTGGACGACGCCCTCCTCGTACCGGTTGACGTGCGGCGCGTGGCGGATCTGCGACCGGATGTAGCCCTCGTCGTACACGGTCCACTCGCCCTCGTCCACGTCGACCGTGGCGTCGTTCGTGTGGACCGTCATCACGAGGGTGCGAGCCCGGTGCAGGTCGAGGTCCGAGGGCGTGGCGGACATCGCGGCCTGGGCGATGTCGAGAACTAATCCATTGGTGAACGTGGTCGGGTTGATGGTCCCGGAATCGAGCCCGTGGACCTCCTCGTAGGGCACCGCTGCCAGCGCCACGTCCTCGACGGGGGCGACGTGGCGGCCCTGCTCGCCCAGTGGGTCGAGCACGGTTCGTCCGTCGTCGACCAGCGGGTCGAGGAACTCGTCCCACACCGTCCGGGCGAAGTCGCGGTGGTCGTCCTCGCCCACGTCGTACCTGATGCGTTGGGCAAGCTGCGCGATGCCCTCGAAGTGCACCGGGTCCAGCGTCATGTCCCACCGAACCCGCCCTGCCGTACTAAAGCCGACGGTAGCCGCGACAGTTAACTCGGTTCCGTGTTCAAATTTATCAAGAGATTTATATGAACGTGTCCGCGATGACTACCCGATGACGGAGCGAACCGCGAAAGCGGTCACCGAGGACGAGCCGGCCTACGACTGGACGCGAACCGACACCGGCGTGCGCATCTACGACCCCGAGAACCCGGACGCGTGGGTCGAGATGGAGTTCGAAGCGGGCGTCCCGCCGGAGAAGCGCCTGTTCATGGTCTGTGACGAGTGCGGTGCCGTCGCGGCCCAGCCGACCCGCCCCGGCAACCGCTCGGTCTGTGGCGAGTGCCAGACCGAGTTCGCGACCGAGTAGCGTCGTATTCGTTGTTTCTGGCGGTCTCGTGAGGGCTGGCTCTGTTTTGCGAAGCAGGGTGTCTGGTGGGGTCTGCTGTGTTAGTTCGGTGGGTTGGGTGTACTAGCAGGTCACTCGCGCTGGTGACTGTGGAACCGCCACTGCACCGCATCCACATCCTCCCCAACCGACTCGCTCCGCGCTGCTCCGCTCGTCCCTCGCGCGGCACTGACTCGTGGCTTCGCTGGCGCTCAGCACACTCGTCAGCGCGCGCCAGAGCAGTCGTTCGGCAAACATCGAACCCATGCAAAGACAATCGGCGCGCGCGGTCGGTTGTCCGAACGAAGTGAGGCCACCGACGAAAGCGCGCGAGGGATGAGAAGCGCAGGCGGAGCCGAGCATCGGAGTCGGCTGGGGAGGCTGTGGTGCGGTCATAGCCACCAGCGCGAGTGGTGTGCTTGTCGTCATCCCAAACTGTCGTACCAGCCACGACACCCAGCTCGCGAAGAACGCCTGATTCCTCATCTTCTCACTGTCGCGAACGAACCTTTCTTTGTACCGACCCGCGACGGTTTCCGTATGAACGCGGCACTCATCATCCTCGACGGCTGGGGGCTCAACGACGACCCCGGCGACCATCGCGACGCGGTCGCAGCAGCGCACACACCCGTCTTCGACCGGCTCAGACGAACCGGGGCGTACGGTCGCCTGCACGTCGCGGGCCGGCGCGTCGGCCTGCCCGAAGGCCAGATGGGCAACTCCGAGGTCGGCCACCTCAACATCGGGGCGGGCCGGGTCGTCATGCAGGAGTACACCCGCATCGAGGACGCCATCGACGACGGTTCCTTCTTCGACAACGAGGCGCTGGGGTCGGCGTTCGCGTACGCCGACGAGAACGGGGGACGAGTCCACTTCATGGGCCTCGTCAGCGACGGCGGCGTCCACTCCTCCCAGCGCCACCTCCACGCGCTCATCGAGATGGCCGCCGAGCTTGAGGTCCCGGCGGTCACCCACGCGTTCACCGACGGGCGCGACACCGCCCCCCACGGCGGCGAGTCCTACCTGGCCGACCTGGAGGCGCACGCCCAGCAGTACGGCACCGGGCAGGTCGCAACGGTCTGCGGGCGCTACTACGCGATGGACCGCGACCAGAACTGGGAGCGCACCCGGCAGGCGTACGACGCCATCGTCGAGCGCGAGGCCCCACATCACGCCGACAGCGCGGTCGAAGCCGTCACGGAGAGCTACGACCGCGGCGACACCGACGAGTTCGTCGAGGCGACCACGGTGGGCGAGCACGAGGGCCTCGAAGATGGCGATGCAATCATCTTCTTCAACTTCCGGTCGGACCGCGCTCGCCAGCTCGTCCGGATGCTCCAGGCGGTCGAGCCCGAGGAGGACTGGCCCACCCCACCAGAAACGAAGCTCGTGACGATGACCGAGTACGACCAGACGTTCGACTTCCCGGTGGCGTTCGACCCCCACGAGCCCGAGGACGTCCTGGGCGAGGTCCTCTCGAAGGCGGGCAAGACCCAGCTCCGGATGGCCGAGTCGGAGAAGTACGCCCACGTCACCTACTTCCTCAACGGCGGCCGCGAGGTCGAGTTCGAGGGCGAACACCGCGAGATAATCGAGTCGCCCGACGTGCCGACCTACGACGAGACGCCGGCGATGAGTTCGGCCAAACTCACCGAGATGGCGGTCCGGCACATCGCCACGGACGACCCGGACGTGCTCGTCCTCAATTACGCGAACCCGGACATGGTCGGGCACACGGGCGACTACCGCGCCGCCGTGGAGGCGGTCGAGGCAGTCGACGTCCAGCTCGGGCGGCTCGAAGCCGCGGTCCGCGCCGCCGGTGGGCACGTCCTCGTCACGGCCGACCACGGGAACGCCGACGACATGGGTACCGAGGAAGACCCGCACACGGCCCACACCTACAACGACGTGCCGTTCGTCTACGCCACGCCGGGCGGCGACGACGGCGGGAAGCGCGTCCGCGAGGGCGGGTCGCTCTGTGACATCGCGCCGACGCTGCTCTCGCTCGTCGGCGTGCCGAAGCCGGCCGCGATGACCGGTGAGAACCTGCTGGTGCCCGAGCAGACCGACCTCTCCGCAGAACAGCACGCCGAGCTGCACGACGACGAGTAACGCTCTCCTCAGTCCACTTCCCACGCATTTGGAACGCTCATCGGCCCGCCGGAGAGCCGCAGCGCCGCGACCGCCGACAGCACCACCAGCGTGACGCCGGCCAGCCCCAGCGCGAGGTACTGTGAGCTGTCGGCGACCCGGCCCACGGCCACGCCGAAGGGGATGGCGACCACGGCGTTCACCATCGAGACGCCGGAGAGGACGGTCGCCCGGCCGGCCGTCTCGATCCGGTCGTTGACGTACTGCGTGGCGAGCGTACTCGTCGGGGTGTCCACCGCCCGGATGAGTACGAACGCCGGGAGGGCGGCGAGCGGCACGACGAGCGCGAGCGCCAGCGCGACGCCGAGCAGGGCAGGTGCGAGGGTCACCCACCCGACCAGCCCGAACCGGTCGCGGAGCCACTCGGTCCGGTAGCTGGCACCGGCCGCGAGAAGCGAGAAACCACCGTACAGCCACCCGAGCCACGCCTGTGGCAGCCCCAGGCCAACCGTCACTGGCTGGGTGAGCCGGGCCGTCGCGCTCGCGATGGCGAGGACGACCGCGACCCAGAGCACGAACCCGCGCAACTCGGCCGAGAGCAGGCGCTCGCGCAGCACCGGAAGGGCGTCGGCGGCGGTGATCCGGTCGTCGTCGTCGACCGTGACATTCGGGAACGTCAGCAGGACGAGTACGCCGAGTGCCCAGAGCGCACCGGTCGCGTAGAACGGCCAGCGCAGGCTCACGTCGCCGAGGTAGCCGCCGACCACCGCGCCGGCCGCCCCGAACGCGAGCGTCAGGGACTGGCCGCGGCCGCGGACCCTGGTGAACGCGTCGGAATCACTGTCGCCGTCGCGGTCGAGCACCTCGTACAGCCAGGCGTCCGTGTTGCCGGACTGGAGCGTCGACCCGAGCGCCCACAGCAGGTAGATGCCGGCCAGGGGCCAGAACGTGCCCGAGGCACCCATCGCGACGACCGCGACCGTCCGGAGGACGTTCCCGACGACGAGGCTTCGCTTCCAGCCCACCCGGTCGCCGACGTAGCCCGTGGGGACCTCCCCCAGAGTGATGCCGGCCCACCAGATGGCGTCCAGCACCATGATCTCGGTGAAGCTCAGGCCGTTGGTGCGGAGGAACAGCACCCAGATGGGCGTCGCGAGGCCCACGGAGGCGGTCGCCTTGTAGGCGTAGTACTTGAGTACGGGGAGGGGAGGGCGAGACCGGAACACGGGCGAAAATCGTCCCGGTAGCCCCTAAACCGTTTTCTGAAGCGTGTTTTTGTCGGCAAACAGTCAGCTATCGTCGCCCGTCCGGAACGAGTAGTCCAGACTCGCCGCCGAGTGAGTAAGGGAACCCATCGAGATGACGTCGACGCCGGTCGTCGCGTAATCCGCGACCGTCTCCAGCGTGATGCCGCCGGAGGCCTCGGCGAGCACACCGTCGGGGAGCAGCCCCACGGCTTCGGCCGTCGTCTCCGGACGCATGTTGTCCAGCAGGACGATGTCTGCTCCAGCGTCGGCGGCCTTCGGTGCGTCCTCCGGTTCCTCGACCTCGACCTCGATCTTCGTCGCGAACGAGACGCGCTCGCGGAAGTGTTCGATGGCTCCTTCGAGGCCCATCTCGGCGACGTGGTTGTCCTTCACCATGACCATGTGCGAGAGGTCGAGGCGGTGGGTGTCGCCACCGCCGGCCACCACGGCGCGCTTCTCGATACCGCGCAGGCCGGGCGTGGTCTTCCGGGTCGCCGCGATTCGCACGTCGTCGTCGACCTCGCGGGCCGCGTCGACCGCTTTGCGGGTGCGGGTCGCGACGCCGGAGGCGTGCCCGACGACGTTGACCGCGATGCGCTCGGCCCGGAGGACGGCTTTCGCTGGCCCTGCCACGCGGAGCACCACGTCACCCGCCTCGATTCGGGTGCCGTCCTCGGCGGTTTCAGTCACGTCGACGCCGACGTAGTCGAACACGCGCTCGGCGGCGTCCATCCCGGCGACGACGCCGGGCTCTTTGGCGACGAGTCTCCCCGTCGTCTCGCCGGGCACCTCGTTCGTCACGTCGTGGTGGCCGAGGTCCTCGCGGAACCACTGCTCTATCTGGGAGTCGTGAATCATCTGGTGTCGCCTCGCATCAGTCGTCGGCGGTCGCGGCGGCTTTCTCGTCCTCGGTCACGAGGTAGTGACAGCCGACGCTCTCCTCGTTCCCGGCGGCGGCTCGCGAGATGAGCAGGGCCGTGACGCTCGCGTTCCGGAGTTCGTACAGGTCCCGCGCGGTGCGGGTCCGGATGTAGGCGTCGACCTCGCCCTTGAGCCGGCGGAGGACGCCCTGTGCCCGGGCCATCTCGGTCGGGTCGCGCCGCAATCCGAGGTACTCGTCCATCACGCGACGCAGACGGTGGAACTTCTCGGCGGCGAACCGGGGTGGGAGGTCCGGGTCGCGGTCGAGCAGGTCCGGTGCCTCGACGGGTTCCGGCTCGACGCCGACCGCGTCCTCGCCGGCGCGCAGGCCCCAGACGAGCCCTTCGAGCAGGCTCGTGCTGGCGAGGCGGTTCGCGCCGTGGACGCCGGTGCGGGCGCACTCCCCGACGGCGTACAGCCGGTCGAGGGTGGTCTTCCCGCGGTCGTCCACGTTGACGCCCCCGCAGAGGAAGTGCTCGCAGGGGGCGACTGGAATGCCCGAGTCCCAGTCGACGTCGTGTTCCTCGCATTTTGCGGCGAGGTCTGGGAACGCCGCCTCGAAGGGTTCCTCGAGGGTGGACACGTCGAGGGTGACCTCGCCCGTCGCGTCTATCTCGTCCTGGACCGCCCGGGCGACCACGTCCCGCGGGGCGAGTTCGGCGTCCGGGTGGTAGTCGGGCATGAAGCGCTCTCCCTCACCGTTGCGGAGCAGGCCGCCTTCCCCGCGGACTGCCTCGGAGAGCAGGAAGGGTTCCTCGCCTGCGAACGCGGTCGGGTGGAACTGCACGAACTCCATGTCGGCCACGTCAGCCCCCGCGAGGGCGGCCATGGCGATGCCGTCGCCGGTCGAACCCGTCGGATTGGTGCTGCGCTCGTACAGGTCGCCGATACCGCCGGTTGCGAGGACGGTCGTGCCCGCGAAGACGGGCTCGCCGGTCTTCTCGGTGTCCAGCATCGCGCCGTGGACCCGGCCCTCGTGGGTGATGAGCTGGAGCGCGGCGGTATCCTCCAGAATCTCGACGTTCTCGTGGTCGTCGAGGTAGTGCAGGAACGGCCGGAGGATGTGCTTGCCCGTCGAGGCGTCGACGTGGAGGATGCGCTTCTCCGAGTGGGCCGCCTCGCGGGTGTAATCGAACTCCTCGGTCTCCGAATCGAGGTCGAACTCGACGCCCAGCGTGTCGACCAGCACGTCTTCGACCGCCGAATCCGCGTTCTCGACCAGGACGTCGACCGCGGCCTCGTCGGCGGTGTCCGCGCTGGCCGCGAGGATGTCCTGTTTGAACCCCTCGGGGTCGGTGCCCGTCGTGGAGATGCCGCCCTGTGCCCAGTCCGAGGAGGCGTCCTCGGGGCGCTCCGCCTTGGTGACGACGAGGACGTTCGCGCCCTCGCGAGCTGCGGCGAGTGCGGCCGCACAGCCCGCGATACCGGTGCCGACGACGAGTATCTCAGTTTCTCGCATATCGCTACACCTCCAGCATCCGGTCCAGCGCAACCTTGGCCAGTTCCTTCTCCTCCGGCGCGACCTCGATGACGTTGCGCTCGCGGCCTTCGACCAGTTCCTCGAGCACCCACGTCAGGTAGTTCGGGTCGATCTGGCGCATCGCGTTGCAGTCCATGCAGGCGTCGCCACACAGGGGGAGGACGTTCACCTCGGGGTGCCAGCGCTGGAGGTGGTTCGTGAGGTGGATTTCGGTGCCGATAGCCCACGTCTCGCCGGGCTCGGCGTTCTCGACCGTCTCCGTGATGGCGGCTGTGGAGCCGGCCTTGTCGGCGGCTTCGACGACCTCGCGGCGGCACTCGGGGTGGACGATGACCTTCGCATCGGGATGCTGCTCGCGCACTTGCTCGATGTGGTCGACGCGGAATCGCTCGTGGACCTGGCAGTAGCCGTCCCACAGGATGATGTCCGACTTCGCGACCTGTTCTGCGTCCTTGCCCTCGGGGTCCCACGGGTCCCACTCGGCCATGTTGTCCTGCATGCCCAGCCGGTGGGCCGTGTTCTCGCCGAGGTGCTTGTCCGGCAGGAACAGCACCTTGTCGCCGCGCTCGAAGGCCCACTCGAACGCGCGGTGGGCGTTCGAGGACGTACAGACCAGCCCGCCCTGCTCGGCACAGAACGCCTTCAGGTCGGCGTAGCTGTTCATGTACGTGATGGGGATGATATTGGAATCTGGGGCCGCACTCGTGATCTCCTCCCACGCGGCGTCGACCTGCAGCGCCTCGGCCATCCCGGCCATCGGGCAGGACGCCTCCATGCTCGGCAGGATGACGGTCTGGTCGTCGTCGGTGATGATGTCGGCCGACTCCGCCATGAACGTCACGCCGCCGAAGATGACGTACTTCGCGTCTGCGTTCGCCGCCTCCACGCTCAGCTGGTAGGAGTCGCCGATGAAGTCCGAGTGGTCGACGATCTCGCGGCGCTGGTAGTTGTGTCCGAGGATGACCACGTCCTCGCCGAGTTCGGCCTTCGCCGCCTCGATGCGTTCGGTTCGTTCCGCCTCGGTCAGTTCGCGGTACTCCGCCGGGAGCTGTTCAAGGTTGTCGTACTTGAACAGGCTCAACTCCGTCTCGAAGGTCGCGGTTTCCATCTTTGGCACGGTGTGGACACCTGTTGTTACCTAGCCGTCAGCGGGCCGCATTGAAGAAATTTTCTCTTCGATAGTCTGGTATGGGGGATTACCACCTCCTGATAGTGCTATCAGAGTGCATACTGTCGGGTACGGGTGGTTCGGTGAACAATAAACTACAGAGTGAGTTAACGATGGGTCGCCGTACTGCTCGCCCGGTTTCTATGACGAATCGACTTCGTGAATCAGGACTTGGCCTGGTCGAGCTGCATCGTGAGACCGAACACCAGCGCGAGACCGGCGACTGCGCCAGCGGTCCACAGCGTCTGGCCGAAGGGTCCGTCCCCGGTCGTGACCAGATCGACCAGCGTGATGAGAGCGAACATCCTGACGAACCCCCTGCCGAAGTCCTGCTGCCGCATCGAGAGCCGGTGGCCGTGGTACACGGAATAGTAGGCGGTGCCACCGACGCCGAGGACCAGCGGGAGCACCAGATTCGAGTCGCCGAGCGTGACGTACGCGCCTGCACCAGCGCCGATACCCACGAGGAGCGAGAGCCACAGCACGAGCAGTCGTCGCTCGCGGAGGGCGTCGAGGAGGGCGGAGAGCATACGAAAAAGTTTCTTCTAACCGATACAAAACAGCGTCGATGAAAACGGTGGCCGACGACTACTGACCGTCGTACACGACCTCGCCGCCCACGACCGTCATCGCCACGTCGATATCGCGAATCGACTCCTCGTGCTGCCACGGCGAGTCGTCCAGAATCGTGAAATCGGCCTGCTTGCCGACCTCGATAGTCCCCAGCCGGTCCTCGGCGAAGCCCGCGTACGCGCCCCCGAGGGTGTACGCGCGGAGTGCTTCCGTAACAGTGAGGCGCTGACTTTCCGCAGGGGCGTTCACCGCGTAGTCGACCCCCAACAGCGGGTCCATCGGCATCACGTCGCTCGAAAAGGCGAGGTGCACGCCCGCATCCAGCAGGTCCCGGAAGCGGTTCGACTGCTCGCGGCGCTCGGTTCCCAACCGGGACTGGTACAGCCCCTCCGCACCGGCCCACTGGAGGAAGTTGGGCTGACAGGAGGCGATGATTCCCGAGTCGGCGAAGCGCTCGATGTGCTCGTCGGTGACCAGTTCGACGTGTTCGACGCGGTGGCGCGCATCGCCCGGATTCTCGGTGCTCTCAAAAGCGTCCAGCGTCACCGTGATGGCCTCGTCGCCGATGGCGTGGACGGTCAACTGCAGGCCGGCATCGTCGGCCTGCTGGGCGATGTCGTGGAGTTCGTCGGGGTCGACGACCCACGTCCCGGTCTCGTCCGGGTCGTCGGCGTAGGGCTCGGAGAGCTTCGCGGTGCGGCCGCCGAAGCTCCCGTCGGTGAACGATTTTATCGCGCCCGTCTCGACCTTCTCGCTGCCGTGGTTGGTCCGGAGGCCGACCTCTTCGACGGCGTCGAGGTGGTCGCTCCAGTAGTTGATGCGGACCCTGATGTCGAGTTCGCCCGTCTGCTCCAGTTCGCGGTAGGCCCGCGGCGCGTGGCTCTGGCGGACCATGTCGTGGATTTGCGTCACGCCGCGCTCGACGGCGTATTCTTGCGCAGCGCGGAGCAGTTCTCGCGTCTCCGCGGGGTCGGGGTCGATGGTGTCCCACACCGGTTCGATGGCGTCTTCGACCACGACGCCGGTCGGCTCGCCGTCGTCGGTTCGGACGTCTGCCGCGGGCATCTCGTCGCGCAGGCGCTCCAGGGCGACGGAGTTCAGCGCCGCGGTGTGCATGTCGACTCTGACGGCGGCGACGGGGCGCTCCTCGCTCACCGAATCGAGGTCTTCCCGGGTGAGGTAGCGCTCTTCGGCCCAGCCGGACTCGTCCCAGCCGAACCCGAGAATCCACTCCCGGTCGTCGTGCGCCTCGCTGGCGAGGAGGTCGACCGCGTGCCCGGGCGAGTCGGCTTCGCTCAGGTCGGCGTGGAGCTGGTACTGGCCGAGCTGTTGCATGTGGGTGTGGGCGTCGATGAAGCCCGGCAGGACGGTTCGCCCACCGCAGTCGACGACCTCGGTGTCGAGGCCGACGAGGAAGTCGACTTCGTAGGCGTCGCCGACCCGGACGATTTCTCCATCGCGAACCGCGACGGCCTCGGCGGTCTCGTCCGGCTCCGTCAGGGTGTGGACCTCCGCGTTCGTGAGCACGAGGTCCGCTGCGTCGGTCATAGTTCAAGGGGCGACGCGCCGGTGGGTAAACGTTTGGATGGCCCGTGTCCGCGAGTGCGCCCCACCCTGCCTGAAAGGGTAACCGGTATCAACCGCCACCGAACACCTTCTGGTATGACCGACCCGGCGACACTCGCGGAACGGGTCCGCGAGGGGGAACTCCGACTGCACGAACTCGAAGAGCACGTGGACCACGACACGGCGACGGAAGCCCGTCGGCTCCTGCTCGAAAACGCGACCGACGCCGACCTGGATACGGTGGGCCAGTACGCCTTCGACGCCGAGGTCGCCGAGTCCGCCATCGAGAACATGATCGGCGCGGCCCAGATTCCGATGGGCGTCGTCGGACCCGTCACCGTCAACGGCGGCGCGGCCGATGGCGAGTACTACCTCCCGCTGGCGACGACCGAGGGGGCGCTGCTGGCGAGCGTGAACCGCGGTCTCTCCGTCATCCAGTCCGCCGGCGGCGCGGACGCCCGGGTCACCAAGAGCGGGATGACTCGCGCACCCGTGTTCCGGGTCTCCGGCGTCGTCGAGGCCGCCGAGACCGTCGAGTGGGTGCGAGAGAACACCGACCAGCTGCGCGAGGCGGCCGAGGCGACGACGAGCCACGGCGAACTGCTCGACGTGACGCCGTACGTCGTCGGGGACTCGGTGTACCTGCGCTTCCGCTACGATACCAAGGACGCGATGGGGATGAACATGGCCACCATCGCGACGGGCGAGGCCTGTGACGTGGTCGAGGCGGAGACGCCGGCGTCGCTGGTCGCGCTCTCGGGCAACCTCTGCTCGGACAAGAAACCGGCCGCGGTGAACGCGGTCGAGGGCCGCGGGCGCTCGGTGACCGCGGACGTGGTCATCCCGGGCGACGTGGTCGAGGAGCGCCTGCACACCACGCCGGGGGCCATCGCCGAGGCGAACACCCGCAAGAACCTCATCGGGAGCGCGAAAGCGGGGAGCCTGGGATTCAACGCCCACGCCGCGAACACCATCGCCGCGGCCTTCCTCGCGACCGGGCAGGACGCCGCCCAGGTCGTCGAGGGGTCGAACGCCATCACGACGGCCGAGGAACGCGACGGCGACCTCTACGCCTCTATCTCCGTGGCGTCGCTCGAACTCGGCACCGTCGGCGGCGGGACGAAGCTGCCGACCCAGTCCGAGGCGCTCGACGTGCTCGGACTGCGCGGCGGCGGCGACCCCGCCGGGTCGAACGCCGACGCCCTCGCGGAGGTCATCGCGGCCGGCGCGCTCGCGGGCGAACTCTCGCTGCTCGCCGCGCTCGCGTCGCGTCACCTCTCCTCCGCCCACGAAGAGCTGGGTCGCTAGGCACACCGCCCCCTCGTTTTAGGTGCTCGCCCGGCGTCAACCCGGTATGGAACACGTTCCGAACGATTCCGTCGAGCCGACCGAAGCGGTCGAGGGCACGCACCTCTCGATGCTCGCAGGTGGCGAGCAGATGAACGTCCAGCACTTCTTCATCGAGCCCGACTCGACCGTCCCCGAGCACAGCCACCCCCACGAGCAGGCGGGGTTCATCTACGAGGGGACACTCACCTTCCTGGTCGACGGCGAGGAGATACCCGTCTCTGCGGGCGACTCATACTCGATTCCGGGCGACGAGGTCCACGGGGCCGAGAACCGCGGGGACGTGCCAGTCAAGGGAATCGACATCTTTAGCCCGCCGCGGGAGAACCCGGCCTGGCAGGACGACGACTGAGCGCTCGGGCCGTTTTCACCGACCTCTCTCGACGCAAGTTTGATATAATTCTGTTATGAACGGTCGCGTATGAATCGCGCAGCCCTCAAGCCGTACCTGGTCCGGTACACCCTCGTGGCTGGTCCCCTGTTCGCCGCGCTCGTCCTCGGTGCCAGCGCCGCCGCCGGGCTGCCCCTCCCCACTGTCTCGTTCTTCTTCGGCGGGGCGATGCTGGCCTGTGCCCCACTCCCGTTCGCTGCGACCGACGCCGGGCTGGACACCGTCGAGGCGGGCGTGCAGGGCGGCTTCGACGTGACCGACCCGAGTTCCTTCCAGCCGCGGGGCGTCCCCGGCCGACTCGGCCTGGCGTTCTCCGCCCTCGGCGCGGGGCTGACCTCGGTCGCCGTCTTCCTCGCCACGAGCGGCGTGCTCGGATGACCGAGCCCCGGCGACTCAGAGTCTGCGGTAGCGTCCCCGACTCTCGCTGACCTCGCCACGCCGGACGAGCTTCTGCAGCGCCGTCTCGACGTAGTCGGCGGGGACGCCGTGTTCTTCGGCGAAGGCGACGACCTCCTCCTCGGTCGGCCGGTCGAGTTCGCGCAAGGCGGCCTCGACGGTCTCTTTCCGACTCAGCGACCGGCCGCCACCGCCGCTCGCGCGGTCGCCCGCCGCGTTCACCTCGTCGACGTCCAGTCCGGACGCTTCGAGGAACTCGGCGTCGTCGATGACCCCGTCGGCGACGGCGTCGTCCAGTTCGGCGAACGACTCCACCTTCGCGAACGCCTCGCCCTCCCCCTGGCGGTTCGCCAGCATCGACGCGCGGACCTCGCGGGCGTGGTCGAGATCGTCGGTCTTCACGAACGAGCGTACCTGCTTGAACTTGCGGCGCGTGCCACAGCGCCCACACTGGGTGCTCTCGGGACGGCCCTCGATGATTCGCAACGCGCCACAGTCGCTACACCCGACCACGTGGTACATACCCGACCGTCGTGCGGCCATCGATTTGAATCTTCGTCCAGTTGGGCGACACGCTCAAGGCGAGGGCTGGCGATTTGCAACTAATGACACTCCCGAGTGGTGCTCGACCGGCCAGTTTCCGGACCGTCCCGGTCGACGCCCCGGTCGCGGTGCTCCTCGTCGCGCCGGACGAGGACGCCGTCGCCCTCGACGGGCGATCCGGGTTCACCGTCACCCGCGTGGACTCGGCTGCCGCCATCGAGCAGGTGCTACCCGCGTCCGACCAGTGCGTCGACTGCGTGGTCCACACCACCGAGACCGAAGCAGCGCCGGAGACGCTGGCGACCGTCCGGTCCCACACCGATGCTCCCTACCTGCTGTACGGTGCCGACCCCGCTCCGGAAGTCCTGGAAACGGTCCTCTCTGCGACCGCCACCGAGTACCTGCCGCGGTTCGAGTCCGGCTGTTCCGACCTGCTCGCGACCCGGATTCGACGCGCCGTGACCCAGGCCCAGCTCGAACACGACCTGCAGTTGAAAGACCGGGCACTCGAACAGGCGGGCGTCGGCATCACCATCGCCGGCCCCGACGAGTCGCTCCTGTACGTGAACGACGGGTTCGAGGAGATGACGGGCTACAGCGCCGAGACGGTCATCGGGCAGAACTGTCGGTTCCTGCAAGGCGAGGACACCGACCCGGAGACGGTGGCCTCGATTCGGGACGCCATCGATGCCAACGAACCCATCTCCGTCGTGTTGAAGAACTACGACGCCGACGGGGAGCCGTTCTGGAACCAGCTCGACATCGCCCCGGTGTTCGACGAGGACGGTGAGGTCACCCACTACTTCGGATTCCAGAAGAACGTGACCGAACGGGAGGAACTCGGCCACGAACTCCGCCGGCAGAACGAGCGCCTCGAAGAGTTCGCGAGCGTCGTGAGCCACGACATCCGGGGGCCGCTCAGCGTCGCGAAGGGTCACGTCGAGACGGTCGCCGAGCAGACCTCCTCGGACGGGCTGGAGGCGGCACTGGCGGCCCTCGACCGCATCGAGCGCATAGTCGGCGACGTGTTGACACTCGCCCGCGAGGGCGATGTCGTGGCGGACCCCGAGCCGGTCGGCCTCGAGGCGGTCGTGACCCGGGCCTGGCAGACCGGAGAGACCGGCGACCTCGCCATCGCGGTCGAGGGCACCCTCGGTATGATCGAGGCCGACCCTGACCGTCTGCAGACGCTGTTCGAGAACCTGTTCCGCAATGTCGCCGACCATGCGACGGGCGCGACCACCGTCACCGTCGGCCGCCTCGAATCCCCGGTGGAAGCCGGGTTCTACGTCGCTGACGATGGCCCCGGTATCCCCGAAGACGAGCGCGAGTCGGTGTTCGAGCACGGGTTCACCACCGACACTGATGGGACCGGGTTCGGCCTCGCCATCGTCGAGCGCATCGCGACTGCCCACGGCTGGTCGGTAACCGTCGAAGAAAGCGGAACTGGTGGTGCTCGGTTCGTGGTCTCGTAGCGTCAGACGGTGTACCCGTCGGCGCGCAGCAGTTCGATCACACGGTCGACCTGGTCGCCCTGTATCTCTATCCTGTCGTCCTGGACGGTGCCACCCGCGCCTGCAGCACGCTTCAACTTGGTCGCGAGCTTCCTGAGGTCGACGTCCGACGGGAATCCCTCCACGATGGTCATCGGTTTCCCGTAGCGTCGGCGCTCGACCCGGACGGAGAGCTCTGTTTCCGCACGGTCAAGGTCTCCCAGCAGGTCGATATCGAGGTCGTCGAAGGCTGTCGAGTCTTTTGCCACGCGGAGTGTACGCTGGCAGCAGGTATAGCCATTACCGGCCCCTCAGCCGACGCCGGTGTACTCCGTGTCGGCGATGGGGATGCCTGTCCTGACGCACTCCGCGAAGAACGCATCGCGGCAGTGGTCGTCGGGGAACCGGACGAAGAAGTGCCACTCGTCGGTCCCTCGTCCGTCCAGTATCGCCCCGTGGAACCGGTAGATGGTGCTGACGAACGGGGTCGCGCCTGGTCGCCACCAGATGCGGTACAGTCGTCGACCGGGCAGTGACTCGACCAGTGACAGCCGCTGTATCTGGTCGAGGGACCCGGCAGCCTGCTCGAACCCCTCCAGGTTCCGCCCGACCACCCAGACGAGTGGCGCGACCGCGCCGTCGACGGGGACGACCCGGACGAGCTCGACAGCCGTCGCTGGCGTCTGTGCAGTGAGCGCGCCAAGCGGAAAGTCGGCCGCCGCGACCGTGACGTCGACGAGAGTCATCCTCGGGTAAAGGTTGGTCACTGGCGTGCTTGGGTGTACGCCCAGTTCTCTCAACCCGGTTAAAAAGGGCCTTGGAAAATCAACGGTGCGGCGCTCGAACTCAGGTGGCTTCTTCCTCGAGGACGACCACGTTCGCGAGCTTGTCCATCGCACGCCGGAGTCGTTCGCCCGCCGCCTGCTCGCTGATGCCGAGTTCGGCGGCCACGTCCGCGAGGGTCGCGTTCTTCGGGACCTTGTAGTAGCCGAGGCTCGCCGCGATCTCGAGCGCCTCGCGTTGCTCGTCGGTGAGTCCGAAGTCGTACTTCTGGTTCTGCACCTCGGCGAGTGTGTGCAGCCGCCGGAGTTCGAACGGGACGTCGTTGTCAGAACACCACGAACTGAACGACGAGAGGTCGCTGTGGTCGTTGAAGCGCAGCCGGAACAGCCACTTGTGGTTCCCGTGTGCCTCGAGGATGGTCGCGCCGAGTTCGGCGATGACCGAGACGAAGCTCACCACGTCTTCTCCCCACGTGACGCGATACAGCACCGCATCGTCCAGTCTGTCCAGTACGGTCAGCTCGTCGACCGACTGTAGCTGTGCAGCCCTCTGTTCGAACGCCTCGAAGTCGCCCCCCTGTGCCCAGAAGAACGGGATAACCGCATCGTCGGTCGGTACGACTCGTTCGAGCTCGATTCGCATCCCCGGTTCTTCGAGCGTCAACTGGCCGAGAGGGAACGACTCCGAGGCGATCGTCACTTCCGCGATAATCGCCATCTACCAAGGAGACGCTTGCAAGGCTGATAAGTGTGTGCGAGCGAATCTGGAGACTACAAGCGGGTTACGGGGGATTCTCGCGGGATTCGTCTGTTGAATCGGTCAGCGGTGGCCGAAAAATGCGGTGGAACTCGGTTCGAGGCTGGCTTACGCCAGTTCTTCGATGTTCTCGACGACCTTGTCGGCGAACTCGCTGGTGGCGAGCTTCGTGCCGCCCTCGATCTGGCGCTCGAGGTCGTACGTGACGAAGCCCTCGGAGATCGCCTTCTCGACGGCGTCGCGGATGAGCTGACCGGCGTCCTTCCAGCCCATGTACTCGAACATCTCGCGGCCGGAGAGGATCATCGCGGTCGGGTTGACCTTGTCCTCGCCAGCGTACTTCGGGGCGGAGCCGTGGACCGGCTCTGCGAGACAGCGGGTCTCACCGTAGTTCGCACCGGGGGCGATGCCGAGGCCACCGATCTGGGCGCCGGCGGCGTCGGACATGTAGTCGCCGTTGAGGTTCATCGTCGCGATGACGTCGTAGTCGTCGGTGCGGGTCAGGAGCTGCTGGAGCATGTTGTCGGCGATGCGGTCCTTGACGACCAGCGTGCCCTCGGGGGCCTCGCCGTCGTACTCCTCCCACAGCTCGTCCTCGGTGATGACGTCCTCGCCGTACTCCTCTTCTGCGACCTCGTAGCCCCAGTCACGGAAGGCACCCTCGGTGAACTTCATGATGTTGCCCTTGTGGACGAGGGTGACGGAGGGGCGCTCGTTCTCGATGGCGTAGTCGATGGCCTCGCGGACGAGGCGCTTCGTCCCGAACTCGGTGATGGGCTTGACGCCGATGCCGACCGGACCGTCGTGGATGACGCCCGTCGCGCCCATCTCGTCCTCGACGAACTCCTTGACCTGCTGGACCTCGTCGGTACCGGCTTCCCACTCGATGCCGGCGTAGACGTCTTCCGTGTTCTCACGGAACGTGACCATGTCCATCTTCTCGGGTTCCTTGACCGGCGACGGGACGCCGTCGAGGTGGTAGGTCGGTCGGACGTTCGCGTAGAGGTCGAGCTTCTGGCGAAGCGCGACGTTCAGGCTGCGGAAGCCAGCGCCGACAGGGGTCGTGAGCGGGCCCTTGATTGCGACCTTGAACTGCTTGATCGCTTCGACGGTGTCCTCGGGCAGGTTCTCGTCGTATTTCTCGCGGGCGGACGAGCCGGCGTAGAGGCGCATCCATTCGATGTTACGACCAGTCGCCTCGGCGGCGGCGTCAAGGACCTTCTGGGCGGCAGGTCCGACGTCCGTTCCGATTCCGTCCCCGTGGATGATGGGGATGATGGGGTTCTCCGGGACGACGAGTTCGTTGTCGTCACCGACCGTAATCTGCTCCCCCGCTTCGGGGACGTCGATCTTGTCGTAGTCGTAGCTCATGTCGTCTAGAGCGTCGGAGGTTGCGCCTAAAAGGGCTGCCATTTGCGTGCGAGCGCAAGTTTTGCGGCGTTTGAGCGTGTTTCGTGCTGACGTGTAACAAACTCTGAACGGTGGTGTAGTTGCCAGCCAGCGGTCGGTCTCGAAACGCCCCACACCCTCCCCAGCTGACTCGCTCTGTTTCGCTTCGCGCGCTTTCGACAGTACCCCTCGCTGGCGGTCGGTTCACTGGCCGCGCGCCACGGCGGCAAGTCGACCAGCAACCACCAACCGCCAGCACTTATACTCGCTCGCCCGGCAGGGACGGGTATGCACGTCATCGTCCACGGTGGTGCGGGCGCGAACCCGGACGACCCGGAGACACGACAGGGAGTGCTCGACGAGGCAGCCGCTGCGGGGTCCGACGCCGAGACGCCCCTGGACGCGGTCGAACAGGCCATCCACGTCCTCGAATCGTCGCCGCGGTTCAACGCGGGCTTCGGTGGGGCGGTCCAGTCCGACGGCGTGGTCCGGACCGACGCGGGCGTCATGACCGACGACCTGGAGACGGGTGCAGCCTGCTCGATGCCGGGTGTCGAACACGCGGTCAGCGTCGCCCGGGCCGTCATGGAGGAGACGCCGCACATCTGCGTCTCCGCCGAGAACGCGGTCGACCTCGCCGAGGATTTCGGTATCGAGACCGGGGTCGACCTCCTGAGCGAGCGCAACCAGGAGCGCTGGGCCGAGGAGGACGTCCCCGAGGGCGGCCCGAAGGAACACCTCGCCTACCTCGAAGAGCGGTTCGGGACGACCGACCCCGACGGCAACCCGGCCGAGATGGACCACGACGCCGACGAGGAGACCTCGTCGAGCAGTGATCTGTTAGATCACGATACGGTCGGCGCAGTCGCCTCCGACGGCGATTCCTTCGCCGCGGCGACCTCCACCGGCGGGCGCTGGCTCGCGCTCGCGGGGCGCGTGGGCGACGTCCCACAGGTGGGCAACGGGTTCTACTGCGCCCCCGCGGGTGGTGCCTCGGCCACCGGGGCCGGCGAGGACATCGCCCGGGTGACGCTCTCCCGGCGCGCGGTCCGCCACCTCGAATCGGGACACTCGGCCCAGGCCGCGGCCGACCTCGCGATTTCGGAGTTCGGCGAACTCACCGGGTCGAGCGCGGGCATCATCGTCCTCGACCGGGACGGGAACGCGGGCAGCGCGTTCAACTCCGACGCGATGCAGATCGCCGTGTCGCGCTGAGCACTACGACTGGTCGGTCGCTCCACTCCCGATGTTCGGGAGTCGAATCGAGACCCGCGTCTTCGGTTTCGTCTCCACGTCGATTCTGCCATCGAGGTTCGCCACGATCCAGTGAACGAGGAAGAGTCCGAGGCCGTCGCCGTGTTCCAGCGGGGTCTCGTTGCCGTCCGTGAGGACGCGCTGTTCGCCGGGCGGGAGGCCGGGGCCCGAATCGCTGACGGCGACCGTCGTCTCGTCCTGTTCGGTCGCGACGGCGACCTCGACGCCCGGGCCGTCACCGCCGTATCTGGCCGCGTTGTCGACCAGTTCGACGATGGCGTCTTCGAGGTTCGGGGCCGCGAGGGCGACGACCTCGGCCGGTGCGGAGACCGCGATGTCGACGGCGGGACACTGCTCGCGGACCGTCGCGACGGCCGTGTCGACGAGCGGAACGACGTTCGTCGGCCGCGCAACCGGTATGGACCGGGTCAGCTGGTCGGATTTTTTGGCCTTCTCGCTGAGCGTGAGCAACTCGGTTGCGGTCGATTCGATGACCGCGGCCAGGGATGCCGCCTCGCCGGTGGTCAGTTGTTGCAGGATTTCGGCGTAGCCGTGGATGACGTTGAGGTCGTTCCGGAGGTTGTGCCGCAGGACGCGATTGAGGACGCCGATCATCCGGTCCCGGTTCGCGAGCTCGCGTTCGTGGTGTGAGCGCTCGAGCACCTGGCCGAGTATCTGGGCCGCGAACTCGACGAATATCTTCTCCGCTTCGCTGAAGGACTCCTCCCTGGCGTCGTTCGCGACGAAACAGAGCGTGCCGAAGGGGTGGCCGAGCACGTCGATGCGCGTCCCGAGATAGGTGTCGAGACCGTGCTTCTCGTACGCGCGGTCGTCGGCCCATCCCTGTGCTCCCGCGTCGTGGAGGGCGACCGGCGTCTCCTGTTTGACCGTGTGCCTGCAGTAGGAGTCCTCTAGCGCCGCCGTGAGACCATCTGGATAGGGACCGTCGGGGCCGTCGGTGGTTCCGACGACCTCCCAGCGGTTCTCACCCTGGTCGATGTCTGCAATGTGCCCGTGTTCGACGTCGAGATACCGGGACCCGATTTCGAGAACGCGCGAGAGTAGCTGTGTTCGCGGCAGGTTCTGTTGCATCAGGGCGTACAACTGCTGGCGTGCGGCCTCGTCGGACAGCGAATTGGTGTCGGGTGTCATGCGTGCTGGTGGGGGATCGGTCCGGTGGTGGTTTCGGGGGCCGCCTATGACTGGTGTTGACGTGGCACAGCCAATATGTTGTCGCTCAGGAGTTACTGTTTCCTCGACCGAGCGGGTTCAGGAACTGCAGTAGCGCACGAATCCGGCTTGAGGTCGGCTGGACGGGCGCGGGCAGGGGCTCGCCGTGCCTGTTAGCTTTTCTCTCGACGCGACGTAGTATCTGCGTGGAATCAGTCCTCCCGCTGCTCTCGCTGTTGACCTACGTCGCCATCGTCCTCGGTGCCGGCCCAGCGGTCGCGCTGACGTTCCTGCTGGCGCGCTGGGTCGACTTCGAGCGCGCCCTGACCGTCGTCGTCGGCCTCCCGGTGCTGGGCGCGGTCCTCGGCGCGCTGGTCCTCGGCGGCCCGGTTGCCGGCCTTGTCGTGGCGGGAACCGCACTGACGCTGGTCATCGTCCCGCTGCTGGTCGGGGTCGCCCTGGTTTCGACGCGTGCCGATGGTGACACCACGGTCGCGCTCCGCCGCGTCGCCCTCGCGTGGCCTGTGGCCCTGCTGGTCAGTGCGGCGATCTTCTTCCTCCCCGGGGGTGTGACCCGCTACAACGTGACGTTCCTCGACTGGCTCGTCGGCCTGCTTGCTATCGGTTTCGTCGTCGCTATCGTGCTCCTCGGACCGGGCATCATCGGCGTGCTGTCGTTCCGGCGGCGTGGCACCCGATAGCACGAAATTTACGACGACTGTCGAACTGCATATTTATTGTCGTCGAACACCTCAGTTCTACTATGCTCGAACAGAGCCAGCACAGCGACACACGACGCTGCCCGGAATGTGAGGAAGAGACCGTGAACGTCCAGGGCGTCGACGCCTGCCCGGTGTGTGCGTGGGTCGACGAGAAGCGCTGAGAAGCTACCGGTCCTCCTGGACGGCCGGGGTCCACGAGTTCTGGTCCACCTCGTGGACTGCCGCGCGCGCCTGTTCCATCAGGCGTTCCTGCATGTTGACCACCGTCTCGTCGGCCGACGGGCGGCACTGTTCGTAGGTCCCATCTGCGTGCATCTTCCAGCGCTTGCGGTTGTCCGCGCTGTTGAGCTGGAGGATGGACCACAGTTCGTTCTGCAGGTCCGTGTTCTCGACGGGCGTGACCGCCTCGATGCGGTTGTCGAGGTTGCGCGTCATCCAGTCGGCCGACCCGATGTAGAAGCCGGGGTCGTCATTCTCGAAGTACCAGATGCGAGAATGTTCGAGGAACCGCCCGACGACGCTGTACACGTCGATGTTCTCGCTCACGCCGTCGAGGCCCGGCCGGAGCCGGCAGATGTCCCGGACGTAGAGTTCGATGTCGACGCCCGCGATGGACGCCTCGTACAGCTCCCTGACGATGCCGGGGTCCTCCAGCCGGTTCATCTTCGCGACGATGCGCCCCTCGCCGCCCTCGCGGGCGACCGCCGCCTCGTGGCGTATCATCGCCTCGAAGTCATCGCGCATGTTCCCGGGCGCGATGAGCAACTCGCGGTACTGGTCGTGCATCGAGTGGCCGGTGAAGAAGTTGAAGAGCTTCACGAGGTCCTGCCCGATGTCCTTGTTCGCGGTGAGCAGGCCGATGTCGACGTACGTCTTCGCCGTCTCGGAGTGGTAGTTCCCGGTTCCGACGTGGGAGTACAGTTCGACGTCGTCGCCCTCCTCGCGGACCACGAGCGTCGTCTTGGTGTGGGTCTTGTAGCCGGGCGTCCCGTACGCGACGTGAATCCCTTCCTCTTCGAGTTTCTTCACCCACCGCAGGTTGTTCTCCTCGTCGAAGCGCGCCTTCAACTCGACCATCACCGCGACCTGCTTGCCGTTGCGGGCCGCTTCGATGAGGCTCTGGATGACGTTCGAGTCGCGCGACGTGCGGTAGATGGCCGCCTTGATGGCCAGCACGTCGGGGTCGTGGGCCGCGTCGTCGATGAACGTGTGGACCGTCTTCGAGAACGAGTGGTACGGGTGGTGGACCAGCATGTCCCGCTGCTGGATAGTGTCGAAGATGTCCCGGTCTTCCTCCTCCATCCGGGCCTCCAGCAGCCGCGGGTGGGGCTGTGGCGTCCACGAATCGAGTTTGAGGTCGGGCCGGTCGAGATCGGTCAGTCCCATCAGGTCGCGGTAGTCGAGCGGGCCCTCCCGTTCGAATATCTCCCGTTCGGTCACGTCCAGGTGTTCTTTCAGTAGCTCCCGCACGCGGTCGGGGGTGTCGGTCTCCAGTTCGAGGCGCACCACGGTCGCGAACCGGCGCTCGCGCAGGACCTCCTCTATCATGTCGATGAGGTCCTCTGCGACCTCCTCGTTCCGCCTGACCTCGGCGTTCCGGGTGACCCGGAACATCGAATGGTCGAGCACCTCGACGTCGGGGAACAGCAGGTCGAGGTTCGCCGCGATGATGCCCTCGATGGGCACGTAGGTGTGACTGTCGCCGACCTGGACGAGCCGCGGTCGGTTCCCGGGAATCTTGATGCGCGAGAACTTCGGCTCGGCGTCCGGGCTCTTCCGGGTCAACACGGCGAGCGAGAGCGAGAGGTTCGAGATGAACGGGAACGGGTGGGCCGGGTCGAACGTCAGCGGGGTCAGGGTCGGGAGCACGGAGCGCTCGAAGTACTCCCGAAGGTTCTGCTGTTCGTGGAGCTCGAGGTCGTCGTGGTCGACGATGTAGATGCCCTGGTCCGCGAGCGCCGGTCTGATCTGCTCGCGGTAACAGCGTGCCTGTGTCTCGAAC
Source organism: Haloarchaeobius pelagicus (assembly GCF_051207375.1). Classification (NCBI taxonomy): domain Archaea; kingdom Methanobacteriati; phylum Methanobacteriota; class Halobacteria; order Halobacteriales; family Halorubellaceae; genus Haloarchaeobius; species Haloarchaeobius pelagicus. The sequence goes on along the minus strand of NZ_JBPJZD010000002.1, from coordinate 213,036 downwards.
ATCGGGCGCGTCTCCTGCATGATCTCCTCCCACTGCGCTTCGGGCGTGCGACCGTCGGGCGTGGTGTCGGTCACGTCGACCGCCATCTGCTGTTTCAGGCCGCCGACGCGCTTCATGAAGAACTCGTCGAGGTTCGAGGTGAAGATGGAGAGGAACTTCACCCGTTCGAGGAGGGGATTTCGCTCGTCGAGCGCCTCGTGCAGGACCCGCCGCTGGAAGGCGAGTTCGCTGAGCTCGCGGTTGAGGTAGTACTCGGGGGCGTCGAGGTCGTAGTCGTGGTCCACGACTGATTCGACCGGTGGGGAGTCGTCTGCCATCGGTTCTTACGCTACCTTGCGGCCGGGCGGGGTAACGATTTTCGACGACTTGCGTCCCTTCCCCTCGCGGTCGAGCGGGACGGCGATGAACTCGTCAGCCCAGTAGTCGTACGCGGTCAGCTCCCCGCCGTAGACGCAGCCGGTGTCGAGGCCGACGGCCCACTCGCGGTGGACGGGCGATTCGAGGACGGTGTGACCGAAGAACACCTTCGGTGCGCTGTCGTACTCCTCGAACCAGAACGGCCGGTCGTAGCTCCCTCCGGGTGCGAGCGAGCGCATGTTCTGGACGTCGTCGACGCTGTGGTCGGCCAGGGGCTTGCGGGGGTCAATGCCGCCGTGGACGACGAGCGCCTCGTCGAATGAGATGGCGACCGGCATCGACGCGATGTACTCCATGTCGACCGCGCTCAGTTCGTCGAGCGTCTTCTCCCCGCGGATGAGCTTCTCCTCGTTGTTCCCGCGGACCGACAGCATGTTGGGCGACTCGCGGACGAGCTGGACGACGCCGCGACTGTCGGGGCCCTTGCGGACGAGGTCGCCGACGAAGACGACGAGGTCGTCGTCGCTCGGGTCGATCTCCTGCAGGAGACGCTGCAGCGCCTCGAAGCAGCCGTGAACGTCTCCGACGACGTAGATGTCGTCCCAGTCGTCCGCGTCGACGGTTCGATGCCAGGCGGCCTCTGTGTCCGAGAAGGATGGTTCTGGTGCGCTCATCGTGGTGACTTACGTGAGAGAGGTCCTCACCGGCATAAACAGTTTCTAAGTGAACTATCTATTCCAATATATGACAGCTTTTCCGCGTCCACCGAACGCAACCTCTTTTTCGCCGGTGAGCAAATCACGTGACATGAGCGAGACCGAGGTCGACCTGGACGCAGAGAAGTACGAGAAACACCGAGAGGCCGGCCGCATCCTCGCGGAGGTACGGGACGAGGCCGCGGAGATGGTCGAGGTCGGCACGAGCCACCTCGAGGTCGCGGAGTGGGCGGAAGAGCGAATCCGCGAACTCGGCGGGCAGCCGGCGTTCCCCGTCAACATCTCCATCGACGAGGAAGCCGCCCACGCGACGCCGAGCATCGACGACGACTCCGTCTTCGGCGAGGAGATGGTCAACCTCGACATCGGCGTCTGCATCGACGGCTGGTTGGCCGACACCGCCGTCACGGTCGACCTCTCGGGCAACCCGGAGCTCGCGGAGGCGTCCGAGGAGGCGCTGGACGCGGCCCTGGACGTGGTCGAGGCCGGCGTCGACACCGGCACCATCGGCGCGGAGATAGAGGACGTCATCAAGGGCTACGGCTTCAACCCGGTCGTGAACCTCTCCGGCCACGGGCTCGGCCACTGGGAGCAACACACCGACCCGAACATCCCGAACCGCGCCGTCTCACAGGGCACGACCCTCGAGGTCGGCGATGTGGTCGCCATCGAGCCGTTCGCGACCAACGGGAGCGGGAAGGTCTCCGAGGGAGGCGACGAGGAGATCTTCGCGCTCGAGCGCGAGGCCTCGGTCCGGGACCGCAACGCCCGGCAGGCGCTCGAACAGATCACCGAGGAGTTCAAGACGCTCCCGTTCGCGACCCGCTGGCTCGACATCGCCCGTCCCGAGATGGCGCTGCGTCGGCTCAAGATGAACGACATCGTCCACGGCTACCCGGTGCTCAAAGAGGACGATGGCAAGCTCGTCAGTCAGAAAGAACACACCGTCATCGTCACTGAAGACGGCTGTGAAGTGACCACCCGGTCACGATAACCGCGCCCACCCGCAAACGAATATCCCCGAGTCTTCCTTTCCCTGTTCGTCTGTCGATACGTGTCGAACCCTGCTGTCGACCCCTTACGCGTTGTTCATGCGCTGGCTCGCCCGCTCCCCACACCGCTGGCATTCCGTCACCCGGTATGGTTCGCGCGAGAACTGGGAGTTCTCCTTCTTCGTGCTCTCGGTAACCAGCTGCACCGACACGCTGTGGAGCGTGTCCGTACCGCAGCTGTCGCAGTGTTCGTTCCGCCCGTTGAGTGAGTTGTCAGTCGTCGCCATCCACTTGGCCAGATGAGGTATAGTAGCATAAAAAGAATCGACCGTTTATACGGTTGAACAGACCATTCCTGACAACCAATAGTGATTATCGGATATTGTGCCGATATCAGCAGTTTCAAAACGTCTCGGTGGCGAATGAGGGGTGCTTGTAATCGGGATGTTGCCTCTTGAAACCGGGATAGCAGTCCTTTCGTACCAGAAAACCGAGGGGTGCTGTGACGGGGGATTGAAATCACCAGCCCTCCGAGTGCAGGTATGGAACAGGTGTTCGCACCGTGGCGAATCGAGTGGGTGGAGCGCGACGACAAGAACGAGGACATCGAGGGCTGTGTGTTCTGCGAGCTCCCGACGAGAGACGACGACAGGCAGTACCGCATCGTCGCCAGAAGCGCCCACGCCTTCGTCATGCTCAACAACTACCCCTACAACCCGGGGCACGCCATGGTCATCCCACACGACCACACCGGTGACTACGGTGACCTCGACGAGGAGACCCTGCTCGACCACGCCAGACTGAAACAGCGAACCCTCTCTGCGCTCGAGGATGCCATGGGTGCAGACGGCTTCAATGCCGGCTTGAACCTGGGTGGTGGGGCGGCAGGCGGCTCTATCGACGACCATCTCCACACGCACGTCGTTCCCCGTTGGAACGGTGACACGAACTTCATGCCGGTCGTCTCGGACACGAAGGTCATCGTCGAGGCGCTGGAGGACACCTACGACCGGCTGCACGAGGCGTTCGCGGCCCAGGACGGCGCGACAGAGGTCGGTTCTGACACCGCAGTTCGCTTCGACTGAGTTGTCGGTTCACCCGGTCGTGCGGCTGGTGCGCGCGCCCTGCCCGGGCCAGACCGATTCTGCGCGCCCCGGCGAGCCCACAATCGACAATTTTGGTTTAGGGGAACCGAAAATAATTTTCTAAGATGGTAAGCGTTATGTCGCCGCCCCCGCGAGTATCGAACAGAGACATGGCGCTGCTGGAGAATCTGGTCCTGGTGTTCGTCGCGGGACTCATCACCGCACTGGCCACGGGCCTCGGCGCGCTGCCGTTCTTCGTCATCGACGAGATCAGCGACCGCTGGAACGTGGTGCTGTGGGGGCTCGCCTCGGGCATCATGGTGTCGGCGTCGGTGTTCGGCCTCATCTTCGAGGGGGTGGCGAGCGGCACCCTCCTCGCGGTCGGCATCGGGATGCTCGCCGGCGTGGTGCTGGTCGTCGTCGCACACGAGATCATCGAGGAGTACGAACCGGAGCCCGGCGCGTACGCCGAGGCGGACTTCAAGAAGCTCCTGCTCATCCTCGGTATCCTCACCGTCCACTCCTTCCCGGAAGGCGTCGCCGTCGGCGTCTCCTTCGCCGAGTTGAACCTGCCGGGACTCCAGGACGGTATCTCGTTCCTCGGCTTCGGCGTGCCCATCGTCGCGGTGTTCATCACGGTCGCCATCGCCATCCACAACGTCCCGGAAGGCGTGGCCATCTCCATCCCGCTGCGGGCGATGGACGTGAGCGAGCCCAAGATGGTCTGGTGGGCCGTCTTCTCCAGCCTGCCACAGCCCATCGGTGCGGTCATCGCCTTCGGTTTCGTCAGGTATGCCCGGGAGTTCCTCCCATACGGCTACGGGTTCGCCGCGGGCGCGATGATCTTCCTCGTCGCCACCGAGTTCATCCCGGAGGCGCTGGAACTCGGCGAGCGCATGGAGGGTGGTGGTCGGCTGGAACTCGTCTCCGGCGTCGCGCTCGGCTTCGCCGTGATGATTCCACTCGCGTTCATCTGAGCGGGACTGCTGTCAGACGGCTCCACAGCGACCGCGCGACGGTGTGTCGTCGTCGAGGGACCCCGTGACAGCAGCCCCGCTGCGGAAACGCGACAAGCCCTTTTACTCCCCCGTCGTATCCCGACACGAATGGCACGCGGCAGTAGCATCAGGCGGGTCGGCGCTATCATCGTTGTCGCGAACGTCCTGCTTGCGGCGGTGAAGGGGCTCGTCTACTGGCAGACGGGCAGCCTCGCCGTCGGCTCCGAGGCGGTCAACAGCCTCGCGGACTCCGCGTACAGCCTCATCGTCTTCCTCGGGTTGTACCTCACCACGCAGCCGCCGGACTTCGAGCATCCCCACGGCCACGAGCGCATCGAGCCGTTCGTCTCGCTGTTCGTCGCCGTCGGCGTGTTCGCGGCCGGCGGGTTCGTCTTCTGGCAGTCCGCGACCACGCTACTGGCCGGTGAGTTCGTCGTCCGCTACTCCACGTCCGCGGTCGTCGTCCTCGTCGCGTCGGGCGTGGTGAAACTCGGCCTCTATCGCTACTGCCTCCAGATGGGCGACGACTACAACTCCCCGGCGCTGGTCGCAACCGCCCTCGACAACCGGAACGACGTGCTCACCGCCGGAGCCGCCCTCGTCGGGGTCGTCGGCTCCGGCCTGGGCTTCCCGGTGCTCGACCCGCTCGCGGCCGGCGTCGTCTCGCTCGCCATCGTCTGGACCGGTGTGGAGATCGTCCGCGACAACGTGAACTACCTCGTCGGTGCCGCGCCGCCGGAGGACCTCCGCGCCGAGATCGTCTCGCGAGCGCTCTCCCACCCGGAGGTCCACGGCGTCCACGACGTGGTCGCCCACTACGTCGGCCCCGAGATAGACGTCTCGTTGCACATCGAGGTCGAGGGCGACCACACGCTGTTCGAGGCGCACGACATCGAGTCGGACGTGGTCCAGTCCATCCGCGATATCGAAGAGGTCGACGACGTGTTCGTCCACGTGGACCCGAAGGAACTCGGCGAGTGGAAAGACGACTGGGCGACGGAGGAACTGTTACGGAAGGACGGCGGCGACTGAGTCAGACCGGGTCGCCGAACGCGTAGACGGTGTTCTGTCCCGTCACCTCGAGGTCGACGAAGTCACCGGGTTCGAGGCCGTGCTCGGAGGCGTTCTGGACGATTATCTGGCGGTAGGCCGCGTCGCGACACTTCACCGAGTCGGCCGTCCCCTCCTGGACGACCAGCACGTCCTCCATCGTCTCGCCGACCATCGCCTCGTAGGCGTCGCCGACGACCGCCATCTTCAGTTCGGACATCTCCTTCGAGCGCTCCTTCTTCAGCGTGCCGCCGAGCCCCTTCATGTCGGCGGCGTCGGTGCCGGGACGCTTGGAGAACCGGGTGACGTTGATCTTCTCGGGCCGAGTCTCGCGCAGGAGGGCGAGGCTCTGCTGGTGGTCCTCGTCCGTCTCGGTCGGGAACCCGACGATGAAGTCGGTGCTCAGGGTCCAGTAGTCGAGCGTGTCGTCGAACGCCTCGACGACCTCGACGTACTCCGAGACCTGATGCTGGCGGCGCATGTCCCCCAACACGTCGTTCGAACCGGACTGGACGGGCGCGTGCAGGAAGTTGTAGAGTTCGTCGTGCTTCGCGAACACCGCGGCGAGTTCGTCGCGGATGCCGTGGACGCCCTTCGGGTTCGCCATGCCGACGCGCACGCGGAACTCACCCTCGATCTCGGTGCAGATGCGGTCGAGCAGCGTGTGGAGCTTGCGCTCGCCCTGCTCCCAGCCGTAGACGCCGGTGTCCTGGCCGGTGATACGAATCTCCTTCGCGCCCGCGTGGACCAGTGCGCGGGCCTTCTCGAGGTTCTCCTCGATGGGTGGGCTGTCTATCTTCCCGGTCGCGTGCTTGGTGATGCAGTACGAGCAGTCGCTCATGCAGCCCCGCGCGATGGGAAGGATGCCGACGACGCCGTCGAGCACCGGTTCGACGCCGGGGCCGGGCGTCGGGCATTCCCCGTTGGTGACGGCCTGGGGCACGTCGTCCCAGTGGAGGATCTGGGCGTCGATGTTCTCTTCTGCGAACTCCTCGCCCTGGGCGAGCGCCATGCAGCCGGTGACGATGAGGTCGGCCGTCTCGGCTTCGAGTTCTTTGGCCCGGCGGAGCATGTTGCGCTCCGTCTTCTCGACGACGGTACAGCTGTTCATGATGGCGACGTCTGCCGTCTCGGGACCGTCGACGCGGTAGTGGCCGGCGTCCCTGAGCGCCGACTCTATCTGGCGGCTCTCCCCGCGATTGGAGGTGCAGCCGTACGTTTCGATGTGATACCGGGCCATGCTATCGGTCCTTACCCGTGCGCGGGCAAAAGCGCCACGAAACCGAGTCGGACTGGTGTCACCATCATGGCACCACCCCCTGCCGCGATTCGTATGCCTCGTGTGATACTATCTCGCAGGCGGCATCTGGGGCCAGCCGACGGATTCACTGAAAGTGGCCTCTCTGCCGGTTTCGGGGCTGCTGTCCGGGGGCCGTGTCCGGTGGTTCCCCGACGGTGATGTATAATTCCGGTGCCACTTGAAGCGGGGGAATTATTAGGATGGCTAGATGATACCCGCCCGAATGCGTTCGAAAAAACAGACGATGCTCGTTCTCACCGTCACCGCCCTGCTCGTGGCAAGCGCCATGGGCAGCGTGGTGACCGTGGGAGCGACCCCCGCTGGTGAGGACCCGGCCCCCGCCGTCGGCTCCCTCGCCCAAGACGATTCGCTCGAACCGGCAGATGAGATATACGTCAAAGAGAACGGTGACGCCGTCCTCGTCTACGACACCGGGAGTCAGAGCCCCTCCACCTCCACCACCGGACACTACGGGGTCGACCTCTCCCAGGGGCTGATGCACATCCTCGTCGAGGACCAGACCCCGACGCAGCGCAACGTGACGGGCGACGCGACGTTCGTCCTTCAGCCGGAGTCGTTCTCCGGTGACGGCTCGCTCGAGATGCCCACACCCGACTCCGTCGAAGACCTGACCTTCGACGCGTCGGTCACCCAGACCACGGACAACGCGAAGGCGTCGGCCTCCTTCGACGGGACGTTCTCCAGCCAGGACGGGACCGTCGGCCAGTCCACCTCGATGGTCGAATCGCTCTCCACCGAGGGGACGATGAAGACCACCGCGAGCACGTTCACCACGAGCGGGTCGGTCGACGTCGCCTTCGAGCAAAAGCCCGGCTCCCTCGCGAACCAGCACCACGAGTTCACGCTGAAAGAGACCAGCGGTGGCTACACCCTGACCGCCGCCCAGAACTACAAGGTCGGCCAGTATTCGGCCGACGCCTGGAGCACGCGTGCAGATGCGAAACAGCAACTCGAATCCCAGTTCAGTGCCCTCACCCGGCAGCTCGACGGTGAGGTGTCGGTCAGCGTCGACTCCTACTCGTTCGACTCCTCGACCAACCGCATCGACATCGCGTACACGGTCCAGTTCACCGGTGTGGACGAGGCCATCTCGACGCAGCTCGCGACCGCGCTGGCGTCCTCCCAGCAGCTCGACCTCTCCGAGAGCGAGGCCGACGACCTCGCCCAGCGCATCCAGCAGCTCGAGGTGACGAAGGTGTCCGCGACGGTCGACGTGACCGACACGAACGCGAAGGCGTCGTGGGACGTCCAGCTCGACGAGTACGACGAGCCCGTCAAGGCGATGTTCGACCTCGCGGCCGCCTCCGAGATGCAGGACGAGGACGCCGAGGCGCTCGAACAGGCCAAGGCCGCGTTCGAGGCCCAGCAGGCGGCCGACCTCCAGCAGACGGTCACCTGGAACGGGAAGCTGACCTCGCCCGACGAGAACTCCGTACGCGTCCAGTTCGACACCGAGTACACGACGAAGAACTGGGGCGCGTACACCTCGGAGATGGAGTCCCGCACCGACACCTCCTTCGGCACGATGTCGCTCGAGGCCCACGCCGAGACGAACGACGGGCAGCTCGAGACGACGATGTCCGCCGAGGTGAAACAGCAGGACTTCCTCGACAGCGCCGTCGACAGCGCCGTCAAGTCGCTGCAGGGCAGCCAGACCGACCCGCAGGTCAAGCGGCTGCTCGAGGCGTTCCAGCAGTCCGGCTTCGAGAAGGCCAAGATGGACGTCTCGATGAACGACGGGAACGTCTCGATGGAGGCAGGTGCCTCGTTCGACAACCTCTCTGCGTTCGAGGACGCGATGGCCGAGCAGTACGGCGACCTCAACGTCGTGAGCGCCTACGGCACCGCCGGCAGCGACGGGAAGACTTACGTGCGCCTGAAGGGGGCCGTCTCCGAGGGTGCGAGCGAGTCCGACGTCCGGTCGCTGGCGGTCGTGGACAGCGAGACGACGGTCCACATGCCCGGTGACTGGAACCCCGACGAGACCACCTTCCCCGAGATGGACCACGACGAGGTCCGGAACTACATCGGCGCCGACAACGACGGCGGTGGCCTGCTCGGTGGCATGCCCGGCTTCGGCGTCGGTACTGCCATCGTGGCGGTCCTCGGCCTGAGCCTGGTCGCGCTTCGAGTGCGCGACTGAGCCGGCCGACGTCGGCTCGACCGCCCACCGCGAACCGCTCTCAATTCTCTCGACGTCGATACGGTGGACAGCGAGTTCTACCTGCCGAAATGATAGTAATATTTCTGTTAGGTTCTTCCTCATAGAGTGAGGGGTCATGCGCCGAACCCCGGGTTAGGGGGTTACTGTCTCCGTGTTAATTACTGCAGACTCACCGTGCTGGAGACTCCCAAATAGTGTCAGATTATACGAGAGTCTTATCCAATCCAGCGTCCAAGGTCACTCGTAATGCCTTCCAACACACAGACAGCGCTCGTCGTCGCTGTCACACTCATGCTCGTCACGAGCGCGGGCGTCGCGGGGGCGGCGTTCCCCGGCGCGACGAGCGCCGACATGCACGACGCGTCGGTCAAGGCGGCCGACGAGATATTCGTTTTCGAGAACGGTGATGCCGTGCTCGTCTACTACGGCGAACACGAGGATACGACCACGTCCGGGCACGCGGCGCTCGACGTGTCCAAGGGACTCGCGGCCATCTTCCTGACGGGTGAGGCAGACCCAGAGATGACCGGCGACGCGACCATCACGCTCGACCCCGACATGTTCGACGCGCAGGGGGCGGTTTCGATGCCGACGCCGGAGTCGCTGACCGACCTGACGCTCGACGTCAGCGCGGTGACCGACGAGACCCAGAGCACCGGGTCGCTCGCCATCGACGCGACGTTCAAGAGCGACGCGGAGACCACCGACGAACTCCCCGTGACCGCGACCGACGAGATCGTCGCGACTGAGGGTGTCGTGACCATCGGGTCCTCGCTGTCGATGCAGGGCTACGTGTTCATGGGCACGCTCCCCGAGGTGGCGGATGAGGACGCCGACACGCCCGAGGCCGAGGCGTTCGAGGGTGACGCGTACGAGCTCACCCTGACCGAGGAGGGCGACGGCTTCGTCCTGCTCGGCTACCAGTCGACCGTCGTGAGCGAGTTCGCGACCGACAGCTGGGAGACCAGTGAAGCCGCCGAGCAGACGCTGCTGGAGACGTTCAGTGGCGTCGCGGAGATGCTCGAAGGTGAGGCGACCGTCACCATCGACGAACACGAGTTCGACGCCGAGACGAGCCGCCTGACCATGACCTACACGGTCACCTTCACGGGTGTCGAGGAGGCGCTGTCGAAGCTGCTCGCCGACACCATGGCGTCCAACCAGGACGTCGAACTCACCGACGAGCAGCGCGAACTCGTCGCCGAACGCATCAGCGCCGCCACGCTGACCGAGATGACGGTCATCATGGAGAAGACGGAGTCCATGACCGCGTTTGCCTGGAACGTCCAGCTCGACGGGATAGACGAACTCATGACGGCCAACCTCGACATCGCGACCCTCGCCGGCAAGGACGAGGCGCTCGTCGAGATGGGCCGCGAGAAACTCGAAGCCAAGCAGGCGTCGGACCTGACGATGACGCTCAACTGGCGTGGCCTGCTGTCGTCCGTCGAGGCCGACGAGCCGACGAACCGGCTCCAGCTCGAGGCGGGATTCGACCACGAGAACTGGGAGTCGTTCGTCACCGAACTCGACGCCCGTGACATCGACGTTCCGACGTCCAGCGCCGAGATAACCGCCAGCACCGAGGACGGCGTCCTCTCGACCGACATGGCCGTGACGGTGAGCCAGAGCGGCCTCGTCGACATGGTCCTCGCCGAAGCGATGAAGCAGGGTGCCACGGACGACATGGACCCGCACTCGGCGAAGATACTCGAGGCGATCCAGCAAGGTGACCTCGAGACGGCCAAGCTGACGGTGAACATGCAAGAGGGCACGGTCACCATCCAGGCGGCCGCGAAGTTCGCCGACCTCACGAAACTCGGTGAACTCGTCGACGAGCAGTTCGATGGGCTCCACGTCCAGAAGCTCTACAGCGAACTCGAGGCCGGCGAGACCACGACCTACGTCAAGGTGACGGGTGCCACGATGGCGGGCCCGACCATCGACGAGGTACAGCTCCTGCCCGAGGTCGGTGTGGACACGGTCGTCCACATGCCCGGTGACTGGGACCCCGCGACCACGGAGTTCCCCGAGATAGATGAGACCCAGGTCGGTGCCTTCCTCGAACTCGAGGAAGCCGCACCTGACCAGGAGCCGATGGGGGCCGGTGAGGAACAGCCCGAGCCCATCGCGGCCGGTATCTCCGGAAGCGCCATCGGCGTGGGCGCGGTCGCACTCCTCGGTGCGGCCCTGCTCGCTCGCAGAGTCCGGGGCTGACCCCGCGAACCGACCCGGTTTTTTCGACGTTACTCCGCGTTCTCGACGTAGTCTTCGACGATAGCGACGCCGCTCGATGCGCCGATGCGGACCGCGCCGGCGTCGAACATGGCCTTCGCGTCAGCCCACGAGCCGACGCCACCGCTGGCCTTCACGGGCAGGTACTCGCTCATGAGTTCGACGTCCTCGACGAGCGCACCACCGTCGGCGAACCCGGTCGAGGTCTTGACCATCTCCGCGTCCGCGTCCTTCGCGGCCCGGCAGGCGGCGTGTTTCTCCTCGTCGGTGAGGAGTGCGGTCTCGATGATGACCTTCACCGGGATGGGGACCGCGGCCACGAGGTCGGCGAGTTCCTCGCGGACAGCCTCGGTGTCGCCCGCCTTCAGCCGACCGATGTTGATGACCACGTCGAGTTCGTCGGCACCTTCGTCCCACGCCCGGACGCCCTCCTCGCGCTTCACCGCCGGGGCGTGCTGCCCGTGCGGGAAGCCGACGACGGTCGCCAGCGTCACGTCCGGGGCGTACTCGGCGGCCTCGGCGACGTAACACGGCGGGATACAGGCGTTCATCCCGTACTCGGCGGCCTCGGCGAGGACACCTCGCACGTCGTCGAGGGTCGTCTCCGGGCCGAGGACGGTGTGGTCGATGCTGGCGGCGAGTTCCTGACGGTTCATGGCCCGGTGTTCTCGGGCCGGGGTGAAATACGGCGTGTTCTGCCGCGGTACGCGTTCGGCCGGTGCCGGGGCGGGGCTGTCGGGCACTTTTTGTTCGCTCCGGATAGAGTTGTAGGTATGAGTTCCCCTACCGTCCACCCCGACGTGGCCGAGACGGCCGACGACATCGCGACCATGGAGATTCGCGGGGCGGCGACCATCGCCGATGCTGCCGCGGGTGCGCTCGCGACGCAGGCCAGAGAGAGCGACGCGGACACGCCGGACGCCCTCCGGGCGGAACTGCGAGAGGCCGCGAGAGTCCTCTACGAGACCCGACCGACCGCGGTCAGCCTGCCCAACGCCCTCCGGTTCGTGATGGCCGATATCGAGGGCGACACGCTCGAGGAACTCCGACAGTCGGTCCTCGACAGCGCCTCGTCGTTCCAGCGGGACCTCGACGACGCCCAGGACCGACTGGGAGAGATCGGGGCGAACCGCCTGCGAGACGGCGATACGGTGATGACGCACTGTCACTCGACCGACGCGCTCTCCTGCGTGAAAGCCGCCCTCGACCAGGGCAAGCACATCGAGGCCATCGTCAAGGAGACCCGTCCCCGGAAGCAGGGCCACATCACGGCCCAACAGCTCCGCGAGTGGGACGTCCCGGTCACCCTCATCGTCGACAGCGCGGCCCGGCGCTACCTCAACGACGTGGACCACGTCCTCGTGGGGGCGGACTCCATCGCCGCAGACGGGAGCGTCATCAACAAGATAGGCACCTCCGGGTTGGCGGTGAACGCCCGCGACCGCGGGACGCCCGTGATGGTCGCCGCCCAGACGCTCAAGCTCCACCCGGACACCCTGACGGGCCACACCGTCGAGATAGAGATGCGCGAGGAGACGGAGGTCATCTCCGACGAAGAGCGCGCCGAGATACAGGGCGACCCCGACGGCTTCGACGTGGTGAACCCGGCGTTCGACGTGACGCCGCCCCGGTACGTCGACGCAATCGTCACGGAACGTGGACAGTTCCCGCCCGAGAGTGTCGTGGTGCTGATGCGTGACCTGTTCGGTTCAGAGACCAACCGGCCGTGGGAAGCCTGACGGTCCCGGTACCGGAACCTTCTTTCTGTTCGCCCCCACGATATCGGACATGTTACCTGTAGGGGCAGAACTCCCTCCACTCGTCTATCTTGTGCCGCTGGTGCTGGCATTCCTGGGGGTTGCCGCGCTGACCTGGGCGGTCCATCCGCCGGTCACCGACTGGACCCCTGTGGCGTTCGCCCCGTGGATGATGACCGGGGCGGTCCTCCACGTCCTCTACCAGCTCGAAGCCTATCCCGAGGCCGTGGCTCCGCTGTTCGGGACCATCACGGTGTATATCACGGTCGCGACGTTCACGGGCCTCGTCTGGATACTGATGACCTTCCTCGCCGCCATCCGGCAGCATTTCCACGTCGACCGGGCCGTCGGCACCGCCGGAACCGGTTTCGCCGCCATGTTCCTCGTGTTCGCGGTCCTTCTGGCCATCAACGCGGGCGACTTCACGCCGTTCTGGTCGGTCATCGGCGTCGTCGTCGCCGGCATCGTGGCGGCGGTCGCCTGGTTGCTCTTCAGCCTGAAGTACACCGAGGTCGCCACACACGTCGGCAAGACCGGGGCGTTCGTCGTCTTCGCACACACCCTCGACGGCATCACGACCGCCATCGGTTTCGACGTGCTCGGGAGCAGCGAACGCGTCGCGCTCTCGCGGTACGTCCTCGAAGCCGGTGAGCGGCTCCCGACCGCCGAGTTCATCGGTGCCGGGTGGCTGTTCGTCGTGGTGAAGATCGTCCTCGCGCTGATAATCGTCGCCGCGTTCAAGGAGTTCGTCGACGAGGAGCCGCGCCAGGCCCGGCTGTTGCTCACGTTCGTGGCCGCCGTCGGCTTCGGCCCCGGCATCCACAACCTCGTGTTGTTCGCCGTCTCCGGCCAGGGAGCCGTGACGAGCCTCCCCTTCCTGTCGGTCCTCCCGGTGGTGTTGTAGGATGGTCCGCGTCCTCACCGCGGGGCACGTCAACTGGGACGTGACGTTGCGGGTCGACCGGCTCCCCGAGCCAGACGGCGAGTCCCGCATCGACTCCCAGCACGCCTCCGGCGGCGGCAGCGCCGCGAACGTCGCGGTCGCGCTCTCCCATCTGGGTGTCGACGCCGAGTTGCTGGGCAGCGTCGGCGACGACGAACACGGGTTGCTCGCTCGGCGCGAACTCGAAGCGGCCGACGTCGACCTCGATTCCCTGCTCGTCGCCGAAGCCGCCGAGACCACCGTCAAGTACCTGCTCGTGGACGAGGCGGGTGAGGTCGCGGTGCTCGGCAACGACGGCGCGAACGAGGCCGTCGCACCCGACGACGTGGACCCCGGGGCGGTCCGCGCCGCCGACCACGTCCACCTCACCAGCCAGCGCCCCGATACCGCGGCCCGAATCGCCGAACTCGCCGCTGACGCGGGCGTCACGGTCAGTTTCGACCCGGGACGCCGGCTCGCCGACCGGGACTTCTCGGCCGCGCTCGCGGACTCCGACATCGTCTTCCTCAACGACAAGGAGGCGAAGACCGTCCTGGAGAACGAGTACACCGAGTCCGCGTTCGCGGACCGAACCCTCGTCATCAAGCGCGGAGCAGCGGGCGCGGTCGTCCACACCCCCGACGCGAGCTACGAGCACCCCGGCTTCGGCATCGACCCGGTCGACACAACCGGCGCGGGCGACGCCTTCGCCGCCGGCTTCCTCTCGGCGCTCTTGACCACCGACGACTACGAGCGGGCGCTAGAGCGCGGCAACGCCTGCGGGGCCATCACCGCCGCAGAAGAGGGGGCGCGGGCTGCCCCGACGACCGAGGAAGTCGAGGCGTTCCTGGACGAGCAGTTCTAGGCGGGCCGTTCTGACGTGGCGTTCACGGTCGGGCCAGCGGGTGTTCGCGTTCTACCAGCCCGCCCAGTCGACGTACAGGTAGACGAAGGCGACGACCGCACCAGCGGCACCGAACGAGAGCGCGGTGTCAAGCGGCATCGGGGTCGAGGACACGGTCCCGTACCTGCCACCGTATCCGACGACGCCGAACAGGGAAAGTGCGATTCCGAACGCGAGCGCCGAGACGACCGCTGTCTGGAGTGTATGCTCGCCATCTGCCATCGAATCGCATCGTTCCTGTCGGGTAAACACAATTTCGGGGGAACGGGTCGCACTGGAGACAGGCGTGTTCGGCCCCCGACCCGATGACTTTTCTCGATATCGTCCTACGGCTCTGGTATGCCCGCGGTCGACACGCTGCTCGTCTGTGCCCTCGCCGGCCTCGTCGGCGCGCTCGCGATGGACCTCCCGATGTTCCTCATGCCGGAGGGGTTCACGCCAGCCTACGTCGCGGCGTCGAAGCTCCTCCGAAAACCCATCGACGACGTGTCGCAGGTGGCCGCGCAGGCCGTCCACCACGTCACGGGCGTCCTCGGCGGAGCCGGTCTCGGCGTCGCCATCCTCGTCCTCGAACCACGCCTCGGGCTCTGGTCGACCGTCATCCTCGCCACCACGGTGCTGACCGTGTTCATCATCAACGTCTTCGGCTTCCTGGTGCTCCCCCGTGCCGGGTTCGACGCGGACCGGCGCGAAGCAGTGTTCCAGCAGTGGCTGTTCTCCGCGGTGGTCTACGGCGTCGTCGTCGCCGCGGTGACGCTGTCGTTGCTGCCGGTGTGAGTCCGTCGCGTGCCTGCCGGAGAACGGTCCTTTTTTGCTGTGCTTGCGCGAATCCGGCTATATGACACAACCGCATCTCCTCGTGGACGAGGGCGACGTGAACGATATCGCGCTGATTCCGGGCGACCCGGGTCGCGTCGACCGCATCGCCGGCCACTGTGACGACAGCGAGGTCGTCGCCGAGAACCGCGAGTACAAGCTCGTCAACGCCACCTACGAGGGCGTCGACCTGACCATCTGCTCGACCGGTATCGGCTGCCCGTCCGCCGCCATCGCCGTCGAGGAACTCGCGAACGTCGGCGTCGAGACGTTCATCCGCGTCGGCACGACCGGCGCGCTGCAGGAGGACGTCGAGATCGGCGACATGATCGTCGCGACCGGCGCGGCCAAGAACGAGGGCACCTCGAAGCGCTACGAGGCCGTCGAGTACCCCGCCGTCCCGGACTTCGACGTGATGAACGCGCTCGTCGCCGGGGCCGAGGCCAACGACGAGGACATCCACGTCGGGCCCATCGCCTCCGACGACGCCTATTATGCAGAAACCGACGAGTACGTGAAAGACTGGAACGACGCCGGCATCCTCAGCGTCGAGATGGAGGCCGCGACCGTGTTCACGCTGGCCCGCCGGAAGGGTCTGGCTGCCGGGGCCATCTGCACCGTCGACGGGAACCTCGTGCTGGGCACGCAGAAGGGAACCGACACCGAGGACGACGAACTGCCGGAGAAGGCGAAGAACAACGTCGGGCGCGCCATCGACATCTCGCTGGAAGCGGTTCGCGACCTGGCTGAATAGACCGGGTTTCGGTCGTTTCGACTGTTCTCGTTTTCGTGACTGTCGTGTCTCGTCCTGAGTGCTGAGTTCGATGCTTCTGGTAGTTTCTCTTCTGGTAGTTTCTCTTCTGGTAGTTTCTCTATCTCTGCTGCTGGCGGCGACGAGCATGTGACTCGCGCCGATGGCAGTGGAGACCGCACCCGCGCCGCACAGCACCGCGTCCACACCCTCCCCAGCCGACTGTGGTGCTCGGCTGCGCCTGCGCTCCTCGTCCCTCGCACGATGCCGACTCGCGGCCTCGCTCACGGCTTCGCCGTTCGCATCGAGGCACTTCGTGCC
This sequence comes from Haloarchaeobius pelagicus, assembly GCF_051207375.1. Lineage (NCBI taxonomy): Archaea > Methanobacteriati > Methanobacteriota > Halobacteria > Halobacteriales > Halorubellaceae > Haloarchaeobius > Haloarchaeobius pelagicus. The sequence continues at coordinate 196,647 of NZ_JBPJZD010000002.1, read as the reverse complement.
TCGCACGGCACGCTCGCCAGCGCGCGCCAGACGGTGTCGGTCACCGCGGCGTCAACCAGCAATCAGAGTCACCTGCTCGCCGTCACGAACACTGGCGCGATAACCTGTTATCGACCCGACTCACACGTCCAGGTCCGTGTACGCCCCGAGCTTCAGCGACCAGTCGTAGTCGGAATACGCCAGTTTCGGAGTGGCATCTGCCGGCACCACGTCGTACTGCCGCAGGAACGCCAGAATGCCCGGCTTCCCGCCGAAGTCGCCGCGGTACCACGAGAACAGCTTGGGCACCCGGACCACGCCGCTCGCCTCGTCGTAGTCACACTCACTGTGCAGATACGACGCGGTCACCCGGTCGAGTTCCTCGTCGATGCCCGATGTCGTGTATTCGGCCACTGGCGGGCACGACGCGGCCCCGCAGTTCAGCGCGAAGTGGATGCGTGGGTCCGGCTCCTCGACCCGGTGCATCTTCTCGAACGAGTCGGTGCGCAACCGGGGGACGTAGCCGAACCCCCAGGTCGTCTTCGAGCGCCGGAGGAAGCCGTGTTCGATGTCGTCGAGGCTCAACTCGTGGTCGGCGACGGTGACGAGGGCGTCCCTGAAGATGGGGCGGGTCGGGAGGAGACCCGCTTTCTCCCACAGCGAGGGGTCTTCCCGGAGCAGGGCCTGCGCGAAGCCGTTGTAGACGTTCAGCCAGAACGCCCGCTTCGCGTCGTCGTCGGTCACGCGCTGGCGGAGGACCCGCCGGTCCAGCGTCGCCAGGTCACGGCGGTACGCCTCGGCGTCCCCGCCCGTCTTGCCGGCCCGCACGAACCGCCCCGCGAGCTCGACGGGGTCCGGGACCTCTCGGGTACTCATGCACCACCCTAGCGACCGGACCCGGATAAACCGCAGGCAACCCGGGGTAACCGGACGAAACGCGGTTTCGTCGGGAGAGCCAGCGAGCCACGCCAGCCCCGAACGAACCGCTTTACTGGGTGGCGGGGGTACCGCCGGACGTGTTGGAGGACCTCCGGGCGCGGTATCACGCCATCGTCAGCCGGCTCCGCCGGGCCGAGCGGCGGGAGTGGCGGGAGTTCCGCCGGTGGGTCGAGGACACGAAGAACCTCGTCCACCTGTCGGTACTCGTCATCGTCCCGTTGCTTATCGCGGGCGTGACGGCCATCGCGAACGCCGAGGAACTCCTCCCCTTCGTGCTGTTCCCGCCGCTCGCGTCCGGGACGTATTCACTGTTTGCCGACCCGGAGGGCAAGTACGCCTCGCCGTTGTCGTTCGTCGGCGGACTCACGACGGGGGCGCTCTGTGGCACCGCGGCCATCGTCGTCGCCGTCCACACCAGCCTGCGGAATCCGCTCACGACCACGGAACTCGTCGTCTCGCCCGTGACGGCCGCCATCGCGGTGTTCCTGACCGGTGCGGTCACGTGGGGGCTCATGGTCGAGCAGCCCTCTGCGTTCTCGACCGCCCTGCTCGCGCTCATCGCGCCGGTGTTCACCGAGACGACCAGCGTCGGCACGTTCCTGCTCCAGTACGCGGGGTCGGTGTTCGTGGCGTCGGGCATCGTCGCCAGCGCGTTCTACCTGTGGAAGCGCAACTTCTACCAGCAGCGTGCCCGGTACCTCTACCAGACCACGAAGGGGGACGACCACGTGCTGGTGCCGGTTCGCGGTGAGACCGCCGAGGAGACGGCGATGTTCGCCGGCCGCATCGCCGGGGCGCACGACGCCGGCAAGGTCGTCCTGCTCGACATCGTCAGCGACGAGGAGATCGCCTCGGCCGCCGACGCTATCCTGGAGAGCGAGGCGACCACGCCGGACGTCGACCCCAAAGCGAAGCCCGAGGGTGAGGCCGCGGTGGTCGAAAACGAAGCCGAAGAACAGGTCGCGGGGCAGGCCGCGATGCGACTCGAACGGCTCGCTGGGCGCATCCGGACGAAGCTGGGGGTCCCCTGTGAGGTCGTCGTCGCCTCCGAGGTGGGTGGCCCCGCGAACGTCACGCTCCGGACCGCCCGCGAGGTGAACTGCGACCTCGTCGTCACGCCCTACGAGGAGGAACACGGCAGCCTCTCCCCGTTCGTCAAGCAGCTGTTCGACGACCCACTGGACGTCATCGCGTTCCGGTCGTGCTCGGGCCGAACCCGCTGGCGGCGAGCGCTGGTCGCGGTGGCCCGCGCGGGACAGAACGCCCACGCGATGCTCGATTTCGCCCAGCGCGTCACCGGCCGGGCCGGCGAGTTGAGCGTCTGCTCGTGCATCGACCACGAGAGCCAGCGCCGCCCCACCGAGTCCATGCTGCTCGACCTCGTCGACCCCTTCGACGCGACGTTCGAGACCCGCGTCTCGAACTCCTCGATTCGGCGGTTCCTCACGGCGAACGCGCCCCAGTACGACCTCGTCGTGGTCGGCGCGAGCACCGACCGGACCGCCGCCTCCCGGTTCATCGCGCCGCCGACGTTCGAGAAGATACGCGACATCGACTGCGACGTGGCCATCGTCCACCGGGGCGCGTGACCCCGTTCGGTGGCTGGACCTGACAGGGACGTGCTCATATCTCCTCGGTGCATAGTATTGCCATGGAAACACCCACCACATTCGAAGAGGAACTCGTCTCAGTCTGCCGGACCGGAATCGGTGACAGCCTCCGGTCGGTCATCCTGTTCACGGCCGACGACTGGGACCTCTGTTACCTCCGCAAGGACCTCCAGGAGTCCGAGTACCAGCTCCGCCAGGTCAAAGAAGAGATCGTCGAAAACGAGCGGATGGGGTTCACATCACAGGAGACCTACCAGTCGCTGGCGAGTCGTGCAGAGCTCGGCGAGTCTCTCGGCGAGTACGGGATGACTATCCGGGTGTTCGACCGCGGCTACCTCGGTCGAGTCATCGTCGGCAATCGGGGCCTCATCGCCACGACCGACGAGATGAACATCGATGCGTTCGAGGACATCGCGAGAGCGGTCAGAAAGATTCTAGCGGCCTAGTCGTCCTCTCGCTCTTCGTCTTTCGACTCGAGTATCTCGTCGGCGATGCGCTCGGTGTCTTTCCCGCTGAGCGCGGACTCGACGAGCAGGTGGCCACCGATGCTCGCCGGGCTGATGACGGTGTCCGCGCCGGCGCGCCGGAGCTTGCCGGCGTTCTCGGTGTCCGTCGCGGCCGCGACGATTCGTACGTCGGGGCGGAGCTGGCGGGCCGTCAGGACGGCCAGCGCGTCCTCGGCGTCGTTGTTCGTGGCGGCCACCACGGCCGTCGCGTCCTGCAACTGGGCGCGCTGGAGCGGTTCCTCGTCGCTCGGGTCCGCCGTGAGGACGTTCATGCCCCGGTCCGAGAGTTCGGCCGCCCGCGTCTGGTCGGGCGTGATGACGACGAACGGGACGTCACCGGCCGTGAGTTCTTCGAGAATCGGTTCCGTCAGGTCACCGTAACCGAGGACGATGACGTGGTTTTCGAGGAGTTCGAGCTGTGTATCAGTCATTCTACCGAGTGCGCGTGCGAATCTGGCTTCGATGATCGGCGAGAACAGTGCACCGAGTGCGACCGCGAAACTCGCCGTCCCGAGGACGACGACCGAGATGGCGAACAGTTCGCCACGGAAACTGTCGGGTGTCACGTCACCGTATCCGACGGTACTCGCGGTGACGATGGTGAAGTAGAAGGCGTCGAGGAGGCCGAGCGAGCCTTCACCGATGCGCGGGAACTCGTCGCGCAGGGCGTAGGCACCGATGGTCCCGTAGAACTGGACCCCGATGAGTGCGATGCCCGCGGCCTTCTGGGTGGCGCTGAGTTCGACCTCGCGGTCGAACCGGTGGCGGTTGACCAGCAGGAAGGGGATGCTCACCAGCGACAGGGCGATGAGTGGGAACGAGAACTGACTCGCCTGGACCACGCCCTGGACCCCCGTCACCGGGAGCAACACCAGCGCGACGTACCAGGCGGACCGGAGGCCGCGTCTGAGCCCGTAGGCGGCCACCAGCATGACGAAGCCGGTGAGTGTACCGGTGAAGCCGGCGGTCTGCTGGACCGACGCCGGGAACCAGCTCCCGAGGAAGATGGGCGTCGTCTCGACGGCCATGTTGGTGATGCCGGTGACGATCGAGAGCAGCGCGACCGCTGTCGTCAACGCGACTGGCGCGCGCGCACCGAACAGGCGACTTCGCAACCCCATGCTCTGTCGTGAATCGTTCGTCCGCCCGGATAAAGAACGCTATCCCTGTCGGCGCTCCGTTTGGCGATACTGGTTTACGCCAGGAAACCGATGCGTTGGCCATGGCTACGCTTCCGGTCGAAATCCTCTACGGCCTCTATCTCGGCCTGCTCGCGGGCATCATCCCCGCGCTCGTCTCCGGCAGTCTCGGCTTCATCTTCAAGTACTTCACCGGGGTGACGGTCCCCGGGCTCGGGGTCGTCGTCCTCGCGACAGCCATCGCCGGCATCAACGGGGGACTGATGGGGTTGCTCGAGGAGACCGTCAAGAGCTCTCCACGCATCATGACCGCGGTCGTGGTCGTGATGATGCTCTCGCTGTGGGCCCACAGCCAGGGCGACAAACTCGGTGCGAACATGCCCCGGCGGTTCTCGCTGTCGCGGCTTCGAAAACGGACTCTCTCGGCCGACGTCGTCGACTTCGTCGGCGGCGTCGGCAAGGTCACCATCCAGCCGATGGGTCCTATCCGCGACATGGAGGGCTACCCGCCGCTGCCCGCCGACCTCCGCGAGACGCTCGCCGAGGGCTCGTGGGCGCTCCCGGCCGACCTCCCGCTATCGGAACTGGAGACGCGACTCTCCGAGCGCCTGAAGACCGAGTACGACCTCGCCGACGTGGCGGTCTCGCTCGACTCACGGGCTCGTGCGACCATCACGGCAGCACCCCCCGCCAGTGGGCTCTCGCGGCGTGTGCCCACGGGCAAGCGCGCCGTGTCGGTCCAGAGCCTGGTCCCGACGGGCTGCGCTCGTGGCGACGAAGTGACGCTCCACACTGACACGGGTCGGATCGCCGGTACGCTCCTCAGTGCCGACTCGGGCGGGAAGGCGAAAGAGGGTGGAAAGGACAAGGAGACGGAGGCCGCCACCGACGGTGGCACCGACGAGGACGCACCGTTGGTCGCACCGACTGCGCCCACGACCGCCGGCGGCGAGGGCCGACTGACGGTCGCGGTGCCGCGCCCGGCCGCGTCGGACCTGCTCGGAGTCGACCGCGCCCGCATCGCCATCCAGTCCCGGGGCACGCGCCGGGAGTTCGAACTGGTCTCGTTGCTGCGTCGCTCGGGCAAACGGTTCCGGAAACTGACCGTCGCGGTCGACAGCCCTCTCGACGCGACGACCATCGGCGAGGCGAGCATCCGCGACACCTACGAGGTGGCCGTCATGGCGGTCCGGAAACCGCCTTCGCAAGGCACCACCGACCCGACGCGTCGGTGGGTGTTCGCCCCACGCGGGTCGACCGAGCTGCAGGCTGGCGACGAGCTTTTCGTGGTCGGGCCTCGCCAGGCACTGGATTCGTTCGCGGAGGTGGTTGCATGATGGCACCCGGCCAGCTGGTGCTCGCCAGCCTCGCGCCCGCCCAGGTCGTCGTCCCCGGCATCAGCAGCATCGACCTGTTCGTCGCTGTCGTCCGTGTCCTGAGCCTCGGCGTGCTCGCGGCCTCGGTCAGCGCGACCGTCGCCATCGTCTACCGGTGGTACACCCGTGAGGGAGTCCCCGACGGGGTCGCCGTCCTGCTCGGGATCGGGGCCGTTGCCCTCGTGCTCAACACCGAGGAGACGCTCGCGAACACGGGTTCGATCGACGAGACGGCTGCCCTCCTCACCGTCGCGACCATCGCCGTCAGCGGTATCGGAGCCGACATTGGTCGGCGGGCCGGTGACGCCTTCGCGTCCAGCGCGTTCGCGGTCACCGGGACGGCCAAACTCGACCGTGATGTCTCCCAGTTCGTCCGGACGGTCGGCCGGGCGGTCACCGTCACCCTCCCCGAGGAGGTCGAGGACATCGACGGCTACGACCCGGTCGACCCCAAGACGAAGGAGGCACTCGCCGAGACAACGTTCGTCTTCCCACGACGCATCACCGTCGTCGAGTTGCGAGACCGCGTCGTCGGCCGACTCAGGGACGACTACGGCGTCGGCCACGTCGACATCGACATCGCCGAGGACGGGACCGTCTCCTACCTGGCGGTCGGCTCGCGGGCGGCTGGCCTCGGCCCGACGCTCGCACCCGGGACGGTCGCGGTCGCAATCAAGGCCGACCCCGCCCACGCTGCCAGTCCGGGTGACGTGGTCCAGGTGTGGGAACGAACCGAGGACGGCCTCAAGCGCCGCGCCACCGGCGAACTCCGGGCGGCGAACGGTGACGTGGTCACCATCGCCGTCGACGAGACCGACACCGAGGTGCTCTCGGATACGACCGAGTACCGCCTCGTAACCTTGCCCGCCGAACCCAGCGCGGACCGCGAGTTCGCCTCCCTGCTGCGAGTCGCCGAGGAGACCATGGGCGCGGTCGCCATCGAGGAGGGTTCCTCGCTCGCGGGCCTCACCGTCGGCGCGCTCGACGTGACCGTGGCGGCCGTCCGCGCCGCCGACGGGACCGTGACGGCCACACCCTCTCGGACGACCCCTATCCCCGCCGGCACCACCGTCTACGTCATCGCCCGCCTCGACGCGCTCAGGACGTTCGAGGCGGCGGCGAGCGGGCCCCCCGAGGAACCGCCAGCCGAAGTGCAGGCAGAAACCCTTTCGTGACTCCGCGGATGAGTTCCGGTATGCACTGGAAGCTGTTCGCCGACCTCGCGGAAGTGGCCGGCGCGAAGGAGGTCGACGTGGACGTAGCTGGTGACGAGGCGACCGTCGGCACGGCGCTCGAGGCGCTGTTCGACGCCCATCCCGGCCTGCGCGACCGCGTCCTCGACGACGACGGCGAGGTCGCCCCGCAGATAAACATCCTCAAGAACGGCTCGAACGTCCAGATGGAAGGCGACGGGCTCGATGAGGTCGTGACTGAAGACGACGAACTGGCGCTGTTCCCGCCCGTGAGTGGGGGTTCTGCGTAAGCACGATTCCAGGCGGTTCTTTTGTGCCGTGTGTTCGGGCGTTCCCGTCATCGGAAGTCGGCTCGATACCGCTTCGTTGACTCGCGCCGATGGTAGTGGAACCGCACCACAGCCTCCCCAGCCGATTGTGCGCTTCCTTCCGCTCCGCGTTGCTCCGCTCCAGTCCAGTGCTCATCCCTCGCGCGGCTCAGCCGACCACCCTCACTGGCGTTCGGCGGTCGGCTGGCGCGCGCCAACGACAGCTTGCTCCTTGCGACTGTGCCCGAATTCCTGCCTGGCTCGTGAGAGTTTGCTCTCACGGTGGACGACCGAGTGGAGCGAAACGTAGTGAAGCGAAACCGAGGGAGTCGGCTGGGGAGGGCGTGGCTGCGGTGCTGTGCGGTGGCGGTCTCCACTGCCATCGCGCGAGAGAGCTGCTCGTCGCCACCTCTACTCCCCTCGAAACGTCCCGACGAACGAGAAAATACGGTAGAGAACGCACAGGCAACCGATACCGAACGACCCGTTACCGCGAGCCGAACTGGCCGCGGTAATCGGCGGTCAAATCGGCGGCCATCACGAAGTCAGGCTCGTCCGATATCCCCGCACGAAGCAGCGAAGCGTCCGACACGTACTCCACCGTTTCGGGGATGAGAACGCGGACGTGGTCGGCATCCAGCGACGCGGCGTCGCGCTTGACAGCAGCCACCAGCTCCCGGGCCGCGTCGAGGTCGTCCCAGCCGGCGACGCCGTACTCGGCCCAGGTCTTCGGCTCGCCCTCCTCGTTCTCGCGCTCGTAGTCACGGACACGGTACGTGACACCGCGAACGCCCGAATCACTCGTTACGGCGGCGAGCATCTGGTTCTCGGCGGCGCGCTCGAACAGCCCGGGGCGCAACTCGACGACGGCCCAGGACTCGTCCATGGCGAGGCCGAGTCCCGTCAGGTGGTCGCGGGCGTCGCAGTCGGTCCAGTAGTTCCAGGCGACGTTCGGGTCGTCGGTGGTGTCGAGGGGTCCCTCGGCAGCCGAGTCGGGCTCGGGGTGCATCCAGCGGAACTCGGTCGCGGGGCCGAAGCCGACGCCGCGGGAGTGACCGAGGCCCATCATGTTCCAGGAGAACACCATGTTGCGGGCGACGGTGGCACCCTGCTCGCGGGCCCAGTCCCACATCTCGTGGGTGAGCTCGCGGCCGATTGCCTGCCCGCGGTAGTCCGGGTCGGTGCGCATGCCCTGGCACCAGGCTTCGCGGGTGGAGAGCAGGACGGTCTGGGCGATGGAGACGACCTGGCCGTCGACCTCGGCCACGCAGGTGTACTGCTGGTCGTACTCGTCTTCCTCTTCGAGCCAGTCGTGGTAGATGCGCGGGATGTAGTCGCTCCCGTCGCGGTCGGCCCAGGTGTCCTTCGTGAACGCGACCACGTCGTCGTAGTCGTCCTGGGTCGCGCGCCGGTAGGTGACCTCGTCGGACATCGTGCCTGTCATCAGGCGTCCCAGGGACGGGACTGCTCGGTTATCTCGCCGGCGAGCGGTTCCCGCATGGTCCTCGCGATCTCCGCGTCGTCGCGGTTCGCGAGCGCCCACATGAGCTTGACCTTCGCGACGGCGGGGAGCATGTCTTCGCCCTCGACGACGCCGGCGTCGAGCAGGTCGCGGCCGGTGTCGTACACGCGGTCACAGACCCGGCCTTCCAGGCACTGGCTGGTCATGACGACGTGGGTGCCGTCTTCGACCAGTTCCTCGATGGTCGGGATGAAGTCGGTGTGGACGTGGCCGAGACCGGTTCCCTCGATGATGACGCCGGCTTTGCCCTCGCAGGCCTCGAAGAACGCGGGGTCCATGCCGGGCGTGAACTTCACGAGTTCGACCTCGGATTCGAGGTCGGGGTAGATGGCGAGGTCGGCCTCGCCGCGCTCCTCGTACTCACCGTGGAACGCCACGGATTCGGAGTCGTAGTCGACGATTCCCAGTGGCTCTGCGCCGATGGTCTGGAAGGCGTCACGCCGGGAGGTGTGGTTCTTGCGGACGCGGGTGCCGCGGTGGAGCGCACAGATGTCGTCGCTCTCGGAGCCGTGCATGCAGACCATGACCTCGGCGGCGTCGGCCTTCGCGGCCTCGACCGCACAGACCGCGTTCATGACGTTGTCCGAGGAGGGGCGGTCCGCTGAGCGCTGGCTGCCGGTGAAGACGATGGGGACCGGCGAGTCGAGCATGAACGACATCGCGGAGGCGGAGTACTGCATCGTGTCGGTGCCGTGCATGACGACGACGCCGTCGGCCCCGTTCTCGACCTCCTCGTGGATGGCCTCGGCGAGGTCCTGCCAGATGGGGACCTCCATGTTCTCGGAGAGGATGTTCGCGACGACGCGGCCGCGGTAGTTCGCCCGGCCGGCGAGGTCCGGGACCGCCCGGAGCACGTCCTCGGCGTCGAACTGGGCCGTCACCGCGCCGGTGCGGTAGTCGACGGTCGAGGCGATGGTGCCACCGGTCGAGATGAGTGCGATGGTCGGCAGGTCGGGGTCGAACTCGACCTCGCTCGTGTCGCCGTCTTCCTTCTGTGCGGCCTCGATCTGGTAGACGTCGGACTCCAGTACCTCGACGTCGCTCTCGGCGCGGTCGATACCGACGTTGTAGCCACCGTCGAGCTTGACCACGAGCTGCTCGGCTGTCGACGACGGGAGCAAGACGCCCTCGTACTCGCTATCGGCCCGCGTGACGCGGACGCGGTCGCCTGGGTTCATGCGAGGCGCTTCGCTACGCCTGCACCTAAAGGCATCCTTCTGGGCGACACGCGGGGTGCGTCGTCGGTCGGGAAAGCCGTCATCCGGCCCACGAAAAGGCTCTTGTCAGTTCCAGCACTACTCTCGGACATGTCCGACCGCGGCGACGAGAAGACGGTCGAGAAACCCTCGGAGCAGTCCACCGAGGACCTCCTCGCGGAGACCGATAAGCTGCTCTCCGACCTCGACGGGGGCGACTCGGGCGGGGACGGTGCGGGTGGTGGCGGCAAGCGCCAGAAGCGCGACCGCCGCGCCAGTTCGGAGGAGGCCAACATGGACCTCGACCTCGGGCTCGACGACGAGCCCGCGCCGAAACAGCAGGCAGGCTCGACGGGCGACGAGGGACTGACGAGGTACTTCAACCCGAAGTCGTTCCTGCTCGTCAGCGTCCTCATGACCGTGGGCTTCATCGCCGCCGGCTTCACGCCGCTCCTCGGGGGTGTCGCCAGCTACGTCGGGATGGTCGGTGCCGCGTTCGTCTACGGCCTCGTTACCTCCCGGAAACGATACGCCGAGACCGCACTGGGCGGCCTCGGCGTCGGCCTCGGGACCTCCCTCCTGAGCAACTTCCGGTTCGCGTTCCTCCCGGGCGGCAAGTGGTTGCTGGCCTTCGGCGCGGGCCTGGGGTTGGTCGGCGCGCTCGTCGGCTATTACTTCGGCAGTGACCTCCGGAACGGTCTCACCTCGGACCCGGACGACTTCGAGGACGACCTCTCCTGGTAGGGGTTCGAAAACTCAGTCGCCCAGCGACCAGCCTTCGCCTGTGTACCGCACCAACCCGTTCTCCTGTAGGTCCGCGAGCACCTCCTCGACCATCGCTGGTGGGGCGTCCACCGAGTTGGCGATCTCGATGACCGACTTCGGCTCCGACCGCACCGAGAGCAAGGTGTCCGCGTAGAGCCGCGAGTCCGAGCCCGCGCCGACCGTCTCCGTGATGCGGTCGAGCACGTCCGTCATGCGACCCTGGACCCATCGCTGGGCCATCGAGAGCTCGTTCTCCAGTTCCTCCAGGCGGGAGAGGTCCGCGATGAGGTCCTTCGGCTCGTGCTCGTCCTCCGAGTACTGCACGTCGAGCTTGAGGTGGCGACACGTCGTCATGTCCAGGCTCTTCGAGGCCGGGTAGGCACTCTTGGTGGCGAAGCCGTAGGGTGAGACGTTCACCTCCAGCCGGAGGTTCCGCGCGATGTGGAAGTACTTGCGACGCTGGTCGTCGGTGTGGCTCTCGATGAGCCCCGCGTCCTCCAGTTTCCGGAGGTGTTCGATGACGGCCTTCGGGCTGACACCGAGGTACTCGCTGATCTCGGTCACGTAGCAGGGCTTGCGCGCCAGCAGACGGAGTATCCGTCTGCGATTTTCGTTCCCGAGCAGGTCGAGCAGCGCCGCTGAATCCATCTATGCCAACCTTGGCGAGGGGCGCGTAAAAGAATGTCTGTGCTTATCGCCGTGCCGCGATACGGTCTGCGATGACGCTAGGGGCGTTGCCGCCGCCGTTGCCACCGTTACCGCCACCGCTGCCCGGGTCGTCCGGCGGGCCTTGCCCGTCGGTCTCGTTCCCGGTCACGTTGTCATTTCCCGGGGGACCACTGTTTCCGTCCGTCTCGTTGTCGGCTCCCTGGTTCTCACCCTTGTCGGGGCCGAGTCCGGGGATGTCCTCTGGTGGGCCATTGCCGGCGAGTTCGCGCGCCATCGCGGCGACCTCGGGCCCGGCCATGTCACTGGCGTTCGTCCGAAGCTCCGCGAGCTTCGTCGTGTTCACGCCAACCTCCTCCGCCCTCGCCTCCGTCTGGTCGATGTCCTCGGAGATGGCGGCCAGCTGGCTCGTGATGGCCGCGAGCTGGGCCTTGTAGGCGACCGGGTTCATCTCGTCCTTCCGGTCCTGCAGTCGTTGCTTCTTCTTCTCGAGTGCCGCCAGTCGCGCGTCGATGTCGTTCACACGTTGGGTGACGAGCGCTGCCTTCGACTCGTTCGATTTCGAGCCGTTGTAGGCGGCGCTCCACATGCCAGAGTCGACCGAGGCGTTCGCGTCGGTCGCGCTCGACTGCATGAACGTGGAGACCTGTGCCCCCATGGACGAGTTACCGTTCGTCGTGTTGTTACCGGGTAGCTGGACGTCCCCATGCTCTTCACCCGCTGCCAGAGAGAGCCCTGGCTGGGACCCCGTCGCTGCGACGGAAACCGCCCCTGTGATGAGCGAGAGACTGAGCACCACGGCGAGTATGCTCCGCATCAGCTATTCCTACATCACCGACTACTAAAAAGTCGGGACACCGTTCGGACCGTTCACGCGCGTTCTCCAGACGGTTTTCGATTCGTTCAGAACCGTTTCTCTGGCCGTTTCACGGTCGAATTGCGGTCCGATATAAGTACTCCCCAGAACGCTTTTGTGTGACACTGACTTGCACACAGTCGCACAGCGATGTTCGAGGAATTCTCTCGCAGCTACTATCTCGGGCGGCTCTACGTCACGCCCTCCGAGCAGGACGGTGCCGTCATGGCACGCACCCAGCACGAACGCGTCACCGAACAACTCTACCACGACGGGTCGGGAATCACGCGACTCGACAGCCCCCTCGTGATGAAACTCGACACGGCCCACCTCGCGGTCCACGGGGACGAGGCCGTCCCTGCGGACACACTCGCCGTCCCGGACCGGCTGTTCGACCGACTCGACATCGACACCCCGCCCGCACTCACGGAGGTCTTCCTCGCCAAGGCGGACCGGGCCAGCCAGTTGCTCCAGTTCACCGGCTACGGCGAGGCGCGGCGCTCCGGCGGGACGGGGACCACCGACGACCAGCGCGACGACTGGTCGGTCGGTGGCGGTCCCGACGCCGGAACGTAGAAGTGTCCGGCTCGCACGGTTCTACTCGATGCTCGACGAGTTGCTCGGCCGCGCCGAACTGAAGACGCGCATCGAGGAACTGGAGGCCGACAAGCACCACCTCCAGAACCAGCTGGAGGCCGAACAGGAGCGCCGCGCCGACGCCGCGACTGCGAGACAGGACGCCGAGGAGCGGGTGAACCGGCTCGAAGACCGCATCGCCCAGCTCGAGGGCGAACTCGACCGGGTCGACACCGACGAGGCCGACCTCGCGTTCCGGGGACAGGAGGACCTCCACGGGGAGCGACTGTCCGAGGTGCTCGACCGACTGGCGAGCGTCGAGACCGGCCCCGAGGGTGCCCTCTCCGCGATGGTGACGGACGAGGTCCCCGAGGCGGCCGCCGAGACGCTCGGCCAGCGCGCCACGCTGCTCGACCGGGCCGCGCCGTGTCTGTACTACACCGACGACGCCGGACTGGTCCAGGTGGCCCTCGACGCGCCACTCGCGCCCGAGGGCTTCTGCGAGTGGGGCGAGTCGTTCCGTCTCGACCGCGCCTGGGTCGAGCCCGTGGGAAAGTTCTCGCTGGCGCTCGTCCGCGCCGACCTGTTCGCGCTCGGGACCTACGAGGGTACCGAGCGCGTCGCTGCCTCCGGGTTCGAGAGCGACGTGAAGGGCAAGCACTCGAAGGGCGGTTTCTCACAGGCGCGCTTCGAGCGCATCCGCGACGAACAGATCGACTCCCACCTCGACGACTGTCGGGACGCCATCGCCGACCGCGACGCCGACCGGCTCGTGGTCGTGGGCGACCGACGGCTCGTCCGGGAGTTCGAGGACGAGGCGGTCGCGACCGCGGCCGTCGATGCCACCGGCGACCCGAGAGCCGCGCTCGACGACGCGTTCCACGAGTTCTTCTCGACCCGGTTACGCTTGCTCTAAGGGGTCTACGACGTCGTCTCCGCCCTCCTCGACCGTGACCTGCGGCAGGGTGACGGTGACGACGGTGCCGTCGTCGCCGGTGTCGAAGGTCACGTCGCCACCGACGGCGTGGACGCCCCAGTTGACGACCCAGAGCCCGAGCCCACTGCCGTGGTCGAGCGGCGTCTCCGCCTCGTTCGAGAGCGGCGCACGCTCGGAACTCGGGATGCCCGGGCCGTCGTCCGCGACGACGACGAGCAGGTCGTCGCCGTCGCGCTCGGCGGTCAGCCAGACGTGCTGTTGGTCACCCGTGTTGTGTGTGGCCGCGTTGACCAGCAGGTTCTCCACGACCGTCTCGCACACGTCGGGGCTGGGGACCATCGCCCCGGGCGGGATGTCGGCATCGATCCGAACGTCGGGGTACCTGGACCGCGCTGCCGAGACGACCGCGGTCAGCCGGTCCGTGAGGTTGCCGACCGTCTCGCCGTCCGAGTCGAGCACGAGCTGGAGCTCCCGGGCACGTTTCGAGATGGCCACGATGTCGCCAGCGACCTCGCGGATGTCGGCCGCAGCGGTCGCGAGGTCGTCGTCCTCGGTCTGCTCTTCGAGCAGTTGTGCGTAGCCGTCGACGATGGTCACGTCGTTGCGGACGTTGTGCCGGAGCACCCGGTTGAGGACCGACAGGCGCTTGTCGCGGCGGTGGCGCTCGGTCACGTCGGTGAACACGAGGACGCGGCCGAGTTCCCGGTCGCGATGGTCGGTGACCGTCGACCCACTCACCTCGTACACCTGGTCGTCGACCACCGTCCTGGTCTGGGAACCGCCCCCGTCCCGGCGGGCGGAGACGGCGGGGAGGACCTCGTTCAGTGACTCACCGGTCGGGGTCCGTCCCTCCCCGAAGAGCGCCTCGGTGGCGGCCGGGTTGGCGTCGACGATCCGGTCGTCGTGGTCGACGAGGACGACGGCTTCGGTCATGTTCTCGACCATCACCTGCTGGCCGAGGTGGCGCGACGCCGGTACCCAGTCGAACCCCTCGTGACGGAAGATGGCGACGCCGAACGCCAGCCCGGTGACGGCGAAGGCGTAGGGAGTCAGGTCGAGCCCGGGGGAGGTAGCGTAGCCGAAGATGGAGGCGAGGTTCGCGATGCCCGGGACGCACGCGCCGACGACGAAGGCTGCGGTCTGGCCGCGGTAGACCCCGTCGGTGACCACGCCGTGGCGGAACAGCATGGTCGTCCCGATGAGCATGAGAAGCAGTTCGTAGCCGTACAGCACCCAGAACAGGGGTGTGTACTGCTGGTCGATGAGTGTGAGCCCGTTCCACGTTCGGAGGTCGTAGGTGGGCCAGAGGTACGCCTCCGGGGCGACCCAGAGGAGCACGAGACCCGCCAGCGGGGGGACACAGAGCGCGGCGAGGATGCGCCGGTCCAACCACCGCTCGTGGCCGGTGTACTCCACCGCGAAGACGAACCAGGCGATGGGGATGGCGGTGATGCCGAACCACATCACGCGCTCCCAGAACAGCCGGGCCGTCGCCGCCGTGGCGGGCGTCGACAGCGCGACCGCGTAGGTCGACGCGTAGAAGGCGATACCGAGTGTCAGGACGCCGAACGCATCGGTTCCGGGCACGTCGTGACGGCGGAAGGCGAGCACACCAAGTGCCACCATCACCGCGGCACAGCCACCGAGAACCGTCACTGGCGCGGCGAGTATGACACCAGGAACCATGTTACTACCTCCCGCCCAACTCGTTTAATCTCTTTTGGCCAGTCAGCGGCCCTGAAACATCCAAGAGCGATGGTGACGTAGGTCAGGTATGGGTGTCAGCAGAGCCGAGGGGACTCGATGACCGTCACGGTCGTCGAATCGGTCGTCGGGGCCTGGGACGGGGTCGAGCAACGACGACTGTTCGGCCACCCGTCGTTCACCGTCGACGAGCGACTGTTCGTCCTGGTGGACGGGGACAGACTCGCACTCACGACGCTCACGCCGCCCGAGCGCGAGGAACTCGCCTCGCTCGTCCCGGTCGAACCGTTCATCACCGAGGGGCTGACCGCGGCGGCGTGGGCGGTCGTCTCGCTGACCGACCTCGACGCGGCCGAACCGTACCTTCGGGCCAGCTACGAGAACGCCCGGAGAAAGTAGGCTTTTTTGCTCGCGATGGAAACCAGCGGGCATGCGAATCGCCATCCTCGCCCACGAGAAGTTCCCGGACCGCGCGAAGACCGCACTCGGCCTGTTGCGCTACTCGGACGACGAGGTCGTCGCCGTCCTGGACCGCGACGAAGCCGGCGCTCGCGTCAACGACTTCGTCGGCGACGTGCAGGACGCCCCCGTGGTCGCCTCGATGGCCGACGCGCCCGAGTGTGACGCGCTCGTCATCGGCATCGCCCCCATCGGCGGCGGCTTCGACGAGTCCTGGCGCGACGACGTCCGGACCGCCCTCGAACGGGGCTGCGACCTCGTCGCCGGCCTCCACTACTTCCTCGAAGACGACGAGGAGTTCGCGAGCCTCGCGGCCGAACACGACTGCGACATCTGGGACGTTCGCAAGCCCGACCCCGACCTGACGGTGGCCCGGGGCGTCGCCGGGCAGGTCGACGCCGAGGTCGTCCTCACGGTCGGGTCGGACTGCTCGGTCGGGAAGATGACGGCGACGATGGAGCTGTGCGAGGCCGCCCGCGAGGCTGGCCACGACGCGGCCGTCATCCCGACCGGCCAGACCGGCATCATGATAGAAGGGTGGGGCAACCCCATCGACCGGGTCGTGAGCGACTTCACCGCCGGCGCGGTCGAGGAGATGATACTGGAGAAGGGCGACGACCACGACTACCTGTTCGTGGAGGGGCAGGGCGCTATCACGCACCCGGCGTACTCCGCGGTCACGTGTGGCATCCTCCACGGTGCCCAGCCGGACAAACTCGTCCTCTGCCACCGGGCGGGCCAGGAGCGCGTCCACGGGTACGAGGACTACCCGCTCCAGGACCTCGACACGTACGTCGACCTGTACGAGTCCCTGGCTGCGCCGGTCCACGAGGCCGAGGTGGTCGGCGGGTCGCTCAACACGTCGGGAATCGAGTCGGACGAGGCGGCCCGCGAGGCCCTCGAGGAGTTCGCCGACGCCATCGACGCGCCCGCGGCCGACCTCGTCCGGTTCGACGCCGACGACCTGCTGGAGGCGATTCTATGAACGTCGACGTCGAGCGCGTCTCGCTGGAACTCGCGGAGACGTTCACCATCTCCCGGGGGTCACAGGACGCAGCAGAGAACGTCGTCGTCAGACTCTCTGACGGGGAGTACGAGGGCGTCGGCGCGGCCGCCCCGTCCAGCCACTACGGCGAGACCGCGGACACGGTCGAGGCCGTCCTCGAGGGACTGCGCCCCGACCTCGAAGCCATCGACGACCCGTTCCAGGTCGCGGCCATCGAGGCCGACCTCCGGGAGTCGATTCGCGGCAACCCGGCCGCCCGAACCGCTGTCTCCATCGCACTGCACGACCTCGTGGGCAAACGAACCGAACTTCCGCTGTGGCGGTACTGGGGCCTCGACCCGGACGAGGCACCCGAGACGTCCTACACGGTCGGCATCGCGGACCCGGAGACGATGGGCGAGAAGGCTGCGCGTGCAGCCGACGACGGCTACGACATCCTGAAGGTGAAGGTCGGCACCGACGACGACCGTGCCCGCATCGCCGCGGTGGCCGACGCCGCCCCCGACGCGACCATCCGGGTCGACGCCAACGAGGCGTGGACGCCGAAGGAAGCCGTCAGGAACGCCGAGTGGCTCGCCGAGTACGACGTGGAGTTCGTCGAGCAACCGGTGTCCGCCGAGGACCCAGAGGGGCTTCGCTACGTGTACGAACACTCCCCGCTGCCCATCGCCGTCGACGAATCTTGCGTCGAACTCGACGACGTGCCCCGGGTCGCCGACCGGGCGGACGTGGTCGTCCTCAAGCTCATGAAGTGCGGTGGGCTGGTCGAGGCCAGACGGATGATTCACACCGCCCGCGCTCACGGGCTCGAGGTCATGCTCGGCTGCATGATCGAGTCCGACGCGGCCATCTCCGCCGGTGGGCAACTCGCGCCGCTGTGTGACTACGTCGACCTCGACGGTTCCCTCCTGCTGGCAGCGGACGCGGACCCCTACGACGGGCCGGTCTGCCCTGGCGGGGCCATCGACCTCGACGACGTGCCCGGTATCGGCCTCAGGTAGTCTCGGCGAACCGCGGTTGCTGGCTGCACCGGCGAGGGAGCGACCATCGGCTCCGGGGGGTGTCCCCCACAGCCGCCTGTACGGCTTCGACGAGTTCCGTGACCGTGAGGGTCACCTCGGACCCCGTCGCTCGTACCTGTACCTTCAGTTGGTCCCCGTCGACCTCCCGGTCACCGACGACTGCGACGTAGGGCACCCAGTCGGTAGTCGCAGCCGCGAGGCGGCGTCCGACGGTGTCGTCGGTCCGGTCGTCAACGTCGACCCGGATACCGGCCGCCGCCACCGCCTCGGCCAGCGACTCGCAGTGGTCGAGATGCTCGGACTCAACGGGGACGAACCGGACCTGCGTCGGCGCGAGCCACGTTGGGAGCTGTGGCCGGTCCATGGCGGCGGCTCGCGACAGCAGTGCCGCGGTCACCGCTTCGACGCTCCCGACCGGTTCGCAGTGGAGGCGTGACCGGGTCTCACCTGTGCCCGGCACGGGTTCGATTTCGACCGTCCCGGTCTCGACCGGTGACCGGCCCTCGGGTGCGACCGCGAGGTCGAGTCTGATCGTCCAGTCGGGGGGCTCGGGCCGAAGGTCGACCAGCGCTGGGCGGTCGAGCGAGCGAACGAGGTCGACCAGCCAGTCCCGGGACCGCTCCCAGAACTCGACCGAGGTTCGGAACGTGAGGACCGGGTCGAGGCCGACGACGGCGTGAATGTCGACCGCGAGCCTTGCCAGCGTCTCGAACTCCTCCCTGGGGCTGTCACCGCCCGACGTCATCGTGGTGAGTGTCGGGACCGTCGCAGTTCGCTGGTGTCGGAAGGGTTGCCTGCTGGAGCCCGATGCCCGGCCAGTCGGCTCCGTCCGCGTCTCGAACAGTCGCACTGGGGCGTCCACGGTCGACCAGTCCATGGCTTCCAGGAGTGCCCGTCCCGTGCCACCCGCCGTTCCGGGAGTCTGTCCGGCCGCCGCTTCCGACCCGACCGGGGTCGCACCGGCGGCAGCCGCGCGGTCCTCGACCACGTCGCGGAGCGACCGCCGGAGCAGTGCCCCCCGCGGCAGATACCGGATTCCGTCAGGGCTGTCCCTGTCGACGCTCGCGAATCCATGGTCGGTCAGGAGTGAGTCGACAGCTGGCTCCGACCCGGTGCTGCCGGTCGTGCCTTCGCCCCCGGCGTTCATCACGGCCTCCAGCGCCCCTGAGAGGGACGCCGACTCGGCCAGTGGTTCGTGCTGTTCGCCATCGGGCGTCAGCACCAGCCAGTCGCGGGACTCGGGGTTGGCCTCCGTGGGGACGTCCGCCGCGGTGACGCGAACCGATTGTGCCGCGTAGGGGTGTCCCTTCGTCTCGAGGTCGAGCGCGAGGTACCAGTCGCGAGGGGCCCGAAAGAGGGTGAAACCGTCGGTGAGGGCGGCCTCGACCGCGTCCAGGACACGGTCCGTGGTCTCGTCGTCGGCAGGGCGGTCGCTCAGGTGCTCCGTGGGGACGAGCGCGAGGGCGTCGACGGCGAGCTGGTCGGCCGTCTCCCGGACCTCGGCGGCGGCCTGGGCGGCCACCCTGTCGGTCAGGTCACCGGGTTCGACGGTGACGGCGACGGTGAGGCAGTCCGAGAGTTCCACCGGGTCGGGTGGCCCGCGGACCGCGGCCGTGTCGTTGGCCGCGGTGGCCGCCTCGACGGCCAGTCGGGCCGAATGGATACACAGCAGGCGCATGCCGACACGTTGCCGGGGCGAGAGAAAAGGGTGCCGACGACGGGTTTCTCCCCCTCGGGCACGTATCGGTAGCATGCGCTTCCCGTCGGTCTCGGGCGAGAACCTGGAAGGCGTCCGCTTCGACCTCCCGACGGACTTCGCGGGCGACCCGACGCTCGCCGTGGTCTCGTTCCAGCGATGGCAGCAGGTGGCCGTCGAGTCGTGGCTGGCGGCGGCGGCCCCGCTCGCAGCCCGCTACCCCGCCTTCGAGTACTACGAATTGCCCACGCTCTCGCACCGACACAGGGTGTCGAAGTCGCGGCTCATCGGCGGGCTGTCCGAGGAGGTGCCCGACGCGGAGCGCCGAGCCCGGACCATCCGGCTGTACGTCGACGTCGCCCGGTTCAAGCGCGCACTGGGCATCCGGAGCGTCGACAGCGCCCACGCCCTGCTGCTCGACGCCGACGGGACGGTTCGCTGGCGCTCGCGTGGCCCCTGCACCCCCGACCGGGCGAACGAGTTACGTCGAGCGATACGCCGGGCCAGCGCCTAGCCACGCCCCGGCGTCAGCGGTTCCCACCGTCGTCGGTCCCGCGGTCGGTCTCGCGCAGGATGAACGGCCCGATGGAGAGCGTCCGCTTCGTCACCGTGGCGATGCGGGCCACGTACGAGAGCAAGAGCGCGAACGGGACGACCGCGATGGCGACCGCCGCCGCCAGCACGACGAGCGTGTGGCTCACGCCGAGGGTCTGCCCCGCGAACAGGGGGGCGTCGGCGTCGAAGAAGACGAGCATCGCGGTGGTGCTGACCAGCGCCGGCACCGCGGCGTAGGTGATGGCCCGGGAGAGGTCGACGAGTTCCCACTGGAAGTAGAGCGTCTTCACGTGCTCGCGGGCAGGGCCGAACAGCGACAGCACGTCTTCGAGGTCGTCGAGGGCGGCGACGGCGTCGTCGGAGAGCACATCCCGGTGCTCGGTCCGGACCCGCCGGACGGCGTGGATCTTCCAGGAGTAGTTGTAGTCCAGCGCGGCGGACACCACGTCGAACTCCCCGAAGGTCGCCCCTTCGAGGTCAGCCGCGACCGAGTCGGCGTTCTCGACGAGACTGTCGGTGAGCTCGTCGACCTGCTCGCGGAGCGTCTCGTCGTCGGTGTCGGCGGTGGCCTCCCGGAGCGACTCGGCGCGGTCGCGCGAGGTCAGGACCAGTGCCCGGAGGAGTGCCGACGGTTCGGCGGGGGTGACGGCGGTCTCGACCACCTCGCGCACGTCCTCGCGGAACGTCATCGCGCCCTCCATCCGGTCGCGCTGGTCCCCGACGGCCCCGAGTTCCTGCGAGAGCACGAGCTGGTTGAGCGTCAGCACCAGCGTCACCCCGGTGATGATGGCGGTTACGAACGCCTGGAACAGCGTCTCGACGGGGTCGCCGTCGGCCAGGAGCGTGGCAGCGTCGGTCGGATGGGTGATTCCGACGAGCAGGACGGCGAGGAAGACGAAGCCGACGAGTCCGGCCGTGACGACCAGCCGGTCGGCATCCATCAACAGCCGGAGTTTCAGGCTGCTCTCGTCGGCGCGACGGCGAAGCTTGTCGCTGGGCTGGTCGTCCTCGCGCACCTCGCTCTCGTCGCTCTGTGACACGTCCGGGTGTCGCGGCGGCGACGGGAAAAATCGGGGGGCTAACTCGCCCGCCCTTACTCCTCGGTGTCGTCGGGCTCGGCCGCGTCGTCGTCGTCCGCGGTCGCCCCGAGGGCCCCTGGCTCCGCGAACTCAACGTTGGTCACCTCGAACCGGACGCCACCGTCGGCGCTGTCGACGAGTTCGACGGTCCAGCCGTGGGCCTCCGCGATGGACCGGACGATCGCCAGGCCGAAGCCGGTGCCCTCCTCGGAGGTGGTGTAGCCGTACTCGAACACCTTCTCTTTCTCCTTGTCGGAGATACCAGTCCCGTCGTCCTCGACGTAGAAGCCGGTCTCGTCGATCGGGCCGATGGTCACCGTCACGTCCTCGCCCCCGTGCTCGATGGAGTTCCGGAACAGGTTCATCAGCAGGTCGTGGAGCCGCGAATCGTCGGCCATGAGTATCATCGTCTGGTCGGCGATGTCGAGGGTCGAATCGTTCGTCCCGACGTTCGACCAGGCCGTCTCGGCGGCGGTCCGGAGCGAGACCGGCTCGAACTCGCCGACGACCTGTCCCTTCCGGGCGAGCGCGAGCACGTCCTCGATGAGGGTGTTCATCCGGTCGAGCGCCCGTTCGACCTTCTCGAAGTACTCGTCGTCACCGGTTTCCCGGCCCAGGTCGAGGTTGAGGTTCGCGACCGTCAGCGGGTTCCGGAGGTCGTGGCTCACGATGCTGGCGAACCGTTCGAGGCGCTCGTTCTGGCGCGCCAGTTCGCGACGAACTGCCCGGTCGGTCACGTCACGGCCGACACCCACGATACCGAGGCATTCGTCGTCGGGGTCGGTGAGGCGTGCCGCGGTGAACTCGTAGGGGACCTCGTCACCGTTCTCGGTCACCAGTACCGCCTCGACCCTGGCCGTCCCGCCGCCGACGAGGACGGTCTCGAACGCGTCCGTCACCGCCCCCCGGTGGTCCTCGCGGACCAGCTCGGCCAGGTCGGTCGCTTTCAGGGCCGCCTGTTTCGCACCGGTCACGGCAGCGAGTCTGTCGTTCCAGCGGTCGAGTTTCAGGTCGGTGTCGAGCACGTAGAAGACGTCCGGCAGCGACCGGAGGGCGCTCTCCGTGAACGCTTGCTCCTTGCCGACCTCGTGCTCCTTGAGCTCCTGCAGTTCGAGGGACTGCCAGCGGGCGGTCAACAGGGTACTCACCCGCGCACCGAGTTCGGCCTGACTCGTCGGGATGATGACCCGGTCGTCGATGAGGTCCCAGATATCGTCGCCGAGCCGTGCGCGCTCTCGCTCACGCATCACCAGCAGGTACGGGACGAACACGGGTGCGGCCTCCTTCTTCTTCCGCTCGAGCTCGGCCTTGTGCTCGTGCAGGGTGACCAGGTCGAACAGGCAGAGGTCGAACGAGCTGGGGAGCTCTCCTTCCTGTGGGACCGTCACGTGGAAGTGACGAGAGAGCCACTCGGAGAGCAATTCCCGGTTGCGTCGATGGACCAGCAACAGGACGACCGTCTCCTCCTTCTGGTCGCTCTCTGAGAGTACGGGGCTCATCAGTCCAGCTCACCCAGTTCCGGGATATCTTCTTCGTACCACGTCGGTGTCCCGCTGAGGATACCGTGCAGGTTGTCCAGCTCCTCACCGACCTGGATGCCGTTCTCGTCGATGGTGAACGCGTGGATGCTGTGGTCGAAGGTGCTGGCGCGTTTCTTCAACACACCGATGGACCTGTGTATCTGTGACCCCAGCTCGAAGTAGCCGAGGAAGATGATGTTGTCCGCGAGATAGCTCGCCCGCCGCGAACTCGGCCGGAACTGCCCGGTGATGGTCTCCATCTCGCTGGTCAGGAAGGTCGTCACCCCGACGTTGCGCAGGTAGCCGACCACCGCGTGCAGGCGCGCGACGAGGTCGCGCTCGTCGCCGCTGATCGAGGCGACGTACCCGTCGATACCGTCGATGAGGACGTGCCTGGTGTCCCGCTCTTCGACCTCGCGCCGGACCTGCCGGGAGAACTGCTCGGCGGAGTGTTCGTGCGCGTCGACCTGCATGACCGAGATGAGGCCCTCCTCCGCGAGCCGTCTGATGGGCAGGCCGAGCGACTCCGCACGCAGGACGAACGTGTTCTCGGACTCCTCGAAGAGATAGATGATGCCGCGCTCCCCCCGTTCCTCGGCGGCGGAGAGCAGGAACTGCATCGCCACGGTCGTCTTGCCGACCCCGGTGGGGCCGCTGATGAGCGTCGTCGTCCCGCGTTCGACCCCACCGTTGAGCATCTCGTCGAGTCTCTCGTTGCCGGACGGGATGGGAACGGGTTCGTAGTCGAGTTTGAACCGGCCGGGTCTGAGCAGCGGGTAGATGTGCATCCCACCGTCACCGATCTCGACGGTCTGGGGGCCCTTCTCGAACTCGCTCCCGCGCATCTTCGTCACCTCGACGTGGTGCAACACCTCACCGTAGTAGAGCAGGATGTTCCCGTCGCTGATGAACTGCAGGTCGTCGTCGGGGAAGTTGTGGGTGGACTGGGAGGTGAACAGCGTCGTGCAGTCGTTCTCCTTGAGGTACTGCAGGAACGAAAGGACCTCCTCGCGGAACTGGAACTCGTCGGGGGAGAGATAGCGGAACTGCGTCAACGGGTCGACGAACACCCGGTCCGGGTTGAACTCGGAGACGGCGTCGGAGATGACGGCCGTGAACTCGCCACGTTCGACCTCTGGACTGGTGAATATGTCGTACATCTTGTTCTCGACGAAGAAGTCAGAGGCTGGGCTCAGGTCGAGGATGTCGACCCCATCGAGGTCCATCCCCAGCCCCCTGGCATCCTCCCGGATGTCGGCCTCGGGTGCCCCGAGGTTGATGAACAGCGAGTTCTCACCCTGTTCGACGCCCTCTATCAGGAAGTGCAGGCCGAGCAGTGTTTTCCCGACGCCAGGCTCCCCCCTGACCAGATAGCTCCGGTTTTCGATGTACCCCCCATGGAGGACCTCGTCCAATCCTTGAATTCCCGTCGGAACCCGTTCGGCCATAATACATCACCTACGGGCGGAGGGGAGATGATTGTTTCTAGCACAGATAAATCAGGTGAGATTGATGAAACCGCCGCCTGAGATGAAGCACGCCCCGGCCCCTTCGCGACACACCGACCTGGCCGGCTACGTCTCGGACTGCTCTTCCTCGACGTCTTCCAGTTCCGCCTCGACGTCCGCGCTGCTGCCGTCGCCACCGGCCTTGGCCGCCTCGGCGGCCTCCATCTCCTGTTCGAGCTCCTCGAGGTCTGCCGAGACGTCCTCGTCGCTCACGTCGGCGTCGACCTCGGTGTCACCGGTGCCGCCACCGGCGCCGCCCTTGCCCATCTCGGCCTTGAGCGTGTCGAGTTCGGCGTCGACCTCGCTGGAGGAGCCCAGCGCTTCGAGCTCGCGGTCGATGGAGTCCTTGTCGCTGAGGGCGTCGTCGAACGCGCCCTCGTCGTACAGTTCGTCCATGGCGGCGGCGCGTGCCTCCATGTCCTGGGTGCGTTCCTCTGCGCGCTCGATGGCGAGGCCGACGTCGTCCATCTCGTCGCCCACGCCCGTCATGGCCTCCGAAACGCGGTTGCTGGCCTCGGCCGCCTCGTAGCGGGCCTTCATCGTCTCCTTCTTCGTGCGGAACTCCTCGATGCGGCTCTGGAGGGTCTCTTTCTTCTCCAGCAGCTGGTCCTGCGTGTTCTGGAGCTGCTCGATCTGGCCCTCGAGTTGCTCCATCTGGGTCATCTTCGTCTTCTTCTTCTCGAGGGCGCGGCGGGCGAGGTCCTCGCGGTCCTGGCGGACGGCCTCACGGGCCTGGCGGTTGTGCTTCTCGACGTCCTCCTCGAGGCGTCGCTTCTGCATCTCCAGGCGCTTCTTCTGGGTGGTGAGGTCCGCGATACCGCGTTTGACCTGCTGGAGCTGGTCTCGCATCTGCTCGTAGGAGTAGTCCAGAGTCTCTGTCGGGTCTTCGGCCCGGTTCAGTATCGAGTTGATCTTGGACTTGATAACGTACGAGGCGCGCGAGAGTATTCCCATACCCGTTTATTTCATCCCACGAACTTAAAAACGTCACTGTGCGAATGTATCCACATGTCCGACGAACTGCTGGTACCGGGCGCACGTGACGTCCGGGCGACACTCGATTCAGCCGGTGACGACGCGACGGCCTGCGTGGTGGCCTGCCCCCCACACCCACAGCACGGTGGGAACCGGAGCGACCGCCGGCTCGTGGCGGTCGGCGAGGTCCTGACCGACCACGGCATCGACTGCCTGCGCATCGACTACGGCGAGTGGGACGAGGGGTACGGCGAGCGCGAGGACGTGCGGAACGCCCTCCGGTGGGCCGACGACCGGTACGAGACGGTCGGTCTGTTCGGTTACAGCTTCGGTGGCTGTCAGGCGCTGCTGGCGGCGTCCACCGTCGACGTGCCCGTCGCGGCGGTGTCGGTGCTCGCACCAGCGCCGCGGCTCGCGGCCGACCTCGACGCCGTCGCCGCCCTCGACGACATCGACTGTCCCGTCCAGGTGTGTTACGGCGAGCGTGACGACCTCGTGGACTGGCAGCAGGTCGTCGACCGGGCCGACGAACTCGGCCACGAGACGGTCGCCTACGGCGCGGACCACCACTTCGTCGGCCAGCACGAGAAGATCGCGAAGACGGTCGGGTCGTTCCTCGTCTCGACCCTCGCTCGGTAGCGAGGCGGCCGACAGTAGCAACGCCTTTGGCCGGTCCCCGAGAAGCGCCGCCCATGACCGGTTTCGTTCGCCGATGGACGCCCGAACTCGGCTGGTCGGCGCTCCTCGTCGGCGTCGTCGTCTCGCTCTGGGCGGTGTTCGCTCCCGGCGTCGGCTGTCGGGCCAGCGCCCTCGACACGTGGCAGGGTCGCTTCGCCATCGAGGGAACCGACCTGCTCTTCGTCGGCTGTGGCGCACACCCGTGGACGCTCGACCTGCGCCTCGTCGGCGCGGGCCTCGGCCTGCTCGTCCTTGGCACTCTGCTCGTGCTCCTCGGCCGGCGGCTGTAGTCGGCCAGCACAACCGTTAGGCGGTCTGGGACCGAACCCTCACGGAATGAGTAAGGACATCGACGACGCGGTGAACGAACTCGCCGACGTCACGGCCGGCCGCGACCTGGACTCGATTCCCATCGTTTCCGTCGCCGAGACGCCGACGACGGTCGAGGTGACCCTCGGCCTCCCGTCGGGCAACGAGTTCACCGACACCTTCGACAGACCGCCGGTGTGGGGGGCGAACTGTGACCTGAAGCGGTTCCTGGACGCGATGGGCGTCGGCCCGGACGACCTCGACGACCTCGTCGGGCGCGAGGTACCCGCGTCTCGCCGGGTCGGGAAGGCAGGACTGGAGTTCAGTATCGACCGCGAACGCGTCTTCGAGAGCGACTGATTCTCCCGCGGGCAACTGACTCAGGCCTCGGCGGTGAGGTCGCCGAGTCGTGTCGCAGCGTAGCCGAACACGTCCTCGTAGCCGTCGGTCGAGAGGAGCACGGGGTAGAACTCGGCGTCGGCGATCTGTTCGTTGCCGTCGGCGGCCGCGAACGTCGTCCCGGGCTCGACCCGCTGGAAGTTCTCGACGAACACCTCGTAGCGCTCTGCGGGCACCTTCGGGATGCGCTCGTGGAGTCGGAAGTGCGGAATCGGCTTCGCGGGCGCGTCGCCGGGAAGCGCGCCGGTCGCGGTGAGGAACGCACGGGTGAGCCGGTCGGCGTTCTCGGCGGCGGCGTCGGTCCCCTGCAGTCCCGCTTCCACCTCGATGACGTCGACCGCGGTCGTCAGCCGGCCATGGACGGAGTCGCCGGTCTCCACCACGGCGGCGACCGGGAGCCGGGGGATGATCTCACGGACGTACTCGGTCATCCTGTCGTAGACGGCGAAGGGGTCGGCGTGCGAGCGCGTGGAGTGGATGGAGAAGGTGAGGCAGTCCTCGACCTCGGCGTACACCGCGGCGGCGAGTCGCCCCTCGTGGGTGTCGGCGTCGGGGTCGCCCGGGAACGTCCGGTTCATGTCCTCTTCGAGGAAGCGGACGCCCGCTTCCAGCGCCTCCTCGTTCGCAACGATCAGTTTGACGGGGCGACGGACCGGCGGCTGCTCGTCGATGAGACGCTCGATGGCCCGCACGCCACACGGTTCGTCCCCGTGGATACCCGCGACGACGGCGAGCTCCGGCTCGCCCTCGCCCAACTGTTCGACCAACATCAGGTGAAACCAGCGCCGCAGAGTGCAAAAACGATACGATTCGCCCCGTCAGGGCACGGCTTCCCCCGCGTTTGCTGTCGATTCGCGGAGTGAATCAGTGGTCCAGCTCGGAGAGGCGGCCGAGCCGCCGTGCGCCGAACCCGACGATATCGTCGTACCCGTCGGTCGACATGAGGACGGGGTAGAACGCCTCGGGAGCCGTGAGCTCCCCGTCGTGACGGCGGGCGAACACCTCGCCGGCGGGCACGCGCACGAAGTTCTCGGCGATGAACTCGTACTCGGTGCCCTCGACGCGCTCGGTGACCGAGAACACCTCCGGGTCGGCCAGCGAGAACTCGGCGTCGATGACGCCGTTCCCCGCGAGGAAGCCCCGGAGGATGCGTTCGGCGTTCTCGGTGGCCGCGTCGCTCCCCCTGATGCCGCACTCGACGGCGACCCCGTCGAGATACCCCACCAGCCCACCCGGGACGTGGCTGATGTCGACGGCACGGTCGATGCCGGCTCGCTGGAGGACGTGGAACGTCTCCGGGGTCGCGCGCTGGTAGAGCGCGAACGGCTCGGCCATCGAGAGCGTCGAGTGCAGGTCGAGGACGCGCAGGCCGGCGAGTTCGTCGAGGAGCTCGGCAGCGAGTCGCCCCTCGTGGGTGTCGGCGTCGGGGTCGCCCGGGAACGTCCGGTTGAGGTCCTCGTCGACGTACCGACGGCCCGCGTCGACTGCCGCCTCGTTGGCGACGACGAACTTCACCGGTTCGTGTATCGTGGGGTCGTCCGCCAGGAACCGCTCGACGGCGTGCTTGCCACACAGCTCGTCGCCGTGGATGCAGACGACGACCGCGAGCTCCGGCTCACCCTCCCCGAGCGAGATGACGCGCATGGGACGAGGCTGGGACGCGCCAAACTTATACTGTGTCCTTCGATTCCCGCTCCGGTGATTCCGGTCGGTAGATCCCGGGATACACGGTCTGATATCTTTAATTTACGATTAGTTGCCTTGTGATTCGTGCGCATGGGTAGTGGGATTTATATGGACGTGTTGGGTAGTACCGGCCTATGCCAGAACGCACTACCGACCGGCGTGGATTCTTGAAATATGCGGGCGCGACTGCGGTCGCCGCTTCTGCAGCAGGCTGTATCGGCGGTCTCGGAGGCGGGGACGACGAGTCCCTGGGTGACTTCGAAGTCACCGTCACCCAGGGCAACATGCCCTCGGGTCTCGACCCGCACGACCACCGTGAGACCCCGACAGACGTCGTGATGCTGCACGCCTACGAGGGCCTGCTCACTCGCGACGCCGACGGGAAGATGGTCAACGCACTCGCGACCGGCTTCTCCCGCGTCGACGGCGAGCCCGCCGTCGAGTTCGAACTCCGGACGGACGCGACGTTCCACAACGGCGACGACTTCACCGCCGAGGACGCCGCCTACAGCATCAACCGTATCGTCAAGGAGGACGTCGGCTTCGCCAGCCCGCAGAGCGACCAGCTGGCGGGTGTCACCGGTGCCGAGGCCGGCGACGGGAAGATCACCGTCAACACGGACGGCGTCAACCCCATCGTCTTCTCCGAGTTCGCGACCTACTGCGACATCGTCCAGAAGTCCTGGATCGAGGAGCGCTCGAAGCAGGAGATCGCACAGGACATGAACGGAACCGGCCCGTTCAAGCTCGACACCTACACCGAGGACCAGGAGGTCGTCCTCGTCCGTAACGAGGAGTACTGGAACGACCCCGCCGAGGTCTCCCAGCTGACGTTCAAGGCGGCCACCGAGTCCAGTACGCGTGTCAACCAGCTCGTCGCGGGCGAGACCGACGTCATCGTCAACGTCCCGCCCCAGCAGGTCTCGGAGGTCGAGAACAACGACGGCACGTCCGTCAAGGCCTCGCCGAGTACGCGTATCATCTACAACGCGCTGCGGTACGACGTCGAGCCGTTCTCCTCCACGGAGTTCCGGCAGGCGCTGAACTACGCCATCGACCTCGAGAGCATCGTCTCGAACGTCCTCGGCGGCTTCGGTGCCCAGACCGGACAGCCGACCCTGGAGAACTTCGTCGGGCACAACCCCGACGTCGAGCCGTACCCGTACGACCCGGAGGAGGCCGAGGCGCTCGTCGAGGCCAGCGGCCACGCGGGCGCGGAGATCGAACTCCACACGCCCTCGGGGCGCTACCTCAAGGACCTCGAGATCGCCCAGGCGGTCGCGGGCTACATCGACGAGCTGTCGAACGTCTCCGCGACGGTCAAACAGCGCGACTTCGGGTCGCTCGTGGACGAGCTCCTCACCGGGAACATCGAGGACAAGCCGAAGTGGTACCTCATCGGCTGGGGTGAGGCGACGTTCGAGGGTGCCCTCGTCATGCAGGCACTGCTCGCCAGCGACGGCGCGCTCACCACCTGGAGCAACGACGAGTTCGACTCGCTGCTGGAGCAGGCGTCCAACCAGACCGGCGACGCCCGGACGAGCACGCTGCAGGATGCGAACGCCCTCGCACACGACGAGGCCCCGTGGATCTTCCTGAACCGTCAGTTCAGCGTCTACGGTGTCGCGGACCGTATCGACTGGGAGCCCCGCTCCGACGAGCGCATCGACGCCTACGCGATGAGCAAGAACGAATAGTAGAACCACCATGTCCCTCGTCCGTTTTCTGACAAAACGAACACTGCAAGGGCTCGTCGTCGTCTGGGGAGTCGTGACGGTCGTCTTCGGGCTCCGGGTCATCGCGCCCGGGAACCCGGCGAACGTCCTGCTCCCGCCCGACGTCGCGCCCGAGGTCCGCCAGCAGGTCATCCGCGAGCTCGGGCTGGACAAGCCCATCCACATCCAGTACCTGGAGTTCCTCGCGGGCATTCCGTTCGGCGACCTCGGCACGTCCCTGACGAACAACACCGCGGTCACGTCACGTGTGATGCGGACGCTGCCGGCGACGCTCGAACTCGCCATCGCGGCGACCATCGTCGCGGTCGTGCTCGCGATTCCGCTCGGCGTCGTCAGTGCGACCCGGCGGCACGAGCCACCGGACTACCTCGCGACGCTGTTCTCGCTGGGTGGCATCTCGACGCCGAACTTCTGGCTCGGCGTGATGCTCGTCATCGTCTTCGCCGTCCAGCTGGACGTGTTCCCGACGAGCCAGCGGGGAATCGGCTTCCCGGGGGTCGTCGGGCTCCTGCTCACCGGCCAGCTCGGGGCGGCGATCAACGGGTTCGTCACGTGGCTGAGCTACATCACGCTCCCCGCCATCACGCTGGGGACGTACTTCACGGCGCTCATCACGCGGCTCACCCGCAGCGGCATGCTCGACGAGCTCGGGAAGTCGTACGTCCGTGCCTCGCGGGCGAAGGGGCTCCCGGAGGTGCTGGTGCGCTACCGGCACGTCCTGCGGAACACGCTCATCCCCATCGTCACCGTGGTCGGGCTCCAGCTCGGCTCGCTCATCGGTGGGGCGGTCATCACGGAGTCCGTCTTCGACTGGCCGGGGCTCGGCCAGCTGCTCATCGGCAGCATCCGGGCCCGTGACTGGCCGATGGTGCAGGGCTCGCTCATCGTCATCGCCGTCGGCTTCGTCGTCGTGAACATCGCGGTCGACACGCTGTACGCGTACATCAACCCCCGGGTGGGATTCGACTGATGGTATCTCTCGATTCACTACTGAAGCTGTTGCGTGGCCTGACGCTCTCTCCACGGACCGTCAGGAACCTGAAGAAGGAACTCGCCCGGAACGAGCTGGCGAAGATCGGCATCGCCATCGTCGTGCTCGTCGTGTGCGTCGCGGTGTTCGCACCGTTCGTCGCGCCCGACCGGCCGACCAAGCAGAACCTCGAGGAGTCGCGCTTGCCGCCCGTCGGCTTCTCCGAGAAGTCGGTCCAGGAGGTCCAGGTCAAGGAGAACGGGAGCGTCGTCTTCGAGGACGGCGAGATCGTGACCGAGACGCGGACCGTCTACAACAACGCCTCGTGGGACCACCCACTGGGGACCGACGGGAACGGTCGTGACATCCTCTCCCGGCTGATATACGGGGCGAGGGTGTCGCTGCTCGTCGGCGTCCTCGGGACGTCACTCGCCACGCTCATCGGCGTCACGGTCGGCCTCTCCGCGGGGTACTACCGCGGCAAGGTCGACGACGCCCTGATGCGTGCGGCCGACGTGATGCTCGCGTTCCCGTCGCTCGTGCTGGCCATCGCGCTGGTGGGGGTCTGGGGACAGGCGAAACTCGCCATCCCGGACCCGTTCGTCCAGCTTGGGCTCGTCGGCATCTTCCGCGATGCAATCGGGCTCCCCGGGCCGATGCCGACGCAGACGATACTGCCGGGAACGGTCATCGTGGTCGTCGCGCTCGTCAACTGGGTGTGGTTCGCCCGCGTCGCCCGCGGGGAGGCACTCAGCCTGCGCGAGGAGTCCTACGTCAAGGCGGCCCGCTCGATGGGCGCGAGCGACGCGACCATCCTGCTCCGGCACATCCTGCCCAACGCCGTGACGCCTATCCTCGTGCTGGCGACCATCCAGGTCGCGGCCATCATCCTGCTGGAGAGCGCACTGTCGTTCCTCGGCTTCTCGGCCGCGAACGTCTCCTGGGGCTTCGACATCGCCCTGGGGCGCGAGTACCAGACCACGGCGTGGTGGATCGCCGCCATGCCCGGGCTGGCCATCGTCATCACCGTCGTCGGGCTGAACCTCGTCGGTGACTGGCTCAGGGACGCCCTCGACCCCGGCATCGAAGGGGAGGGTGGTGTCTGATGAGCCGAGCACACGAGGACCTGCTCCGCGTCGAGGACCTCTCGACGCGCTTCTTCACGGAGGAGGGGCAGGTCAACGCCTGCGAGTCGGTGTCGTTCGACGTTCGCGAGAACGAGATACTGGGCATCGTCGGCGAGTCCGGGTCTGGCAAATCGGTCACCGCGCTGTCGGTCATCGACCTGGTGGAGTCACCGGGCCGGGTGACCGACGGGTCGGTGTGGCTGCGCGACGCCGAACTCGCCGAGGAGTTCCGGTCGAAAGACGCCGCGGTCGACGGCGACTTCGTCGATCTCCGGACGCTCCCGAAGGGTGTCCGTCGCTCCCTGCGCGGGCCGACGTTCAGCACCATCTTCCAGGACCCGATGTCGAGTTTCAACCCGTCGCTCACGGTCGGCGAGCAGATCGCCGAGGCGGTCGAGGTCCAGCGCCGCACCACCGCCAATCCCCGGAAGACGCGGTCGCGGACCCAGGGTTACGGCCTCGGGAACCTCATCGTCGACAGCTTCCTGCCGGACCGGTCGTACACCAGCGAGGAGAGCCACGCGCGGGCGGTCGAACTGCTCGACCAGGTCGGCATCCCCGACGCGGCCGAGCGCGCCGACCAGCACCCCCACGAGTTCTCCGGCGGGATGCTCCAGCGCGCGATGGTCGCGCAGGCACTCGCCGGCGAGCCGGACGTGCTCATCGCGGACGAGCCGACGACCGCGCTCGACGTGACCATCCAGGCCCAGATTCTGGACCTCCTGCGCGATATCCAGGAGGAGCGCGGGATGAGCATCGTGCTCATCACGCACGACCTCGGCGTCGTCGCCCGCATGTGCGAGCGCGTCGCGGTCATGTACGCGGGCGAGGTCGTCGAACGCGGGTCGCTCGAGGCCGTCTTCGACAGCCCGACCCACCCCTACACGCAGGGGCTGCTCGGGTCGCTGCCGGACCTCGACGACCCCGAACCGCGTCTGGACCCCATCGAGGGGAACGTCCCGAGCCTGCTCGACAGCGAGATGGGCGACCGGTGTTACTTCGCCGACCGCTGTCCGAAGGCGATGGAGTCCTGTCTCTCCCGGCCCGAGCATCGACAGGTCGGGGACGACCCGGACCACGTCGCGCGGTGTGTGCTCGCCGACGGCGAGTACGACCCCGCGCAGGCGCTGCCCGACGACTACTTCGAGCGAGGTGAGACCGATGAGTAAGAGCGAGCCACTGCTGCGCGTGACCGACCTGGAGAAGTACTACTACGAGAACGACACCCTCATCGACAGCCTGCTCGGCAACGAGGCACAGAGCGTCAAGGCCGTCGACGGGGTCTCCTTCGAGGTCCAGGAGGGCGAGACGCTCGGGCTCGTCGGCGAGTCCGGCTGTGGGAAGTCCACGACCAGCGAGACCGTCCTCCGGCTCCGCGAGGCCACCGGCGGCACCGTCGAGTTCGACGGCGAGAACGTCTTCGAGATGGACAAGGCGGAACTGAAGGCGTTCCGCCGGAACGCCCAGATCGTCTTCCAGGACCCGTTCTCCAGCCTCGATCCGCGGATGACCATCGGCGAGATCGTCACCGAGAGCCTGCGCATCCACGGTATCGCGGACCGCGAGGAGCGCCAGGTGCGCGCCGCGGAACTGCTCGAACGCGTCGGCCTCTCGGCGAGTCAGATCGACCGATACCCCCACGAGTTCTCCGGGGGCCAGCGCCAGCGCATCGGCATCGCCCGCGCCATCGCGCTCGACCCCGAGTTCATCGTGCTCGACGAGCCGGTGTCCGCGCTGGACGTCTCCGTGCAGGCGCAGGTGCTCAACCTGCTCGGCGACCTGCAGGACGAGTTCGGGCTGACGTACCTGTTCGTCGCCCACGACCTCTCCGTGGTCCGGCACATCTCCGACCGCGTGGCCGTGATGTACCTCGGCGAGATCGTCGAGACCGGCCCGGTCGACGAGATATTCGAGAACCCGCAGCATCCCTACACGCAGGCGCTGCTCGAGAGCGTTCCACGACCCTCGGTCGAGGAGTACGGCCGCCGTGGCGACGTGCTGGAGGGTGACGTTCCCTCGCCGCGGAACCCGCCCTCGGGTTGCCGGTTCCACACCCGGTGCCCGTACGCCACCGAGGCGTGCAAGGCGGAGTCCCCACCGGCCCACGAGCACGGGCCCCAGCACGAAGCGACGTGCTTCCGACTCGACGGCGACCACGACTACTGGGAGAGCGAACCGCTCTCGCACGCGGAGGAATCGGTCGCAGAAGAAACGGTTGCGCAGGGCGACGACTGAGCCGGCCTCGGCTACTGCACTCTGACGGTCTCTTTCAGGCGATACTCGAACTCGACGCCGTAGTCCTCACCGACTCGCTTCCGGTCGACGTACCCTGCCCGATTCACGTCGGCGAGTACGCTCGAGGCGCTCTCTGCGGAGTACTTGGTCTCTCGCGCCACGTCGTGGCAGTCCTTCCAGTCGTCTGTGGTGAGTGCGCCGCACACTCTTCCTCTGTGTGAATCCGCACGGACGGTCGGCATGCTACGTGGTTCGGTAGCAAGGTGCATAAGCTTCGGTCCTAATTGTTCAGGGTCCTATTTGGGCCATGGACCGAATCGACAGTCGGGATGGTCGGAGTCCGGAGAACCGTCGGTGGCGACGCGCTCACGTCTCGCCTGCCACTGTTCGTGGCGGCAGAGGACGAGCACAGGAATTTCGTTGACACCCAGAACATCGGCCAGCATGAATCTCGTATACCCTTCGTACCAGAGAATCTCGCCGTCCCTGCCGATCGCCACCAGTGGGTCGAGGCTGCTGGCGTAGCTGGTCCAGTCCGGTGTTTCGTGGTCTCGACTGGCGTTTCGCCGCCACCCGTCGTCCTCGATGGACCGGGCGAGCTCGTCCACGTCGGCCAGTCGTTCCTCCACGAACGTCTCGAAGTCGGGGTAGCCACGGGGGTTCCCGTCCGCGTCGAACCGGGCTTTCACGTCCGCGTAGTACTCGGTCTCCGCCCAGTCGCGCCCCTCCTCGAACCGCTGGACGAAGCACCGGTACTTGGCGGTCTCGCGGATGGGGTGGCAGTGGCGGTCGCGGTCCCAGTCGCCGCCCTGCACCCGGCCGAGGCCCCAGGGGAGTTCGAGGCCGGTGGTGAATCGCTGGATGTCGGTGGGGTCGACGTGGATGAAGGCCCAGGGTTCTGTCGGAACGTCGTACCGGAGTCGGTTCCGGAGACCGTGGAGCCGGGTGTAGAGCCGAAACTGGTCGGCGATGGGGATGGGTGGGTCGCGGAGCAACCGGGTCCGGACCCGGTCGGCGATGGCGAGCCGGACCGAAGCTGCGAGGGAGTCGGCAGTGCCCTGGCGGAGGACCGTCGGTGAGCAGAGTTCACGGGGGAGCATCGGTTTCAGGGTAGTGCAGTGTCCTCAGTCGTCGTATGCGATAACGAACGAGAGGACTGTTCCGTTGTACTTGACGTAATACCTCCCGCCTTTGTTCGGTATCCCTTTTATTGCTTGGTCAACCCTTTGTTGTTCTTCGGCTGTTAACCCCACGCTCGTGCTGTTTCGATTGCTTGCTTCTTCGAACGCCTCTCGAAGGACTGGGATGTCAGTGAGCCCTTCGTCCGATGCCGAAACGATTTTTACATCTGCTGGTGGACTTTCCTCAACAGTTACCATCAACGTTCCTGGATCCCCACTTCCACTACTACTGTTTTGTATCGCTCCGATGCAACCCGAGGAAATCACCACTACTACGATAGCTGTTAATTTAATTGTATTTGTCAACTTCATAACTTAAAATCTTCTGATGTAATTAAATACTTTGTGTGCTTGGGTACCTGGGTTCCAGGATTACACTGTGACCCCGAAGTAGTCCTCCACCCACTCCATCGCATTTCCGCCTGAATTATCGTCGCTGCAATCTGCCCCGTCAGTCGACCATGCGTTTACACCAGCGATGTATACTCGTGTGCAATCAGTACAGCCATCATACTCTTTGAATATTGGACCGCCAGAGTCTCCACCACCACCAGGAGCACCCATGTAGAACTGATTGGCACTATTCAGAGCGTTGCCTTCACTCGTACTAGTGATGTGACCCGTGTTGGTGCCTCTTCTCGCTCCTTGTTTCGTGAGGTCGTATGAAGTGTTGCCTTCATAGTATTTTATCGTCGACCAGTTCAGACGACCCTCAATGTAATGATTATCCTTTTCAGCAAGCTCGTACTTGAACAATTCCCACCCTTCATGATTGTTGTCAGGCTCGACTAACCCTGCATCTCTATTGCCGTTGTTATCATCAACGTATTCGTGAGTGAAACCTTGAGGGTTGAAGCCGTCATTCGTCGGTTGATAGATTTTGTCATACGTGCTTCCTTCGTCATGTAAGACGTGTCCACAGGTAACCATCTGTCTCTCTCCAGCACTGTCGTTGTAGGCAGGCGTACAGAATGTCCCTGCCCGGGAACCCCATTGGTCGCCACCAGGTTCTATCCGGCACCCTCCCGGAATATTCGACCCGTAGTCTTCGTTGTAGAAATACCGCTTGCAACCACCCGTTTGCACTCGTGAACGGGATTCAACAATCACAGGGATGTTTTCAACTTCCCACGACGTTCGTGGCTTCTTACCACTTCCCGCTTGTCCATTAACGCTTGCTGGTGCCAACTCTTTGAGTCCCTCGAAGGATACTGTTGGTTTTTGTTCCTTCTCGAGGAGACCGTTCTCGGTCTGTACTCCTTTAACCGTTGTGACGTGTTGTAGTGCTACCACTCTCTTCCGTCGATGTCCATCTACGACAGTCTTGACGGCGGTGTTCAAGCCTTTCTTCGAGCTGACTTGTTCTGCAATTCGACTTGCGACCGTCGCTGCAGCGTCGTGAGCTGCTTCCACTTGGACCCAGTGGTCACGGGAAACGGTATCGAACTCCGCCTCACGTGCTGGGGGCGCCCCGGCTCGTACCTTTTCAGGGTACTTGTGCTTCATCAGTTTAGCATATGGGACTTCCTCCTCGGGGTTGTCGGTGAGCTGGACGAGATCCTCCTTCGACATGAATTCTAAAGTGGTCGAAGAGAGACCAAGGCCACTCAAGTTCTTTATAAATCGTCGACGCCCATGTTCGAAAGTTCTCGGATATTGTTCCTTGACATATCTATTCAGGGGTTTTTCCAGACAAGTATTATATCTATCGGAAATATCTGATGGCTATTAAGGTAAGCAATTCCTCTGATTATATGACGGATTCTAATTATTACTTGGGGACTTGTTTTATTCAGCGTCCAACTGTCGTTTGATTAGTTAATATCTGTCTACCGCAGACCCTCGAATGATTGCTGTCAACACTTCACCTACCAAACTCCCTCCGAAATCGTTTTGAATGACTCTCGCGCACAGTCAGTATGCCGACCGATTCCGAAACGGGGTACGACCCCACACTCGGGAACAAATTCATCTTCGTGACAGGCGGCGTGATGTCCGGACTGGGGAAGGGTATCACGGCCGCGAGTACAGGCAGACTTCTGAAGAACGCCGGGTTCGACGTGACCGCGGTCAAGGTCGACCCGTACCTGAACGTCGACGCCGGGACGATGAACCCGTTCCAGCACGGCGAGGTCTACGTTCTCAAGGACGGTGGCGAGGTCGACCTCGACCTGGGGAACTACGAGCGGTTCCTCGACATCGACATGACCTCGGACCACAACGTCACCACCGGGAAGGCGTACAAGCACGTCATCGAGAAGGAGCGTGCTGGCGACTACCTCGGGAAGACGGTCCAGGTCATCCCGCACATCACCGACGACATCAAGCGTCGCATCCGCGAGGCGGCCAAGGGGACCGACGTGTGTATCGTCGAGATCGGCGGGACCGTCGGGGACATCGAGGGCATGCCCTACCTCGAGGCCCTTCGGCAGTTCGCCCACGAGGAGAGCGAGGACGACCTGCTGTTCGTCCACGTCACCCTGGTTCCGTACTCCAAGAACGGCGAACAGAAGACGAAGCCCACCCAGCACTCCGTGAAGGAGCTGCGCAGTATCGGCCTCCAGCCCGACGTGCTGGTCGGACGCTGCGAACAGAAGCTCGACCCCGAGACGAAGGAGAAGATCGCGCTGTTCTGTGACGTGCCGACGAAGGCCGTCTTCTCGAACTCCGACGTCGAGGACATCTACCACGTGCCGCTGATGGTCGAGGAGGAGGGCCTCGACGAGTACGTGATGGACCAGCTCGGGCTGTTCTCCCGGGCGCTCCCGAAGCGCGAGCGCGACAACTCCTGGCGCAACATCGTCACCCGCGACCGCGAGGGCGAGGTCGACATCGCGCTGGTCGGGAAGTACGACCTGGAGGACGCGTACATGTCGGTCCACGAGTCGCTGAAGCACGCCGGCCTGGACCAGCGCGTCGACGTGAACGTGGTGTGGGTCGACGCCGACGAACTCGCCGCCGACGGCGAGGACAGCGAGCACTTCCAGCGCCTCGCCCAGTGCGACGGCGTGGTCGTCCCCGGCGGGTTCGGCTCGCGCGGGACCGAAGGCAAGATAGCCGCAGTCAAGTACGCCCGCGAGAACGACGTGCCGTTCCTCGGCCTCTGTCTGGGCTTCCAGATGGCGGTCGTCGAGTACGCCCGGAACGTCCTGGGTTACGAGGGCGCACACTCCGCCGAGATGGACGCGGACACCCCGCACCCGGTCATCGACATCCTGCCCGAGCAGTACGAGGTCACGGACATGGGCGGGACGATGCGTCTGGGCGCACACGAGACCGACATCGAGTCCGGGACGGTCGCGGCCCGACTCTACGGCGGCGACTCCTGCACGGAGCGTCACCGTCACCGCTACGAGGTGAACCCCGAGTACTTCGAGGACTTCGAGGACTCCGACATGGTGTTCTCGGGCACCGCGGGCAACCGGATGGAGATACTGGAACTCGACGGCCACCCGTACTTCTTCGGCACGCAGTTCCACCCCGAGTTCCGCAGCCGCCCCGGTCGTGCATCGCCCCCGTTCGTCGGCCTCGTCGAGGCCGTCGTCGAGCAACAGCGTGACGTCGACTCCGAAACCGAGACCGAAGAGGTCGAAGCATAATGGTAGACACAGACGAGTTCATTCCGGAAGCAGTCGCAGAGATCCAGGAAGCAATCGGCGATTCGAAGGCAATCATCGCCCTCTCGGGCGGTGTCGACTCCTCGGTCGCGGCCGCGCTGGCCTACGAGGCCATCGGCGAGAACCTCGTGCCCATCTACGTGGACACGGGGCTGATGCGCAAGGGCGAGACCGAGCAGATCCGCGAGACGTTCGACTACATGCACTCGCTCGACATCGTGGAGGCACAGGACCGCTTCCTCGATGCCTTAGAGGGCGTCACCGACCCCGAGGAGAAGCGCGAGATCATCGGCGAGCAGTTCATCCGCGAGTTCGAGCGTGAGGCGAAGGCGGTCGACGCGGAGTACCTGGTCCAGGGGACCATCTACCCCGACCGCATCGAGAGCGAGGGTGGCATCAAGTCCCACCACAACGTCGGCGGCCTGCCCGACGTGATGGACTTCGAGGGCATCGTCGAGCCGGTCCGCGACCTCTACAAGGACGAGGTTCGCGAGGTCGCTCGCGCGATGGACCTCGAAGAGGTCGTCTCCGAGCGCATGCCGTTCCCCGGTCCCGGCCTCGCCGTGCGCGTCATCGGCGAGATCACCGAGGAGAAACTCGAGGTGGCCCGCGAGTCGAACCACATCATCGAGGAGGAACTGGAGGAGTACGACCCGTGGCAGGCGCTCGCGGCCGTCATCGGCAAGGCGACCGGCGTCAAGGGCGACAACCGCGTCCACGGCTGGGTCGTCTCCGTCCGCTCCGTCGAATCGCGTGACGGCATGACCGCCCGCGCCCAGAACATCGACTGGGACACGCTCCAGCGCATCCAGTCGCGCATCACCGGCACGAACGACAACGTCGCCCGCGTGGTGTACGACGTAACGCACAAACCGCCGGCGACCATCGAGTACGAGTGAGACGATGACGAAGGCCATCTTCGCCGGTGTAGACGAACACGCGCTCGTCGCCGCCCTCGAAGCCGAAGGCATCGAGGTGACGGTGATTCCCGACGTGGCGAACCGACCCGCACTCGAGGAGGCGGGTATCCTCGAGGCCGACCTGTTCGTCCTCACGGACGTGGGACAGGCGACCTCGATTCCCATCGCGAAGACGATGAACCCCGACGTGCGAATCGTGGCGTTCACCGACGACTCCCTCCCGGAGTTCGTCAGCGGACAGGAGGTGCTGGCCATCGACCCGGCACTCCTCGACGCCGAGGCGGTGGCAGAGGAACTCGCGGCGTCGTAGTTCCCCGATTCTCCTCGCCTCGCTGGGAGAAGTAACGGGTGCATCACCCAGTTTCGTGAGAGAAATAACCACTCCATCCCCCAGTTACTGTAAGTAATCGCTATCTTGTCACCAACCCCTAGAGTGACTCGCAATGACTACACGGCGAACCGTCGTCAAGACGCTCGGTATCGTGGGGGGGACAGCGGCACTCGGGGGGTGGAACGTCGCGGCACAGGCCGACGACGACCAGTTCCCGTTCGAGGACGACGAACTCGGATACCGGGAGAGCGACCCGGCGGCGATCCGTGTGCTCCACGCGGTGCCAGACGGCCCGGCGCTGGACCTGCTCGTCAACGACTTCGAGGTGCTCAAGCAGTTCGAGTACGGGCAGATAACGCCGTACGCGGAGATGCGACGCGGCCTGTTCGACTTTCGAACCATCCTAGACATCCAGACGTTCGCTCCGGGGGGCCGCGACGGGCCGGACAAGCTGGTGCAGCTCCGCGAGGGCGACCACACCATCGTCGTCGCCGGACCGAGTCTCCCGAGCAGTGAGTCCGAACTGCTCGTCTTCGAGGACGACAACGCGCCGGTCTCACGGACCGAGGCGAAGGTGCGATTCATCCACGTCTCGCCAGACGCGGGCGAGGTGAACGTGCGGGTGAAGGGTGTCGGCCGGCTGGCCCGCCGCCTGGAGTTCGGCGAAGCGACCGACTACGAGACGGTCCCCGCGGGGACGCTCGAACTCACGCTCCGCAAGCCCGGCCAGCAGCGCAGCCTCGACGTCTTGCTTGCGCTGGCGGGCGGGGCGACCTACACCGTCTTCGCCCACGGGTTCCTGTACGACGACTCGGGTGCGCTCTCCATCGGTGGCGAGCGCGGGTTCACGCTCCTCCCGGTCGTGGACAACCTCTCGGCGAGCCCCCGGCTCTCGCTGAACAACATCCCGCCGCTACGGGGACGTGGCGGGCGCGGCCGCGGTCGCGGTCGTGGCGGCTGGGGTAGAGGCGGCTGGGGTAGAGGCGGCTGGGGCCGCGGTCGTGGCGGCTGGCGTCGCCGCTGGCGGCGTGGCGTCCACAGCCCGCAGGGTGGCGGGCCCGGTCCCGGCCGTGGCGGGTTCGGCGGCCGGTTCGACGACGGACGCATCGAGTTCGACTCGCCGTTCCAGACCGACGACGAGTGAGTACACCGCGGTAGGACGTGGCGGGTACGCTGCCGTCTGTGAGACCGCGCGCCCACAACGCCTTTCGCACGCCCAGTCCATCACTGGACCGTGGTGACCAGTGGCCCCATCGAAACGTTCGAGGCGGACGTCCGCCCGCTGCTCGTGACGCCGGGCGTGTACCTGCTCGGCGGCTTCCTGGCCGTCGCGTTCGCCGTCGTCGGCGACGACTACCTCACCCCTGTTCTCGGTGCGGCCGCGCCGGTCGTCATCGGGGTGACCGTGTTCGCGGTCGTCTGGGGCTACTTCGTGCTGCCGGGGATGCAGGAGGCGCGCTCGACCGAGATTCGGCTGTACGCGGACCGGCTCGAGCGCGACCGTGGTGGCGTCGACGGCGTCAACGACGTCGTCCCGTACGACTCCATCGAGCTGGTCGCGGTCGAGCGCTCGCGGGCTGGCGACCGGTTCGGTACCGCGACGCTGGTCTGTTTCCGTCCGGTCGAGGGCGACCTGCGACTGTGGTTCGTCCGGGACGCAGACCGGCTCGCGGCGATGCTGGACGAGCGAATCCGGGCGGCCCGCGAGGGCCGAGACACCGAGGCGCTCGCCCGCGTCGGCGTCGACCCGGCTGGGCTCCCCGACGAGACGTACGTGCTGCCGGCGACGGGGATCCCGGGCTACGACGGGGGCGGGTTCGACGGGGCCGAAAGTCGGCCCTGAACTCGATTTTCAGATATATCAGAATCCAGTTTGTTCGTGAGAGAAGCCTCTGTAAACTGGGTTCCTGTCGCTCGATTCCTCTACGCGTAATAATATGTCTGATTCTGAGTTGTTCTCGTTCGTGAGCGAACGGGCGCTTACCTAACCGGGTTCCACACCTCAGTACGGCTGCTATGGTAGCAACCAGACGCACTGTTCTACAGTCAATCGGTATCGTCGGGGGGACAGCGGCACTCGGGGGGTTCGGTGCCGTCGCCGTACGTGCGGACTATCACGAGTCGGCTGACGACGAGGCGGCCGAAGGGCTCACCGAGCTCCGGATCATCCACGCGTCGCCGGACGCCCCCAATGTCGACGTCGTCGTCGACGGCGAGGTCGTCCTGGCGAACGTTCCGTTCGGGACCGTAAGCGAGTATCTCGTGCTCGAATCCGGTGAGCACGACATCACCATCACGAAAGCCGGCAGCCCGGACGTCGTGGTCTTCACGCAGACCACCGAACTCGACGAGGGCAAGTTCACCATCATGGCCCTCGGTGAGATCACCGCCGCGACGTTCGAGCCGCAGGCGTTCGAGGACATGCTGACGCCGCCGATGGAGGACGAATCCGCCATCCGGTTCATCCACGCCTCGCCCGACGCGCCGGAGGTCGACGTGGTACTCGTCTCGCTGAAGGACGAGATCACCGAGGAGGACGTCCAGGTCGTCGAGAAGCTCTCGTTCGGGTCGGCCAGCGACTACCTCACCACGGACGCCGGGCCGCACATCGTCGAGGTCTTCCCGGCCATCGACCCCGAGAACCCACCGGAGGACCTGCCCGAGCCGGTCGCGACCATGGAGGTCGACCTGCAGGGCGGCACCGCCTACAGTGGCATCGCGCTCGGGTACCTCGAAGCGGACGAGGACAAGCCGGCCCTCGAACTCAAGGTCGCCATCGACGCGATGCTCGACGAGGACGCGGTCGAGGAGGAGGAAGAGGAGGAGCCTATCGAGGAGGAAGAAGAGGAGTACCCGGTCGAAGAGGAGGAAGACGAGTTCCCGGTCGAAGAGGACGAGGAGATCCTCTGCCCGACCGACGAGCCGTCGCCGCCCATCCAGATCGACTGGCTCAAGACCGAGGGAGAGTACGACCAGTGTACCAGCTGCTTCACTCCGCGGGCCCGTCGCGTCATCCGGACGCGCCAGCCGTACCGGATGCGCCGTCGCCCGTACACCCTTCGGCCCACCTGGGGAATCGGTCGCCGCCGCTACTACTGAGTAGCTGAACCACTTCACTCTCGGACGACCCCCGCCGTCGTCCGTTGCTCATTATCCCGTCGCGCTTTTCGCGACGTTCGCACCCGTTTTCGCCGCGCGTTCCCGTCGTCCAGTGCTGGGACCACTACCGATAAGGCTCGTCCACCCGCAGGGTCAGGTATGACGCTCGACCGCTATCCCGAACTCGACCCCGACGCGGGCGAGGTGCTCGACGCCGAGGTCGTCGTCGCGGACGACGTGCTCGTGAAAGCCTTCGCACTCGGACCGGGGGCGACGCTCGACCCACACGACCATCCCACGTCGGCGAACGTGTTCCACGTCGTCGAGGGGACCGTGACGGTGATACAGGACGAGACCGAGGAGACGGTCTCGGCACCCGGTGTGGTGTTCCACGACCGCGGGGTCGCCCACGGGGCGCGAAACGACGGGGACGAACCCGCGGTTCTGACCGCGACGCTCGCCCCGTTCCCGGGCTAATCGGTCGTTCTGTTCGGGTTCGTTACTCTTCGTCGTCCTCGTCGGGTGCCTCGCGCTGGGCCAGCCCGGCGAGGTGCGGGACCTCCGGCAAGATGATCTCGTCGACGCCGAGTTCGACCGCCGGGCGGCTCCCCGGCAGACAGAACACCGGACAGCCGTTGGAGATGCCTGCGGTGGCCCGCGTCGCGATGACGGTGGTCCCGATGTCGTCGTAGGAGAATCGACGGAACAGCTCGCCGAAGCCGGGGAGTTCCTTCTCGAAGAGCTGGCGGGCGGCATCGACCGTCACGTCGTCGGGGGTCACGCCGGTCCCACCGGTCGTGACGACCGCATCCACGTCGCGCCGCTCCGTCAGCCGGGAGACGGTCCCCTGGACGGTGTCGAACTTGTCGGGCACCAGTTCGCGGACGACGACCTCGTGCCCCTCGTCCTCGAATGCGGTCTCGATGGTGTCGCCGGCCGGATCGTCGTCCAGCGACCGGGACGAGGAGACGGTGAGGACGCCGATCCCGAGCGAGGTGATGTCGTGGTGATGGTGGTGGTCGTGACCCTCGTGTTCGTGGTGGTCCTGCGCGTCTGCGTGTTCGTGGTGGTCGTGGCCCTCGTCTTCACTCGCCTGGTCGTGCTCGTGGTCGTCGCCGTCGTGTTCGCTCATGCCCCCCGCTTGGGCTGGGGGGGACAAAACCGGCCGGTGTTCGACAGCAGTCGAAGAACCGGTAGACGATGAACGAACACACAGGGCTTTTACCCAGCCACTGGTCCCTCGAACCATGCAAGCCGTCCAGTTCAGCGAGCACGGCGACGCGGATGTCATCGAGTACGGCGACTTCCCGGACCCGGACCCGGGCCGAGACGAGGTGCTGGTCGACATCAAGGCCGGCGCACTCAACCACCTCGATGTGTGGACCCGCCGGGGCCTCCCTGGCGTCGACCTGGAGATGCCACACATCCCCGGGAGCGACGCAGCGGGCGTCGTCGAGGAGGTGGGCGAGGCGGTCACGCGCTTCGAACCCGGCGACCGGGTCGCGCTGCTCGCCGGCGTCAGTTGCGGG
Source organism: Haloarchaeobius pelagicus (assembly GCF_051207375.1). Lineage (NCBI taxonomy): Archaea > Methanobacteriati > Methanobacteriota > Halobacteria > Halobacteriales > Halorubellaceae > Haloarchaeobius > Haloarchaeobius pelagicus. The sequence goes on along the minus strand of NZ_JBPJZD010000002.1, from coordinate 151,738 downwards.
AAGTGCGAGTTCTGCCGCACCGGCGACACTGCGCTGTGTGTGAACTACCACGTCATCGGCGAGCACGTCCGCGGGGTGCACGCCGAGTACGCCGCGATTCCCGAGGAGAACCTGACGCCGGTCCCGGAACACGTCGACTGGGAGACGGCGGCGGCCGCCCCGCTCGTGTTCCAGACCGCCTGGCGCATGATGATCGAGCGCGGCGACCTGACACAGGGAGAATCCGTCCTCGTGCTGGGTGCCTCCGGTGGCGTCGGCCACGCCGCGGTCCAGATAGCCGCCCACGCCGGAGCCGAAGTGTACGCCACGGCCTCCAGCGAGGAGAAACTCCAACACGCGAAAGAGTGCGGTGCCGACCACGTCATCGACTACGAGGCCGAGGACTTCGCGGCCGAGATCCGTGAGATGACGGGCAAGCGCGGGGTCGACATGGTCGTCGACCACGTCGGCGAGGCCACGTGGGACAAGTCGCTGAAGTCCCTCGCGAAGGACGGCCGCATCGTCACCTGCGGCGCGACGACCGGCCCGCGGCCGAAGACCAACATCAACCGCATCTTCTGGAACCAGCTGAAGGTCATCGGCTCCACGATGGCGACCTACGGCGAGGCCGAGAAGGCGCTCTCGCTCGTCTGGGACGGGACGTTCGAGCCCCGCATCCGCGACACCCTGCCGATGAGCGAGACCGCCCGGGCACACGAGATGCTGGAAAACCGTGAGGGCTTTGGCAAGGTGGTCGTAATCCCAGATAGTGAGCTCTGAGGACGACGATTCGGACGGCGGGTACGTGCACCGTCCCGGGAACGCGAGGGATGGCGGTGGCCGGTCGAACACGGAAGACGGTGTCGTCCACCCGGACTCGGTCGAGCGCGAGTTCGACTACCGGGGCTGGACGCTCGTCGGCGTCATCGTGTTCGCGTTCCTCGTCGCGCCCATCGTCGTCTACCTCCGTCCGCCCGCACTCCCGTACTGGGTCGCGCTGCTCGCGTTCCCGATGCTGCCGGCGCTCTTCCTTGGTGTGATGGCGGTCTGGGCGACGACCCGGCCCTGAACCGGACCGGTCGCCTACCGTGCGAGTGGTGGCTCTCCGAACGTCGCTTCGATACGTGAGACGATAGCCATCGCCAGTGCGATGTCACTCTCCGGGGTATCCTCGCGCTCCGCGTAGGTCAGCAGGTCCTCCCGGAGCCGCCACGCCTCGAACGGTGTAAGTGTGGTCGAGCCGTCTTCGAGTTTTCGCGCGATATCGAGCGCCCACCACGGCTCGGGGCCCTCGTGGTCCTCGCGCGTCAACTGTTCGACCATCACGTGATGGACGACCCACGCTTCTGCTCTGCCGAGGCCGAATGCGACTTCGGGTTCCGGGTGGTGCGTTGCTACCATTGTCTCGTCACGGGAGCCGTTCCCGCCGCTGACTACGTGGGTAGACAGTATAGTACTTTGTGGCGTGTTAGCACACGCCTTTTTCTCGGGTTCAGTCGAAGTCGCGGCGCATCGCGATCTCGAACCAGGGGCACAGCCGCAGCTGGCGGTAGAACTCGGGGTTGTCGTGGAGTCGCTCGTAGGGGACCCACATCAGGCCCTCGACCTCCTCCGGGTCGGGGTCGAGGCTGGTGTCGGTGAGGGTGAGTTTGAGGACCGCACAGACCTCGTGCTCGACGCCCGCGTTCTCGAAGTAGCGCTTGTACTCGAAGCGGTCGGTGAGCTGGAGGTTCTCGTACTGGTCGGGCGTGATACCGAGCTCCTCTTCGAGGCGCTCGCGGGTGGCGGCCTCCTGGGACTGGCCCTCGACCGGGTGCGAGGCGACGGTGCCGTCCCACCAGGTGCCCCACAGGCGCTTGTCGGCCGCACGCTGGGCGAGCAGGATGTTCCCGTCCCCGTCGAACACGAGCGAGGTGAACGCGCGGTGGCGGATACCCTCACCGGTGTGGGCGTCGAGGCGGTTGACGAGGCCCTGTTCGTTGTCGTCGGCATCGACGGCGATGACCTCCTGTCCCGCGTTCTTGTGCGGGAGTTCCTCGGCCACCTCGTCTGCTTCGTTTGGGGTACTCATGCATCAACAATCGACGACCCCGTAAAAAGGAACTTCGCTTTCGTCAGGGCCGTGGCTGGTACGTCTTGCTCACGCAGAACCGCATACACTGCGGCCGCGACTGCGCTATCAACTCGGTCGTCGACAGCCCCTCGCCGTCGAGGCTGAAGTGCCGAGGCTCGTCGCCGTGGACGGTGAGGTGCATCTCCGGGGCGAGCAGGTGGGTCAGGTGGTCCCGGTCGCGCCGGAGGAACCGGCGGATGGCCTCGTCACTGGCGAGTGACCGTGCGGGGCGGTCCTCGATGACGACGATGTTCAGCATCCCGTCCTCCATGTTCGCTTGCACGCCGGGTTCGCCGACGAACCGCCGGCCGTTACCCACGAGCACGCCGATGGCCTCCCCGGCGTACAGCTCCTCGCCGTTCTCGTCGTGGACGCCGATGTCCAGCCCCTCGAAGTCCCGGTACTCTCGCATCGTGTTGATGACGTAGGCCAGCACGCCCCAGCGCTTCTTGAACTCGGGCGTCGTGGCGACGCTCGAATCCGCGGTCAGGCCGCCGACGCAGGAGTTGACGAACAGGCGGCCGTTCGCCATCCCGAGGTCGATTCGACGGCGACGACCGGATTCCAGGAGCCGGAAGGCGTGCTCGACGCTCTGGATGCCGAGTCGGTCGGCGAAGTTGTTCCCTGTCCCGGCCGGGACGACTCCGAGGATGGTGCTGTCGAGGCCGTCCGCGTCGTCGACGCCCCGGACGACCTCGTTGAGGGTCCCGTCGCCACCGGCTGCGACCACCAGCGAGGCGTCTTCGGACACCGCATCCCGGGCGAGTTCGTACGTCTCCCCGCGTCCCGTGGACTCCCAGACCACGTAGCCGTGTTCGTCGGCGAGCCGTCGTGTCTGGTCGGCCCGTTTCCCGCCACCGCTCTTGGGATTCAGGACGAGGATACAATCGGACATAAGGATACTGCGCGGGGGAACGACAAAGACCTTGGCCACAGTCTACACCAGACGTGTTCACCATCGACCTCCACACGCACACGCGGTTCTTCCACGGGCGACGGGCGCTTGGCGACCGGTTCGACCCGTACGGGGTCCGCCTCCTCGCCGCGGTCGCCCGGTACCGTGGCCTCGACGCCCTCGCGCTCACGAATCACGACTACTACACGCCGTTCCGTGCAGCGGACCCGGTGTTGCTGCCCGGCATCGAGATATCGACCACGCGGGGCCACGTCCTCGTGGTCGGGCCGGACCCGCCCCGCGAGACGACGAAGGGCGAACTCCGGCCCACTGAAGCGGTGGACCTCGCCCACGACCACGACTGCGTGGCCATCATGGCGCACCCGTTCCGGAACGGGGACATCCGCCACTCAACGGCGGACTTCGACGCCATCGAGGTGAACGGCAAACACCCGGAGAACCGGCGACGGGCGGAACGACTCGCGGCCGAGCGCGACCTGCCCTTGGTCGGCGGGAGCGACGCCCACTTTCCGATCGAGGTCGGGCGGGCGTACACGGTCGTCGACGCCCCGGAGCCGACGGCGGCGGCAGTCGTCTCGGCGATTCGCGAGGGACGGGTCGAGGTACGAACCAGTACGGGACCGGTCGACCGCGTGCTGAACCGACTCTACACGACGGTTCATCGACGAAAAGGCCACCTCGAACCGCCGAAGAACGAGCAGTCGTGACGGCGTCGTCACTCGCGAATCAGTGAGAGACGCCGACCGAGGGACGACGAGATGTGCCGTGTACCAGTCGAGTTGCCAGTCGTGGTCTGGTCGGCTGCCAGTCGATTGCCAGTCGTGTGTGTCGTCCCGGACAGGTCGGTCGGCGGGTTCAGTCCGCCCCGTCGACGGCGTCTACCGTCAGTCCAGCTGCGACCGCTTCTCTTCCCCTGTGTGGCCACCCAACCCCGTTTCGTTCGTGTGCCAGTTCTGCTCGCTTACGCGCCGGTTTCGACGGTCTGCCGCATGAGGGTCTTGATGCCCCCGTAGAGGCCGAGCACCGCGGCACCGGTGAAGAACCCACCGATGGCGGACATCAGCCGTACGTCCTGTGGAATCCCGAAGGCTGCGGGCCAGAGCGTGATCCAGAACGTGAACAACAGCACCATCTGCGCCAGCATCAGCATCACGAAGGCCGCGCCGGTGTCGACGCTGGCCTCTAGCGTGACTTCGTCGTCGCCGAATCGCTTGCTCGGGGTGGCCATGTGAACCGATTGATGCTTCTTTTGGTTATCAGATATAGTTATTTATTGCTTTCTAACCAGTTTGGGTGTGTTACAAAGCTTTTGTGGCTCCACTCTGCAAGAAAATCGCACGACTGCGGCGAGTTCTAATCGCCAGTTACTGTGCCAGTAGCCACACGTTACCGTAAGTAGTTTGTGGCCTTTTGGCGAGGTGTGCCGTCACCTCACTCGATTATGCAGGGTCCGAGGGACATCAAATAGCAGATATATCAGCCCAGCCGCTCGTCGAGGATGAGTCGGGTCTTCGTGGAGACGACCTCCTCCAGCTCGCGCGCCTGCGTGATGAGTTTGTTCACGCCCTGGGTGTCGGCGCAGTCCACGACCAGGACCACGTCCTCCTCGCCGGAGACCTGCCAGACGAAGTCCACCTCCTCCCACTCGGCCATCCGGTCGGAGATGTTGGTCGTATCGACGTCCACCGCAACACCTACCTCAATCATCGCCTTGACGTTCCCGGTGCGCGTCGCGACGGTGAAGCGCTCGATGACGTTCTGTTCGGTCATCCGTTCGACGCGGTTGCGGACGGTACCCTCGCTCGTCCCCACGCGGTCGGCGATCTCTGTGTAGGGTGTCCGGGCGTCCCGTCGGAGGATGTTCAGGATCTGGCGGTCGAGTTCGTCCATGGAGGTCGAATAGTACTGGACCGCGAGACTTGGCTGTTACGAAATTCGTAACGAGATTTCGAAAGCAAGACTTATTTGGGTTGGACAATACGTATCTCGTAATGACGGACGCCTACGTAGCGCTGGAGGGTGGCCACGTCGTCGAGGCTCGTGGTCGCGCTCCGGGGACAGCCCGTGGCGAACTGGTTTTCACAACAGCATACACAGGATACGAAGAGAGTCTCACCGACCCATCCTACGAGGAGCAGATCCTCACCTTCGCGTATCCCTTGATCGGAAACTACGGCGTCCGACCCGAACGCTTCGAGTCCGACCGCGTCCACCCGCGCGCGGTCGTCGCTCGTGAACTCACCGACGACGTGGCCGACTGGCTGACCGCCGAGGGCGTGCCGGCCGTCGACCACCTCGACACCCGCGACCTCGTCACCGACATCCGCGAGAGCGGCGCGATGAAGTGCGGTATCGCCGTCGGCGACGACGTGACGCCGGAAGACGCACTCGCCGAGCTCGAACAGTGCAAGACGATGAGCGAGCACACCGACATCGGCGCGCAGGTCTCCGTTTCGGAACCCGAGGTCTACAACCAGACCGGCGACGGCGCGACCGTCGCACTCGTCGACTGCGGTGCCAAGAAGTCCATCATCGACTCGCTCACGGAGCGCGGCGCGACCGTCCACGTCCTGCCCTACGACACGACGGCCGAGGAAGTCACCGCGCTCGACCCGGACATCCTGTTCATCTCGAACGGTCCCGGCGACCCTGCGAATTTCGAAGCCGCCGTCTCGCTCGTCGAGGCGTTCACCGGCGAACTCCCCATCGCCGGCATCTGCCTCGGCCAGCAGATCGTCGCCCGCGCGCTCGGTGGCACCACCGAGAAGATGGACTTCGGTCACCGCGGCGTCAACCAGCCCGTCATCGACGAGGAATCGGGTCGCGTCGTCATGACCACGCAGAACCACGGCTACACCGTCGCCGACCCCGGTGACAAGCTCACCGTCACCCAGCGCAACGTCAACGACGACACGCCCGAGGGCCTCGACAGCGAGGAACTCAACATCATCACGCGCCAGTACCACCCCGAGGCCAACCCCGGCCCGAACGACTCCCTCGACTTCTTCGACGACGTGCTCGGAATGGTCGACACATCAGGCGACCGTCGAATGGTCGTCGCCGACGACTGACCGACCGACCGACGACTGCCACGCCGGCCGTCTCTTTATCTCTCGAACCCGCGTACTAGCCAGTACAGGGGGGTCATGAAGGAGTCCAGAAGCCGCCGGTCTGTTCTGTGCGGACTCGCTGCCGCGAGCAACGCCGTCACCGCCGGCTGCTTCGGCGAGACCACCCAGCGACAACCGACGACGACGACACCACCCACGAGACGCGGGAACAGCGTGTTACGCGCGGAGCTCGGGCTCTCGTTGCCTCCCTACGACATCGAGGACCAGCTCCGGGTGTTCCAGTGGCGTGACTACTGGCCCCGCGAGACGATTCGGCACTTCGAGCAGGCGTTCGGTGTCGACGTCACGGTCGACTACTACGAGTCGAACGAGGAGATGTACCGGAGCCTGCACGACCCGTCGGCACCGTCGTACGACCTCGTGTTTCCGAGTGGCTACTTCGTCACCGTCCTCGTGGGAGAGGGTCGCATCGTCCCGTTCGACCTCGAGAAGCTCTCGAACTGGTCGAACCTGGAGAGACGCTGGCAACTCGATCAGCCCTACGACCCGGGTCCGGGCCGTCACTCGGTTCCGTTCCAGTGGGGAACCACGGGAATCGGCTGGAACCGGGAGCTGGCGACCCTCCCCAGTCCGGTGTCCTGGGACGTGCTCTGGGACCAGGACCACGCCGGCCGTGTCACCATGTTGAACGACGTGCGAGAGACCATCGGCGTCGCGCTCAAGCGCCTGGGCCACTCGCTGAACACCACCAGCGAGAACGAGATACGCGAAGCCGGTGAGCTCCTGCGCGAGCAGCGACCCCTGCTCCGGGGCTACGACTCCACGAGCATGGTGTCGAACCTGGTCGACCGGCGGGCGTCCCCCATCCACACCTGGTCGGGTGAGGCGTTCATCGCCTACTGGCAACTGTTCCAGAACGGGGAGTCGCCCATCGAGTACCGCATCCCCGACGAGGGTGGGGTCATGTGGGTCGATTCGGCCGCGATACCGGCGGATGCCGCACATCCGAACGCGGCACACGCGTTCGTGGATTACCTGTTGAACCCGAAGGTGAACGCGTCCATCTCGAACTACGTGTTCTACGCGACGCCGAACGAGGCGGCCTGGCCGTACGTCGACGACTGGATCCTGGAGAACCCGGACATCTACCCGTCGCCGGACTGCCTGGAGAAACTGGAGTTCGTCCGCGACGTGGGCCCGGCCATCGAGACCTATCAGGACGTCTGGGAGGGGCTGACTGGCACGTCGATAGAGAGCCCGGCCGCGACGCTGCCGACGCGAGAGGTACACAAGGCCGGTGTGGAGCGTCGCTCTGTCGCCGGGCAGCCTACGTTCTGGCCGAGTCACGGCGGTCCCCCGGCGGCAGCACTGGCCAGGCTGCAGCGACAGCGGCCATCGTAGCGACCGAGGCTGCTGGATACACCCGTTTCAGCCCCTGCAGCCGCTTCTTTATCTCGTATACCCCCCTACTAGCACACAGCAAGGAGTATGGAGGTGCCCAGGAGCCGTCGGTCAGTCCTGCGTCGGCTTGCAGCCACGAGCGGTGGCTTCGTCGCGGGCTGCGTCGGCGGACGGCCGGTTCGGCGCTCCAGACCGCTCCAGTCCTCGACCCGCCGCGGGAACAGTGTCCTGCGCTCGCAGCTCGGCCTCTCGACGCCAGCGTACGACATCGAAGAGGAGCTCCGGGTGTTCCAGTGGAAGAACTACTGGCCGCGCGAGACCGTCCGAACCTTCGAGTCGGCGTTCGGGGTCGACGTCACGGTCGACTACTATGGGTCGAACGAGGAGATGTACCGGGGCCTCCGGGGCCCGGGGACCGCGCCGTACGACCTCATCTTCCCGAGTGGCTACTTCGTCACCGGCCTCGCCGAGCGGGGTGAGGTCGGCAGCTTCGACCTCGCGAAGCTTCCGAACTGGTCGAACCTGGAGACGCGCTGGCGGGTCAATCCGCCGTACGACCCGGGACCCGGCCGTCACTCGGTCCCGTACCAGTGGGGGACCGTGGGTGTCGGCTGGAACCGGGAACTGGCCTCGTTCTCCGACCCGGTCTCCTGGGACGTGCTGTGGGACCCGGACTACGCGGGACGAATCACGATGCTGAACGACGTGCGCCAGACGCTCGGCGTCGCGCTCAAGCGCCTGGGCTACTCGCTGAACACCACCAGCGAGAGCGAGATACGCGAAGCCGGTGAGCTCCTGCGCGAGCAGCGACCCCTGCTCCGGGAGTACAACTCGACGAACATGGTGTCGAACCTGGTCGACCGGCGGGCGTCCCCCATCCACACCTGGTCGGGCCACGCATACGTCGCGTACTGGCACCTGTTCGCCGACGGAGGCTCCCCCATCGAGTACCGCATCCCCGAGGAAGGTGGCGTCATGTGGGTCGACACGGTCGCGATGCCGGTCGACGCCGGGCACCCGGGCGCGGCCCACGCCTTCGTGGACTACCTGCTGGACCCGCGAGTGAACGCGAGCATCTCGAACTACGTGTTCTACGCGACGCCGAACGAGGCGGCCTGGCCGTACGTCGACGACTGGATCCTGGGGAACCCGGACATCTACCCGTCACCAGAGCGCCTGGAGAAACTGGAGTTCGTCCGCGACGTGGGCCCGGCCATCGAGACCTACGACGAGGTGTGGGAGGACGCGACCGGCTTGGCCGCCAGTGACCGGATCCGGGCGTCCTCGGTACGGGACCTGTGGCCGATGCCGGCGACCCCAGCCAGACCGGACACCGCAGCGCCACGCGCCCCCCAGTACGGCCGGGCTCCGGCTGTGTCACACATGGAGGCCCTGCGGTGACGGTGCGAGATTCGCTCGGACGACTGCTCCCGGGTGCGATTCGGGGGAGCTACCTCGCCAAGCTCACGCTCGCGCTGTTGCTCGTCGTCGTCGTGGTCGCTGGCGTCGGCGTCAACGCCTACGTCCAGACGGACGCGGAGCTGGATGCGTCCGTCGAGGCCGACTCGCTGACGGTCGCACGACTCGAAGCCGACCGGGTCGGCGACTGGAAGGACCGGAACGTCCGCATCGTCCGGATGCTCTCGAAGTACCAGGACCTCCAGCACGACGAGCCTCGCGCGGTCGAACTGTTCTTGCAGCGGGAGGCGTGGTTCCTGCCGGACACCGTCAGGGCGGTCCACGTCGTCGAGGCGGACTCCTCGATGGCGCTCGCGAGTACGGACTCGTGGCGCTCTCACGAGAACACGATGTTCGCCGACGAAGGCGCACCCTGGGCGAGGGCCGACCTCACGTTCGAGGACAGCATGCAGGTCCACGTGTCGTCGGTGTACACGTCGCTCGGTGAGCCGGTCGTGGCCTACATCACGCCGGTGCCGCGGCGGCCGAACCAGTGGCTGGTCCTCGTGGCGACCACCCCGTCGTTCGCCTCCAGCCCGGAGAACGAGGTCGGGCCGCGTATCGTCCAGCTGGTCGACGCCGACGGGACGGTGTTCTACGACGGGTTCGGTGATGCCGTCCCCCACCCGCTCGTGACGGCCGACTCCGGTGAACTTCCGGCGGCCCTCCGGGACAGAGAGATGGACGACGTCGGCTTCCTCGGCCGGGACGAGGTCGGGCCGCCGTTGCCCTCGGGCCACGTGGTCGGGTACGCGCCGGTTCGGGACAGCGACTGGATGGTGCTGGTGTACACGCCGACGTCGGAAGCCTACCGGGTCGACCGGCAGATCACGACGCTCGTGTTGAGCGTCACCATCGTCTCGCTGGTCGGCCTGTTGGCCATCGCGGCCACCATCGGGCGGAACACGGCCCGGTCGCTCCGGGAGCTGGCCGAGAAGGCAGAGCGCCTCGAGGCGGGTGACCTGGCGGTCGACCTGTCGACCGACCGGACCGACGAGTTCGGCGAACTCGCCGCCGCGTTCGACAGCATGCAGCGGTCGCTTCGACGCCAGATAGAGGCGGCAGAGCAGGCCCGTGCCGATGCGATAGCGGCGGCCAGTGACCTGGCCGAGTCGAACGAGATACTCGCGGAACAGCGCGAGATGATACTGGTGTTACACCGGCTGTTGCGCCACAACCTCCGGAACGACCTGAGCGCCATCACCTGGAACGCGCAGGTTCTCGAACGGGCGGATCTGGAACCGGAGGAGCGACAGGCGCTGACAGCGCTCATCCAGACGGCCGAACGCCTGGAGGAGAACACTCGGAAGGCCCAGCAGATAGAGGCCATCGCGGAGCGCGACGGCGGCGACGTCCATCAGGTCGACCTCGTGGCCGCGGTCGAACACGCGGTCGACGCGATGCGGGAGGCACACCCCGAGGCAGCCATCACGACCGACCTGCCCGAGACAGCCCCGGTCCAGTCGCTCCTCTCCATCCAGTCGGTCGTCGAGTATCTCGTCGACAACGCGGTCCGTCACAACGACAAGGACGACCCGAGCGTCGAGGTGTCGGTCGAACCGGCGGACGGGGCCGACGGGATGGTCACGCTGCGCGTGGCCGACGACGGGCCGGGAATCCCACAGGCCGAGATCGAACCGGTGCTGGAGGGACGGGAGCAACCGCTCCGGCACGGGAGCGGTATCGGCCTCTGGATCGTCGTCTGGACCGTCCGCAAGTCGGGCGGGCAGGTCTCGTTCGAACACCGGGAGCCGCGCGGGACCGTCGTCGTGGTCGAATTCGAAGCGGCCGAGTCGGTCGACGTGCCCGAGTCGCAGGTGACGGACGACGCCGTCGATTCAGCCGCGGACTCCCACGAGCGCCACACCGGAGAGTTCCAGTCAGGGGAGAGTAGTCCACAGCAGGATTGATCTCGCGGAACGTCACGACAGGATACGAGACAGCCGAGCTGCCCGACCGGGTCAGGAGGGAATCGAGTAGTCAGAGCGGGTGGCAACGAGGCCCGATTCGGGCCCGCGCCAGTCGAAGTCGACCGCGTCGTCGACGCCACCCGGGACGCTCTCGGGACCGACGACCTCGAAGGTGCGGTTCCGGGCCTCGGGCGTGGTGAGGGCGGCGACCATCAGCCACGCCACGTCCGCCCGCCGGACGCTCCCCGAGACCGTGGCACCGCCCTCCGCCACGACGAGTTGCTGTGTCATCTCGCCGTCGCGCAGGCGGCCGGGCCGAACGATGGTGTAGGGGAGGTTCGAGTCCCGGAGGTGCGCCTCGGTCTTGCCCTTCGCTCGCAGGAGTCGATGGCGAATCAGGCGCTGTGGCCAGGAGAGACAGTCTTTCGAATCGCCGACACCGAGGGCGGATTCGAGGACGAAGTACGAGACGCCCGCGTGCAGGGCCGCGTCGACGAGGTTCTGGACACCGTCGCCGTCGACGGGCCGACCGAACAGCAGTCGTTTTCGGGGCGAGCCGACCGCACAGAGGACGCCGTCCACGTCGGCGATGGCGCGCATCGCATCGTCCGGATCGAACAGGTTGCCCACGACGACCTCGTCGGCTCCGTGCCGGCGGAGCATGGACTCGTTCTCACCGCGTCGTGTCAGCGCGCGAGCCGTGTACTCGGTGTCAGCGAGATACTCCAGGATGGCGGTGCCGGTCTCCCCACTCGCTCCTGCGACGAGGAGCCGGTAGCTATCGTGGGTCACTGTACCATGATACGGACTGGGGTGTGTTAACCGTTCCGCGCATCGCAACACACCCGAGAGAACCGCATGACTGCACGGCGAAGTCCGCGCCGGTTGCCGGTCGGATTATCGTCCGGTCCCGCGGCGGCCCCGGCCCGGCGGGTTCACGAACAGCGCGTCGACGAGGGCGAGCAGGCAACACACACCGGCGATGCCGATGGCGGTCGTCGAGGACGCGTCACCGAGGACGGACCAGAGGGCCGCGGCGACGAACGAGAGCGGAATCATCGCGAGCACCAGGTCGTACCGGGAGACGGCCGCGACGAGCGTTCGGATGGTCGACAGCGATGCACGTTCATGCCTGTACTCGGTTTCTGCGCGCTGCATCCTTTCACCAGGGGGTCGTACGACGGGGACCCTCAAAAAATTTGAGGGTCTAAGCGCGCTTCGATTGTGCGTTAGTCGGCGCTAACTGCGTCGCTCTCGCTCGCGGGTGCCACCTCGTCGTACGCCGCGCGGTAGCGCGAGAGCTTCCGGTAGAGGAAGTACCCGACGAGCCCGTCGAACAGCAGCACGAACGCGACGAACGCGATGCCGCCCCCGAAGACGTCGTAGGGCAGGTTCGACGCCAGCGAGTTGTACGTCGCGTGGATACCCGCCGCGATGAGCAGCCCCTTGACCACGATGGGGCCGCGGTCGTCCGGATTGAACTTCGCCAGCCCGAGGTAGTAGCCCGCGATGGCCGAGTACAGCACGTGGCCCGGCCCGACGAAGGCGCGCTGGGTCGCGACCGAGAGCATCTGCCCGAAGCCGCCGCTCAGCGCGATGGTCCCGGAGTCGAAGAGGACCTTCGAGATGTAGAGGGCGTTCTCGATGGTCGCGAAGCCAAGGCCGGCGACCGCGCCGTACACCGCGCCGTCGATGACCGCGTCGAAGTCGTCACCGCGGTAGGCGTGCAGGCGCACCGCGAGCCACTTCACCGTCTCCTCGATGGGACCGACCACGAGGAAGAAGAACACGACCATGCCGACGAACGGCAGGGCCGTCACCAGCGGTTGCAGCGCCCCGTTGAGGGTGGCCGCGAAGCTCGCGAACAGCACCGACAGCAGGAACGTCACCGACAGCGGCCACACCGGTTCACGCATCGTCGGGTTGCCGTACCAGATGGCTCCCGCGAGCAGGAAGGCCGGCACCACCGAGGCCACGGTCAGGATGCCGAGCGTGGGCCGGTACCACAGCGCCGAGGTGACCAGCCCGAGCTGGGCGACGAACGTCAGCAGGGCGAGCAGGATGACACCCCACCGTGCGGAGCGAGTGAGGCCCCCGTGGACCGTCTCGGCGACGGCGTCCAGTCGGGTCCGTGACTCCCAGTCGGTCACCTCGTAGCGGTTGGTTCGACCGTTCGATTCGACCGGGTCGCGCAGTCTATCGCTCCCCGCCATCGCTGTGGCTGTAATGACGGACGTCGGGTTCGTAGGAGGACACCCAAGACAGATAGTGGTCGGCGGTTCTGCCTCACTCAGCACAAATGTGTGTTTCCTAACAAACCGGGACGCTCCGCGGGGGAAGGAAGAGCTAATACTAACTACCACTACTCGTGGATTTTACCCATGGCTGACGGATTTTATAGTAGCTTGAGTATGCTGGTGTCCGGTTGGTTCGATATTCTCAAAGACGCAGATTCGTCGACAGGAAGTACTGATGACTGCCTGTGAAGCGATTCGGTTCTTGGCCGGTTCATCGGAACGAGTTCGGATACTTGAGATGTTGAACGCGGCTCCCTCCGACCCACGAGGTATCGCGGACTCGGTGTCAAAGTCGTACAGAGGGGTTCAGCGCGACCTGACAGCATTCGAGGAGCGGAATTGGGTCGAAAAACGACGGGGCACGTATCATTTGACGACCTACGGAGAGGCGATCGCGAACGAATACCGGACCCACCACGACCGGATAGAGATGTTCATGGAATATGGGGAGTTCGTCTCTTGTCTCCCCAGTGCAACCATGATTCCGGATCCGAACTGTCTCCGTGACGCGACCGTCTCGGTTGCGGATTCGGCTACTCCCCACGCACCACTCAATCACTACAGGGAGACGCTGCGCTCGTGGGACTATCACTCGATTCGCGGGTTGTTCCCCGGCTCCTGTCAACCGGTATGGTACGTCCACGGGACACAGCCAACTGAGGGTGTCAATGTCGAGTTCGTCGTCGGTCAACCGGTGTCTGATGTACTTGAGACGTTTCAGTCGGTCTCCACAAGCGACGGGTGGGAGCCCGACGAGGTCTCGCTCTATCGACTGGATGAGCCAATCGAAGTCGGTGTTACCCTGTTCACGGAGCGTGGGATCTTGAATACGTACGAGAACGGCCAGTTAACGGCATGCGCAACGTTTGGGCCAGGTCAACTTCTCGATTGGGCGATCAACCGTTATCGCACAGCACGCAATCAGTCTACAGCTATCGATGGGGGTGGGAGGGCTGATGGACCACCGTTAGAAGAGGGCTGAACGAAGTACGAGGCGGTTTCAACTCGGTGGAGGTGCAGAATGTGTCACATACGACGGAGTGCGTCAACAAAGACATGACATATCGTAAACTATCCTGGTCTACTGGTTTGAACTGCTATGGTTCGAGACAACCATTCACGGCGACCGAACCGAAGACAGTTCCTCAAAACAGCATCCGTAGCCCTCGCTTCCGCGGCTGTGGTACCCACGACCACTATGGCAAGCAGTGGGGGACAAATCGACCGGGAGTTCGACCCGTCAAGCGATGCACAGATCCGCAGATTCGCCAAACAGTTCCGCGCCCTGCCCGAGGACAAACAGCGAACCGTGTACGAAGCACTCTCCAAACGGCAGAAGAAGGGCGCGAAGAAGGCATTCGCGCCGACGCACGTCGAATTGGTGACACAGCAGGCAGACAGTGGATTCACCACGGCGGCGACGGAGACGGACAGGGAAGTGACACTCAAAGGGTACAGCACACTGGGATTCCATCTCTGGAGCTGGCACCACCGTGTGAACTGGGAGTACGATGGTTCCACCGTCTCCGACGTTATCAGCAACGATTATGCAGACGTCTACGACCCTACCTGGAGTTACGACGGGACTGCGTCAGATTCGCTTGACGAGGACTATAGCGAGTTCGAAGCCTTCCGCCAGGGTGGCCTCTCATTCATCGGTGGGGGGTACGGGTTCAACGCGACACCGTACGCTCGCGTCGAAGGGTTCGCAGATGGTGGGTTCAACGTCATCAGCAAGAGCAACGGATACTGATACCGCTCCGAATCGCCAGAACTAATCGCTTTCATCAACCCCTATTATTTGTGCCCTGGAAATCTCTGTCGAAAAGAGAGCTTCGAGTAAATATAAGAAAAACATCGTTTTGGCTCTTCGGTATCGTGACGGTCGCACTGTTCGCCTTCCAGTACAACGCAATCGGCGACGACGTCGCTGCCTACCTCGGCCCGGATGCCGTTATCCTCTCGCTCCAGAGTCCACTTGCACTCGTCCTCCCGCTTGCGGGACTGCTGCTCGGCCACCGAAGCGTTCTCGACGAACGGACGACTGGGCGCATCAAGCTGACGGCTGCGATGCCCCACTCGCGTCGAGACATCGTCGTCGGGAAGACGGTCTCGCTCGCCGTCCCGCTGGTCGGTCTCGTATTCAGTTCGCTGGCGGTGGCAACGGTTGTCGCAGTCGTCACTGAAGGAGTGCCCTCACTACTCTCCCTGTTCGGGTTCGCGGCTGTCAGCGTCGTCTACGCCATCGTCTGTGCCGGGCTCGGCATCGCCATCTCGGTACTGGCGTCCTCCTCGCTTCGAGCGACAGGGGCGATGCTCTGTGGCCTGCTCACCGTGTTCCTGTGGAAGTCGCTGGCGACCCGTGCGTATTCGACCATCGCTGGGGTGCAGGTCAATCCGTTCGACCCACCGGCGGATGGGGCTCTCTTCCTCGTCCGTCGGCTCGACCCTCGAAGCGCGTACATGCTTGTGACGAACTGGGTGTATGGCGTGGGCAACGTCGCGGACACCTATGCCGCCGCGGTGAGCACGCTTCAGGCAGGGGACGGCACGACTGTGGTCAGCCGGGTGTTCATCGTCGGCCCGACCTTCAGAGACTCACCCGTCTACCTCGCCGAGTCAACTGGTGTTGTGCTCCTTCTCGGATGGCTCGTCGTCCCGCTCGGAATCGCAATCGCACGCTTCGAACGCACGACCCTCTCGTAACGATGACAGTCCTCCAGCTCTCCGACCTGCAGAAACGGTACGACCGAACGACCGTCCTCGATGGCGTGAATCTCACAGTCGACGAGAACGAGGTGGTCGCCCTCGTCGGCCCGAACGGCGCGGGGAAGTCGACGCTTCTCGATATCGTGGTGAACTACACACACGCAACGGACGGACGCCTTCGGGTGCTTGGTGCGGACCCACGAACAGACGTCACAGCGGTCCATCGACGACTCGGGGTCCTCCCACAGGACTTCGACGTTTTCGAGGGGCTGACAGCGAGACAGCACGTCTCCTACGCTGTCGAAGCCAACGAAACGAACGACAGACCGCTGGCGTTGCTCGACCGGGTCGGCATCGCGAGGGCCGCGGATCGGTGGGCCAGTGAGTTCTCACGCGGGATGAAACAGCGTCTCGCACTGGCGATGGCACTCGTCGGAGAACCAGAGTTGCTGGTTCTCGACGAACCGTTCAGTGGGGTCGACCCGAATGGCGTCAGCCTGCTTCGTTCGGTCGTCTCGGACGAAGTGGCCCGCGGCGCAGCCGTCCTGCTGACCAGTCACGACCTCTCCGAAGTGCGCGGACTCAGCGACAGAATCGGCATACTGGTCGACGGTGAACTCGTCGCCTGTGGTTCCGAATCGACGCTGGTGAGCGATGTGCCACTCGTTGCGGTACTCGTCTTGCCCGACCGGCCGGACGCTGCGACCCGGAATGAACTCGTGGCGATGGCTGGCGTGAGTGGGCTTGGGGAGCGAAACGGGAACGTCACACTCAGAGTCACTGCGGAAGCGGCAGTAGACCGGGTCACGAGGAGACTGGATTCGGAGCGTGTTTCGGTGACCGAGCCCACGCTCGAAGACGTCTTCGCCTACTACACACTCGACCGGAGACGCGAGTAAGAAGAAGCCGACGGCCGCTCAGTCCCTCACTCCGTCTTGCCCCACTTCGCGACGGTGCGCGGGCGGTCCGAGACCGCCATCACTTCGAGGTCGCCGTCCTTGGCGGCGAGGCCGTCGAGGTAGGCTTTCGCGCTCGCCTCGGTCGAGATGTAGGCGACGTCCTCGTCGACCGCGGTCTTCAGGGAGTCGGGGTCGTCGCTGACGAGGAGGTTCACCTTGCCCTCCATGAGCGCCTGTTCGAGGTCGTCGAACTCGGCGACGTCGTAGAACTCCTCGAAGCCGTCGACGTCGAGGTGCACCACGGCGGTGCCCTCTTCGACGTCGTTGTAGGCGGCCTGCTGGGACTTCCAGTAGGCCATCCCGAAGTCGCTTGCGGTGCCCATGACCTCACCCGTGGACTTCATCTCGGGGCCCAGACGCGGGTCCGAGTTCGGCAGGCGGTCGAACGGCAGGACGACCTCCTTGATGCTGGTGTGCTCGGGAATCTGCTCGACGGCTTCGAGGTCCTCGATGGTTTTCCCGGCCATGACCTTCGCGGCGAGCTTGGCGATGGGGACGCCGGTCGCCTTCGAGACGTACGGGACGGTGCGCGAAGAGCGCGGGTTCGCTTCCAGCACGTACACCTCGCCGTCCTTCACGGCGAGCTGGACGTTCATCAGGCCGACCGTGTCGAGCGCGCGGGCGAGGTCCTCCGTGACCTCGCGGACGCGACCGAGCGTCTCCTCCTCGAGCGAGCGCGGCGGAATCATACAGGCGGAGTCACCGGAGTGGACACCGGCGGTCTCGACGTGCTCCATGATGCCGCCGATGAGGACGTCCTCGCCGTCCGAGACGGCGTCGACGTCGAGTTCGACCGCGTCCTCGAGGAAGTCGTCGATGAGGATCGGCTTGTCGGGGGAGACGCGAACCGCTTCCTCCATGTAGGTCTTCAGCTCCTCGTCGTCGTACACCACGTCCATCGCGCGGCCACCGAGGACGTAGCTCGGGCGGACCAGCACGGGGTAGCCGATGTCGTGGGCGAGGTCGAGCGCTTCCGCCTCGCTCGTCGCGGAGCCACCCTCGGGCTGGGCGATGCCCAGGTCGTCCATGAGCCGGTTGAAGCGGTCGCGGTCCTCGGCGAGGTCCATCGCCTCGACGGAGGTCCCGACGATCTCGCAGTCGAGCCCGCGGCGGTCGATCTCCGCCTGGAGCGGCTCACCGATGTCGACGGAGGTCTGCCCGCCGAACTGGATCATCACGCCGTCGGCCCCGATGGCCTCGATGACGTCGGCGACCTCCTCGGCGTTGATGGGTTCGAAGAACAGGCCGTCGGAGGTGTCGTAGTCGGTCGAGACGGTCTCGGGGTTGTTGTTCACGACGTGGGCGTCGATGCCCATCTCGCGCAGGGCGCGGACCGCGTGGACGGAACAGTAGTCGAACTCGACCCCCTGCCCGATGCGGATGGGGCCGCCGCCGACCACCACGACGCTCTCGACGTCGTGGTCGACCTTCAGCTCGCCCGCGGCCGCCTCGCCCTCGTACGGGCCAGTGTACCACTCCGGCTTGCGCGCGGAGTAGTAGTACGGCGTCTGGGCCTCGAACTCGCCGGCACAGGTGTCGACCTGCTTGTAGGTGCGGCCGGGCACGTTCTGTTCGATGGTGTCGACGCTCTCGCCGGTCGACGCGGCGATCTCGGCGTTGGTGTGGCCGGTGATGGCCGCGGCGGTGAAGTCGCCCTCCGAGGCGGCGTCGAAGGAGTCAGCGACCTTCTTGAAGCGCTCGACGTACCACTTCTCGATGTCGGTCAGTTCGATGACCTTCTCGACGGTGTAGCCGCGGTGGAACGCCTCGAACATGGCGTAGGGACGGTCCGGGCTGGGGCGTTCGAGGTACTCCGTTTCGAGTTCCTCGTCGGAGACGTCGGCCCAGTCGATGTCAGGGTCGTACTCCGAGGAGCGAAGCGCCTTCAGCAGGCTCTCCTCGAAGGTCCGCCCGATGGCCATCGCCTCGCCAGTACTCTTCATCGCGGTGCTGAGCGTGAAGTCCGTCTCGGGGAACTTGTCCTTGGGCCAGCGCGGGACCTTCGTGACGACGTAGTCGATCGCTGGCTCGAAGGCGGCCGTGGTCTGGCCGGTGATCTCGTTGGTGATCTCGTGGAGGCGCTTGCCGAGGGCGACCTTGGCGGTGACGCGGGCGATGGGATACCCGGTCGCCTTCGAGGCGAGTGCGGAGGAGCGGGACACGCGGGGGTTCACCTCGACGACGCGGTACTCACCGCCGGGGGTGCCGTCGTCGCGCCAGGCGTGCTGGATGTTACAGCCACCCTCGATACCGAGTTCGCGGATGACCTTCAGCGCGGAGTCACGCATCGCCTGGTGGCCCTCGTCGGGGATGACCTGGCTGGGCGTGACGACCGTGGACTCCCCGGTGTGGATGCCCATCGGGTCGATGTTCTCCATGTTGCAGATGATGATACAGGAGTCGTCGGCGTCGCGCATGACCTCGTACTCGAGTTCGACCCAGCCCGAGATGGACTCGGTGATCAGCACCTCGCTGTTACGCGAGAGGCGCAGTCCCTTGCGGACGCGACGCTTGAGTTCGTCCATGTCCTCGACGACGCCGGAACCGCTTCCGCCGAGGGTGTAGGTGGTGCGCGAGATGACGGGGAGGCCGCCGACCTCCTCGACCGCGGCCTCGACGCGGTCCGCGATGGCGTCTTCGGAGAGTTCGGCGACC
Organism: Haloarchaeobius pelagicus; assembly: GCF_051207375.1. Taxonomy (NCBI): domain Archaea; kingdom Methanobacteriati; phylum Methanobacteriota; class Halobacteria; order Halobacteriales; family Halorubellaceae; genus Haloarchaeobius; species Haloarchaeobius pelagicus. Next base: position 132,270 of record NZ_JBPJZD010000002.1, on the reverse strand, counting down.
GACTCGGCCTCTTCGAGCCTGATGGTCGTCGACTTCGGGACGGGCTCGCCGATCTTCTCCATGCGCTGGCGGAAGAGGTCGCGGTCCTCCGTCGCGTAGATGGTGTCGAGCGGCGTGCCCATGACGTCCACGTCGTACTCGTCGAGGACGCCCTCCTCGGAGAGTTCGGCCGTGACGTTCAGGCCGGTCTGCCCGCCGAGCCCGGCGATGACGCCGTCGGGCCGTTCCTTCTCGATGATCTCTGCGATGGCCTCGGTCGTGATCGGCTCGATGTAGACCCGGTCGGCCATGTCCGGGTCCGTCATGATGGTCGCGGGGTTCGAGTTGACGAGGACGACTCGTGCGCCCTCCTCCTGCAGTGCGCGACAGGCCTGTGCGCCGGAGTAGTCGAACTCTGCCGCCTGGCCGATCTGGATGGGGCCGCTCCCGATGAGAAGGATGGTACGTCCGTCTGCGTCGTCCGGTGTCCCGCCGGTCATGGTTCTCTTGTTCACTGCAAATTCGTACATCGTAATAAGCCCCACGAAAGACTGCGAGAAACGTAACGACTTTTCGAAATTCGAACTTGCGACTCCGTCGCATGGCTGTCGCAGGGTTCACAGCCGGTCGCGTGCGCGAGTCTATCGGATGGACTGTTCGGACGGATAGGACGCTACCGGTACCGGCACTACTGACGAACCGAGCGCAACGAGACGGGACAGCGTGGGCCGGGCGTAGACCTAGTTCGAAACGTCCGGTTGTTCGAGAATCCGGTACTGGTAGGGCCGGTCACGGATGACCTCGACCGCGCCACGTTCGGCGTGTCGGCCGAGGATTGTCGCGACACGGTGAGCGCTCTCGATCTCTTCGCCGTGCTCCTCGAGGAGGGCGACGATATCGCGCGCCGACAACGGCTCGTCCGGGTCCGCCTCTGCGAGAACGGCCTTGATCCGTTCGAACTCGCTCCGGCGGGATGGCATGTGCGAGAACAGTACGTCCACCAGCATAAAACGAGGGCAGTAGTATGCTGGCTTGCCACATACCGGCGGGGGCGAGCGCCGCCTACAGGGCGGTGTCGTGTTCGCTCGTGAACTCGCGTTGCTGACGGTACTGTTCGACGAACTCGCTCACGTCGAACTCCAGCATCTGGCGCTCGAAATCAGAGACCGCACTGTCGTCGTCCGCATGACTCACGGCGTGTTCCATCAGTTCGACGACGAGCTCGACGATTATCTCGTGGAGCCGGCGCGAGTCGAACTCGGTGAGCCATATCATCGAACAGCCGACGGTGCCGTCGTCGGAGACATCGACGCTTGCGACCTTCTCCGGGAACTCTTCCATCACGATGCCCATGAGGTGGGGCGTCCCGAACTCGCCGAAGTCGTCGGCGGTCTCGACCGTCTCTTGCAGGACCGCAACGAGCGACTCCGGGAAGAAACGCGACGGCGGGTGGACGTCCATCACGACGGCGTAGCGCTCGCCGTTCTCGACGTACTCCCGCATCCCGAGGTCGATGTCGTTGACGGCCACGGTCGGCCCATCGGGGAGCGACAGTTCGGTCCCGGACCCACCCGGAACGCGTGGTTCAGCCATGCCTGTCTCTGCGGGACCGGCAGTGAAAAGTGCCGCGCTCTCGGGACACCGGTCCTCACTCGTATATCGGCCCGTCGTCGTACTCCTCCTCGTCGTCGCCCTCGTCAGCGTCCTCGTCTTCGGCCGGCTCGCCGTCGGCGTCGTCCACCGAGACCGCCACATCGACCTCGATGTCGACTCCCTCCAGGGAGAGTTCCGCCTCGGCGTCTTTCACGTCGCCGACCTCGATCTCCAGTTCGTCGGAGTCGACCTCGACCTCGACCTCCACATCCACCGTGACGTTGCTGTCCTCGGACATGGTTCGACCCACTCGGGACCGCGACAAAAGTCCATGCCCTGCGGAAAGGCGAGTGCTCGCCCATCAGGGGAGCAACGCCGGGTCGATGTCCGCGAGGTCGTCCTCGCGACCGCCGGTACCCGTCGCGTCGCGCAACTGGTCGAACACGACGGCGGTGAGCGCGACGGTGAACACTGTCGCCACACTGGTGACCGCGATGGACGCAAGCCGGGCCACCGGCGAGGTGGCGGTCGCGAGCTGGCTGGCGAGGGCGGCCTGGTCGGCCACCACCCCGCCCAGGACGCTGGCGACCGCGGTCGAGGTGATGGTCGCCGAGAGGGTCACTGCAGCGAGCAGACAGACGAAGAGGAACGAATGGAGACGGTTACCAGCCGTCAGCTCCCAGCTCCGGCGCAGCCCCGCGAACACGGACTCGTCCTCGATGGCGACGGCCGCGGTGACGAAGTAGAGGGTCACCGCGAGGAACACGCCCGGGACGACGAACAGTACCAGTCCGCCCACGACGAGCGAGGTGAACAGGACCGACCCGAGAACCGCATGGGCGGTCCGGGACGGGAGCCCGGCGACCGCGGTCCGTGGCACGTCCGCGGAGTACGCGCCGCTGAAGGTTCGCAGGCCGACGACCGTGACGGCCACGCCGAGGGCCGCCGCCACGGCCGCGAGGACGGTCCCGTACCAGTGCGGGACCGACTGGGGAAGGCCGAGTGCGCCGCGGGCGATTGCGAGCCGACCCTGCTCCAGTTGCGCCGCGGATGTCCTGCCGAGGGCGTCCGCCACGCTGGAGAGGAGCTGTCGCTGGAGGTACGCCTGCTCGGTGTCGAACCCGACCGCGGAGATGAACTGGACGACGAAGGTACAGAGCGCGAGCGTGCCACCAGCCCGGGTGGCGGTCCGCTCGATGGCGGCCACGACCGCGGCCTCGAAATCGATACCCATCTGGGCGGAGTTGCGCGACCGGGAAGAAATAGCTGTCCGTTAGGGCCAGTCGTCGCGGACCTGTTCTTCGGTCTCCTCGGCCTCGTCCTCGGTGGCGAGCTCCCAGCCGGCCGCCTCGGCCGCGTCCTCGACGGGGAGGTACTCCCAGCCCGCGCGGTCGGCCAGGTCGGCGTCCTCCTGGGTCGTGCTGACGAAGACGTGGCGGTCGGTGTCGAACTGCTCGCCGACGCTCTCCAGGCTCTCCTCTTTCCCACGCGGACCGGAGAAGAAGTCCTGTCTGATGCGGTTCTTCCGGGTGAAGTTGGTCACGACGTACGTCGGCTTGTCCGAGACGACCCCGACGTACTTGCTCCAGCGTCGGGCGTCGTCGAACACCTGCTCGGGGTCCGCCAGCGCCTGCAGCGCCGACAGCTCGAACGCCAACGTCATCGTTCCATCGTTGCCGCCGTTCATGCAGTAGGCTCACCTCGGCGCGCGGAAAACGGTATCGGAAAACGTCCCGGCGAGAGCCGGTGGCCTCTCGGGTAGGGGTCTTACCGGAGTTCGACCCGCAGGTAGTCAGTGAACACGATGATCTCGCCGTCGGCGAGATCTGCTGCTGGTAGCCCCTGGAACGTATTCGGTCCGTCGTCGTCGACGAGCTGTATCACCTGGTCGAACGCGTCCTCCGAGAGCTGGTCGACGTGCCGGACGCTGGCGTCCGCGGGAACCGATTCAACTTCCGTGAGGCGGAGGGTGCCCTCCGCGATGTCACTGACTGCCATGGGCCATGGTATGGTATGGCATACATGGCCTTAAAGATTCCTCTGGCGGGACTGAATCTCCGGAAAATCGAATCGACCGGTCGTTCCGCTGTCGGGCGGTTACTGCTCTTGCGCCGGCGCGTCGAGCATCTCGGGGTCGAAGTCCTCCTCGAGCAGGACCTCCTCCTGACCGCTCAGGTCGCGCTCCTCACGGATGATGCGCTTGAACGTCGACTGGAGCTTGAGGTCGCCGATGAGGACGCCACCGATGAGCTTGCCGTTCTTGAAGGTGAGACGACGCCACTCGGTGTCGGAGTACTTGCGCTCGGCGTCGTCGTCGCCCAGCGTCGGGTGGCCGAAGGAGACGAACGGGAGGTCCTTGAAGTGCGAGATGGAGTACGAGGAGACGTGGCGGAACTCCTCGGCCTCGTGGCCGTTCGCCATGTTCTTCGCGGCGATGGCACCCTGCTTCTTCGCGGAGTCCCAGGAGCCGTTCTGTGCGTGCTCCTCGAGGATGACGTCGTAGAACTTGGTGATGTCACCGGCCGAGTACACGTCCTCGACGTTGGTCGCCATGTACTCGTCGACGACGATGCCGTCGTCCGTCTCGATGCCGGAGCCGCGGAGGAACTCGGTGTTGAAGTTCAGGCCGATGGCGACGCCGACGAAGTCGCCCTCGTACTCGACGCCGTTGGGGTCGACCGCGCCCGTGACGACGCCGTCGTCGTCGGTGACGAAGTGGTCGACACCGGACTGGAACACCGGCTCGACGCCCATGTCGCGCAGGGCCTCGTGGATGATCTCCCCGCCGTCCTCGCTGAGGGCGTAGCGCCACCAGCAGTCACCGCGCATGAGGTACTTGGCGTCGATGCCACGGGCACCGCACACCGCGGCGAAGTCGATGCCGAGCAGGCCCGCCCCGACGACGATACCGGTCGCGGACTCGGAGGAGTGGTCCGCGATGCCGCGTGCGTCCTGGAACGTCCAGAAGTGGTGGACGCCCTCGGCGTCGGAGTTGTCGACGGGCAGCTGGGTCGGGGTGCCGCCGGTGGCGACGAGCAGCTTGTCGTACTCGTAGTCGTCGCCCTCGTGGGTGCGGACGACGTGCGCGTCGGTGTCGATGTGGGTGACGTGCGTGTTCAGTTCGAGGTCGATGTCACGCTCCTCGTACCATTCTTCGTCGTGGAGGAACAGGGGGTCCTCCATCGGAATCTTCCCTTTCGCGTACTCTTTGATGAGAATACGATTGTACAGTGGTTCGCCCTCGTCCGTCAGGACGGCGATGTCAGCGTCGGGCGACTCCTCCCGAAGTGTTTTGGCCGCGGAGCCACCGGCGATTCCGTCGCCGATGATGACGTACGACTCACTCATACGCGCAGGGTTCGGTGCGGGGGTTAAAGTGGATTACCATTCGAGCGGTTCCCGCCAACTGTCACGTTCGTCCCTCTGGGATTCGGTTTCGTAATTACCTCCTCCGGCGACCACGGGCGTCGTGCCGGCGGCGGGACGTTCTTACCCTTCCACTCCCAAGCCCCGTCCAACGATGAAGATCCGCCAGAACGTCAAGCACTTCGCGTTCAAGACAGCGCTCACCGCTCCCGTCATCGGCGACGTCGCAAACGAGAAGCTCGTCGACATGCACACGAAGATATTCCTCAAGAAGGCCGACGAGGAACACCGCGAGGAGCGCCGCGAGCACCTCGACGACTTCTTCGACGCCACGATGGACACCTACGTCGCCGCGCTCGACTACATGCCCGAGGCGGAGGCGCGCGAGATCACCCACATCCAGGCGAACTTCGACTTCTTCAACCACGGCTGGACCGAGATGATGGAGTTCCCGACCGACGAACTCGACCAGCACTACGACCGGTACGAGGAGTTCTTCCAGACATACAACATCACCATCGACGACCCGCTGGGTGACTTCCACCCGGCCGACGGCATCGCCGACGCACCCTCGACGCCGGAGAAGCTCGACGACCCGGTTCACCCCTACGCCGAGGGCGGCTTCGCCGACGACGTGTACGTCGAGACCGCCGACGGCGAGGTCGTCGTCGGTGGCCAGGAGGAGCCCGAGGACGTGGACATCTCCGAGGCCCCCGGCATGGCGGACGTGGTCGATGACGAGGAGTGAGAATACCTGGCGAACACCTCGCTCCTCTCAATCGGTTTTGGTCTCAGGACCATGTGCCGTGTTACCGTACAAAATCCTTATCTCCTCCTCGGCCCTACCCTAACTTGCCCACCGGGAATCACGGGGGCGCACCGGACGCTTCACGCCCAGATCGAACCGTTCCGATAAGGTTCGGACGAGACGGACGGAAGTAGGGGTCAACACCAAAGAACCCGTAACAGGGTAACGAGGTCACGACTCCGAAGGAGAACCGTACCGGACCAGTGTTCGGCCGCCATGGCGGTCGAAGGTGAAGGCCAAGTATCGGAGTACCTGTAAAGGGACTTCGGGAATATCTCGGCATGCAGGCGAAAACCCTGCCGAAGTTGGCTTCGGTCAACCGAGTCGGTGAAAGTCCGACGAAAGCCAGCTATGGCCGTGTGGTCCGGGGACAACGTTTCCCGTTCGGGTCCAAGCCGTGTTTCTCGGTTTCTTCGAATCCTACTCCGCGAGCGACGCCTGTTCGTCGCTCGCAACTTCGTCGCTCGCAACTTCTCGTTCTTCGATAGCCGTCGCGTTACCGGCGATACGGTCCGCGCAGGCGTAGCCGGCCACGATAGCCCCGTTCAGACTGCGCTCGGGGTACTGTGCCCGCGAGGCCATCCCGGCGTAGTACACACCCGAGGCGACCTCCTCGGCGAGGTCGTACGGGATGACCATGTCGAGGTAGCCGCGCTCGTACACCGGGGCGGTCCGCGGGTTGCGGGCGGTCTGGACCCAGTTCACCATCTCGGGGTCGAAGTGCGGGAACAGGTCCTGGATACCCTCCTGCCAGTGCTGTTCGACCTCCTCGTTACTCATCTGCCAGAGGTCCTCGCTCGGGTCCTGGACGTAGCTCGCGGTGTAGTAGAGGTGCTCGCCGCCGTAGCGCTCCTCACTGATGAAGTTCGTGTGCTCGATGAGCACGCCGAAGGGGGCCTCGTCCTTGATGTTGAGCCAGTACGTGTCCGTGATGGACTCGTCCATGCTCCACACCGAACAGACCGTGCCCTGGAAGTCGATGTCGCAGGCGTACCCGGTCAGGTCCTCCAGCACGTTCGGCATCGCCGCCACCACGACCGAATCCACGTCGTGGGTCTCGGTCCCGTCCGCGGTCTCGACGGTCAGCGAGGAGACCTGCTCGCCCGATGTATCCACCTCGGTCACGCGAGCGCCCGTGGTGACGTTCTCCCGGCCCACGGCGTCGACCAGCGCGTCGATGAGCACTGAAAAGGAACCGTCGAAGTAGCCCAGTTGCTCGCCCTTGAGCAGGTCGCGCTCGCCGCGGAACTTGATGCGTCCGAGCAGCCACGCCGCGGAGACGTCCTCCTTGCGGCTGCCGAACTTCGCGTCGAGCAGCGGCTCGAAGAAGCTCTCGTACACGTTCTTCGTCGTGTGCTCGACGACGAACTCCTTGATGGGAACGTGCTCGAAGTCCTCCAGGCGCTCGTACGTGTCGAAGGAAGGGACGCCACCACGGAGGTCGATCTCCATCGTGAGCATGCCGAGGCGGAACTTGTCGTAGAACGAGAGATGGGGATACGCGGCTATCTCCCACGCCTTGTCCATCGGGTGGACGACCCCATCGACGTAGTAGGCGTCGGACTTGTACGGCCACTCCAGCCGGTCGCCGACCCCGAGTTCCTCGGCCAGTTCCACGATGGTCTCCTCGGACTTCGAGAGGTGATGGTAGAACTTCTCGATGGGCTGGCCCGCCGTCTCGTAGACGGCGGCGAGTCCACCGATGTCCTCGCTCGCTTCGAATACCTGGGCCTCGTAGCCCGCCTGTTGCAGCCGATAGGCCGCCGCGAGCCCGGCCACGCCGCCGCCGACGATACCGACAGTCATTATTGCGGTGTCGGCGGCGACCGGCGATGTGTCTTTTGGAAGCTGGCGAGCACGACGAGGCCGGCCCCTAGCATTAACGTCGATGAAACCGAACGAGTGATATCGATATGGGCTTCCAGCCGACGCCACTCACCATCCCACTGGTTCTCGGCGCGTTCATCCAGGCCGTCCTCGCGCTCTACGTTCTCTCTCGGCGCGACGGGGACGACGACGGGGACGACGGCCTCCCCGGTGCGTCGGTCGCGGCCGGGCTGTTGCTCGCGGTGAGCCTGATGATGGCCGCGTACGCCGCCGAGCTTTCGGTCGTCGGCCAGAATCAGGCCGCCGTCCGCGAGGCGAAGGTCCAGTGGAACATGGTCCAGTACCTCGGGATGGGTGCGATTCCCGGCCTCTGGCTGTGCTACGTCGCCCGGTTCATCCGGTTCGACGGGATTCCACGTCTCGGCTGGGCCGCCATCGCGGCGGGTGCGGTCGCCACGCCCATCGTCGTCCTCACCAACCCGCTCCACCACCAGTTCTGGACGGCTGTCTCGCTCGAGTCGGTCAGTGGCTCGGCCGTCCTGGTCAACGAGCACGGAATCGCGTTCTACGCGTTCACGGCCTACGCCTACGTGCTCGTGCTCTCGGCGACCGCGTTGCTCGCCCGGGCGTACGCGGAGTCGACCGGGCTCTACCGCCGGCAGGTCGCGGGCTTGCTGGCAGGCTCGCTCGCGCCGTTCGCCGCCAGCGCGCTCTACCTCTTCGGGCCGGAAGCGTTCCGGACGTACAACCTGACCGCGTTCGGTTTCTTCGTGACCGCCGCCGCGGTCGCCTGGTCGGTCTTCCGGAACCGGCTGTTCCAGCTCAGACCCGTGGCTCGCCGGACCGCGGTCGAGCAGATGAAGGACCCGGCGATCGTCCTCGACGTCGACGACCGGATTCTCGACTTCAACCCCGCCGCCATCCCGCTGTTCGAGGGTGACGACCCGACGGGCCGACTCGCGGACGAAGCAAGCACGGTCCCGTTCGACGGCGACACCGGAGCCCTCGTCACCGTCACCGACGGCGACGGGGAGACCGGTCACTACGAGCGGACCCGGACGGCACTCACCGACGGGGCTGGCGATATCGGCTCGCTCGTGGTCTTCCGCGACGTGACCGACCGGGTCCGCCGGGAGCGTGAACTCCGCCGGCAGAACGAGCGCCTCGACCAGTTCGCGAGCGTCGTCAGCCACGACCTGCGGAACCCGCTCGGGACCGCGGCGGGCTACCTCGACCTCTATCGCGAGACCGGCGACGAAGCACACTACGACGCTGCCGAGCGGGCCCACGACCGGATGGAGACCATCGTCCAGGACCTCCTCTCGCTCGCCCGCGATGGCGGCGCGGTGACGAGCACCGAGGCGGTCGAGGTCGCGACTGCGGCCGAGCGCGCCTGGGAGAGCGTGGCCGATGACGGTGCGACGCTCCGCATCGCGGGAGACACGACGGTCGAGGCCGACCGTGGACGCGTGCTCAGACTGTTCGAGAACCTGTTCCGCAACAGCGTGGAACACGGTTCCACTGGCAGCCGGGCGCAGCCCGGCGACGCTGTCGAACACGGTTCGACAGGCAATCCTGGCCACCAGCTGACCGACGGTGGGAACGGCTCGACGGGCGACCCCCTCCAGATCAGCGTGGGGCCACTGCCCGACGGGACCGGATTCTACGTCGCGGACGACGGTGTCGGGCTTCCCGAGGACCTGCGCGAGACGGCGTTCCAGTCCGGCGTGACCGGGAGCGAGCACGGGACCGGCCTCGGCCTCGCCATCGTCTCGTCCATCGCGGAGGCCCACGGCTGGCGAGTTCGGGCGACCTCGTCGAACGAGGGCGGTGCGCGGTTCGAGATACGTGTCGACGCCGACACGCCCCCGAACTGACAGTGGCGACCGCAATCTTGTCCAGTCCGCTAGTTTTTTGGACGGACTGAGCCAAGTCGGGTGCATGCTTACCGTCCGTGCACCGGCGACGAGCGCGAACCTCGGTAGTGGGTTCGACGTATTCGGGCTGGCTCTCGACGCCCCCGCTGACGTCGTCCGTGTCGAACGGGCCGACGAGATCTCTATCGAGGTGACCGGTGCCGGCAGCCAGTACATCCCGGAAGACCCGTCACAGAACACCGCCGGCGTCGTCGCCCAGGAACTCGACGCGCCGGCGCGCATCCTTATCGACAAGGGAGTCCGCCCGGCCTCTGGACTCGGCTCCTCCGCCGCGAGTGCCGCAGGTGCGGCCGTCGCCCTCAACGAACTGTACGACCGGGGCTACTCCCGGGAAGAACTCGTCCACATCGCCGCCGAAGGCGAAGCCGTGGTCTCCGGTGCGGCCCACGCGGACAACGTCGCACCGTCCATCCTCGGCGGATTCACCATCGCCCGGGACGACGGCGTCACGCAGGTCGACGCATCGCTTCCGCTGGTTGCGTGCCTGCCGGACCTCGTGGTCTCGACGCGCGACGCGCGACGGGTCGTCCCCGACACGGTCACCATGGAGGAGATGGTCGACACCGTCGGCAGCGCTGCGACGCTCACCGCCGGGATGCACCGCAGTGACCCAGATCTCGTCGGCCGCGGGCTGTCGGAGGAGGTGGTCACCCCCGCGCGGGCCGAACTCATCAACGGCTACGGGGCAGCCAGGTCGGCCGCACTGGACGCCGGCGCGACCGGGGTCACCGTCAGCGGAGCCGGGCCAGGGGTCCTCGCCGTCTGCCGGTCGAGGGGCGACCGCCGGCAGGTCGCCAGCGCGCTTTTGGATGCGTTCGACGACGCGGGCGTAGACGCCCGGGCGTACCAGACTTCCATCGGCCGCGGTGCGCAGGTGTTCGAGTAGTCGTCGCTGGCGAACCGGTTCGCTCATCGCACCGCAGGTTTATCACGGTCGAACACGATATGTGTTGACATGGCAGCCAGCCGTCCACCGTTCCAGGCCGCGTTCGAACACCGGCCGGTCGAACGGCTCGGGGTGCTCGCGGAGCGCGGCGGCGCGGTCGTCGCACTCCTCGCTGGAGTCGTCGCGTTCACGACCGGGAGCGTCCTCCTCACCACGACGACAGGTGCGGGCGTCGGCCAGCTGGTCGCGGTGGCGACCGCCCCGGCGTCGACACTCGGCGGGCTGGCACTCGTCTTCCACTGGGCCAGCGTCGGTGTGGCCGTCGGCGGCTGGTTCCTCGGCCTCGGTTTTATCGTAACCGGCTTCCTCGAATAGGGTGATGGAAGCGGAGGCTGGAACCGCAGACGACGCTGCACTCGCAGCGGTGTCGCTGGCGTTCGCCGTCGCGGTCGGCTTTGCGGTGAACGTCGACGTCTCCACGACGCTGTTCCTCGTTGCCGCGGCGCTCTCGATACTGCTGGAGGTGTTGCTCTCGCGCAGGGCCGAGACCGTCCGGGCGCTGTGGACGCGCCAGGGGGTCCGCCCCGCGGCGCTCACGCTGGTCGTCGTCGCCAGTCTGGTCGGAACCGTGGTCGCCCCGTCGGTCGTCTTTTCGGTGCTCTGGGGTGGGCTCTCGGGCTACCTCGGGCTCGCGGCGCTGGTCATCGTGGGGTTCGTCCCGCCGTCGACGGAGTGGTTCGAGTAGGGCGGTTCTGAGCAAAGCGAAGAACCGCCATCGCGAACGGGGAGCGGAGCGACCCGTGAGCCGGTAGGCTGTCTCTGGGGACCCAGATATCGCGAACGGATGTTGGCGAACAGGCGGAACACCGCGGTCACCGGGAGTCGTTCCGCACACTCGCTGCCCTCCCGGCGGTTGGTCGTCAGGACACGCCGAGGGTGGCCGCGGCCTGCTATTTGAATGCTCGGCTCGCGTAGCCGCGTGGCTGGAGCGTGTGGAAAAAGATATCGAGAACGGGAGTAGACCGATTTAGACGCCGCGACCCTGCATCTTCTCCTCCTCGGGCAGGTCGACGTTGGCGTCGCCCTTCATGCCCTTGCCGATGTTGGAGGCGATCTCCGCGAGCTCCTCGGGGTCGTCCCAGTTGTTGACTGCCTGGACGATGGCGTTGCCCATCGCTTCGGGGTCCTCGGCACCGAAGATGCCGGAGCCGACGAAGATGCCGTCACACTCGTGGTGCATCATGAGTGCGGCGTCGGCGGGCGTCGCGATGCCGCCGGCCGCGAAGTTGACGACCGGGAGACGGCCCATCTCGGCGGTCTCGTGGACGAGTTCTGCGGGTGCCTCGTGCTCGCGGGCCCACTTCTCGCGCTCTTCCCAGTTCATCCCCTCGAGCTTGCGGATCGCGCCCTTGATGGTGCGCTGGTGGTGGACGGCCTGGTTGACGTCGCCGGTGCCGGCTTCGCCCTTGGTGCGAATCATCGCCGCGCCCTCGTCGATGCGGCGCAGGGCCTCGCCGAGGTTGCGTGCGCCACAGACGAACGGCGAGGTGAAGTCGCGCTTGTCGATGTGGTAGGCGTCGTCGGCAGGGGTGAGGACCTCGGATTCGTCGATCATGTCGACGCCGATGGCCTCCAGGATCTCGGCCTCCTTGTGGTGGCCGATACGGGACTTGCCCATCACCGGGATGGAGACCGCGTCGATGATCTCCTTCACGTCGGCGGGGTCGGCCATCCGGGCCACGCCGCCGCGCTTGCGGATGTCGGCCGGGACGGCCTCGAGGGCCATGACGGCGACCGCGCCGCACTCCTCGGCGATCTTCGCCTGCTTGGCGTTCACCACGTCCATGATGACGCCGCCTTTCTGCATCCGGGCGAACCCGCGCTTGACGAGTTCGGTCCCACGCTTGAGGTCTTCGAGGTCTGTCTCCTCGGTCATACCGCCGGCTTAGGACCGGCTACACTTAATCAGGTCGGTACGTCCCTCCAGCCGTCCGAGGAGTTCGTGTCGTGCGATTTGGGCACGTGGGTCGTGGCGGTTCGCGGGCCGATTTCCGGCGGGTGAGAATCAGCTGGTCACTATACATGTCGAGCTGTCGATACAGCTAGTATGAGCACCGCGCCGTTCACCGATGCCGATCCGATCACCGACCACGTTCACCACAGCTCCTGGTCCGCGAACCTGGAACTCCCCAGACACGCCGAGGACCGCGAACTCGTCATCGCCCAGGCTATCGAGGCGGTGGAGTTCACGGCATCCGATACCTTCGTCAACCTCGTGACCCACGCGAACCACGGGCACCCCTCGACGTACCTCTTCGGGGAACTGGACGCTGTCTTCGGCGACGATATCCTGGTCGGGTACGTCGACGAGTGCGGGTGCGGTGGACACGTCACCCGCGTGGTCGTGAAGTAGCCGGGGAGGGACTCGCGACAGCCGCCGAACCGTCATCGCTTTGGAACCCCCGTCCATCGTCGTGGACGATGCGTGGGTTCGCCGACGAACTGCCCGACCGTGATTCGCTCCCCTGGTACGTCGCCCCGGTGCCGAAGGCCATCGAGGACCTCGGCCTGCGACTGGTGTGGCTGGTCGTCGCCATCAACGTTGGGGGGACCGCGTTCGGGTTCTACTACTACGGTCTCGACCCCTTCGCGCCCGGCTTCGTCGCGGAGTTGAGCCAGTTCGCGCTGGAACCGCTTCTGGCCTGGCCGGTCGTCCCCGACAGCCCTGTCGCCACCCTGTTCATCGCGCTGGCGTTCGGGGCGTGGGCGCTCGGCCGCCAGAACGACTACCTGAGCGCGCTGGCGTTCTTCGGCTGCCTGAAACTCGGCGCGTGGACGCCGTTCGTGTTGCTCGCGTTCAAGGGTGACTTCTCGTACCTCCACTGGTCGATGTACAACTTCCTGTTCTGGAGTCACCTCGCGATGGTCCTCGAAGGGTTCGTCCTGCATCGGATCACGGACTTCCCGGTGCGGGCCGTCGCGGTCGCGCTGCTCTGGTACGGGTTCAACGACCTCGTTGACTACTTCGTCCCCATCGTCGGCACGCCGCACCACACCCTGATTCCAGCCGAGCAGATCTCCAGTTCGGGCGTCGTCCACACACCCGGCCCGCACCGGGTCGCCGCCGCCGGGGCCGTCGCCCTGACGCTGCTGGCGACGTTCCTCTCGCTGTCGACGCGGGTGAAGAAGCTGGAATCCAAGCTGGAGTAGTTCGTCCTCACTACTCGTTCTCGCCGTCTCCCGGCACCGACTCCTTGACCTGTCGCTCCGATTGAAGTCGTTCTGCATCGACCAGCTGCCGCGTCTCGCGGTACTCGGGCTCCCGACCTGCCAGATAGCGCTCCCGGTCGATGGCGAGGTCGGCCAGCGCGTTCACCAGACACGGGTCGGTCTCACAGCGCTGGACGACCACGGTGTCGCCTGCGATGGGGACCGATTCCTCGTGTATCGTGGTCTGATGGACCGCACACCGTGGCGGCTGGTCGTCGCGCTCGTCGGGCTGTTCTCCCAGCATCGCTGCCTGCTCCCGGAGGCGCTCGACATCGCTGTCCTCGATAGCGTCGACGCCGAGCACGGCCGCGAACTGCTCGCGCTCCGCGGCTGGCAGTGTGCGTACCTGTTCGTCGAACCAGCGTCGCATACCGAATCGTCGTGCGCTGGCCGCAAAAATCCCGCCGCCGGGGACGACAGCTGAAAACGATACCAGTCGAGTTGGCGACCTCAGGAGACGATGACGAGCGTGTCGTCGGTCTCCAGCATCTCGCCCTCGCCGGAGTAGGTGCGCTCCTCGCGGACCTCGAACTCGTCGGCGGTGAGCTCCTCGCCGGCAACCTTCATGACGTCGCCGTCGAGTTCGTAGTCGCCGGCCGCGATGGCCTGGTCGAACTCACCGACCTTGCCGCCGTACTTCGGGCCCAGGGTGGAGTACTCCAGGCTGATGTCGGCGATTTCGGTCGTGATTTCGGGCGCTTCCTCGAGCTGTTCGAGTTCGCCGACGTGCATGACGCCCGCGATGGCGTCCGCGAAGCCACCGATGTCGCCGTACACTTCGACGGTGGCCAGTTCGGCGTTGAGCGGGAGCTGGTGCTCGGACTTGTAGCGCCGGAGCGCGCCGATGACGGCCATCGCGTTCTCGCCGGCCGCGAGGTTCGCCTCGTAGCCCTTCGGTTCGGGCCAGTCCTGCAGGTGGACGCTCTCCTCGCCGTGCATGTCGTGCCACAGCTCCTCCGTGATGTGGGGCATCAGCGGCGCGAACAGCTTCAGGAACGTCGCGTGCGCGGTGCGGAGCGCGTACTTCGTGGACTGGCTGTCCTCCTCGTCGAGGCGCTGTTTCGCGATCTCGAGGTAGTCGTCACAGAACGTGTTCCAGAAGAACGTCCGGAGGGTGTCCCGGGCCTTCGCGAACTCGTACTCGACGAAGTGGTCGGTCAGCGTCTCGACGGTGTCGTCGAGTTCCGCCAGGATCCACTCGTCGAGGTCGTCCAGCTCGTCGGGCTCGGCGACGGCCTCGGGTGCGAGGTGCTCGATGAGCTTCGAGGCGTTCCAGAGCTTGCGCAGGAGCTTCTCGCCCGCGACGATGTCCTTCTCCTTGAACGGGAAGTCGTCGCCGACCGCGGTGCTCGCGGCCCAGTAGCGGATGGCGTCGATGGGGAAGTCCGCGACGACGCGGGCCGGGTCGACGACGTTCCCACGGGACTTGGACATCTTCTCGCGGTTCTCGTCGAGGACGTGCCCGTTGATCATGACGGAGTCGAACGGGACCTCGCCCGTGTGCTCGTAGCACTTGACGACCGTGTGGAACAGCCAGAAGCTGATGATGTCGTGGCCCTGCGGGCGCAGGTCGGCCGGGTAGAGTTCGGGATTCGCGAAGGTGAACTCTTCTTTCGAACTATCCCAGTCCCAGCCGGCGTTGACCAGCGGGGTCAGGCTGGAGGTCGCCCAGGTGTCCAGCACGTCCTCTTCGGGCTCGAACTCGTCGTGGCCACACTCCGGACACGCATCGACCGGCGGGTCGTCCGAGAGCGGGTCGACGGGGAGTGACTCGCGCTCGGCGAGGACCTCGTGGCCGCAGTCGTCACAGTACCAGACCGGGAACGGAATCCCGGAGTCGCGCTGGCGCGAGATGAGCCAGTCCCACTCCAGGCCCTCGATCCAGTGCTTGTACCGGGTGAACATCTTCTCCGGGTACCAGTCCATCTCCTCGCCCGCTTCCAGATACTCGTCCTTGTGGTCGAGGATCTCGATGTACCACTGCTTGGAGACGCGGAACTCGACGTCGGTCTCACAGCGCTCGTGGACCTGGACGGTGTGGGTGAGGTCCTCGCGACCCTCGAGGTGGCCGAGGTCGTCGAGGTCCTCGACGATGGCCTCCCGGGCCTCGTGCGTGCTCATGCCCTCGTAGTCGCCCGCGAGGTCGGTCATCGTCGCGGACTCGTCGATGGCGACGCGCAGCGGCAGGTCGTGGGCCTGGTACCACTCGATGTCCTTCTGGTCACCGAAGGTACAGCACATGACGACGCCAGTCCCCTTTTCGAGGTCGACACGGTCGTCCTCGATGATGGGGACCTCGTGACCGAAGATGGGGACCTCCGCGGTCTCGCCGACGAGGTCCTGGTTGTCCTCGTCGTCGGGGTGGACGAAGACGCTGACACACGCCGGGAGCAGTTCCGGACGGGTCGTCCCGATGACGAAGCTCTCGCGGCCGTCGTCGGTCGGCTCGGTGAGGTCGAACCGGATGTCGTTGAAGTGGGTGTGGCGCTCGGCGTCCTCCTGTTCGACCTGCGAGATGGCGGTCTCACACTCGGGACACCAGATAGCGGGAGCCTTCTTGCGGTACTCGCGACCCTGGTCGTACAGGTCGCAGAACGAGAGCTGGGAGATGCGCTGGACCCGCGGCTCGATGGTCTTGTAGGTGCGGTTCCAGTCGATGCTCATCCCGAGGTTCTGCATCTTCTCGGTGAACTCGGCCTCGTACTGCTCGCAGACCTCGCGGCACTTCTCCTGGAACTCACGGCGCTCGTAGTCCTGGTGCTTGATGCCCAGGTCGGACTCGGTGAGTCGCTCCGAGGCGATGCCGTTGTCGTCGTAGCCGAACGGGAACATCACGTGGCCGTCGTGCATCCGCTTGAACCGGGCCGCGAAATCCTGCAGCGTGTGGCCGTACAGGTGGCCCATGTGCAGGCTGCCGGAAACCGTCGGCGGCGGCGTGTCGATGGCGAACACCGTGTTCGGGTCGACTTCCTCGTCTTCGGGCTGGTACGCGTAGGTCTCCTCGTCAACCCAGCGGTTCTGCCACTCCTCCTCTGTCGCTCGGGGTTCGTAGTCTCCTTCTGGCATAGATGGGAATCTCTTGTTGGGTCAGTCGTCCATTCGCCGTTTAATACAATCGATGCAGTCGCGCCTGTGCGATGCGCGCTCGGGTGCGGCTGCTACGCGAAACGGTGGTCGCGTGATAGGGTTTATTGTAACTGTAGATAGTCGCTCGACAGACGGTCTGTCGAGCAGTCTATCGCGACTTACAATAATCCCTATGAGAATCGCCGGGCACCGCTGGCTGGCCTTACGGACGTACTACGGCGGCAGCAGGGTGCTCCATACTCGAAGAAGGTCGACGGTGGAATAAAAAGTCAGCGGTGGCGTGTTGCTCCGTCACAGGGTGGCTCTGTGCGCCTACTCCCCACCGGAATGCGCCCGCACCCACAGCTCACCGATTCTGGACAGTCTGGTCCGGTAGGACTTCCCGACCTCCTCCTGCTCGATGTACCCCTTCCCGCCCGGCCCTAACCTATCGACGTTGTAGATGACCTTCGACCGGAAGGAGTCGGTGTACTCCTCGTTGAGTTCCTTCGCGAGCGCCTCCGCGAGTTCCGAGACCGAGTCGAACTCGCCTTCCTCGCCGAGCTTGAACAGGATGACCTCCTCGAACGGTTTGACGTTCGAGAACGACGCGACGGGCAACTCGACGATGTGGCTCCCGCCGATCTCCTTCGCGCCGATGGTGGTCCCGCGCTCGTCGAACTCCTCGAGCAGGCTGGTCGCGGTGTCGAGGTGGGCCTCGACGCGCTCGTCGTCCACTCCGTCGTCGAGCAGGTCCTGGAGCAGGTCGCGTTGCTCGCGCAGTTCCTCCGCGAGTTCCGTCTCCAGGTACTTCTCGGGGGCGGTGTAGTAGGTGTGGATGTGCTGGCGGTCCTCCTGGCGTTCGACCATCAGCGAGTGGGCGGCGGTCGCGAACGCGAACGAGACGGTCCGGGGCATCGCCGCGATGTTCACCCACACCTCGTTCCCGCGGTCGAGTTCGTCGTTGATGAGGTCGTACGCCTGCTCGAAGGCGGCGTCGTAGTCGTAGACGTCCGCGAGGACGAGGCGCTCCGTTTCGGCGCCGAGGAGGTTCTGGAAGTCCTTCTCGAGCTTCTTCGAGAGGTTCTGGGAGTACTCGACGTTGGCCTCGCTCCCCACCGCCCCTTCGAGGAGGATGACCCGGTCCACGTCGAACTGGTCGCGGACCAGGGGCGCGATGAGCCGGTCGTAGTCGAACCCGACCGGGACGATGTGTGTCTGCATAGGTTCGTGTTGCATGGAGGGGCGCTTGAATCTGATTACTCGGGGTGTGGTCGTGGATTCGTCTGGTCGTGGATTGATGTGGTGCGGGTTTGGCTGCCAATCGAAGCTGGTGGTGACTGGGGTGGTGCTGTGTCTATTGGTGGGGATGGCTGGGCTGGTGCTGGCGATGACTGGCCTACAGCTACGTCTGGTGCTGGTGATGACGAGCATCGGACTCGCGCCGATGGCAATGGGACCGCGACCGCACCTGCACCGCACCACAGCCTCCCCAGCCGATTACGGTCCTCGTTCCGTTTCACTCCACTGCGGTCCTCATCCCTCGCGCGTTGCCGACTCGCGGCTTCGCTTCGCTCGCCACGCGAGTCCGCACGCGCCACCCGGCTGTTCCTCTACTATCGAAAACACTCGGACGCCCCGTCTCCGAAACCGAAGAAAATCCGTCTTCGATACTGGCAATCGACAGCCAGATTCCTCTTGATTTAAGTACGTACACGAGTAGTCCCCGTGGTAAGTGAGTCACTGACGTATGGCAGACGACACCGTCTCGGTCTCGCAGGTGCTGGACCGAATCCCGGTCGGGGCGTTCCATCGACGCCTGCTGGCGATCTGTGGGAGTGCGTGGGCCTTCGACGGGATGGAGGTCATCATCATCAGCTTCACCCTGCCCGTCCTCGTCGGCGCGTGGGAACTCTCCGGGTTGACGGCTGGATTGCTCGGGTCTGCGAGCCTGATGGGGATGATAGTGGGGAACTGGGGTTGGGGCTGGTACGCCGATAGATACGGGCGAATCGACGCCTTCCAGTGGACCGTGTTGACCTACTCGGTGTTCGCCGGGTTGACCGCCCTGGCGGTGGGATTCTACAGCGGGTTCGCCCTGCGGTTCCTGACGGGCATCGGCCTCGGCGGGGCGCTGGCGGTCGACACCTCCTACCTCTCCGAGCACCTGCCGACCAATCGGCGGGGCCGATATCTGGTGTACCTCGACGCGTTCTGGCCTATCGGGAACCTGCTCGCCGTCCTGCTGGCGTGGCTGTTCCTCTCGGTGCTGACCACGGGTGGGATGGTGTCGGTTCCCGTCTTCGGCGAGGTCGCAGGCTGGCGGCTCCTGTTCGTGAGTTCGGCGTTCCCGGCCCTGCTCGTGTTCGTCATCCGGTCCCAGCTTCGCGAGACCCCGTACTTCCTGGCGCGCCAGGGTGACATCGACGGGGCGAACGAGCGCATCAAGGCCATCGCCGAGGAGAACGGTGCGGAGTACACGCCTATCCAGGCCGACCGCGTCGAGGTCGCCCCGAAAGCCAAGTTCTCGCGGCTGTTCGAGGCCGACCTGCGCCAGCAGACCGTGATGATCGCGGCGGCGTGGTTCGCCATCAACTTCGGGTACTACGGGGTGTTCATCTGGCTGCCACAGACCGTCGGTGCGGCCGGGGTGGTCGAAAGCATCAGTTTGGGCGGACTGACAGTCGAAGGCATCTACGTCTACTTCGTCCTCATCGCGCTCGTCCAGATTCCGGGCTACCTCAGCGCGGCCTACCTGGTCGAGGTCATCGGCCGGAAGGCCACCCTCGGCTCGTACCTCCTGCTCTCGGGCGTGTTCACCTTCGTCTTCGCGGCCTCGATGCCCGGCGTGGACTTCCTCGGCCTGGGGCTCTCTGGCTTCTGGCCGTTCTTCGGCGGCCTGCTCGCGGCGAGCTTCTTCACGCTGGGCGCGTGGGGTGCCATCTACGCCTACACGCCTGAACTGTTCCCCACGGAAGCGAGAGCCACCGGGAACGGCTTCGCCGGCGGCGTCGGCAAGATAGCCGCCGTCATCGGGCCCATCCTCGCCGGCCTCCTCGTGGAGACGGGCTACCTCGTCGCGCTCGTCCCCCTCGCGGTGGCGTTCGGGCTCGGTGGGGCCGTCGTGCTCCTGTTCGGTCGGGAGACGATGGGCGAACCGCTGTTCTGACTTGCGGCTTTTTGTCCGGGCCGCGCGAACTATTGTCCATGCCCTCCGAGAAGGAGAAGATGCTGGCGGGCGAGCCATACGACCCGCAGGACCCGATACTGGTCGAGGAGCGACATCGCGCCCGCCGGTTGTGCAACCGCCTGAACGAGGCCGACGTGGACGAGATTGGCGAACGATGGGCGATACTCGAAGAGCTGTTCGGCTCGCTCGGGGACGGCGCGCTCGTCGAGCCGACCTTCCGCTGTGATTACGGCTACAACATCCATCTGGGTGACCGGTTCTTCGCCAACTACGACTGCACCTTCCTCGACGTCTGTCCCATCCGGTTCGGCGACGAGTGCATGCTCGGCCCGGGCGTCCACGTCTACACCGCGACCCATCCACTCGACGCCGCCGAGCGAACCAGCGGCCGCGAATCCGGCGCGCCCGTCACGGTCGGCGACCGGGTCTGGATCGGCGGCCAGGCCGTCATCAATCCCGGGGTCGAGATCGGTGACGACGCCGTCGTCGCTTCTGGAGCAGTGGTCGTGGATGACGTGCCCGAGAACGTTGTCGTGGGTGGGAATCCGGCGCAGGTGGTCAAGGAACTGGAGTGATTTCCTGCGGCCTGACTTTTCACTGTGGCGCGCGCTGCCGGCAGTCCCGAGCGACGCGAGTGGCTGCCGGTAGAGACGCGCGAGGGATGAGAAGCGCAGGCGAAGCCGAGCATCACAGTCGGCTGGGGAGGGTGCGGCGCGGTGCTGGGCGGTCGCGGTTCACTGCCATCGGCGCGAGTGGTCTTGCTATTCGAACCAGCAACAGTGCAAACGACACCGAGAGAGACAGCAAAAATCGAGAACGCTCACTCCACCAGCCGCATCGCCTCGAACACCTGCTTGCGGTCGCGCTCAGGACTCGGATGCACCCGGGCATCCGTCGCCAGCCGCGCCCCCGACGCCTGCCGCAGAATCGCCTCGTCGACCTCCTCCAGCGGGTACATCCCGCCAGCCATCGCGTATGCGCCCTCGGTCGGCCAGAGGCCCGCCCACAGCTCCGACTCCAGCACGAACTGCCCGTCGACCACGTCCTGCTCGATGACGTCGTCGTGCAGGGGGAACTTCACTTCGTAGCCGAAGGCCCGGGCCGGGCCGCCGCCGGGGCGGTCGAACTCGCGGGCGTCTATCTTCCGGACCTCGGTCAGCCCGTCGGCCTCGACGCTCTTCTTGAACTCCTTCCTGGCGTGGCGGGTCGCGATGCCGAAGACAGAGGCGGGGTCGACGCCGAACTTCGAGAGCGGCGGCTTGAACTGCAGGTCGGTCGTGAAGAAGGCGCGGCCGCCGATGGTGACCCGCGGGTCCGCGATGTCGGCGTAGGCGGCGATGCTGTCACTGTGCTCGTAGATCGCGTTGTGGGCGGTGATGGAGAAGAACGGGAGGGTGAGTGCGTTCTCGGTCTCGGTCTGGGACAGCTCCCAGCCGTAGTCCGCGAGCAACTCCTCGGAGAGGCGGGGGGCGCTCATCGACTGGGGGTAGCAACCGGACCGACTTCGGCGTGCCGGTCACGGCGGTTGGTGAGAGGTGAGTTTCACCGAGGCTGAACCCGCCGAAACGACCGTTTCACTTACGCGATTCTACCAACACGCCCGATACTGTCCGAAACGCCCCGACAGAACGAATCGCACGATAGCGCCGGGGTGGGGTAGCTCAAAACGATGTTTCAGCTTGCGAAACCCGTTTACTTACCGGGCATGAAGAAGGGTATACGATGTCGCGGCTCCTCCCGTTCCGCTCGGACGACGCACCGACCCCCGGCGAGCAGGCACCACGGGTGGTCGAACTGGAGGGCGACGACGCCGACAAGGTGTTCGGCGCTCTCTCGTCCGACACCGCCCGCCAGATCTACACTTGCCTCCACGAGGAGCCGCGCACTCCCAGTGATATCGCCGACGAGATTGACTCCTCCATCCAGAACGTCCGCTACCACCTGGAGAAACTGGAAGACGCCGGCCTCATCGACGTGGTCGACGTGTGGTACTCCTCGCGGGGCAACGAGATGAACGTCTACGCGCCCCAGTCCGGCCCGCTCGTCATCTCCGGCGACGAACAGCGCGCCTCGCGACTCAAGGGCGCGCTCGCCCGCTTCATCGGTGGCATCGGCGTCATCGCGGCCGGCAGCCTGTTCGTCCAGTACGGCCTGCCCCGGCTGCTCGGCGGCGTGCCCAGCCCGACCAGCGGTGGCGAGTCGGCGGGCGGCGGCGATGTAGATGCAGGCTGGACTGGCCAGTCAGCCGGAAACGATAGCGCGACTGCCACTGCAGCCAGCGGTGATGGGGGCGGCGCTGTCTCCGTCCAGGACGCGACGCAGACGAGCACCGAAGCGGCGCAGGCGACGAGCACCGCGACACCCCAGGCGACGGGCACCGCAGAGCCGATGGCGACGGGGACGCAAACCCAGGTCGCGACCGAGGCAGCCACCGCCCAGCCGACCGCCGAGAGCATGCAGACCGCGGCCGACGGGGGCGTCGAGACCACCCAGACCGCGACGGAAGCCGCCGCTGCCGGTGCTGACGCGGCGCTCTCGTCCATCCCGCCGGGTGCGCTCTTCTTCGCCGGTGGCCTGCTCGTCCTCACTCTGGTCGTCGCCGTCTGGTACGTCCGCGACGGGAAGCTGTAAGGTAAACCAAGCGACATCTCTTTGGAATCACAGCGTTCGTGGCCCCGTTTCTCGTTTCCTACGGCGATAACAACAAGTATCCGCGACGAACCCCTAGAGAGTGGTGCAGCCCATGAGTACAATCATGGCGTTATCAGCATTCGCCCCCACGACGGGGCAGATTCATCAATGGACGATACATCCAAATACCTCATTCACGCGAACATCACGGCTGACGGGGTGGTCGAACGCAGCGACGTCGTCGGTGCGATATTCGGCCAGACGGAGGGCCTCCTCGGTGACGAACTCGATCTCCGAGACCTCCAGCAGTCCTCGAAGGTCGGGCGAATCGACGTCGAGATCCAGTCCGAGGCCGGGCGCTCGTTCGGCGAGGTCACGATCGCCACCAGCATCGATAAGGTCGCGACCGCCACCCTGGCGGCCGCGCTCGAAACCATCACACGGGTCGGCCCCTGTGCCGCCCGTCTCGAAGTAACGGACATCGAGGACGTCCGCGCGGCCAAGCGCCGCGAGGTGGTCGAACGCGCCAAGGAACTCCTGGCGACCTCGTTCGACGACTCCATCATGTCCTCCGAGGAGATCCTTCGCGAGGTGCGCCAGCACGTCCGTGTCGAGGACATCACCGAGTACGACGGGCTCCCGGCCGGCCCTCGCGTCGAGGACAGCGACGCCATCGTCGTCGTCGAGGGGCGCGCCGACGTGCTCCAGCTCCTGAAATACGGCATCAAGAACGCCATCGCCGTCGAAGGGACGAACGTCCCCGAGGCGGTCGCGGACCTGACCCAGGAGAAGACGGTCACGGCCTTCCTCGACGGCGACCGCGGCGGCGACCTCATCCTCAAGGAGCTCTCGCAGGTCGCCGAGGTCGACTACGTCGCCTTCGCGCCCGAGGGCAAGTCCGTCGAGGACATGCTCCACCACGAGGTGTTCGAGGCGCTGCGCGAGAAGGTCCCCTTCGAGGTCGTCGCGGAGAAGAACGACCCGCACGTCGCCATCGCGGCGACCGACGGGAGCACGGTCCCCGCGCCGGAACAGGAGGGGAGCAACACAGCGACCCCCGAATCCCCCGACGAGCCCGCGAGTGCGGGCGACGGTGCGGCCACCGCCGAGGCAGCCACAGCCGAGGCGGCGACCGTCACGACCGGCGGCGAGTCGGCGAACGAAGCCGCGACCGCGACGACGGCTGCCGAGGCAGAGAACACGACACCGGCCGGTTCGGCCGAGACGGAGGCCGCCCAGTCGGCCACCGTCGAGTCCGCGGAAACAGATGCCGAGCCCGCCGACGAACCCGCGGGCGTCGAGACCCTCCGCGGCCACGTCGCCGCGGTCCTCGGCGACGCCATCGGCGAGGTCCGGCTGCTGGACGACGAGTGGGACGTGCTCGCGGCCGACGACGCCGAGAAGGCGTTCGAGCTCGTCCGCGACGCCGAGGAGGCCCCACACGCGCTCGTCCTCGACGGCGAACTCTCCCAGCGGGTTCTCGACGTGGCCGCCCAGCGCGGTGTCGGCCAGGTCGTCGCCCGGGAGTTCGGCGAGTTCGTCAAGCGGCCGACCTCGGTGCGAATCCTGACGGGCGACCAGCTGCTGGGCGAGTAGTAGCTGGGCCAAACTAGCCGGTCCATCTCATCTTTCTCCCATCTCGGACGTCTGTTCTTGGCGTTCACCGATTGCCTCGCGAGCGACGGTGGAGAGAGCTATCTCCTCAGACGACCAAGAGAGAGGTATGGGCCGACACTGGACGTTCTGGCTCGGACTGTTCCTGGCGCTCGGCGCAGCAGCGATGACGTGGGACGGCGGGGTCTTCGGTGACCGGACGGTCCCGGCTGCGACCACGCTCCTCATCGTCGGGCTGATTCTCATCGCGACGAGCAACCGCCGGATGGGGAGCGGTTCGGGATAGGCCTGCCGGAGGAAGTGGCCCGCTTGCAGACGGTAGGTCGACGTTCCGAGGCCATCGGCCCTACAACGGCCGCCGCATCCTGAGCGCGTCGCCCCCGTCCTCGAAGTAGCCCGGCAGGCGCTCCTCCACCACGAATCCGAGTTCCTCGTACAGGTCTCGCGCACCCTCGTTCTCCGGCTGGACCGTCAGCGTCACGGCCTGACAGCCCGCGCGCCGGAGGTGGACGAACAGCGACTGGAAGAGGCGTTTCCCGCGCCCCTCCCGTCGGTTCGCGGGTGCCACGGCCAGTTCGGTCGCGTAGGCTGGCTCCCCGGTGAAGGCGTGGATGTATCCCACCACGAGCCCGTCCGCTTCCGACACCAGCGTCACGCCCGGCGGCAGGTCGGTGAACAGGTCGCTCGCGGGCTCGGGGAGACACGTCTGGAGGGCTCGAATCGAAGGGAGGTCTCTCGGTTCCGCGGCGCGAATCACGTCGGTCACAGCAGGAAGACGAACGCGGCGACCGCGACGATGGCACCCGAGAGCGTCGCGAGGAAGTTCACACCCTGGTTCCCGACGACCGGGCCTTCGATGGTCGCACCGAGGAGGCTGTCGACGGTCATCCCCGCGACGCCGGCGAGCAGGACGATGCCGCCGCCGGTCGGGGTGACGGTCATGCTCGGGTCGACGCCCGGGAACACCGCGATCGCGATGATGCCCATGGCGAGCGCGCCGGCGATACCGGCGAGTTCGCCCTGCCAGGTGACCGCGCCGTCCGTGCCCGGTTCGACCCGCTTCCAGGTCGTGACGAGGCGCGGATTGTCGAAGATGGCCCCGACCTCACTGGAGAGTGTGTCGCTGAGTGCGGTCGAGAGCGAGCCGGCGAACGCGAACAGGAAGTAGGTCGCATCGACCGGGAGGAGGCCGACGGTGGCGGCGGCGAACCCGAGGACGGACGCGAGGGCGACCGCGGCGTTCCCGAGGACGTTCCCGGTGCCGCGAGCGCCGTCGTTCTCCTCGGCGACACCGCGGTCTTTCTTGATGTCGTATCTGAACTTGGTGGCGAGTGCACCGACGCCGAAGAAGGTGATGAGCAGCGAGAACCAGCCGAGACCGCCCAACACGATGGTGAGGACCGAGAGGAGGATGCCAGTGAGCATCCCCTCGACCGAGGCGGTCTGGAGCGCATAGGAGACGTATCCGAGGGCGAGTGTCACGAGGATGGCGGCGGCGACGTCCTGGTAGTGAACCTGCGGGGCGAGTTCGGAGAGCAGCCAGAGGAGCAGGCCGACCGAGAAGAGGACGAGCGAGTCGTCTCGTTCGAACAGGAGCGCTCGCAGCAACGCGCCGAGGAACGCCCCGCTCGCGGCGAGGAAGGCGAGTTTCGGCAGTACGTCGGTCGGGACGGTGTCGGTCGTCAGCCAGATGGTGAGGGCTTGCCCGGCGACGCTGGCGACGAACCCACCAGCCATGAAGCCGGTGCTGGCGGCGAACGGGCCGCGCCGATACCGTTTGACAAGCTCGGAGCAGAGGTTGCCGTAGACGAGTAGCAGGACCGTCCCGACGAACACGTACAGCGGGAGCTCCGGGACGTCGCCGGTCGTCAGGATGGAGGCAGTGGTGAGGAGACCGAGACCGGTGAGAGAGAGGACGAACCCGAGGAGGCCGTACAGACGGTTCTCCTCGCGGTCGCCGGGTCTGGCGAATAGCTCGAACAGCGGCCCGTCGGTGACGAACGCTGCCCCGACGAGTGCGGCGAGAGCAAGCGGCGCGGCGGCGGCCACCCCGTATGCGGGGAGTACCAGCACGAGCGTCCCGACGGCCGCGAAGGCACCTGCTCTCCGGACTGCTGTAGTCACGCGACTCCCCCTTTTCCCGGCGGTTACTTACCAATTCCGAAGCCATTGGTCGCCCGCGAGACGACAGGTTCAGGAGCCAGTGGCCGCAAACCGGGCGTGTGGGACTGTACGACAGCTATCTCGCGATGCGTGTCCGCATGGACGACACCCCGTTGCCAGAGCACGTCGCCCTCGTCATCACGGAGCGCGACCTGCTCGAACAGGGTGCCTACGAGACGCTGTCTCGCTGCTTCAGGTGGGCGTTCGAGTTCGGTGCCGAGCGCATCACCGTCTACGTGAGCGTCCTGGACGCGGCCGCGGCCCCGACGCTGGCCCGCCAGTTCGACCAGATAGACGCACCGGCCGAGGTGGCGGTCCGTGGTCCGGAGGACGGCGAACGCGCCGACGCGCCCATCCAGGTGGGCATCGGCCTCGGCGGCAAACACGAGTTCACGAACGCGGTCAGGAACGTCGCCAGCGAGGTGGCCGAGGGCGACCTCGACCCCGCCGACATCGACGAGTCGGACATCGAGGAGCGGCTGGTGTTCCCCGCGGAGCCGGACCTCGTCATCAAGACCGGTGCCGAGCGACTCTCCGATTTCATGATCTGGCAGTCGGTCTACTCCGAACTCTACTTCACCGACGTGAACTGGCGGGACTTCCGACGACGGGACTTCCTGCGGGCGCTCCTGGAGTACCAGGACCGGAACCGCCGGTTCGGCCGGTAGAACAGGACGATTCGACGACCCGGGAGAACGGGACTATTCGACGACCCGGGAGAACGGGACTATTCGACGACCCGGTAGCCTTCGGCTTCGAGCGCGCTGGTGACACGCTGGTCGAGCGTCGACTCGCGTTCGGCGGGGAGGTTGCTGATCGCGAGGTCCTGCCGCCAGAGGGTCAGGTCGGTGTCGTTCTCTCGCGTGACGAAGTGGTAGCGCCGGCCGTACTTCTCGCCGTTGTTCCCGTACGCGAGGACCATCACGTAGGGGTCACCGACGTAGGTGTGTTCGCTGTGCTCGGCCTCGTCGAGGCCCCAGTGGCCGAACTGGTGGACGGTCACGCGCTCGAAGTCCGTGAGGTTCGTCGCGTAGGTCTGGGTCACGAGCTTGCCCTCGAACTCCTTGCGGTCCCACTCGCGGATGTCGACCTCGCCGTCCTGGGTGCGTTCTGCGACGACCCGGTCCGGGGTGATTTCGGTGACGGTCCACTGCTTGATGAGGGGCGATTCCACGTCCCGGTCGGCGTCCTTGACGATGTCGCCCTCGGCGACGCGGTAGTAGGAGGGGCGACTCGGTCGCCACTCGATGAATATCTCGTCGGGTGTCTGCCAGACGTGTGCGGGCTGACCCAGGATGGTCCGGGTCTCCAGCTGGTCGTCCTGGCCGGGTACGCTCTCTGCCATACGTTACCAAACGGTGCCGGCGAGATTAACGCTCTCGTAAGGCTGGTGACCCGAACGGGTCGTTAGGTGCTTGTGCCCCAACAGAACGGTCCTGACCGGAAGGGGGTGCGTTGCTCAGTCAGCCGGCTGTGGCTCCTCGGTGACCCGGTTCGCCTCGTCGCGCTCCTCGCCCGAGAGCGAGTCGCGGAACCGGTCGACGACGGTCCGGGCCTCCTCCAGTTCGGCGGTCCCGAACGCCCGGAGCAGGGCCAGCGCGCGCCGGGCACGGGTCTGTCGCCACGACTGCTCGCGGTTCTCGTAGGTCCGGATGGCCCGGAGGAAGTCCACCTTCGAGAACTCCGGCCAGTACGGTGCACAGAAGAACACCGCGGCCTCGTTCCCGTTGGCGTGCCACGGCAGGAAGTTCGAGGTGCGCTCGTCGCCGCCGGTCCGGATGATGAGGTCCACGTCCCGCACCGACTGGCCGTACAGCCGGTCCTCGATGGTTCCAACGTCGATGTCGGCGGGGTCGAGGTCGCCGGCATCGACGGACTCGACGACGGTCCGTGCGGCCGACAGGAGTTCGTTGCGGCCGCCGTAGGCCAGCGCGATGTTCAGCACGAACCGGTCGTAGTCGCGGGTTCGTTCGTCGGCGTACCGGACCGCGGACTGGACGCGCTCGGGCAGCATCGACACGTCACCGATGGCCCGGATGCGGACCTCGTTCTCGTGGACCTTCTCGTTGTCCGCGAACTCGCGGAGCTTTCGCGCGAGCAGGTCGAACAGCGGGTCGAGTTCCTCCTGTGGACGCTCGAAGTTCTCGGTCGAGAAGGCGTAGAGGGTCAGCTCCTCGATGTCGAGGTCCTGACACCACTGGAGCACCTGTTCGGTCGTCTGGGCACCCTCGCGGTGCCCGTCGGGTGCGTCACCACCCTGTTCCCGGGCGTACCGGCGGTTCCCGTCCTGGATGACCGCCACGTGGGTCGGGGTGCCGGATATCTCGCGACGCAGCAGTCGCTCGTAGCCGGCACGCCACTGTCGCTTGAGCCACGAGCGCATTTGCTGATGGTAACAGCGAACGCGCTAATGTGTCTTGTGTTACGGGTTCGTCGTGTCCCCGGAACCGGCCGCCGAGGGAGGCGGCGGAACCGGACCGTGAGTGCTAACTGTGGGGCGAGCAGAGTCCCGCGCATGGCCGACACCATCGACGACGACCTGAAGCGCCGCACGAAGGCTCTGCTCGAACCGGGCGACATCCAGCTCAACGGGGCGATCGTCCACACCGAGTACGCCGGGCAGGAGGACGTCCAGATGATGCAGGCGACCCTGGACGTGGGTGACATCATCGCCGAACACGCCGGGCACGACCCGAAGGACGTGTACGTCAACTCCGGCAACGACGACCCGGACTTCTCCTCGAACCAGCACCAGGGACTCACCCTCGACGGCGAGGAGTTCGTCTGGGAGTGCCAACAGCTCCTGCGCAACGGGAGCTTCGACGTCGTCATCTACTACGAGGCGACGGCGGACCACGAGGCCATCCTCGCCGATATCGAGGAGCTGGGGTACGACGTGACGGGCGTCCTCGGCTCTTGAGCCGGGGGCTCGATGGACGTGTCCATCGGCGTTCTCGGCGACTGACTGCTGTTCTCAGGTTTCTCGACTGCTGCGACCGATGCCGAGTTCCTTATGTCTACCCGACACCGAGCACGGGGCATGGGAAGGGCGGTCGACTACGAGATGGACAGCATAGACCGCGCCATCGTCAACGCGTTCCAGGGTGGGTTCCCGGTGGTGGCGCGACCTTTCGACCCCGCAGCGGCCGCACTCCGCGACCGCGGCATCGAACTGACCGAGGGCGAACTCGTCGAGCGGGTGCGCCGGCTCGACGAGGAGGGCGTGCTCACCCGGTTCGGGCCGCTCATCAACGCACAGCAGATCGGGGGGACGGCCACGCTCGTGGCCATGCACGCCCCCGAGGACCGCTTCGACGAGATCGCCGAGCTGGTCAACGCCCACCGTGAGGTGGCACACAACTACGAGCGCGAGCATCCACACCTCAACATGTGGTTCGTCGTCAGCGTGGCCGACGCGGACCGCGTCGAGGAGGTGCTCGCCGAGATAGAGGCGGAGACGGGCCAACCGACGTACAACCTGCCGAAACAGCAGGAGTTCCGCGTCGAGGCGAAGTTCTACGTCGACGCCGTCATCGAGGGCGGGTCGGTCGACCTCACCGGCCTGGGCCCGAACGAGGAGCCGTCGGGGCGGAACACGCTGACGCCACAGGAGCGCGACCTCATCCTGGAGATACAGGACGGGTTCGCGGTGACGGCGACGCCGTACAGCGACGTTGCCGAGGCCATCGACGCCGACCTCGACTGGGTGCTCTCGACCATCCGGCGGTTCGAGCGCGAGGGGAAGATACGCCGCATCGGCGTCATCCCGAACCACTACGCGCTCGGCTACACGGAGAACGGGATGACCGTCTGGAACGTCCCGGACGACGTGGTCGACGAGGTCGGGCCCGAGATAGCGGGCCTGGAGTTCGTCACGCACTGCTACGAGCGCCCGCGCCACGACGGCGTCTGGCCGTACAACTTCTTCGCGATGACCCACGGCCGTAGTGAGGAGGAGAGCCAGCAGCGCATCCAGCAGGTGCGCGAGAAGATGGGCGAGTTCTGGGACGTGGGCGAGGACGACTGGGACTCGCTGTTCTCGACGCGCATCCTGAAGAAGACCGGCATCCGGATGGCCGAGCGCGCCGAGGCGAACACGGAGTCCGAGTGACCGCCGCCGGCGTCGACAGCCAGCCACCCGAACGTGTCGGGGACCGTTCCAGCGCGGTGAGAGTCGACGCTACCCTTTTATGCATCTCGTCCAATCCACAGCACGAGACAGTGTCGTTCGACCACCAACGGAGGGGCCTATGATACCGCTACTCCACGATTTCGAGGGTGAGACCGTCCTCGTCGTCGGTGGCGGCCGCGTCGGGGCCCGCAAGGCCCGCCGGTTCGCCCGCGAGGCGCGCGTCGTCGTCGTCAGTCCCGACTTCGCCGAGGCCGACTTCGGCGGTGCCGAGCTGGTCCACGCCATCCTCGACCCCGAGGACGTGCCCGACTGGCTGGACCGACTGGACCCGATGCTCGTGGTCGCGGCGACCGACGACGGGGAGTTGAACGCCGCCATCGAGCAGGAAGCGAGGGCACGAGACGTGCTCGTCAACCGGACCGATATCCACGGGAGCAGGGAGCGCGGGAGCGTCGTCGTTCCGGCGACGGTGCGTGACGACCCGGTCGTCGTCTCCATCTCGACGGGTGGCGCATCGCCCGCCCTCTCGAAGTACCTCCGTGAGCGACTCGAGGACGAACTGGCCGGCGCAGGTGCCATGGCCGAGTTGACTGGCTACCTGCGCGACGAACTGCAGTCACGGGGCGTGGATCCGGCCGAACGCCGGGCCGTCGTGCGGGACGTCGTCAGACAGGATGACGTTTGGACAGTTTTACGTACTGGTAACACCAAGCCCCGTCAGATAGCGCGTGAGGTCCTTCGGGACCGCGCACTCACCGAGAAATGAACGCAGGAACAGGCGTCATCACCGGCGTACGTGTCTCGCACTCCACGGCTAGCGTCGACGACATCGCGGCCGCAAGCGGCGAGTCACAGCGAGCCGTGGTCGCCACGCTCCGCGCCCGTGACGGTGTCAGAGAGGCGTACTGCCTCCAGACGTGCAACCGTGCCGAGGCGTACGTCGTCACCGACGACCCCGTCACCGGGCGGGCCGTCATCACCGACTACGCGAACAACGTGCCGGACGACGTGGTCGAGTACCTGGGCCACGAGGAGAGCCTGCGCCACCTGCTGCGGGTCGCCGCAGGACTGGACTCCCTCGTCCTCGGCGAGGACCAGATCCTCGGCCAGGTCCGGACCGCCTACGAGGATTCCCGCGCCGAGGACGGCATCGGCCAGATGCTCGACGACGCGGTGCTGAAGGCCATCCACGTGGGCGAGCGCGTCCGAACCGAGACCGACATCAACGAGGGCGTCGTCTCGCTGGGCTCGGCCGCCGCCGAACTCGTCGCCACGAAGCGGGACCTCGACGGCGCGACCGCGCTGGTCGTCGGCGCGGGCGAGATGGCCACGCTGGCCGCCCGCGCCCTCGCGGACCGCGGCGTCACCGACCTCGTGGTCGCGAACCGCACGTTGCCCCACGCCGAGCACCTCGCCGAGCAGGTCGACATCGACACCGAGGCGGTCACGCTGGCCGCGCTCACGACCGTCGTCGACCGCGCGGACGTGGTCGTCACGGCCACCGGGAGCGACGACCCGGTTCTCACCGCGGCCGACCTCGACGACGGGAACGACCACGTCGTGGTCGACCTCGCGCAACCCCGGGACGTGGCGACCGAGGCCCGTGACCTCGACCACGTGACCGTGTACGACCTCGACACGCTGGAGGACGTGACCGAGGAGACGCGCGAACAGCGCCGCGAGGCTGCCGAGGCCGTCGAGGCGCTCATCGACGAGGAGTTCGACCTGCTGCTCGACCAGTACAAGCGCAAGCGCGCCGACGAGGTCATCGCCGCGATGTACGAGTCCGCCGACCGCATGAAACAGCGCGAGGTCGAGACGGCGCTGTCGAAGCTCGACCTCGACGAGGCGGAGCGCGAGGTGCTCGAATCGATGGCGGACTCGCTCGTCGGGCAGTTGCTCTCCGCCCCGACCAAGAGCCTGCGCGAGGCTGCCGCCGAGGACGACTGGACGACCATCAACACCGCGCTCCAGCTGTTCGACCCCGATTTCGGGGCCGACGCCCCGCCGATCGCGAAGTTCGCTAAGATGGGTGAGATGCCCGACGAGATCCCCGAGGGCGTCGCGGACGAACTCCCGTCGGACGCCCCGGTCGGCGCGCTCAGCGACGACGACTGAGTTCTCGAGCCGCGTATCCACCGATTCCCAGCCCCGCCAGCGCCGCCAGCGGGCCGAAGCCGGGCGTCGCGCCCGAATCGCCGGTCCCTTCGCCAGCACCATCATCGCCATCCGCAGCCGACTCCGTGCTGTCCGGTGCGGTGCTCTCGCCGCCGCCGTCACTTCCTGCGGCCGTCACCCGCGACACGACTCCCGAGTCACCCGACAGCCGCGTGCTCCGGGTCGTGCCGACGTACAGTTCGCCGTCGTGGTCTTCGCCGAAGGAGAGCAGGAGGGCGTCGAGGACCGTCCCCTGGCCCGCGACCTGCACGCTTGCCATCGGCCACTGGCCGTCGTCGGTCGGGTCCGCCACGTACAGTCTGCCGCCCGAACCGCCGCGCCAGTCGCCGAAGAGGTACCGGTCAGCGAGTTCGGGAACCGCATCACCCTGGTACAGGTAGCCGCCGACGACCGCGATGCCGAGGGTTTCGCCGTCGCGCTCGTGGGGATACTCGACGACCGGGTCCACGAGTGGGTCGCCGTCGGGCGTCTCGGTCGGGCAGTCGCTCGCGGAGTAGCAGTGTGCGCCCTCGCGGACGTTCCAGCCGTAGTTGCCGCCCGCACGGACCAGACTGACCTCCTCGTAGCGGTTCTGCCCCACGTCGGCGACCAGCAGGTCCTCGCCCGCGAAGGACATCCGCCACGGGTTCCGGAACCCCCAGGCGTAGTGTTCGTCGAGGCCCTCGCGGCCGACGAGCGGGTTGTCGTCGGGGATGGCGTAGGGCTTGCTGCCGTCGCGCCCGTCCACGTCGATGCGGAGGACGCTCCCGAGCAGGTTCTCGGTCACGTCCTGGCCGTTGCCGCCCGAGACCGCGTCGTACCAGTCCGCGACGTGGCCCGTCCCGCGGTCGCCCGCGCCGCCGCCGTCGCCGGTTGCGACGTAGAGGTATCCATCAGGCCCAAAATCGATGGCACCGGCGTTGTGGTTCGGCTGCGGCTGCGGAATCTCGAGGACGGTTCGCTCGCTACCAGTGGGGGCCGAATCGCCGTCGGCGGTGAACTCCGCGAGCACGAACGTGTGGGAGTAGTTCGAGGGGGTGCCGGACCGCCGCGGGGCGCTGTAGCGGGCGAAGACGCGGCCATTTTCCTCGTACTCGGGATGGAAGGCGAGGCCGAGCAGCCCGCGCTCCTCGTAGCCACCGAGCGAGACCATTCGGTCGCGCACGTCGAGGAAGCGGCTGCGCTCGCCGTCTTCGACCACGTCGACGGTGCCGGTCTGGTCGACGACGTAGGGGCGGTCGTCCCCGGGAGCGAACTCGACACCGAGGGGGGCGGTGAAGCCCTCGGCGACCGGTTCGAGCGCGATGGTCGGGCCGGCCGCGAGGCCGGTGTCGTCAGCGGTGCCGAGGCGTCCTGTCACGCAGCCCGGGCCGAGTGCGACACCGCCCGCCGCCGCAGCACTGGCGAGGAACTGGCGACGGGTGCGACGCCGGCCCCCGGCGAGTGGTCTCCCTGTCATGTGGTCGGGTAGGGTCGCCAGCAGGAAAGGTGGCCGGTCACTCAGACGAGGGTCTCCGTGACGTACGCGGCGACGGCCCGGAGCGTCGCCTCGCTCAACTGCCAGGTGTGTTCCCAGCGCCGCGGGCGCAGTTCGAGCCCGTCGTGCTGGGAGAACGCCTCGTGGGTGTAACAGCCGGAGCCGTGCCAGCGGGTCTCCCCGCCGAACACCGTGTCGTCGGCGTACGCGGTCGCCATGGGCGTGACGAGGACGGTCCCGAGTTCGCGCATCACGACCGCGCCGAGGTCGTGTTCACACCGGGAGTCGACCTGCGTCTCGGCGGCGTCACCGGTCAGCACGGTGTGGAGCCACTCGTGGACCGCGATGTTCTCCGAGACGGCGCGGCCGTCCCAGGTGCCGGTCGCGCCGACGTTGGCGAACGCGACGGCACCCCCGTCGCCCACGACGCCGTTCGCGCCGCCGTAGCCGAGCGCCTGGTTGTACGGCTCGTTCGGGAGGAACAGGTGGCAGGCGGTCGGGTCGTAGGCGTCCGCGTCGCGCAGCCAGGACTCCACGTCGGCGAACAACTGCTGGTACGTCCCCATCCCGACCCGTGACTCGGGAATCGGCGCGCCACGGGTGACCGACACGTCGACGGCCACGTCGTGCCCGTGTTCGAGCCGGTACGCGACCTGGTCGACACCGTTCGCGACGGCCTGGGCGACCTGTCTCGTCCGTGTCGACCAGCCGAACCGGCTGTCGGGATGGACCTGCACCGCGAGGCGGGCGGTCGGGCGGGACGTGTCGTGTGTGGCGGACGAGAGCCCGGAGGAGCCGAGCGCGCCGAGGCCGAGGGTTGCGAGGACCGCTCTCCTGGAGGTCGGGGGCACGGCCGGCGATTCGACGGCGGCCCGTATCACGTTTCCCCCGGACAGTGCAATGTCTGTGCCCCAACGATTATTTGAACCGGCATCGATGTCTCCGCCATGGCCGACGTGCTGTCAACCGACGAAATCCAGGAGCAACTTCCCGAGGGGTGGTCGCTCGACGGTGACGAGATCGTCCGGACCTTCGAGTTCGACGACTACATGAAAGGCGTCAACTTCGCGCAACTGACGGGTGAGATCGCCGAAGCCCAGTTCCACCACCCGACGATGATAATCCGGTACAAGAAGGTCGAGGTCCGCTTCACCAGCCACGAGGAGGGTGGTATCACCGAGAAGGACATCGAGATGGCGCAGTTCCTGAACAGGGAAGTCTGAGACGGAGCCGACAATGCACGCCGAGTACGTCGTCGCTGTCCGGTTCCGCCTCGACCCGGCCAGCGCCGACGTCTCGGTGACCCCGAACGAGTTCGAGACCACACTGCTGCGCGAGGCTGACGAGCCCGGGACCGACGGCTGGCTCTTCTTCCGGGACAACCTCTGGCGCGGCGAGTTGAACGACCCCGCCCACGTCCGCGAACTGGCCGAGGACGAACTGGGTGTGACCGTGCTCTTCGTCGAGTTCCGCGGGCTTCGGACCGACGACGAGTACTTCTCGGCGCTCAAGGAAGCTATCGGCGACAATCTGGACCTGTTCCGGGCGGATTCGGTCCACGAGGTGCTGAACAAGTACCTGGGGAGCTCGATACAGGTCCAGGACTGAGACGGCTGCCTGGCAACGAATCCTGTCGCAGTCGCTCGATTCGCCGGAAATTGCTGCTGCTGCAGTGTCACGAAAGCCGGAAAGCATTTAGCCGAATATTGCCTACGTTCTGTTCCTTATGCGACCTGCGGACTACGACTTCTGGCTGTTCGACCTCGACGGCACGCTCATCGACGTCGACTGGTCCTACACTCGCGAGGTGTTCGACGACGTCGGCGCGATCCTCGGCCGGGAGTTCACAGACCGCGAGGCACACATCATCTGGAACGGCCTCACGGGCAAGCGCGACGACCAGCTTCGGGAATGGGGCATCGACCCCGCCGAGTTCTGGCCCGCGTTCCACTCCATCGAGAACCCCGACGTGCGGGCCGAACGGA
The DNA here is from genome assembly GCF_051207375.1 of Haloarchaeobius pelagicus. Taxonomy (NCBI): domain Archaea; kingdom Methanobacteriati; phylum Methanobacteriota; class Halobacteria; order Halobacteriales; family Halorubellaceae; genus Haloarchaeobius; species Haloarchaeobius pelagicus. Next base: position 96,189 of record NZ_JBPJZD010000002.1, on the reverse strand, counting down.
CGTTCCTGCACCCGGACGCGGAGTTCGTCGGGGAGCTCGACGCCCCGGTCGGCCTCGTGACCCACTGCCAGCAGTTCCTCACCGACCCCGTCATCGACCACCTGGACATCCGCGACTGGTTCGACACCATCGTCTGCTGTACCGACGACACGGGCTGGAAACCGGACCCGCAGCCGGTGTACCGCGCGCTCTCGGACATGGACATCGACCATCGGCGGGTCGCCTCCGACGGCGGGTTCGGGTCCGTGGCCGACGGCGTGCTGGCCGGCGACGGCAGCTGTGACGTGGGCGCGGCCTGGAACGCCGGGCTCGACGCCATCCACGTCGAGCGCCACGGCCACGAGAAGCGCGGCCACTGCGTGATGGGCGACTACCGGGTGACGAACTTCGAAGAACTGTGGCGGCAGGTCGATTCCGGGACGGCGAGCGACTGAGTTACGAGTCGTAGCCCGCGAGGGTCGCCATCTCGTCGTCCAGTGCCCCCAGCACCGCCTTCAAGACCTGCATCCCGGACTTTTCGACCCTGTCAGGATTCGCGAGCACCTGCACCTGTTCTTCGCCCAGGGAGACGAAGTCCATGTCCAGCTTCACGGCGGTCGCTCGCAGGCCGAGGCCGGCGTCTGCTTTGCCAGCGAGCACCTTCCGGGCCGGGCTCTCGTGGGCCCGCAGGGAGAGGTCGAACCCGTCGATTTCGGAGACGACGTCGTGGCGGTCCTCGCCGCGCTCCTCGGCCAGTTCGGCGACCGCGTTCCCGAGACTCGTTCGCAACCCGGAGTCGGTCGTCCGGTTGACGAACCGGAGCTTCCGGTCCACGAGGTCGGCCAGCCCCTCGATATTCTTGGGGTTCCCGTCCGGGACCACGAGGCCCCATTCGCGGGTCCACGAGCCGAGTACTTCAGAATCGACCTCGCGGTCGAGGGGGCCGGCAGTGACCACGAAGTCCGGAACCCCAGACCGAAGCCGGCGCAGTCCCTGCCGAGAACCGACCGAGAGGTACCGCGGGGAGCCGAGCCGGTCGAGAACGCGAGAGAGGAGTGGGTCGTCCTCGCCGACGCCGAAGACGGTCGGCGGGCGCACGTCGGGCGAGAACAGCTGGACCTGCACCTGTTCGCCCTCGTCGAGGTACTCGGTGTCGGCAGGAACCTCGACCACGCCGTCGGCCTCGACGAGGCTGGTCGTTGCGCCCGACCCTTTGTCGACCGGGTAGACGAGCGTGTTCCCGTCCTCGTCTTCGACCAGTCCGGCGGGCATGAGCCGCATCCGCCCCTCAGCATACCGTTCCTGCACTGCCATCGCCCCCTCGACGGTGGCGGTTCGGGGTTCCGGCAGGCCCGCCGCCCGGCGGATGGCCGGGGCGACGAAGGTGCGGAAGATGGTGAGTGCCGAGACGGGATAGCCCGGCAAGCCGACGTAGGCCGAATCGTCAAGACGACCGACCAGCATCGGCTTCCCGGGCTTGACGGCGACACCGTGGAGCAGGAGTTCGCCCTGGTCTTCGATGACCTGGTAGATGACGTCGACCGCGCTGGCGCTCGTGCTCCCCGACGAGAGCACGAGGTCGCACTCCTCGCTGGCTTCGACCAGGATTCGCTCCATCTCGTCGTAGTCGTCACCGGCGTGGGGGTAGAGCTTCGGGACGCCGCCCGCCTCCTCGACCCCGGTGGCGGTGGTGTAGCTGTTCACGTCGTATATCTGCCCGCGCTCCGAGTGCAACTCGCCGCCGGGGCGGACGAGTTCGTCGCCGGTCGAGACGATACCCACTACTGGTTTGCCCTTGACCGGGACCTCCTCGACCCCGAGCGCGGAGAGCAGGCCGATTTCGCGCGAGGTGAGTCGAGTGCCGGGCCCGAGGGCTCGTTCGCCCGCCGCGACGTCGGAGCCGGCGAACATCACGCTGTCGCCGGGGGCGACGCCGGTGTAGACGCTGACGTGCTCGCGGTCGTCGGATTCCTCGGTCTTCTCGACCATGACCATCGCGTCCGCGCCGTCGGGCATGACGGCCCCGGTCGAGATTTCGACGCACTCGCCGACGCCCACTTCCACATCGGGTTCGGCCCCGGCGTGGACCTCGCCGACCAGGTCCAACACTGCGGGGTCGGCCTCGTCCGCGCCGAAGGTGTCCTTCGCCCGGAGTGCGTAGCCGTCGAGTTTCGCGCGGTCGAAGCCGGGCACGTCGATGGTCGCGTCGATCCGCTCGGCGAGGACGCGCCCGCGGGCGTCTTCGAGGGGGACGGTTTCTGCAGCTGGTTCGAGGTCCAGACTGGCGATAGCTTCGTGTGCGTCTTCCGGCGGAGCCAGGTCGCGGAACTCCTTTCTCATGCCGACCACTCCCAGTTCTGGACCGCGATGAGGTCGCCTTCCGGCAGGCCTTCGATGCCTTCGCGTATCTCGACCCACCCATCAGACAGCGCCACCGAGGAGAGTACGCCCGAACCGCCTGCTCGCACCGGGACCGCGACTCGTTGGCCGTCCTTCGAGTCGAACCGGACTCTCGCGTACGTCCGAACACCGGGTTCGCTCGGTATCTTCCGGTCGAGCATCGCCGGGTTCGTCGGCGGCTCCTCGACGGGGAGCGAGCCGGTCCACTTCACGGCGTACCGGAGGAACTGCACCGCGTTGACGATGCAGGCGACGGGGTAGCCCGGCAGCATCACGACGGGGGTTCCGTCGACCTCGCCCAGCGCCACCGGGTGGCCGGGCTTCAGGGCGACGCCGTGGACGAACACCTCGCCGAGTTCGTCGACGACCTCCGGGACGAGGTCGCGTTCGCCGACCGAGGAACCGCCGGTCGTCGCGACCACGTCGTGGTCCTCGCAGGCGTCGGCGATGGCCGTTTTCAGTTGCTCGTAGTCGTCCGTGACCACGTCGTACCGGGTCGTCTCGGCACCCCAGCGGTCGGCGAGCCGGGAGACGGTCAGCGAGTTCGTCTCGATGACCTCGCCCGGACCGGGGTCCGACTCGACGAGTTCCTCACCCGTCGGAATCACACCGACGCTCGGGGGTTCGAACACCGAGACGGACTCGATACCGACCGACCGAAGTAGCCCCAGGTCCGACGGCCGGAGCCGGTGGCCCGGGTCGTAGAGGTGCTGGCCCTCGCGTACGTCCTCGCCCACGGGCGCGACGTTCTCGCCCTCTGCCAGCGCGTCGAACACCTCGACCTCGTCACCGAAGGTGTCGGTGTGCTCTATCATGACGACGGCGTCGGCCCCGCCAGGGAGCGCGCTCCCGGTGTGGACCCGGACCGCTTCACCCGGCATCGGGTCCGCGTCGACCACCCGAAGTATCTCCGGGGAGCGGTCGCTCGCGCCGAAGGTGTCGCTCGCCCGGACCGCGAAGCCGTCCATCGCTGCCTTCGGGTAGTTCGGCACGTTCCGGTCGGATTCGACCGGTTCCGCCAGGACCCGACCATCGGCCTCGGCGACCGTGACCGTCTCCGTGCGGTCGAGTTGTGTCACCCGGTCCGCCAACGCCTCCCGCGCGTCGTCGACGCGCGTCCGGTCCTTGAAACCGGATTCCTTCCTGTCCTCGTCCATACTCTCTCTCCCCGCGCCAGCGGCAAAAACGTGCGGTCGACCGGACTCCCGGACCAAAAATTTCAAATCGAGTTGATGTTAACTGTGTGGTACCTGTGATTGGGAATTTGATACTTCAGGCTGGTCCGAGCCCCGTCGAGGTCGTCGGGATACTGGGCTTCGTTATCATCTTCACTCTGGGAATGGCTGTCGGGCCGCTCCGGCGAACCGGCTGGTTCCTCCGGCACCGGCCGAGCAGGGCCGCGGACGTGACCGTCGGGCAATGGGTCACGGTCGAAGGGACCGCGGAACCCATCACCGAGTCGGCGACCGTGACCTCGCCGGTGACGGCCGACCGCTGTCTCGTCTACGACTACACGCTCAGGGAACAGAGCGACGTGAATCACATCGGTGTCGACGGGGAGGGCCACACCGAGACCATCGACGACATCGAGGACGGGACGACGTTCGTCGTCAGCGACGACAGCGGCGAGGTCCGCGTCGACCCCACCGGGCTCGACCTGTTCTTCACGCCGGAGTCGCTGGACTCCGAGGACGAGGACCGAGCTGTCCGGTCGTCGCGCCGGGCCGGGAAGGACTTCATCGACGACTCGCCGTTCGAGCTCGCGACCGCGAAGATGGTCCGGACCGGCCAGCTCGACCCCGGCGAGGACGTGTACGTCCACGGGATCGTCGAGGAACGTCGGGGCGAACCGACCCTCGTCGCGTCGGACGACGACCTCGCGGCCAACCAGGGGCTGCTCGCCGACGCCCGTCGTGGGGTCGTCCTCCGGCGACGGCTGGTGTCGCACCTGTTCTGGCTGTGTGTCCTGTTGCTCGTGGGCGGGGCCGGGGTTGGCTATCTCGTGTTTGGGTGAGGGCTGCCTGCCGGACCGGTCGGACGGCTGTCCGGCCCAGACGTGACAGTTATCTGGAACGGTGTTGAACACCGGATATGGTCCTCGGTCTCTCCACGTTCGCACTCCTGCTCACCCTCGTCGGCGTCGCCTTCCTCGGCTACGGTGGTCTCGTCCTCCGGGACGCCTACCGCATCCAGGCCAACGACCCGAAATCGGCCTACGAAGCACGAAACAGCGGCCCGTTCGAGATAGAGGGGACCGCGAAGCTCCACGAGGAGTACGTCCGGTCGCCGTTCACGGACGCCCACTGTCTGGTCTGTCGCTGGACGGTCGAGGAGTACCGCAGTAGCGGGAAGAACAGCCACTGGGCGACCATCGACGAGGGCACCTGGTGGCGGCCCTTCCGGGTCGAAGACGACACCGGGCAGGTGCTGGTCGACCCCCGTGGGGCGCGGTTCTCGCTCGACGAGTCGAGCCGTATCCACGTCGACGGTGGGACGATGCCACCGGAGACCGTCCAGCAGTTCATCGACGCCAACGAGGAGGTCGACTCGGAGAACACGTCGATGGACCTGAAGCTGTTCAAACTCAAGACGGGCAACGACCGGCGCTACAGCGAGGAACGACTCGACATCGGGGAGACGGTCCACGTCCTCGGCCACAGCCGGCCCGACCCGGACCGCGAGTTCGGGTCGCGGCTGTACGCCATCGTCGGCGCGCCGAAACGCCTCGACAGCGGGTTCCTGGGGAATCTGGTTGCCCGCGCGATGGAGCCGCCGTTTCTCATCTCGGACACCAGCGAGCGCGGGGCGGTCCGCCGACTGCTGTACCGCGCGGCGGTGCCGACCGTCATCGGGGTCGCCTGTCTCGTGTTCACCGTCGCCTGGCTGTGACTCGCTGGCATGGTCTCTCGCTCCTGCGGTACCGCATCCGCGGCCTTTTTCGCCCCCCGATACCAAGAGTCGGGCATGTCAGCGCTGCGTGACGCGTTACGGGAGCTTCCGGACGCGGTGTTCGCCGATTTCCTCGAATCCGACGAGGCGTATCTGCTGGTCATCGACCTGCCGGGCGTCACCGCCGACACGCTCGACGTCTCCGTGAAGAACGGCCGTCTCACCATCGAGGCACGCCGCGAGAAGGACGTCCCGCCCCAATTCCGCTACGACCGGGAGGACCGGTCGATGTTCCTCGACGCCGAACTCCCCCTGCCGCCGGACGCGACGGCCGAGGGAGCCGAAGCGTCGGTCGAGCGCGGCGTCCTCCGGCTCACGCTGCCCAAACGCGGCGCAGCCGAGGAGACGACCATCGAGATCACGGACGCCGAGTAAGCCCGGGTGGTCACGCTGGTAAACCTCCGCGCCTACTGGCGCTTCTTCGTCGTCGCGCGTCAGTTCCTCCCCTTGCTGCTCGCGTACGCCCGTGACCGCCGGAAGTACCTGCTGTTCGGCGGAAAGCGACAGGTCAGCCCCGAGACGCGGGTCCGTCGTGCCGAACGACTGCTCGACTCGCTGCTCACGCTCGGACCGACGTTCATCAAGCTCGGCCAGTTGCTGTCGACCCGCCCGGACATCCTGCCCGCCGAGTACATCGACGTGCTCGCGTCGCTGCAGGACGACGTGCCGGCGGCCCCCTGGGACGAGGCCCGGGTCGTCATCGAAGGCGAACTCGGCCCCATCGAGGAGGTGTACGACGAGTTCGACACCACGCCCATCAGCGGCGCGAGCCTCGGGCAGGTGTACCGCGCCCGGGTCGACGGGGAGGAGGTCGCCGTCAAGATTCGCCGGCCGAACATCGAGTCGCTCGTCGAGGCCGACCTCACGGTCATCAAGTGGTCGCTCCCGCTGTTGATGCGGTTCGTGGGCGAAGCGCGGGCGTTCTCGCTGGAGAACCTCGCCGACGAGTTCGCGAAGACCATCCGCGAGGAGATGGACTACCAGCGCGAGGCCCGGATGCTGAACGAGATTCGCGACAACTTCGCCGACGACGAGGACATCGTCATCCCGGACGTGCTCGCGGGGTACTCCGGCCCCCGCGTACTCACGATGCACTACGTGACGGGCACGAAGATCAACGACGTCGACGGACTCGACGCGAAGGATATCGACCGGAGCGCGGTCGCCGAGACGCTCCAGCGTGCCTACCTCAAGATGATAATCGAGGACGGTGTCTTCCACGCCGACCCCCACCCCGGCAACCTCGCGGTCCGGGACGACGGGGCCATCATCTTCTACGACTTCGGGATGTCCGGCCGGGTCGACTCGTTCGTCCAGGAGAAGATCGTCGAGTTCTACATCGCCGTCGCCAACCAGGACATCGACGGCATCCTCGACTCGCTCATCGCCATCGGGACGCTCTCGCCCACCGCCGACCGGCAGGTGATGGGCGAGGTGATGGAACTCGCCATCGCGGACGCCCGCGGTGACGACATCGAGCAGTACCGCGTGAACCAGATCGTCGGCCAGATAGAGGACTCCATCTACGAGTTCCCGTTCCGGTTACCGGCGAACCTCGCGCTCGTCCTCCGGGTCGCGACCGTGGTCGAGGGCGTCTGTGTCACGCTGGACTCGAACTTCGACTTCATCAGTACGGCGACGGAGTACCTCACCGAGGAGGGCTACCGCGAGGAGTCCATCAAGCAGTTCGTCGACCAGACGAAGGACCAGGCCTGGGAGTCCGCACAGTCGATGCTCCGGGTCCCGCCGAAACTGGAGAACACGCTGGACCGGGCCCAGCGCGGGAACCTTACGGTGCAGATCGAACTCAACGACTCCAGCGGCACCCTCGACAAACTGGCGAAACGGCTGATGTACGCGCTGTTCTTCGCGTTCGGGCTGGTCTCCTCGTCGGTGTTATTCGCCGCGGGCGGCGTCTGGAAGGTCCGGGCCGCGGGCATCATCGCGGCGTTCTCGCTGCTCACGCTCGTCGCCCTCTGGCGGTCGTTCCGGACGAAGAAGGGTATCCGGGCGCAGCCACAGTTCACCCGCCAGAACCTCAGAGAGCGCCGCGGGAACGAGTAGTCAGTTCTCCTGCCTGTCGATTTTCAGCTGTGCGAGTGCCTCCGAGAGCGTCGCGTCCGTCATCTCCCTGGCAGAAGCGACGTGGTCTGCGCAGAACCACGCCATGTGGGGCGGGTGTCCGGGTCCCTCGGGCAATTCGTCGTCTTCGTCCATCGCGAAGGTCACGAGGTCGCCGTCGTCGTCGGGTCCCTCGTGTCTGAAGTCACGGCCGCAGAGGCGACAGATTGGGGGTTTCATGCACCTCGCTCGTTGCCGGGAGAGGTGTGTGTTGCGGCCAGTACCTATGTTTCACTCTGGCGCGTGATTCGGAGCCGGTCCCCGAGCGTCAGCGAGGTGGACGGCGAAGCGCGCGAGGGACGAGCACCGCAGGCCTGTGGCCGAGGAGCACAGTCGGCTGGGGAGGATGTGGTGCGGTCTCCATTGCACCAGCGCGAGTGACCTGCTCGTCGGCACGCACCACGAGCGCAGCGCCCACCCACCCAACAGACCGACCCACAACTCATCCACCACCACCCAACAGACCGACCCACAACTCATCCACCACCACCCAACAGCGACACCCAACGACCTTTCTACCAGCCCCACTCACCACCAGCCATGGACATCGAGCCCTTCGGCCTCGAACGCTGGTTCGGGCAGTACGAACACGGCGCGGATATCATGCTCGCTGAATCCGGGATTCGCCCCCTCGACTCCGAGCGCTTCGACACCGACCCCGGCGAGCTGAACTACGTCATCCCGACCGACGGGGACCCCGAGTTCCGGGCAGAAATCGGCGAGCGCTACGGCCGGGAGAAAGACGAGGTGTGTTTCACCTGCGGAACACAGGAGGCGAACCTGCTGATATTCCTCTCGCTGCTCGACGAGGACGACCACGCCGTCGTCGTCACGCCGACCTACCAGGCGCTCCACGCCGTCCCTGACGCGGTGGGCGACGTGACCCGCGTCTCGCTGACAGCGGGTGACTGGCGACTCGACGTCGATGCAGTCGCCGACGAAATCCGCGAGGAGACGAAACTCGTCGTGCTGAACAACCCGAACAACCCGACCGGGCGGTACCACGACGAGTCGAAGGTGCAGGAACTGTACGACCTCGCGGCTGAGAACGAGGCGTACCTGCTCTGTGACGAGGTGTACCGACTGCTCGACGACGACCCGCTCCCGCCCGTCGCCAGCCTGGGCGAGTGGGGCATCTCGACGACCAGCCTGACGAAGGCGTATGGCTTAGCGGGCCTGCGCTTCGGGTGGATAGCCGGCCCCGAGGACGTGGTCCAGCAGGCGGTCGAGTGGAAGGACTACACCACCATCTCGCCGCCCATCTTCGGCCAGCACGTCGCGAAGCAGGCACTCGGCGAGCAGGAGGACGAGATTCTGGCCGAGAACCGCGAGTTGGCCAAGACGAACCGGGACATCGTCCGTGAGTTCGTCGAGGAACACGGTCTCGACTGGTACGACCCCGTTGGGGTGAACGGGTTCATCTCGACGCCGGACGGGTTCGCGGACGCCCGGGAGTTCTGTGTCGCCGTCGTCGAGGAGGAGAGCGTCGTCCTTGCACCGGGTGACCTGTTCGGCTTCGAGAACTACTGGCGGCTCGGGTTCGGGCTGCCGACCGACGAGCTGGAGGAGGGACTGGACCGGGTTGCGCGGGTCATCGAGCGCGGCGGAAAGAACTAGGTCCTACAGCGGGAGCAGGTGGATGAACTCCTCGACCTCGACGTCGTTGACGCCGTAGGCGGTGACGCGGCGACCGTTGTGCGAGAACTGTGTGTACTGCGGCGACATCACGCCGACGACCCGGTCGATGGGGATGGAGACGTAGTCGTAGTCCTCGGTGTTGACCTGGTCGAACCCGACGACCCAGTCCCACCCCTCGATGACGAAGGCGGCGTCGACCTGGGCGGGCTGGTCGTCGGCGTAGTAGATCTTCGCGACCGAACTGGCTTCGGGCTGGGGCATCGTGGTGCTCATACCCCTCGTGACGCCTCGCGAGAACTTATAGACGTATTGATACGTGCTCGCAGGCAGTTCGGGTACCTGTGCCGCCCGGTCGGTTCCGGTGCACACAGCGGCTGGTAGTCGACAGACGGACGCCCCGTAGTCCCCGCGAGCGCTGGACCGTTCCAAACCGTTTATACCGATACGGGGGGAACGCAGGAACATGGCTAAAGAGCAAAAGGAAGTTCGTGACCTCCGCGAAGGCAGTTACGTGGTTATCAACGACGCCGCGTGTAAGATCAACCACTACTCCACAGCCAAGCCGGGCAAGCACGGGAGTGCGAAGGCTCGCGTCGAGGCCGTCGGTGTCTTCGACGGGAAGAAGCGTTCGATGTCCCAGCCGGTCGACGCCAAGTGCTGGGTCCCGATCATCGAGCGAAAGCAGGGCCAGATCGTCTCCGTCGAGTCCGACACCGTCGCACAGGTCATGGACCTCGAAACGTACGAGACCATCACGATGTCCATCCCCGAGGACTTCGACGCCTCGCCCGACGACGAGATCGAGTACCTCGAACTCGACGAACAGCGCAAGATCGTCTAGATGTTCCCCGGAGCGCTCGCCGACCGCGACGACGCCGACTACGTGGTCGTCGGAGCTCCACTCGACATCTCGACGACCTTCCAACCAGGCACGCGGTTCGGACCGGACCGCGTTCGCCGCTTTTCCGAAACGTACGACGACTACGACCACCGGACGGACCGGTACTTCTCCGAACTCGGCGTCCACGACCACGGTGACGTCCGCGCCTGGGACGACGCCGCCGAGTACCTCGACTACCTCGAAGGTGTCTGCCGGGACGCCGTGTGGGACGACGCGATTCCCCTCCTCCTCGGCGGAGAACACACCGTCACGCTCGCGAACGTCCGCGCGGTCGACCCAGACGTGTTCGTCTGTCTCGACGCCCATCTCGACCTGCGAGCCGAGTACGACGGCAACGAGTTGAGCCACGCGACGGTCACCCGACACGTCCTCGACATCGCCGACGAGGCCGTCATCCTCGGGGCCAGAACCGGCTCCGAGGCGGAGTGGAACCGGGCCGCCGAGGCCGACGTGACGGTCGTCGCCCCCGAAGACGTGGCCGACTGGGAGCCCGACGTCGGCGACCGCGAGGTGTACCTGTCGGTGGACATCGACGGCGCAGACCCCGCGTTCGCCCCCGGGACGGGAACGATGGAACCGTTCGGGCTCGCGCCGCGCGAGATGCGTGACGTGGTCCGCGCACTCGGTGAGTCGGGACAGGTGACCGGCTTCGACGTGGTCGAGGTCAACGACCGCGACGACGGCCAGGCCGCCGCACTCGGCGGGAAGCTCCTCCGGGAGTTCGTCTTCGCGGACGCGGCCAGCGACGACTGAGTTTTTCAGTGAAGACGGGCCCAGACCCGTCGTGCCCTGACGAGTCACCGACCGGGAGCCAGCGGTTGTGCGGCACACTCCCGGTCGGACAGTCTGCCGCCTGCTCGCCAATCACTGGGGCTTTTCCTCCTCGCAGCCGTTGGTGCAGCCATGAAGCTCACCGAGTTCTGTGACCGACTCGACGAGGAACTGCGTACCGGGGACTGGGCGGACCTCGACGCCAGCGCGAACGGCCTGCAGGTCGGCCCCGAGGAGGCCGACGTGGAGCAGGTCGCGTTCTGTACGGACGGTGTCGAGGAGACGTTCCACATGGCAGCCGACTGGGGAGCGGACGCCATCGTCGTCCACCACGGCATCTCGTGGGGCGGCATCGAGCGCATCACCGGCCGTCAGTACGGCCGCATCGCCCCGCTCGTCGAGAACGACGTGGCGCTGTACGTCTCGCACCTCCCGCTCGACGGCCATCCCGACCTCGGCAATGCGGCCGGTGTCGCCGACCTGCTGGACCTCGCGAACCGGGCACCCTTCGGTCGTGTCGGCCCGGAGCACGCCGGCCAGCAGGGTCGCCTGCCCGAGCCACACACGGCCGACGAGCTTCGCGACCAACTCGCCACCGACCTCTCGACCGGCGACCAGCCCGTCCAGGTGCTCGACTTCGGCCCGGCCGAGCTGGAACACGTCGCCATCGTCACCGGCGACGGGTCGGACTACATCGACGAAGCCACAGCCAAAGGAGTCGACGCCGTCATCATGGGCGAGGGCAAGCAGAAGACGTACCACGAGGCCCAGGAGGCGGGGCTCACGGTCGTCCTCGCGGGCCACTACGCGACCGAGACGTTCGGCGTCCGGAACCTCCAGTCGTGGGTCGAGGAGTGGGACGAACCGCTGGAGACGACGTTCTTCGACGTCCCCACCGGTATCTGAGTCACCTCGACCGGTCGGCCCTGATGATTAAGGTCCTTCTCGTTAGAGGTGACGTAACGAGACACATCTCGATGCTCATCGCCGAATTCACCATCGACCACCCAGTCCTCCGCGAAGCGTTGCGACGCGTTCGCGATATCGAGGTCGTCTGGGAGGAGACGTACGAGACCGAAACCGGGTTGACGAAGATGCTCGCGTGGATAACCTCGGCCGATTTCGAGGGCGTCGAGGCAGCCATCACCGACGACTCGGCGATGGCCGATTTCACGATGTTGGCCGAAGTGGGCGACCGGCGGCTGTACCGGCTCACCTTCGACGACCTCGGCAGGGATGCCAACCTGATGCCGGTCCTGATGGACGTCGGTGGGGTCCTCCAGGAGGCCATCGGGACGAACGAGGGGTGGTGGTGCCGGGTCCGGTTCCCGGACCGTGAATCGCTCGAACAGGTGTACCAGTTCTGCGGTGACAACGACATCTCGTTCAGCTTCGACCGGATGTACGAGGAGACCGACTGGGGCGTCGGGAAGGGGCCGAAGCTGACGGTTGCACAGCGCGAGATACTCCTGGAAGCGCTCGACAGCGGCTACCTCTCTATCCCTCGCGAAGTGTCCCTTGCTGAACTCAGCGGCAGACTGGATATCTCGGAGAACGCCGCCTCCGAGCGGTTCCGCCGTGCCGTTCGGTCCCTCGTCGAAGAATCGGTCACGGACTGAGACCGGGGCTGTACGGAGCGCAGCACCCTTTCGTGTGCTACTGACTGGATCTGGCGTTCTCGACTTCCTGGTCGGAGGTCGCCCGGACGAGGTCCTCGGCGTTGTACTCGACGACCCCGTCCGTCGCCAGGTCCGTGACGTAGACCTCCGTTCCCTCGACGTTCCATTCGGCGCGGTAGCCGTCGCGTTCGACGGCGTCGAAATCGGTCTGTGTCAGCTCGTAGGCGAGGACGTCGGTGTCGGTCTCCCCGAGGGGCATACCTCCCCCATCGCCGCCGACCGTGGAAGACCTTTCGCTCCTGTCGGTTATGTGACGACCCGCGGTACTAAGAGCGTTCGCTGTGCAGTGTCGGTTCGATGACCCAGATTCGCTCGCTCGAGCAGGTGTTCGCGGAGCTCGCGACTGTCCTGCAGGACGGCGCGGTCTTTCTCGCCGTCGCGGCGGTCATCTACCTGCCGGGGCGGTACCTCGTGGTCCCGGGTGCCCGCTGGCTGATGGATGCCCTCGACATCGACGACACCGTCGAACTCCCGCTCCTCAAGGCCTTGAACGCCGTGTTCGGCGTGTTCGCGGTGTTCACGGCCATCACCGTCTCGGGTCTGGCGAGCTTCCTCGCCGCGACGGAGGCCATCACTGCGGGCGCGACAATCGCCATCGGCTTCGCCTCGAAGGACGTGCTGGGGAACTTCGTCAGTGGCGTCTTCATCGTCGCGGACCCGACGTACAACATCGGTGACTGGATCCAGTGGAAGGACAGGGAGGGCATCATCGAGGACATCAGCTTCCGGGTGACTCGCATCCACACCTTCGACAACGAACTCGTGACGGTCCCGAACTCGGAGTTGACGAAGAACACCATCACGAACCCGGTCGCGAAGGACCGCCTCCGGGTGACGTTCCCGTTCGGCGTCGGGTACGAGGACGACCTCGAGCGCGCCCAGGACATCATCGTCGAGGAAGCGCTGGCGAACGAGGAGATACTCGACCGGCCCGGCCCGAGCGTCCGCATCCAGGAGCTCGGTGACTCGGCGGTCATCCTCCAGTCGCGCTTCTGGATCGACAAGCCCGCCCGGACCGACTTCGTGCGCATCCGCTCGGAGTTCGTCGAGGACGTGAAGGCGCGCTACGACGCCGAGGGTATCTCGCTCCCCGCCCCGCAACGCGAGCTCTCGGGGTCCATCGAGACCGCAGAGCGCGTCGCCGCGAACGAGTCCTGAGCCCGTCGCAGGCGGTGTTCCAGCGTCGCCGGCAGTGCACCGGCGCTGCCGGACCGCAGCCGGTTTATGTCGGTGGCCGGAGAACGTCGGGCAGTGACGCGATTCGAGCCGAAGTGGCGGATGCTCGCCCTGCTGGCGACGGCCGAACTGCTCGCGATGACGCTCTGGTTCTCGGCGTCCGCGGTCGGCCCGGAACTCGCCGACGCCTGGAACCTCTCCGGGGCACAGACCGCGTGGCTGACCAACGCTGTTCAGCTCGGCTTCGTCGCAGGAGCGCTGCTGTCGGCGGGCCTGACGCTCTCTGATACCGTCCCGCCGCGGTACCTGTTCGCCGCATCGGCACTGGTCGGCGCAGGGGCCACGGCAGTCATCGCTGGGTTGGTCGATTCGTTCCTGCCAGCTGTCGCCCTGCGGTTCCTCACCGGCGCGGCCCTCGCCGGTGTCTACCCGCCGGGCATGAAGCTCATCGCGGGCTGGTTCGACACCGGGAGAGGCTTCGCCATCGGGACGCTCGTCGGGGCGCTCTCGGTCGGGTCGGCGATGCCGCATCTCCTCCGGGCAGTGGGCGGTATCGGCGACCCGACGGCCGTCCTCTACGGGGCCGCCACACTGGGGGCACTCGGCGGCCTGCTCGCGCTCGCCGCCAGGCCCGGACCGCACCAGGCTCCGGCCGCACCATTCGACCCGGGTGCGGTTCGGCGCATCGTTCGGGACCGGCCGACCATGCTCGCGAACGGTGGCTACTTCGGCCACATGTGGGAGCTGTACGCGGTGTGGACGTGGATTCCCCTGTACCTCACGGCGGGGTTCTCGGGGTCGGTCGACACGGAGGTCATCGCCCTTCTCTCGTTCGCGACCATCGCCGTAGGTGGGCTCGGTGCGGCGGCCGCCGGCCGTGTCGCCGACCGGATCGGCCGCACCACGCTCACGAGTGCGAGCATGACCGTCAGCGGCGCGTGCTGCCTGTTGGCGGTGCCACTGTTCGGGGCACCACTCTGGATGGTGACGCCGTTCCTGCTCGTCTGGGGCGTCGCCATCGTCGCGGACTCAGCGCAGTTCTCGGCGGCGGTCTCCGAACTCGCCGCCCCAAGCTACGTCGGGAGCGCGCTGACCCTGCAGACGGCGGTCGGATTCCTGCTGACGACGGTCTCCATCCAGCTGACCCCCATCGTGGCCGACGCGGTCGGCTGGCAGTACGCGTTCGTCCCGCTGGCGGCCGGTCCGCTCGTGGGGACGCTCTCGATGCTCCGGCTCCGGGCGCGCCCCGAGGCTGCCGACCTCGCCGGTGGGCGGGGATAGTTTATTGTCTCGGCCGTTTGAACCGTTGGACGATGTCGCTGTTAGTCCCGTTCGACGGTTCCACGCTCTCGATGACTGCACTGCGGCGGGCGCAGGAGTTCGCGACGTTCTCCGACGCCGAGCTCGTCGTCCTCACGCTCGTGCCGGACGACGCCGAGTACGCGCGTGAGCGCGGCTGGCTCGACCCCGAGGACACGTTCGACGTTGGCGTCATCGAGCGAAAGCTCCGCCAGCGCGTCCACGACGAGGCACCCACCGCCGAGTTCCGATGCGAACTCATCGAGGACCCGACCGACCCCGTGGCAACGGTCCCGATGGACGTGGCGCGTCGCATCAGACAGGTCGCCGCCGAGGTCGACGCGGACATCCTCTTCATCGGGAGCGAGAACGCCGGGCGCGTCTCGACGCCCCTGGCGAGCGTCGGCTCCCCCATCTCCGAGGACCCGGAGTACGACGTCCACATCGTCCGTCACCCGGAGTAATCTGCGGTCTGTCTGGGCCCGCACCCGCACAAGGTCGGGCCCTCGCTTTTTACCCTTGCCTGTGACTGCTGGCACATGCACCCGCCGCGTTTCGGCGCTGCCGTTGCACGCCAACACCGGCGGGTCGACCCGGCCGGCCGGGACGTCTACATCGTCGGTGACGTCCACGGGTGTCTGGAGTCTCTGGAAGCGCTCCTCGACACCCTGGCGGTCGATAGCGACGACCTGGTCGTGTTCGTCGGCGATCTGGTGACGCGGGGTCCGGACAGCGCGGGCGTGGTCTCCCTCGTTCGTGAGTCGCCGAACATGGTCGCGGTTCGGGGGAACAACGAACAGCACGTTATCGACGGGACGGTCGACGCGCCGGACCTGTCCCGGAAACAGCGGCAGTGGCTGGCGTCGCTGCCGGTCGCGCTGTCGTGGGACGACCTGCTCGTCGTCCACGGGGGCATCGACCCCCGCAAACCCCTCGCGTCACACGTCCCCGCGGACCTCATGGAGGCGGGGTCCCTCGCGGGGAGCGGGACCGGCCGACCGTACTGGTGGGAGTTCTACTCGGGTCCCCACCGGGTCTTCTTCGGGCACCAGGTCTTCTCTGCACCCCTCGTGAGCAGGCACGCGGTCGGGTTGAACACCGGCTGCGTGTACGGGAACCAGCTCACGGCGTTCGACTGCGCGGCAGGGCGAACCGTGAGCGTCCCCGCGGTGGCATCGCACCGCGAGCGTGACCCGAGCGAGTACCTCGACCCGGCCGAATTCGGGTGACGGCCGCGAGCGTCGGTCTCACTCGAACGTGTCGTCGAGCCGGCTGGCGAGGGCGTCGAGCGCGTCGCGACCCTGTGCTTCACCGTCGAGCACCGGCAGTTGGCACACCGTGCGACCGGGGAACGTCTCCTCGATCTCCACGAGGCGCTCGTCGTGGAGCGTTTTCCGGGTCGTACACCGATGGCAGTCGCAGTCGTCGGCCTCCAGCACGCGGTTGACGACGATGGGCCCCACCGGCACCTCGGCCGCTTCGAGCTGGTCGACCAGGCGTTCCGTCTCCGCGATCGCCATCGCCTCGGGGACGAGGACCGGCCGGAACTCGGTCCGTTCGGGGTCCCTGAGCACCGCACTGACCGCGTGGAGCCGGTCCCGGAGGTCGGTCATGGCGTCGGATTCGTCGCGGTTGCGACCGAAGAACGCTGCCGGGCCGAACATCGCACTGCGCGCGCCGTCGACCAGTCGGCGAACCTGTCCCTGCACCTCGCCGGCCGCACCGAGGGTGCTCGACAGCACCTCGGGAAGGTCGAGCAGACGAAGCGTGTGGCCTGTCGGGGCGGTGTCGAGTACTACGTAGTCCCAGTCGTCGCTCGCGGCGTAGTCCGCGATGTGCTCCAGGGCGGCGACCTCGTCGGCACCCGGGACGAGGCCGGCCGCGAACAGCTCCTCCAGTGTCTCCTCGTCGATGCGGAGGCCGGCGTCGCGGAAGTCGGCGACCAGCGCCTCGACCACACGTCGGTACGCTGCCTGCCCGGTCTCGGGCGAGACCTCGACGCCCCAGCAGCCGTCGGCGAGTTCGCGTGGCTCGCCGCCGACCGTCGTGTCGAGGGCGTCACCGAGCGAGTGCGCCGGGTCGGTCGAGACCACGAGGACCCGGTGGCCGCGGCCGGCCAGTGCCAGCCCGGTCGCTGCCGCACAGGTCGTCTTCCCGACGCCGCCTTTCCCGCCGTAACAGACGAATCGCGTCACGGGTGGGTGCTACGGTCGCCGCGGCGAAAAAGGAGCGGCCTGCTCGACCCGGTTACTCCTCGGAGTCGGGGCCGAGCGACTCGAAGCCGGACTCGGAGACGCTGGTGGTCGGTTGCTCGCACACCTCGAAGCGGGCACCGCCGGACTCGCTCTCGGTCGCCGTTATCTGCCACTTGTGGGCCTCGACGATGTCGCGGACGATGGAGAGCCCGAAGCCGGTCCCCGCCTCCGAAGTGGTGTAGCCGTGGTCGAACACGCGGTCGCGCTGGTCCGGCGGGATGCCCACGCCGTCGTCCTCCACGTAGAATCCCGGGGCGGTATCGAGTGGGCCGACGCGGATAGACAGGGACTCGTCAGCGGTGGTGATACCCCCGTCTCCGGCGCTGGGCTCACCGACGGCCTGTGGAGTCTCGTGGTCGCGGGTCTCCTCGAACCGCAGCTGGGGAGTCGCCCGCCCGTGTTCGACGGAGTTCCGGAAGAGGTTCTCGAACACCTGCAGGAGCCGGGGTTCGTCGGCGGCGATGTGGCCGAGGCCGGGCTCGACGGTCAGATCGGCGTCGGCCGTATCGACGTTCTCCCAGGCCCGCTTCGCGACCGACCCGATGTCGACGAGGCTCGTCTCCCCGACGATCTTGCCCTGGCGGGTCAGCAACAGCAGGTCGTCGATGAGCTCGTTCATCCGGCTCGCGGCCCGTTCGATGGCGTCGAGCCGGTCGAGGTCGCCGTCCTGGCGCATGAGTTCGAGCGTGATGGAGATGATGTCGAGGGGGTTCCGGAGGTCGTGGCTGACGATGCTCGCGAAGTTCTCCAGCCGGTCGTTCTCGCGTTCGAGCTGGCGTTCGTACTCCTCGCGTTCGAGTTCGAAGCGTATCCACTGCGCGACCAGCGTGACGAACGACCGCTCGGCGTCGGTCAGTGGGTCGCGCTGGTCGCAGTCCACGAAACAGAGCGTGCCGTAGATGGAACCCTGGGAGACGACCGGCGTGCCGACGTAGGTCTCGAACGGCCCGTCGCTACCGCCGTTGCTGTGGACGCAGTTCGTCTCCCGCGAGTCGATGGTCTTCGCACAGAACGTGTTCGAGAGCGGCATCACTGCACCCTCGGTGACGTGCTCGTGGTCGTCGCTGACCGCGACCACCTCCCGCATGTTGGACTGTGGCTGGACCCGGGTGAGGTGGCCGTGTTCGAGCCCGAGGCGCTCGCAGCCGATGGTGAGAATCTTCGGGAGCTTCTCCTTGAAGGTCAGGTCGACACGCGAGGCCACGTCGGCGAGTTCGCGAAGCGCCTGTTCCCCGGCGCGGACCTCCTGCTCCATGTGGTATCGCTCCGTCACGTCGGTTATGAACCCCTCCAGCGCGTCGAGGTGGCCGTCGTCGTCGAAGACACCTTCGCCCTGTTCCCACGCCCAGCGCACCTCGCCGTCCCTGGTCACGATGCGGTAGTTGAGTTCGAACGGTTCGCGGGCACGCACAGCCGCCTGTACCGACTCCCAGACGTCCTCGCGGTCGTCCGGGTGGATGATGTCGCTCCCCCAGGTCACCGCGCTCGATTCGATCTCCTCCCGGCTGTATCCCGTCAGGGCCAGACAGCCCTCGCTGACGAACTCGGTCGGCCAGTCCGGCTCGTTCGCACACCGGTAGGCCGTCCCGGGGAGGTTCGACAGCAGCGTCGAGAACTTCCGGCGGCTCTCGCGAAGCTCGCTCTCGATGCGGACCCGTTCGGTGATGTCGCGCGCCTCGGGGATGAGCAGGACCACCTCACCGTCGTCGTCGGTGACCGGTTTGATGGAGAAGTCGGTGACGGCAACCTCGTCGGGGCCGTGGACGTCCATCTCACACCGGACGAACGCGCCCGCGGCGGCCTGTTCGACGAGCCCGCGCAGGGTCGCTTCGGTCTCCGCGTCGTCGGCGAACCAGTCGGTCTCCCACATCTTCTTGCCGACGACGTCAGTCCGGTCCAGCCCGCCGAACTCCAGGGCGGTCTCGTTGGCTTCGAGCATCGTCCCGTCCGGGTCGAGAAGCCCCGTGAACTGGTACGTCTGGTTGAATATGGCCTCGTACCGAAGCTGGCGCTCCTTGCGCATCGTGATGTCGCGGACGATGCCGACCGTCCCGCGGAGTTCGCCGTGCGGGCCGAGCGGGAGAACCGTCAGGTTGAGCTCGCAGGGAACGGTGTGGCCGTCGCGGTGCTTGATGTCTATCTCGTAGCGCTTGACGCGCTCGTCGCCGACGGTCAACAGCTCGTGGATGCCCCGCTCGCAGCGCTCGATGTCCGCGTCGGTCATCACGAGCGAGACGTGCTCGCCGATGAGGTCCTCGCGGCTGTAGCCGCTGATGTCCTCTGCGGTCCGGTTGCAGTCGGTGATGTTGCCGTCGAGGTCGAGCTTGTAGACGCCGTCGCCCATCGCCTCGAAGATGCGCTGGTAGCGTTCGAGTTCCTGCTTTCGCTCTGCCTCCTCGGTCACGTCGATGAGCGACCCCATCACCGCCGGCCGGCCGTCGTACTCGATGTAGTTCCCGTGCACCTCGACGAGGATGGTCTCGCCGTCCCTGCGGACGGCCTCGAACCGGTACTGTACGTCTGTCAGCTGGTCTTCGATGCGGCGGCGGAGGCGGTCCTCGACCTCCTCGGCGTACTCGTCGACCACCAGGGCCAGCGGGTCCATGCCCACGAGCTCCTCCTGGTCGTACCCGAATATCTCCGCGAATCGTGGGTTGACGTACGCCAGCGAGCCGTCCTGGATGACGTAGATGCCGACCAGGTTCTGTTCGACGAGCTGGCGGTAGCGCTGCTCGACCAGGTCCAGCTGCGCTCGCTGCTCGCGCTCACGCGAGCGGTCACGGGTCAGCGCCTCGTACCCGGTCTCGCCGGTACCGGTCTGGAGCTTGCTGATGACGACGTTCGCCCAGAACCGCGAGCCGTCGCGGCGGACGCGCCAGCCCTCGTCCTCGGAGCGCCCCTCGCGCTGGGCCTCTTCGAGGAGTCGCCCGGGAACGTCCCGCTGGATGTCCTCGTCGGTGTAGAGCAGGGCCAGGTGGGTGCCGATGGCCTCCGCGCGGGAGAACCCGGTGATGCGGGCGGCCGTCTCGTTCCACGAACTGATGTACCCCTCCGGGTCGAGTTCGCAGATGGCGTAGTCCTCGACGTTCGAGACGAGCAACTGGTAGCGCTCTCTGGCCGCCCTGAGCTCCTGTTCGCGCCGTCTGAGCTCGCTCTCGCGGAACTTCCGGTCGGAGATATCGCGCAGCAACACGAGGACGCGTTCTTCCCCACCCAGCCGCGTGGGGTTGAACTGCAACTCGGTCCAGAGCAGGTCGCCGTCGCCGTCGAGCAGCTGCCACTCGAGCTTCTGTGTGCCCTCCTCGACGGTCCGTGACAACCACTCCGACAGGGCTGCCCCGGTGTGTGGTTCGTAGTCAGAACTGACCTCCCCGAGGGCGTGCCCGACCAGTTCGTGGGCGTCCCGTTCGAGCAACTCGCACGCACCGGGGTTGGCGTCGAGGACGATGCCTGTCCCGGGGTCGACGATGAGGATGCCCTCCGCCGTCGCCTTGAATATCTCCCGGTAGTTCGTCTCCGCGCGGACCTTCGAGACGGCCTCGCGAATCATGTTGGCGAGGACGGTGAACTGTCCCGTCCCACCTTCCTTCCGGATGTAGCCGTTGGCCCCGGCCGAGAGTGCCTTTCCGGCTATCTCCTCGGAGCCCTTGCCGGTGAACAGGATGAACGGGAGCGAGTCGGAGCGCTCTCTGATAGCTTCGAGGAAGGCGATGCCGTCCATCCCGGGCATCTCGTAGTCACTGACGACGCAGTCGATTCCCCCGTCGAGTCGAGCGAGCGCGGCCGCCGCGTCGGTCTCCGTGACGACGGTCAGGCCGGCGTCTATCTTGGTCAGAAACGCAGCCGTCGCCTCCACGAGGTCCGGGTCGTCGTCGACGTGGAGGACCCGTATCTGGCTGGTGTCCGAGAGCGGGGTCGTCATGACGCTCTCCAGCCCGCTCTCGGCCGTGTGGTGCTCGTACTCGTAGTCCCTGTCGTTCATCGACGGGAAGGGTGGTCAGGCCTGCTTGCCTACCGCGTTCCTGATAGAGTCGACCAGCCGGTCGTACCCTTCGGGGCTCGTCTCCTTCTGGAGGTAATCGCTCACACCGATGGCGACCGCCTCGCCCGCGGTGTGTTCACTGCCCTTGTTGGTGAACATGATGAACGAGACGTCCGGGTACTCGTCTCGGACGGCATCGAGGAACTCCAGCCCGTCGATGGCAGGCATCTTGTAGTCGCTGACGATACAGTCGACCTCCTCGTTCTTCAGGACGGTGAACGCATCCGGCGCACTCGTCGCGGTCATGATGTCGAGGTCCTCGTGCTCGCGCTCGAGCAGGTCGGCGACCGCGCTCACGAAGTCCGGGGCATCGTCGACAAGTAGTACCCTGATATCTTCCGGTTCGTGCTCCGCCACCTCTGTCTGTTCTGCGTCTTCGTTCATTTCTGCTTCCACGTCTCGCTTCACCGCGAGGTCGAGCCAGTCTCCGATCTCTTCGGGGTCTGCGAGTAACTCCACTTTCTGTTCGTCGGCGTCGACGTCCACGAGACCCAGCGATTCGAGCATCGGTAGGTGGGTCTCGACCAGCGTCTCGCGGACGTCGGCTGCCTCGTCTTCCTGTTCCGCCGCGACGACGGTCAGCTCGTCGACGGTCGCGAGGCCGTTCTGGCGGAGGTGAAACAGCACTTTCCGTCGATAATGGTCCGAGAGCGCCTCGAAGAGGTCGTCGCTCGGGATGTGTGCTGCGTCACCGGTGTTGTCTGTCTGTTCGGTCATGGTCCATACTGCACCGGAATGACGTGTCGGTCCTGGTCAACGGCACGTGCCCGGTGCCGCTTGCGACCCGTCTCTCGTTGCAGAGATATGTCCTCCCAACCCCATTCCGTGTACAGTCGTACAATTCTCGCCCTGGCGTATTAACGAGATGGTTATGCATCTGCCGTATTATTCGTGTAATAATCTCTCTCCTACGGGTTTTGAGGCGTTTCAGGAACCACCCGGGGGAGTCCAATCACGCGAAAACCGGTAGATGTTGCCGACCTGGCCGGTTACTCGTCCCGGAGTAAGGCGTCGTCGCCGAACGCCGAACGTAGCTCTCGGAGACGATCCGCGTCCTCGGTGAGTCGACGTGTCTGGTTCTCGTACACGTACTGGAACATCGATTCGGGGTCGGACTCGACCGCCATGGCCGCGTCGACCGCCTCGGCCAGCGTCTCCGTCACCTCGGCCTCGATGGCCTCGATTCGCTCGTCGTCGAGCAGTCCGCGCTCGCGAAGGAACGCCTCCAGCCGAGCGATCGGGTCCTTCTGCTTCCACGCCTCGACCTCGCTGTCGTCGCGGTACTTCGTCGGGTCGTCGGCGGTCGTGTGCGCGCCGAACCGGTACTGGACCGCCTCGATGAGTGTCGGGCGTCGCTCGTCCTCGTCCGGGTCTTTCGCCTTCTCGAGGGCGTCCCGAGTCACCTCGTACATCGCCAGTGGGTCCATCCCGTCCACCCGGACGCCCTCGAACCCGTAGGCTTCGGCCTTCTGGGCGAACGTCTCACTGGCGGTCTGTTTCTCGGTCGGAACCGAGATGGCCCACTGGTTGTTGTTGCAGACGAACACCGCGGGAACGTCGAACACGCCCGCGAAGTTCAGCCCCTCGTGGAAGTCCCCCTCCGAGGTCGCCCCGTCCCCGAAGTGGCAGACGACCGCCCGGTCGTCCCCGCGAAGTTTGGCCGCCCACGCGTACCCGGTCGCGTGCGGGATGTGCGACCCGATGGAGATGTTCAGCGGCATGATGTTCTCATCGACCAATGCCGCGTTCCCCAGCTCGTGTCCCATCCAGTACTGGATGTACGGCGCGAGACAGTCCCTGACGATGGGGCCCGCGTGTTCCCGGTACTGGTAACTCAGCCAGTCCGCGTCGTCCATCGCGTACATCGACCCGAACTGCGCGCCCTCCTGGCCCGCCAGCGAGGCGTACGTCCCGATGCGGCCCTGTCGCTGGAGGCTGATCATCCGGTCGTCGAACCGCCGCCCGAGGCGCATATCGCGGTAGAGGGCGACGAGTTGCTCGTCTTCGAGGGGCGGTTCGTACCCCTCCTCGACCGGCCTGCCGTCCTCGTCGAGCCGCCGGACCATCTCGTACGAACCGGCCGTGTCTGTCATGCCAGCGCGTACCGTGGCTGGGCAAAAAGACCTGTGTGTGCCGGCGAATCTTCTCTGGGCTGGTGAGCGGGCGGGTCGAAGGAGTACGCTCTTTGTGCCGGGTCTCCGAGTTCCGGGTGGCCGATGACGAAGGCACCGCTCCGAACCGGGGTGGCTCCTGGTGGTGACGAGCCCTATGAGTGCCGAGGCCTCATCCTTGCGTAAGAGGCAGAACAGAAATCACTGGAGTGTAACGGCTGAATACGTACTATATCGGCGTTTGTTCATTTTCTTACCGCGTGGCCCCGACCCGGTAATGGATTTAGCAAACCCCCGGCTTCTGGAAGATCACCGGCCGATATATCACCATAGATAATTATATATCCGCATTGGACGACGTATACAGGTACTGTCTACGGCCGGAGCCGATCCGGGATGAGAGACGGATGGGGAGTTACATGTCAGGCAAAACCACAGGCGGAGAAATCGACGTTTCGACACTCGACGCGGCTATCTCGGGTGCGGTAATCGGCCCGGACCATGCCGAGTACGACGACGCACGGCGGGTCTGGAATGCACGCTACGTCAGGTACCCGACGGCCATCGCGCGGGTAGCCGACGTCGAGGACGTCGTCGAAGCGGTGAACTTCGCGCGAGACACCGACCTTCGAATCGCGATACGGGGCGGTGGACACAGTTACGCCGGGCACGGCACGTGCGACGACGGCCTGGTTATCGATTGCGCGGCCATCGACCACGTCGAGGTCGACCCCGACGCGAAGCGGGTGCGGGTCGGGCCCGGGGCCACCTGGGCGGACGTCGATGCTGCGACGATGGCACACGGCCTCGCGACGACCGGAGCGACCGTCTCGAGCGTCGGTGTCGCTGGCTACACTCTCGGTGGCGGGACCGGCCACCTGGTCCGGTCGTTGGGTACAGGGGCAGACAACCTGTGCGCAGCCGAGGTCGTGACCGCCGCCGGTGCGGTGGTTCGCGCGAGCGACAACGAGAACGCGGACCTCTACTGGGCGCTGCGGGGTGGCGGTGCGAACTTCGGTGTCGTCACCGAATTCGAGTTCGCGCTCCACGAGCTGGAAACAGAACTACTCGCCGGGCAGCTGGTCTACCGGATCGAGGACGCCCCCGAAGTACTGCGATTCTACCGTGACTTCATGGCCGACGCGCCGCAGGCGGTGAACTGCTACGCGTTCTTCATTCCACTGCCGCCACTCGACGTGTTCCCCGCGGAACTGCACGGGACGACCGCCGTCGACCTCGTCGTGAGCCACACTGGCCCGATGGCAGACGCCGAAGCAGACCTCGCACCGCTTCGTGAGTTCGGCGAGCCCATCCTCGACGCCGTCGCGCCGACTCCCTATGTCGACCTGCAACAGGCGTTCGACGCTGGGACGCCGTCGGGGAATCGCTGGCACTCGAAGGCGCAGTACATCAGTACCCTTCCGGACGACGCCCTGGATGCGCTAATCGAGGCCGTTCACCCCATCGAGGGACCGTTCACGATGGCCTATCTCGAACCGCTCGGTGGCGCTGTCGCTGCGGTCGACCCGGCTGCGACCGCGTTCCCACACCGCGAGGTCCCGTACTCACTCCACGTTCTCTCGGGGTGGACCGACCCCGACGACGACGACGCGATGGTCGAATGGACGGAGACGGTCCACGAGACCATGACGCCGTACTCCCCAGGTGGGGTCTACGTCAACCTGCTTCACCGCGACGAGGCCGAGCGGGTGCCGGAGGCATACGGCGAGAACCTCGACCGCCTCGCCGACTGCAAAGCGACGTGGGACCCCGACAACCGCTTCAGTGTCAACCAGAACATCGAACCGGCGCGCTGAGTTCTGTTTGAGCGCCGTGATGGTGGGACGGCCTGACTCCTCCCCTGGCCAGCCAGGGACGGTGCATCCTGGGTCGCCACACGAATTTCCGAGAGGCTATTGTTGGGGCCCGACAGCGTGTTGACAATGAACGAGTCGACCATCACAGCCGTCGCCGACTGGGCTGGCTGCCCCGTCGAGGCCGTGACCGAACTCGACGGCGGGCAGGTCGGGAGCGTCCACCGGGTCGACCTGGCCGATGGCCGCCGCGTCGTCGTCAAGACCGCCCAGACCGACCTGCGGACGGAAGCGAAGATGCTCGCCCACCTGCGTTCAGAGGGCGGCCTCCGCGTCCCCGAGGTGTCCCACGTCACCTCCGACCTGCTGGTGCTGGAGTTCGTCGCGGGTGACTCGACGATTACACCCTCTGTCGAGCGCGACCTGGCCGAGCGACTGGCCGCCATCCACGCCACCGATGCCGAGCAGTTCGGTTTCCCGTTCGACACCCTTACGGGCAAATACCGCCAGCCCAACCCCTGGACGGACGACTGGGCGACGTTCTTCGGCGACCAGCGACTCCGTCACGCGACTGCACGCGCTCGTGAGGAGGGGCTGCTGCCGGCCGACCTCGGTGAGCGACTCACCACCCTCGCCACCGACCTCTCCGGGTTCCTGGACCACGACCCAACCCCGTCGCTCATCCACGGCGACGTCTGGTCGGCGAACCTGCTGACCGACGGCGAGTCGGTCCGGGCGTTCCTCGACCCGGCGTGTTGCTACGCCGACCCCGAGGTCGAACTGGCCTACGCCGAGTGGACCGGGGTGGCCGGCGACGCCTTCTTCGAGCGCTATCGTGAGGTGGCCGGCGTCGAGTCGGGCTACGACGAGCGAAAACACGTCTACCGACTCTCCCCGTTTCTGACACACGTTCGACACTTCGGCGAGGAATACCTGGAGCCCCTCGAAGCGACGCTCGAAACGCTCGGGTACTGAGTCAGGCGGCACAGCTTCGAGCCTGGGTGGCACCTGTTGGGGGCGACCCCACCGAGTGTCGAGTCCGCCATCTCCACGGTGCGTGAGGGACCAATATCTCAGCCAGGCAACTATATATGAGAGGGACGCAACTGACACATGCATGTCTGACACACCACAGGTGACGAACCCGTCCGCATTCTCGGATGGATCGCTCGGGATGCAGGTTGTGCTCACGGTCGTGACGTTCGGTCTGTACCCGATCTACTGGACCTACAAAACAGCGAAGATGCTCGACGAGGGGACGGACCAGAACCTGTCCCCCATCCTGGCGATTATTCCGTTGCTGAACATAATCGTGCTCTGGCAGATCGCTGAAGCCGCAGAGCCTGTTACGGAGAAAGACCCGATGCCGGTTTTCCTCTTGTTCCTCTTCTTTGGCGTTATCTCCTGGTACTGGGTCCAGAGTGGGATCAACTCCGTCGCGTCGCAGTAATCGAAACGGGCTCTCTCTCTCACACTCGCCACTCACGCACTCGACCAGCCGTCTACGCGTGGCGCTGCGAAGTGAACGACCCGTGTACCCGCTTCAAAATCTTGGCGACCCACGCGGAAGACGCGCCGTCTCAGACCGGCGGGCCTTCGCGGATTCGCGCTACGTTCTCCTCGTGGCTGTCGTCGCCGAGGAGGTCTTGCGTTAGCAACCACGTCGCACCGAGTTCACGACACAGCTCGGCGAAGTCGTCCGGGGCTTCTGGAATATCGAGCGGAAGGAGAATCTCCTCCGTGCCGTCGGTGAGCCCGCGGTAGTACTCCACCAGCGCAGTCACCTCTTCCTCGACCGTTCCGGTGATGGGTTCGCCCTGCTCCCCTTCGCCGCCCCAGAACGAGGGCGCAGCAGGCATGATACCATCCCAGTTCGCCGCTCGCTGGAACGGTTTCTTGTTCGGCCACCAGCAGCCGAGCAGTATCGGAATCCGTGGCTCCTGAACGGGTGTGTAGGGGAGCTTCGCCCCTTCTACCGTGTAGAACTCCCCGTCGTAACTGACGGAATCGCCGGTCCAGAGACGGTCGATGATCTCGAGTGCCTCGTCGTATCTTCGGGCGAGGCGCTTCGGGTCCCACTCCTCGCCGAACGTGGTGTAGTTCCCTTCGGCACCGAGTCCGGCACCCAGCAGCACGCGGCCGTCCGAGAGGTGGTCGAGGGTGGCGAGGTCGTGTGCCAGCTGCCACGGCAGCCGCCGACAGACCGGCGTGACCCAGGTCCCGAGAACGATATCGCTGGTCCGGGTCGCGATTCCGGAGAGGGTGGTCCATGGGTCGATCGAGGGGAACTCGGGGTAGAGTCCATCCGCCATGAACACCCCATCCCAGCCCGCCTCCTCTGCGGTGACCGCGTACTCGAGCATGTTCGTCGGCGTCGCGAGGTCACCGAGATAGACGTGGCAGTTCTGCAGGTACAGTCCGTGTTTTGGTGCTGATGTGGCCATGGATCTCCCCTCTGATGAATTCACGTGGCAAGCCGACTCGCCAACGACAAATTCCCATGAGACGTTCGGAGTACGACAGCTTAAGTATGCACGCGGTGGTGCCTGCTTCGAGCCCGGTGAGACCAGCCAGTCGCCAGAATGGCCTGTCGAGAAGCACCGTGCCGAGGCCCGGATTCACGTACTCGACTCAGAACAGCCGCCAGAGCAGCGACCGAATCCGATAGCCCACCGTCCCGTCCTGGTAGCCACGCCAGCCACTCATCCCACCGGCCAGCGTGGTCGCATCGTACCCTTTGTCGTCGAGGATGCGGGTCGCCTGCTTCGCGATGACGCCCATCTTGCAGACGGTCACGACCTGACGGTCCCGGGGGACCTCGTCGAGGCGCTGTCGGAGCGCATCCTCGTCGCCCGAGCGCAGGTCGTCGTACACGGGGAGGTTGTGGCTCCCGTCGATATGGGCGGCCTGGTAGGCCTCGCGTGGGCGAATGTCGAGGATGAAGGGCTGGTCGCCGCCGAGTCGGGTGTCGAGTTCGTCCGGACGGAGCTTGCTCATCACCCTCGCTTGCGGACGGTGTCGCTAAAGCGTGCCGACCGGTGGTCGACTCCCCAGCGAGTGCGGAGGCCGTCCCGCTCGACGAACCAGTCCCTGGTGCGGTAGAGTATTGGTGCCCCCAAGACGACCGACGGTATGCGGTATCTGACGCTCAGGTTTCCACAGGTCGCGGTATGGGAGGAAGACGAGGTGCTCGTGCCCGGGCTCACGGGGCGACGGGGGACGATTCTCAACATGACGCTCCGGCCCGACGGGACCGTCGTGGAACTCTGCCGGCTGGAGACTAGCCGGGACCGGCTCGTCGCTGACCTGGAGTCCTGGTCGCGGGCCATCTCGTTCGAGGTGTTCGACGTCGACGACGACGGCCAGTGCGTCTTCGCACACTACCGGCCGGCCGAGGAACTCCGGGAGTTGCTCCGCATCGTCGAGCGCCACTGCCTGATACTGGAGCTGCCCATCGAACTCAACGCCGACGACGTGACCGTCCGGATCGCCGGGGAGTCAGGCGTGTTGCAGGAGGCGATGGACGACATCCCGCCGGAGGTCGCCGAGGACGTTCGCATCGAACAGCTCGGGACCTACGACCCGACCATCGACACCGCTCGAAGTGGCCTGACCGACAGACAGCAGACCATCCTGGATGCAGCCGTCGAGGTCGGGTACTACGCGACGCCACGCACCGCGACCATCGCGGACGTGGCCGAGGTCGCGGACTGTGCCGAGAGCACCGCGTCCGAGCATCTGCGGAAGATAGAGGCGCGGGTCATGCCCCAGCTGACTTAAACGACCAGCGTTCGCTCGCAGTGCGTCGATGGTCGTGGCGCGGGTCTCTCCAGGTACGATGGCTACGACCGAACAGACCGAGTTGCCGCCGGGGCCGCGAGGGTATCCACTCCTCGGGAACTTGTTCCAGTACACCGACGACAGGCTCGAATTCGTCACGCGCAACGCCGAGCAGTACGGCCCGGTGACGTACTTCGAGGTCCCGAACCAGTCGTTCTACCAGGTGAGCGAGCCCGAACTCGTCGAACACGTGCTCGTGCAGAACAACCAGGCGTACATCAAGGGTGAACTGTTCCAGCAGGCGCTGGGAGACGCCCTCGGTGATGGCCTGCTCACGAGTGAAGGGACGGACTGGCGCGACCAGCGCCACCGGATGCAGCCGGCGTTCCACCCCGGGATGCTCGAGCAGTACTCGACCATGATGACGGCGGGGGTCGAGCGCCTGCTGGAGACCTGGGAGGACGGCGAGACGCGGGACATCCACGAGGACATGATGCACCTCACCGTCGAGATCGCGGCCGAGACGCTCTTCGATGTCGACGTTCGGGACGAGCAGGCAGAGGTCAGTGCAGCACTCGAAGCCATCATGGACGCGGCCGAGGTCCCCGTCGACATTCCGTCCTGGATTCCGACCCCCCGGAACCGACGGTACGAGGCCGCCATCGAGACGCTCGACGACATCGCCGACCGCATCGTCGAGAAACACGACGGTGGGCGCGGGGACGACATCGTGACCATCCTCCTCACCGCACAGGGGAAAGAGATAACCCGTGAACGCGTCCGCGACGAGATCGTGACGCTCCTGCTCGCCGGTCACGAGACGACCGCGCTGACGCTCACGTACACGCTCCACCTCCTCGGGCGCAATCCCGAGCAGCGAGAACGATTACAGGCCGAACTCGCCGAGGTACTCGACGGTCGGACGCCCACCATGGCCGACCTCGAGGACCTGCCCTACACGGAACAGACCATCGAGGAAGGGATGCGCATCTACCCGCCCGTCTGGGAACTCATCCGGGAGGCGGCCGAGCCGGACGAGCTCGGCGGCTACGAGATACCAGTCGGCGCGACGGTCAGTATGCAGCCGTGGGTCATCCACCGTGACGGGCGCTTCTACGACGACCCGCTCTCGTTCCGGCCCGAGCGCTGGACCGACGAGTTCAAGCGCTCGCTCCCGAAGTTCGCGTACTTCCCGTTCGGTGGCGGCCCGCGCCGCTGCATCGGGGACCGGTTCGCCATGCTCGAAGCGCGACTGGTGCTCGCGACCATCGCCCAGGAGTGGACGGTCGAGCCGCACGACGACCTCTCGTTCGCGCCCTCGATTACGCTCAGGCCCGACGGTCCCGTCGAGATGACGGTTCGGCGTCGCTGATGACGGTCCGCCGTCGCGACTGAGAAGGGCGCACTGGTTCCGACCCCGGATGGGTCGAATTGCGCACCGGGACCGAATTCGACCGCTCTGGTGCGGGGGTTGTCGACTCCGGTATCAAGCAGATAGTCACCGACGATGCCGACTTCTCAAAAGATAGCCGCGGGTGACAGACGGTGTTCTCCTGTCGTCTCAGATCTCGGCGTCGTTCGCCATCTTCGTCGGTTCGACCACGAGCGTCCGTGGGCCGACGAGTGCCTTCGCCGAGCCCTTGCCGTTGGCGTACACGTCGATGTCCGCTTTGAGTTCGATGGTGTGTTCGCCCGACCCGACGTCGAGCGTGAGCCAGTTGAACGCGTTCGAACTGCGGGTCCTGAGGAAGAGTTCTATCATGGCCTCCTCGTTCTCGAAGTTCGAGGTCTTCATGCCGAACTCACGGTTGTTGAACACGACCTTGCCGCTGCTCCCGCTCGTGACGGGAACTTCGGCACCGTCGATCTCCACCCAGCACTGCACACCGGCGTTCGCCCACGACTCGTCGTTCCCTTTCGTCTTGATGTCCGTGTAGAGACCGGACTCGACGGTCGCTTGCAGGATGAGGTCCGTCGGCGACGAGGTCTTCATCGTGCCACTGAGGAGCGTGACCTCGGCCCCCGCCGAGGATTCACCACCGTTGCTCTTCGTGGATTCCATCAGTTCCAGCGTCGACCCGACGGCCGAGACCTTGTCGGCGGGCGAGTGACTCGCCCCCACGGTGCCGGTCCCGAGTGCGCTGAGGCCCAGTCCTGCCACACCAGCGGCCAGGACGTGCCGCCGCCCGAGTTCGAAGCTGTGCTGTTCTCCGTCCCTGGTTGGTTCGTCGTCCATGGTTGGGGATGTCTACGCTGCATCCACCAACCCCCGAATCCCATTTTCTGGTCGCGCGTAGAGCGCTCTGTAGTCGATAGTGAGTAATCAAAAACGTTTTTGAATACGGAACTGACTGTCTGGAACGTAGTCCAGACTAGCGCGAATGTAAGTCTGAGAAACAGGTGTGTTATCGCAGTCGAGACCGTGGGGGTCGGGCGCGGTTCGGCGGGTGGTTCCAGTCGGACTCAGTCGCTCGCAGCCAGTTCCCGACCGTCTGCGGACCCGACGCGAACGGGCTCCTCGCGCGTCTGGAAGTCGAGCGTCCGCCGCGAGAGGTACGGCGCGAGGGTCTCGACCGACAGCAGGCCGCAGTACGCCTCGTCGACGACCGGGAGGTGGGAGACGCCGGTGGCCCGCATGGCGTCGGCGGCATCGTGGAGCGTCGCGTCGGGTGAGACGGTCACGGGCATCGACATGATGGACTGGACCGTCCCGCGTTCGTCCGTGCTCGCGACCATTTCGACGATATCGGAGTCGGTGACCGTGCCGACGACCGTGTCGTCCTCGATGACCGTGAGAGCGGGCACCGACGGACAGCGAAGGCGCTCGGCGGCGTCGCTGACTGGCGTCTCGGGCGTGACGGTATCGAGCGAGTGGAGTCTGAGGGTGTCGACCGTGGTTGCGATCATGGTTGCTGTATGCTAACCCAACACACTATTTAGTGTCTGTGGACATACGTGGTTTAGGTCCTAGAATAGTTGCTAGTACTTTCCCCAGAACGCTGCTTTCTCTGCACAGAAATAACGAAATACTGGGGAATGGCGGCTGAATGTCCAACTATGTCTGGTCGCCTGGTCGTCGACTCTCGACGCAGGGAACTGTGGATACCACAGAGGGAGGCGCTGGTTCCGACTGCACGGTCACTCTTTTACGGAGAAGCCGACAGTACATGGCTGAATGTCCGCTGGAATGGCGCAGTACGAGTTATTTGTTTTCTAAACCGCTGATTTTACGGACAGATGACAACCCTTAACCGTGTCCTCCAACTGGGTCTATTCGCAATGGTAAACGGCAACGTTGATTTCTTCAACGACACAGGCGGCTACGGTTTCATCGCGACTGAGGACTCTGACGAGGACGTTTTCTTCCACATGGAGGACGTCGGCGGCGAGGACCTGACCGAAGGCACCGAGATCGAATTCGACATCGAGGACGCTCCCAAGGGTCCCCGCGCGAAGAACGTCGTTCGCACTAACTAACGCGATTTTACCGCACGGTCGCCCCACGGCGACGTAGCGTTACATCGTTTCTCTCCGAGAACCAACCCGCCGAGAGCGTTCTATCTCGTGACCGAATCAGGAGACCACGGAGCGGTCGCGCTGGGTCGAGCTGTTGGTCTCGTGGGTGCTCCAGGACCTGCAGAACGGGGTACCGGGGCAGTCGACCGACTGTTCCGGTCGGGAACTGTGGATTCGTCGGAAGCCAACGCAGGTTCTGCCGAATCGGGCACCACTACGACCTAGAACCCGATGTCTGTGTACGGATGGACACTACAACACTGGATTCGGGAATACATGTCTGCGAAAAACGGGTTTCTACGGACGAATGCCAACCCTTAACCGTGTGGTCGGACTGGGTCTATTTGCAATGGCAAACGGTAAGGTTGATTTCTTCAACGACACAGGCGGCTACGGTTTCATCGAGACTGAGGATGCTGACGAGGACGTTTTCTTCCACATGGAGGACGTTGGCGGTGAGGACCTCACGGAAGGTACCGAGATCGAATTCGACATCGAGGACGCTCCCAAGGGTCCCCGCGCGAAGAACGTCGTTCGCGTATAACTCGGATTTATAACTAGTCGCCATCGGGGCGACAGAGCGTACCAACGCTTCTACCGGAACGTCACATCATCGAGAGCGACTGCGTCACGTTGGTCGTCACTCGCGAGCGACTGCGATGGAGAGAAGACTGTCGTGAACGAACGTCACGGGCAGTGACGCTCGCCATCGTCGGGTGTCGCCGGCGTCACAGAATGTACCTTTCTACGACCTGTGCCGGTAGACACCTTCCCCCCGACGACGCGTAGGTCACCCACGCCCAAATAGTTTATTTCTCGTGACATGAGTCTGCGGTCAGGTGGTGGGAGAGTGCAGCTAGAACGGGAACGTCCCAGCAACTGAAACCAGTTGCACAGTGTTGGAACAACCGACGTGGTTATACCAACTGGCCGGTAACATTGGTTCCAGAGATGGGCAAGGTGGGCGATTCGGAACTGTTGCAGCACTTGCTCGACAAGCACTCGCTCCTGCGAGCCATCGCCGACGAACCGGCCGCGGACCTGTCCACGCTGACCGCGAAGACCGGATACTCGAAGTCGACCGTCAACCGGACACTCAACGAGCTGGACGACCATGGCGTCCTCCGGACCGACGACAGCGAGAAACCCCACACGTACTCGCTGACCTTCTTCGGGCGGCAGTTGCTGTCCTGGGTCGAGGAGGGGCACGCACACCAGCGGTACCAGTCGCTCTACGACGCGATTCCGGCCGACGCGACGCTTCCATCGTTCGTCCTCACCGAGGGGTCGGTCGAGGTCGCGACGGACAGCACCATCGCGAGACATCAGGTGTTCGACCAGATACTCGAATTCGTCTCCCGCGTCGACCGCTTCCACGTCGTCGTTCCGAACCTCACCCGTGACGGGACGTTCCTGCACTTCGCCACCGAGGTCATCGAGAACGACCTCTCGGTCGAACTGGTGGTCCCCGACCAGTTCTTCGAGTTCCTCTGGGAGCGGTTCGGTGACGAGATGGCCACCATGTTCCGCGAGCGGGATGTCACGGCCTACACGATTCCGACCAACGATATCCCGTACGGGTTCGGGCTGGGATACATCGAGGACGAGGACGGGACTATCGTCGACGCGGAGGTCGCGGTCGTCTGTTACGACGAGCACTACCACAACGCGAACGGGACGGTCGTCACGAAGTCGCCACAGGCCGTGGCGTGGGCGGAGGCCCGGTACGACCGGTACAGAGCGCGGGCCACCGAGCGGACCGGGGACTTCCTCGCGGAGAATCGAGATGCATAACCCGCTGGCGTCGTAGAACGAACCAGTGCGCAATCGCTTCGCTGTCATCGGTCTGTTCGGGCTGCTAGCGACGCTCTGGGGTCTCTCGTTCCCGGCCATCAGCGTCGGCCTGGAGACGCTCGACCCGATACTGTTCGCGTCGTTCCGCTACGACATCGCGGCCGTGTTGCTCGTCGGCTACGGCGTCGTCCGGACCGCCGAGTGGTATCCGACCGCCAGGAACGACGTCGCGGCCGTCCTCGCAGGCGGGGTCTTCCTCGTCGCGGGGAACGCCCTGCTGTTCGTCGGCCAGCAGACGGTCCCGTCGGGAGTGGCCGCTGTCATGCAGAGTCTGGTCCCCATCGCGACCACGCTGTGGGCGCTCGGCATCCTTCCGGAGGAGCGGGTCTCTACGGTGGGCGCGGTCGGCATCCTGCTCGGGTTCCTCGGCGTCGGCCTCATCGTCCGGCCCGACCCGGGCAACCTCCTCGCGGGCGGGACGCTGGGTCGGCTCCTCGTTCTCGGGCAGGTCGCCTCGGTCTCGCTGGGTGGTGTCCTCGTCCAGCGCTCGCGGCCGACGCTCGACCGCGCGGCGCTCTCGGGCTGGTCGATGGCCGTCGGCGGGGTCATCCTGCACCTCACGAGCGTCGCGGTGGGCGAACCGTTCGCGATTCCCGTCGCCCCGGAGCCGGTGGCGGCCGTCCTCTACCTGGGCGTGTTCGCGACGGCACTCGCCTTCTTCATCTACTACTCGCTGCTGGAGGTCCGTGGCGCGCTGGAGACGAGCCTCGTCGCCTACCTGGTTCCGGTGGTCGCCACCGTCGCCGGTGTGTTCCTCCTCGACGAGCAGATCACGCCGTTGACCCTCGCCGGGTTCTTCGTCGTCTTCCTCGGCTTCGTCCTGCTCAAGCGTCAAGCCCTCACGGAACTCGTGGTCGAGTCCCGACAGCCGTCGGTCGGTGATTGACGTGGCCCACGACCGCATCCACGCGCGGGAGCCGACCCACGACATCGAGCGCTGGCGGCCGGGCACCATCGACCGCATCGAGGAACGCGACGGGCACTGTGTGGTCGCGGTGACGGCGGACGACGGCGAGCAGGTCGAACTCGTGGTGACGTTCGCGATCCGGGACCTGTTCACCAGCCGGCTCGACCTCGCGCCCGAGGAGTCACCCGTCGGCTCGCAGGTGTGGTTCCGCAAGAAGGGCGGCTGATACCTGGCGCGGCTCACTCCATCGCGGAGACGAACCCGTCGGTGGCGTCGCGCCACGCTCGAATCAACTGGTCGTCGTTCTCGCTGTCCCAGGAGTCGATCTCCTCGTGCTCGTCCAGCCAGGCGACGGTCCGTCGCACACCCTCCTCGAACGGGACGGTGTACTCGAAGTCGAGGTCACGTCGGGCCTTCGCGTTGTCGAACACCGTGCTGAACTGGAAGTGGTCACGGAGCATCCCCGTCCGGTCCGGGACGACCTCGCTGAGGAGGGTGGTCGGGATGTGGACCAGTTCGGGCTCGGGCGCGTCGAGCGCCCGGGCGACCGCCTCGTGGTACTGGTTCCACGTCATCACCTCCTCGCTGGTGACGTGGTAGGTCTCGCCGTAGGCGGTCTCGTTCCCGACCGCGTTCACGAAGGCGCGTGCCACGTCGTCGCGGTGGCACGGCCCCCAGAGCGAGGTCCCGTCGCCGTGGACGACGATGGGTTTCCCCTGCCGGATGCGGTCGATGTAGTAGGTTCCAAGTCCCAGCGTGTGGAGGACCGGGCCGCCCTCGCCGTAGGTGCTCCACGGGCGGATGACGGTCGCCGCGAAGGCGTCACCGTGGGCGTCGCGGAACACGTCCTCGGCGGCGGCCTTGTTCCGGCCGTATTCGCTGACGCCGGGCTCGCGGGTGGCGTCTTCGGTACTCGGGACGCTGGCGGTCGGGCGGTGGTACACGTCGACCGTCGAGCAGAACACGTACTGGGTGCTGCCCGCGAAGGCGTCGACCGCCTCGCGGGCCTGCTCGGGGGTGAAACACACCATGTCGATGACGCAGTCGGGAGCGACCGCCTCGGCGACCTCGGCCAGTCGGTCGCTGTCGTTCCGGTCGCAGGTGACGTGTGTGACGGCGTCGGGGAGGGTCGCCTCGGTCTCGCCGCGCGTCGCGACTGTCACGTCGTGGGCTGTCTCGACCAGCTGGCGGGTGATGGCCGTGCTGATGAGGCCGGTCCCACCGATGATGAGAACGTCCATACGGGCATCCCGGACGCGAGCACGATAGGCCTACTGCGTCTTCTCACATCGCCGCCGCACTCGTTACGCCTGCTGGGCGCGTCTGTCAGTACGAGACCATGCAGTTCGAACAGGCCGTTTCGGTCGTCCAGCTGGCCGACCTCACCGACGACCAGCACCCGGATTCCACGAGAACCGTCACGACGATATTCGACACCGACGGCGTCACCCTGTCACGAACGACGCTCGCACCAGGGGCGACGACCGGCTGGCATACCCACGGCGACCGCGACGCCTACGGCTACGTCCTCGCCGGTCGGGTGCGACTCGCGTTCGGTCCCGACGGAGGAGATACGATGGCCGCCACCGACGGGGATTTCTTCCACCTCCCAGCCGGTCTCGTCCACCGGACGACGAACCCGGGTGCGTCCGAACTCGTGGTACTGGTCGCGTTCATCGGGTCCGGACCGACCAGGGTGCCCGTGGACGGGCCACGCGCCGCCGACTCGACCCACCAGCCCCGCGTGGCCGGTGCGGACGACCTCGTCCCGACTGCACCCCTGAAGAACCTGACGCGCCTGATGCCGTTCCCCGACGCCGACGTCCAGCAGGTCCGGGGCCACGCGGCCGGGCGAATCGAGTCGGACTGGCACCACCACGGCGACAACGACGTGTTCGGGGTCGTCCTCGGTGGCGAGGGCTACGTCGAGTACGGGACCGGCCCGGAGGACCGGGCGCTGGCGCGGGCCGGTGAGTGCTTCCACATCCCGGCGGGCCTCGTCCACCGCGACGTGAACCCCAGCGATGCCGAGCAGGACTACGTGCTCTGGCTCACCGGGTCGGACCCTCGCGTGGTCCACGTCGACGAACCGACGGGGGACTGAACGTCGGCGGGCTGAACTGGCGAGCTGGCCGCTCGGGAGCGACTGAACTATCGTCGAGAGAGAGAGCGTCGTAACTACCCGTGCCAGCCTATGCTCGGGCTGTGACGGACCTACCCGCAGACTGTCGCCTGCCGGTCAGCGATATAGAATTACTGGATGTGGCCTTCGCGACGGAGCTGGTCGGCGTCCTGGCCGGTGTAACGCCATTCGATGTTCGCCTTCTCGTCCTGCCACGACCACGGTTCGACGAGCACGACGTCGCCCTCGTTGATCCACGTACGGTACTTCATTCGACCGGGGATTCGGCCCATCCGGCTGACACCGTCCTCGCACTGGACGCGGACGTGGTTGCCGCCGTTGTGTTCTGTTACGACTCCGAAAAGCTCGTCTTTGTTGGGCATGCGGAGATTCCGCCGCTCCTGTGTTTCTTCGCTCACACGTAGTATATGTAGAGAGCACGTTTAAATCATGGGAGGGCCAGTGGTATCGCGGCACATGGTGCCCCGGGGATGGTTCGAGAGGCGGCAACGTCGACCGCTTCTGGCGAACCGGGGCCGACGCCGACACCGACGACGAGTCGAACATGAACATTTATTATAGATGCGGTCTGAGTGGTGAGTACATCATGCTCGTACGGGTACATCGCTGATTCCATTCTCCGACCCAGCCCAGCCTGCCGACCACACGACACCCACCCCGTATGAGAACAGACACACCCGCTGCCACACAGCAGTACCGACCCACGACAGACCCGACCAGCATCGACGCCACAACCACGACCGACGAGGCGGCAGAGACCGCCACACGCGAGACGCCGTTCGACACCGAAGAACCCGACAGCGCCGACCCGACCGAGGACGCGGCGAGCTGGGTCGCGCGCTGCCAGCGCTCCTTCGATTCGACGGCGACAGACCGGCTCACGAACACGGCCGACGACGCGAACCAGGCGATGCCGTCGGGTAAGTGACCGCCCTGGTCGCTCGCGACTGCTGATCTATCTGGCCACGACGAGCGCACTCGCTATGTGCTGTGAGTCCCTACTCTCGTACCAGTATGGGGGCCGAGACCAATTCGAGCCGAGGAATCCACGTCCTCTACGTGGACGACGACAAGTCGCTTCTCGAGGCGACGCAGACGTATCTCGAAGAGCGATTCGAGGAGTTGTCGGTAGAGACGACGGCCTCGGCGGTCGATGCCCTCGACCGACTCACCGACGAGGAGTTCGACGTCGTCGTCTCGGACTACCAGATGCCCGAGATGGACGGTCTCGAGTTCCTGAAACAGCTCCGGCAGGAGCGAGGCAACCAGATTCCGTTCGTCATCTTCACCGGGAAAGGCCGCGAGGAGGTGGCGATGGAGGCGTTGAACCTGGGGGCGAACCGCTACCTGCAGAAGGGTGGCGACCCGATGGCACAGTACGGGTTGCTCGCCCAGACCATCGAGCAGGAGGCGTACCACTGGCGCACGCGCTCGGCACTCAAGCAGCGCGAGGAGGACCTTCGCATCACGCTCGACTCCATCGGTGACGGCGTCATCGCGACCGACACCGACGGCGTCGTCGAGCGCATGAACGTGGTCGCCGAGGAACTGACGGGCTGGGACCGTGAGGACGCCGTCGGGAAGCCGCTGGCGGAGGTCTTCGACATCGTGGACGCCAAGACCGGCGATTCGGTCGATAATCCCGTCGAGCGCGTCATCGAACACGAGAGCGCGTTCGAGTTCTCCGAGGACACCAAGCTCCGCTCGCGCGACGGCACCGAGCGCTACATCGCGGACAGTGCGGCTCCCATCACGAACGAATCGGACGACGTGGTCGGGGTCGTCCTCATCTTCCGGGACATCACGAACCGGTACCTCCGGGAACAGCGCCAGGAACGCCAGCGCCAGGCCGTCATCGACCTCGCGACCGACGAGGTGCTGGTGAACGGGCAACTGCAGTGTGCGGCGCGACGCATCACCGAGACAGCGGCCGGGACGCTCGACGTCGACCGCTCCTCCATCTGGCTGTTCGACGACACCTTCGACACGCTGGAGTGTCTCGACCTCTACGACCGGTCCGCCAGGGACCACGAGACCGGCATGCAACTCACCGTGGAGAACTACCCGAGCTACTTCGAGGCACTCGCAGGCCACCGGGCGATTCCGGCGACGGACGCCCGCGCCGACGCACGGACGGCGGAGCTGTGCGAGCCGTACCTCGAACCGCTCGGCATCACCTCGATGCTCGACGCGACCATCCGACGCGGCGGCCAGGTCGTCGGCGTGCTCTGTAACGAGACCGGCGGGCCGAAACGTGAGTGGGGCGAGGACGAGATACGCTTCGCCGCCGAACTCGCCGACCAGACGGTCATCGCGTTGCACAACCGCGACCAGCGCCACCGCAAGGAGGTCCTCGAACGGACGAACCAGCAACTGCAGTTCCTGTTCAAGCAGTCCCCGATGGCGGTCATCGAATGGACCCTCGACTTCGAGGTCGCGCGCTGGAACGACGCCGCTCAGGAGCTCTTCGGGTACACCCGCGAGGAGGCGGCCGGTCAGCACGCCGAGTTCATCGTCCCGCACACCTCGGAAGACGCGGTCGATGCCGTGTGGGAACGCCTCGTCGACGGGGAGGAGACCGAGCACATCGTCAACCGGAACGTGACGAAAAGCGGTGCGGAGATAGACTGCGAGTGGCACAACCGGGCCATCCTCGACGAGAACGGGGAGACGGTGAGCGTCCTCTCGTTCGTCCAGGACATCACGGAACAGCGCCGACAGACGTGGCAACTGCAGGCCATCGCAGAACGGACGCAGGACGCCATCTACATCAAGGACCTCGACGGGCGGTACGAGTTCATCAACGACGCAGGTGCGCGGTACTTCGAACTCGCACCGCAGGCGGTCATCGGCCGGACCGACAGGGAACTGTTCGACCTCGACGAGGACCTGCTGGCCATCGACCGCTGGATCCTCGAACACGAGGAGCCGAAGGCCGAGGTGGAGCGACACATCATCGACGGCCGCGAACACGTCTTCGAGAGCGAGAAGTACCCCCACTACGACGACGCGGGCCGACTCGTCGGCATCATCGGCATCAGCCGGGACGTGACGGACCGTGCGGCGGTCGACGACCTGCTCGACGCGTTCCACGACACGATGACGGACGCGAGCCTCGCCTCGACGGAGCGCATCGAACTCCTCATCCAGACGCTCCACGACTCGCTCGAAGCGACCAGTGCGCAGCTCTGTCGCGTCGACCAGACCGCCAACACGCACGAGGTCGTGGTTTCGCTGGGGGACGTGAACCCGCCGCCGGTCGGCAGGACGGTGCCGCTCGGGGACACGCTCTGCGAACAGGTGGTTGCGGACGAAGGCGTCGTCGCGACGTACGCGACAGAGCTGGCCGAATCGAACGGCGGCATCCCGTCCGCCGCGCCGTCGACCGGGTCGTACGTCGGTGCCCCCGTGTACGTAGAGGAGTCGTTGTGGGGCGTCATCTGCTTCCTCGACGAGTCCGAGACGCCGACCGAACTCACCGAGGACCGGTGTTCGATGGTGGAGTTGCTGGCCAACTGGCTCGGGCACGAACTCGCCGAGTCGCGCTACGAGGCGGAACTGGACCGTCGCGACGCCGTCGCTCACGAGCTCGCCGAACTGCTCTCCGAGCGCATCGCGATACCGGTGCGCGACGCGCAGGCGCACACCGAGGAGGCCCGCCAGCAGGAAGACCTGTCCTCGCTGGAGGCGGCCACCCAGGCGCTGGAACGGTCCGAGGCGCTCCTCGACGAGGCGCTCACGCTCGCACTGTCGATGACGGCCAGCGAGACCGAGCGCGTCGACCTCGGCGCGCTCGCCCGGACGGCCTGGTCGGAGCTCGACCAGCCAACCGACCGGCTCGTGGTCACCAACGGCTCCCTCGTCGTCGAGGCGAACCGACGCGCGGTCGAACAGCTCTTCGAGTCGATATTCGAGGCCGTAACCACGGGAGGGGACGGCGAATGCGTGGTCACCCTCTCGCACCAGAACGGGCGTGAGGGGTTCGTCGTCGCCGTCGACTGGGAGACCGAAGACGAGGGGGCCGCGGCACACAGCGTCGCCACCCGGAGTCAGCGGAGCCTCGATGGACTGCGCGCAGTCGGTCGGATGGCGACCGCGAACGGCTGGACGATGACGCTCACGGAGGACGGAAACGACGGGGTTCGCATCGAGTTCGGCGACGTGGTCGTCGAGTGACCGACTGGCCGGCAGGCGAACGCACCCCAACGGCTACATGTTGTTGCGGCTTCCGTGTGACAGTATGGGCAACCGCGACGTGCGCCCGGCCGACGCTGGGCCGAGAGAGCTGGTCGAGTTCTACCTGCTGGACCATCGGACGCTGCTGGGGAAGGCGATCGACATCTCACTGCTCGCGTTGAACCTCGTGTTCGTCGGCATCTTCGTCCTGGAGACGTACGACATCTCGACAGAGACCCGACGGCTCATGTGGGGCATCGAGGTCGCTATCGCGGCCGTGTTCTTCGTCGAGTACGTGCTCCGACTGTACGGTGCCCCGGACCGTCTTCGGGAGGCGACCGACTTCTACACGGTGGTCGACCTGCTCGCTATCCTGCCGACCGCCTCGGTGTTGCTGGTCCCCGGGCTGTCGCTGTTCGCGCTGGATATCGGCTTCCTGCGGGCGTTCCGGGTCGTCCGGTTCATGCGCTTTTACCGGTTCACGCGGGACGAGGAGTTCTTCTTCGGCTCCGTCTCCGCCCACGAGCTCCGCATCCTGAAGCTGCTGTTGACCGTTCTCACCATCTTCTTCGTCTCGGCGGGCGTGTTCTACGCCGT
Source organism: Haloarchaeobius pelagicus (assembly GCF_051207375.1). Lineage (NCBI taxonomy): Archaea > Methanobacteriati > Methanobacteriota > Halobacteria > Halobacteriales > Halorubellaceae > Haloarchaeobius > Haloarchaeobius pelagicus. The sequence continues at coordinate 54,081 of NZ_JBPJZD010000002.1, read as the reverse complement.
CGAGCACACCGCGAACCCGCAGGTCCGGACCTTCAACGACGCGTTCTACTTCACCGTCGTCACCCTGACGACCGTCGGGTTCGGCGACATCACCCCGGTCACGGGAGCGGGTCGATTCGTGACCACGGCGGCCATCATCTCCGGCATCGTCCTCATCCCGTGGCAGGCGAGCCGTATCGTCCGCGAGTGGACGACCGACAAGGTCTCGGTCACCTGCGACTCCTGCGGCCTCTCGTACCACGACCCGGACGCGTCCCACTGCAAGGCGTGCGGCCACGTCATCTTCCAGGAGTACGACTCGCGGCAGTCGTGAGTGCCGGCAGCGTCTGTCGGTTACCTGCAGCCACCGATTCACCAGCCGACCGCCGACACCACTTATTCTGCCCGACGGAGTAGTTTCTCCATGAGTACTGCACCGGGTCGACCGAGCGACAGCGACTCCTTGCTCGCTCGAATCCACCTCGGCTGGTGGGCGTTCGGTCTGTTCGTCGCCGGGTTGTTAGTGTACGTCTCGTACCGGTTCCTCGGCCTCCTCTCGTTCGCGCTCTTCCTGTACTACTTCGGCAGGCCGATTCGTCGCCGGCTGGAGGCACACGTCAGCGTCGACATGGCGACGACGCTCACCGTCTTCGCCATCATGGCCCCGTTCGTGCTCATCCTGGTGGTGTTCGTGGTCGTCCTCGCCGGCCAGGTGCTCCAGTTGAGCGAGGGCGGGTTCGACTGGGTCGACGAACTCCTCGCGGAGTTCGGCTCCGTCACCGAGGTGACCTCGGTGCAGCAACTCGTCGACAGGGTCACGACCTTCGTCGAGAGCCAGCCGCGGGGCGAACTGGTCTCCTCGACCATCGACGTCGTGACGGAGGCGGCGGGGGCGTTCACGCAGTTCTTCTTCTACGTCACGCTGCTGTTCGTCATCGTCTCGCTGCTGTTGCGCAAGGACAAAGCCATCGGTCGCTGGGTGCGCACCAACCTCGCGGACGGCGAGTCGGTCGCCTCCGACTACTTCGAGAGCGTCGACAGGGAACTCGAGAAGATATACTTCGGCCAGATGCTCACCATCTTCGCGGTCATGGTGCTCGGGTGGCTGTTCTACTCCCTGCTGAACGCGGTCGCGCCGCCGGGCGTCGCCATCCCGTTCCCCCTTCTCATGGGGCTGCTCACGGGCGTCGGGTCGTTCATCCCCCTCATCGGTCGCTCCATCGTGTACGTCCCGCTCACGCTGTACGTCGGGGTGCAGGCGTTGCTCGTCGAGGTCAGCTACCTCTGGTTCCCCGTCCTCGTCCTCCTCGGTGGCCTGTTCGGCCTCGACGTGGTCATCCGGTACGGGGTCAGACCGTACCTGGCGGGCCAGACCGTCAGCCCGCCCGTGATGCTGGTCGCGTACCTGCTCGGTGCGGCCATCTTCGGCTGGTACGGTGTCTTCCTCGCGCCGCTGGTCCTCGTGGTGGTGCTCCGGTTCGTGACGCTGGTCTTCCCGAAACTCGTCCACGGCGACCTCACGCCGGAGCCGGCACCGGCGTTGCCGCCCGACCCCGACGAACTGGACTGACCGGATTCCGGGTGATTCCGAGGGGGACCCGCCCGAGATATCCGCGGCTGCTGGCAGCTCTGCGGGAGAGTTCATGCCCGTTCGGCGCTTCTAGACGACGTAGCAGGGGACTCGGTCCCCGGGGAGAGCTATGAAGGCGATAACCAAGACCGGCGTGTCGGTATCGTGTGGCAATTTCAAGGCGATCGACGAAGGCGTCGTACTCACCGCCGACGAGAAGCGCAAACAGGTGGTCGGGTTCATCCCGTACGACGACCTGCAGTTCGTCCTCCCCGACGACGTTGCCGACCAGCTCGACGCGCACGAGGAGCCGGTCTCGGCGACACACTCGCCCACCGACGACGAGGTCGCCTGGAGCGAGGGGACGGGCGAGGCCATCGGCATCGACATCGAGCACCGCCCGACCGGGGAGTCCGAGATGGAGTTCGACGAACCGGAGAGTGACCGCGACGGCTGGGCAGAGATGACGGACGAGCAACGGGCCACGGCGTTCTCCGAACTCACCGCGATCCACGGTCTCGGACCGACCTACGCCAACCGACTCCGTGGGGCCGGCATCGAGACGCTCCGGAGGCTCTCGATGTCGACGCCGGAACACGTCGCCGAGGCTATCGACATCTCGAAGAGCCGGGCGAGGATCTGGGTCGAACGGGCCGGTGAACTGCTCGCCGAGTCCCACGCGGCGACCGAAGACGACCGGCCGATACACGAGCAGTCTGCCGGTTCGAACGCCGTCGCTCACCGTCCCGACTCGGACACCTGGACCTGAGTGGCGCCACCCTTTTCGGGAACGTGAGTCCCGCGCCGATAGCGAGTCTCTCCAGCCCCGGCACTGCGACCCGCGGGCAGTGCGAGTGTGTGGACTGGGGGAACATATCAGGCACAGGACAAGCTTATGCTGGCGGACCGCGCCTAGAGTGCTGATGACGCGCCCTTCGTGTTACAGCTGCCGCGGAATCGTTCACCAACCGTATCTGGACCGCTGCCCCACCTGTGGGTACGTCCCGCCCCACGGCGCGGACTGACCGACCGGGGCACCGCGCCCCGTCGACGGCCGCTGCCTGTCCGATATCTTATTACTGTTCTCGTGTGATTCGTCCCTCATGTTCGTCGTAGCGAACCGCATCCCGGTGGCAGAAGGACACGAAGACGACTTCGAAGCACGGTTCGAGAAGCGCGCGAAGAAGGTCGACCAGCGCGAGGGGTTCGTCCGGATGGAGGTCCTGCGCCCGGTCGACGCCGACCGCTACGTCGTCCTGACCTACTGGGAATCGGAAGACGCGTTCGACGCGTGGACCGAGAGCGAGGACTTCCGTGAGGCACACCGCGACCGCCCGCCGAAGGAGATGTTCTCGGGGAAAAGCGAGATGGAGTCACACGAGGTCTTCATCTCGGCGGAGAAGTAGGGTCGCCGTCAGTCGAAGCTGACGGTCACGACGTGGTCGGTGGACTGGACGTACTCGATGAGCGAGGTGATGTCGGCGCCCGCCTGCAGCTCGTAGCTCACGTTGGTGGTCGTGACTTCGTAGGGGAACACAGGTGACCCGACACTGCCACGCAGCGCGAGGTCGAAGTGCAGGTTCGAGTCGCTGTTCATCTCGGTGACCCGGCCGACGATGGCCCCGTAGACGGCACCGGCGTTGTTGAGGCGAATGTCCGACGGGTTGGCCTCGTCACCGGGGACGTAGATGACACCGGTGAAGCTGCCCGCGTGGTTCAGCTCGACGACGGTTCCGGGTAGCCCGAACAGCCAGACCTGCGTGGCCCGGTTCTCGGGTGCGGTGAGGGTCGTCCCGCTGTTGAAGCTGATGGCGCTCGCGGTCGTGTAGACCGTGAACTGGTTCGAGCCGACGACTTCGATGTGGGCGTTGTTCTTGAGCGAGACGTTCCCATCGACGGCGAGGGTCACGTCGCCCCCGGTCGTGTCCACGACGAGCGTCTCGCCGGGCTTCAGCGTGAGTTCGGAGAGGTAGTACTCCCCGGCGGTCAGGGTGCAGCCACTGGCACACTGGAGCGTGGTGCCCCAGATGGCCGTGGTCGCGCCGTTGTCGTTCGTCGCCTCGATGCGGTCGACCTCGGCGTTCACCAGGTCGGTGACTGGTTCGACCACGGGGACCGAGCCCGTGTCGCTGACGGTGCCGCCGACCGACGCGGTGGAGACGATGCCCGACCCGTGGGCGAGGTCTCCGGTGATGTACGAGTAGGTGCCGACGTCGACGGTCCCGCTCGCGTTGACGTTCCCCTCGACCGAGGCGTTCCCGCTGAGGGTCACGTTCCCGCCGTAGTAGATCTCGCCGTCGGTCGTCCGGGTGGTCGTGTAGTTCCCGAGCGAGGAGTCGTAGCTGTCGACCGTCGACTCGTGGTTGAGGGTGAGGCTCCCGCCGTCGAACGGCGAGACGACTGCGCCCATGACGAGCGGCTTCCCCGGGATCGGTCCGGGCGGGTAGACGGTCGCGGTCGTCCGGGTGACGTTTCGCGTGTAGGTACTGAAATCGACCGTCGCGGTCTTTGCCGCGTGGTCGAAGGTCACGGGACGGCCGGTGGTCTTCGCGAGGTGACGTCCCCAGGCGTCGTAGTACTCGCTCTGGACCGTGATGGCGATGCTCCCGTTCGCGATGGGGTTGGCCATCTGGTAGCCGTTCGGGTAGCTGTTCGCGCTCGGGTAGACCCGCGAGCGGTCGGTCCGGGTGGCCGTCGCGGTGGTGATACCCGTGCTGGTGGTATCGCTCGCGATGCGGGGCAGGTGGACGTGCAGGGTACCGTCGCGGACGTAGAGGTCGGGCGATTCGAGCATCACACTGCCCGCGCCGTCGGTCCGCCAGATACCGCCGCCCTGCATCACCAGTTGAGTGTCACCGTTCTGGTAGGCGACCTCGCCCAGGGGCAGGTCGTACAGGGTGTGGTTGTCACCCAATCCGGTGTAGTTGTAATGCGTGATGGTCACTCGACCTGCGGTCGAGGACGCAGAATACTGCCCCTCGCCTCCCCCGAGTGCGAGGACCGTCGCGTCGCTGTCGCCCACCGAGAGGTCCGTGATCTGGCTGTCCAGCTCGTGCATCGATGCCGACGCGTGGTCGACGTCGACTTCGGACTGGAAGCCGGTCAGGACGGACTGGCCCCCGACGAGTATCGCGACGACACTCATCGAGACGACCAGCATGAGCAGTACGAGCGCGAGCACCGGCGTGATGGCACGCTGACTCGAAACGAGACCCTGTCGTGCCTGGTTCGCGTCTCCGCGGCCGCCGAACCATTCGTTACTCGATGCTCCGCACTCCCGGTGTTGTGTATCTCCCCTCATTCCCCTGACTCTCCCCAGAGCCATTGAGATATTGGACGTTCAGGGATATAAACGTATCTATAACAACACTTCTAATCTCGCATTTGGGTGTCTGAAACGGTGGATTTCGGCAGTGTAGCGAAAACGGACACGGTCGCTGGTTGGCGGAATCTGCCGGTCGTCTCTCCGCAGGTTGCGGCCGGCTATCAGCAACTGGCGGTCGAACGTCCTCGAAGAGGGGTCGAGTGAGCGCTTACTGCTCGGCGTCGAAGACGTTGTGCCCGGGGTGGTCGATCACTCCTCGTCGTCGAACTCCAGCGACACCGAGTTGATACAGAACCGTTTGCCCGTCGGCGCAGGGCCGTCGTCGAAGACGTGGCCGAGATGGCTCTCGCAGTTCGCACAGACGACCTCGATGCGGTGCATTCCATGGCTGTGGTCCTCGCGCTTCTCGATCTTCCCCTCGTCCGCGGCGTAGAACGACGGCCAGCCACAGCCGTGGTCGAACTTGGTCTCGGCGTCGAACAGGACCTCGCCACAGCCCTTGCAGCGGTACTTGCCGTCCTCGAAGTGGTCGACGTACTCGCCGGAGAACCGGGCCTCGGTCCCCTGCTCGCGCAGCACGTGGTAGGACTCGTCGTCGAGGCGCTCGCGCCACTCGGCCTCGCTCTCGGGAACGTCTCGTTTCGCGTCGACGGAACTGTCGCTCATACGAGGGGGTAGGTCCGCCATCGGCAAAGAGGCCGTGGTCGCGGGTGTCCGCGCTGGCCAGAACATCGGCAGCCGATACCTCAGCGGGTGGGCAGCCGATACCTCAGCGGGTGGGCAGCCGATACCTCAGTGGGGCGGATAACACCGGCGTAAGCGCGGCAACTTGCACCATCGCTCCATAGAGATGCATATGGCCGAACGAGACCCACATACGCCGCCAGAGCGGCCGAGAAACGCCCGACAGCCGGGGGTCCTGTCCGTCCCCCAGGCGCTGTCGACACCCGAGTCCTGGCTCGACCCGTTCGAGTGGTACGCCGAGATGCGCGAGACGGAGCCGGTCCACTGGGACGCCGACCGTGAGTGCTGGGACGTGTTCCGTCACGCCGACGTCTCCGCCGTGCTCTCGGACCCCGAGACCTTCTCCTCGGACCCACGGAACGCCAGCAACGAGGCGTTCCGGCGGGCCAGTGAGGACGTCGAGATGGAGACCATGCTCGGCAGCGATCCACCGAAGCACGAGCACCTCCGGGGAGTCGTCGAGGAACACTTCCGGCCGCGGGCGGTCGCCGACCTCGCGCCCCGCATCGAGGAGATAGCCGAAGACTGCCTCGACGACGTGCTCGCCGACGGCGAGATGGACGTGGTCGCCGACCTCGCGTACCCGCTCCCGGTCATCGTCATCGCGGAACTGCTGGGCATCCCCAGTGAAGACCGCGAGACGTTCAAGCGCTGGTCGGACTCGCTGGTGGAGACGCCGACCGAGCGGACCGAGGCCGCCGCCCGCGAGGTCGAGGACCGCCGCCAGCAGACCCTGGACGAACTCCGCGAGTACTTCGACGACCTCATCGACCAGCGCAAGGCCGACCCTGGCGACGACCTCATCTCGAAGGTCGTCACCGCCGAGATCGAGCACCGGCCCCTCTCGGCCGAGGAGATGCGCGGGTTCTGTGTCCTCTTGCTCGTGGCGGGGAACGTCACGACGACGAACCTGCTGACCAACGCGGTCTGGACGCTCACGGAGCACCCCGATGCACTCGCCCGGCTCCAGTCCGAGCCCACCCTGCTGACGAAGGCGGTCGAGGAGGTACTTCGCTACCGGTCACCCGTGCAGGCGCTTGGGCGGGTCGCCACGACGGACACGACGCTCGGCGGCCAGTCCATCCGGCAGGGCGACGTGGTCGTCACCTGGGTCGGCTCCGCGAACCGCGACCCGGCCGCCTTCGACCGCCCCGAGGAGTTCGTCGTCGACCGGACGCCGAACCAACACATCGCGTTCGGTCGGGGTATCCACTACTGCCTGGGCGCACCGCTGGCCCGGTTGGAGTCCCGTCTCGCACTCTCGGAACTCCTCGACAGCGTCGACGACATCGAGGCTGTGGCCACCGCCGACCAGCTCACGCCGGTCCGGAGTGCCTTCATCTACGGCGTCGAGGCGTTCCCGGTCCGGTTCGTCGCGCCCGGGTCGGACGTTCGTCGGCCGCCGCCAGCCTGAGCGGGTCCGGACCCGGCCATTCCGACCCGTCCCTCAGGTTCGGTATGGGGCCGCATACCACTGCAGAAACGGATTTCAAGCCTTATACTGCCCGACCGGCTTGACGATTCCAATGAGCTACAAGATCGGTCTCGTGGGCAAGCCCTCGGTGGGCAAGTCCACCTTCTTCAACGCGGCGACGATGAACGACGTGCCCGAGGGCGCGTACCCGTTCACGACGATCGACCCCTCCGTCGGTGAGGCGTACGTCCGTGTCGACTGTGCGGCCCCGGAGTTCGACGAGTCCTGCACACCTGACACCGGCTACTGTCAGCAGGGCACACGCTACGTCCCGACGAAACTCGTCGACGTGGCCGGGCTGGTCCCCGGCGCACACGAGGGCCGCGGCCTCGGCAACCAGTTCCTCACCGACCTGAACGAGGCCGACGTCCTCGTCCACGTCGTCGACTTCTCCGGCACCACCGACATCGAGGGCGAGAACACCGAGGGCCACGACCCCCGCGAGGACATCGACTTCCTGGAGAACGAACTCGACCAGTGGTACGTCGGTATCCTCGACAAGGGCATCGAGAAGTTCCAGAACCGCTACCAGGGCCAGGACGAACTCGCCATCGAGGTCGAACTCGCCGAGCAGATGTCCGCGTTCGGCATCAACAAGGACGAGGTCAAGAAGCTCGTCCTCCGACTCGACCTCGGCTTCGAGCCGGAAGAGTGGGACGCACAGGACCGCGAGGACCTCGCCCGCGAGATCCGCAAGTACACCAAGCCGATGGTCATCGCGGCGAACAAGATGGACACGCCCGCCGCCCAGGCGAACTGGGAGGAGATTACCACGGACCCCGAGTACGACCACCTCACGTTCGTCTCGGCCAGCGCCCACGCCGAGAAGGCGCTCAAGAACGCGGCCGAGCAGGGCGTCGTCGACTACCACGCGGGTGACGAGGACTTCGACATCGTCGCCGACGTCTCCGAAGAACAGGAGCAGGGCCTCGAACAGATTCGCGAGTTCGTCACCGAGTACGGCGGCACCGGCGTCCAGCAGGCCATCGAGACCGCGCTGTTCGACGAACTCGGCGTCATCGCCGTCTTCCCCGGCGGTGCGGAAGCCATGGGCGACGAGCAGGGCCGCGTCATGCGCGACTGCTTCCTCCTCCCCGAGGGCTCGACCACCTCCGACTTCGCGTACCACCTCCACTCCGACATCGGCGACGGCCTCCTCCACGGCCTGAACTGCCGGACCAAGCGCCAGATCGGCGGCGACACCGAGCTCGACCACCGCGAGGTCGTCGAACTCGTCACCACCAGCTGAGGATTCAAATACGAAGCCGCGGCCACCCCCGGCATGGTCTGACCATCGCCGGGGACGGTGCCGCGGTTGTGCGACACGCCCGTCTCTGTCTTTCTCTCCGTCCGTGTCGCCTGTTCGCCACCATCGAGCAGCCACTCATTCCGCGGCATTCCCGAACTGGCCATCGCCGTGCCCGGTGAGCCGAAGCACCGTCGGCATCAACAACCCCTGGGCGACCACGCTGACGATGGCCACGCCGAACACCATCGTCTGGACGACCTCGCGGTACGGAAGCGCCGTGGGAAGCGCCAGGGCCAGCCCGACCGGGACCACGGTGTGCAGGCCGCCCCACACCACGATGTGCTGGCAGGCGACCGGCAGTGGGTCGGGGAGCACCTGGTTCGTCAGCGTCACCAGCGGGTAGATGGTCAGGGCTCGGACCAGTACGACGAGCACTGCGGCCAGCAGGACGAATCCGCCGTACTCGACGAACTGCCCCACGTCGACGGCAGCCCCGATGAGCACGTAGAGCACCGTGCTCACCAGGAAGGCGGCGACGTTCCACACCCGCTGGACGAACGACTCCGGCGCGGACATGTGTTCGTGGGTCAGCTCGTGCGCCCCCATCGCCAGCCCCGCACCGACGGTCGCCAGCACGCCCGACAGGCCCAGACCCCACTCTGCGAGCAGGAAGCTCCCGTATGCCACGACGACCGAGAGCAGCATCACCGCCAGCCGGTCCCGAAGCCGACGAGCCCACAGGTGTGCGAGGTAGCCGACGACCACGCCGACGAGCAGGCCGCCGCCGCCGACACTCGCGATGCTGAGGACGAACGACACCACCTGCCCAGACGTCGTGAGCGACGCGACCGCGTCGCTGGCGCTATCGGCCTGCCGGAACGCGGCGACCAGCGTGGCGAAGATGACGATGGCAACCCCGTCGTTCAGCAGGCTCTCACCTTCGATTGTGACCGAAAGCCGCTTCCCCACGTCGAACTGCTTGAACACCGAGAGCACCGCGGCCGGGTCCGTCGGGAGGATGACCGACGCGAACACCAGCGCGACGATGAGCGGGAAGCCGAACGCGACCGTCCCGACCACGCCGAGAATGATGACCGCCAGTGGCAACCCGACGAGCGTCAGGACCACCACGAGCAACGCGTTGTGGCGGAGTTCGCGCACGTCGATACTGGTCGTCCCCTCGAAGACGATCGTCGGGAGCAACACGGCGAGGATAAGGTCTGCGGAGAGTGTGAGATCGAACTCCAGACCGAGCACGGAGACGAGTACCCCAACGGCCACGAGCACGCTGGCGTAGGAGAGTTCGGGCCGCCAGTCGGCGAGGAGCTTGACGAGCAACGCGATGGCGAAGATGGCCACGACGCTCGCCAGGACCGGCTCGATTTCGCTCATCTGTCTCAGGAAAGGCCGCCGAGTCGGATAACGTTCGTTCCGGGCCGGGTGATGTGGTCACCTCCCGGTAAGCCGCTCGGGGAGCGCGGCGGTTTTTCCCGTGGAAAACCCAGTTCCCGGTATGACACGAACGGTCGCCGTCGTCGGCGCTGGCGCTGCAGGCGTCGGCGTCGCGGACGCGCTCCGAGGGACCGACACCGAGGTCACGCTGTTCGACAAGGGGAGAGGTATCTCCGGGCGCGCCGCGACCCGCCGCAAGCACGGCTGTCGCTACGACCACGGCGCGAACTACATCAAGCCCGGCGAGGACGCCTGGGTCGACGACCTGCTCGACGAACTCGGCACCGATGGACTCGCGGACATCGAGCAGCCGGTGTGGACCCACGACGCCGAGGGAACCATCGCCGAGGGCCGTGCCGACGAGTCGCACAAGTGGACCTATGTGCAAGGCATCACCCAGTTCGCAAAGCGCGTCCGAGAGCGGGCGGGTGCATCGGTCCACAAGGCGACCCGAATCGAGGACATCGCTCGGGAGGACGATGCCTGGACCCTCACCGACACTGAGGGCGAGTCGTACGGTCCGTTCGACGTCCTCGTACTCACCCCACCGGCACCGCAGACCGCCGACCTGCTCGCAGCCACCGACTGGACCGACGACCGTCTCTCACGGCTTCACGAGGCGGTCGAGTCGGTCCCGTACCGGACCATCCGGACGCTCGTCCTGCACTACCCGTTCGAACTCGACCGGCCGTGGTACGCGCTCGTGAACCCGGACCGCGAGCACCCGGTCGGCTGGCTCTCGCGCGAGGAGTGCAAGCCCGGGCACGTCCCCGACGACGAGAGCCTGCTTATCGCACAGATGAGTCCCGAGTGGTCGGTCGAGCACTACGACGACCCGACCGAAGAGGCCGCCGCCGAAGCCGCGGACCTCGTCGCGGACCTGCTCGAGGACGACCGACTCACCGAGCCGGACTGGGTCGACTCGCAGGGCTGGCGGTACGCGCTCCCGGACGCCGGCGTCGACGCGACGGCAGCGCGCTGTGCCGAGGACGCCGGACTGTTCGTCGCCGGTGACTGGGTGGTCGGCGAGGGACGGGTCCATCTCGCGTTCGAGAACGGGCGAACCGTGGGCTCGCGAATCGCCGAACGGGGATGATAACTCGCATTCGCCGGTTCCGGTAGGCTCACTTCCCCCCGTCACATTCGACCGGTAGTGACTGGAGAATTTCTCGTCCCCGCGCTGGCGATCGCGGCCGCCGCTATCTGGGCGCTTTCGATGACACTCCAGAAGCGCGGGCTGGCAGCCGGCGGAACCGTCCTGCAGGGCTCGCTGGTCGTCGCCGTCATGGACGCGGTCTGCTACTGGACGGTCATCGGTGGCGTCGCCGTCACCACGAGCCACACTCCGCCCATCACGCCGTTCATCCTCGGGATATTCTTCGTCTCGGGGACCGTCGGCACCGCCGTCGCGCGACTGTCGTCGTTCGTCGGTATCGACCGGGTCGGGGCGAGTGTCAACTCCGCGGGCATCTCGACGCGGCCCCTGTTCGCGGCCGCCCTCGCCTTCGTCTTCATCGGCGAGGTGGTGAACGAGGTGACCGTCGCCGGTATCGTCGTCCTCGTCGTCGGCCTCGTCGTTCTCACCCTCTCGAAGGGTGGCGACATCGCCGGCTGGCAGCCGTGGGAACTCGTCTTCCCCATCTTCGCGGCCATCGCCTACGGCGGCAGTGACGTGGTCCGGCGCTTCGGCCTGACCGAGACGCCCGTCACGGCGCTGGAAGCGGTCGCCCTCCACGAGACCTGGGGCGTCCTCTGGCTCGTCGCCATCATCGGCGGGCGCGTCGGCTGGGACGCGATCGACATCCCCCGTCCGGCGTTCGGGTTCTACCTCGTCGCCGGTCTCCTCAACGCCACCTCGCTGTTCCTGTTCTTCGCCGCGCTGGACCGCGGGAACGTGGCCGTCGTCTCCTCGCTGGTGGGGACCGCGCCGCTGTTCGTCGCGGTATTCACCGCGCTGTTGCTCGGGGATTTAGAACGGGTGACGAAAGGGCTGGCCGCTGGCGCGCTGTTGGTCGTCGTCGGTGCGACGCTCATCACGATAGCGTAGCTGGGAGCGTGGAATCTGAGCGTGCGGTGAGCCGCAGCGCTCGACCTATGACAAGTGCTGTGCCTCTGTGAGCCGACTGCACCAGCCCCACCTGGGAACAGCCGCGACGGTTGGGATTACCGTGTAAGCACGTCTAGTGGCTGGGACGGGGATTGAATAATGATGCCGGGAGAATCAGAATTCGAAACGGGGGTCGAATCGGGTGACGTTCCTGTCCCGTGTCAGGGGACCTGCGGCGTCACGAAGTACGTCGCCGAGGTGCCGTCGTCGTAGATGATGGAGAGGATGAAGTAGTCACCCTCCTCGATCTGGTAGTTCGCGAGCACGGTGTCGCTGCCACTCTTCTCCAGTCCGATGAACTCGAACCGGAACGTCTCGGTGCCGCCGTCCTTCGCGATGGTCCCGAGCGTGCTCGCCGGCGCTGCGTAGTCACCGCCGATGGTGAAGTTGGCTGCACTACCGGATGGACCGGTCCCGTCGATCCGGTACTCCAGCGCTGGGTCCCGGTTGTTGCTGTTCGAGATCTGCCGCGCGGAGTAGAAGTTAACGCGAACTTCGTCGATGGTCCGGTCGACCGACCCACGGTTCTCCAGCGTCAGGTCCGCGTAGAACATCTTATTGCTGGTGTTCACCTCGGTGATGTCGGCCATCTGGAGGTTCACAGTGTTGGCACTGCCTGGGTTGATGGTCCCCCCGATTCCCTCATTCCGTTCACCGACCTTGATCGACACTTCCGTGGATTCCACAGACGTGGGGGCGGTCCCGAAACTCATGTTTATCGTGGCTGACCCGTTCGAAACGCTGGCCGCGTAGGTGAACTCCGCGATACCGTCCTCGTCGGTGATGGCGCTGTTCTCGGCGAGTGAGCCGACACCCGGGTCGGTCGCGTTCACGACGACGCCACTGACGGGGGTGTGGTACTGGTCACGGACCTGGATGCGGAGCGTCTCTGACCCGCCGACGGTCATGTAGAGGTCGCTCCCACCCTTGTTGACGATATAGGCGGGTTGCTCGCTCGCCGTCGACTTCTCTATCGAGACGCGAGCGACCTGCAGGGTGTAGGTACCCGGCTTGAGGGTGATCGTCACCGTCCCAGCCGAGACGTCCACGTCGGTGACGGTGCCTCTTGCCAGGGGATCTGCGAGTAGTTCGTCCCACTCGGTCTGCGAGAGCTGCGTATCGAGCCTGATGGTCAGGTCGCCGCCGCTGTTCGTCACGGCGAGCCGCTGCGTTGCACCGGTGACGGGCTCCAGCCGGAGCGTCTCCGAGTCGACCGACTGCAAGGACAGGTCACTGTCGACGGCGACGAGGGTGATGCGGTTCCCGTCGATGAACGCGCTGTCGGTCACCAGCGTGGTCGCTCCGTTCGGGAACCGGTTGTACACGATACCGTTCTCGAGATAGGTCGTGGGGGCGGTCCCGTAGTTGTTGTACCGGGGCGTGTACGCGATGACACTGGTCGAGTAGTTGAGTTCGCGACTCGTCGCGAGTCCAGCCAGGTACTCGTCAGCGTCGGGGTCGACCGCCGCGATGTTCGAGATGCGAATCCCGTTACCCGTGGTCGCGTCGAGTCGGCCGGAGGCCGGCCCGGGGTTCACGAGGAACATCCGCGCCGGGTATCGGGTGCCGGGTTGGACGACGATATCGGTCGGCGACCCCTCTTCGGCGACCTCCAGGATGCCAGCGTTGAGCTGCTCGAAGTCCTCCTGGACCTGCTGGTTGTGTTCGAACTCTATCTGGCCGTTCATCGCCGGGACGAGGCTGACCTGCGTCAGTGCGAGCAGGGACAGCGCGAGCCCGAAGATGAGGATGCCACCGAGCACCGGCGATACGCCGCGCTCGTCCCCCCACCGAATGATTGTATTGTTGCTGTTGTTGTGTTGCATTGATTCTCCCCCTTCGTTCAGACCAGGACGAACGTCACGACTGCGACGAGCGTCAGGCCGATACTGTACTTCAACCCCGAGAGGGTGTCGTTGTCCGAGAGCTTGCCCGCGAGCATGCCACTTCCAATCGCCATGATGATGACGGAGTGGAAGAACAGCGCCCGGTAGGTGTCGAGCGGGACGTTGCTCAGTGAGGCGAACCCGGGTGCCTGTACGTCGCCGGCCGTCTGGGTTTGGGCGGTCGTCTCCGCGATGGCACCGAAGTAGCTCGCGTCGATGAGCACGATGACCATCAGGTACACGAGGAACCCGATGACCACGATGGCGATGTACGACGACATCGCGCGCTGGCGGGCCCGGTCGATGCGGTGGCGGTTGCGCGTGTCCTCGGCCGCGATGGCGAGGATTCTGGACATGTCGCCGGACGACCGGCCACCTTCCGCGATGAGCTTGATGGTGCGGGTCAGGTGGGGAACCTTGAGGCGGTTCCCGAGGCCGACCAGCGCCTCCGTCAGGTCGTGGTTCCAGTGGATGTCGTTGCGGACGAGGCGAAGCTCGTCGGCGAGGACCCCCTTCGACCAGCGAGCGATCATGTCGAGCGCGTCGATGAGCGGGATGCCCATGTAGTTCGCACTCGAGAGCACGTTCAGCGTGTCGGGGAAGCGCTCGGCGAGTATCTTCTCGCGGCGGCGCTTGCGTTCGTGGAAGTACGACAGCGGCATCGCCACGATGAGCAGCGGGAGGACGACCAGCAGGGTGGTCGCCGCAACCGGTGCCGCCTCGAAGCCGGCCACCGATGGGGTCGCAAAGCCCTGGAACACGACCGCGGCGGTGAACGCGAGTGCGGCCGGGGCGGTGAACACGAGCGAGAGCAGTGGCGTCGCCTTCACGACCGCGAGTGGGTCACGGGCGAATTCGATGAATCGCTCCTGGCGCTGGTCCTTCTGGTAGGGACCGAACCGCTCGTCGTCTTCGACGGGCTCGGTGTCGATGGGTTCGGCGCGCTTCTCTTCGAGCTTCACGCCGCTCGTCTGGACGAACGGGGCCGAGAGCACGTCGATGAGCAGCAGGAAGCCCACCATCCCGAGCGGGAGGCCGACGTAGATGAGGACGGCCATCTGGGTGAGCGTCGAGCCGCCGAGGAAGCTGATGACCATCAGCGTCACGATGATGAACAGCGGCGCGGCGACGAACGCGACGATGAATATCTCGGAGAGTACCGAGAGCGTCTCCAGGAACTCCTCCTGTTCGTCTTTGGCGGTCTCGGCGTAGTGGCTGGACTGGTCCTCGAAGAACGAGGTCACTTCGCCACCGGAGTCGAGCACGCTCACGAGGTCGTCGAGGAACTGTTCGAGGTTGTCACTCGGTGTGAGGTTGCGGGCGTTCCGCAACGCGGTGAACAGGTCGTTCCCGAACAGCTCCATATCACGGACGATCATGTCGAACTCGTCGGCGACGTCGCCGTAGGTGTCCTCCGACTTCGCGAGTGCCTTGAACACCTCGACGAGGTTCATGCCGCCGTAGCTCATCGCGTACATGTACGTGATGGCGTGCGGGAGCGCCACGTTGATGGAGCGTTCGCGGTTCGAGACGACGTTCCGCGGGTAGTAGTACCGGAAGGCCCAGATGGACCCCCCGACCGTACTCCCGAGGAGCAGCGCCGACGCGCCGCCGGCGAACAGGGTCCGGTTCGACGAGACCAGCGACGTGATGCCGCCGGGCGCGGTGACCGGTGACGTGAGGCCGCCGAGGATACCGGCGTTGGCGAGCCAGAACGTCAGGAGGACGCCGACGGTTGCCCCCACTACACCGCCGACCATCGCGAGGATGGCGCTGTGGGTGAGGTAGATGTCGTAGGTCGTCCCGATACGTGCCTGGTTCAGCCAGCGCTGGACGTCACGGTACTTCGCGGGGCGTGATTTGAAGTACGTCCTGATGACGCCGTACTGGTCGCGCAGCTCGCGGCGTTCGTCCGGAGTCATATCCCGCGACCGCGGGAAGTACTGGCTGACCTCGTAGTCGGGTAACGGCGTCTGCCCCTCGCTCAACGGGGCCTGGACGTTTCCGTTCTCCCGGGTACTCATCGCGCCTCCGCGTGGATGACGCCGTCCAGCCGGTCGGCGCGGATGGCGTCGAGGATCTCGTCACGGTCGCGCTGGAACGTGTGGATGGTCCGGGTGACGTCGTCGTAGTCGGTGATGTCGTTTTCGACGAGGAAGCTGAGGACCTCGGTCCGGACCGAGAGCTCGTCGGCGAGCTCGTCCGCCGTCCAGCCGCGTTCGTCGGCAATCTCCGCGAGGAGCCGCGAGTCGCTGCCTCGTTCGTACTTGTCGCTCCGCGGGTCCCAGCGGAACACCTCGTTGGTCTCTATCGCGGTGAGGTCGTCGCTGGCGTGAACCTCGGCGATGACCTGGTTGCGGCGGACGCGGGTGTCGTCGGTGAATATCTGCTTCTGGATGGCGAGCACGTCGAGGTCCTGTATCATCTGGACCGGGACCGACAGCGGCGCGTTCTCCAGGCGGGCGAGTGCGCCATCGACGGAGTCGGCGTGGATGGTCGTGTACGACGTGTGGCCGGTCGCGATGGCGTTGAAGAACGTCAGGGCGACGCGCTGTTCCGTGCGGACCTCACCGACGAGCAGGTACTCGGGGCGCTGCCGGAGCGACGCCTGGAGTAGCTCGTACATCGAGACCTCGCCGCGGCCACCGTCGGTGACGGCGGGGCGCGAGACGGACTGGATCCAGTTGTCGTGGGGCAGCGTGATCTCGCGGGTGTCCTCGATGGAGACGACCTTCGAGTTCGGCGGGATGAAGAACCCGATGGCGTTCATCGAGGTCGTCTTGCCGGACCCGGTACCGCCCGCGAACACGAGCGACTTGTTGTTCTCGATGGCGAGCCAGAAGTACGCCATCTGGTGGACGTCGAACGTGTTCCACTTGATGAGGTCGACCGGCGTGTACGGCACCTCCGCGAACTTGCGGATGGTGAAGTTCGACCCGCGGGTCGCGATGTCCGAGCCCAGCGTGAGCTGGATGCGTGACCCGTCGGGCAGGCTCGCGTCGATGAGCGGGTCGGACACGGAGATGTGCTTGCCGGCGCGCTGGGCGAGCCGGACCGTGAACGAGTTCAGGCGGTCCTTGTCGAAGACGACGTTCGAGCGCAGGTCGCGGTAGTCGCCGTGGTAGACGAACACGGGGATGTCGATACCGTCACACGAGATGTCCTCGAGATTCTCGTCGCGCATCATCGCGTCTATCTTCCCGAAGTCGAGGAAGTCACGCAGCAGGTAGTATAGCAGCTTGTAGATACTGCCGTCCTCGACGGTCGCGGCGTGCTCGGCGATGATATCCTTCGACTTCTCCTCGAAGACGACCTCGCGGCCGCGTTCTGACTCGATGTCGTGGTACATCAGGCTGTTGCGCAGGATGCGCGTGAGATCCTCCCGGACGTAGCGCTCGAAGCCGTCGAGTTTGACCTCCGTGACCTCGTAGCGGAACTCCTTCCGGTTCGGACAGAACATGATGGAGACGTACGCGTACGGGCGGTTGACCCAGTAGCGCTCGACCTCGACGAGGTCGTCGAGGTACGAGAAGTCGAACCAGCGCTCGTCGATGAACTCGTTCGTCGGGCGCTCGGCGAAGCTTTCGTCGAGCGTGACGCCCTCGTAGTACGCCTTCACGTCGTCGAGGATGAGCTTGATGATGTCGTCCTTGGTGAGGGTCTCCTGTTGTTCGACCCACAGCACCAGCTCCTCCGTGTCGAGTTCCGTCGGGTCCTCCACGTCGTCCTCGTCGGTGGGGTCCTCCTCGCGGCGGACGAGCTCTTCGGACGGCTTGTCGCCGCCGTCAGCAGTCTCGTCCTCGTCAGCGGGGGCTTCCTCGTCTTCGCGGCGGACGAGTTCCTCGGACGGCTTGTCGCCGTCGTCGGCCGTCTCGTCCTCGTCAGCGGGGGCTTCCTCGTCTTCGCGGCGGACGAGCTCATCGGACGATTCGTCGCCGTCCTCGGTGTCTTCGTCCTCCAGGATGGTCGCGGCCTCGTGGCGCTCCTGCTCGGCTGCTGTCTCCTCCGTGGAGACGAGCGAGTCGTTCTCCGTGGCCGTGGTGGACGAGTCTGCCGATTCATCCTCTGCGTCCTCGTCCATCGCGTCCCCGCCCGCCTGTTCGGACACGTCTTCGACGGTGTCCTGTTCGGCTTCTGGGCCGAACTCGGGACCGACATCGGTGTCGGTGTCCCCGGCCCCTGTGTCGGCCGACTCCTCCCCCTCAGTCGACGTCGATTCCTCCTCCGTCGACTCGCTCTCGGTCACCTTCCAACCCCCGTCGGTGGTGTCCGTGCGCTCCTCCCCCTCGTCGCTTTTCTCATAGTGATTCATCAATATATGTTGATACGATACGCGGGCTAGTGACGTAAAGCTTTGCGAGATTGTTACGTTACGGCCCTCTAATGGGTGAAAATCAGGGAAAAATGAATACGTGGGTGGCCGATTCGGCTATGTTATCGGGATAAAAATTGCTATTGGTTATCATTTACCATGTCACGGTTTCGGGGCCACTCGAATGGCTCGTTCGGGACCTTCCATGGCCGGTTGAACCGACGAGTGCGTCGTTATGGGCGACGCACACCGACCGGCAGTATCGTCGAACGGGACGCGAAGCCGGAGCGAGAACACGCAGACACACGGCGGGTAGGGAGACCGGACCGGCTGGCTCTGTGTCCTAAACCGGTGGGCTTCGGGTCGCCACCGTGTCTGGCACCCCGGTGACGCTTCCCGAGTGCGGGCACATCCCGTCGCGTCGCCCTCTGTCACTCAGGGAAACGGTTTTCAGCGTGGCGCGTGTCGACACCCAGCATGGTAGACCGCCGCCACTACGAGTTCGAAGGATCGGCTCCCAACGTTCACGACTCCGCCTACGTGGCGCGTGACGCGACCCTCGTCGGCGACGTCACGGTCGAGGAGGACGCGAGCGTCTGGCCGGGTGTCGTCCTCCGTGGTGACGTCGGTCCCGTCCGCATCGGGGCGAGTTCACACGTGGGAGACAACGCCGTCTTCCACGACTCTCGGGTCGGAGAACGCGTGATGGTCGGGCACGGTGCCGTCCTGAACGACGCGGACGTGGCGAGGGGCTCGCTGGTGGGCATCAACGCGACGCTCAACTCGGACGTCACGGTCGGCGAACGGAGTATCGTCGCTGCCGGGACGGTGGTCCCGGATGGGTTCACCATCCCGTCGGAATCGTTCGTCCGGGGTGTCCCCGCACAGGTGGTTCCGCTCTCGGAGACGAGCGTCGACCCAGAAGAGATCGCAGACGCCTACTCGTCGGGTGCCTACACCGACCTCGCGTCCCGGCACAAGGACCTGTTCGACTGAGGGCTCGGCTTCTCAGGCGCTCCGGCGCTGGAGGACGAGGAGACTACCCAGGAGCGCAGCCACTGCAGCACCGACGCCGAATCCAGGCGTCGAGCCGTCACCACTCTCGCCCGCCGTGGTCGTCGCCTGTTCCGTGGTGGTCTGTTCGGTCATCTCGGTGGTCGTGGTCTGCTCGGGGGCGTCGGTCGCGGCCTGGACGCCTTCGACCGTGACGCTATCCGAGGTCACCGACCCGTTCACCGCTTCGAGTTCCACGTCGCCAGCGGACGCTATCTCGACGGTCGCACCGCCGTCGGCACCGGTCGTTGCTGCCTCGGTCCCGCCGACGCGGACGGTCGCGCCCTCGACGGCCTCACCGTACTCGTCGGTGACCGTGACGCGGACGGTCTGTCCGACGACGACCTGCGTGTTGGCCGGTTCGAGCGTGAGCTCGGGGGTGCGCGAGATCTCGTAGGTGAGCTGCTTGTCGGTCTCGCCCACGGTGAGCGTCCCGCTCTGGCCATCGTAGCCGTCCTTGCTCACCGAGACCGTGTACTCGGTGTTCACGTCGAGGGTCACGCCGCGGTTCCCGTTCTTGTCGGTCTGGAAGGAGCCGACGCCGTCGATGGCGATGGTCGCTTCCAGCGGCTTCGGGTCCTCGAAGTGGCTGTCGACGACGGAGAACTGGACGTTCGCGCTACCCTGTTCGAGGTCGAAGGTCTCCGTGGTCGACCCGCTGATGGTGAGCGTGGTCTCCTCGTCGAAGTAGCCCGGCTTGGTGATCGTCACCGTGTACTCGCCCTTCTCTATCTCGCCGGTCTCGAAGCCGCCGTCACTCCCGGTCGTACCGGTGGCCGCGGGGAGCTGGTTGGCCTTCCTGACCTTGACGTTCGCGTTGGCGACCGGGCCGTCGCCGTCCTCGACGGTGAACGACGCGCTGGCCGTCTCGTACATCGTCACGCTCACCTCGTCACCGTCGCTGACGTCGGTGACCGTGGCGGCGTTGTTCCGGACCAGGAAGGGGTGTTCCACGTCGATCTTCACGTCGGCTCCCTTGGGCACGTCGAACAGGACTTCGCCGTTCGAGACGGTCTCGCGTGTCTGGCTCTCGCCGTCGTAGGTGACGGTGACCTCGGCGTTGCCGACGCCGTCCCCGTTCTGGGTGACGACGGTGATTCGGAGTGCCACGTCCGGTGTACTCCCGTCGGCGGCAGCGACACCCGTGACCGGTGCGAGAAGCAGAAGGAGGCCGATTCCGATGGCAATCAGGCGCATTAGTTGGCTATCCCGGGCGTGCTTACTTAAATTTCTCTGGTTCCTCTCACGTCCCGGTACTGTCTGTACGGGCGAGATGAAGACGTCTCGCGTCGGTTCTCGGGTCGTGCGGTCCGTTCGCATGGGCAGCGGGCTCCCCGTGGTCATCGCGCCCTCGGCCGACGGGAGCATGGTGGCGTGGGACCGCCGTCTCGACGGCGAGACCCCACTTCGAGCCGGTCGACGACGCATCCCTCCTGGCTGACTGCTCGCGCTGGCATCGCCTGACGGGCGAGGCCGTCGACGGCCCACACGAGTGGGAGACGCTCGTCTCTGCCACCGACACGTCCACCGTGTTCTGGTTCGCCTGGCTGGCGTTCCACCCCGAGACGACGGTGTACGGGCGGGAGTGACCGTTCAGCGACAGAGGACTCTCACCTCCCAAACATTTACCCCCGTTCCGCGCCCGTTTTTCGTATGGATCGACGCAACTTCCTCTTCGTCTCTATCGACGGTCTCATCGGCGACGTAGCCTGGCGCGTCCGTGAGCAGGGCCACGACGTTCGCTACTACATCGAGAGCGAGTCCGAACGTGAGATCGCCGACGGCTTCGTCGAGAAGACAGACGACTGGGAAGCCGATGTCGCCTGGGCGGACGTCATCGTCTTCGACGACGTGTTCGGCCACGGGACCCACGCGGAACGACTTCGCGAGGAGGGTCACGCAGTCGTCGGCGGCACCGAGTACACCGACCGACTGGAGGAGGACAAGGGCTTCGGGCAGGAGGAACTCGCCGACCACGGCGTGAACATCCTGCCTCGCAGGCGGTTCACCGACTTCGACGAGGCCGTCTCGTTCGTCCAGGACAACCCCGCCCGCTACGTCATCAAACCCTCGGGCGAGGTGCAGAACGTCAAGCGGCTGGTGTACGTCGGCGAGGACGACGACGGCGGCGACGTGGTCGACGTGCTCCGGGCGTACAAGAAGGCCTGGGGCCACCGGATGCAGTCGTTCGAACTCCAGCGCCGGGCCGAGGGCGTCGAGGTGGCCATCGGCGCGTTCTTCAACGGGAACGAGTTCGTCGAGCCGGTCAACGTCAACTTCGAGCACAAGAAGCTGTTCCCGGGCAACGTCGGCCCGCCGACCGGCGAGATGGGCACCTCGATGTTCTGGACCGAGCCGACCAGCCTGTTCGAGCGCACCCTTCGCCCCATGGAGGAGACACTGGCCGAGGAGGGCTACGTCGGTTACATCGACCTGAACTGCATCGTCAACGGGCGGGGCATCTTCCCGCTGGAGTTCACGCCGCGCTTCGGGTACCCGGGCATCTTCATCCAGGAGGAGGGCATGAAGACACCCATCTCGCAGCTGTTCGCCGACATCGCGAACGGGAACGACCCCGGCCTGGAGGTGCATCGCGGCTTCCAGGTCGGTGTCCGGGTCTGCCTCCCGCCGTTCCCGTTCAACGACGATGCAACCTTCGACGAGAACTCGAAGAACGCGGCCATCGTCTTCCGCGAGGCGTTCGAGGGCGAGCGCCCGCCGGGCGTCCACATCGAGGACGCGAAGCGGGTCGGTCCGGACGGGACCGCGGAGGGCGTCACCCCGGCCAACGGCCAGTGGCGCGTCTCCGGCTCCTCGGGTATCCCGCTGGTCGTCACGGGCAAGGGCACCTCGATGCGAGCTGCCCAGCGCCAGGCGTACGACCGCATCGAGGACATCATCCTCCCGAACATGTACTACCGCGACGACATCGGCGACCGCTGGGTGAACGACGGGGACAAACTCCTCTCGTGGGGGTACCTGCGATGAGCCGTCATGCCCTGTCAGGGTTGGAACCTAACTGGTTACCAACGCAGGCTATTCCCGTCGCTGTCCTACCGATTACCACGGAAGCACGCTCTCACGGGTCTTTCGAACACCGAACCTACATATGAAGAAAACACAGGTCAACGCGGGGAAGGCCATCCAGCGCAAGACGGGGAAGACGTTCCACATCGCGACGCGCCTCCTCCCACAGCGCATCCGCCACCCGACGTACGTACTCTACGGCTTCTTCCGGATCGCCGACGAGGTCGTCGACGACCCGGACGGCGACTCCCCTGAACAGCAGGCCGCCCGCCTCGAAACCCTCCGCGCACAGGCCCTCGGCCAGGAGACCACGGACGACCCGGTCATGCAGGCGTTCTGTGAGCTCTGCGACGAGCACGACATCAGCGACGAGTGGGTGAACGAGTTCGTCGACGCGATGGCCGCCGACATCGAGACGGACCGCTACGAGACGTACTCCGACCTCGAGGAGTACATGCGCGGCTCCGCGGCCGCCGTCGGCGTCATGATGACCGACATCATGGACCTCTCCGAGGAGGAGTACGAGCGCGCCCTGCCCCACGCCGTCAAGCTCGGCGAGGCCTTCCAGCTCTCGAACTTCCTCCGGGACGTGCGCGAGGACGTGGTCGACCGCGACCGCGTCTACCTGCCCATCGAGACACTGGAGCGCCACGGCGTCGACGTCGAGGCGGTCCTGAACCTCGACTCCTCGCCCGAGTTCCGTGACGCGGTCCACGAGGAGGTCTCCCACGCCGAGGACCTCTACCGCGAGGGCGTCGCCGGTATCCGGTACCTGCCCGAGGACTGCCAGTTCGCGGTCCTCCTGGCGTCGGTGCTGTACGCCGAACACCACCGGGCCATCCGGGAAGTGGATTACAACACCATCGACCACGAACCCGACCTCTCGCTGGCCCGCAAGCTCTCGCTCGTCGCCAAAACCCGCTGGCACTGGCTCTGGAACAAGGACCCCGAGGCCATCTTCCACCGCGTGAGCGCGGTGCCCGCGACCGAGGAGGCGGGGACCCACGAGCACAGCCGGGGCTGGACGCGCTGGCTGCCGACGCGGTAGCAGTCTTCGACATTCTTCTACGGAAGAACTATCCTCGCAGACGACCTCTCAATCGCAGAGATATCTTGGCATCGACTACTCGCGACCACGTCACGGCAGATTCGACCGGCTCATCACACGCCCACCGCGGCGAAGTCAGCGCGGAGACGATGCAGGTCATCTCCCAGGACGAGTACGGACCACCGACCGTCCTCGAACGCCGTGAAGTCCCGGTGCCGGCACCCACGGCCGACCAGATACTGGTGCGTGTTCGGGCGGCGGCCGCGAACCCACTCGACTGGCACATGATGCGTGGGGAGCCGTACCTCATGCGGCTGCAGTCGGGGTTGCGGCGGCCGTCCACCCCCGTCCGGGGCGTCGACGTGGCCGGGGTCGTGGAAGCGGTGGGCCCGAACGTCACGGAGTTCCAGCCGGGCGATGAGGTGTTCGGGCAGGCAGCCGGTGCGTTCGCCGAGTACGTCGTCGGCCGTGTCGACACGTTCGCCGCGAAACCGTCCACCTGCTCCTTCGAAGAAGCAGCGGCGGTCCCTGTCGCAGCAACCACCGCCCTGCAAGGGCTGCGCGACCACGGCGAGCTGACGGCCGGGCAAACCGTCCTGATAAACGGTGCGTCGGGTGGCGTCGGGACCTTCGCCGTCCAGCTCGCGAAATCGTTCGGTGCCGAGGTGACCGGTGTGTGCAGCACGCGGAACGTCGAACTGGTCCGGTCGCTCGGGACCGACCACGTCGTCGACTATACGAAGACGGACTTCACGACGGGCGAGCAGCGATACGACCTCGTCTTCGACCTGGCAGGGAACCACTCGCTGTCGGCGCTTCGACGCGTGCTGACAGACGAGGGGACGCTCGTCCTCTGCAGCGGTGCGGGCGGTCGATTGCTCGGCCCGCTCGGCACCCTCGCCTGGGCCACCGTCGTCGGGCGGTTCTCTCGTCAGCGGCTCCGTGGGTTCCTCGCGACGGTGAACACCGGGGATCTGGAGACGCTGGCCGAACTCCTGGCGGACGGGACGGTCACACCGACCATCGACCGGACGTATCCACTGGCGGAGACGCCCGAGGCCATCCGGTACCTCGAAACTGGGCACGCTCGCGGAAAGGTCGTCATCACGGTCTGAGCGACGGACCATGCGTCTCGCTCGCTCTCACTCCGCAGGAATCGGCTCTCACCTCATATCCCTCGGAAGCGTTCTCTCTACAGCATGAGTAGTTCTGGCGCGGGACAGGTCGTCGTCCTCACGGGCGCGAACGAGGGTATCGGCCACCACATGCTGCGGACCCTCCTCGACGACGGCTATCGAGTCGTCGGACTCGACATCGACGTGCGAAACCTCGAATCGTTGCAAGAGACGTATTCCGAGAGCCTGCGCTACCACGAGTGCGACGTGACCAGCGACGAAGACGTCGAGGCCGCAGTCGACGCCGTCATCGCCGAGTGGGGCCAGATAGACGTGCTCGTCAACAACGCCGCAGTCCTGAACTTCGGCTTCCTCGAGGACCAGACGCTCGAAGACGCGAGACGCACCTTCGAGGTCAATCTCTTCGGCTACCTCCGAACCATCCACGCCGTCCTGCCGCACATGCGGGCCCGGAACCAGGGCATCATCCACAACGTGAGTTCCGGCGTCGGACTGGTCGGCAATCCCGGGTTGACCGGGTACGGGGCGACCAAGGGTGCCATCGAGGCGTTCACGAAGTCGTTGCGGCTCGAACTCCAGAACACGAACGTCGCGGTGACCGTGATGCATCCGACGCTGGCTGCGACCCGGCAGGCGAAGGAACTCGACTATCCCGCCTCGCAGATGAGTGACCCGGCCGACGTGGGGCGGAAACTGGCCCGGAAGATCGCGTCGCGAAAGCCGGTCATCTTCACCGACTGGGTCACCAGAATCGGGCTGGCGGCGGCACAGCGATTCCCGTACCTCGTGAAGAAGGGGACCAGGCGGTTCGTCGAGGCGCACGAGGCGGTACCGGGGACGACCACGGGGGACGAACCGGTGGAGGCGGAGACGTGAGTCTCGTCTGGCCGGACCGTTTGTGAGTATCTGAGTAAAAATGGGTTTCTCGTGTCTGCAGCCGCTATGTGTACCGGATGTCCGAGAGAGAGGAGACCACAGTTCATCACTGTGGTGTGGAATGCGAAGACGGGACGACGTGCAGACGGACCACCAGTGAACAGAGGAACTGCTGGCAACACCGCGACTACGAGGCACTGCTGAGGTAGGCTGCAGCACGACCTGGTCCTCACGGCCCTGATAGAAGGGCTATCCGAGATGCTCGCAAACTAGACGTGATGAATACGTCTCGTATGCAGCGTCACATCCTCGTTGCAGCTACCCTCGTCGCGGCGGTCGCGACGGTCGGGAGCCTCTACTTCAGGTACGGCATGGGGTTGTTCCCGTGTGAACTCTGCTGGTTCCAGCGCATCTTCATGTACCCGCTGGTCATCGTCCTCGGCGTGGCCGCCGTCGAGAACCGCGGCGCGGTCTACCGGACCGTTCTGCCGGTCGCGACCATCGGGTGGCTCATCGCCGCATATCACTCCTACGCCCAGGTCGCGGGCGACTCGCTCGTGTGCTCGTCGTTCTGCGCGTCGATTCAGTACCAGCTCTTTGGAGTCCTGACCATCCCCAACCTCTCGCTCATCGCGTTCTCGATGATTCTTGTGCTGGTCGGGAGCCTCGCGTTCGAGGCCCGCCGGACGGCGACCGAGACCACCGACCCCGAGCGGGTCGGGTCCGACTGAACCGCCCCGGAGCGGCGACGGTCCCGCTCAGAACGCCCTTCTCACCACGCGAACCAGCGCGCTGTCGCCGACCTCGAAGTCGAACCGGTCGGTCTGCAGTAACCCGAAGCCGAAGCCGACGGCCAGGAACGCCGGAATCCAGTTGGCGTACACCGCGTTGATGCTGCCCCAGAGGACCACGAAGCTGACCAGGTCGTCGAGCATGAACTCACAGGAGTCGAGTCGGTCGCGCAGGCCAGTTCCGTCGAACGCCACGTCGAACAGCACGACCGCAACCGTGGCAGAAAGCACCCAGCCGAGGTAGTTCGAGGCCGGGACGCCGTAGTAGCCGCCGACGCCGTCGGGGTGGGCCGCGTACTCCCAGAAGTTCACCGCCACCGCGCCGGGGTCGAGCACGAGGTCGATGGCGAGGACGGTCGCGATGGTCGCGAGCAGGCGGATGGCGCGGTGCTCCGCACGGTCTTCCAGCAACAGGAGGGTGAGCAGGTACGCGTTGAGGACCAGCGGGAAGAAGAACACGGGGAGCCCGATGGGTATCTCGCCGAACAGCATCGGCCCCAGCGATATCTCGTACTCGAAGTGCCCGTAGGGCCAGCCCGTCCTGACGCCGACTAACTCGATACCGTAGGCGTAGACGGTGAGCAGCCCGAGGCTCGCGAGGCCCTTCTTGCCGAGGACCGGCAGGACACCGGCCACGAGGGGCAGGCGCATGACGATGACCCCGAACATGATGAACAGGGCGTTGTAGGTCAGGAACGGCGGGAGCAACCCTTCGGCGCTGGCGACGAGCGAGACGGCTCCCACCGCAGGGAACACGACCGCGATGGTGAAGCGGTGCTCGCGCACGAGGGCGTCGAGGCGGGCTTCGATGCCGCGGCGGTCGAGGGCGGTCGAGTCAGACCCCAGTCTATCCATACAGCATCACCCACAGGCCGCCCATCGTCAGCAACATCCCCACGAAGGTGTTCACGAACGGGAACCACCAGTAGGCGCGGTCGACGGCCACGTCCGAGAGCGCGATACCGGCGACGAACACCGGGTAGACGCCGAGCAGGAGCCCGAGTCGCCAGTCCACGAGGGCGAACGCGCCCGCAGCGGCGAGCCACGTCAGGCCGCAGTAGGCGTAGGTCCGGGACTCCCCCAGGAACGTCGCGGTGGTCCGAATCCCGGCCGCGCGGTCGGGCTCGATGTCCGGGATGGCCGAGAACGTGTGCATGCCCATCGTCCAGAGCCAGCCGCCCGCAATCGCGAGCAGGGGCGGGAACTCGCCCGCGAGGGCAGCGTAGGCGACCACGCCCGGGAGGACGTACAGCCCGTTCGACAGGGAGTCGAACAGCGGCTTCGTCTTGAACCGGAAGGGCGGCGCGCTGTACTGGACCGCGAGGACGTAGTAGAGGGCCATGGCGATGCCGGCCTCCTGTGACAGGACGAACACGAACGGGAGCCCGATGACGCCCGAGGCCAGTATCAGGACGTTCACGGCCGGGCTATCCCGATAGCGAACCTCCTTGTCCTCCTTCTTCGGGTTGTGCTCGTCCACGTCGCGGTCGAACACGTCGTTGACGCCGTAGAGGAACACGTTCGCCGGGAAGGTGAAATAGAGGAACAGCAAGACGGCGACGGGGGCGAACAGTTCCGCGGTCGACCCGGCGGCGTAGGTCACGCCGACGACGACCGGGCCGGCGAGGTAGAACCAGAACCGCGGTCTGGAGAGCCGGAGCAGGTAGCCCGGAAGCGTCTCCTCGGAGGGGACCGCGGCCGCGAGTCGGGTCGCCACGTCGGTCATCAGTTCGCGTGGTCCTCCAGCACGCAGTCGGCGGTCAGGTCGCCCGAGATGAGGCACATCGGGACGCCGATGCCGGGGGTGGTGTACGACCCGGTGAAGTACAGGCCATCGACCTTCTTCGAGCGGTGTGGCGGCCGGAACAGGGCGGTCTGGCGCAGCGTGTGGGCCATCCCGAGGGCGGTGCCCTGCATCGAGTTGTAGCGCTCGCCGAACTCGGAGACGGAGAACATCTCCTCGACCACGAGCCGGTCGCGCAGGTCGACGCCGGTGTTCTCGGCGATGTCCTCGAGGACGAGGTCACGGTACCACTCGCGGGTCTCCTCGCCGTCCTCCAGGCCGGGCGCGATGGGGACGAGGACGAACAGGTTGCTGTGGCCCTCGGGGGCCACGGAATCGTCGGTCTTCGAGGGGACACAGAGGTAGTACGCCGGGTTCTCGGGCCACTCGGGGTCGTCGAATATCTGGCCGAAGTGCTCCTCCCAGTCGGTCGGGAGCACGAGGGTGTGGTGGGCGAGTTCGTCCACGTCACCCTCGACGCCCATGTACATGAGGAACGCCGAGGGGGCGTAGGTGCGCGAGTCCCAGTACTCGGCGTCGTACTGGCGCTTCTCTTCGGGCAGGAGTTCCTGCTCGGTGTGGGCGTAGTCGGCGTCCGAGACCACGAGGTCTGCCGGGTACTTGTTGCCGTGGGCGGTCTCGACGAGGAAGCCGCCGCCGCGGCCCTTGATTGCGGTTACTGGCTCGTCGACGTGGAACTCCACGCCCAGTTCCTCGCCCAGCTGGACGATGCCGTCGACGACGCCGCCAAGCCCGTTCTCGGGGTACCAGACGCCGAGGTTGAAGTCGACGTGGCTCATGAGGTTGTACAGCGCCGGGGTGTTGTTCGGCGAGCCGCCGAGGAACACCAGCGTGTACTGCATTATCTGCTGGAGCTTCGGGTGGTCGAAGTACTTCTCGACGTGGTCCTGCATCGACCCCAGAAGCGAGAGCCCGCGGGCCTGTCTGGCCACGTCGAGATCGAGGAAATCCCTGAGAGACGACCGGTCCTCGTAGACGAAGTGCTCCATCCCGACATCGTAGTTCTCCTCCGATTTGTCGAGGTAGCGTTCGAGGGCCTCGCCAGCGCCGGCCTCGTAGGACTCGAACACCTGTTTGGTGCGCTCCTTGTCGGCGGTGATGTCGACCTCGTCGCCGTCTTTGAAGAAGATGCGGTAGTGCGGGTCGAGGCGTTCGAGCTGGTAGTAGTCCGTGGGTGTGCGGTCGAAGTGCCCGAAGAAGCGCTCGAACACGTCGGGCATCAGGTACCACGACGGGCCCATGTCGAAACGGAACCCGTCTTTCTCCAGCACCGAGGCGCGCCCCCCGAGTTGCTCGTTCTTCTCGAGGACCGTCACGTCCGCGCCGGCGTCAGCGAGATAACAGGCCGTCGAGAGGCCGCCGAAGCCCGAGCCGACGACGACCACCGACGTTCCAGAGAGGGAAGTCATGTGCTCTTGTAGTGATGAGACCGGCATAAACCCGGTGCCGACCTCGTTCGGTCGGTCCCACCGTGGCATGCCAGGGAGTACCGCGACCGATGCTTTCCTGCGGATGGCGTGCCAACGAGTGGGTATGAACGACCTCACAGCAGTCGTCACCGGCGCGAGTCGCGGCATCGGCGAGGCAATCGCACGCGAGTTCGCGGACCGGGGTGCCCACGTCGTGCTCTGTGCCCGCGGGGCTGACGACGTCGACGCGGTCGCGGACGACATCCAGTCCGCCGGGGGGACCGCGACCGCGGTGCGGGCCGACGTTCGCGACGAGTACGACGTGGAGCGGCTGATGGAGACCGCCTCCCGGGTCGGTGGCGGCATCGACGTGGTCGTCGCCAACGCCGGTGTCTACCACGGGACGCCCGGCGAGACGCCTATCCAGGAGGAGTCGTACGCGGGCTTCGACGACCACCTCCGGACGAACGTGCGGGGCGTGTTCGCCACCCTCGACGAGTCGATTCCCCATCTCAACGAGGGGGCACGCATGCTCGTGCCGACGGGGAAGGTCGCACGCGACGCCAAGCCCGGAATCGGCTCCTACGCCGTCTCGAAGGCGGCCGCCGAGGCCGTCGTCCGCCAGTTCGCCGTCGACACCGAGTACGTCGTCGGCTGTGTCGACCCCGGGCAGGTCGCGACCGACCTCTCTGGCCCGGCCGGGCGCGACCCGGCAGCGGTGGCCCCGATGTTCACCTGGGCTGCCACCGAGTGTCCGGCCGAGGACCTCGCTGGTGGGGTCGTCGGCCTGCGGGAGTGGAAGTCCGCGACACGCTGACGCGCCGGCACAGCCTGTAAACGGCCAATCGAACGTGTTATTAACGGCTTTCTCGTAGTTAGTAATATCATGGGTAGCACGGAGTCTCTCGTTCACAAGTCGGGGCGGACCGGTGCGTCGGTCGGCCTCGGCGCTGTCGGTCTCCTCATCGCGTTCTCCGCCGGGGCAGTCCTGCTGTCGGATTCGACAGATGCACTCAAACCGGTCGGTATCGCCTGGGTCGCGTTCTTCGCGATGGCACTCGCCATCCCGCTCGGGGTTCGTGCGAAGGACCAGCACGCCAAGACGCTCGTCTGGGGGTACGGTCTCGCCTCCGGTGCGATGGTCGTCAGCGCCGCGATGTTCCTGCTCCCGCAGGCGTTCGGGCTCGCACAGGGTGCTGCGAACCCTGCTGTCGGGATGAAATATGCGGGAGTGGGCGTCGCGGCAGGCCTGCTCACCGGGTTCGGCTCGCACACCATCGCCCACCGCTTCGGCCACCTCGACCTCGGCTTCGACCACACCGCGGTCGAACTCTCCACGCACGCCCTCGCGGCGGGCGTCATCATCGGTATCGTCTACGGGACGATGCCCGCCCTCGGTATCGGGCTCGGCCTCGCTATCGTCTCGCACAAGGGCCCAGCAGGATATGCCGCGGCCCGGCGACTCGCCGCCAACGGGAAGTCGCCGACCGTCCTCCTCTTGCCCGCGACGGGCGTCGGCCTCACGGCCATCCCGGCGAGTTTCCTCGACCTCTCCGGCGACCCGCTGATGACGGCGGCCGTCTTCGGCTTCGCCGCGGGCGTGTTCCTCCACGTCGCCATGGACTTCCTGCCGAAGTGTGAGATCGGCGGCGAGGTGTACGAGGTGGCCCAGGTTTCGAACAACGCACACCACCTGCTTGACGAACTCCGGTACCACGCCGTCGGCAGCACGCTGCTCGGCGGTGGCATCGTCTTCGTCGCGTGGCTGCTGATAGGGTAGCCGCCTTCTCCGTCTCGTCTAGCTCTCTTCCGATTCGAGGTGTTCTTCGGCCCACTCACTCAGTGAGTCCCAGCCGGTCGTCCAGCGGCCAGTCGTAGTCCGGTGCGAGGTCGCTGTTGCTGTCTCGTGGCATATGCGACGGTGGCTTTGCGAGCCAGAAGTGCGTCGGGCCTATGTTCGGTTGGCTCCCGGCCGCCTACAGCGCCACGTCACTGGTCGGGTCCCCGATCTCCCACAGCACCTCCGGCAGGAAGGCGTCGAGATTGTCGATGACCTTCCGCTCGGAGACGTCGAGACCCTCGCAGTGTTCGTGGGCCGACTCCCGGATATCGACGTGGAGCTCGCCGTCCTCGACCGTCACCGCGAGCGGGAACACCGAACAGCGGGCGGGCTTCCAGTCGTGGTCGAGGTGGAGCGAGCAGAGGCCGTCCTCGCGGAGGAAGTAGCAGGCTCGGCCGTCCTCGTCGACGTGCTCGTCACGGTCTTTCTCCTCGGTCGTGACGAAGTCGTGCCCGCGGAACTCGGTGGTCGCCTCGCTGAGGTTCGCGCGCTCGGCCAGCTCGAAGAAGTCCGGCTCGTACAGCAACACGCCGTGGGTACAACACCAGGTGCAGTCGTCGACACACTCGAACGTCAACTCGGGGTCGAACTCGACGACGACCTCGCAGCCGGGGTGGACCTCGACGCGCCGGGTATCGCTCATCGTCGGTGTTCGGTGCTCGGGACCCAAAGAGGCGGCGGTCTGGGTTCCCAAGGTGTATAGGGCGGGGTACTTCGGGACTGTGTGTCAAACGGTAGGACAACTGCGACGACTATGACATGCACGGACTCCCCCAGTAGTGATGCGACCGAGGGGAAGACCACGGTCCTCGTGGTCGACGACGACGAGGACCTCGCCGAGACGTACGCACTCTGGTTGGGGGACGAGTACAACGTCTGGGTCGTGGACGACGGGGAGGCTGCGCTGGAGCGGTACGGACCCGCGGTCGACGTCGTGTTGCTCGACCGACGGATGCCCTCGGTCTCCGGCGACGAGGTCGCCCGCGAACTGCAGGCACGGGACGCTTCCTGCCCGGTTGCCATCGTCACGGCGGTCGGCCCGGCGTTCGACCTGCTCGACGTCCCCTTCGACGAGTACCTCCTGAAGCCGGTCGACCGCGAAACCATCGTCGGAACGGTCGAGCGACTCGCCGCGCTCGCCGCCCTCGGCGACGAGCGTGTCCGCGAGTACTACGCCCTCCGCTCGACACTGACGGTTCTCGAACGCCTGGAGTACCGGGACGCCGACGCGAACGACCAGTTGCAGCGACTCCGGAGCCGACTCCAGCGCAAGCGCGAGGCCGCCCGGGCCGGTCTCGACGAGGAGACCGAGGCGGCGCTCCCTATCGACCTCCTCTCTCCCTCGGAGATGGAGCCCTGAGAGGTCCGGTCCGCCTCCCGTCCCCGAGTCTATTCAGGCATCTGCCACGACCGCCCACCGAACCCGTAAAACCGAGGGTAGGACCGTCGTAATTTACCGCTTCTTAGCTGTCACTATCGCGATGCCTTTAACATTCTCTGGACCGCAATACCGTCAACGAGATGGCCAGTGAGTTCAGCGTTCTATTTCTGACGGAGGGGCGTTCCTCCACGTCCCCACCCACAACCGGCGGGCCACCCCTGTCCGTCGTCACGGAGCGGTCGGTGTCGGCAGTAAGCGAGCGACTCGATACGGGCGACTTCGACTGCGTCATCGCGGACGTCGGTGCCGCCGAGATCGACGACCCGTCGGTCCTCGATGCGATCCGCGAGGAGTTCTGTGACGTCCCGTTCATCCTGCTCGCGGGCGATGGCGAGGAGATACCGCCGGACGTGTTCCCGGAGAGTATCGTCCACACGGTCGAGCCCGACCAGCAGGTCCCGTTCCGCGAACTCGCCACCTACGTCTCGGCGACGAGCGACCTCGCCACGCCGGACGACCAGGACGGGACGGCCGACCGGTTCGGCGTCTTCGCACAGCACTCCCGTGACGCCGTCGTGACCGTCGACGCCGACGGCATCATCTCCGACGTGAATCCAGCCGCCTGTACGCTCTTCGGCTACGGGAGCGAGGAACTCGTCGGGAAACCGCTCTCGTTCGTGTTCCCGGACAGAGCCGCTCCCGACGCCGTCCTCTCACCGACCACGAGCGGCTCGCAGCCGTCGATGCAGTGGCAGACCACCCAGCTCGACGTCCAGCACGCTGACGGCCACGATGTCCCCGTGCTCGCGACGTTCGGTGCCTTCGCGGACGAGGACGGGCCCTACTACACCGGCATCATCCGTGACATCTCCCAGCGAAAGCGACTCGAGACCGAACTCGAATCGCACTTCGAGCGCGTCACTGACGCCTTCTTCGCGCTCGACTCCGACTTCGACTTCCGGTACGTCAACGAGCACGGTGCGGAACTCATCGACGTCGACCCGGACGCGGTGGTCGGTGACAACGTCTGGGACCGCTTCCCAGAGGCGGTCAACTCCACCTTCCAGCAGCAGTACGAGAAGGCGATGGAGACCCAGGAGTCCGTCTCCTTCGAGGAGTACTTCCCGCCCCTCGAAGCGTGGTTCTCGGTCCGGGCGTACCCCTCCGAGACGGGGCTCTCGGTGTACTTCCAGGACATCACGGAGCGCAAGGAGCGCGAACAGGAGCTGGCCCGTCAGCGGACCGAACTGGAGAGCATCGCCCAGCTGAACCGGGTCGTCCACGGTATCAACGAGGCGCTGGTCGAAGCGGCCAGCCAGCAGGCGGTCGAGCGACTCGTCTGCGATGAACTGGTCGAATCACCCCAGTTCGACTACGTCTGGCTGGGGCGGGCCCAGGGACCCACCCGCGGGCTGGAACCGGTTGCGGCCGCGGGCGATGGACCCACCGTCCCGGCTATCGAGGACGAGCAGATCACCTCGGCGAACGGAGAGACGCCGGCAGACGCGGCGGTGCGAACCCACGAGGTTCAGGTCGTCGACGACATCGAGACCGACGACAGCGACCCGTGCTGTGGCGCGGTGCGCGACCGCGAGTTCAGGTCGGCAGCGGCGATTCCGCTGGTCTACAAGGACACGCTCTTCGGTGTTCTCAACATCTACAGCGAGGAGCAGGGCGCGTTCACGGCGGGCGTCGTCGACGCGCTCTCACAGCTTCGGAGCGTCGTCGGTCTCGCGTACAGTGCGACCGACCGGCGGGCCGCACTCATCGCGGACCAGACCATCGAACTCGAACTGGAGATCCAGGCGGCCGAGTCGGCCTTCTTCCAGGCGATCGACGACGCCGACGCCCGACTCGAACTCGACGGCGCGGGTGCCCTGGACGACCACACCTTCATCGAGTACTTCACCGTGACACGCGGCGACGTCGGGCTCATCTCTGACCGCGCGACCGACACCGACGCCGTCCAGGACGTCTCCATCGTCGACGAGGACGGCGACGAGACGCTCCTCACGCTGACCATCGTCGACCCACCCATCTCGACGCTGCTGGCCGATCACGGCGGGACGTTACGCACACTCGAGATAGAGGGAACGACGGCTCGCGTGGTCGCCGAACTCCCGCAATCGGCCTCGATTCGGTCCATCATCGAGTCGTTCGAGGACCTGTACCAGCGCGTGGACATGCGGGCGAAACGCGAACAGCAACGGCCCGAGCGCCGCA
This sequence comes from Haloarchaeobius pelagicus, assembly GCF_051207375.1. NCBI lineage: Archaea > Methanobacteriati > Methanobacteriota > Halobacteria > Halobacteriales > Halorubellaceae > Haloarchaeobius > Haloarchaeobius pelagicus. The sequence continues at coordinate 19,395 of NZ_JBPJZD010000002.1, read as the reverse complement.
TCGCCGAACTCCGGTCGGGACTGGAGGACGAACTCACCGACCGCCAGCGAGAGGCCATCGAGACGGCCCTGTACGCCGGGTACTTCGAGTGGCCGCGCCAGAGCGACGCCGAGGACATCGCGGCCGCGCTTGGCATCTCCTCGCCGACCTTCCACGAACACCTCAGAACGGCCGAACAGAAGCTCCTCACCGACCTCTTCGATGGGAACGCCGAATACGTTCGTGACGTCGAATGACGCCGCTCCTAACAGAATAGGGGTGGAACCCTTGTCGTATTCCGCCCTTGCAATCGCTACCGGGACGCCCACTGTCCTGGTCATAGGCACCCGAATCCCCAACCCCCATGTGTCAGGCAGCCATTCCCCGATGGCTGCCAACGACTTTTCGTCCGACTGACGACGGTCCCGACAGCCCGGTTCCGCCGCTGGCCCATCTCGGCTCTCCAGTCGTCGATTCGCGTGAGAACTCGCAGAACCGCCGGTTCGTCGTTACTGTTCGTCCGCCCAGTCGTCGCGACAGGACTGCCCGCAGAACGAGACGATGACCAGCTTCCCGGTCGCCGTCGTCTTCGTCGCCGCTGGATGCCATTCGCTCGTCGTCACCGGGGTGCCACAGATGGCACACGAATCTGCGGCCGACTGCTGTGTCTCGGCCGGGGCTGTGTCTGTCGGGTCCATGGTCCGCTCGTGAGGAACTTGTCGGCAGATGCTTGTAAGGGTTGTACCTACGTATCCCGTTGCTGAGGGCGTGTCCCCCGTCGAAAGGCGGGTGCTCACCCGGTGTTCTCGGAGGAGCTCACCCGGTGTTCTTCATCCCGGCAGCGATGCCTTTCACCGTCAGCCGGAGGGTCTGTTCCTCCTCTTCGGTCCGGTGGGTCTGCTTGAGCAGCCGCGTCTGGAGCATGTTCAACGGGTCGACGTAGGGGTTGCGCCGGTCGAGGCTCTCGCCGAACCACTCGCGGGCGTACAGCTCGTCGCGCTCGGCGACCGTCTGCACGAGGTCGACCGCACGCTCGTGTTCCTCGGAGAGGCGCGGGAAGAAGCGCTCGCGAAGCTCCGAATCGGCGAGGTCGGCGTAGTGCTCGGTGATGTCGAGGTCGGTCCGGGCGAGTGCGAGTGCGGCGTTGTCGAGCATGGACCGGAAGAACGGCCAGGAGTCGTACATCTCCTGAAGGGTCGCTACGTCGCCACCCTCGTCGAGGTAGGCGTCGATACCGGTCGCCAGCGAGTACCAGCCGGGCAGGATGCACCGGGACTGGGTCCACGAGAACACCCACGGGATGGCCCGGAGGTCCTCGACCGTTCGCTCGCCCGAGCGCGAGGCCGGGCGCGAGCCGAGGTTGAGGTCTTCGATGACCGTGATCGGCGTCGCCTGCTCGAAGTACTGGACGAAGCCGTCGGTCTCCAGCAGACCGCGGTACTCGTCGCGGGCCGCGTCGGCCATCGTCTCCATCGCCGCCATCCACTCCTCGGGGATGGACTCGTCGGGCTTCTCGATGGCGTTCTTGCGTGCCCGGAGCTGGGCGTTCAGCATCTGCTCGATGTTGCGCTTTGCCACCCGGCGGTTGGCGTACTTCTCGGCGATGGCCTCGCCCTGCTCGGTGAACTTCACCTGCCCGGTGATGGTCCGGTTCGGCAGCGCGAGCAGCGCCTCGTTCATCGGGCCGCCACCGCGCGAGATGGAGCCGCCGCGGCCGTGGAACAGTCGTAACGTCACGTCGAACTCCTCGCAGATGTCGGCGAGGCGGCGCTGGTTCTTGTAGAGCGACCAGTTCGCCGCGAGGAAGCCGTTCTCCTTGTTCGAGTCCGAGTAGCCGAGCATGATCTCCTGGGTGCCGTTGCGAGCCTCCAGCACCTGCTCGTACGCCTCGTTCTCGTACAGGGTGCCCATGATGCGGCGGGCTCCCGAGAGCGCGCGTTCGGTCTCCAGCAGCGGGACGATGTCGAGTCCGCAGTACTCGGGGAGCTGGACGACGCCGGCCTGGTCGGCGAGGAACAGCACTTCGAGGACGTGCGAGGGCTCGTCCGTCATCGAGATGGCGTAGGTGTCGATGGCGTGGCTGCCGTACTCGTCCTGCCAGTCGGCGAGGCAGTCGAACCGGCGCAGGACGCGTTCGGTGGTGTCGGAGACTTCCTCGCGGTCGGTCACGTCGACGATAGGCTCGTCCTGCAGGACGGCCTCGGTGAGCAGTTCGACGCGCTCGTCCTCGCTCTTGTCACGGTAGTCGATGCCGCTCCTGGCGAGGGCCTCGGCGACCGCCTCGGTGTGGTTCTCCTGGTGGTCGCGCAGGTCGAGGCTCGCCAGCGAGAAGCCAAAGGTCGCGACCTGCCGGCGGACCGGTTCGAGGTGAGAGGCGACGACGGAGTCCGCGTCGTTCGCCTCGAGGCTCTCGACGAGCACGTCGAGGTCGTCGGCGAGTTCGTCGGCGGAGTCGTAGCCGCCGGGACGGACGTCGGTCACCCGGTCGAGCTTCTCGCGCATGAGCTTCAGCTTCTGGCGGTACGGCTCGTTCGGGTAGCGTTCCTCGGCCGTGTCGGCGACGCCGGGGAGGCGCTCGCGGTCGGCTTCGAGGGACGCGGCGAACTCCTCGCCCACGTCGACCCGTGCCCCGTCCTGGCTCAGGATGCCTGACAACGACTTCAGCTCGCGACGGTAGCGGTCGAGGACGACGCGGCGCTGGCGTTCGAGGGTGTCCGTCGTCACTTCGGGCGTGACGAACGGGTTGCCGTCGCGGTCGCTGCCAGCCCACGACCGGAACTCGAACAGCTTCTCCACGTCGAGGTCCTCGAAGGACTCGCCGAGGGCCTGCTCGAGGTCGTCGTACACCTCGCCGACCACGTCGAACAGCGTGTTCTCGAGGTACCACTGGACGTTACGGGCCTCGTCGGTCGGATGCGGGCGGCGTTTGCGGACCTGCGGCGTCTGCCACAGGCTCGTCACCTCGGCCTCGAGGTCGCGCTCGACGCGCTCTTCGTCGTCGTCGGTGAGCCGGTGCTCGTCGAGGGTTTCGAGGTGGCCCGCGACCGACCGGAGCTTCGCCTTCACGGTCTTCCGGCGCGCCTCGGTCGGGTGCGCGGTGAACGTCGGCTCGATGAGCACGTCGTCGAGCACCTGCTGGACCGTCTCCGGGTCCGTCTCGGCGAGCTGTTCGACGGCGTGTTCGATGCCGTCCGCGGGAACCCCGTCCTGGCTGGCCCGCCGGACCGCCCGGACGCGCTCGCGCTCTTCGGCGAGGTTGATGAGTTCGAAATACGTCGTGAACGCGCGGGCGACGACGCTCTCCAGCTCGGGCGTCAGCGTGTCGAGTTCGTGTTCCAGTTCGGCGCGGCTGTCGAGTTCGCCGCGTCGGTAGTCGATCGCCTGTTCGCGGATCGATTCGACCGTCTCGAACGCACCGCGAGAGGCCTGCGCTTCGAGTACGTCACCGAGGAGGGCCCCAAGCTCCCTGACGTCCTGTCGCACGTCCCTGTCGTGCAAGGTCATATCATGCGATACGGGACCACCCCCTATAATGGCCAAGTCTCAAGAGAAAATTGCCACTCGTTGTGGAGTAAAAATTCGTTACAGTCGGTGGCTCAGTTGTAGCCGCGCCACTTCTTCCCGCACTCCGTACACTTGAAGAAGCGTGTCGGCGGCTCGTCGGCCGACGCGGTCTGCTGGATGTAGTACCACGCCTTCTGCGTGCCACAGTTGTCACAGGTCACGTCGGTCGCGGTGGGTTTCCCCTCGAACTCGGCGTTCTCCTCGGTCTCGATGACCTCGCTGTCGGTCTGCGCTTCGGTGCTCACGAAGTCGGCCTCGTCGTCGCGGTTGCGAGCCTCGGTCGCGCCGCAGCTCGCGCAGACCCATTCGTCGCCCTGTGCCTTCATCATCGAACCGCAGTCATCACAGAATTGCATAGTATCTCAGGCGTTCTCGAGTCGCTCGTCTTCGAGAACCTTCGGGCAGTCCGCTACTTCAAAGTGTTCCATGTCGGCCTCCTTGCGGATGGTGGTCCCCTCGTGGTGACACGCGACCTCCGGAGGGTCCGCGAAGTACTCACAGCGCTGGCAGTACTTGCTCTTCTTGATGGTCCGGACCTCCTCGCGGTCGGGTTCCGGGTCGATGGTCGGGCCGTCCGTGTCGACCTGGTCCCACAGTTCGTTGGCGTCGACCTCGCCGACGTCGACCGACTCGAACAGGTCGTCGTCGGCAGCGTCGCCGTCACGGCGTCGCTCCTCCAGGTCCTCGGCCATGTCGCTGAGCGGCCCGGAGCGAACCGTGGGCCCGTCGTCGGTATCGAGGCTCTCACCGGGAATCGCGGGCGTCGACTCGTCGTCGCCGTCGCCGTCGACGAGTTCGGCCCGGACTTCGGTCTCGGTCGTGACATCGTCGGCTGCGTCGTCGTCGTCACCGTCGCCCTCGTCGACGACCTCGTCGCGGAGGTCAGACAGCGGGGCATCGTCGCCATCGTCACTCATCGGTCTCACCACCGGTCTGGAACTCGGGTGCGTCCTCGCCGTCGTCGTCCAGGAGGTCTTCGACGAGACCGTCGTCGACGTGCGAGACGTCGCTCTCCGGCAGCGCGGGCGGGTCGCCCGTCACCAGCCGGTGCGAGCCGAACGGGCCGAACGTGCTGCCTCGCTCGACGTCGCTGAACGAACTCGCACAGTGCGGGCACTCGGCCTCGGTCAGGAGCGACAGCGTCACCGTCGAGTCACACTCCTCGCACTTCGCGCGCTCGATGCCCTCGCGGTTGGCCGCGAGCTGGAGGGTGTCGGCCCCGGCGCGTCGGGATTCGGCGGCCGCGAGCCGGGTCACTTCCGCCCGGATGTCGACGGTCACGCGGGCGAGTTTCAGGAGCTTCGCGTCGATGTCGTCGGTCGTCGCGACCAGGTACTCGAGGATGTCCTCGTAGTTCTCGAAGCCGGCGTCGAGGTCGGCGCGAACCGTCTCCAGTCGCTCGTCGAGTTCGTCGACCCGGGCCAGAGCCTCCGCGAGGTCCTCGTGGGTGTGGTCTACTGGGGCCTTCCCGTCGGTCTCGTGTTTGACCTGGATGACGCGCTCTCTGACGTCCTCGACGAGTTCCATGAACTCCTCGTGTTGGGCGTCGAAGCGCGCGTCGAGCTCCTCGCTCTGTGCGTCGAGGAGTTCGGGAAGGTCGTAGTCGGGACGGTCCTCGTCCAGTTCGGTGACCGTCCGGTACGCCGAAAGCAACTGCTGGAGGAGTTCGTCCGCGTCGGTGTCCTGCGCGGTAGCCTGCTCGTGCAACCACTCGCCGAGTTCCGGCGGAAGCTGCACAGAGAGGTCGACCTGCTCCTCGCTTGCCATTCAGCCGGATTTAGGTGGGGATACTCTTAAGGATTGTCGCCGATGAAAGCATCTCTTCACCGGATTTTGCGCACGTCGCTGATGTCGAAGCCACCGTCGTGAATCTCGGTCTCGAACTGGATGATGTTCTCGTCCTCAAGCCGGGAGAGTACCCCCCGGAACTGCTTGACGACGAGGGTCCGGGCGCGCTCGGACCCACCGGACTCCCACCGGAACACGAGCGACCCATCGACCGCGTCCATCAGCCGGCCGAGCTGGCGTTCGGAGAGGGCCTCGATGTTGACCAGCAGGAGGATGAGCCCGCCCCACCGGTAGGACGCCTTCTTCAGCCCCTTCATCAGCAGGGTGATCTGGTTCCAGTCCATCTGCTCTTCGGCCGCACTCAGCAGGTCCGTCACCGAGTCGATGACGACCAGGCTGCCCGCCGCGTTCCGGTTGAGGTACTCGCCGACGGCGTCGAGCGTGCTCCGGCGGTCGCGGTCACCCAGCGAGGCGATGTCGCTGGTCGCGTCGGAGTACCACTCCCGTGGCACCTGCGAGAGCTGGAAGTAGTGCTGGGAGAGGTCGGCGAACTCGATGGGGTCGGTCCCCGCCTCGACGAGCTCACTGTCCATCGTGTATCCCATCTCCTCGACGAGCGCGTCGCGGTCCGCGGTGAACGAGACGTAGTGTATCTCCTCGGGGACGGTCGCCTGACTGTGCAGGCTTCCGTAGTAGAGGTCGAACAGCTCGGGGTTCTCCCGGGCCAGCCCGTTCATCGCGATGCTCGTGTAGACGAACTCGCGTGCACCCGCGCCCACCTCGCCCGCGAGGAGCACGACACTCCCCGGGGGCGCGCCCCCGCCAATCATCGAATCCAGCCGCGAGATGCCCATCGGCAGCCGCTCCATACCCCGGCAGTCGTGACGGGTACAAGTAACGGTTACGGCGGGTTGGCTGGCGACCTGTGTTCGAAATGTCCAGGCGGCGCGCGCGGCCGCCGGACCGAACGACCGTGAGGGCCGGTGGCGGAAGCGCGCGAGGGATGAGAAGCGCAGCGAAACGGAGCAACGTGGAGTGAAGCGAGCATCGGAATCGGCTGGGGAGGGCGTGGTGCGGAGCTGTGGGGGGCGGTCGTGGACGCCAGCGCGAGTGAACTGCGTCTCGCCCCCAGCCAGCACGACGGCGGAGACACGGCTGACGACCCAACAGTTCAACGACATCGAAGACACGGCTGCCAACCCCACCGTTCAAATACGAACACGGGACCAGACGCGCCATGTCCTGACGAGTCACCACGCGGCGGGCTGCGGTTGCACGGCTAGCCGTCGCGTGTTCCAGCGGAGCAAGAGCCGTCTGTTCGCCAGCAGCCAGACTCCCCCCGGCCACGCTCACCGAACTTCGGGGTCGGCGCGCGACCCGGTGTCGACCCAGGCTCCCGTGTTGCCGGGCCGACAGACGAGGATCTGCCCCTCCACGTCGGCCGCGTCGAGCGCCCGCTCCGCCGCGGCACGGGCGTCCTCGACCCGGGCGCGGTCCGTCAGGCCGTACACCGTCGGCCCCCACGACGACTGACCGACGCCGGTCAGTGACTCCGACTCGGCGAGTTCGCTGACGATGGTCCCGACCGGGGGCCGGAACACGCCGCCCTGCTCGTCGGCGTACCACGCGCCGTTGAGCCGGCCGATTTCGCTCACGGCGGTGCCGAAGGCGTCGAGGCGACCCTCCGCAGCCGCGGGGAGCAACTGCCGCGTGACGATGCCCGCGATCTCGTCGGCGACCGCGGCGTCGGCACGCTCGACCACGGCGCGCATGCTCTCGTTCTCGCGCGAGCCACTGCGACCGGCGGGGACGTCGGGGACGGTGAGGACGAAGCGCCAGCTCCCCGGGAGTTCGTGCCGGGTCGCCACTGCGGGGACGGTCCACTCGCCGTCGGCGGGTGGCGCGCTCGTGAACCGGGTCGTCGGATGCCCGGCATCGGCGACGAAGCCGCCGGATTCGAACGTCGCCACGCCGACACCGGAGCGACCGCCACGCCCGAGCTGTGGCGCAAGCGCCCGGACGTCGACCTCGCGGCCGTACGCTGTTGCGACCGCGACGAGCGTCGCGAGCGCGAGCTGGGTCCCGCTCCCGAGCCCGACGTGGCGCGGGAGGCTGTCCTCGACGTGGACCTCGGCCCCGGGGAGGTCGAGCACCGTCAACACCCGCTCCGCGTAGCGTTCGACGTCCGGGTCGTCACAGCGGAGCGAGTCCGCACGTGTCGCCTCGATACGAGCCCGCGGCTCCGCGAGTCCGACGCCCAGTCCTCCATAGAGCCGTTCGTGTGCCAGCGAGAGGTTCTGGAAGCCGAAGTGGAGACGCGCACCGGTCGAGACGACTGCCATACCCACACCTACGGGGGGAGGTGAGAAACGGTTGCGGCGGTGGCAACGGTATCCGGTGTCGGCGTGGGGTGGGACGTTCCGCTCAGAGCGCCCGGAGGACGTGCTCTGCGGCGGTGTCGTCGCCGTTCTCGAAGTCGGGCTCCTCCGGGGGCTGGCGCACCGCTCGCGCGACGTGCGGGATGGAGTGTTCCACCTGGAAGCCGGCGACGCCGGTCTTCTCGATGACGCGGGAGACGCCGTGTTGTTCGTCGGTGAAGGGCCAGATGACACACGGTGTGCCGGCGACGGCAGCCTCCATCACGGTCGAGTAGCCCGAGCAGACGACCACGTCGGCGGCTTCGAGGTAGGGGAGCATCGCGGGGACCGACTCCCAGTCGTCGCTGCCGACCCGGGTCACGTCGTGGCCCTGTTCGGTGAGCGTCCGCTCCAGCGCGTCGAACCCGTGGGAGTAGTAGCTGGGGACGAGAATCGCGTCCATCGGGTCCGGGTCGGCCTCGCCGTCGCCCTCCAGTGCGATCGGCGGGATGTGGGTGACGCCCTTCGGGTCGGCGTTGCAGGCCGGCCACACCGACGGGTAGAGGAACTGCTCGCCGGAGCTGATCTGGTACTTCGTCAGGAGCCAGGTGAACACCTCCTCGACGACCGCATCGTAGAAGTGCGGCGAGTTGTGCGTGAGGACGTGCAGCGGCGTGCCGGTCAGGGTGGCGGCCATCGCGGCGAACATGTCGTCGGTGACGATGGCGTCCGGGTCGAGCCGGCGGAGCCAGCCCGCGTAGTCGAGGACGCGCTTGCCGCTCATCGGGACGCTGTGGGTGAGCACGCGGAGGAGGTTTCCACCGTTCTGGTAGTCCCCGATGTAGTCGACGCTGGCGGGGACGAACTCGTCGTAGCCCTGGCACTCGACGAACTCCTGGCCGGGGCCACCACCGGCGAGGTGGACTGCTGCCCCGCGGGCTTCGAGGGCCTGTGCCACCGCGAGCATGCGTGTGGCGTGGCCGGCTCCTTCGGGATAGTGGGCGACGGCGACGACGGGGTCCATATCGGTTCATCTACTTGCGCCGCGCAAGAAGGTTTTGAAATCCGAGACGACAGTCCCCTAACCTGTTCCTGTCCGGGAGCCTGCGCCACGGGACGGCACGGTCCGATACGTCGGGAAGGGGACACGCAGTGGCTGACAGGTGTGGTGTGCGGACGATGGAGTCGGGATGACGGCCTGTCGTGGGGCACGACGGCCCGGCCGTCGTTGTCGCGGGGTCAGTACGGTGCGAACGCGGCGTAGCCCTTCGGCGGGAACCAGACCTGGACCCAGCCGTCGCTGTTGACGGTCTCGTCGGCAGCGCTGCCCGAGTAGTCTTTGAGGGTGGTGTCCGTCCAGCCGGTGTACACCCACTCGCCGCGCCACTGGTCGGTCTTGTTGAGGCCGACGAGCACGTTCTGGTAGCGCTCGTAGATGTAGAGGTCGTCGTCGACGTACCGGGTGTAGGCGGGCCCGCCGCAGAGGTTGTTGCGGATCCAGAGCAGCTGGTTGACGTAGCTGTCGTCGAGGCCGGCCTTGTACAGGCGCGGATAGCCCTCGTAGGTCAGGACGAAGGCGCGCGCGAGGTCGGTGTACTGTGGGAACCCGCTGTCGTGGTTCGCCACGAACGTCTGTGCGGCGAACGGGTTCTGGTTGACGACACCAGCGCCGTCGACGTTGGTGAAGCTCCCGCCGTCGCTGAACGCGCCCTGGATGGCGTTGTACAGCGGGTAGTCGGTGACGCTCATGCCGGTGTCGGCGTAGGGCGCGACGTAGTCGATGTCGCTGTGGAACACCTCGGCGACGCGGTAGTCGAGGCCGAACTCGTCGGCCCACTGGTTGGCGTAGTCGCGCCAGAACCACTTGGGCACGTGCTTGGCCGCGTCGTAGCGCAGGCCATCGGCCCCGCAGTCGGCTATCTTGCCCATGTACTCCTTCAGCTCGCCGCGGACGTACGATGACTCCTGCTCTAAGTCTTTGAGCCCGAGGAGGTCGCAGTTCTCGACCTGCCACTGGTCGTCCCAGTCGTCGATGGAGCGACAGTCGTGGAAGTCCGGCCGGGAGAACTCGGGGAAGTCGAACTCGCCGTCGCCGATGTACGCCATGTGGTTGAGGACGATGTCGGCGTACACCTCGACACCGTGCTGGTGGGCGGTCGAGATCATCTCGCGGTACTCGGCCTCGGTCCCGAACGCGCTGTCGAAGGAGTCGTTGTCGATGGGCTGGTAGCCCAGCGGCGGGTGGTTGTTCTCGTCCTGGTCCTCCCAGCTCAGTTTGCTCTTCTGCGGCGGCGGGACCTGGATGGCGGCGTAACCCGCGTCCGCGACCTTGCTCATGTTCCCGGTGATCTCGGTCCACGGGGTGTGGTAGTACTGGAGGACTGCGTCCTCGCCAGCGGCGGCGCTGACGGGTTCGCTGTTCGCCGAGAGGGCGGCTGCGCCGCCGACGGTCCCGAGGATGGCTGCGCCGATGCCGCGGAGCGCCCCACGCCGTGTCGTCGTGGGTTGGTCGTGAGTGTGCGTCGCAGGGGTGTGGCTGTCTTCCTCTGACATGCATCTGCGAAGTAATAGTACATAATAGATAAAGCCACTAGATTTTCACTCGAATATAGATTGAGGTTATCCCGGGTTGGTTACAAACTATTGGTGTTGTAGTGGAGTCAGCGCAGGACACCGACCCGGATGGCGTCTCGCCGGGTCGAATCACCGGCACTACCCCCACCGTCGACAGCAACATCTGTCCCGTCGGCGGGACTTAAGGCGTCTCGTGGCTACCACCCGAGCATGAACGACCGACCGGACAAACCAGAGCACCTCCGAAGCCGTGAAGTCACGGAGGGACCGGAACGCGCCCCCCACCGGGCGATGTTCCGTGCGATGGGGTACGACGACACCGACCTCTCCTCCCCGATGGTCGGTGTGGCGAACCCCGCCGCCGACATCACACCGTGTAACGTCCACCTCGACGACGTGGCCGACGCCGCCATCGAGGGCGTCGAGAACGCCGAGGGCATGCCCATCGAGTTCGGCACCATCACCATCTCGGACGCCATCTCGATGGGGACTGAAGGGATGAAGGCCTCGCTCATCTCGCGCGAGGTCATCGCCGACTCCGTCGAGTTGGTCAGCTTCGGCGAGCGCATGGACGCACTCGTCACCGTCGCGGGCTGTGACAAGAACCTCCCCGGGATGCTGATGGCGTCCATCCGCACCGACCTGCCCTCGGTGTTCCTCTACGGCGGCTCCATCATGCCCGGTGAGCACGAGGGCCGCGAGGTCACGGTCCAGAACGTCTTCGAGGGCGTCGGGGCAGTGGCCTCCGGCGACATGACCGAGGAGGAGTTGGACGACCTCGAACGCCACGCCTGCCCCGGCGCGGGCTCCTGTGGCGGGATGTTCACCGCGAACACGATGGCCTCCATCTCCGAGGCGCTCGGGATGGCCCCCCTCGGCTCCGCGAGCCCGCCCGCCGAGGACGAGGAACGCTACGAGGTCGCCCGCCGCGCGGGCGAACTCGCCCTCGAAGTGGTCGAGGAAAACCGCCGTCCCTCCGACATCCTCACGAAGGAGTCCTTCGAGAACGCCATCGCGCTGCAGGTCGCCATCGGCGGCTCCACCAACGCCGTGCTCCACCTGCTCGCGCTCGCCGCCGAGGCGGGCATCGACCTCTCCATCGAGGAGTTCGACGAGATATCGAAACGCACGCCCAAGATCGCCGACCTCCAGCCCGGCGGCACCAGGGTCATGAACGACCTGCACGAGGTCGGGGGCGTCCCGGTCGTGTTCCGCCGCCTGCTGGAGGGCGGCTACCTCCACGGCGACGCTATGACCGTGACTGGGAGAACGATGGCCGAGGAAATCGCCCACCTCGAAGCGGAGGGCGACCTTCCCGACGACGCGGACATCGACGTGGACTTCCTCTACCCGGTCGACGAGCCGCTCCACGAGGAGGGTGCCATCAAGATTCTGACCGGGAACCTCGCGCCCGACGGCGCGGTCCTGAAGGTCACCGGCGAGGACAACTTCTACCACGAGGGCCCCGTCCGCGTCTTCGAGAACGAGGAGGACGCGATGCGGTACGTCCAGGAGGGCCACATCGAATCGGGCGACGTGATTGCGATTCGTAATGAAGGCCCGCAGGGTGGCCCCGGCATGCGCGAGATGCTCGGCGTCACCGCGGCCGTCGTCGGTGCCGGTCACGAAGACGACGTGGCGCTGCTCACCGACGGCCGGTTCTCCGGCGCGACCCGTGGCCCGATGATCGGCCACGTCGCCCCCGAATCGTTCGCTGGCGGCCCCATCGGCGCGCTCGAAGACGGCGACGTCGTGACCGTCGACATCCCGAACCGCGAACTCTCCGTGGACGTCTCCGACGAGGAGATTCAGGAGCGGCTCGATGCCCGCGAGGAGCCGGAACCGTCGTACACGACCGGCGTGCTCGCGAAGTACTGCCGTGACTTCGGGTCGGCCGCGAACGGCGCGGTGAGCAACCCCGGCGCGAAGCGGGAGTAATCCCTACACTGGCGTTTCTGGTTTTGTCTATGTCAGGGAGCTAGTTTACTCCCGTTCTCGGCGTCCAGAGCGCCACGATGCGGTCTCTCTCACGCCGAACTTTCCTCGGTACCGTCTCGACAGCAGCAGCGGGTGCGTTCGCGGGTTGTTTCAGCGCAAACGGTGCCGACGACCCGGCCAGGTTGGTCGCGGTCTACCTGAAGAACGAGCGCCCCGAGCCACACACGTTCCATCTCGACCTGTGGCGCGACGAATCCCGGCAGTTCCAGGAGTCGATTCCGATCCGTGGTCGGACCGACCAGCGACTCTACAATGCGCTCGTCGCTCCACCGGACTTCGACCCAGCGCCGGGTCACTGGGAGGTTCGCGTCCGACTCGACGACGACCCGACCGTCACCGCGTTCACGAGCGAGCAACTGGTCGCCGAGAACGGGTGCGTCCAGGCATCCGTCTCGGTCGAACCGGACGGCAGTCTCGGCTACGGGCACAGTACCACCCAGACCCAGTGCGACCCGAAAGCCCCCTGGCGCGACGACGCCTAACGCTCTTCCTCCCGGTCCACCACCCGCGCCGCCAGCCACACGCTCCCGACGCCGAGTACGATACCCGCAGCGACGTCGGTCCCCCAGTGAATGCCGAGGTACATGGTCGCCAGACAGACGCTGACGGCACCCCAGATGGCGACCGGCGTCCACTTCGGGTAGGCGTCGTGGTGGCGAACTGCCAGCGTCGCCGTCGTGACCGACAGCGACGTGTGCAGCGACGGGAACACGTTCGAGTTCGAGTTCACCTCGCCCGTGAGCACCTGCGTATCCGGATACGTCGAGTACAGCAGGGGCTCGACGGCCTCCGGGAGCAGGTTCCGGGGCCCGTACGAGATGAACAGCACGTAGCAGACCAGCCCGAGCGAGTAGTTCAGCGTGAACGAGAGGATGGTCTCCTTCAGCGGGCGCGACTCCCGGTAGCAGAAGTACAGCACCGGGGGGAACGTCAGCAGGAAGACGTACCCCGGCAGGTAGACGAACGAGAAGTACTGTGTCAGCAGGGGCGACTGGACGGACTGGATGGTCGCGACCAGCGTCCCCTCGATGGCGTACAGCTCGTCGGTGATGTTCCAGCCGATGACCCACGAGAGGTCCGGGCCGGCGTCCCGGGCGACCCGGTTGACGAGCAGGACCACGGCCAGCACGACGAGGTACGGGGATATCTCGCGGAGTCGCGACCCGACCCGCCCGCGTGCGCCACCCAGCGCCGGCCGGTCGAACAGCACGGCTCCGGCGACCACGAACAGCAACAGGTCCATAGCCAGCACGCTGCCGGCGACGGCGAGGACGCTCATCTCAGGGCACCTCCATGGGAGTCATCGGGCGAGCAACCTCCCATCGTTGGTGTAGCGGTACCCGGCCTCGATGAACGCCTGTCTCGCGCGGTCAGCGTCCAGTTCACCGTCCTCGCCCGGGAAGGGGAACAGCGGGTCCGTCCCGGCCCACTGCAGGGTCGCCGGGACGCTGTCGGTCGCGGCTAGCGGGCTCACTGCGGGCCGGGCGAACCCGTCGAAGACCTCGTCGACGAGGTGCTCCCGGTCGAGCAACGTGGCGAGGGCCTGGCGGAACCGCGTGTTGCTGAGCGGCGCGGCCCGGACGTTGAACCCGAGGTGGTAGGGTGCGGACGAGTCCCTGACGTGCAGCGTCACGTCGCTCGACGCTCCCACCTCCTGTACCGCCCCCGGCCGCAGGGGGCTCGCAGACACGTCCGCGTCACCCGCGAGCACGAGGTCGCGGGCGACCGCGGCCGACGGGACCACCCGGAAGGTGAGTTCGTCGAAGTCGAACCCGTCGACCCACGACGGCAGGCCCTCGGTGTCCCCCCGGTGGAGGAAGTGGTCGTCGTTGCGGACCAGCGTGAGCGAGTTGCGGACCGCTCGCGACTCGTATCGCAGGGGGCCACTCCCCACCGGCGCGATGTTGTCACGGACGAGGGCCCGCGTGACCGGGCCGTTCTGCACGCCCGGGACGTTCGCCTGCTTGCTGGCCTGCTCCCAGTCGTGCCGGGGCAGGACGGGGACGGTCAGGGCTCGCCAGGCCACGTCCCGGGTGCACGGGACGAACGAGAGACGGATGCGCTGGTCGTCCAGTGGCATCGCCGACTCGACCAGGGTGGACTGCCCACGGAACGCCGGTGCCGGGAGCGGACTCTCCATGCGGCCCAGCGACGTATCCGAGAGGAAACGGTAGGTGAACGCCACGTCGTCGGCCGTGATGGGGGTCCCGTCGTGCCACGTGGCGTCCTCGCGGAGGGTGAGCGTCGCGACCGGTCCGTCCCGCCCGTCGTCCTGTCCCCAGTCGAGGTTCCGTGCCAGCCACGGCCGGATTTCGCCGTCGACCCCCCGCGCGAGCGGGTCGTACAGTAGCCCCGGGATGGTCCAGTCGTCGCGGTACTCCGTGGCCAGCGGGTTCAGGTTCTCGGTCTGGCGCGGGTCGCTGAGGGTCGCCGTCAGCGTCCGGGGCTCGGCCGCGGTCGTGGTCGCCGTCGCGTTCCCGGTCGTCCCGGTTCCGCCCACGGCGTCGAGCGTACAGTAGCCGACCGGCGAGTGTAGCTCCGGGCCGCCCTGGAACGAAACCGTCTCGTTCCGGACCGCCCGGACCTGGCTCGGGAAGGCGATGGTGACGAACGGGAGCGTCTGTGCGAGGCGCTCTTGCAGCGTCGAGAGCACGTCCTGACGACGCGAACCGGGGAGCCGTCGCTGTCGTTCGAGCAGGTCGTCGACACCGAGGTTGGCGTACCCGAACGGGTTCTGCCAGCCCGGTTCGACGACGAAGCGGGAGTGGACCAGGGACCGAAGCGCGTCGGGGTCGGTGAGCGCCGGTAGCTGCCAGACGTACAGGTCGAACGACTGCTTGAACAGCACGTCGATGAGCAGGTTCTCGCGCCGGAGCAACTCGACCGTCGCGTCGATCCCGACCTGCTGGAGGCGCGTGGCGAGGGCGCGAGCGATACGGGTCGCGACCGGGTCGTCGTCGGCCGGGACCGTCTTGATGGAGAGCGACACCTGCTCGGGGGTCGACCGGTTGAGCATCGAGTGCGCCCTCTTGGCACACCCGGCGGTGGCGGCCATCCCGGCGCTCGCCAGCCCACCGAGCAGGGTACGGCGGTCGAGGCTCGGCCGGTCGTCCCGAGGTCGGCTTCGGTCGCGTGTCGATTCAGCTGTCTGCGGGGGGTCAGGGGAGTTCGTCATCGTTAGAGGAGGTCCAGAAGCGGCCACGCCACGGCGAGGAGCCAGCAGACGACGCCGACGGCGAGGAGTTCGTTGTCGCGCCACCGCCGGTCGGCACGGACGGTCCCGGCGGCGGCGACCACGGCGATGGCACCGAGGAGGAGGGCACGCTGGACGAGCACGTACCGGGGAATGACCTCGATGCCGAGGTACGTGTAATCGAGGATGACACCGGTCAGGAGCCCGAGAACGGCCACGAGGGCGCTCTCGGCGAATCCGAGACCGGTGGCGAAACCGTAGGCACACAGCGGGAGCCCGACGACCAGTACCGGGTAGAACGCGGCCACGACGAGTTTCGGGTTCGTCACGAGTCCGAGGCGTTCGACCGTGACACCGCCGACGCGGACGCCCAGGGGGATGGTCGCGAGACTCCCGAACAGCAGGACGTGGCCACGGGTCACGTTCAGGTCCTCGCGGAACTGCTCGAGGGCATCCTCGGCCTCCTGGCGGACCTCGTCCAGCTCGTCCGTCGCGAGCGTGCCGGCGATGGCCAGTCCAGCGAGCCCGACGAGCGGCGTGTCGAGCACCGACCCGCCCGGCAGGTCGCCAGGGTCACCGGGCATCGACGCGGGTGTCCCGGTCCCGCCCGCGGCCCCTGGGGGAACCGCCGGGCGGTCGCGGACGTCGACGACCGTCACCCAGCCGTCGGCGTCGAGGATGCCGCCGTTCGCGTAGCGCTCGCGGCTCACCTGCTTCACCGATGGCACGCCGTAGAAGTGCTGTTCGAGGTACACCTGCCCGGCGGCGGTGCTCTCCACGGTGTGACGCAGGCGGAACCAGTCCCAGTGTTCGTGATGGGCCTGGATGGCCGTCGCCCGCCCGTCGTCGCCGGGGACGTCGTACAGCCGGACGTGCTGGCGACTCCCGAGGTACGAGCCGACGTGCAACTGGGCGTATTCGGTCTGCCAGGTCCCGTCGTCACCGACCCGGTCGTGGACGTAGGTGTAGCGAGTCGCGCCGTGGGTCTGTCCCCACACGTCGCCGCCCAGCTGGGGCAAGACGCGTTGGGTCCCGTCGCTGTCGAGGGCCTCGTCGGCGATTTCGCGGGTCAACATCGCCCGGACGATCGCCGGGTCCTCGCGGATGACGACGTTGATGGGGAGTGTGAGTGTCTCGAACCGCGTCTCGCGGCTCGTGTAGGGCCACAGGGCGGTCGAGCCGTCCTGCGCGACGGGGCGGAGTTTCACCTCGTCGGCGGCCTTCGGGGCCGCGGACCCCGTCCCTGCCCGTGGCTGGGCATCGAACCCGACCATGGCCACGGTGGCCACGAGTGCGACCACGAGCAACAGTCGGCTGCGCGAGACACGTCCCATTCGTCACCTGCGTAGACCCTCGAAGGGGATTATTATGGGCGAGTTAACCGTTATACACCGCCTAACCGGCGTTCGATACCGACCGTCCCGTAGCGATGGGGAACGTTCACGACCCGCACTTAACGACTCTATAGTAAACCACCCGAGCATCGTCGTGCCGGTAGATGCTCACGAGACGAGCGTACCGCGTCGCGCTGGGAGTCATCGTCCTGTTCTCGGTTCTGACCCTGTCGTTCGGACTGGTCACGGCCGACCGGGCGACCGACTTCGACGACACCGACGCCGACACGCAGTCCGTTCCGCCCCGCGACGGAATCACGGTCATCGCGACCGACTCGAACACCTGGCTCGGTTCGGCCGACGAGGGCCCGCGCGCTAACGCCGAACTCGTCGCCTTCGCCGCCGACGGGAGCACGCTGTACTACAACGACACCCACACCCGCTACTGGGACGTCGACCCCGTGGAGGGGACGAACGCGACCGTCGAGTACCTCTACGCCGACCACCTCTCCGCCGAGGAGTGCAACAGCGAGACGGTCTGTACGCGAAACGGGATCGAACGCGTCAACCTCACCACGGGGGCCGTCACCGACGTCTACTCCAGGGTCACGCCCGGCAAACATTCGACCCGCTGGCACGACGGTGACCGGCTCTCCGACACCCGGTACGTCGTCGCCGACATCGCGAAAGACCGCGTCTTCGTCGTGAACACCAGCACCGAGCTGGTCGAGTGGTCGTGGGACGCCCAGAGCGAGTACCCGCGCTCCAGCGGGGGCCCCTACCCCTCCGACTGGACCCACGTCAACGACGTCGAGGTCGTCAGAGACGGCCAGTTCATGGTGAGCCTGCGCAACCAGGACCAGGTCGTCTTCCTCGACCGCGAGACCGGTCTCGTCGAGAACTGGACGCTGGGCAGCGACGGCGACCACGACACTATCTACGAGCAGCACAACCCGGACTACATCCCTGCCGAGAACGGCGGCCCGGCCGTACTCGTCGCCGACTCCGAGAACAACCGGGTCGTCGAGTACCAGCGGACCGACGACGGGAACTGGACCGAGTCGTGGCGATACAGCGACGCCCGGGCCCAGTGGCCCCGTGACGCCGACCGGCTCCCGAACGGGAACACGCTCATCACCGACTCGAACGGGAACCGCGTGTTCGAGGTGAACGCGCAGGGCGAGGTCGTCTGGAGCGTCGAGGTAGCCTTCCCGTACGAGGCCGAGCGCCTCGGCACCGGTGACGAGAGTTCGGGCGGCCAGAGCATGCAGGCTCTCGGTGGCGAATCGAGCACCGGCGGCGACGGGACCGAGCAGACCCCGGGAACCGGCGGCGATGGCACCGACGGGAGCACGGCCAGCGACGACGGCCTCCTCGGCTCCCTCTGGCTCACGGCCAAGAGCCTCCTCCCCGGCCGGGTACTCAACGCGGTGATGTACGTCAAACCACTCTGGATGGGCCCGCTGGAGGTGTTCGCCGCCCTCGCGGGTGTCGCCTCGCTGCTCGTCTGGACCGCCCTCGAACTCCGCTGGACACCCTACTCCGTGTCCGTTCACCAGCCACTCGAACTGGAACGCGACTGACCGCCCTCGCGCCTGTCCCCACGCATGGAACACACCACCTCTCGCGACTCGACCACCAGCCGCATCGCGACCCGACTGGCCACCGGCCAGTTCGACGACCGACTCTGGCTCGGCCTCGCGCTGGCCGCGGGCCTGCTCGTCTACGTCAGCTACCTCCTCACGCACCCGTATCCCGCGTACGGGGCCGGCCTCTACGTCCAGATCGCGGACACCATCAGCGCCCACGGGTACGGGCTCCCGCCGACCGTCCCCGGCTACACCGCCGAGGGTGTCCCACTGGCGTACCCGCCACTCATGTTCTACGTGGTGGCGGCCGTCCGGGACCTGACCGGGGTCGACGCGTTCCTGTTGAGCCGCCTGCTCCCCGGACTGGTCGTCCTCGCGACCGTCGTCCCGTACTTCTACGTGGCACGGGAGTTCCTCGGGACGCCTCGCCGGGCCGCGTTCGCGTCGCTGGTGTTCGCGGTCGCACCGCCGGTCCTGCAGTGGCACCTCTCGGCCGGTGGCATCAACCGTGCCCCGGCGTTCTTCTTCGTCGTCACCGGGCTGTTCGCCGGGCTGCGACTGTTCCGCCACGGCGACCGGCGCTGGCTCGCCCCGGGGCTGGTCCTGTTCGCACTCACCATCCTCACCCATCCGCTCTACGCGGTCTGTTTCGGCCTGAACTACCTCGTGCTGTACGCCGCCTTCGACCGGTCGCCGATGGGGCTGGTCTCCGGCGCGGTCGTGGCCGTCGGTGGGGTCCTCGTGACCGCGCCCTGGTGGCTGACCGTCGCGTCCCACCACGGGTTCGACGTGTTCTTCGGTGCCGCCGGAACCCACTCCGGGCTCGGTGGTGGGACTGGGCGACTGTACGACGAGTTCGTCCAGCCCATCGTCGTGGCCGACGCGGTCACGCCCTTCTTCGTCGTCACGTACGCGGCAGGGCTCTACGCCCTCTGGAAGCGCCGGTTCCTCGTGCCCGTGTGGCTGTTCGTCTCGGCGTGGGTCCTCGGCAAGACCCGGTTCCAGTTCCTCGCAGGCGG